>NZ_BMCN01000001.1 GCF_014635205.1 Jeotgalicoccus aerolatus
TGGCGGAGAGGCCACACCTGTTCCCATGTCGAACACAGCAGTTAAGCTCTCCAGCGCCGATGGTAGTTGGACTGACGTCCCGCAAGAGTAGGACGCTGCCAGGCTGTTTTAATAAAATTAAGTAAAATAATGATTGATTTTTAACTCAATATATAAGATAATAATAACTTACATGGAGAATTAGCTCAGCTGGGAGAGCATCTGCCTTACAAGCAGAGGGTCGGCGGTTCGAACCCGTCATTCTCCACCATGCAGCCGGCCTAGCTCAATTGGTAGAGCAACTGATTTGTAATCAGTAGGTTGAGGGTTCAAGTCCTTTGGCCGGCACCATCTCTTATTTAGAGCCATTAGCTCAGTTGGTAGAGCATCTGACTTTTAATCAGAGGGTCGCAGGTTCGAATCCTGCATGGCTCACATTTAAATACGCGGGTATGGCGGAACTGGCAGACGCACTAGATTTAGGATCTAGCGCTTCACGGCGTGGGGGTTCGACTCCCTTTACCCGCACCATTTTTAATCAAAGTTTTTTAAATAGTATAGTCAGCGGAAGTAGTTCAGTGGTAGAACATCACCTTGCCAAGGTGGGGGTCGCGGGTTCGAATCCCGTCTTCCGCTCCAGTTTAAGCCGGGGTGGCGGAACTGGCAGACGCACAGGACTTAAAATCCTGCGATAAGTGATTATCGTACCGGTTCGATTCCGGTCCTCGGCACCATAATAGAAAAATATTGCAATGCGCCCATAGCTCAATTGGATAGAGCGTCTGACTACGGATCAGGAGGTTAGGGGTTCGACTCCTCTTGGGCGCGCTTATAGAAACGGGAAGTAGCTCAGCTTGGTAGAGCACTTGGTTTGGGACCAAGGGGTCGCAGGTTCGAATCCTGTCTTCCCGACTCTTTTAAAATTTAATGTTTATAATGGGGGCTTAGCTCAGCTGGGAGAGCGCCTGCCTTGCACGCAGGAGGTCAGCGGTTCGATCCCGCTAGTCTCCACCATTATTTAAAAGCAAAGTTATAGTGATAATTAATTTAACTCGGCGGCGTAGCTCAGCTGGCTAGAGCGTACGGTTCATACCCGTGAGGTCGGGGGTTCGATCCCCTCTGCCGCCACCATATTTGGACCTTTAGCTCAGTTGGTCAGAGCAAACGGCTCATAACCGTTGGGTCGCAGGTTCGAGTCCTGCAAGGTCCACCATAACTTTATATCGCGGAGGAATACCCAAGTTCGGCTGAAGGGATCGGTCTTGAAAACCGACAGGGGCTTAACGGCTCGCGGGGGTTCGAATCCCTCTTCCTCCGCCATTTTTAATTTAATAATATTAGCGCGGGATGGAGCAGTGGTAGCTCGTCGGGCTCATAACCCGGAGGTCGTAGGTTCGAATCCTTCTCCCGCAATTATTTTTATGTAAATATATTTTAGGTCCCGTGGTGTAGCGGTTAACATGCCTGCCTGTCACGCAGGAGATCGCGGGTTCGATTCCCGTCGGGACCGCCATTTTTTAATATAATAATTTAATATAGTGGTTTAGTAGCTCAGTTGGTAGAGCATGTGATTGAAGCTCACAGTGTCGGCGGTTCGATTCCGTCCTGAACCACCATTTAGCCGGCCTAGCTCAATTGGTAGAGCAACTGATTTGTAATCAGTAGGTTGAGGGTTCAAGTCCTTTGGCCGGCATATTTTACGGAAGGGTAGCGAAGTGGCTAAACGCGGCGGACTGTAAATCCGCTCCTTCGGGTTCGGCAGTTCGAATCTGCCCCCTTCCATTAGTATAGGGGTATCGTATAATGGTAATATAGAGGTCTCCAAAACCTTTGATGTGGGTTCGATTCCTACTACCCCTGCATTTTAAAATGGCGGTTGTGGTGAAGTGGTTAACACACCGGATTGTGGTTCCGGCATGCGTGGGTTCGATCCCCATCAGCCGCCCCATTTTTGGGCTGTAGCCAAGCGGTAAGGCAACGGGTTTTGGTCTCGTGACGCGAAGGTTCGAATCCTTCCAGCCCAGTTTTTATAGATTCCTTTGGCGCCATAGCCAAGTGGTAAGGCAGAGGACTGCAAATCCTCTATCACCGGTTCAAATCCGGTTGGCGCCTTAAACTATACTTTCATGCGGAAGTAGTTTAGTGTTTAGAACATGCTTCTTCCTGAAGCAAGACATAGGTTCAAATCCTATCTTCCGCTCCATATTATTTAACTAATTAGAAGACTAATTAGTCTTTTTTTTTAATGAGCCACCGTGGCGGAATTGGCAGACGCGTTGGACTCAAAATCCAATTCTCGTTAGAGAGTGTCGGTTCGATCCCGACCGGTGGTATACATACACTGTGCATAGTGCACAGTGTATTTTTTTTGTTCTTATCGAGAATGTTATATAATGACTACATGATAATTATATATGACAGGGGTTATTTTTATGACTGACAGAAACTATATTCGTCTTCCTTTAGAGGGTATTACTAACTGCAGAGACCTTGGCGGTTATGCTGCACTAAATCAATCTATTACAGAGTGGCATAAGTTATTGCGCTCAAGTGACCTTAGCCTGATGACAGAATCTGATAAAGAAATGCTCTATAATTACGGCGTTAGAACAGTGATTGACTTACGGTCTGATACAGAACTTTAAAATAGTCCTAATCCGCTAAACGGATATAAAGACATGGATTTTTATCATGTGAATTTGCTGGATGTTACTGCAGCTGGCAAAGAAAATTTTAAAGATCTTGATTTAGAAAATGATCCCGTTCTCAGCATGATATATACAGGTCTTATTAAAGAAAAAGAACAGCTTGGTAAAGTACTGCAAATTATACTAAACAGCTCAGGCGGTGTGCTCTATCACTGTTCGGCAGGCAAAGACAGAACAGGTGTTGTTTCTATGCTTTTAATGGGTCTTTTAGGGGTAGACAAACTGGATATCTTAGCGAATTATGAAGTGAGCTATACTTATATTCAAAGTAATTTAAATGAAATGCTAAGTGCGTGCCCATTAAATATTTTGAAATCTGATCCTATAGATATATCGGCAGCGTATGATTCTATTATCGAAAATTACGGAAATTTCTATAAATACTTTGAATTATTAGGATTTAGTGAAAATATTCTCAAAAATTTCATAGATAGTGTAACTTATTAACAATAATCATCTTAATTTATGTTAAAATAAGTTTTTATTGCTTAAATTTATTATTATTTAAAGCAGTAAAAAGTGAGTCAGGAGGATAACAATGCATCCTAAAGAAAATGACGTTTTAAAACATATTAAGGATAACCCTTTTATTTCACAAACAGAGCTGGCTAAAAAAGTAGGTCTGACAAGTTCTTCAGTTGCTGCGATTATTTCTGATCTTGTAAAGAAAGAATTTATACAAGGACAAGCTTACGTATTGAATGCAGAGTATCCAATCGTTTGTATTGGTGCTGCCAACCTCGACAGAAAGTTTTTTGTTGATGAGGAATTAATTCATGGGACATCAAATCCGATTCAGTCTGCACAGTCTGTCGGCGGTGTAGCACGAAATATCGGTGAAAATCTCGGCCGACTCGGCGAAAGCGTCGCTTTAATAACGGCACGCGGGGACGACAGTGAGTGGCAGACGATTCATGATCTGTCAGCACCGTTTATTAATCTGGATTTTGCAGAGTATATAGATGGTCAGAGTACAGGCTGTTATACGGCTTTAATTAGTCACCAGGGCGAGATGGAGTATGGTTTGGCAGATATGAATATATATGACTATCTGACACCTGAAGTACTGATTAAGCAGACATACATATTAAAACGTGCCAAGTGCATCATTGCAGATTTAAATACACCGAAAGTTTCACTCGATTTTTTATGTGCCTATGCAGAAAAGCATGATATCAAACTTGTGCTTATTCCTGTATCAGGTCCAAAAATGAACCGTCTGCCTGATAATCTAGATCCTGTAGACTGGTTAATTGTCAATCGTGATGAAACAGAAACACATTTTAATATAAAGATTAACAGTGATGAAGAGCTGCTGAGATCTGCAGCAATGTGGAATGATGAAGGTGTGAGTCATGTAATTGTTACCAATGGAGTAAAATCCATAGCTTACAGCGAAAAAGACGGCGGTAAAGTATACAGTATCATTCCATCTGACAATGTAGTCGACGTAACAGGCGCCGGGGATTCATTCTCCAGTGCGATTGTACATGGCTGGCTGAAAGGCTATCCAATTGATGATATAGTGAAGATGGCTATGATGAACAGCAAAAAGACAATTGAAACACCGTATACCGTTCGTCAAGATTTAACAGAAAAACAACTTATTAAAGACATGGAGGAAGTTAAATGAATCATTTAATCGAATTACACCCTGATGTTAAAGCAGCCTTAGACAGTAATAAGCCGGTCATCGCCTTGGAATCTACTATTATTTCACATGGTATGCCTTACCCGCAAAATATTGAAATGGCTAAAAAAGTAGAGGATATTGTTCGTGAAGGCGGCGCAACACCAGCAACTATTGCAATCATGGATGGAAAAATTAAAGTTGGTTTAGATGAAGCATCATTAGAAAAGCTGGGTAACTCTGAAGGTGTAGCGAAAGTATCACGACGCGACCTTGCAGAAATCGTTGCTACAAAGCGCATCGGTGCAACGACGGTTGCTTCAACGATGATCTGTGCAGAAATGGCGGGGATAAAATTCTTCGTAACCGGCGGTATCGGCGGTGTTCACCGCGGTGTTGAAGATACGATGGATATTTCAGCCGATCTTGATGAACTTGGTAAAACAGATGTTGCTGTAATCTGTGCAGGTGCAAAATCAATTTTAGATTTAGATAGAACGATGGAATATCTAGAAACAAAAGGTGTGCCGGTCATCGGTTATAAAACAGATGTACTGCCTGCTTTCTTTACTCGTACGAGTGATATTAAACTTAATACGACTGCAGATTCTACTGAAGAAATTGCAAGTATCATTAAAGCAAAACACGACCTTGAACTGGGGGGCGGCACTGTTATTGCCAACCCTATTTTAGAAAGCGATGAGCTCCCTAAAGAATATATCGACCAAATCGTTATGGAAGCAGTTCAGGAAGCTGAAGAGAAAGGCATCGGCGGTAAAGATTCAACACCGTTCCTGCTTGGTAAAATTGTCGAAAAAACAGAAGGTAAATCTTTAGATGCAAATATCAAATTAGTATATAACAATGCTAAAGTCGGTACACAGATTGCTGTAGATTACTTTAATAAGCAATAATTATAAATTCAGACCCTAATCCTTACATTTCTCTAAGGATTAGGGTATTTTTATATATAAGGAACTACATCAATTAAAGAAGGTGCAGAAGTGACTGAGTTTACTAAATATCTCTCGTTAAAACTGGACAGCAGTAAAGAAAATCTGTATGTAATTTCAGATGAGACGGGAAAACGCGAGCTACACAGTTATAACTTAAAAGATGACCGTTATGTAAAAGTGTCCAACGAGAAAGAAAATGTTAAAAATTACTGGTTTGAAGACGGGGGACTGTTAATTGCAACCGATTTTAACGGTAACGAGCGGGAACAGCTGACATATTTTAAAGATGAAGAGACAGTTCAGCTGACGTCGGATGATGATTATTACCATCACTACGGCATTCATATGAACGGGAAGTTTATCTTCTTAAGACATCATAAAGATGGTAAAACATTTGAATTGGTTGAAATATCAAACGGCAGCCGGAAAGTGCTTAATTCGTTTGACACACCGGTTTCAATTACCGGTAAGTTTGATGATTACCATATACTGATGACTCAGGCTGTAAATAATATCGACAAAACAGTCTGTTTGTATAATGTTGATGAGAATGTATTAAAAGAGACCGGTCTGCCTGCAGGGCGTTTCGGCAGCTACCGTTCACTAAATGAAGCTGAGGCTTTGTTTACCAGCGATTATTTAGAGGGACATTTGAATTTATATAAATTAAATAAAAACACATTTGAGTTTAAAAAGCTGACGTACTTTAAATGGGATATTGAAAAAGTGATTGTCCTTGAAGATAAAAATACCGTTATCTTTGAAGTGAACAAGCAGGGATTCTCAAAACTGTTTAAATATAACGTCCAGGATGATCTTCTGGAATCTCTGGATTTTTACTCGAGGGGCGTCATCCATTCATTGGTGAATTCAAATGATAAACTGTATGTGCTGTATTCCGGCATGGTAACACCGCATGCTGTATATGAATTTGATTTAACGAAAAACAGCACGGTAAAATTATTCGGCAATGAAGATATTGATATTGAAATTCAGACAATGCATGCCACGTACCCGTCATTTGACGGTCTGGATGTACCATATTATTTATATGAGCAAAAAGGCAGTCAGAGAGGGACTGCAATTCATGTTCACGGCGGACCGGAATCCCAGGCCCGTCCGGAGTTCAACGAATTGTATTATAAGCTCTATAAAGAAGGCTATCAGATTGCTGTACCGAATATCAGGGGATCAACAGGCTATTCCAAATTTTATATCGGCCTGGATAATCAGGAGAAACGGATGGATGCAGCTAAAGATGTTGTGGCACTGCGCCAGCATTTAATTGACCATCACCAGTCTGATAAAGATAATATATTTATAATGGGACGGAGCTACGGCGGATTTATGACGCTCTTGTTAATTACCCAGTTCCCTAAGTTATGGAAAGGCGCGGTGGATATCGTCGGGATATCACACTTTACAACGCTGCTGTCGAATACGCCGGCATGGCGTAGGGAACAGCGTTCGCATGAGTACGGTTTTATCGGGGAGCACGATGAGTTTATGCAGTGCATTGCTCCGTTAAACAATACACAGAGAATCCGTACGCCGCTCAGAATTTTCCACTCTCATCACGACGTGAGAGTACCGTTTTCGGAATCTGTGCAAATGTATGAAAAAATGACAGAAGAAAACAAAGACGTGGAACTCACGGCTTATGAAAACGAAGGCCATCAGTATTTATATACTGAAAATCAGGACGATATGAACACGAAATTAATTAACTTCTTTAATGAACTGACTGAATAACGATAAAAACCGTTTCACCGGAATCAGGTGAAGCGGTTTTTTTATTCCATCAATTGATTAAATTTATGAAGCAGACGTGCAAACTCTTCAATTTCTGTTTCATCCCATTCTTCAATCATTCTGGAGAAGCGTTTCTGTCTGCCGTATCTGTTATGAGTAAGGACATCCCAGCCCTTATCGTTAATATCATATAAGTACGATCTGCGGTCCGTTTCAGACTGTTTCTTTTCAAGCAGTTCGTCAGCGAGTAAATCAGCCGCCTGTCTGCTGACTGTTGAAATATCGAGGTGAAGTTTTTCAGCTATAAGTTTGACACCCATCGGGCCATTTTTGGACAGAAGCAGCAAAATTAAATAACTGGCGCGTTTCAGCTCCTGTTTTTTATCCTGTTCGGCATTTCGTGATCTCAATGCGCGGACCATCATCGCGATTTCCAATTCCAAAACTTCCACTGATTCATCATTTACCATCTCTATGTACACTGCCTTTCAGATTTTATGATTGACTTAGTAAGTAGTTGTATTATACAATCATTTATTATGTATGTCTATGAAAGAAGGAAAAGGAATGTCTTTGGAAAATAACAAGAACAGTAAATTAACTAAGAACAGCAGAACGATACTTATGGCAGTGCTTCTGTCCGGTGCATTTGCGGCAATACTGAACCAGACGCTCCTGGCAACGGCGATACCGCATATCATGACAGATTTAAATCTGGACGCGGATGTTGCACAATGGCTGCAGTCGGTATTTATGCTTGTTAACGGGATTATGATTCCGATTACAGCATTTTTAATCAATAAATTCTCAACGAGAACATTGTTCTTTACAGCAATGTCACTCTTTGGGCTCGGTACGCTGATTTGCGGCATCTCGCCGTCATTTCCGGTACTTTTAGGCGGACGTGTACTGCAGGCTGCAGGCGCAGGGATTGTAATGCCTCTGATGCAGACGATACTATTTCTCGTCTATCCGCGTAATGAACGCGGGAAAGCGATGGGGATGTTCGGACTCGTCATCAGTTTTGCTCCGGCAATCGGACCGACATTGTCAGGGTGGTTTATCGATATCTATCCGTGGCGCGGTTTGTTCTATATGGTACTGCCGATTGTTGCAATCGACTTAATCGTTGCGTACTTTATATTAAAAAATGTCACGGAAAAAACAAATCCGAAGTTGGATATGACGTCAATTATTCTTTCAACGCTTGGGTTCGGCGGACTGCTTTACGGCTTCAGTGCTGCAGGAAACAGCGGCTGGCTGAGTCTGACAGTGATATTGCCAATTATTATTGGTGCGCTGGCGCTTTATATGTTTATTAAACGACAAAACAGACTGGAAGAACCGATACTGGAATTTGGCGTATTTAAAGATAAAATATTTACTTTATCAACGTCACTTGGGATGATTGTCTTTATGGCGATGATCGGCGGGGCTGTTATATTGCCGATATTCATGCAGACGATGCTCGGATTCAGCGCATTGGAATCAGGCATGATGCTGCTGCCAGGTGCATTGATTATGGGACTGATGAGTCCTGTTACGGGCAGAATGTTCGATAAGTACGGCGCGAAATGGCTGGCCGTCATCGGACTTGGTTTAGTTACGATTACGACAATGATGTTTGCAAATCTGGATACAAAAACGACATTTACGTATCTTGCAGTAGTCAATTCGTTCAGGATGCTTGGTGTCGCGATGGTAATGATGCCGGTGACTACAGAAGGACTCAACCGCTTATCGAATAAGCTGGTACCCCACGGGACAGCGATGAATAATACGATGAGACAGGTTGCAGGTGCTGTAGGTACAGCGCTCCTAGTATCGATTATGACGAATACGATGATTCCTGAAGACGGGGTTCAGGGTATGATTCACGGCGTAAATATGTCATTCCTGTTTGCAGGTGTACTTGCATTTATCGGTTTTGTACTGGCATTCAGACTGCCGAAATCAACAGATATGAATTAACAAAAGCGTGCTGTCAAAAGACAGTACGCTTTTTTATGATTCCTTATTCGCTTGTTTTGATCTGATATACTGGCCGATAATAATGAGAATCAGCCCAATAAACATAAAGTACTGCACGATAAACTCCGACAGCCCGTTTAAAATATCAAACGGATAGAGGAGGCGTCCGGCACTGTAAATCAACAGCACAATAAAAATTAATTTACTCGCCCATGACTCACTGGAGAAAATGAAGTACACAGAAGCGGCTGTGACGATAATAAATAAGACGTAGAGCAGTGATTCTGCGAAAGAAGCATCGAGTGCTGTAATTTTCAGGGCGCTTAGAAATTCTGAGTTCATAAAAAGAATCAATAAATTAGCACTGACAAATAAAATAATAAAAATGAGACCAGATAACATCTGATTATTGCCGCGTCGTGAGGTCTGATGTTTAATGCCGGTATTCATAAAGGGCACCATCAATAAAATTAAAATAATCACTAGAGGCAGAACAAATGAAATGACTATTTCACCCAGAATAAAAATAGTGACTGAAAATAATACAGCAAAATATACACCTAAAATCGCGGCATCAGACCAGTATTTATTACGGTGCTTAGGTAAATCTTTAGATGCTACACGGGCAACATCTTTCGTTTTGGCATTGTAGTATTCCACGTAATTTTTTCCTGAATCAACCATGGATACGGCCATTATATAGAGCTTTTCATACTTCGCATCTTTGGTGACAAAGTGTTTATCAAACTCCTGATTCAGCGAATTAAAAGCGAGCTGGTCATCATCGGAAAGACCGCTGAAGATAGATTCGTACTCTTTTTTATAATCCGTCATAAAAACATCCTTATGTAATATATTACTCATTATTATATCAGACAATGAGTAATATATAATGTTAAATGTTGGCGTTTTCATGGAGGTCATTAGAAATATCAATCTCTTTTGAAACTTTAATTACATCCGCTTTCGACTCTTCGATGACACGGTTGTTGAGGAAGTTGAGTGTAACGGTAATCAAAGCGATAAAGCTGATACTGTGAATAATCCAGTAAGGTAAATTATCGTAGGCAAAACCGTACAACAATGTTCCGAGTAATAGAAAATTTTTCTTATAAAATGTATGAAAGACCTCAGGCACAGCATCAGCTCGACCGTGTATCATTCGCTGTTAGAAGTATGGTGTATCCACTGAGTTTATTTGAATTGGGCAGAGTAGATGAAGCGCGGAGTTCCTATCAGATCATTGAGGATACAATAGCTGATATTAAAGATTCAGTCTTTGCTAAAGAAATGTATATGATTAGAGATATAATATTCGGTTGATTGGTGATGAATCAGAACAGATCATCAGATTTATCACCAAACCCTCCAGAAAAACACCCCCTTACCAAGGAGCACACCAGTGTTCATTGTTAAGGGGGATTTTTAAATCATTTTTTATGCTTTCGAATATTTTTTTGGATAGCCGATTAAAATCGCGATAATTCCGCTGATAATTAATAGTGCAGGATATATTGAATAAGGAATTATTTCTACCGGCGACAGACCCGCAGCGAGTCCTGAAGCGGCAAGCATCTGTCCGCCGTACGGTATGATTCCCTGGAATCCTGCAGCAAATGTATCCAGTATACTTGCAGATTTTCTCGGGTCAACATCGTATTCATCAGTAATGTTTTTCGCCAGCGGTCCGGTCATAATAATTGAAATTGTATTATTTGCCGTCGACATATCTGTGACACTGACTAAACTTGCAATTCCGAGTTCAGCGCCTTTTTTGCTTTTAATGCGGCTCATAATCGTCTCAAGCAGATAGTTGATTCCACCGTAATGACTGACGAGTCCGATCATTCCGGCTATTAATATAGTAATAATTGCTATTTCCTGCATACCTGCAATACCTTCACCGGCAGCTGTGATCAGTGTGAATATATCAAAAGCGCCTGTAAATAATCCGAGCACTCCGGCAAATACTGCGCCGCCGAGCAGGACAATCATTACGTCGACACCCAGCAGTGCAATTATCAGGACAGCAAGGTAGGGCAGTACTTCGACTAAGTTATACGCGTAATTTTCTGTCTGGTCGAGTGAAACATCAGCTGTAATGAAATACAAAATAACGACAGTTAAAATAGCACCAGGCAGCACAATCCAGAAGTTTACTTTGAACTTATCAATCATTTTTACACCCTGTGTACGTGTGGCAACTATGGTCGTATCAGATATAAACGATAAATTATCTCCAAACATTGCACCGCCGATTACTGTCGCTAATGCGAGCGGCAGCCCGATATCTGTCTGTTCCGCAATTCCGACAGCTATCGGTGCAATCGCAACGACTGTTCCCATACTCGTTCCCATTGATAATGAAAGAAAGCAGCAGATAATAAATATTCCGCTTAAAAGCAGACTGCCCGGAAGAAATGTTAAACCGAGGTTTACAGTCGAATCAACGGCGCCCATCGAATTGGCAACACCTGAAAATGCACCGGATAGTAAAAAGATGACGACAATCATCACGACATTTTCCTGTGCAGCGCCTTTTAAGTATGCTGACAGTTTATCTTTAAACGGCTCTTTCAAATATAAAAAGAATCCTGCTACTGAAGCAATAATTGCTGCAACAGTAATCGGCATTGCATTAAAGTCACCTGCGAACAGCCCGGTACCGATAAATAAGGCGACAAATATAACTAAGGGCAGCAATGCGAGTGAGCTGCCTTTTTTATTAGACATCTAAAATCCTCCTAAAGAAAAATCCCCATCCTTTATCTTTAAAGATAAGTGATGGGGAAGTCCTCAGCTTATCTTTGAGCAGTTGATGCTCCTGGAATTAGCACAGTACCAAATGGTCTGTTGCTGAGGTTTCAACGGGCCAGTCCCTTCACCTCTCTGGATAAGAAAATATTTAATTAATGAGATTAAGGATACACGCATGCCTAATAAAGGTCAACATATTAATACTGCTAAGGAAAAATGTTTAATTTACAGAAAACAGGCAATCGATGATTGATGGACTTAAAATAAGAAAATGGATTAAATTTAATTTATTTTAAGTTTGTTACTTGCTTTTTGTAACCATGTGTATTAATATAATTATTGTGATAGTTCGAAAGCGAAGTATTTCATTAAAAATCAAAACAAATCTATGGAGGATGAATTAATTATGGCTAAATTTACAGCAGACACAGCACACTCAGAATTAGAATTTCAGGTAAAACACATGATGGTAACTAAAGTTAAGGGAACTTTCGGTGAGTGGTCAATTGATGTTGAAGCTGACAATATTGAAGATTTCACAACAGCAGAAATTACAGGTAAAGCGAATGCAGCAACTATCAATACTAAAGTCGCTGACCGTGACGCTCACTTAACTTCTGCAGACTTTTTTGATGCAGAAAAATACCCTGAAATGACATTCGAATCAACTAAAATTGAAGGTTCAGGCAAATCATTTAATGTTACAGGAAATCTGACTATCAAAGATGTAACAAACGAAGTCACTATTCCACTTGAATACAATGGTCAAGGTGTAAGTCCTTTCGGACCGACAGTTTACGGTTTCGAGTCTAAGTTCACAATCAACCGCGAAGATTTCGGTTTAACTTGGAACCAAACTCTGGAAACAGGCGGCGTACTTGTATCTAAAGACGTTAAAGTAACTCTTGAGTTACAACTTAACCCTGCTGAAGCATAAGACAGTAGAAGTAGCTGAAAATTTTATATAAATAAATGGGTCAATGTCTCATGATTTCCTTGGATGGATTTCATGAGACATTTTTTATGTTTATAATTAAGTAACGTCATTTATAGAGGAGACTCACTTATGGAACTTAATAAGCGGATATTAGTTGTTGAAGATGACGAAGCGATCAATACTCTACTGTCAGATATTGTTAAAGACAGCAGCTATATACCGCAGTCTGCGTATTCGGGAACTGAAGCGATGCTGTATATCGACCGGGATGACTGGGATCTAATTCTGCTTGATCTCATGCTGCCAGGTATGCCGGGTGAAGAAATATTAGCTGGAATTATCAATGGAAAACAGACACCGGTCATTATTATTTCTGCTAAAAATGAACAGGAAGTAAAAATTAAAGCGCTCAGAATGGGTGCGGATGATTTCATAACAAAACCTTTTGATATTGAAGAAGCGGCTGCACGGATTGAGTCTGTTTTAAGACGGTCATACCAAAAAGAGAAGGTATCAGCTCACATATTAACCTATAAGGATATTATTTTGAATGCTGATGCTAAGACAGTCATTGTGAATAGCAGGAAGATTACTTTAACAGCTAGAGAATTTACGATTTTATCAACATTGATGAAGCGGCCTGACAAAGTATTTTCTAAAGCAAATATTTTTGAAACTGTATGGGACGAACCCTTCCAGGGCGACGATAATACAGTTAATGTTCATATGAGCAATCTGCGCAGTAAGCTTGCGGCAGCAAATCCAAATACTGATTATATTGAAACGGTATGGGGAATGGGTTATAAAATGAAATCTTAATAGATTCTTAAGAATTGATTTAAGACCTTCTTATGAATTAGCTTCTATAATGAATGTATCGATTAAGAAGGAGCGAAAAATATGAGTGAATATATTTTAAGAACACATGAACTCACGAAAACTTATAAAAATCATAAGGCCGTCGATAAAGTAAACATTTCCATTAAGAAAGGGGATATTTACGGTTTTATCGGACAGAATGGTGCAGGTAAATCAACGCTGCTCCGTCTTGTTACAGGCTTGAATTTTCCGAGCGGAGGTTCAATTGAAATTTTCGGTGTGAACACTGAAACGGGCTTAAATGATGCACAAAAGAGAATGGGAGCGGTGATTGAAAATCCTGCACTGTTTTTAAATATGACGGCGAGACAGAATTTAGAAGTACACCGTTTGCAAAAAGGAATTCCCGGAAAATCGTGTATTGATGATGCACTGAGTCTGGTGGAATTAAAGAATACCGGCAATAAGAAAGTTAAAAATTTTTCTCTCGGTATGAAACAGCGTTTGGGCCTGGCAGTTGCACTGCTCAGTGATCCTGAATTTCTTATTTTAGATGAACCGACTAACGGACTGGATCCAATTGGTATTGTGGAACTTAGAGATTTAATTAAAAAGTTAAATCATGAAAGAGGTCTGACAGTACTGATTTCCAGTCATATTTTAAGCGAGCTTTACCAGCTGGCGACGACTTACGGTATTATTCATAACGGTCAACTCATTGAGGAATTAAGTCTGTCTGAGCTGGATGAAAAATGTCAGCAGCATTTAAAGATTAAAGTGGATAACGCCAATAAAGGTGCGACAGTACTGGAAGAGATGATACAGACCGCAAATTTTGAAGTGATGCCGGACGGGTATATTCATTTGTATAACCATCTGAATGATGTCTATACCGTGTCTAAAACATTGACTGACAGCGGCTTAGTCATCGAGCATTTATCTCAAAACGGGGACAGTCTTGAGAGCTACTTCTCAAAGGTCATCGGAGGTGAGCCGCATGCTTAATATGATTCAAGCTGAAATGTTTAAATTAAGACTCAACAAATCATTCTGGGTAATATTGCTGACCTCGCTTGTACTGAGTGCTGTGATGCACTATTTAGCAATCACTGAATGGTGGCAAGTTTATAATACACCGTTTGATGCAGCAGGACTTTCTGAAATGAACGGTCTGTCTATGTTCATGGCACCATTGTTTTTTAATCTTATGATTGGGACACTCGCGGCATTTTATATTTCTACCGATTTTGGTCCAAGCGGTGTGATAAAGAATCAGATTATCAGCGGTAAAAATAGAAAACTGATTTATTTTGTAAAATATATAGTCTACTCTGCAGCTGCAGTCGTGATTGCTGTACTTATTCCGGCAGTGACGGGTATCATACTGAATATCATAATGGGCAACGGTGGAATTTTTACATTTGAAACCATCACTTATCTGCTTGGGGCGTACAGTTTATTTTCCCTCCAGCTTTTGGGTTACACAGCAATTATCAGCCTGCTGGCAATAATTACTGAAGACAGCGGCAAGACAATTATATTCTCGATATTATTCACAATTGTCATGTATATCGTTGAAAAAATGCCGAAGTCAGGTATTATCGAGCGCATCTATGAATATTCTATATTTCAGCAGTTTAATCAGGTCCTTTTCCCCGAACTCGGGATAGAAAGTATTATGACCGGACTTGCTGTCGGTTTAATCACAATGGCAGTACTGTTGTTTATCGGCATGATTGTATTCAGCAAAAAAGAAATTAAATAAAAAAGGCGGGTGATAAGAATGCTTATTATAATACTGATTTTAATCATTGTAATAGTCTTCTTAAGCATCCGCTTATTTACTATTTCTGGAGAAATTAAAAATATCAACAGACAGCTTGCCTCATACAATGATTTAAAGACCGAAAAGAAAATAGATATTAATTTAATCGATAAACACATTGAAACACTCGGATCTGAAATAAACAGGCTGATGGATCATTATGTTAATTCAAACCGTGAAAAAATTCGTTCTGATAATGAGTTGAAAAAAGCAGTTGCAAATATATCTCATGATTTAAGAACTCCTTTAACGTCTATTAAAGGGTATTTGCAAATGATTGAATCATCAAATTTAACTGAGGGCAAACGGCACGAATATTTGTCAATTGCAATTGAACGGTCAAAACATTTAGAACATCTGATCAATGACTTTTTTGAATTGAGCACCATTGAATCCCCTGATTATAAATTGAATGAAGAACAGATTAATCTCTCTCAGCTGGTTAATGAAGCAGTTTTATCTTTTTACAGCAGTTTTAAGGATGTTCATATAGAACCCGGTATAGATATTGAAATGGGTAATGTATTTATTGACAGCGACAGGGATGCGGTATGGCGTGTCCTTGAAAATTTACTGTCCAATGCGATACGTTATTCGGACGGTGAAGTTTCTGTCAGTTTAAAAAAACATGGTGATTATGTTCATATCAGTATTGAAAACAGTACCCGGCTGACGGCAAAGGAAATGGACTTAGAATTGTTTTTTGACAGGTTTTATATAGCAGATCAATCGAGGACACATCAAAGCACAGGGCTCGGTTTATCTATCGTTAAAAGTCTGATGGAAAAAATGGATGGTAAAATTAAAGCATCATATGAGAAGGAGAAATTAACATTGACCTGTATATGGAGGCTGGCAGACTAGGCACTAGGTTTCTAAAAACAATATTAAGGGTAAATATTTAAGATGAAAATTTATAGATAAATTTAAGGAGATGCTGAGTTTGAAACAATTTGACGCCATTATTACAGGTTTCGGCAAAGCGGGTAAAACATTGGCTGCTGAGCTGTCGAACAGAGACTGGAAGGTTGCACTCATTGAAGAAGATGAGATGATGTACGGCGGTACATGTATCAATATTGCGTGTATACCGACTAAATTATTAATGCATGATGCATTGGATGGCAGAGAGTATAAATCAGCGATAGAACGTAAGAACGGTGTCATTGGAAGGCTGCGTGATAAAAACTATCACAGCGTTGCAGATTTAAGCAATGCGACTGTTTTTGACGGCCGTGCGCAGTTTGTCAGCAATAATGAAGTTGTAGTCACTGATAAGAACGGGAATAAAGAAGTGATGACTGCAGATAAATTCTTTATAAATACCGGTGCTAAAAGTATTATTCCTCCAATCGAAGGAGATATAGATTCTGACAGAGTGTACACAAGTACGACGCTGCTTGACGAAGATATTCTTCCTGACAGACTGACCATAATCGGCGGGGGTTATATTGGTCTTGAATTTGCAGTGATGTACAATGCATTTGGTTCAGAAGTGACTGTCATTGTACCGGATGAACAGCTTCTTAAAAATGAAGATTCAGATATCGCTGCTGAGATGAGTAAAGATATGGCGGACAGCGGCATACACTTCTTGTTCGGAGAACGTGCAGAACATGTAAAAGATGATAAAAATAGCATTACAATCACACTATCCGGCGGAAAAGAGCTGTCTTCTGATGCAGTTCTATTTGCAACAGGCCGAAGACCCAACACAGAAAATCTTGGACTGGAACATACAGACATCAGCTTGACTGATAGTGGGGCAATTAACGTCAACAGCCATCTTCAGACAGATGTAGAAAATGTATATGCACTGGGTGATGTTAAAGGCGGTGCGCAGTTCACCTATACGTCATTAGATGATTTTCGTATTGTGAAGGATCATTTATTCGGTGATGGTGAGTACACTTTTGATTCCAGAACAAATATTCATTATACAATGTTTACGGATCCGCCATATTCACGTGCAGGACTGACTTTAAAAGAAGCGGAAGAACAAGGTTTTAAAGCACAAGAAAACAGTATGCCGATGTCAGGTCATCCAAGATCCCATATTAACAATGAACTGCGGGGACTATTTAAAGCAGTAGTGGATACCGAATCTGGTAAAATCCTTGGTGCACACCTTTACGGTGTTAACTCCGAAGAATTGATTAATATGGTGAAACTGGCTATGGATCACGATATTCCATATACAGCACTTCGTGACATGATGTATAACCATCCGGTGATGAGTGAAGCGTTCAATACACTGTTTGATATTTAAATAGACGGGACTGGAAATAAATATCTATATAATAAATCATCCGTACGTCAGCTGACTTGGGGAAATCCCCTTAGGCATCCGGCGTACGGATTTTGTTTTGTGTTATTGTTCCAGTTCCGGATCTACAAACTATATTTTTTTAAAGCTCTATAAACTTTTGACAGCGGGAGACCGACAACGGTATTATAGTCCCCTTGTATTTCTTTCACAAAGACAGCACCAAAACTCTGTATGCCATAGCCGCCGGCTTTATCGTACGGTTCATCACTGTGAACATAATCTTCGATTTCTTCTGCTGTCAGCGTATAAAAAGTGACTCGTGTACAGTCGGAAATAATTTCTTCAAAGTCTCTTGACTTTAATATTGCAGCGGAGTACACTTCATGAGTGCTTCCGGATAAGGCGGTTATCATTTGCCGCGCTTCATCAATCGTGTCAGGTTTTTCGAAGATTTTATCGTTAAAACTGACGACTGTGTCACACGTTAAAATAACTGAATCATCATCCAGATTCAGCATCGACGCTTTTAATTTAGCGGTTTCGATGACTTTAGTTTCAGGATGTGTACTGGTGATAAGATCTTCATCAGCATTTGGAATAACGACTTCGTACTCCAAGCCGACTTGTGAGAGAAGCGTGCGGCGTCTCTCGGATTGAGAGCCTAAAATGAGTTTCATTAATCGTACCTCCGGTAAAAAATATACTGATAATCATTGTCTTTGGCACACAAAACGTTATAATAGCGATATCATGAGTTTTCGATCGAAACATAATAAGACAATTAATTTTAATAATACATAGGTTAAACCTAAATATAAAGCCGTTTGAAGAGGGGAGCAATCATGAGAGTAGAATTGACGAAATACAGAGTTAAAGCAGGAAAAAGCGAACTGGTCGATGAATGGATTGAATATATGCACAATCATATGGATGACGTCCTCATGAACCTCGAGGGCGAGAAGATGTTCGTAGAAACAATTTTTAGAGAAGCATTCAATGATGTGGAATATTTATACTGGTACAGTGTTCAGGACGACAATCATTCAGAAGATAAAATATCTGAAACTGAACTGGACGAGAAACATTTGAAATACTGGGAACAGTGTATCGATAAAACATTCAGACCGGAAGATATGAAGGCTGAAATTGTAATGATTCCTGAGCGTATTAGACGTGCAATGGATTACAATAACGAGTAAAGAGCGATAGAATATAATATGTATTAAATCCGTACGTTAGATTCCCAGTGGGGAAAACGTACGGATTATTTTTGTTTAGAGATGATAGTGTAGAAGTATATTACTTTGTGAGTAGTGTATTGTCATTCAAGCTGCCTTTTCATCTCGTTTTTTTCTTTTATCAATCTTTCAAATTCTGCTTCCAGTTCTGGAGTGGATTCTTCCGATAATTGACTGAGTACCCGGGTAATCTTATTTTCAAGAACCATCATTTCATCTGCTGCATGACTGCGCGGTGCGGCATCATTAGGGTTAACGAGGGTTTGATTTTGAATGTTATATGAAACAGAAGTGGTACTTTCTCTAAATCGTTTATCATGAGAGACGAGAATTAATAAGCCCGGGTAACTTTTCAGCATGTGCTCCAGCGCCTCGATAGAATGTACATCTAAGAAATTTGTCGGCTCATCCAGTATAAGTACTTGACTGTTAGACATTAAAAGCTTGATCAGCTGTACTTTGACGCGTTCACCGCCGCTGATAACAGAAACGGTTTTATAAACATCATCCGCTTTTATATTTAAGCGGGCGAGGGCAGTTCTGACCGTTGTTTCATCGTAGCGGCTGGTGCTGAGAATATTCTCTAGAATACTCGAATCCAATGCCAGTGATTCCAGCTGCTGATAAAAATAGCCAAGCTGTAAGTTAGAGTGTTTATACTTCTCGTAAATAGCATTTAGCAGGGTTGTTTTACCTGACCCGTTTGCCCCGGTAATACACACCTTATCTTCTGCTTTTAAATAGAGAGAAACATCCTTCAGCAGCTTCGTGTTTTCCCGGCTGATATTTTCATGTTCGAGACGGATAATAATTTTACCGCCTAGTTTTTTTATTTCCTGATTATAGAAAATGACCTGCTTATCTTCTTCAGGTTTTTCTTTTTCTTCAAGCTGGTTTAGACGTGTCTGCATGCTGGTTCGGACTTTATCGAGTTTCTTTTGCATTTTATTAAAGTAGGGTGTCTCTGCTGTGATGTACTTTTTAGATGATTTGTCATATATACGGTTGGAGAGAGCTGCCTGTTTTGATTTATTTTCAACTGCTTGCTCCAGATGAGCTTTCTCACGAATATATTTATCGTATTCATCCTGAGCACGCTGTTTGTTGTGAGCAGATATTTCTTTATAGTGCGTATAATTTCCTGGATATATAACAATTCCAGTATCTTCAATTGACCAGATTTCATCTGCAATTTTATCGAGAAAATCACGGTCGTGTGAAGCGATAATCTTTATTGCTTTCTTTTGATTCAGTTCATCGAGCAGCCATGACGCATTTGTTTCATCGAGATGTGTCGTCGGCTCGTCAAAAAGAAAGATACCTGCCGTCTGATTCAGTGCCTGCTGCAGATATATTTTTGTTGTCTCACCGCCGCTTTTTTCAAGAGTATTATTTTTCAGCTGCGGAATATAAATGATTTTCTGGTCAGTATAAACAGTGCTGTGATTGACGATATGTTTTAGTAGTGTTGTCTTTCCACTGCCGTTTCGTCCAATCAGACCGATGGTTTTATATTCCTGCACAGTGATATTATCGATTGAGATAATTGTTTCGCCGTTAATGTCTAAAGTTATATTATTAAGATTCATCATAAAAAATGGCCTCATTTCGTTGTCGAAATAAGGCCGCATTAAGTATAATACAAAATATGCAGGGTATATTTATCTGTAAGAAAAGGATGAATATCCGTGCATGAAATTAAATATTATAGTTGAACTGCGTATGACTACCCTTATTTCGACAGATTTTTCGCATAGTAAATAAGCTTAAATATGTCATAGGAAAAAGGATAATCTACTTCATTGTCCTGCAGTTCACCTCGCACTTGTATTTGTTATAATTAATATAAATCAAGATCATAGATTTTGCAAATAAAGGAGGGATACTATGGACCGCCGCGAATTTAAGAATCGTATCATTGAATACGCTCATTCTATCGGGATAGATGATATCGGGTTTACAACAGCAGAGCCGTTTACCGAGTTTAAAGCTAAACTCATCGATTACTATAAAAATGGCTATGAGTCGGGATTTGAAACGGGCACGATCGAAGAACGGACGAATCCGAAAGCGAGTCTGCCAAATGCGAAAAGTATTATTTCCATTGCTGTCGGCTATCCTAATAAACTGCGAAACGCACCAAAATCAAAACAGGGTGAGCGCCGCGGGATTTTTGCGAGAGCATCATGGGGGATGGATTATCATACCCTATTGAGAAGCCGGCTTGAAAAATTGGAAGCTTATATTAAGCAACTTGATCCTGACATTGATTGTAAATCGATGGTGGATACCGGAGTTTTGAGCGATCGTGAAGTTGCGAGACGCAGCGGGCTCGGTTTTGTCGGCAAAAATGGTTTTGTTATTAATCCAAAGTTAGGGACATATTCCTACTTAGGTGAAATGATCGTGAGCTATCCTTTTCCTGCAGATGAAGGACTCTTGGATTCATGCGGAGACTGCAATATTTGTGTGGACCGCTGTCCAACAGGAGCACTTGTCGGCGACGGCCAGCTCGATTCTAAAAAGTGCATTTCATTTTTAACTCAAACTAAAGGTTTCATGCCGGTGGAGTACCGTTCAAAAATCGGCAACAGATTGTACGGCTGCGATACGTGCCAGCAAGTCTGTCCTAGAAATAGAGGAATTAATACAGAACACCATGAAGATATCGTACTTGAACCGGAAATTTTAAAACCGGAATTGACCAGTCTGCTGCAGATCTCGAACAGAGATTTTAAAGAGACTTACGGTCATCTTGCCGGAGTGTGGAGAGGCAAAAAGCCGATCCAGCGCAATGCTATTATTGCACTCGCGCACTTTAAAGAAAGGTCCGCACTTGATATACTTAAATCTGTTGCCGAAACGGACATGCGTCCGGTCATTAAAGGCACAGCCTATTGGGCAATCGGACAAATTGCCGGTGACGAGGCATTGGACTACATTCATGAACGGTATGGTATTGAGACCGATGATGATGTAAAAAAAGAAATGCTCCTCGGCATTCAAGAAGTGAGTTAGGAAGAAGGAAAATAGAATGAATCACGTTGTATTATATCAGCCGGAAATTCCCCAGAATACAGGGAATATCGCAAGAACATGTGTCGGAACAGGCACACCGCTGCACTTAATTAAACCTTATGGCTTCAGCCTTGAAGACAAGTACGTTAAGCGTGCAGGGCTCGATTACTGGAAAGATTTAGAGCTGTATGAATATGAATCCATAGAAGAGTTTTTTGAAAAGAGCAGCGGTAAATATTATATGATTTCAAAGTTTGGCAAAAAACATTTCACAGATATGGATTACAGCAGTACAGAGGTCGATCATTATTTTGTATTCGGCCGGGAAACAAAAGGTCTGCCGGACTGGCTGAAAGATGAATATCAGGATTCATTAATGAGAATTCCAATGACTGACAAAGTGCGTTCATTAAATTTATCAAATACAGCAGGCATATTAGTGTATGAAGCATTAAGACAGCAAGGGTATCCCGGACTGACATAGGAGGAATTTTTTATGAATGAAGTTATAAAATTATTGAATCATCACCGTTCTTTAAGAAAGTTCACTGATGAAGAATTATCTGAAGAGACAATTAGAACGCTGGTGGGTGCTGCGCAAAGTGCGAGCACGTCCAGTTATGTTCAGGCATATTCTATTATGGGTGTCACAGACCCGGGAAGAAAAAAGCACTGAGAGAAATCAGTACACAGAGTTATGTTGAACATAACGGTCATCTTTTCGTTTTTGTCGTCGATTATTATCGTCATCAGGAACTGGCTAAAAAAACGGATGCAGATATTTCTATTGATAAGACAGAAAATCTGATTGTGGGTGTAGTCGATGCGAGTCTGGCTGCTCAAAATATGGCAGTAGCTGCCGAAAGTATGGGGCTTGGCATTTGCTATATCGGTTCACTGCGCAACGATGTTAAAAAAGCCAGTGAAATTTTAGGTCTGCCTGACGGTGCTTTCCCGCTGTTTGGTATGGTTGCCGGCTATCCGACAGAGGAAGGATCACAAAAAGAGCGTCTGCCATTCGAAGCTGTGTATCACGAAAATACATACCAGCGCATCGATGAAGTAGAAGATGATATCGAAGCATATGATCAGCGCGTCAGCGACTACTACAGTGAGAGAACAGAAGGTAAACGTGACGATAAATGGAGCGGACAAGTGATTAACATGCTCAGTAAAAAACAGCGTCTCGATGTCGATGAAGTACTGAAGGAAAAAGGATTTTTAGGACAGTAAATAATAAAAACCAGCAGAGCTCAGAAAATGAGCTCTGCTGGTTTTTTTAACTCGTAAAGAATTGATCTTTTTGACTTTCGTGCTTATCGAGTGAAATTTGATGATTGGGTATGCCTTGTTTCAGCAGCATATCTACATTTTGTTTAAGGAATTCATCGCTGCCGACAACATAAAATAAAGCATCTTTGTCTGCTGTCAGTTTTTCTGCTGCTTCATAATATTCATCGCGGCTGCTGACAAAGTGTGCAGTCATATTTTTATCGGAATTATTTTTAAAAATATCGGTAAATAAATAGTGTTTAGATGAATCGATATTTAAAGAATGGATTTTTTCTACATTATCGCTATTATTTAAATAATCCAGTGCAAGCGGTCTGAATGTAGCCAGACCGACACCTGAAGACAGCATATAAATATTTTTGCCTTCACGTTTTAACGGCACATTAGTATGCGTTTTAAAAATTGCGGCCTGTTCGCCAATAGCCATATTATTTAAAATATTTTTGAATTTAGATGATTCCTTGCGAATACGCGTGGTAATGCCGATTTTGTTCTCGTCCATCAGCGTTGAAATCGACATGTGGCGAATCAGGCTTCTGTCGGGTTTTTCACCTGTATTGAAGCCTTCGAGGGCAAGGTGAATATGAGAACCTTCGTCCCATGTATAATCTTCCGGGCATTCAAAAATGAAGGTCTTTACTTCGGGCGATTCAGTGACTACATCTATAAGCTTACTCCAATATATCTGCATGTACTTTCTCCTTGTAAATCTTTTTTATAAGTATATTTATCTGTATTATATAACGAGTGATAATAATTCTCAATTATCCGGCTTATATATGATAAGCATAAATTAAAAAAAGCTGAGCAGCATAATGCCGCTCAGCTTGAAAAATTGAATTGAATAAAACTATTCTCTAATTTTTTTCTCCCCGTCATCTTTATATCCCCATTCAGTCTCGCGACCTGCAGTAAGAATTGAAGTCAGGAAGGCTATACAAACCATTAAAATAAGAAATGCTTTCATTATTGATTTGCCCCCAGTACATAGATTAATTACATTTATTATAAACCATTATGCAAAGATTAAAAAGCCTTAGTTGAAAAAAACATGTGACTCATGACTAAATTATTATTTCTTAGCCGGATTACGTTATTTTAATTACAGATTAGGGTAAGATAAATGTAATATAAGATTATATAATAATGCATCGATTATTGGAGGATAAAATTATGGCAATGAATTTTAAAATATTTGAAACGAAAGAACTGACAGACATCTTTGCTGCGGATTTATTGCGCAAGCAGATCCACAACAATCCGGAAAGTATTTTAGCACTTGATGTAAACGAAGATTTAACTCAGGCTTATCAAAAATTTGTCGGTGAAGTAAAAAATCATCCTGCAGATTTATCAGAAGTACAGATTTATGCTGTAGGTTCGGAAGGGCTGGATGTATTTAAAAATCTGGATATTCCATCGTCTCAATTAAACAGCGGCGGTACTGCAGATGACCTTGACAATAAGGGTAAGAAAAAAGTCAATGTTGCGCTGCTTAATTTGAATGCCAATAAAAAAGTTGGATTTAACAATGATAATGATGAATTACTGAAAGCAAAAGAACTCTTTATTTATGCAACGGGGAAAGATAAGAGTGATGTTGTCAGAAGGCTGTATGATGCAGAACTTGAAGGCAGCGGTATGCTTAGTGAAATAAAAAGTCACCGCATGGTCACAGTGGTAATTGATAAAGACGCAGCAGGCGGATTAGACCAAGATATAGTAGAATATTACACTTATAAGTTTGCATAGCTTTTTCTTAATGAATCCTTTCGCAATATAGTATAGACTAGTAATGAATACTATATTTCGGGGGGATTTTTGTATGTCATTTAGAATAGAGCACGATACAATTGGTGAAATTAAGGTGCCTGCTGATAAGTTTTGGGCAGCTCAAACAGAAAGAAGCCGCCAGAATTTTCCGGTAGGCAAAGAAAAAATGCCGATTGAAGTCATTGTTGCATTTGCGCATTTAAAAAAAGCCGCAGCAATTGTTAATAATGAATTAGGGAAATTACCAGATGTGAAAAAAGATGCGATTGTCCATGCTTGTGATAAAGTCATTGCACGCGAACTGGACGAGCATTTCCCGCTTGTCGTATGGCAAACAGGAAGCGGAACACAGAGCAATATGAACGTCAATGAAGTCGTGAGCTATGTAGCGAACGACTATCTTAAAGAACACGGCAGTGATGAAGTTGTGCATCCCAATGATGATGTGAACAAATCACAGAGTTCAAACGATACATATCCTACTGCGATGTACGTTGCGCTCAGCCAGGCAATCGAACATCAGCTGATGCCTTCACTGGATAAACTGCACAATACATTTGCAGAAAAACAAGAAGCGTTCAAAGATATTATTAAAATTGGACGTACGCACTTACAAGATGCCACACCGCTTACTCTGGGCCAGGAAATCAGCGGTTGGGCATACATGCTTGAAAAATCTAAAGAGCTAATCAGCCAGTCTAAAGCACAGCTGGCTAACCTTGCGATCGGCGGTACTGCTGTCGGAACAGGTATTAACGCCCATCCTGAGTTCGGTACTAAAGTGGCAGCACAGCTTGAAAAACAAACGGGGCTGACATTTGTGTCATCACCTAATAAGTTCCACGCTTTATCTTCATATGATGAAGTGGTTTACGTTCACGGTTCATTAAAAGCACTTGCTGCAGACTTAATGAAAATTGCCAACGATGTCAGATGGCTGTCTTCAGGTCCGCGTGCAGGTCTGGCTGAAATTGAAATTCCAGCTAACGAACCGGGATCTTCAATCATGCCGGGCAAAGTCAACCCGACTCAGTCTGAGATGCTGACTATGGTTGTTGCACAAGTATTCGGTAACGATACAGCTGTCGGCTTCGGTGCCTCACAGGGGAACTTCGAACTGAACGTATTTAAACCGGTTATTTTATTTAATACCTTGCAGTCTATTTACCTGCTTGCTGACGGAATGAGCAGTTTCAATGATAACTGTGCGGTAGGAATTGAACCGATTGCTGAAAACATAGATAAATATTTAAATAATTCATTAATGCTTGTGACTGCATTAAATCCGCATATCGGCTATGAAAATGCTGCTAAAATTGCTAAAAATGCACACGCTAAAGGAATCACATTAAAAGAATCTGCGCTTGATTCAGGATTACTGACAGAAGAACAGTATGACGAATGGATTAAACCGGAAGACATGATTCACTCTAAAGAGTAGGGGTTTTTCGATGAAAAAAATAAGCTTAATAGATATCGGATCCAACACGATTCGACTTGTACTTTTTGAATACACAGAAAAACACGGCATAAAAGAAATCAGAAACATTAAAACACCAGCGCGTTTAGCTCAGTACATCGATGCAGACGGCTATATGGCTGAAGAAGGTGTATCAGCACTGCTGAAAATTTTACACAGTTTTAAACAGATTTCCGAAAAATATCATATAACTGATATTTATCCTATGGCGACTGCTGCTATTAGACAGTCTAAAAACCGTGAAGATATTTTAAAGCGCATCAAGGCGGAACTTGATCTTGATGCTAAAATTATCAGCGGAGAAATGGAAGCAGCGCTTGGTTTTGAAGCGGCTGTCCATACAATCAGCTACTGTGATGCCGTGACAATCGATATCGGCGGGGGAAGTACAGAGCTTACTTTTTACGAAGATAAAGAAATTATTTACAGTATCAGTTTGTCTTTCGGTGTTGTGACTTTAAATAAAATGTTTTTTGAAGGCAAAGACCACAATGATAAATCAGCAATTAAAGACACTAAAAAGTTTGTTGAGGACGAACTGAACAAAGTGAACTGGCTCCGTGACAGAAAAGTACCTATTTTAGCCATTGGAGGGAGTGCGCGTAATATTGCGCGCATCCACCAGGCTTTAATCAGCTATCCGATAGCGGGTGTTCATGGTTATACGATGGAAAAAGAAGATTTACATGATGTGTATAAACTTCTTAAAACGACAGATACAGAAAATCTGGATGATATCGACGGGCTAAGTAAAGACCGTGCAGATATTATTTTACCGAGCAGTATCGTCTTTAAAACGCTGTTTGATGTTGTCGGGGCAAATGAGTTTAAATTCAGCCGAAAAGGGCTGCGTGAAGGCATGGCTATGAAGATTATCAGCAAAGATTTCCCGGTCGCATTTAATAAATACAGAGTGTTTGAAGACTCAATAGAACAGCTGGCAAATGATTTTAATCTCGATGAAACAGACAGCAGAAAACGGACTGAAATTGTTGATCGCTTGTATCATGAGCTGGAAAGACTCGGTATTTTATCGTTGTCAAAAACGAATAAAATGATTATGAAACATGCTGCAGGGATTTATTATTTAGGGGACTTTATCGATAGAGATGCGTCCAGTCAGCATACTTACTATTTAATTTCCAACAGTAATATTAACGGGATTATTCACCGTGACCGGGTCAAATTAGCGCTGATCGCCAGTTATAAAAATAAAACTCTGCTGGATTTTTACGCTAAAGAAACGGGCTGGTTCGATGATGAAGAGCTGAGTGAAATTCAGGCGCTCGGTTCACTTGTTAAATTTGCAAATGCTTTAAATATTTCTAATACGGAAATTGTGGACAGTTTGAAAATGTCTGTTTCTGGAGATGACTTCAGACTGGATATTAAATATAACGGAGATCCGATCGCAGAAGAGTATCATGCTGTACGTCAGAAGAAGCATATTGAAAAAATTCTCGGCGGTAATTTGTGGATAGAATTTACAGAATCTTAATATTCATACGCTATAATATTCAAGGGTCAGGAGGATTATTATGTCTTATAAATTAAATGATAAATCATATTATAATAACCGGGAATTAAGCTGGTTGCGTTTTAATTACAGAGTATTAGCTGAAGCAGACGATACGCGTAATCCTCTTCTTGAGCGATTAAAATTTATAGCAATCACAAGTTCTAATCTCGATGAATTTTTTATGGTCAGAGTTGCCGGTTTAAAAGACCAGGTAAAAATGAACTATGCAGAACCGGATACTAAAACCGGAATGACGCCTGAAGAACAGCTTCAGGGTATCGGAGAACTTAACCGTGAAAACTGCCGTATTCAATACGAATCGTATCATGCATTGATGAGCGAATTAGAGGATTTGAATGTCTTTATCAGAAGACCGCATCAGCTTGCAAAACCATTGCAGGATAAGCTGGAAAATCTATTTGATGAAGAAATTCTGCCATCATTAACACCGCTTGGTATCGATGCTTACCGGCCGTTTCCTAAGCTGATGAATAAAAAAATTAATATATTCGTCGACTTATCTAATGAAGTGGGCAAGCAGACAGCAATTGTTCAGCTGCCGACTGTCATTAAACGATTTTATGAATTGTCTCATGAAGGGAAAACATACTTTGTTCTTGCTGAAGACATTATTGAAGAGTATGTGTATAAATTGTTTAACGGCTATCAAATCGACAGAACATTCCCGTTTAGAATTACTAGAAATGCAGATTTAACAATACATGAAGAAGGCGCTGCAGATTTACTTATTGAAATTGAGCGTTTCTTAAAAGAACGAACAAAAGGTGCGGCAGTCCGTCTGGAAATAGACAGAAGCCGGGATGAAACGATTAATGGATCATTTTTAGAGAGCCAGCTGTCACTTCATCCTGAAGATGTGTACCGTTTTGACGGACCGCTGGATTTAACTTTCCTGTTTGAATTAACAAGCAAGTTAAAAGAACGATTTCCAAATCTGCTGTTCAAACCTTTCTTCCCTCAGCAGCCTAAGTTTTTAGGCAGCAGAGATGTGTATGAAACGGCGTTGAAGGAAGATATATTTTTCCATCATCCGTATGAATCATTCCAGCCGATCGTGGAATTTGTTCAGCAAGCCGCGACGGATAAAGATGTTCTGGCAATCAAACAGACCCTTTACCGCGTATCGAGTGACTCACCAATTATTGAATCATTAAAATTAGCAGCAGAAAACGGCAAACAGGTGACTGTGCTGGTAGAGTTAAAAGCGCGTTTTGATGAAGAAAATAATGTACATTGGGCAAAAGAACTTGAAGATGCCGGCTGTCATGTAATTTACGGTATGAACTATTTAAAAACACACAGTAAAATTACACTAGTTGTTAAAAAAGTGAATAAAAAAATAGTGAAATTCGTCCATTTAGGTACCGGCAACTATAATGATTCAACGGCAAAACAGTACACTGATATGGGAATTATTACGACAGATCCGAATATCGGTGACGATGCAGTCAACTTCTTTAACTATTTAAGCGGTTATTCACTTAAACCAGAATATAAAGAACTGCATGTCGCGCCATTTGAAATCCGCGATATGTTTGCAGAACGTATCGACTTGGAAATTGAAAGTCATAAAAAACACGGCAACGGCTACATCTTTGCCAAAATGAACTCACTAACAGATAAGAGAATTATCGATAAATTGCTGCAAGCTTCGCAAGAAGGTATAAAAGTGGACTTAGTCATTCGCGGTATATGCTGTATGAAGCCGGGTATTAAAGGTGTCAGCGACAATATCCGTGTCATCAGTGTTGTCGGCAGATTTCTAGAACACTCCAGAATCTATTATTTCTATCATAATGGAGATAAGAAAATGTTCCTATCATCAGCAGATATGATGACGAGAAATATGATTAAGCGTGTTGAAATATTATTCCCGATTAACGATCCGAGAATTGTGGAAGAATTAATTGAAATCAATAATCTATTCCTCCATGACAATGTCAAGGCACGCAGACAGCTGTCTGACGGGACTTATGAATATGTTAAAAATGACTTGCCGCCATTGAGTGTTCAGGATGAACTGATGAAACGTGCGGTAGAAAATGGAGAACAGAAGAAAACTGAAATGCTGCAGGAACACAGCAATATACTGGAACGGATTAAAAGCCGATTCAGAAAATAAGCTGTACAAATATGCTGCCCGAATCGGGCAGCATATTTTTTATTAAATAAATATCTATCTTCCAGTCCAGATTTAAGTTAGATATCCAGACTGACACTGATTTCTTCATCAGTAATCGGGTGTTTGAATGAAACCTTATAGCCGTATAAGTGCAGGTAGGGTGACGGTGGTCCGCCATACAGTTTATCCCCGACCAGCGGGGCATTTAAGTGCTTCATATGTGCACGGATTTGGTGCGTGCGTCCCGTTTCCAGTTCAATAATCAGTTCTTCATATTTGTCGGTCACTTTTTTATCGATAATATGAGTGACTGCTGATTTTCCAGTTCTTGTGACATGAAAAATATTCGTATGCGGCTTTTTACCCAGCGGCGCGTTTACTGTCTGGACTGCGATCTTACTGTTTTTCTTCACATGACCCATGTAAACACGTTTAATTTGGTTTTCTGCCAGCATATAATCCAGCATTTTCTTCATATAGGCATTTTTAGCCATCAGGACAATACCTGTTGTATCGACGTCTAAACGGTGCACAGCTTCAACATATGCGCTGTGCACGGTGTTGATGACATCATTTACAAGCGTATTTTGTTCAGAAGCTTCATTTGGATGAACTTTTTGACCGGGCGGCTTAGATGCAATCAGCAGGTTTTCATCTTCAAATAGAATGACAGCTTGTTTGCTGCTCTTCTTATAGCTGCTCGCTTCACTGAAATCAGGGAGAATCACCGTGTCGCCTTCAGCAAGTTCTGCTTTTAACGAATTTTGCTTATCGTTGATCAAAATGTCTTTAGACATGCGCAGCCAGTGCATTTCTTTTTTAGGAATATGAAGCGCAATCAGCGTATCTTCCAGAGTGAACTGGTTAAACTTCTGAGGTACAGTAAATTTCATCTTATTCTCCCGCAGCTGCTGTCATAAATTCTTCAAAACCGTCAACTGATCCAGGGTTACCTTCAAGGCGTTCAACTTCTTCGCCGTTTTCATAGTAAACTAAAGTTGGTGTTGCGCTGATGTTGTACGTTTCCCAAGCCTGGTCATATTCTAATACGTTAAGCTGAGTAACTTCGCCGTCGATGCTGTCGAGTGCATCAGTCAGCATTGGTGTCGCTGCCTGACAGTGCTGGCATGTCGGACTCCAGAAGTATACGAACTCACCTTCACCTGAGTTTACGATTTCTTCAACTTCTGCAGGTGTTTTGTTGCTTTGGTAATCTTCGTCTTCAAGTTTGTCGATTGTCGGACCGCTCAGTTCTTCAGGTTCTTTATCAGTATATGGATAATACGCATAGTCCTCTGCTGATTTTTCATTGCCGCCAATAACAACAGCAATAATAATGAATGCTACTACGATTAAACCGATAATGCCGTAAAATATTTTGTTGCCCATAAGTTAATAACTCCTATTCTTTAATCTTTTTTAATGAAAAATGATAAAATGAAAATAATGATAAAAGCAGTCAATGCAAGTAGCGGGATCGTAATGAATCCAGCCCAATTTATATATTGCACTGTACAGGAAACACCCATACAAGAATTGCCGCTCTCACCGAGTGCCGGGATTTTCTGGAGTGCATAGTGATACGTTGACATAAGTATACCAATACCGCTCATCACGCGTACATAGAGGCGGACATGGCTGTCATCTTTTATAATTCCGATAAAAGATAAAATGACAATCGGGTACATTAATATGCGCTGATACCAGCACATCTCGCACGGTTCATACATTCTGATTTCACTGAAATACAGAGAACCGAGTGTGGCGAGCAATGACACGATAAAAATCATTTGCATGTAAAGTTTGTTACTTTTCATATCAGTGCCTGACCTTTCATTATTATTTTGTAACTTACTATTTTATTATAAGTGAAAACGGCTATTTTAAGTGTAACAAATTTCGTACAATTTATTTAAAGAGGGGATAATGATGAAAAGCAAGCTCCAGCTCTTAAAAGATATCGCTGAATTTTTAAATACAGAAACGCATCGCCAGTCTATGATCGACGGTGCTTTAAAAATGCTGATTGATCATTCCAATTTTAACACAGGCTGGATATTTTTTATAAATGAAGATGGAAAACATGAACTGAGTGCACATTATCAGCTGCCTCCGACGCTTCAAAATGAAAATCATACCTACTTACGGAATGATAAATGCTGGTGCGTCAATAAGTTCAATAAAGGGGAGTTATCCAATGCAACGAATATCGTTGCATGCTCAAGGCTGGAAAAAGCTGCGAGAGAAATACCGGATGAAAATAATGGTATTACACATCATGCGACGGTGCCGCTAATTTCAGGGGATGAAACTTTCGGCTTGCTAAATGTGGCGAGTCCCTATACTAAAGAGTTTCAAAAGGATGAGCTGGATTTGCTCGAGTCAGTCGCTTTCCAGCTGGGTTCGACTTTAAAAAGACTGGACTTAACGACGCGCGAAAAAGAAAATATGATTATTAAAGAACGTCAGCGCCTGGCGAGAGAATTACACGATTCAGTGAATCAGATGCTCTTTTCTATCGGTATTACTTCACACGCAGGAAAATCATTGAAAGACTCAGCTCAAAGCGGCCTTGCTTTTGAAAGAATTGAAAATACATCTAAGTATGCCATGAAAGAAATGAAGGCTTTAATATGGCAGTTAAAACCAATCGGTCTTGAAAATGGCATGATCGAAGCGGTGAAGCACTATGCCAGAATTCTCGAATTGGACATAGAAATCACAATGAACGGCTTCTACAATATAGAAGATGATATGGAAATAGAACTTTACAGAATTATTCAGGAAGGTCTGAATAATATTAGGAAGCACTCAGGAACTAAGAATGGTGAGGTGCTGATCGAGATTTCAGAAGAAGAATTGCTGCTCGTTATTAGTGATAAAGGAAACGGCTTTAATCCTGCTGAAACGAATGGCATGAGCCACGGACTGACAAATATGCACGAACGTGTTCACAAGATGAATGGAAAGCTGGAAATCCAATCTGAAATCAATTTGGGAACGACTTTAATGACACGTTTGAAACTCGGAGGGAATTAAATGTATAACATTATTTTAACGGATGATCATCAAGTCGTAAGAGAGGGCATGAAGTTTTTGCTGTCTACGACTTCTGATATCAATGTAGTAGAAGATTTCGACAGCGGTGCTGAAACACTTAAATATTTGGAAACACATCACGATGAGATTCACCTGGTTTTAATCGATCTTGTCATGCCTGAAATGGACGGCATTGAACTGACTAAGTTAATGAAAGAAAAATATAAAAATATTAAGGTGCTCGTTCTGTCCAGCTATACAAGTGAAGAATATATTCATCCTGTTTTTCGAGCGGGGGCGGACGGCTACATCATTAAAGAAATGGAAGTAGATGAGCTGATTGGCTCAATTAAAAGTGTGATAGAAGGGGACAGGGTAATCCACCCTGATATTCTGAAAGTTATCGACAAGACCGGCGATATGCCGCATGAAAGAAATGGACTGTCAAAAAGAGAAACTGAAGTGCTGAAAGAAATCGTCAAAGGCAAGTCGAATAAAGAAATCAGCGAAGCACTCTTTGTGAGTGAAAAAACTGTAAAAACTCATGTCAGCCACATATTGAATAAATTGGAAGTTTCTGATCGGACCCAGGCAGTGATTTATGCAATAAAATTCAATATTATCGATTTTTAGTGTATATTCACAATAAAACTTTCTCCCTTGAAAACGCTTCACCAAGCGTTTTCAAGGGCTTTGTTAGAGATTTCATTCTTATTTTTATGGACAAATCTGTAAACGGCAAAGTATACTTGGATATATATTCAGAGATATAAGTTAAGGGGGATACACATGAAGGTAGGTAACAAACTCACACTCTATATTGTAATCGCTTTAATTGCCGGTATAGCAGTGGGTTCAATATTTAATACAATGGCGGATGCCGCTTGGGTACAATGGATAGATCAGTATATTTTTAACGTTTTAGGACAGATATTCTTAAACCTTATATTTATGGTTGTAGTGCCTGTCGTATTCATCTCTATAGTTCTTGGTGTTGTCAGTGTCGGCGACCCGAAAACATTAGGATTAATCGGAATCAAAACAATGATCTTTTACTTAGCAACAACAGCGATTGCAATTTCATTAGCAATCGGGATTGCATTAGTACTCCAGCCGGGTGAAGGTCAGGCGGACTTACTGAATACCGAAGAAGTATCGGAGTACCGCTCGACTGAACTTGAAGGCGGAGATACAGAACTCGCTATGGAAACGACGTTTGACCAGACATTAATTAATATCATTCCGGATAACTTATTTATGGCAATGGCGGAGCAGAACATGCTTCAGATTATCGCTTTCGCTATTTTCATCGGTGTCGGACTAATTGCAGTTAAAGAAAAAGCAAGCGGTATAATTAAGCTGTTTGAACAGGCGAATGAAGTGATCATGTGGATTGTACTGGCGATTATGAAATACTTTGCAGCGCTCGGTGCATTCGGTTTAGTCGCAACAGCATTTACACAGGCGGGCTTCGGCGCAATTCAGCAGCTCGGTATGTACTTTATCTGTGTGCTGCTGGCACTATTCATTCACTTTGCAGTAGTGTACGGTTCTGTCGTACAGTTCCTTGGTAAACATAGTTTCGTATGGTTTATTAAACAGTTTATGCCTGCGATGACAGTGGCATTCAGTACATCATCATCCAGTGCCGTATTACCGGTATCATTGGAAACTGCACAGAATAAATTAGGTATCAGAAAGAGTATTTCATCTTTCGTACAGCCTTTAGGTGCAACGGTGAACATGGACGGTACAGCAATTATGCAAGGGGTGGCGACAGTATTTATCGCACAGCTGTCCGGAATTGATTTAACAATCGGCCAAATGGCGACAGTTGTTATTATCGCGACGATTGCTAGTATTGGTACAGCAGGTGTACCAGGTGTCGGCCTTGTTATGCTGGCGATGGTACTGACAGCGGTTGGACTTGATCCTGCTGCCATCGGTATTATTATCGGTATTGACCGTCTGCTTGATATGACTCGTACATCAGTCAATATTACAGGTGATGCGACAATCGCACTCGTCATTGATCACCAGCAAAACGTTAAAGAAGGCAAGTTCATTAAAGGACAAAGTAAATATGTCGAAGGTGAAATTGTAAATAAATAAGTACATCTAAGTATGAATGAGAACTGAGACTTCTCATTCATACTTTTTTTGTTTTTAAGCAGAATGAAAGAAAATGTTCAATAGTGAATAATTAGTGAATTTTTTCCTAATCTCTTTAAAATGTAATGATTATCAATTACAATGTATATCAGGTAAATTGATATACGAGCATGATTGATTAGTTTTAATCGCAGTGCTATGAAGGGACGATTTTAATGGATAAGCAGGAATTTACAGAAATTCTACAGTCGAAGTTCAAGATAGTAAGAACGGAGGCTGGATACACCCAGGATGCTATGAGTCATACCATTGGATTATCCAAAAAGACGCTGGTACAAATAGAAAAAGAGCGGATCTTGCCTAACTGGACAACATGTGTTTCGCTTTGTGCACTGTTTAGAGATAGTGAAGTACTGACGAATATTTTTGGCGGCGATCCGTTGGAGCTGACACAAGTGTTGTCACGCGGCTCAGCGATATACCCAAACTATGATAAAGAAAATATATACTGGGAAACACTCGAATCGAATAACGGTTACAAAATGGAATTCAACAAAACAAATTCTATTTACAGAGTATTAAATGCAAATAACCAGCCGGTTCACGCATCTTATATTGAAAGAGAAATACGCACTTACTTTGAACGTAAAAGCAATCGATAAATTAAAGCACCCAGCAGGGTGCTTTTTCTTTTATTTATGTAAATAGTAATATATAGTTATGTAGTTGAATAAGAGGTGAGAATATGAATCCAGTCATTCAGGTTCTTCTGATGGCACTGATCGGTGCACTGATCGGGGGAATGACTAATACAATCGCAATTAAGATGCTTTTTAGACCGTACGAAGCCAAATATTTATTTGGCAAACGGCTGCCGTTTACACCGGGCGTCATTCCAATGAGACGTGAGGAAGCTTCGGCTAAACTTGGCGATATCATTACGGGTCACTTATTAACTCCGGAAGTATTCGAAGAAAAACTGAAGAGTCCGGAAACTGATCAATTGATTATGCATTTCATTGACAGACAAATAGAAACAATTGAGACAGAACGTCTGACACCGTCATATTTTTTAGAACGATTGTCTTCAGGCTTGACTGATAAAATTGTTTTATCTTTTAATGAAGAAATACGTTTAAAAGTGTCTGAAGAAGGCAATAAGCTCTATGGCAGAACCATTGACGATATAATGCCGCCGGACGCTTTAAATGCTGTCGACAGCAAAGTTGCGCATTTGGCTTATGATATCAATGACAAATTGGTTCAATATATATCATCGGATAAAGGATACAGCGATATTTACACTATGGTGGATGAGCTTACAGAAAACCGCGGCCGCCTGGCACGGAGTTTGAAGTACATTATGACGAAAGACTCGCTCACTGAACGTGTTCAGTCCGAACTGCTGAAACTCATTCAGCAGGAAAAAATGATTAATATTGAAAACCGCGTGATTGAAGATGAATATAATAAAATAAAGCAGAGCGAATTGCAGGAACTGACGACGCATTCAGATCTGGATAATATTTTAAACAGTATAATCAAGGTGCTGCAGGAAAAAATTGATATTAGAGAAATATTAAACACACCGATTACAGACTTTAACAAAGAACTGTTTGACCGTTTTAAAAACTATGGAAAATACCAGCTGAAAGATAACTTTATCGAGTATTCAGGAAAAAATATGAGCAAGATCATGAATAAATTGCAGCTGGCTGAAGTGATTAAAAAACAAATCGACAGTTTTGAACTTTCCAAAATGGAATCGCTCGTCATGGATGTTGCCAATAAAGAGTTCAAAATGATTATGCTGCTCGGCTATGTGCTCGGCGGAATTGTCGGAGTCGTACAAGGTGTAATAGTATTGTTTTTCTAAATAGTAAATTTGTGTTAATGTAACACTATCAAACTAAAAGGAGTTTTATATTAATGGTTAATGTATACGATCAGGCGAATGCACTTGAAAGTGCGTTACGTGAATCAGAAGAATTTCAACAAATGCAGGAACTTTACAGCAAAGTAAATGAGGATCCTGAATCTAAAAAAATGTTTGATGAATTTAGAGATATTCAAATGACTTTACAGCAAAAACAAATGCAGGGTGAAGAGCTTTTAGAAGAAGAAATTCAGCAAGCTCAAACTTCAGCGCAAGAAATTGAGAACGATGAAAATATTAAAGGTTTAATGGAAGCTGAACAAAAAATGAGCCAGCTTATCCAGGATTTAAACCGTGTAATTATGAAGCCGATTGAAGAGCTTTACCAAATTAACAATCAATAATTAGAAAAAAGAGATGAGAGGCCGTGCCGGCCTCTCATTTTTGTTATAATATTGAGGAATAGAGTTTTTGATATGAAAGGGTGACCCTTATGGTTAAATTTATCCATGCGGCAGACCTGCATCTGGACAGTCCGTTTAAATCCCGGTCTAAAATGCCAAATAATATACTGGAAATATTAATGACAAGTACATATAAAAGCGTATCGCGCATGGTCGATTTCGCGATAAAAGAAAATGTTGATTTTATACTTATATCCGGCGATGTCTTCGATCAGTCGAACCGCTCTTTAAAATCAGAAATTTTCCTTAAAAAGGAATTTAGCCGATTAAAAGAAAAGGGTATATTCGTCTACATGATTCACGGCAATCACGATCCAATTTCGTCAGGTTTTAAAACAACCTGGCCCGATAACGTATCGGTATTTAAAGAAAATGTAGAAACTTATGAAATGCTGAGTTCAAAAGGCGAGCGTGTTTACCTCCACGGCTTCAGTTATCTGCTGGACGAATCATATGAGAACAAACTGGATGAATACCCGACCAATACTGATAACCGGGGAATTCACATCGGCCTGCTGCACGGCACTTATGCTAAAACAGTGTACGATGCCAAGCGCTATACCGAGTTTAATCTGGAGGCGCTGAATAATAAGCTTTATCACTACTGGGCACTCGGACATATACATGTTCGGTCACAGCTGTCAGACTTGCCCCAAGTTCATTATTCAGGAAACATTCAAGGGCGTCATAAAAATGAAACCGGAGAAAAAGGTTTCCTGCTCGTTCAAGGTGACGACGTATCTTTAAGAACTGACTTTGTACCCGTTCAAGAAGTGATCTTTGAAAATCTTGAACTTGATACTGACACACTAAGAAAAGAGGCGCTGTATCAAAAAATTGTTGAGTTTAAACAAAATCTTAGAGAACAGAGCAAATATATTGTCAATCTTCAGCTCAACTATGACGGCGAAGATGAAATCTCTCAAAGTGATTATGCTGAACTGATGGAATTGCTGCAAGAAGATGAAGTGGATATCGACCAGTTTGTCTGGATTGATAATCTGAACGTCACGTATAATAATGAAGAGCAGATTGCACTTTTAAAAGATATTAAATCCAGTTACTCAGATAATGAAGAACTATTCAGAAGTGCGGTCAATACTTTATATATGGACCCAAATATTAACCGTTACTTGCCCCCAATTAATGAAGTATCGCCTGATGAACTTCTTAAAATGGGCGAAGAACGTCTGAAAATGTTGATGAGGAAGTAGTGAAAATATGAAAATCCTATCGGTGAATATATACGGCTACGGTAAAATTATAAAACAGGAATTCAATACCAATCAGGACTTCGTGCAGATATTCGGTGAAAATGAAGCAGGTAAATCGACGATGATGTCATTTATTCACTCGGTTTTATTCGGTTTCCCTACAAAGAAAGAACAGGAGCCGAGACGGGAGCCCCGTATGCACAATTTATACGGCGGCAAGCTGACTGTGAAATTTAAAGACGAACCAGAACCTGTTGAGATTGAACGTCTTAAAGGTAAAGTTCAGGGTGATGTGAAAGTTTACTTCAAAGACGGAACGAGTAAAGGTGAGGAATGGCTGACTAAAAAATTGAACTATATAGATAAGCGGACCTACCGCTCTATATTTTCATTTGACGTGCTCGGCCTTCAGGATATTCATAAGAATATGACAGAAGACAAACTGCAGGAATATTTACTCCGTGCTGGTGCGCTCGGTTCTCACGAATATGATGAAATGCTCAGTGCCATCGACAAGGAACTGAAATCCCTGTACAAGAGAAACGGCATTAACCCTGTGATTAATACAGAACTACAGGATTTGAATGAATTAAGCGGTAAAATTCGAACGCTTGAAAAAAATGAAGAAGAGTATAAATCGCTGATTAACGATCAGCTGAAAACGCTGGAAAGTTTAAATGCTAAAAAACATGGCCTGAATCAGATGGAAATGATTCGCAAACAAAAGATGAAGGAAGTTATGTATCACAAGGATATTAAGGACTGGAAGCAGCTTGAAAGCAAGTTGAACATAGAACCGGTCAACTTCCCTGAACGCGGTATAGAACGTTATGAATCACTCCGCAACCATGTTAAACAGTCTGCTAAAGATATCGGTCTTCGCCAGGAGAAGCTGAAAACACTCATAGCGGAAATTCAGCATGTTAAACTGCCGGATAAATCAGTAGTCAGCTACTTGGAGGCACTGCAAAAAGAAGAGCCTGAAATTAAGCAGCAGAATTTGGAAGTCATGCGGCTGACAAATTCAATTTCGAATTTAGAAAGTGATATTCTTAATCTGCAAAAAGATATCGGCTGGCAGCAGGAACATCCTGACGTTGATGATTCTAATATCGTCAGGGAATCGGTCCAGTCTCTCTTATCGAAATACGATGAAATTATGCTGGAAGAGCAGTATTTAATTCGTGAAATCGATCATTTAAGAGCAGATATTAAACAGCTGGATGCAGAAATTGAAGAATCCGAAAAAAATCAGATCGATGATACGAGAATGAAAAAGAAACGGGAAGTACTGGACCGGGAGTTTGAACTTGTAGAGAAAAAACGGATGTATCAGCTGATTGAGAAAGATTACGAACGTGAAAAACGAGAACGCGACAGAGTGAAAAACTGGCAGGCGGCACTTATTATTTCAATTAGTGTTGTTGCGATTGCTATCGGTGTCATGTTTATCATCAACAACAGTTACTTATACGGCGGTCTTGGACTCGCTGTCGGTGCTGCAGCACTGTTTATACTCGTAGTAACGAATAACCGGGAACAGGACACACTGAAGACAGATTATCAGCAGGAAGTTGAAAATCTGCAGCAGAATATCGATGATTTAAAAGACGGCTATAATCTCGACTTTGATATCGATGATGCCAAAGATTTAAGACAGGAACTGAAAGGCCTCCGAGGGAAGCGCAATTCATTTTCTGTTAAACTGGATGATTTAAAACAAACGCTTTCAGTCAATGAGGCGAGTCAGGATCATTTAAATACCCAGCTGTCAGAAGCTAAAAATAAATTAAAAGTTAATCCAGAACTCGATGATAAATACATCGTCGATGCGATTTACACGATTCGTCAGATTAAACAAAAACGCCATCAGATTAACAAAGAAGATGAATCGAGAAATAATCTTTATAAACAATTGAATGACTTTGACAGCCGTGTCAGCGAAGAAGTGAGCGGCTTAGGCATTCATTACAATAAGACTTCAGTTTTCCATGAAGCGGCACAGCTTGCGTCTAAATTAAGTAAAGATGAGTCGAGATATTACAGTCTGCGTGAACAGGCTGACTTATTGGAAAATGAAATTACAGTGCTGGAAGAGCGTAACAGAACATCTCAAAAGGAACTGAATCAGCTGCTCGATTATGTCGATGCAGATGATGAAGAAGAGTACTATTACTATGCTAGAAAGCATAATGAATATGTGAATAATGTCAACAGCTTTAAAGAATTGAGCGATAAACTCGACGAAGAGCATTTCGATTACGATATGAGAAATGAGTTGTCGGGACGGCTTCTCGCTGATTTGAAAACAGATGAGGACAATATTAATGGTCAAATTGATAATCTAAACGAACAAATTCAGCTGGAACAGCAGTCGCTCGTCGAAATTAATAACGAAATTAAAGTGCTCGAAAGCGACGGCAAGCTGAGTGAGCTCAATCACTTGTACGGTATGCGTAAAGGCGTTGTGCAAAGTCTGGCGGAGGAATATATGTCCCTGACATACATCCGTATTTTAATCGAGACACATATTAAAGCGATTAAAGACGAACGGCTGCCGATAGTTATTGAAGAGGCGAGGGAAACATTTGAGTTTGTGACTAAAGGCCGCTATATTAATGTTATCTACAATGAAGAGGGCATTTATGTTAAACATAAAAACGGTCAGATTTTCCATCCTCTGGAACTGTCACAGTCGACGAAAGAAATGCTGTACATCAGCTTGCGTCTCAGCCTTATCAGAGCCTTAAAAGGCTACTATCAGCTGCCGATTATTATAGACGATGCATTCGTTCATTTCGACAGCGAACGTACAAAAACGATTCTTGATTACTTTAGAAGTAAAACAGATGATCAGGTGCTGTACTTTACATGTAATTTAAATACAAGTATCCCATCTGCCCAAACGATTAAATTGAAAGAAAAAACGAAGTAGGAGGGTTAAGTAGTGAATAATATTTCATCATTACAGCCTGGAGATTCAGTAGATACATTTTTCCTCATTAAACGCAGTCAGCAGGGTGTAACGACCCAGGGTAAACCGTACATGACAATCGTGCTGCAGGACAGAACCGGTGAAGTAGAAGCGAAGCACTGGAACGTGTCGACTAAAGATATTGAAGTCCTTATACCTGAGACGCTTGTAAAAGTGAAAGGTGATATCATCGACTATCGCGGCAAGAAGCAGATGAAAATTGCCAACTTCCGTCTTGCAACACCTGAAGACGGACTGGAGGCAAAAGACTTCGTTGAAAAGGCGCCGATAGACGGCGATGAATTGTACGATAAAATTTTAGATTACTGTCTGAAGATAGAAAATGGCAGCTTACAGCGTATTACACGCCAGCTGCTGACTAAGTATCGTAAAGAGTTCTCATACTTCCCAGCAGCCATGACGAACCACCATGACTTCGTTTCTGGTCTCGCATATCATGTGTATTATATGCTGCGAACAGCAGATGCCTTATGCGACATTTACCCGTCTTTAAACAGAAGCTTGCTGTTCAGCGGAATTATACTGCATGACTTAGGTAAAGTGAAAGAACTGAGCGGTCCGATTGGTACGACGTATACAAATGAAGGAAACTTACTCGGCCATATTGTAATTGGTACTGAAGAAATTACAAAAGTTGCTGACCAGCTGAATATCGAAGGTGAAGAGGTTATGCTTTTAAAACACTTAATACTGAGCCATCACGGTAAGCTGGAATACGGCTCACCAAAAGTGCCGATGATTAAAGAAGCAGAAATTCTGCACTTTATCGACAATATCGATGCCCGTGTGATGATGATGGATAAACATATCGAAAAGGCAGATAAAGGTAAGTTTACTGAAAGAATTTTCCCGCTGGAATCGCGTAATTTTTACCGTCCAGAAAGCTTTTAATGATTCAAATGAAAAAAGGTGCGCCGCAAAATAATTGCGGCGCACCTTTTTTTATACCGTGATTGAGTTAAATTTACTGAGCGTCTTCTTCTGAATCTGCTTCTTCTGATTCATCAGTTTCTGCTGCCTCTTCTTCTTCAGCATTTTCTTCAGTTGGTGCACCTTCAGATTCTTCTTCACTTGAAGCGTCTTCCTGCTGTGCATTTTCTAAAGCTTCGTCAGCATTTAAGAATGTATCTTCAATATAAGTTTGAATTTCTTCATTCTCGAATGAGACATTATATTCTTCCATTAGATCGCGGTAGCCTTGTAAAGCTGCCTGTGGATCTTCCTGGATATTCTGGTTAACGATTTGTGTTTTAATCGTACGCAGTTCTTCTGCCGGTGTATCTTCGAGCGAAGCGTCTTCATTTAAAATAATGTGATAGCCGAATTGTGATTCAACAGGTTCAGAGATTTCTCCAGGTTCAAGGCCGAATAGAGCAGTTTCAAACTCTTCAACCATTTGTCCTTCGCTGACATAGCCTAAATCACCATTTTGCTGAGCACTGCCTGTATCATCTGAATGCTCAGTCGCCAATTCGCCGAAGTCTGCACCGTCATCCAGCTGTGCTTTTAAATCATCAGCTTGTGCTTTTGCTTCTTCTTTAGTCAGAGGCTCTTCAGCATCTTTACCCTCAGCGGCTTGTTCGCCTTCTTCACCGAATGATATAAGTATGTGTGATGCTTTTCTGACGCTGTCAAATGCTTCTTCATCTGTAATTTCAAAATAATCAGCGAAGTATAAATCATTTAAAGCATTTGATACACGCTGCTGTTTGTATGCGTCGACAGTCATTCCAGGCTGTGATTGCTGCAGCATCATCTGGAAATTATCTTCACCGCCGTACTGTTCAATTTCAGCATCTATCTGGTCATTTAATTCGTCCATATTAATTTCTTCACTGTATTTATCAGTTAGAACCTGATCTAATACAAGCTGGAATGTTTGGTTTGCGACTTGATTTGTACCGATTTGATTCAGTACGTCGTCGGAAGTAATCTCACCCGCATCGCTTGTTGCGAGAACGTCTCCGAATTCAACTTCGCCTTCTTCAGTCGATGCTGAATCAGTATTTTCCTCACTGTCATTGCTGCATGCAGCTAGACTGACCAAACCTAAACCTAATATAAATGGCGCTAATTTCTTCTTCATCAAATTTCTCCTCCCAGTTGCATATACAAGGCATAATATATCATATAAAAAGACCGGTGCACAAATTAAAACACACCGGTCTTTGTAAATATTCAGTTTTTAATGATTATTCCTTACTGTCTTCATCTTTTTTACTGTCGCCGGTCATTTCTGACACAGCAGAATCAGCTTTGTTGGAAATATTTTCGATGTTAGACTGGAGTCTTTCGATGTTTGGATTAATGTCCGCTTGGAAGTTCGAAATCATCGATTTAACTTCATCACCGAGAGTGGAGAAGACTTCACTTGATTCGTGTTTTGTTTTGAGGAAAGAATTTTTAATTTCTTCACCTTCAATTTTAAGCTGGTCCATTTGTGATTTTAAATCATTTGAACCGGTTTTTAATGACTGTTGTAATTCTTTTCCTGATTTAGGTGCATTTAAAAAGGAAATCAGCATGCCGCCTGTGACGCCGACTGCAAATCCTACACCGATATTTTTAAGTTTCATACATTCACATCCTTATCTCAAATCATATACCCGCATTAATATATATTTATTCACTTAATTTGTTTTTAATTGCAGCTTCAATTTCTGTGCGAACTTCTGCAGTATTATTTTCATCTGCTGTGCTGACCCATTTATAGCCAAAACCGTCGTGTTCTTCTTTATAACGCGGAATGATATGGAAGTGCAGGTGAAACACTGACTGTGAAGCGTATGCGCCATTATTCTGTACGACATTTAAGCCGGCAGGTTCAAAGGCATCTTTAACTGCATTGGCAACTTTAGTAATTGTCTTCATTACTTTGGCACCGGTATCTTCATCCAAATCATAAATATTTTCTATCACTTTTTTCGGTACGACTAATGTATGACCTTTAACGATAGGGAAGGCATCCATAAAGGCGATTACATGATCATCTTCGTATACGATATTTGCCGGAATCTCTCTGTCGATAATTTTTTCAAAGATTGTCTTATTCATCTCAATATCCTCCATTAAAAACTTATGATATAGTTTTACTTAAGTATCAGTATACAAATAATTAGAATTATTTAAAAGGAAGTCAGATGATGGTTTTAGAAATAAATGAACTTACAGGCGGGTATTCGAAAGAACCTGTCATTCACGATATCTCTTTTAAGATTGAGCCGGGCGAAATTATCGGCCTGATCGGTTTAAATGGTGCAGGTAAAAGTACGACAATTAAACATATCCTTGGTCTTCTAAGACCGCACAAGGGCAATGTAAAAGTCATGGATCAAACGATTGAAAATGACGTGGAAGCATACCGCAGACATATGGGCTATATTCCGGAAGCGCCAATATTATACGAAGAATTGACTTTGAGAGAACATATTAACATGACAGCGATGGCTTACGGTTTAACACCGGAGCAAGTCGACCAGCGTAAAGGACCGCTGTTAAAACGTTTCCGTCTGGAAGACAAGGAAGACACTTTTCCGAGTCATTTTTCAAAAGGCATGAAGCAGAAAGTGATGCTGATTTGTGCGTTTATCGTTGAACCTGAACTGTATATAATCGATGAACCTTTTCTCGGACTTGATCCGCTCGGTATTGAATCATTGATTGAACTCATGATATCTGAGCGCGATAAAAACCGGTCAATATTAATGAGTACACATATTTTAGCGACGGCAGAACGCTACTGCGACCGATACATCATCATCGATCAGGGCCGTAAAATTGCGGACGGCACACTCGATGAGCTGCGTACGGCAACCGGACTGCATGAAGGTTCGCTGGATGATGTGTATATACAGCTGACTGGCGGGAACAGCCATGAGCAGTAAACTGTTTAACACAAGAATGGAAGAAGATATAAAGATCAGGAGTTATTACGGCAAATTTATATTTAACAGCCATTTCCTCGTCTTTCTGATGATTGCAGGGGGTGTGCTGCTGTATACACTGCTGGGCTTAAGAGAGACGCTCAGTCCGAGTATTTATATCGATGCACTTTGTGCGATTCTAATGGCAGTTGTACTGCTGCCGAAGTACAGGACGCTGTTAAAAGAAGCGGATATGCTGTTTTTGCCGCCTTACGAAAAGAAAATGACTGCATACTTTAAGCGGGCCAATCTTTACAGTCTGTCGCTCGGCCTGGCCTTGCCGGTAATCACTGCTGTTGCAGTACTGATTCTCTTATCTATCGGCCACGGTCTGACAACGATTGTATTGTTCTTTTTACTGGCAGCACTTTTATATTTCAGCGGCTTTAATATCAGAAGGCTGTCTGTCAATACGGGAGCGGGTAAATGGCTGATCACGGCAGTTTTAATTGCCGTAAATTTTATTTCTCTGCTGCTGGTGCTGCTGCATCCTTATTTCATCGCTCCAGCGCTCTTGTGCATCGTTATATTTACTGCAATCATGAAGAAGCAGTCCTATAATACGATATCCTGGCTGGATTACGTGCAATATGAAAAAGAAGCACTGCAACAGTACTACCAGACGGTCAGCATGTTTACGAATGTGAAGCGGATCGACAAGGCCTTTAAAAGAAGACGATTTCTCGACGTCTTTTTATGGACGCCAAAAGCAGACAAGTTTAACAAAAAATATATGTACGAGTATTTATTTTACCGGTCATTCATGCGGGATCACGATTTGCCGATGATCGTGCTGCGCATTATCGTATTATTTTTCATTATAATTTTCTGGATCAGTAATATATATGTGTCGCTGATATTCAGTCTGTTTGGTATCTATTTAATTGTGCTTCAGATGTCTCAAATATATACCGCACAAGCATACTTGCTGTGGCCGAAAGTATGGCCGGTCAAGAGAGCCTATATACAAAAAAGCTACATCAGCTATTCACATAAAGTTGTGTTTATCATTACGCTGATCTTTGCTGTAATGTTTATAGTGACCCAGCCTGCAGAGTTTTTCTATGCATTTCTCTTCCCTGTTTGGGGTTATGTGCTGAACAGAATACTATCTAAATCAATTTATAAAAAAGAAAGAGAGCTGAGCGATTAATCGCCCAGCTCTTCTTTTTCTTCGTCTGTATATTCGTTATCTTCAACAGTGTAATACATTTTGGAAGATAAATAGTCACCGAAGAGAGATTCTTCATTGCGGAATTTCTTCAAAGCTTCAGATGTTAAATATTTTTCAAAGGTATCCGTGTGCTTAAAGTCATTATAAAGACTTGTGTCCGCCCATTTAATAAGAACCAGATAATTCTCATCGCGCGGGCTGATACCCACACGGAAAGAAACAAGTCCATTTAAAGTTTTCAGCTCATCGGCAAAGTCGGACAAGTGGCCTCTTAAAGAGTAGGTCCCGTCGCCGGCTGCCGGTATGTAAAATACAGACATCGGTGTTTCTTCATCCAGTGACCCGCTCTCGTTTATCACTTCATAGGTCATATTTGTTTCAAATATTGATTTTTCCTGATCGTCTTCATAATATAAAACTGCTTCAGAACCTCGTGCGCTCAGTGTTGTCTGAGGATTTTTTTCCTGCAGTGTGCTTAAAAAGTCCAATGTTCCTGTTGTAATGTGCAGATACAATATCCTTCACCTCTATTATTTAATGTTAATTACTCTATACCTTAAACAATACAATGTTAAACACATCTTAAATAGAACGATTTATTGACAAGTGCTGCACAAATAATAATTGTTCTAAAGAATGTGATAAAATGTGTTAATGTATGAATATATAAGATATTAGGGGGTACCACTGTGTTTAATGATACGCTCATTCGAGCAGCTCGCGGGGAGAAGACAGCACATACACCAGTATGGTTTATGAGACAGGTCGGGCGTTCCCAGCCGGAATACAACAAGGTTAAAGAAAAATATTCTTTAATCGAAATTACAAAACAGCCTGAACTGACTGCTTATCTCACAGCGACACCTGTAGATAATTACAATGTCGATGCAGCAGTACTGTATAAGGACATTATTACACCGCTCGCACCAATCGGTATCGATGTGGAAATCAAATCTGGAATCGGCCCGGTAATCGATAATCCTGTCCGCACGATTCATGATGTTGAAAAACTCGGTGAACTGGATCCATTTAAAGATCTGGATTATGTGTACAAAGCAATTCAGATTTTAACTCAGGAGAAACTTAACGTACCATTAATCGGTTTCTGCGGGGCACCATTTACAGTTGCCAGCTATATGATTGAAGGCGGTCCGTCTAAAAACTATCACCGTACGAAAACGATGATGTATAACGATCCTGAATTATGGTTTAAATTAATGGATAAACTGGTAGAAACGAGCATCACGTATTTAACTGCACAAATTAAAGCGGGTGCAAGTGTGATCCAAATTTTCGACTCCTGGGGCGGAGCGCTGAATAAGGCGGATTACAATTATTACCTGGCACCAGGTATGAAACGTATTATCAGTGCAGTTAAAGCACAAAATGTACCGGTGATTATTTTCGGAGTCGGTGCCAGCCACCTGGCAACTGAGTGGGATAAGCTCGGCAGTGATGTGCTCGGACTTGACTGGAGAATGTCAATTACCGAAGCGAGAGAACTCGGCATTACAAAAGCGCTGCAGGGGAATTTAGACCCGGCAATACTGCTGTCCGACTGGTCAATTATTGAAGAACGCGCTAAGAAAATCGTTGAAGAAGGAAATAGAACAGGGCATATTTTCAACTTGGGTCACGGCGTCTTCCCTGAAGTCAGCCCTGACGTTTTAAAACGACTGACAGAATTAGTACATACACACAGTAAAGGATTGTGATTTTAAAAATGGCAGAGAAAAAAGCATTATTAGTAATGGCATACGGCACACCTTATAAAGAATCGGACATTGAACCGTATTACACACACATCAGACACGGCAGAAAGCCGAGTGAAGAAGCACTTCAGGATTTAAAAGACCGTTATGAAGCAATTGGCGGAATTTCTCCTTTGGCAGATACGACTAAACGCCAAGCGGAAGCGTTAGTAAAAACTTTAAATGAACAAAGCGATGATGAGTATGAACTGTTTATCGGTTTAAAACACATTCATCCTTTCATTGAAGACACGGTAAAAGAAATTAGTGAAGCGGGCATTAAAGAAATCCACACAATTGTCCTTGCACCGCATTATTCAAATTTCTCTGTCGGGTCATATAACAAACGTGCGGCGGAGGAAGCTGAGAAATACGGTCTGACTGTAAAATCTGTAGAGGCGTTCTTCCAGCAGCAGCCGTTTATCGATTTTTGGGTCGATGCACTTGAGAAAACTTTTAAAGAAGATATTCCTGCTGATGAAGCGGATCAGACAGCGATTGTTGTCAGCGCGCACAGTCTGCCTGAAAAAATTAAAGAGCATAACGATCCATATCCAGATCAGCTCGTTGCAACAAAAGATTTAATTAAAGAACAGTTCAATAAGGGACATTACTTTGTCGGCTGGCAGTCGGAAGGAAATACACCTGATCCATGGCTTGGACCGGACGTTCAGGATTTAACGCGCGATCTGTTTAATGAACACGGCTTTAAACACTTCGTATATATTCCTTTAGGATTTGTATGTGAACACTTGGAAGTGCTGTACGACAACGACTATGAATGTAAAGTAGTGACTGATGAAATCGGTGCGGTATATCACAGACCGGATATGCCGAATACAGATGCGAGATTCATTCAGGTAATGGTGAACGAATTAATTAAATTGTAATAAGTGAGGCGTTAAGTGTGAAAAGAGTAGCAATCATAGGTGCAGGAATTACAGGATTATCAGCAATGCATTATCTGCTTAAAGAAGGCAAGGATCTGACTGTTGATTTATTTGAAGCATCAGGCCGGGCCGGGGGCAAAGTCAATACTCATAGCCGAGACGGCTATACGATAGAGCTCGGACCTGAGTCTTATTTAGCGCGTAAAGAAGTCATGACAGAACTCGCTTATGAAGTGGGACTTGGTGATACACTTGTCCGCAATCAGACGGGCCAGGCATATATCTATGCTAAAAACAAACTGTCTCCGGTACCAAAAGGTACTATGCTCGGTGTACCTATGGCGCTCTCACCGCTCTTGACGACTGATTTAGTCTCCTGGACGGGAAAATTGCGGGCAGGACTCGATTTTCTAAAACCTGCCATGCCGTTATATAAAGATATTTCAGTAGGAGAATTTTTCCGTGCGCGTTTCGGGGATGATCTTCTGGAACATATGATCGAACCGCTCTTAGCTGGTGTTTACGGCACGGATATAGATCAGCTGAGCCTGATGTCGACTTATCCGAACTTTAAAGAAACAGAAGAGGCGTACGGCAGTTTGATGAAAGGCTTAATTGCTGAGAAAAAAGATAAGCCGGCAGCGCCTAAAACGAAAACCGGAGCATTTCTGCAATTTAAAAATGGTTTGCAATCGTTTATCGACCGGCTGGTCAGCGAAAACGAAAAACGCGGCGGACAGATTCACTTTAACTTCGATGTCACTGCGATTGAAAAAACTGAAGACGGCTACGACCTTACAGCTGACGGCGGCACGCATCATTACGATGAGGTCATCGTCACGACACCGCACTTCCAGTACAAGCGCTGGTTTAAAGATAAAGAATTTGAGTACTTCAAGCATATGGAAGCAACGAGTGTTGCGACAGTTGTAATGGCCTTTGATGAAGAACAGGTGAAAAATACGATTGAAGGTACTGGATTCGTAATCAGCCGAAATATGGATACATCGATTACTGCATGTACATGGACGAATAAGAAGTGGGAACACTCGACACCTGAAGGCAAGGCACTGCTGCGCGCTTATGTAGGGCGCCCCGGTGACTTTATCGTCCATGAGAAGTCGGATGAAGACATCGTCCGTCTGGCACGAGAGGACCTCGATAAAATTATGGATCTCGACGGTGAACCAGAATTCACGATTGTAACGCGGATGATGAATGCGATGCCGAATTATTTTGTCGGACATAAGTATATTATTGATGATATTCAAAAATACGCAACAGAAAACTATCCGGGACTGCACTTAATCGGTGCCTCGCATTATGCAGTCGGACTGCCGGATTGTGTGCAGACCGCAAAAGACACTGCAGAAAAAATATTAAACAAATAAAAATATGATTTTAAGACCTGCTTCCTTTATAATGGAGGCAGGTCTTTTATTATGTACCAGGGGGAAAATACAATGAAGTTTATTTCAAACAACGACATCAAAGATCCGATGATTAATCTGGCGATGGAGGAATATATACTAAGAGAAATTCCGACGGATGACTCTTACTTTCTTTTCTATGTAAACCAGCCGTCGATCATTATCGGGAAAAACCAAAATACAATAGAAGAAATTAACGAACCGTACATTAGGGAGCACGGGATTAAAGTGGTCAGAAGAGTATCAGGCGGCGGGGCAGTGTACCATGATGAAGGAAATCTGAACTTCAGTTTTATTACAGAAGACGACGGAAACAGCTTTCACAACTTTAAAAAATTCACACAGCCGATTGTCGATGCCTTGAAAGAAATGGGCGTTGACGCTGAACTGTCGGGGCGTAATGATATAGAAATAGACGGCGGTAAAAAAGTATCAGGGAACGCGATGTTCACACAAAAAGGACGTATGTTCTCACATGGAACATTAATGCTGGAAAGTGATATATCAGAAGTACAAAATGCACTGAAAGTAAACCCGAAAAAAATTCAGTCAAAAGGCATTAAATCGGTGAGTGCCAGAGTCGGGAATATCAATGATTATTTAGATGAAAAAATAGATATAGAAGAATTTAAAGAAAGGATTCTTGCAAATATATTCGGCGGCTTAGACAACGTCGAAGAATACAAGCTGACAGATGATGACTGGGCGAAAATTAACCAGCTGTCTAAAGAAAAATATCAGACGTGGGCATGGAACTACGGCAAAAACCCTAAATATAACTACGACAACTCTCACAAATACGATGCAGGCTTGCTTGACGTGCGTTTAGAAGTTAAAGGCGGCCGCATTGAACATGCGAAAATCTTCGGCGACTTCTTTGGAGTAGGAGAAGTTGTGGATATCGAAAATCTGCTGATCGGTGTGGAGCACAACCGGGAGCATATTGAAGAAGCGATCAAAGATGTGGATATCAGCCACTATTTAGGACGGATTACGAGGGAAGAATTTTTAGATTTAATTTCGTAACTTACACATTAGAAGGAGTTTTATTTAAGAAAACTCTTTCTATTTATAATATATTTTTTTCTATAGGGAGGATAGCATTATGAATTATATAGGTGCTACTTGGAATAAATGGAATTTACATATTCATACACCTGAGACTGCTAAGAATGATAACTTTAAAGGTGACTGGGATTCATATTTAAATAAGATAGAAGAATCAGATATAAAAGTATTAGGTATAACTGATTACTACCTAATAGAAAACTTCAAAAAGGTAAAAGAGTATAAAGACTCAGGAAGATTAGAAAATATAGAGTTACTAATTATTAATATAGAAATGAGATTAGAAAACTCTACATATGGTGATAAAGGCGTTAATTATCACATACTTTTTTCGGAAGAAGTATATAACTCAATTCAAGAAAAATTTCTAAATAAATTAAATTTTGAATATAATGACCAAACATATAATGCAACTAAAAATGATTTTATTTCTTTAGGTAAGAGTTTTTCGGGAAATGCTAAACTATCTGATAAAAAGGCACTAGAAATAGGTATTGAACAATTCAAAGTTAATTACAAAGAAGTAAAAAGAGTATTGAATGAGAATAAGTCAATATTCGAGGGGAAATATTTAATTGGTGTAGCAAATAGTAGTAATGACGGAGCATCTGGCATTAAAGACAATCAGATGAAGGGGATTAGGGAAGAAATACTTAGATCGTGTGACTTTATTTTTACAAGTAATCCAGGTGATATAAAGTACTATTCAAATTCACATGAGAGAAAATTACCATGTATACATGGTTGTGACGCTCATATCCTTGAAAAAGTTTGTAATCCTGATTTAGATAGAAATACATGGATAAAAGCAGAATTATCATTTGATGGGTTAAAACAAATAACACATGAACCAATTAGTAGGGTGAAAATACAGAAAGATCATCCAGATGAGAAGAAAAACTATGAAGTTATTGAATCGGTTACAATTAATGATGAGTCTAACTTATTTGGAAATCAAAATATTAATTTCACATCGGGTTTAAATACTATTATAGGAGGTAAATCTTCAGGTAAGTCTTTATTACTATATAAAATTGCACAATCAATAAATCAAAGTTTTATAGATAAAATAAGTGATGAAAAATTGTGGAATAATAATTATAAGAATTCAGTAATTGAAGGTTTAGAGACAAACACCATCTGGAGAAACGGAATTAAATCTAATATTGATAATCAAGAAGGTAATATTACGTATATTCCTCAAATGTATATAAATGAACTTGCAGAACGTGAAGATAGTCCGATCTTACAAGAAAAACTAATAAATTTTATTTCAGAGAATAAGCATATAAATACAGAATTAGAACAACTTAATAATCTAGAAAAACAAATTTCTAAAGATAATTTTCAACAAATACAAATAATAGAAGAAAAATCACGGCATAAAATAGATATAGAGATGAAAAAAGCTGAGATAGGTTCTTTGTCAGCAATTACTCAAGAACTAAAAACTTTACAGTCGGAGATAGATATAAGAGTTGCAGAAAGTAATATTGATTCAAAGAATGTTATTAAGTATAAAGATTTAAAAGAAAATATAAAGAACGAATATGAAAAGATAAAAGCCATCGAAAAGTGTGAAGAAGAATTAATAAGTTTACAATCAAATATTAAAGAATATTTCCAGAATTTTGTGAACAGTCTAGATTCTCAAGTCTATCCAGAGAAATTATTGAGTCAATATGACTTATTCAAACAGAATCTAAATAATGATAAAAATACCTTTATAAAAGAAATTGAGCAAGTAAAGAATCATGAAATTACTAATAAAAAAACCATAATTGACACTATTGGTGAACTTGAAATAGAAATAGACCCATATAAAAAATTAATGGAGAAAAAAGATGAAATAGAGAAAATCGAGAAGAAAAAAGTAATAGAGGAAGATAAAATCACTTCTATTGAAAATTACGAAAATGAAATAGAGGAAGTTTTACAATCCAAAAATTCTGCTATTTCTCAGTTAAAAGAGAATACTAAAATCTATTATGAAACCTTAAATCAGGTCATTAAAAGTATAAATAATAATCCTATAAAGTTTAACGATGTAACAATAGTAGCTGAATTTAAGGAAAACACTAAGACATTCGAAACATTCTTAGAAAAAATTAATCAGAGAAGCTATTTACCAAAAGATTTATTTATAAGTGAAGATGAACACTATAAGATAAAGTATAATCCAAGTGATATTGAAGAGATTATTAGTACTATTATTTTAGATACAGATGAACTTTTAAATTTATCAGAATCAAAATTTAAGAAGCATGAAAATAGATACTTAATACTACAATCTTATTTACAGCCAATGTTGAGTTTGCATTTAACAATGAAAGATAATGATGAAGTAATCTCTAAGATGTCACCTGGTAAGAGTGGTTTAGTGATTTTGAAATTGTTAATAAATACGTTGAATGATAATCATCCAATTCTCATTGACCAACCTGAAGATAATTTAGATAACAGAACAATATCTACAGATTTAGTAGACACAATAAGAGAGATAAGCGAACAAAGACAAGTTATTATGGTGACACATAATGCCAACTTAGTGGTTCTTACAGATTCAGAAAATGTCGTGGTTGCTAACCAAGATCGCTTAAAAAAAGAAAACTTTCAATATGACTTTGAATATATAAATGGACCTTTGGAATCTAATATAGTTGAAGAAAATAAAGGTTTATTAAAAGAAAAAGGGATTAAAACACATATTTTTGATATTTTAGAGGGTGGAGAAAGAGCATTTAGTATCAGAGAGAAAAGGTATGAAGTATCATATGATAAATAGAATAGAAGTTTAAAATTATTCAGAGATATAATAAATAAATATAGTAGAGAAAACACAAAAAATCAGGAACACATTTTAAATGTGCTCCTGATTTTTTGTCCATCTATTACAGTTCTTTTAGTAAAGTAGTGTACATCATGAATTTTTCTTCGTTTTTCTCGATGAGTGATTCCTCTATTTTTGCATTATATAATTCTACATTAAAATGGTGCATGGATTCTTGCAAAACAAGATCTGCTGATAAATCGTTAATTGTGTTAATGAAGCCTCTTAATTGATTTGCAGGATAAACTGGTCTTCCCATTTTTAATTACCCCTCTCAAAAATCTATCTTTAACCGAATTATATACCACATTCTCATTTAGGTCAATGATAATGAGAATCGCGAAATTATTTATTCTGATAATTTAAACATAGTGTTCTTTTGTAATCTGCTCAATCTATTGTTTTGAGTAATACCAACTATCCTATATAATATAAGGTAGATTAATGTATTCTATTATATAAAACTAATTAGGAGCAATGAGAATGTCCTTAGATATAAAAAAAGTACAAGAATGGGTAGAGGCTTTAGAATTTAAAAAGATACATAATAAAAATATTTGGGAACTAATAATTAAAAATAGTGTTGTTACAGTCGACTTTGATAACAAAAAAATAATTTATCCGAATAATATAGAGATTGGTAGAACAACTACACTAAATTTTTCTGCAGAGGAAAATTTAGTAGTCTTAGATATTGTAGTTAATTTACTTAAGCAAGGTTATAAAGAGAATAATATTGTGATAGAAAAAGCATATCAATTGGGAAGAAATAAGAAATCTGGAAATGCAGATGTAACTGTCCATAATAATCAAATGGATGTTTTCATGATTATTGAAGCAAAAACTTATGGTGATGAGTTTGACAAGGCTTGGGAAAAAACAAAAAAAGATGGCGATCAACTTTTTAGCTATGAACGTCAAGAAAATTCAGCAGAAGTTTTAATTTTGTATACAAGTAGAATTCAAGAAACCGATATTATCAGATACTATCACGCAATCCCATTAATAGATAATGAAAAATTTCTAGATACTTTAGAAAATCCGAAAAGCTATAATGCAGCAAAAGGTGGTAATGATAAGTTTGAAGTTTGGAGAGATACTTATCAGTTAGACTCTCTAGAAAACGGTGTTTTAGAATTAGATATACGTCCTTATCACGTCAATAAATCAAAGAAATCTATTAAAGATTTGAATGATATTACTCATGACGAAGTCCAACGTAAGTACAATGAGTTTGCCTCGATTTTGAGAAAATATAATATCGGTGGTAGAGAAAATGCTTTCGATAAACTTGTGAATTTATTTTTAGCTAAAATTGTAGATGAAGAGCAAAATCCTGACGACTTACAGTTCGTTTGGAAAGGTGTTACCCAAGATACATATTTTGATTTAGTAGATAGATTACAAAAGTTATACCAGATAGGAATGCAAAAATTTCTAGATGAATCAGTAACATATGTTGCGGAAGAAGATGTATCTAAAGCCTTTAGTCTAACTAAAGACGCTGCTAAAGATGCAGTTCTTGATTATTTTAAACAATTAAAATATTTTTCAAATAGTGATTTTGCATTTTTAGAAGTGTATAATGAGCAATTATTCTATCAAAACTCTAAAGTGCTAGTAGAGTTAATTAAAATGTTTCAGAATAAAAACTTGAAAACCGAAAGTCAAAATCAATTTTTAGGGGATCTTTTTGAAGGTTTCCTTGACAATGGTGTTAAACAATCAGAAGGTCAGTACTTTACACCAATTCCAATAGTGAAGTTCATAGTTTCATCTTTACCGTTAGAACAAACTGGACAGTCACCGAAAGTAATAGACTATGCATGTGGAGCTGGTCATTTTTTAAATGAATTTGCAGAACAAATTAAATCTATATCAGTCACTTCTTCGAATACCGATTTGTATTCGAATATTTATGGGATTGAAAAAGAGTATAGATTGAGTAAAGTAGCTAAAGTCTCTGCATTTATGTATGGCCAAGATGATATAAATATAATATACGGCGATGGTTTGAAAAAACATAGTGAAATAGAAGAAAAAAGCTTTGATTATGTTATAGCAAACCCACCATACTCTGTTAAAGGCTTTCTAACTACTTTATCTTTAAGTGAGCAAGATTCTTTTGAACTTAATAAATATGTTAGTAATACCCATACATTCAACTCTATTGAATATTTCTTCATTGAGAAAGCGTATAAACTTTTAAAACCTGGTGGAATTGCATCTATCATACTCCCTGTATCCATATTATCTAATAGTTTCGTTGTAGATATAGCGATAAGAAAGTTTATATTGAGAAAATTTGATATAGTTTCAATTGTACAATTAGGTAGTAAAACTTTCGGAAGTACTGGACAAAATACTATTGTCCTATATTTGAAAAAGAAAGATTATCCACCAAATATCTCTGATCATTATTTTTATTCAGTAGAACGTTGGTTTAATAATGAAAATGTTCAAAAAGACGATATAAAATTAGTTAAACAGTATTGCTACGATTTAGACATTGACTATGAGAGCTTTTGCACTTTACAACAAGGAAATAATGATGTAGAACCACTTTTTAAATTTGATATCTTTAAAGAATATGAGATAAATTTTTATAAAAGTGCAGAATATAAAAATATAAACAAAAAGAAAATTACAACAAAGTATACAAAAGACATGAAAGAAGCTTCAGAGTTATTTGCCCTAAGAAATTATATTATTGAGGTAGAAAAAGAAAAAGTATTCTATCACGCATTAACTTACAACCAGAAACAAAAAGTTATAGTTGTGAAATCACCTAGTAAATCAGCAGAGATAAAGAAATTCTTAGGGTATGATTGGAGTACAAGAAGAGGTCAAGAAGGTATAAAATATCTTGGAACAACATTATCAGATGAAGAAATGGATGTTTCAAAAAATCAAGCGATAAATAATATTAAAACACCTTTATTTAATCCAGCTGATTTGGATGATCCTACAAAAATCAATACACTGATCAAAAAGAATTTTAAAGATGAAGAACTGGAAATAAGTGATGAAAATAAAGAATATGTATCTATTTTAAATGCAAAAGATTTATTAAACTTTAAAAAAACATCATTCAGTGCTCAATTCAAAACTACAAAACCAAAAGTTATTAAATCTAGTTACCCTGTAAAAGCTTTAGGTAGTTTAGTAGATGTTAAAATTGGTGGAACTCCATCTACATCTAATAACGATTATTATGTTGGTGATAATTTATGGGTGCAAATCTCAGAAATGAAAAGTGACATTATTAATGATACTAACTCGAAAATATCTGATTTAGCTGTTAAAGAGTCTAATGTGAAACTTATACCTAAAGGAACTACATTAATAAGTTTCAAACTCAGTATAGGGAAAGTTGCAAAAGCTGGTAAGGATTTATACACTAATGAAGCTATTGCTGGCCTGGTCCCTCTCACGGATGATATTAAAGACGATTACTTATTTGCATTATTTGATTCAGGAATGGTTATTTTAGATAATGGCAACAGCAAATCATTTGGTAACAGTTTAAATAGTAAGTTCTTACGTGAAGAGATTTTAATACCTCATCCTCCTTTAGCAATACAAGATAAGATAATTAAAATATTTAACGACATTACAAAAAATATAAATAATAATAAAGATTTAATTATTGAAAATGAAAAAGAAATTAAAATGTTGTTAGAAAATCTGCAAAGAAACGAATTAAAAAGTTACAGATTATCTTCTGATTTATTTGAATTAAATATTGGAAGAAGAGTTTTAAAATCTAAATATACAGAAGAAGGAATCCCAATTTATTCGGCGAATGTCATTGAGAGTAGTGCTCTAATAAATGATGATATTGTTAAGGATTTTTCAAAGCCATCCGTTCTATGGGGAATCGATGGTGACTGGAATGTAAGCTACCTTCCTGAGAATCAAAAATTCTACCCTACAGATCATGTAGGGTATATAAGATTAAATACGAATGAAATAGATTATAGATACTTATCTCATGTACTTTATGAGGCGGGTATACAGGAAGGGTTTTCTCGCAATAATAGAGCATCTACTGATAAAATAAGAAATTTAATTTTATCATTTCCTGATTACAGTAAACAAAATCAAACAATGAATAAAATTGATGAAATTAAAGAAGAAACAGCCCAGTTGAATAATGAGATTCAGGTATTATTATCTGATAGAAAAAGAGAAATTATTAATATATTAAAATAACTTATTTAATCCACCTTGATTAAATGTTTATTCAATTAAGGTGGATTAAATTTATTAAAAAGGATATATTTTAACTTTACAATTAAAATCTTTAAGTTGGACATTATTTGAAAAGTAGTTTAAATCTGTTAATAGAATAGTCTAATTCAATAAAATATAGATGATTCATAGAAAAATAATAAATTATTTATCAATTTTTTAAATTTTGCTTAACAATTATTAAGTTTACTGTTGATTTAATTAATATTCGTTGCTATAATGAATCTTGTTCAGTTGAAACATACATACTATTCCACAGTAGCTCAGTGGTAGAGCTATCGGCTGTTAACCGATCGGTCGTAGGTTCGAGTCCTACCTGTGGAGCCATATGGGGATGTACTCAAGTGGCTGAAGAGGTGCCCCTGCTAAGGGCATAGGTCGCATTGCGCGGCGCGAGAGTTCAAATCTCTCCATCTCCGCTTATACAAGCTCAATTCCAAAAGGAATTGAGCTTTTTTTGTGCCGAAATTTACATAGATTAAATTTTGTCATTTTACCTCCAGTTTTTACTCTTAAATGCGAAAGGAATTAAGTATTTAATTTACATCAATGGTGTTATGCTTAAACCATCAAGAGGAGGAAATTTGTGGATAACATTTTAAATTTAATTAATTCTAAGTACTGGGTCATCGTTACGTCTACCGATAATGAGATCGTTTTTGCTACGGAGCGTCACGAGTACACCATATACAAACGCCCGATTTTCGGGTTTCGTTTCACAGTTTCATCACTCATTCATATTGAGCGCCATGATATTATTTTTAAAGATGAAGAGGAATTAATTTCATTTATTAAAACAAATAAGGCTTCGTGGGAAGAGAAAGTCATTTCTCCGATCGCATAACCGCTTTTTAAATACAGCAAAATAAAAAGCCACCTACTCTGTAATATTAAAGACAAGTAATTATACATGATGTCTTATTACATCATATCTTGTTTATAATGTTACACACATTATAAAAATGCACATTACTAAGAGTTAACTTTAGTGGTGTGCACTTTTGTTTTAACTACCTTTTTTCCTGTTTTATTAAAGAGTTTAACATTTTACAATTGCTATGAAAAAACATTATAATGGAATAATTGTTCTTTTTTAAGGGGGCTAATAATTGTATTGGTATGAGTATTGTCCAAAACATGTTATAAGTAAATATCAGCTATTAGTATTTAAAGATAACCAACCCTTTCTACCTTTGACAGATTATTATCAAGATTGTTTAGGGAGAATTGATAAGAGTTCAGCAACATCTTATTTAAGGTGCTTATTACCCTTTTTCAAGTGGCTTGAGGAAGAGAGTAACTATCAGGGAAACCCAGTCCAATGGAATGATTCAGAAGAGAAAATACGTGTGGCTGTTGAAGATTACTTACTGTATGAAATGAGATGTAAGATTCGTGATAAAGATTCGTTTCGTTTTGTAAACTTAACAAATAAAAGTCCTAATACTATAAGCCGTTTTTTATCAGCATTAAAATCATTTTATAAGGCTATGATTCGTTTAAGGTACTATCCATACTATAACCCTTTAATTGATGGACAAGCTATTCTGCATATCTATAAAGATGAATTAAAAGGTGTTCGAGAAGATAAACCTAGAATGCCTTCAGTTGCAGGAACAGAAGACCCTATCATTCATCGAAGATTAACAGATTCCTATTTCAAAGTCATCAATGAAGAATGGCAGCCTCAAATTATTGATGATATGAATTTACCTTATCAAGTTTATCAAGCAGGGAAAAAAGTAAATTGGTCGCAACGTGAAATGATCGTAGCTCGTATGCTATTCGAAACGGGAGCAAGGGCATCGGAAATTATTGAACTAACTGTTGGAGATTATCGTCAGCGTAAAAGTCATCAAGAGGTCAGTACGTTTAACAAAGGGAGTCATGGTAGGAAGATCAAGTTCCTACGTTTTAGTAAAGATACAGTCAAGCGATTGTTTCACTATATATACACCGAGAGAAAATCCTATGATGAAAACCATTTAGAATTTGACCAATTACCTGATGATGCACCAATCTTCTTATCTGCAAATGGCACACCATTTACTTATCACGCATGGTACTATCATTGGAATCGAGCAATGATTGTCAATGAAATGAGTTTAAATCCACATAAAGCAAGACATTGGTTTGTCACTTCCCGCCTAAAAGAAATCTATAATGTTTCAAAAAATGAAGCTGAAATTCAACAGCGTAAAAATGAATTAATTAAATACATGAAATGGAAAAATCCAGATACCATGAATGTATATGAACATCATTTTGACGAAGCAAAACATCGTGAAGCTCATGAAAATATGCTGGAACAAATGGCACAAGGAGAGCGAGAATACACCAAACAACGTAAATCCTCAAGAAAACTAATGCCAACAGTCATCGAAACAACAAATATTGAATTGGTTGATGAAGAGTTACAAGAACTATTAGAAGGGTTGGAATAAAATTGGCTGACACAATGCAACTAAGACCATCAACGGAATGGTATGATAAATGGATTGGTAAAATGGATACAAAGCTAATGTGCCTACAAAATTGCCGAAATGAGTTTTTAATCGACAAGGTAGATGAACGGCTTTTTATCTACCTTAATAGGAATTGCTTAAATTTTGATTGGAAGAATCACCTTTTATTAATTATATTAATTGAAACAACTCAAAAAAAGGATGTCGGCACTACACAACGGATCATCGGGACCTTAAACACACGATTTAAAGATATTTTTACTAATTTTAATATTACTAGACTTTTAGATTTCGATGTGAATGTTCATTTATATTCATATTTGAAGAGTGAAATCTTTCCTAACGATTCTAACAACAAAAGGTTTGATTTATGGCGCTGCTATAGTGTAGCTGAGTACCATACAAAGAAATGGGTTTATAACAACTTATCTTTTGAGGAACAAGAATATTATAAAAAGTTTCTATTGCAACCTACCACATTTGATTCAAGAGATTTTTCATTCCGAAAGTTAGCACTAGAACACGCTCAAGTTATACGTAAAGACGAAACAGATGCTATTGTGCCAATGCTTCCAACGATACGTGCAGAAGCAAACTTACGATGGAATCAAATGAAAAGGCTACGTGAAGCCTTTCATCAACAAATACAAGAGGTAGAAACTAAATCATTATCACTGCCAATTGAATTTTTTTATGATGAACCTGAACGTATCGGAGAGCGATTTCATTTTCGTTTATGGGATAAACCATCCTTTGTATTGCACCACCAGACACATTTTTCGAAAAGTGTTATAAAGCAAGCAACTCAGAGGAAATTAACTTATTCTAATAAAAATAATGCTTATTTCCTAGAATTTATTCGTGCGGAATCACTTGAGGGTGAATCAGAAGGAGAAGGTCTCTGGTTTAACGAATTGATTGAATTTAATGTTCTCGGATATTGGTTTAAAAATAGACCAATTGAAGAACATGAGCGTATTCTAAAGGTTTTATCTTTATGGGGCTACGAAAATGAACATGGGCAAAATCCTACTTCATTTTCATCTAGCCATAAAGGCATTTTAACACCGTCACTTTTTATAGCTTTGAACAAATACAAAGCACAAGGTTTATTGATTGATGTAGAGCCATTTTACGCCGCTTGCACATTTGGTCTATTGGCTACGGATATTTTAACAACCACTGGTGCAAGAATTAATGAATTACTTCAAATCAGTAATACGAAAGAATGTATCCTTATAAAAAAGGTTAAAGAGAAGTTGCATTTCTCATTTAAAGTTATCCCTAAGGGACGAGATTCTATAGAAGAATTTTATATAAGCAAACAGACTATGGAGCATATTCAAACCGTAGCAAGACTGTTAAAAGAGCATTATGCTACCGAGAAAATACCGAGTAATTTATATAGAGGTGTTAGAAGGCATCTTTTCCCTAAACCTATGCCCTATTATTTTCAATACGAAGGTAAGGTGATGAAAAAGGAAACTATATATAGTTGCATTAAATTTCTTCTTCATGGATTGGTTTTTGAAACACAGAGTGGTAAGCCTGTAACAATCAAGACGCACCTTTTACGCCATGCTTTTGCAACAGAAGCAGTCCAGCGACAAAACGTGAATATTGATATTGTAGCAAAGATGTTACATCAAAAGGATTTGAATGTAACATCTTATTACTCCGAACCGACGCCATCACAAATCTCTGAATCAGTAAGTGAATTACATGATGTTATTTCAAGCTATGTTGATATTGATGATGCGTATTTAAGAAGCCCTAAAGAGCTGCAACAGCAATTTGATGAACATGCTGAAAAGGTTGGGGTGTATAACAAAGTATTAGGTGGTACGTGCGTAACTGATTTCGTGTGTCCAATTAAAATGCAATGTCTAGGTTGTAAAGCAAAAGTGCCTGAACCAGACCAAGAGGATGAACTTTTAGAAGTTATTCAATTATCAAAAGATATGGAGAAACGCTTTAAGAGTATCGGATTAGAAGTTGAAGTTCGTAAAGCAAAAGAAATGGCGAAGCAAGCTAAGATCGAATTAAAAGAGATTGACTTGATAAAACAATATAGAAAGGAACGTCATTATGAAACAGCAACAAAGCTTAACCCATTCAGATAAGCGGCAATGGCTCCATAAAGTACATAAGCAACGTAAAGAGCGTTCACTTACTATCGGTATTCAAACAATTGATTTTCTATTAGAACAAACGATTCCTGTAACATATCACAACATTAGTGAGCACTCAAAAGCATTTGATGAAAAAGGAAAAGGCATCCATCAAAATACGATTAAACGAAACGGGGAACTACATTCTTATTATCAAAAGCATAGCAGAACGTATAAAGTAAAAAACACACGTAAAAATCCTGTAATACCTTCTATATTTGACGAAGCATCTTTAAGAAGAATTTCGTCTGAACGTGATGTAAGCATCGCTAAAAAGAGGTATATGCAGCTTTCGAAAGAGGAATTGGCAAATAGATTAATAGCAGTTGAAAAATACGTTGCAGAAAATCAAGAGCGATGGGTAACTAACCAATTTGAGCAGTTCAAATAGAACATTAATAATATACAAAAATAGCCTTGTTAAAAATAATTTAACAAGGCTATTTTAACTATCTTGTTCAACTAACGCGCCCGATTGCTTAAGAAAGCTAGAAGTCATTTAATTTATCTCTGGTATTCAACTTTTAAATTGAATTTGTCTTCGTTTATATACATTCAAGGTGATCAGCCAACTAGTGACAACGACTCCTGTAAAAAGGAATAGCATATTACTATACAAGTAAGTGGATTGATCAAGGTCCATAGGTAGCAACTTCTGATTCAGTAAGCGTACATCCGTTAAATGGCCCGTTAGTTGAAGAACTATTTATCATCATAGTACCATAGTAAAGTATTTAGAAGGCATTAAGAATAAAGTGCTACACATTATGGTCTGGAAACGACAATAGAAGATCGTCTATTGACAATCTTCTATTGTCCAACTAATGCTTATTATAATGTTGCACATTATATAAAAGATACTGATATATTAAGTTCTCTACATTATTTATTGACTTTTAATAAAAATTACAGGCGGCTGATTTCTTCATATTTTATCTTCTTAATATTAACCATTCTTTTAAATACTCGTTACTATAAGATAAATTCCAGTTAATATTAAAATGACATATGTAATATATAAAAATAGTTCTTGGCTGATTTTTTTAAAGATCAGCTGACCGATAACGACACCGATAAAGAGTGCCGGCAGCGCCAGCAATGACATTTTCCATATTTCTGTATTCGTGCCGCCAAATGTGATCTGCATCAGCAGACTTGCAGTATAAGCAAATAAATAGAAGGCAAGTGTCGTACTTCTGAGTACGGTTTTATCGATTTTTGCACCAGCAAAGTAGAGCAAAAGCGGCGGACCGGGTACGCCGATACTTGTCGTTAACAGCCCCGACAAACCGCCCGCAGTATAATCTTTCTGGGGGCTTCTTTTTATTGTGAAATTGCTGATGAGCATGACTGTTAAGATGAGTATCATGATGCCAACTGTCAGTGTTAAAACACTAGTATCCATGAACAGGTAGAGTAGGAGGCCGGCAATCAATCCGGCGATACTTCCTTTAATAAGTTTCTTCATAAGATCTGTGTCAACTTCACGGCGTATTTGGTAAATCATTACTGCTGATAAACAGATTGAGAGTATGATGTTAATCTGAATGGCTTCATGAAAGGGCAGTATGATAAGTAAAAATGGTGTGCCGATAATTGAGAAGCCATACCCCGTACTGGCCTGCAGTGATGCAGCGATGATTACAATTAAAAATAATATTAGGATGTCTTCATTCATATTTCATCAGCGCTCCATCATCTGCGTGTTTAACATTTACTCCATATTAACAAAGGGTTTATCAAAATCCAATTCACCTTTTATTTTTGTAATGTTAATGTTTTCTCCCTGCAGCCATTTTTTAAAATCAAAGATGACCGGTTTTCTATCCAGTCCTATCACAAAAAGCGTTTTAAGTGTTTTTGGTATATAGACTGAAGTATGAATCGTTCCGGCTGAGGCATCGTATTTTGTTGAAGCGATATCTTCATCGAGACTGTTCATTATTTTAAAAGCTTCATAGCTTGAAGTGGTGTGTTGTTGCTTATTTATGATATTTTCTTCACGCTGTCGTGTTTCTTCTTGTCTGTAGCGGTTTTCTTCATACAGCATATGGAAGTAATTGGTACATACATTGGACTGTCTGACTGCAACGTTTCTCGGAGATGCTTCGATGACGTAGGACACGCCGTTTGAATCCTGGACAACGTAACTGAATGAATGTCTGTGGGGAATATCTTTTAACAGTGCAATAGCTTCATGAACGTCTGCACATGTTTCTAAAACCAATCTAGCAATCATACTGCACATAAAACCGTCAAAGGATTTTTTGGTATGTGTAAAGTTATAGCCGATCACGAGCCCCTTTTCATTCATACCGTCATTACGCTCTGTAATTTGCATCGTCGGGCCCATAAAAGCATAGCCGCCGTCAGCTGGCTGGAAGAAAATATACCTGCCTTCATAGCCTCTTGGGTGACTGTCGTAATTTCTGACTCGGTAAATATGGAGCAGCCGCTTTTTGGCGTTTCTAAATAATAGCCGCCGAACATTTTAAAGGCATCTGCCAGACTTACTTCTAGCGCATCTGCCAGACCGTGAATTTCATCGATTAAAGCCGGTGCAATATCTTTAATTATATTTATAGAAGTGTCTGTATCAGTAATAAAATGGCGTTTAGACCGTTTCCCCCATTGTTTTTCACGATTCGGTAAAATGGGGGAGTATTTTAGCTGCTCACCCTGATAATGACCGAAGTCATAATGAGTGCCTCTGAATTGCATCACATCACTGTAATAAGATTGCATAATTGAACTACCTCTTTCTTATAGTAAGACCAGTGTATTATGAAATGAAAAAAGCTGGAAATGATTAGCTTAATCAATAAAATAAAAGGAGTATTTATTCTATTAATTACTAAAGTAACTTGTATGGATAATTGCACAAATATATTTCTCAAAAGTATCTGTTTATCTGGTAAAATTATTAAGGCTTAATTTTGATTGGAAGAAATCATTAACGACAGTTTAAGAATAATAGATAAATTTGGTGAATAAAATGAACCATGGAAAAGGTGAAGGTATATTGATTACATTAGCAGGAACAATCGGAGCAGGAAAAACAGAGTGGGGAAAAGTAATCGCAAAACATTTTGATGTTGATTTGCTGGAAGAAAAAGTTGATGGCAATCCATTCCTGGAAAAATATTATGATGAACCGGAAAGATACAGTTTTCATCTGCAGGTATTTTTCTTAAACCATAGATTTAAAGCGATTAAAAGTGCCATGGCACATCCAAATTCAGTATTAGACCGTTCTATATATGAAGATGCGATGATATTTGCAAGACTTCAGTATGAAAATGGCTCTATGGACAAAGCGGAATATGAAACGTACTTAGACCTGCATGAAAATATGATGCAGGAACTGAACGATTTGTATAAACAGCAGGTACTCTTTAAAAAATCACCTGATTTAATGGTGATGGTTCATGGTTCATTTGATGAAGTCATGAGAAGAATTAAAAAACGCGGCAGAGATTTCGAACAGATTGACGGCAACCCTGAGCTTTATAAATACTATCAAGATCTCTATGATATGTACGAAAATGAATTTGTACCTGAGTACATTAACAAAGGTATTTCACCAGTGTATGTTATAGATATCGATAAGATGGATTTATACAATCCAGAGCATGTCAATGAAGTGCTGGGCGGTATAGAAGAGACCTTGAAGAACGATCGCGGCTTTGTATATCCGGAAGAAATAGAATAGTTTTTAAATATATTTTTAATAACTGTTGACAAAAGAACAAAAGCACTGTAGTATATGAAGAGTAGTTTTTAATCAGCAAATATTTTAATTGTTTCATTCGTTTGAAAAACTCTTAAAATTTTTACATTAACAATTGCAAATATTTAAGTGCAAAAGCACTAGGAGGTTTTTTCTATGAACGAAGGAACAGTAAAATGGTTTAACTCAGAAAAAGGATTTGGATTTATCGAACAGGAAGCTGGAGACGACGTATTCGTACACTTCTCAGCAATCCAAGCTGATGGTTACAAATCATTAGAAGAAGGACAAAAAGTTAGCTTTGAAATCGAAGAAGGACAACGTGGCCCACAAGCTACTAACGTCACTACGATATAATATAGAACTTTCAAGAGACAGCTTCGGCTGTCTCTTTTTTTATGATCTTTTTCAGCAAAAAGAAAAGCCATACCCTGGGTCTGGGTATGACTTTATGAATGTGTAACGATAGATTAAAGTAGCTGAAAATGATTTTTATTAATAAGAGGGGGCCTATTAATTTCTAACTGATAATCATTTTCAATTACTAATATACAATACGCATTGAGAATGAGTCAAGCCTAATTGAGAATCTCTTTCAATTAATTGTGTCTGTTTTGTGTCTGCATTCTAATATGATTACCTGATGGATCCTGTGTTGAGATATAGCCGGCTTCTTTATTCGCAGTGAAGCCGAGAGCGGACAATCTGTCAGCTGCCAGGTTCATCGCTTCAGCTGTTGGGTAGACGACAGTAAAGTAATCCAGTCCGATACTGCCTTTTTCAGATGCAGCGGCACCCAGTCCGTTCCAAATATTCGCTGCGATATGGTGGTGGTATTTCTCACTGCCCATGAATAATGCCTGGCCGCCGAAGTTAAGTATAACTTCGAAGCCTAGTCCTTCAATATAAAATTCATCAGTTTTTTGAAGTTCGCTGACGTGAAGGTGAACGTGTCCCATAACTGTATCTTTCGGCAGACCTTTAAAGTCTGCAGGATCAGGTCGGTCTTTAAGCAGATCTTCTGCATTAAGCTGTTCAGTCACCATGTGAACCTGGCCGTTATTCCAAATCCAGTGTTCAGGCGCTCTGTCGATATAAATTTCAATGCCGTTGCCATCTGGATCATCCAAATATAATGCTTCACTCACATGGTGGTCAGCCGAACCGAGCGGTATTCTTTTTGAAGCAAGATGCATCGTCATTAAAGCAAGATCAGCTCTTTCGGGTAAAAGCAGGGCAAAATGATAAAGTCCTGCAGATCTTGGGTGCGTGCGTTCTTTATCAACCTGGTTTAATATAAGAAGAACATTGTCACCATCAGCTGTTAATTCAGCGTAAGTTTCGTCCTGCTTCAGTACTGAAAAACCAATTGTTTTAGTATAAAACTCTAATGAACGATTTAAATCCTTAATATTTAATGATACTGTTTCTACATATGTTGCTTTGCCACTATGGAATGTCATAGTATTTCCTCCTAATTGGTAACTTAATGTAACCTAGTGTATAATGATTATCACATTATATCAAGTAATAAATTTTACTTTTATTATGTGATGATTTGTGCTATTATATTTTAATAAGGAGTGATATATATGTCCCAAAACGAAATGTGTCCTCGCTTTGAAAAAGCGGTAAATATATTAAGCCAAAGATGGACAGCGCTTTTGATTTACCAAATGCTGGATGGCAATTCCAGATTCGGTGAAATTCAATCAGCAACTGGTGTCAGCGGCAAAGTATTATCAGATCGCCTTAAAAGTATGGAACAGGAAGGGCTTATAAACAGAGAAGTGATTCCTGAAACCCCTGTCGTGATTAAATATACTCTGACAGAAAAAGGACTTTCACTTGAGCCTGTACTAAGAGATATTGAAAAATGGTCTCAAAACTGGATCGAAGAAAAACAAGAAGCTTAAAAAACCTTGAAATCCTATTAGGATTTCAAGGTTTTTTTACTGTTCAGACCACATGCCGGCACCGGCTTCTTTTGCTTCATCTTCAGCATCTCTTAGAAGATCTTCGTACTTATCGTTTGGTTCGTGAACATAGTCTACTGAAGCCAGACCTTCTCTAACCAGTGTTTCATTGACCATTTCTCCGTCAGCATAGACGTATGCTAAATACCTGTCGTAGTGATCCTGTTCTTCTTCGTCGAACTCGACAGTAATCGTATCCGCGTTATCAAGAAGCTCCTGAGTGCGTTCAAAGGCCTCAGCAGCATACGGTTCATCTTCCTCACCGTCTCTGCCGATTTCCGGTGTGTTAATAATTAAGTATCTAAAACTTTCTGAGCTGCCATTGTAATTAAAACGTGTCGTATCTCCGTCGATATGCTGGTCGACAGTCACTTCATTCTCGCCGCCGGACTGCTGTTCATTACTTTCCCCTGAAAAATTATCATTATAAACTGTCACCCCAATAAATAAGAGGAGTATGACAATCATGCCCGGAAGGCCTAATTTTTTTAAATGCCTCGGCCGGATAAATTTATTATTTTTTTGATTATTATTGTTCGCCATTCGATTCTCATCCTTTATAAAATCTGTATTACCTTTATATTATAGTTAATAAGGTCTTAAAACAATTATAATTTCAGTGTTGACCCTGACTTTACGTGATACTTTATACTCGAATTAAAGAGAGGTGAGAAGAAATGAGAACTAAGGAATTAGCCGATATTGCGGGCATCAGTGTCAGAACTTTGCATTACTACGATACGATTGGACTTTTGAGCCCTGAAATTGATCGGGAAAACGGCTACCGTAATTACAGTGATCAAGATGTTTCAACACTGCAGCAAATATTGTTTTTCAGGCAGCTGAATTTTAAGCTGACTCAAATTAAAGACATTCTGAACAGTCCGAAATACCATCAAACCGAAGCGCTGTTAGAGCAAAAAGATATTATATTAAAAGAACAAACACGGCTGAACAATATATTGAAATTAATCGATAAAACGATTCAAGCCGAGAGAGGAGAAATCACAATGACAAATGAAGAAAAATTCAGTGGAGTAGACTTTTCACACAATCCGTATGAACAGGAAGCGAGAGAAAAATGGGGCGATGAGAAAGTAGAACAAGCGAATCAAAACCTTAAAAAAATGGGGGCGAAAGAAGCGGAACGCGAGTTTGATGAGATCTATACACAGCTTGCTGATTTGAGACACTTAGACCCGGAATCAGATGCAGCCCAGCAGGAGATAGGAAAATGGTATGACTTTTTAAATAAAGTAGGGGAATATACACCTGAAATGTTTAAAAATCTGGGTGAGATGTATACAGCAGATGAGAGATTTACAAAAAACATCGATAAATATGGTGATGGTCTAGCTGAATTTATGAAAGAAGCTATGACTGTCTATTATGAGCAGCATAAAAAATAATTCCTTATTTAAGGAATTATTTTTTATTAATTAAGAAAGTGTAAATTTGTTATATGAAAATGGTTAAAAAGACTTGAAAAATAAGGATGAAACCTATAGTATATATAACAGACATTAAATATATGTTAAATAATATTGGCGCGGGATGGAGCAGTGGTAGCTCGTCGGGCTCATAACCCGGAGGTCGTAGGTTCGAATCCTTCTCCCGCAATTTTTAAAATACATAAGTGTGGTCCCGTGGTGTAGCGGTTAACATGCCTGCCTGTCACGCAGGAGATCGCGGGTTCGATTCCCGTCGGGACCGCCATTTAAAACTTCATATATTCAGGTTCAGTAGCTCAGTTGGTAGAGCATGTGATTGAAGCTCACAGTGTCGGCGGTTCGATTCCGTCCTGAACCATATTTGCTTTATTACCTTTAGCGGGTATAGTTAAATGGTATAACCTCAGCCTTCCAAGCTGATGTTGTCGGTTCGATCCCGTCTACCCGCTCCATATGTATTATTCCACAGTAGCTCAGTGGTAGAGCTATCGGCTGTTAACCGATCGGTCGTAGGTTCGAGTCCTACCTGTGGAGCCATTTTGGCCCGTTGGTCAAGCGGTTAAGACACCGCCCTTTCACGGCGGTAACACGGGTTCGAGTCCCGTACGGGTCATACTCAGAAGTGTAATCGCACTTCTGTTTTTTTATTCTGGACAGTTGGCCGAGCGGCTGAAGGCGCACGCCTGGAACGCGTGTAAACGGCAACCCCGTTTCGAGGGTTCAAATCCCTCACTGTCCGTTAATACATTTTAAATCTCTCTCAATTTTTTTGAGGGAGATTATTTTATGTCTCTATTAAATATTTCATATTTTTTTACAGTAAGTTTACTTAAAAAATATTGATTTTTTTGACGTTATCATAGCAATGGCAGAGGATGAGGTGCTATGCATTGACTTGCTTGCGTTTAGAAAAGAATAAAAAAATAGAGTTAAGAAATGCAATCGGTTACAAATAAATCACTGAATCCGTAAGTATATAAATTTATGGTATTTATTTGAAAATATATGTCTAAGATGTGAAAAGTGCTAATAAGACAGTGCAAATTTCCTTAGAGATTCAATGAGAGTGTTTGTTATAGTATTTAATAGACTAATAAATTTCATCGAAAGACCGTAATCACAGGTATTCTATTCCTCGTTTTATGTGTTGCAGAAAAATTTTTAGGTCAATATATATAGAAGAGGAAGTTATAAATTTGGAATCACATTTAAAAGTAAGTCACCCTAAGTTGATGGCAGCTGTTTTAATGTTTGGATCATTCATCGGTTTGTTCGCTGAGACAGCTTTGAACATGGCACTGACTGATATTATGGAGGATTATTCGATTATTGCGAGTACAGGGCAATGGCTGACGACTGGTTATTTACTTGTCTTAGCAATTCTTGTCCCTTTATCGTCATATTTAGTCAGATGGTTTACAACGCGTCAGCTCGTCACAGCAGCCTTAATAATATCTACAGCAGGTGCGTTATTTGCTGTTGCTGCTTCAAGTTTTTCAATGCTGCTGATCGGACGTTTAGTTCAAGCGATTGGGGCAGGGATATTTCTGCCGCTGATGTTTAACGTCGTACTAATGATTTTCCCTATTCATAAACGCGGTGCCGTTATGGGGATCGTCGGTTTAGTCATCACAGCAGGACCTGCGCTCGGACCCACATTGAGCGGTTTGATTATCAGTGTATCCAGCTGGAAATATATCTTTGTAATTATGATGGTGTTAAATATTATTTTATTAATCGTCGGTGCACCGAAAATGGATAATGTTTCGAACATTACTAAACCGAGAATCGATATATTATCTCTGGTTTTATCGACAGTTGCTTTTGGCGGAATTGTTTACGCATTGGCAACATTGGCAGAATTGCCGCTGTCTGACATCAGTATTTGGCTGCCGCTTGCAGCAGGCATTATAGCCTTAATATTGTTTACTTTACGTCAGTTTAAAATGACTGAGCCAATGGTGAATCTGAGAGTCTTTAAATACCCGATGTATACAGTCGGTACGATTTTGATGATTGCTACATTGTTTATCATTTTAACTGTGGCGATCCTTTTACCTCTATATCTTAAGAGTGTATTAGCTTATACAGCAATTGCTGCAGGACTGTTGATGCTGCCGTCAAACCTTTTGAATATTATTTTGTCGCCGATTGTCGGATCCAGTTTCGACAAAGTCGGCGCGAGAGTCTATACACGTATCGGGTTTACACTGATTACAATCGCAGCAATCGTTCTTATAGTAATCATTTCGTCTACAACACCCGTATGGCAAGTGGTTGCTGTACTTTGTATATTATTTGCAGGGGTTGCTATGACTATTATGCCTGCACAAACCAATGCTTTAAATCAGCTGCCGCCTGAATTGTATGCAGATGGATCTGCAGCAATGAATACTTTAACTCAAGTGGCAGGTGCAGCAGGTACAGCTGTTGCAATTACAATGTTCACTGCTGGACAGAATAAGTATATTGAAGAATTTGGCGCTGAAGTCCCTGTTGAATTTTTAGCAGGCGGTATCAACTACGCATTCTACTCAGTATTAGTTACAGGTATTATCGGGCTGATTCTTTCATTCTTTGTTAAAAACAGCCTTCCAAAAACTAAATAGACAGAAACCCATTATATTTTAAAATATAGTGGGTTTCTTTTTTCGATTATTAATTAAAAAATAGAGTGGTGGACGGACCAATTTCTAGTTCTTGGCCATTTTTCAGGTATAATGTCAAGTCATAAATATTTCATATTGATGATGGTAACATTTTCTGATTATTCATTTATGGGTTTTACTATAAAACAGCTTAGTATCAATGATATCAGTAGTTACATACTAAATAATAGAAGTTGGTACTAAGACTAAGTATGAAATAATATAATATAAATTTTCATTAAATTATGAAATGAAAACGTTTACAAAAAGTAAAGACGATGATACATTTGAAAATGTGAAGGGGATAAAAACAGAAAGGGTTATATTCAAAGATTTTCATCTGAAATATAACGATGTCGGGAGAATAGAATATGGAGATTATTTCATATAATGATTTAAGAAATATTATTAAACGCGGCGACGTTATTTCCATCGCTGCTTTATCTGCAGGCAATCTTCCTATGGAAGTGCTGAAGTATTTAGCGGAACAATACGATGAAGATAAGAAGACAGACAATTTAACTTTTGTTGTGTCGAATGATATTAGTGATTTTGATGATGGTTTCGATTTAGATTCTTTCGTTTCAAGAGGAATGGTTAAAAGAATTATAGCGAGCCTGGTAATTGCTTCACCAGTCACGGTCGAAGCAATTAAGAATAACAAAATTGAAGCATATTTTCTGCCTCAGGGTGTTATCGCTACTTCATACCGTGAACAGGCATCTTCTTCACCAGGCATGATTACTAAAATCGGATTGAACACAGTAGTAGATCCCAGAATATTCGGCGGCAAAGTCAATGATCTGACTCGTGAGGAGTTAGTTTCTTTAATTAAAATTAATAATGAAGAGTATTTACATTACGACTTTCCGAAAATTGATATTACACTTTTGCGGGGGACATATGCCGATGAGAGCGGAAATATTTTTATGACTCATGAATCTCATCTCGGTGAAGGTTTCAGTGCAGCTTCCGCAGCAAGACAAAACGGCGGGAAAGTCATTGTTCAAGTGAAGGAGATTATTAAAAAAGGCGACTATAAGCCGAGTGACGTATTTATTCCTTCAGAACTTGTCGATTACGTCGTTGTTAATAAGAATCCAAAATATCATAAGCAGGTGATACAGACATATTACGATCCCGCTTTATCCGGCCATCACAGAATTGTACAGAGCAAGGAGAGCTTTTTAGAATTTGGTTCCAGAAAAATTATTTTAAGACGTTCGGCACAGTTTTTAAAACCGGGACATGCGGTGAGTATCGGCTACGGTATAAATAATGAATTATCAAATGTACTTCGTGAAGAGCAGGCAGAAGAGCTGGTCAAATTGAATATTGATACCGGTATATTTGGGGGAATAATCGGCAGCAGAAATCACTTTGGCATGAACTACAATCTCGATGCGAGAATGCGTCACGAAATGACATGGGATTTCATATTCAACGGCGGCCTCGATATTGCATATTTAAGTTTTGCTGAAATTGATCAGTCCGGCAGCGTCAATGTATCGCAGTTTGGGGACAGAATGAATGGCAGCGGCGGTTTTATCGACATCAGTCAGACTGTTAAAACATTAATCTTCTCAGGAACGATGGTCGTTGGGAGCGAATCGCACTGTGAAGATAATGAACTGATTATTGACCGTGAAGGCCATTCTAAAAAGTTTGTAGAAACAGTACAGAGTCTCGACTTTAATGCAGCGTATTCCAGAGAGCTGGGTCAGAATGTATTTTACGTGACAGAACGTGCAGTATTTCAGCTGACTGATTCAGGATTGGAGCTGATTGAAATCGCTCCGGGGCTGGATTTGAAAAAAGATGTACTGGATCAAATGGCTTTTAAACCCGCAGTAGCTGAAAATGTAAAAATAATGAATAGTCAATTGTTTCAGGAGACTTGGGGAGAGTTAAGGGAATCAATTAAAAATAATCATTAACAAAGGGGAAGATACAAATGAATTATGATTGGATTAAAACAAGATCAGATTACGATGAAGTCAAACCGGCAATTATAGATCCTGCAAAGGGGACGCAATGGTCATATCAGGATTTAAATATACGTGCAGAAAATCTGGCCAATTATTTACAGGATCAAGGTGTTAAACGCGGAGATGTCATTGGGGTTTTTGCACCAAATGATGTTGCTGTATTTGATTTACTTTTCGCTTCTTTTAAACTCGGTTCAGTTTTCCTGCCGATGAACTGGCGGTTAAAACCTCAGGAAATTCAGAGTGTAATTGCTGACTCCGGCGTCAAAATGATTTTTTACTCACTGCGACATAAGGAAAGTTTAATTGGTACACCGGAAGAAATACTGCACATGGATATTGATTCAGCAGAATACGATGAAATCTGTAATCCGAAGTCGCATCGACCATTTGAATCGGTAGATGTTGAAAGTGATGATCTCGCGTCGCTGATGTACACCAGCGGTACGACAGGACTGCCTAAAGGCGTCATGTTTACTTATGAATCATTTGTATCCAATGTAATTAACGCTGCTTTAACGTATAAAGTTACAGGAGACCAGACTACTATTATTTCAACACCGACATTCCACGTTTTAGGCTTGAATGATACAGCACTGCCTCTAATTATGGCAGGCGGAACACTGGTGCTGCATCGTTACTTTGATGGTGCACAGTTGAACGATTTGATGAGCCAGTTTAAACCGGATTATCTGATTATGATTCCAACGATGTATTATGGCATGCTGGTTGCAGATAACTTTGATATTAAGAACTTTGAAAATATTAAATATCTGATTCAAGGCGGATCTTCACCGCTGCCTGCTGTACAGAAAAAATTCGAAAGTATGGGACATACGCTGATTAACGGTTTTGGTTTAACAGAAGCGCCGTTGACTATGGTTAACACGCCGCATCATTCAAAAGTTAAGCCGATGACAATCGGTAAATCGATTATGTACGTCGACAGCAAGCTGCTTGATGAAGATGGCAATGAAGTGAGGATTGGCGAAATCGGTGAGCTGGCAGTGAAAGGTAAAAACGTTACGCCGGGCTACTGGAACAAACCTGAAGAAACAGCGAAAATATTTAAAAATGGCTACTTGCTGACAGGAGATTTAGCTAAAAAAGATGAAGACGGAGATATCTTTATCGTCAACCGCAAGAAAGAATTGATCATTACCGGCGGTGAAAATGTCTTGCCTTCAGAAGTTGAATCGGCTTTATCTGAACATCCAATTGTCCGTACTGCTATTGTTGTAGGGTATGACAGTCCACAATACGGTGAATCAGTATCCGCAGCCATTGTGCTGGCAGAAGAAACGGAGAATTTTGAAGAGATTCTGGACAAACATGTCAGAGAACGGATTGCAGGGTATAAAATACCGAGACTTTACATGCAGATGAAAGACATTCCATTGAATTCTACATCTAAGCCGGACAGACTTGAGATTCAAAAATTGATGAATGAAAAAGCTAAAATACTGCAGACGGAACTTTAAATTTTTTTAATATAAATTGAAAGCGTTATCAAAAATGGAGGAAATATAATGAGTGAAAAAATTGAAACTTTAAAAGAATTGTACCCGGAAGATTTAATGAATGTATCACATGAATTAACGGATGGAGAAGTGAAATTTTTAAAACAGCTGAATGATTTATTAGAAAGCAAATACCGTGAATCTATTAATGATCACTGGGCGAATGCTACAGTACCTGAAGACTTCTTTGATGATATGGGCAAGCTGAACTACTTTAGAAATCCGCTGCTTTTCGAAGGACGTGACGGCGCTAAAATGCCGAGTCAGCTTTTCCAGTTCTTCATGTCATATACTGTAGCCCGGTTCGATGTATCTTTAGTGACTTTACTCGGTGTACACCAAGGGCTTGGCCATAATGCTTTCTTATTTGGCGGCTCAAAAGAACAGGTGGCTCACTATATTCCTAAACTTCAATCGCATGAACTGAGAACGTGCTTTGCACTGACAGAACCTGAACACGGTTCGGATGTCGCAGGCGGCTTAGAAACGACAGCAAAACGCCAAGGCGACGAATGGGTCATTAACGGTGCGAAGAAATGGATCGGCGGAGCGAATGTTTCTGATGTTATTCCTTTGTTTGCAGTAGACGTTGAAACTGGGAAACCAAAAGGATTTATTATCCGTCCTGAACAGGAAGGTGTAGAAATCGATGTCATTGAAAATAAAATTGCGCTTCGCATTATTCCAAATACCAATATCCGTTTAAATAATGTAGTGGTCAAAGAGTCTGACAGACTTCAAAATATTAACAGCTTTAAAGATATTGCTAAAGTTCTTTATTCTACACGTGCAGGTGTGTCTTACATGGCGACAGGTGCGATGGCAGGCGCGCTGCGTGCAACACTCAATTACGTGACTGAACGTAAGCAGTTCGGCAAAGAAATCAGTAAGTATCAGCTGATACAGGAAAAACTTGCAATGATGCAGGGGAATCTGTCACATGCCATTGCCTTATCTGCACAGCTTGCACGCATGCAGGAGAATGGTGAATACGACGAAGTTGCAACGTCGACTGCCAAAATGATGAATGCATTAAGACTGCGTGAATCGGTATCTATGGGACGCGGCATTACAGGCGGCAACGGAATTTTAGCAGAGTATGATATTGCGAGATTCTTCTCTGATGCCGAAGCAGTTTACACTTATGAAGGGACTCACGAGATCAATGCACTGGTGATCGGAAGAGCATTAACAGGCGACTCGGCTTTCATTTAATTCTAAGTGTTTACACGTATACAGATAATTTAATTTGGAGGGTTTTTCATGACGATAAGAAAAGCAACCGTGCTGGGCGGAGGAGTAATGGGCAGTCAAATTGCTGCCCTGCTCGTAAATGCAGGATTAAAAGTAAAAATACTCGATGTAGTCATCGATAAAGAAGATCCAAATAAAATTTCCAGAAAGTCTTACGAAACAATTACTGATAAGAAGAGGCCGCATCTATTTGATTTGGATTTTGCACCGAATTTAACATACGGTAACTTTGACGACGATTTGCAGGGAGAAGATGACTCTGATATTTATATCGAAGCGGTCAAAGAAGAGCTGGATATTAAGCATAATGTATGGAAACTAGTTAAAAAAGTAGCGAAAGACAATGCGCTATTTGCGACGAATACATCTGGAATTCCGATTGAATATATCGCGAAAGTATTCAGTGATGAAGAACGCCAAAGATTTTTCGGCATGCATTTCTTCAACCCGCCGCGCATTATGAAACTGGTTGAAATCATTCCGCTGAAAGATACAGCAGAAGAATCTGTTAAAGCAGCTCAGGATTTTGCTGAAAATAAACTCGGAAAAGGCGTTGTTATAGCCAATGATGTACCGGGCTTTGTTGCTAACCGAGTCGGGACTCAAACGATGAATGATATTATGCACCGGGCTGAAGCGCAGGGGATTTCTATATCTGATACCGATGCATTAACCGGCAGAAGTATAGGGCGTCCAAGTACAGGTACTTACGGACTGAGTGACCTTGTCGGTATAGATATTGCAGTCACAGTCACTAAAGGTCTGCAGCAGGTGCCGGGAGAAGAGAAGTTCTTCCACGACACAAAAATAGCAGAAAAGTTAGTAGAAAATGGTGCGCTCGGCAGAAAGACAAAAGCAGGCTTCTATAAAAAAGTTAAAAACCAAATTCTCGTATTCGATCCAAAAAGCAACGACTACGTGGAACAGTCAAAACCTGAATTTCCGATTCTAGGAAAATTCAGCAAAGATTTAAAAGCAAATATGGATGTTATCTTTAATGCCGATGATGCAGCCGGCTTGTTCATGTGGGAAACAATGAGAAATAATTTCTACTACTCAGCTTTAAACGTGCCTAAGGCAGCATCGGATTATAAAGATATCGACCGTGCTCTAGTATGGGGGTTTAACTGGAAAAAAGGACCATTTCAGCTTTGGGATATGATGGGCTTTGAGCGTGTTAAAGAACGGATGAAAGCGGAACTGGGTGAATTGCCGTCCTGGATTGAAGAACGCACAGAGCCATTTTACGGAAACGAAGAGACGATTGAACGTATCACGCCGGTCAGCCAGTTAATTGAGAGTGAAATTTGGAATCGTGAAGATTCGAACTTGTCTGTTGTCAATACAGATCAGCTGCTCTTAAAACTCCAAAGCGGCAATAACATTATATCTGACGGTTTTGCTAAAGATTTAATTGAGGCAGTGGATTTACTGGAAACTGAAGATTTTTCAAGTATGGTTTTATATGCTGACGGCAGAAACTTCAGTGTCGGTGCCAACTTATATATGATGAAAAAAGCACACGAAATGAAGCAGGTCGATGAATTGGTCGGTCCGGCAATCGATACGCTCCATGAAAGCTTCAGCAGACTGAAATATGCGCTGAAACCTGTCGTTACTGCTGTACAAGGAAGAGCACTCGGCGGAGGCTGTGAATTAGTGCTGCACTCGCCATTTGTTGTGGCAGCGAGTGAAACGTATATCGGTATGGTTGAAGCAGGTGTGGGCCTCCTGCCAAGCGGCGGCGGTCTTGCTGAAATGTCAGACCGTATACTCAGCACCAATCATAAGACGGATGACAAGCAGCAATCGATGAGTGATGTGCTGATGAACATCGGTATGGCAAAAGTATCGACAAATGCTTATGAAGCAAAACGATATGGTTATTTAAGAGATACCGACTCTATTATTCTGAATACTGAAAAACGTGTCGAAGCAGCTTTAAATAAGGCGCGTTTGGAATCCGAAATGAACTATATTCCTAAACCGAAAGACAAGTACATTGCTTTAGGCAGTGACTTTAAAGCGCTGGCACAAGGTATGCTCGATGCTCAGCGGCTCGGACACTTTATCAGTGATCACGATTACGACATTACACTGAAAATTGCCGAAGTACTGTCAGGTGGAGATGTACCGCGCAATACGTATGTGAATCAGCGTTATTTACAAAAACAGGAAAAAGTACGGTTCTTAGAACTGTTGAACAACGAAAAAACATACGCGCGTATCAGCTATATGCTTGAAACAGGCAAACCGCTAAGAAATTAGGAGAAGGTATAAACCAGGAAGGATGAAGATAAATGCAGGATGCATATATAGTAGCTTACGGAAGATCCGCTGCCGGCAGAGCCAAAGGCGGTGCGATGTTCCACGACAGACCTGATGAAATCGCAGCACAGGTATTAAAAGGTGTGCTGAACAGGGTGGACGGTAAATTCAGCCCGGATATGGTTGAAGATGTGATTGTGGGGAACTCGTTCCCTGAAGGACTGCAGGGACAAAACATAGCACGTTCTATTGCTTTACTTGCAGGTATGCCGAATGAAGTACCAGGGCAAACAGTCAATCGCTATTGTTCATCAGGACTTCAAACGATTGCCATTGCATCAAATCAAATTATGGCAGGTCAGGCAGATGTACTGGTTGCAGGTGGTGTAGAGCTGATGAGTGCTGTTCCTATGGGCGGTAATGAGCCGACAAACAGTCCGGTCTTACAAGACAAAGACTCGGGAGTATCATATCCGATGGGCCTAACAGCAGAAATGGTTGCTGAAGAGTATAAAGTTACAAGAGAAGACCAGGATGCATATGCTGTTCAAAGCCATCAGCGGGCGAAAGCAGCCCTTGATGCAGGTCGCTTTGAAGATGAAATTATACCGCTCGAAGTCAACGATGTATCCTACAATGAAGACGGTCCGGTAATATCTAAAAAAGAATTTAAAACAGATGAACATATTCGTCCGGATACGAACATGGAAGGACTGGCAAAACTGAGAACGGTCTTTAAAGCAGATGGGACAGTAACAGCAGGAACATCGGCACCATTAACAGACGGTGCAGGATTTGTAGTAATTATGTCAGGCGATAAAGTTAAAGAACTTGGTGTAACACCAATAGCAAAATTCGTCGGCTTTAAAGCAGTCGGTGTCGATCCGAAACTTATGGGAATCGGTCCGGCATATGCAATACCGGAAGTGCTGGAACAAGCTGGCTTAACAGTTGATGACATGGACTTAATTGAACTGAATGAAGCATTCGCTTCACAAACAGTAGCCTCGATTAGACAAGCAGGACTCGACATTGAAAAAACAAACGTCAACGGCGGAGCTATTTCCCTCGGCCACCCGCTGGGCGCATCAGGCGCTATGCTGACGGCAAGACTGCTTGCTGAAATGAAACGTAGACCTGAATCTAAATACGGCATGGTGACTATGTGTATCGGTGTCGGTATGGGTGCAGCAGGAATATTTGAATACGTAAGATAAAAATAAACTCTCCGGAATTTTACCGGAGAGTTTATTTTAGTTTAATTATTACTTCATTTGGATTACAAGACTGAACCTGGTTGCGACCTAGTTTTTTGCGATATAAAGCCTTTCGTCAGCTGTATCATAGAGTTCTTGAATACTTGTGTTTTCTTCTGGTGATTTTGCAATGCCTATAGAGACAGTAATTTTAACTATCTGTGTGTTGTCGTTAGCGACTATATCTAGATGCTCAATATCACTTCTAATCTTCTCAGCGATCGTATTTACTTCACTTAATGAAAAATCCCTTAAAATAATTGAAAATTCTTCGCCGCCAACCCGTCCAACTGGAGCATCTTTAGTAACGACATTTTTAAGTGTATCTGAAACTTTTTTCAATACCATATCTCCTGTGATATGACCGTATTTGTCACTAATATCACATATTCTGCATAATTTTAGATGGAACTGTTTGATAAAATTAATCCATACTTAATTTTAGGGGATTTATCATATGAAGAAATTGTTTATTTTTTCAGGTTTAACACTTGCACTGGCTGCATGCGGTAACGGAGCTGATGAGGCGAAGAGTGAAGAAACGCATGAGGCGCATGAGGAGAGCGGGGAGCATCATCACGAGCATGTTTTAGATATCAATCTGACTGTGGATAACGAAGCGGATCCGAACGTTATCAGTGTAGAATTATTAAATGACGGCGAGGCTTATGAAGCAGACCGGGTGAGATTTGAAGTTCAGGCGCCTGAAGAAGAAGATACAGTATGGCTGAACGCTGAACATCAGGGCGAAGGTGTGTATACTGCTGAAGCTGCGGAAGTTGAAGCGGGCGAACATACGATTGTTGCGCACATCAACGGACCTGAAGAACTTCACGAACATACAGAAGAAGTATTTGAAATTAAATAATAAATGTATCATTTATAAAAGTTGTTTAGCTTAGTTAATTTAGAAGTTGAACAGTTTGATAAGGCATGTTCCTTGTAACTTTCAAGGGATGTGCCTTTTAATCTTTTCATTATATGCAGGCTTCTTTGGCCGGAAGACAACGGCGATTTCTATTTTATATATTCAACGGTTTTTATCAACACTTATAAAAATAGCGATAGATAGAATAATCAGCAGTATAAAAGCGATACCGATGCCGCTCAAAATTTCAATCATATAGTCGACTCCTTTTGATAATTGATATTCCATATAATGTAACATAATTGTTTTCAATGTACATTTAATGATAAAATTATATAAACGATAAAAAGGAAGTTGGCAGATTGATGGACCCATTATTAGTATGGCTTAATGTTCTTATTTTACTTGTTGCATTCATCGCTTTAGTCGTCGGATTAAGTGTATACTCGTCAAGAAAACGCGCGGATATTATGGTGACTCAGCCCTTGTTAATGATCGATGAGGTCGGCTGGAGAAAAGATGACCGCGGCATGTATAAAATGTTCAGAGTAGAGAACAGAAATAACAACCCGTTTCATATTGAGAAAGTTTATATCAAAGGGTATGACTTCACTACTAAATATCATTACATCAAGGAAGAGGATGAAAATGATGTCGTCATTCTGAAGTTTTATATGCAGCCTGATCAGACGATGAATTTCCGTATTCGTATTATTTACAGAGATTTCAATAACAAATCACATGTCATGATGTCGGTCCGTATGGATATGGAAGGCGGAGAATTGACTTACGAAGCGGAAGGTACGAAGTTTATACTGACGAAAACGAAATAAGTTTAACAATATCTAAATAAAAAGACAGCACATCAAAGTGCTGTCTTTTGTTATTTATTCTTCTGTTGCTTCTTCAGATTCTAATTCAAGTTCAATTTCATGGTCGAGTGATTCTGTTTCTTCAACCGGATTTTCTCTCGCCTGCAGGTGAGTTGGAAGTTCCGGATCTAGTGGCCCGTAAGCAACGACTGTTGTTGCACTGTCGCCAGGTTCCACCATTTCACTGGCAGCGGCTTTGCCGTCTGCAAATTCCCCTTCATCGTCCAGGTCCATCGTATAGTTTTCAGTCGGCGCGTCTCCTGTATCGCTGACTTGGCGAATTGCCATGTCCAGACTGAATGCTTCTGATGGTGTTGAAGTACGTTCAGAAGTATTTGTATACTCAAACTCAACCGCAACAGCTTGGACTGTCGTTTCATTGCCTTCGGCGTCTGTTGCCGGTATTTCAACTGGTGTAAAATTAGTAAAAGTGTAGTCACCGTTTACGCCTGAATATGTCAGTGCGTCTTCTGATGTCTCTTCAGCAGTTTCTTCTTCAGTGCCTGCTTCTTCTGTGCTCTCCCCGTTACATGCTGCAAGCAGTAACATACTCGCCAGTCCTCCGGCGAACAACGTGCGTTTCAACTGCATGATAAAATCCCCCTAAATTGTTTGTTTCATCTACATTATATAGCTCATGTAGTTAAATTACAATTTTACAGAGAAATTATATGCCAGTAATTCCGTAAATGATCAGACCAATCGTCAGCAGCAGTCCCATAATAGTATTCAGTTTACCCATAGAAGCCATTGCCGGTATTAATTCAGGCGGTGTATCTCCTTTTTTCATCAGCATAATCGTCTTCATCGCAAGCGGTATAGACAGCAGCGGAATGAGCAGAAACAGTGAGCCCATCGATGTAAAGAATGTGATGTAGATTAGAAATACATAGCTGAAGATTAGAAGAACTGCAGCTGTCATAACAGCAATCGGCTTACCGACGAGTATAACGTATGTTTTTCTGCCGCTTTCTTTATCTTTTTTACGGTCGCGTATATTATTCGCCATATTCAACAGGCCAATTGTAATGGCCGGCGGAATGCTCATCAGCAGCGGAAATACGTGCAGAGTACCGGTATGGATGGAGAAGGTAATCATAATGATCACAGTTCCCATAAAGAATCCGGCAAAGATTTCACCAAAAGGTGTCCATGATATCGGCACCGGACCGCCGGTATACAAATAGCCGACTGCCATCGATACCGCACCTATGACGAGTATCCACCATGATGAATTAATCGTTATTATAATGCCGATAACGGCAGCAATGCCGTAAAATATAAGTGCAATTGTCAAAACGAGGCGGGGGCTCATGCCATTTCTGACGATGGCACCTGCGATTCCGACGGATTCATGGGAATCCAGACCGCGTTTGAAATCGTAATATTCGTTAAACATATTCGTCGCTGACTGTATTAATATCGTTGCGATTAACATGAGGAAAAACATCCCCCAGCGTATATCAGCGAACAGTAATACACTTGCTGTTCCGACAAAAACAGGCACAAAACTTGCTGTTAATGTGTGCGGACGCGTCAGCATCAGATATTTTTTAAATCCAGTGTGTACTTGTGCTTCCTGCATGACTTTCTCCTTTAAAACATGATGGCTTTAATTTTATCATATTTAAGGGTTGTCCATACACACAGTAGTAAAAAAATGATAAAATAGAGTTAATTATGATGAAAGTAGTGTGACTCATGAAATTACAATCGTCTCGAACATTTATGGAGAATATCAGTCTGGATTCTGACAGGCAATATCTGACGCTGCATATTCCTGTGAGTGAATATAATATTGACGAAGAAAAAATATTTACATATTTTAACGAATCAAAGGGCTCACGCTATTGGTTCAAGTCAAAAGACGGCACTTATAATGTCGTCGGTATTAATTATATAGAAAGCATGTGGCGCAATAAGTTTCAGCCGGAACTAGTCACGGCGAGTAAAAATGCCTTATATGCCAAGCTGCAGCAGGAAGCGCTCGGGGATGATTTGAAATCAAAACTGAGCTTATTTGGCGGGACTTTATTTGATGATAAAGACACGACAGATGAATGGAACGACTTCAAAATGGTTGAATTCCAGCTGCCAGAGTGGCAGTTTGATCTTAAAAACCAGGAAGTGTTTTTAACCCGCAGTAAAGAAGGACTGAATACGGACGGACTGCTGGAAGAAATCGACCAGATTTTGACTGAAATTGAAGAGACGGAAATTACTGAAAAAGAAAAACCCGTCGTTAAAAGTAAAAGAGATATCTTCCCGAAAGAATGGAAGGGACTCGTTGAAGAAGCGGTAAATAATTTAAATGATGAATTTAAGAAGGTCGTTCTGGCCAGACAAAAACTCATTACTTTTGAGTCAAAAGCTAAACGTCTGTATTTAATCAGAAGACTGAAAGATGAAGCGGACACTTATACGATTTATTATGAAAAAAATAAGTCCACCTTCGTTTCAAAAACGCCTGAAAAACTGTTTTCAATTGATGGTGAAGTTCTTAACACTAATGCTGTTGCAGGCTCTATTCAGCGTGTTGATGACCAGGAGCAAAATAAGGTGCAGACCGACTTCCTTTTAAACGATGAAAAAAATCTTTTCGAACATCGGGTAGTCAGAGAATCGATTGTGAATGATATTTCTCCGTTTTCAGAAGGCATGAATTACAAAAAGAATCCGCTCTTAATGAAAAATAAATATATTTACCACTTATATACTCCGATTCAGGCAATGTTAAAAGCAGGTGCTGATGAATTTAATATTCTAAAAGAAATTCATCCGACACCGGCAGTCGGCGGACTGCCGAAGGCATTGGCGAAAGAATATATTAAAGAACATGAATATGGGACGAGAGGACTGTATGCAGCACCGCTCGGTATTATTCATGAAGATAAGGAATGTGAATTTGCTGTCGGACTCCGCTCTATGCTGATTTCAGCACGCAGTGCAACGCTTTTTGCCGGCTGCGGCATCGTTAAAGGATCAGATCCTGAAGCTGAGTTTTTAGAGACAGAAGTTAAGTTCACACCGATGTTGAACGTCTTGGAGGCGACTACTAATGAACTACACACAAGCACTGACGGTACAAACGTTTAGTATTATAGATGCATTATATGAATACGGCATGACAGAAATAGTCATTAGTCCGGGGTCCCGCTCAACACCGCTTGCCATCGCTGCAGAACTGCATGAAGGCATTAAAACTTATATTCATCCGGACGAGCGGGGTGCCGGTTACTTTGCGGCCGGTCTGACTAAAAAAAGACGTCAGCCGGTCGGTATGCTGTGCACTTCGGGAACTGCTGCGGCCAATTACACACCGGCAGTAGCAGAAGCGGGGCTCAGCCACCTGCCTTTGGTTGTAATGACCTCTGATCGTCCGCACGAACTTAAAAACGTCGGCGCACCGCAGGCGATCGAACAGAATAATATGTTTAATAACTTTGTACGCTACCAGACAGAGCTGCCGATTGCAGACGATCACAACAGTGCCGAGTCACTGATTAACGATAAAGTGCTCCAGGCCAGTCAGTATTTTAACGGCATTAATATGGGACCGGTTCATTTTAATATCCCGGTCCGCGAGCCGATTATGCCGGACGTGAACCGTGTCGATTTGTTTAAACGTCAGCAGAAAGATATGACGCCGGCGCTGACGATTCCGGGCAATATAAAGAAATTATCGGGCGCCGGCCTGGTAATCATCGGTGAAACGGCAGAAGATTTAAGTCCGCTCGCACCCATTCTTAATCAGGGCAATATTATCGCTGTCTGCGATCCAAGACAAAATGTGCGGACAATTTTATCAGATGCAGTCGTTAATCACGATATGATGTTTTCGAATTTTGATGAAGACCAGTTTAATACTATAAATGACAATCTTGATTTTATTATCCGAATCGGTGAGCCGGTAACATCAAAACAGACCAATGCATTTTTAAAATCAACTTCAGTGCCGCAATATTTAATCAGTGAATTCCAGGATATTAAACCGTTCCCGGTGACTCCGGATGTCACTTATGCCGGTACTGTAAATGAAATATTGCCGAGATTAATCGGTGAGGATTTTAACAGCAGTCTTAAAGCGTCATTCCTCAATTTATCAAAAGATATTCACAGTTATATCGACAGCAATATTGGCCAGTACGATGATGAAGGCCGCTACGTTTATGATATTATTCAGCAGACTAGTGAAGAAAGGACATTTTTCTTATCGAGCAGCATGCCGATCAGGGATTTTGAACGTTATGATACTAAAGTCCAGCATGATGTCTTTGCAAATAGGGGAGCCAACGGAATTGACGGTGTCATTTCCAGTGCACTCGGCATCGCTGAAAAAGATCAGGTTACTATGCTGATTGGCGATGTATCGATGAATCACGATTTAAACAGTCTGCTGCTTGCTAAACTGGAAAATATCGATTTTACGGTCATTGTATTTAATAATAACGGCGGCAACATTTTCAGCTACTTGCCACAATATGCGCACAAACCGCATTTTGAAAGACTGTTCGGTACACCGCTCGACCTGAATTTTGAACACGCAGCCAATCTTTATGATTATCACTATACTCAGCTTGAATCACCCGCTGATTTAAAGGCAGATATGCTGAATCAAAAAGGACGCCAGCTGATCGAAATTAAAACTGACAGAGACCATAATTTAGACAGCCATAATCAATTAAAAGCGCAGCTTAAAAAGCTGGTGACTGATTTTGAATTTTAATTACGAATATTTAGACCGCGGTAAAAGCCGGACGATTCTTCTGCTGCACGGGTTTTTATCGTCTAAAGAAAGTATGCGCCGTGTCGCAGACGGTCTTAAAGATATTAGAAATGTGATGTTGGTAGATTTACCGGGCTTCGGCCAAACGAAGAGCGCGGATATCGACTACAGTATGGATACGATTGCAGATGGCTTAGTGAGTCTGATGAAACATCATGATATTCATCAGTTTGATGTTCTGGGTTATTCTATGGGCGGACGGACGGCGCTCGCTTTAACGGCGTCCTATCCAAAAATGATTAACAAATGTATATTAGAGAGTGCCTCACCGGGTATTATCGATGCTGAGAAGAGAGCAGAAAGGTACAAAATTGATTCTGAGCGGAGTAATTTTATCGTTAAAGATTATGATGCTTTTCTTAAATTTTGGCAGGACATGCCACTGTTTAACAGTCAGCAGCGTATAAGCCCTGAACTGTTAAACGCCCAGCATCAGGAAAGACTGACTCAGCAGCCAAAAGAGGCAGCGGACAGTCTGCTTAAATACGGCACAGGTGTTCAGCGGTCATACTGGGAAGATTTAAGTCAGCTGGATAATGATTTTTACCTGATTGCCGGCAGTGATGACGAGAAGTTTGTTGCTGTAGCACAATCGATGTCAGAACGCTTGAAAAGTGCTAAACTAAATATAGTTGAGCATGCAGGACATAATGTTCATCTTGAAAATTATCATTCGTACATAAAACAAGTACGGGATTATCTTAAGGAGGATAACTCATGACAAGAGTTTGGGAAACACTTAAAGAATATAAAGAGATAAAGTATGAATTTTACAACGGTATCGCTAAAGTAACAATTAACCGACCGGAAGTGCGCAATGCATTTACGCCGGATACGGTTGCGGAAATGATCGATGCATTTACACGCGCCAGAGACGATCAGCGCGTATCCGTAATTGTCTTAACTGGTGAAGGGGATCTTGCATTCTGCTCAGGCGGAGACCAGAAAAAACGCGGACACGGCGGCTACGTCGGTTCTGATGAAGTCCCGCGTTTAAATGTACTGGACTTACAGCGTTTGATCCGCGTCATTCCTAAACCGGTCATTGCTATGGTCGCAGGTTATGCCATTGGCGGCGGACATGTCCTTCATGTGGTATGTGACCTAACAATTGCTGCTGACAATGCACGCTTTGGCCAGACAGGACCGAAAGTCGGTTCATTTGATGCCGGTTACGGTTCAGGTTATTTAGCGCGTATCGTCGGTCACAAAAAAGCGCGTGAAATCTGGTACTTATGCCGTCAATATGACGCTCAGGAAGCACTGGATATGGGCTTAGTCAATACGGTAGTACCGCTTGACCGTCTTGAAGATGAGACTGTTGAATGGTGTGAAGATATTATGAAACACTCGCCGACAGCGCTTCGTTTCTTAAAAGCTTCAATGAACGCTGATACTGACGGACTTGCTGGACTCCAGCAGCTGGCAGGAGACGCAACACTGCTGTATTACACGACAGATGAGGCAAAAGAAGGACGCGATGCATTTAAAGAAAAACGCGAACCTGACTTTTCTCAATTCCCTAAATTCCCGTAAACTGAATATATTTAAAATCCAACACCCGTCTCTGATGGGTGTTTTTGAGGTGAAGTAATGTCTTATAAATGGCTTGAAACCGCGAGTTTTACTTATCCGGATCATATTGCTGTTAAATATAACGGTGAAACTTTAACGTATCAAAAACTGTATATGCACGCGCATTCTTTAGGGACGCATCTTCAATCATTGAAGAAAAAAAGGGTAGGTTTATATATCGATAACTCTTTGGATTCAGTAAAACTGATTCACGGCTTAATGCTGCTCGGCGTTGAAATGGTCATGCTGAATACAAGATTGACCGCTCTTGAAATGAAGAGCCAGCTGGACGATGTGTCGGTCGATACGGTAATCGCAACACGGTCCTTAGAGATTCCTAATATAAACGTAATTCCTTTTAATGAAATTTACGCGCTGCCGTCAGAGACGTTTATGGTCAACCAGCCGAATCCAGATGATGTATTGTCGATTATGTTTACTTCCGGTACGACCGGGCGGGCTAAAGCTGTGCCTCAAACGTATAGAAATCATGAGGCCAGTCATTTAAACTGTCAAAAGCATTTTATGTATGATGAAACGAGCAGCTGGCTGATGGTTAATCCTGTCTTTCATATTTCGGGGCTGTCTATTTTGTTCAGAACAGTCCTTGTTGGATGTACTTTAATTGTTGAAAACAAATTCAATCCATCTCGTGTATGGCACATTTTAGAACAGGATAAAGTGACTCATACCAGTATGGTGCCGGTAATGCTGAAACGGCTAATGAATTCAAATGGCATCCATTATTTAAAAGGGCTGCTGCTCGGCGGTGCAAGTACGACACCGCATCTGCTTGAACAGTCTATCGAGAAAAATTTGCCAGTTTACAATTCTTTTGGCATGACTGAAACATGTTCTCAAATCGTCCAAATCTCATATCAGGACCCTAAAATTTTGAGTGGTGCAGTCGGCAATGTGGCAGGTTATGATATTAAAATTAAAGAGAAGACGGATGAACTGCTGATTAAAGGGGACAGTGTCGTTAAAGATTATTTAAATGCAGATTTAAAATTAGAAGACGGTTATTTCAATACAGGAGATCTCGCAACTATTGATGCGGACGGCTATTTATATATATTAGACCGCAGGAGTGATTTGATTATCAGCGGCGGGGAGAATATTTATCCCAAAGAAATTGAAGATGCTGTATATATGATGGCGGATGTGAACCGCTGTGTCGTCATTAAAAAAGATGATGAAGAGTGGGGGAGCGTGCCTGTGCTGCTGCTGGAAGATACGGTAGATGAAACGGCACTGCTTGATCATTTAAGTCAACAGCTCGCTAAATATAAAATGCCGAGGGAAATTCACTACGTCGATAAAATACTGATGACGTCGACGGGTAAAATATCCCGAAGTAAAAATCAAAAAATGTTTCTGGAGCAGTAATTACAGGTATGGATTAAGAAGGGCATATTGACCTATGAATTCTTTTTGTTTTTATTTATTGGAACAGGGTCAAAACCGCCTTCGTGGAATGGATGGCATTTTATAATACGTTTGGTTGCCAAAAAGCTGCCTTTAAAAGCACCGTGCTCGGCCAGCGCTTCGAGCGCATAATTCGAACAAGTCGGGTAAAACCTGCAAGTTGGCGGTGACATTGGCGAAATATATTTCTGGTAAAAATGAACAGAGCCGATTAATACTTTTTTCATTAAAGCATCACCTTTATAAAATTAATATAACTATTGTAAGCCGATATTCAAATGAGTGCAACCGGGAGGGGTTTAAATGAAAACATTTACTGATAATCAGGGCAGGCGTGTCACGCTTGTCAGCAGCTATGTTGAAAACACTGAGCATGTGTTAATTATTCCTAAATTTAACGGACAGTTTTTACTAACAAGCCATAAACAGCGCGGGCTGGAATTTCCAGGCGGCAAAGTAGAACCTGGTGAATCATTAGTCGAAGGCGCTCAGCGCGAACTCTACGAAGAAACAGGCGGCCTGGTTGGCAATCTGCACTTTGTCGGTACATATACAGTACATGACGGTGACAGCACATTTAGTAAGGCTGCATTCTGCTGTAATATTGAACGGCTCGATCAGCTGAAACATTATTATGAAACGGATGGGCCGATGCTCGTTGATCATATCGATGATATTAAAGAAGATGAGAAGAGTGAACTGCTAAAAGATGACTGCATCATATTTTTATATAATGAAGTGCGTGAAAATGGCTGTCAGTAATTGAATTTAATTTTCTGACATAAAAATTTCCAGAAAAAAATAATCCGTACGCTAGACTTCGAGGAGTCTAGCGTACGGATTTCTTTGTTTTGTAGTCAATATAATATTAGAATCCGCCTTTTTCAGCAATAGCTGCTGATTCTTCACCGAATTTTTTGAAGTTCTCAATGAACTGATCTTTAAGACCTTGTGCTTTTTCATTGTATGCATCTTTTGATTCCCAAGTGTTAATCGGTGCAAGAATTTCTTCTGGAACACCTGTCACTGATTTAGGAATTGACAGACCGAACATTTCATCTGTCACGAATTCTCCGAGTTCAAGTTCTCCGCTGATTGCTCTGCGTACCATTGAACGCGTGTGTGCCAGATTCATACGTTTACCAACACCGTATTCACCGCCAGTCCAACCTGTGTTTACAAGATATACGTTAACGTTGTGCTTGTCGATTAAATCTCCAAGCATGTTCGCATACACTGTAGCATGGAGCGGTAAGAATGGTGAGCCGAAACATGTTGAGAATACAGGCTGCGGAGTTGTTACGCCGCGCTCAGTTCCAGCGAGTTTAGAAGTAAAGCCGCTTAGGAAGTGATACATTGCCTGATCTTTATTTAATTTCGCGATTGGAGGCAGGACACCAAATGCATCTGCTGTTAAGAAAATAATTGTTTTCGGATGACCGGCAACTGAAGGAATACGCGCGTTATCGATATGATTCAGCGGGTATGCTGCACGAGAATTTTCAGTCAGTGAACCGTCGTCGTAATCCGGATTGCCGTCTGAATCGATAACAACGTTTTCAAGTACAGAACCAAATTTAATCGCTTCAAAAATTTCAGGCTCTTTTTCTTTCGATAAATTAATTGTTTTCGCGTAGCAGCCGCCTTCGATGTTAAATACACCGTCGTCGTTCCAGCCGTGCTCATCGTCACCGATCAGGTCGCGTTCAGGGTCAGCAGATAATGTTGTTTTACCTGTTCCGGATAGTCCGAAGAAGAGAGCAACGTCTTTGTTTTCACCGACGTTGGCGCTGCAGTGCATGCTGAGTACGCCTGCTTCAGGAAGCAGGTAGTTCATAATAGAGAAGATAGATTTCTTCATTTCTCCGCCGTACTCTGTACCGCCGATTAAAATGATTTTCTTCTCAAGTGAAACGAGGACGAACACTTCTGAACTTGTACCGTCAACAGCAGGATCTGCTTTAAATGTTGGTGCAGATACAATTGTAAATTCCGGATCAATTGCTAATGCTTCATCTTTTGTTTCAGGGCGGATAAACATCGTTTTAGCGAACATGTTATGCCAGCTGAATTCATTCACTACTTGCAGTTTAAGCTGTGTTTGAGGGTCAGCGCCGGCATAGCCGTTAAAGACAAATAATTCTTCTTTACTGTCTAAATATGTAGTCACTTTATCAAATAAATTATCGAAAACTTCTTCTGAAATTGGCTGGTTTACTTCTCCCCAGTCAACTTTGTCTGCGGATACGCTGTCTTTGACGATGAAACGGTCTTTCGGACTGCGTCCAGTATATTCGCCGGTCTGCGCACGGAGAGCACCCGTATTAGTCAGTACTGCTTCACCGCGTCTGACAGATGCTTCAACGAGTTCAGCGTTTGAGAGCTGTTGGTGTGTTGATGTCTTATTAACAAGATCTTTGATTAAACTTTTATGATTAACCATGATTCGCCTCCAGAATATTATTCATTTAACACATTATTTAGAAATTAGTATAACACATTAGTTTTTATGTTTACACAATAACAATATAAGGATTATTTATATTGAATTCTATTTTACAACAATAAACCATAAGTTTAAATTATTTAATAGAACAAAAATATTAAGTATTTATTTACTGATATAGTTCTTACAGCTGTTTACAGGCTAAATAATTCTGCTTAATCTTGATTTGATTATTACTATAATGTAAGATGTATTTAAGTTATCTCTTATCCAGAGGTGGTGGAGGGATTCAAACCCTGTGAAGCCAGAGCAACCTCCTTTTCAAGAAAGGTGCTAAAGAATGCAGAGTAATTCTGAGCGATAAGGGAAAAGGGCGAGCCTTTTTCTCTGTTTATTATGGAGAAAAAGGCTTTATTTTTTGCTTTTGAGAGATAGCTAAATTAGCTATAAAGGAGAAATTTTTAAATGTCAGAACGTAAATTATTTACTTCGGAGTCAGTCACAGAAGGGCATCCCGATAAAATTGCAGACCAGATTTCAGATGCGATTCTCGATGCAATTTTAGAAGGAGATCCATACGCGCGCGTCGCTTGTGAGACTGTAGTTAATACAGGTCTCGCTATGATTGTCGGGGAAATCAGTACAGAAACTTATGTAGATATTCCGAGAACAGTCAGAGAAACAGTTAAAGAAATCGGTTATGTCGATGCAAAGTACGGTTTTGATTATAAGACGATGTCAGTACTGACCGGTATCGATGAACAGTCTGAAGATATTGCAGTCGGTGTGAACAATGCTTTTGAAACGAGAGAATCTCAAGGTGTATCTACCGGTGCAGGAGACCAGGGTTTAATGTTCGGCTATGCAACAAACGAAACGAAAGAGTTTATGCCGCTGCCAATTTCATTAGCCCATAAAATTTCACGCCGCTTAACTGAAGTGCGTAAAGATAATACAATTTCATACTTGCGTCCGGACGGTAAGTCGCAAGTCACGGTGGAATATGGAGAAAACGGCCAGCCAAAACGTGTCGATACGATTGTTATTTCAACGCAGCACCATGAAAACATTCCGGCAACTGAAATATATGAAGATATTTTAAAACATGTCATTCAGGCAGTGGTTCCTGAAAACCTATTAGATGAAGAAACTAAATATTTCATCAATCCGACAGGGCGGTTTGTGATCGGCGGGCCGCAGGGAGATGCCGGTTTAACCGGACGTAAAATTATCGTCGACACATACGGCGGCTATGCGCGTCATGGCGGCGGTGCATTCAGCGGCAAGGATCCGACAAAAGTAGACCGCTCTGCAGCATATGCTGCGCGCTATATCGCAAAGAACATAGTAGCAAGCGGTGCCGCTGATAAATGTGAAATTCAGCTCGCATATGCAATTGGTGTATCACAGCCGGTTTCTATTGCTGTCGATACTTTCGGCACAGGGAAATATAATGAAGAAAAAATTACAACAGTCATCAGAGAACTGTTTAATTTATCACCAGATGGTATTATAGATATGCTAAACTTGAGAAGACCAATTTATAAACAAACTGCGAGTTATGGACATTTTGGTCGCACTGACATCGACTTGCCTTGGGAAAGACTGGACAAAGTTGATGCTCTAAAAGATCTTCTTAGAAATAGCTAATTTAAGCAGTTCGGAAAGAGAGGAACAATATGAATACTGATATTTTTACAGATCCGATTTTTATCGCGATCGCAGCAGTCCTTCTTATTATTGCAATCTGGTTTTTAGTGTATTACTTTAAACACCGCAAGGAAGTTAAAGCTGTAGAGGAAACGCATGCGAAAGAAAGAGCATCTCTGGTTGAAAAATACGAGAGTACGCACGAGGAAGAACGTTTAGAGCACAAGAAAGAAATGTCGACTTTAAATGAGAAGTATCATAATGATACGACGCTTCTCGATAATAAGCTTTCCAGTCTGCATCAGTTTACTGTAGATAAAGGCGAATATTTAACAGACCTTGCTTTAATTCAGTTAAAGGAAAAACTTGTTAAAGAGGAAAAGATCCGTGAAACGGATATGATTATTCTTTCAAATATTTATTTACCATCAAGAAATTATACAAATACGCGTAAAATAGACCATTTAGTATTAACACGTACTGGTATTTACTTAATTGATTCTAAATACTGGAGTGGACATATTTTACACGGTGTAAATGAAAATCAATTTGAAGAAGTGCCTTATATCGAATCATTCTTTGATCTTCTTGAACTGAACAAACAGCACGAACAGACATTGATTTTTGAAAAAGCAGATGCTGAAAATGTCTCTGTGAACCATTACAATGGTGTGATTGATGAAACGAAAGTTACTGCTGAAAAACTTAAGAATAAATTTAAATTACAGTATGATATCGTACCGATTATTTACTTTAACCCGAAAGATAATGGTAATTATTCAATTACTAATTATTCTGAAGATCCATCAATCCGAGTGATTGTCGGCCAGGAAGATTTAGAAGCATTCTTCCTGAAATATGTATTCCACGGCAGATTCCAGTACACAGTCAAAGACCTGGATGAAATTGCGAATGCATTAATCGATCAGAGTCTGTAACTCTTAAATTTTGTAAAATAAAATTAATCGTCCTATAATTATTTATAGGACGATTTTTTATTATGGAGGGAATTTTAATGGCAGAAGAACTGATTGTAACTAATCCGGCAACAGGTGAAGAAGCAGGCCGCGTCGACAAAGATACGAAGGATTCGATTGAGAAGAAAATCCGCATTGCCCACGAAAAATTCCAGGACTTTAGAAAAATGAGTGCAGCAGACCGTTCGGACTTACTATTTAAATGGGCGGAAAAAATTGATGAAAATAAGCAGGAGATTGCAGAACTGGTCACACTGGAAGGCGGTAAACCGCTGGCGGAAGCACTGGGAGAAGTTGACTATGCCAACAGTTATATTAAATATTATGCTGAAGAGGCAAAAAGAATATACGGACGCACAGTACCGGCAAACGGTGATGACACGAGAATTGTTGTCACAAGACACCCCATTGGTGTCGTCGCAGCGATTACACCGTGGAACTTCCCGGTAGCGATGATGGCACGTAAAGCAGCGCCTGCAGTAGCAGCTGGAAATACGTTTATCGTTAAGCCGGCCAGTGCAACACCGATGTCGGCGATGAAATTTATCGATTTGGCTGTCGAAGCCGGTTTTGATCAAGGCGTGATTCAATACGTTAACGCTTCCGGCCGGGATGCCGGTGAAATATTTACAAGTTCAGATAAAATAATGAAGCTGACTTTTACCGGTTCAACTGAAGTCGGTAAGCAATTAATGAGTGATGCAACAAGTACTGTTAAAAACGTTACGATGGAACTCGGCGGCCATGCACCGCTAATCGTTCATAGCGATGCGGATATAGAAAAAGCAGTTGATGGGGCGATTGCATCTAAATTTAGAAATGCAGGTCAGACTTGTGTCTGTGCCAACAGGTTTTACGTCCATGAAGATGTACTGGATGAATTCACCGAAAAATTTACTGAAAAAGTCAAAGCGCTTAAAGTCGGAAACGGTATGGATGACGATGTTAAAATTGGACCGTTAATCGATGAAGACGGTTATAACAAAGTGATGAAACACATTGGAGATGCGGTTGAAAAAGGCGGTCAGGTGACGACTGGCGGCAGCGGCAATCATTCAGGCGGCTATTTTGTTGAACCGACTGTGATTACTAACGTGACGGATGACATGATCTGCATGTCTGAAGAAACATTTGGACCTTTGGCGCCGATTCAGAGTTACTCTAATTTAGAAGAAGTAATCAAAAAAGCGAATGGCACTGAATACGGACTTGCAGCGTATTACTTTACTGAAAACTACAAGACGGGTATCCGTTTAACAGACGAATTGGATTTCGGTGTACTCGGCTGGAATAACGGTGCACCAAGTGCTGCTAATATTCCATTTGGCGGCATGAAAGAAAGCGGTGTCGGCAGAGAAGGTGCGCCGGAAGGACTGGAGCCTTATACAGAAACGAAAGTCACATCTATAAAATTATAATTTTAAAAGCGTCAAATACAAAAGATTATTGAACGTAATAAATTTTATACAAGACAAAGAAATCCGTATGTTAGATTCCTATAGGAAGCTGACATACGGATTATTTATATTGGTAATATTTATGCCTCAGCTGTTATGTTTATTTCTCTTTAACGTGATTACTCTTTTCTGCTGCTTCTGCATCTTTTTTAACATTTGAGCGGACAGCTAAAGATAAAAATGCGACGACTGCAGGCATGAACAGCGAATTTAATACATTGACCTGGTCCAGGAAAAAGTACTGTACGGTAAGTAATATCGCCAGAACAATAATGTACATAACAATAAAGCGGATTAATTTTTCTTTATTCATAAGCGCTCCTTTTGTAAGCGTATTCTTACTTAACAGTTTGGCAGTAAAACTAAACAATATCAATAAAAACTTTCTTCTCAAAAAAATATAAATATACGTTGATGAAGTGATGGGGATATTATCAAACTTAACGATGGATGCTTCTTTAGAAACACCGGGCGGAGCCGTTACTATTACAGAGGAAATTCTGTCCTATGTCAATCCGGACAAAACAATGCTGATGCTTCTTTTACTTCTGTCACTTCTGAATGTGTTAATCATTCTGTTTATCATCATTCTCGTTAACAGATGGCTTGCCAACTTGAGAAAAGGCAACATTTTAACTGTACAGAACAGCAAATATATTGAGTATATCGGTTACAGCTTTGTCGCTTTTGCACTGATGGAAATGCTGATGTCTATTGCGGTGTCGCTGCTTATAAAAAGTTCAATCGCAATATCGGAATTACCGGCGGATTTCCGCGAATTCTTTGATATAGAAAACATAGGAATTACTTTCGATATCAATCTTATACCAGTATTCACAGGGATTTTAATCTGGATGATTGCTAAATCTTTAAAATATGGTTCGTATCTGCAAGATGAATACGATCAGACAGTATAGGCGGGGTGAGACAGATGATTGTTGTGAGACTGGACAGAGTACTTGCAGACCGCAAGATGGCACTTGGTGAACTGGCAGAAATCGTAGGGATTTCAAATGTCAACTTATCAAATTTAAAAACCGGCAAAGTTAAGGCGGTGCGATTTTCGACCCTTGACGCTATTTGCAAGGCGCTGAATTGCCAGCCGGCTGATATTTTGGAATATCAGGATGATGAAGAAATGAATTAGATGACGGACTTTGGTTTCCTGTGATACGTTTAATAGTAAGATGACTTCAAAGAGAAATAAGGAGCAGGATATAATGAACGGTACAGGACTTGTTTTAGAAGGCGGCGGTATGCGCGGTATATACACTGCGGGCGTGCTGGAATATTTTCAAAAAGAAGGGATACACTTTCCGTATGTCATTGGCGTATCCGCCGGTGCCTGCATGGCTGCATCGTACTTATCAGAACAGCCGGGCAGAAATAAAAAGGTGAATATCGATTTTGTAAATGATAAACGGTATTTATCGTATATGAATTTAATTAGAAAAGGCGAATTGTTCGGCATGGACTTTATATTTGATGAGATTCCGAATAAAATTGTGCCTCTGGATATTGGGAAAATTATTTCTGGACCTGAGGAGTTTGTTATCGTCACGACGAAATGTGATACGGGAGAACCGATGTACTTTTATAAAGAAGATTACGATGAAAAAACGCTCGGCACCTTGCTGAGAGCATCGAGCTCCATTCCGTTTTTCGCTGAAGCAGTTGAACATAACGGTATTCATATGCTGGACGGCGGCATTGTCGACCCGCTGCCGATTGTAAAGGCGGAAAGTGACGGACTCACTAAAAATGTAGTCGTCCTGACTAAACCGAGAGGCTATTATAAAAAGCCGAGCAAAATATCCAACATTGTAAATTATAAAAAGTATCCAAAAGTCGACGAACGGATGAAAATCAGATATAAACATTACAATGACCGGCTTGATTATATTTTTGAACAGGAAGAAAAGGGTAATATCATTGTGATTGCACCTAGCGCTGATGCGGGTGTCGGACGGACAACGCGCAACCGTGACAAGCTGGAACAGTTATATGAACTCGGCATCTCAGATGCAAAAGAGAAATGCCAGGCGATCAAATCGTTTATAAATGAATAAGAATGATAAGCTTTAGCTGATGCTGAAGCTTATTTTTTATATAATAGACATTGGAGGTGTTGTGGGTGACGGAAGAAAAACTTCACATTGATGATCATGAAGAGCAGATTAAAGATGTTGTTATGCTCGCAGCACGCATTCTGCTGGAAGCAGGTGCTGAAGGGACGCGGACTGAAGAAACGATGAATTACATAGCGTCTCATTATGGTTTTGTTAAAAATAACAGTTTTGTCACGAATACGGTCATTAACTTTATTTTGCACGACCAGTCTTATCCAAGAATTTACAGAATAAAAGAACGGAATACCAATTTAATTAAAATTTCCAAAGTCAATACTGTATCAAGAAAATTAGTTAGAGATGAATTGACACTTGATGAAGCTTACAAAAGACTTGAGGAAATCTATGTTAAAACAATCGCTGGTGCACTTATCGGACTCAGCTTTTTGTATTTACAGGACGGTATTAAAATTGATATTTTAACTGTGCTGTTTGCCGGCGGAATTGGTATTTTAGTCACCGAAATGATAAAAAAACGTATGCGCACTCAATTTATACCGGAGTTCTTTGGAGGATTGAGTATTGTCCTGGCTGTCGTTGCCGGACATTATTTTATTCCCGGAGGGAACTTATCGGTAATGCTGATTTCATCGGTGATGCCAATCGTTCCAGGTGTGCTGATTACCAATGCGATCCAGGATCTGTTCGGCGGTCATATGATGATGTTCACGACTAAATCATCAGAAGCACTCGTCACATCTTTTGCTATCGGTGCCGGTGTTTCTGCAGTTTTAATATTCGCTTAAGAAGGAGAAATGATGGAATGGTTATTAAACTTACTATTTAGCTTTACCGCATCATTCTTTTTTGCTGTCGTATTCGATGCGCCTAAAAAATTATTTCTCCCGGCGGGTATTGTCGGTGCGCTCGGCTGGATGATGGGGCAGACAGCGGGAATGCTGTTCGATTTGCCGCTGGTTATGGTAAACTTTATCGGTGCGTTTACACTGGGGATAATGAGCCATGTCATGGCCAGGGTGTATAAAGAACCGTCGACTATTTTCTTAATACCGGGAATTATTCCGTTTGTACCCGGCGGGCTGGCGTACGATGCGACCAGCAGCATTATATTATCGGATTATACCGGTGCGGTAAATATTATCATGGAAGTCATTATCAGTGCCGGTTCGATCGCAGCAGGGATATTATTTGCAGAACAATTCGCCCTGCTGTTTATTAAAAAAAGACGTGTATTTTTCATGAAAAAAAGATAACTGAGGAGCTTAATTATGGAAATTAGAAATTATCAGGCAAGTGACGAAAGAGGCTGGGTGAGATGCCGGGTTTTATCGTTTTTAGATACGGCGTACTACGACGATGTTCATAGAGAGAAAGAAAAGTTTGAGAATCCATCGATCGAACTTGTCGCAGAAAAGGGTAATCAGATCGTTGGACTGATCGACATTGAATATGACACAGAAGATGAAAAAGTATGTTCAGAAGAGGGCACAGGCGGCATGATTTGGCATTTAGCTGTCCATCCTGATTATCAGAATGAGGGTATCGGCAGCCAGCTGATGGAACGCGCTTCTGAAGAAGCGATTAAATTGAATCTGGAATTTTTAGAAGCATGGACGCGCGATGCCGGCAATTCGGCAGCATGGTTTGAAAAGAACGCTTATAGACAAGTGGATGAGTACTATCATCTGTACTTATCAGATCAGGATATGGCGCATACAGTACAGCCGGGGGATGATAATCTTCAACCTTTATACATGTTCGCTCAGTATACCGGAGATAATATCGAACAGTTTGAATCGATTGAAAGAAAGTATAAATGCATGTGCTACATTAGAAATTTGTAATTAAATGGATTGTTTAAACTAAGATCTGTGATGGTATTGATAAGTGACCCCAGGAGGTGTCTTTTATGTTTACAATAGCAGAATCACTCATCTTACTTGGTACCGACGATGAAAAAGGTACATCAGTGTCGTCAGCGAGCCTGGGATACGGTCTCGCCGGTTCTATACTGGCAGAGCTCGCTATGATGGAACGCCTGAGCCTTGAAGATGATAAAGTAATTATAATCGATGATACATTGACCGAAGTATCGTACTTCAATTCTGTGATTGAAGAAATTAAAGCCGATCATAAAGCGCGTACAGTGGAATACTGGGTAAACCATTTTGCCAATAATACGAAAGCGGTACATGACCCGGTATACTTATCATTAGTCGATAAAGGCATATTAAAAGAAGAGGATAAAACGTATTTTTTCTTTTTCAATACAAATGTCTATCCTACGGTGGATGACCGTCCGGAGCAGGCAATCAGAGCGCATGTCAAAGATATTGTATTTAACGGTAAAGCGCCTGATCCTGAAATTGCACTCTTATTAAGTATAATAAAAACATGTGATTTAACAGCAGAAGTGTTCGGTAAAAAAGATAAGAAAGCTGCTGAGAAAAAACTGGATGAGATAATTGAAAATAACGAATACGGCAAAGCGGTCAGCAAGGCGGTTGAAGACATGGAAGCGGCGATATTAACCGCAGCGACAACCGCGGTCATGACCACAACAGTGATTAATAATTAAAGATTAAGGTAGAGGCGGAGCTTATGCTCTGCCTTTTTCCTGTTTTCATAAAGCCCGGACTGATGTATTATTAAAAGATATTGATATTACAAGTGAGAAGGGTGTTTACGAGATGGAATATGGTTTGTTATCACTGCTTCCGCCGCTATTGGCAATTATTATTGCCATCATTACTAAACAGACCGTCGTTGCCTTATTTTTAGGTGTATGGTTTGGTGCAACGGTAATGAACGGCTGGAATCCCGTTTCAGGCTTTACATATACAGTGAATGAAATTATGGTTCCGTCAATTGCGGACCCGTGGAACGCGTCACTTATTCTGCTGGTTGTATTTACTGGCGGATTCATTAATGTGCTTCGTTCGACAGGGGCCGGCAAGGCATTTGCAGAATTTGCGACGAAGAAAGTGAATACGCGTCAGAAAGGCCAGAACTTTGTCTGGGCAAGCGCCTTCCTGTTTTCTTACACAGAACCGGTATTAATACTCGGAACTGTCACGCGGCCGATTACTGACCGCTTAAAGATATCGCGTGTTAAACTCGCATACATCGTCGATTCGATGGGGAGCCCGGTTGCTTCGATGTCACCGATTAGTGTGTACGCACCTTTTATTACGGGTCTAATCGCGACCCAGCTGGCAGCGCTCAGTTTATCGGAAAATCCATGGTCGCTATTTATACAGATGATTCCGTTCCACTTATACGGAATCTTTGCGATTGTGGGCGTGCTGCTTGTTGTAAATATGAAAATTGATATCGGTCCGATGTATAAAGCAGAACAGCGTGCCATTGAAACCGGTAAATTATACGGTGAACACGATAAACTGATGATCAACGATACTGCTGATGATGACGCTCAAGATGCAGACATCTTCAGTTTCCTGATCCCGCTGGCACTGCTATTTGCAGGGATTTTTGGCGTGATATTCTGGACCGGAGATATCGGCACAAACGGACTGGCAGGGTCATTCTTAAATGCGGATATCATCTTTGCAATTACAACAGGATTTTTCCTCGGTTCAGTCGGAGGAATGCTGTATGCAAAGCTGCGCTACAAACAGCCGCTGGAAGAGCTCTTGAACGGATATGTAGACGGTGTTATGCAGGTTATGATTGTACCTGTCATTTTAGTTATGGCATGGTCAATAGGAACAGTCGCAACTGAAATGGGACTTGGAGAAGTCATTGCGCATTACGCAGGAAGCTACCTGCCTGCATTTTTAGTACCGGTAATTATCTTTTTACTAGGCGGACTGATTGCCTTTGCGTCAGGAAGCTCATGGGGAGTGTTCTCAATTATGCTTCCGATTGCGATTCCTATGGGGATTGCACTTGATTTAGAACTGGCACTAGTTATCGGAGCGGCAATCAGCGGCGGGGTATTCGGCGACCATTGTTCACCAATATCAGATACGAGTATTATGTCGTCCACAGGGTCAGCTGCAGACCATATGGAACATATCCGTACGCAGCTGCCGTATGCAATCATTATTGCACTGTCAGCAGGCACGGGATTCCTGATGACCGGATTAACACAAAATTCAATTCTCGGTATTATTACGACTGCAGCTGTACTGGTTCTGATACTGCTGTTTGTTAAAAACAGAATGAAAAAGAAATATCCAGCTGCATCCGAGTAAAAAAAGCACTGAAATCATTTAACAATGATTTCAGTGCTTTTTCATGTTTGATTCTAATATTTCTTATACCATTTCGGAATAGTCAGTTCAAAACGATCATACCAGCCGAGAATCTCAGTATAGGAACGTCTCATCGTTTTAATTTCTTTATCGCCAAAAGGAAGTGCCCATGGCAGGGAAGACAGCATGTTAGCTGAGATATATAAAAGCAGCAGTTTCCAGAATTCATCCGGCACATCGTTATTAAAATAACCATCGACTCTGCCGCTGGCAAAAGCGGAACTGGTACTCGCTCACCAGGTAATTCTATTGAATTCCTCATATGCTTCACCGGTATCATGACGGTCGAAGTCTATAATATGCAGCTTATTATTGCTGTCAATCAGCATATTGCCAATATGAAAGTCACCGTGGTGCTGCACATTTCTATTATTATCAATCAAGTGTCTATATTTACTGATGGCGTCCATTAAAAGGTGACCGTTATCATACTTCAATTCGCAGTCATTATACATTTTTATTTTTTTATCAATTTTTCTGTTATATCTTGTCTTCCATGATTCTTTGTCTTCACTGACAGGTTTAAAACTATGAATCTCAGCTAAAATTTCCCCAGCTTTGATGCCAAAGTTATACTGCTCTGATAAAGTGAAATTATTAATTACATCTCCTGCATCATTGCCATCGATCCAGTTTAGCAGCAGGAAATAATAAGTATCATTTAAACACTCACCATGTGCAGCAAGTTTGTGAGTAGGGATATTTTTTTCCCTAGATTGCATTAATAAGTCTTTGTGCTCCAGGTACGCCTGCTTATTATTAATATCAGTCATTCTAAGTAAATACTTCTTAGCTTCAGTTACAACGATAAACTTATGATCATTGGACCATCCTTTGTTAAAGGGAGTAATAGATTGAATATTTTTAAGCGGCAGTTCTGATAAGAGAGAATTAATCATCACTTCAGACATTTTAACCATCCTTAATATTAATAAGTTAAGACAATTATAATATACTTGGAGTATCATCAATAATGATATTCGGAAAGTGAGTGATATAAATGAAATTTATCGGGATAGATCTGGCATGGACTTATAAAAACGAAAGCGGCATTTGTGTCATGGATGAGAACGGGGAAGTGCTCATCCTTGAATCTGCAGTATTCAGCGATGAAGATATCGTTAAGATTATTAAAAACTACAGCGATGAAATGCTGCATATCGCAATCGATGCGCCGCTCGTCGTTAATAATGAGACCGGTTCACGTCAGGCGGAACGCGATCTGCAGAGAGGCAGAATCCACGGGCATCGTCTGTTTGCGTTTAACTCCAATAGAACATTTATGACTAAAGCATATAAAGGAATAAGAGGAGAGGTGCTGAGTCAGTTAATTAAAGAACATCTTCCAAATATCAGCATCGGTATGAATGATAAGGGCTCGAATATTATTGAGACATTTCCGACGGGTATAGTAAGCGGCTTATTTCCGGATATTTTTCCGGTTAAATATAAACGTAAAAAAGGAATGACATTTGAAGAAACAGTTGGTCAGATGAAGCTGCTGACAGAACGTATTGGCCTGCTTGAACAGCGGGGTATTATATCCGGATTCAAAGAAAAACTGATGGTGGATGCAGCAGCGATTAACCGGAAACATCATAAGCATCTGGAAGATAAGCTGGATGCTGTCCTGTGTACTTTAGGACATTATCTGATTTATAAAGAGATGGCTGCTGCGAGAAAATTCGGCACAGATAAAGATGGTTTTATACTTCTGCCGGAAGCTCTTGAAGAAATATAGTTTACACTTGTGATTCCTTTCACAATAAGTTATAATATAAGTAAGAAAAACATTCAAGGAGTGAAGTGGTTTATGAAAGCAGTAGTATACTATGACACAAAAGATGTTCGAATCGAAGAAGTGGCTGAACCTAAAGTTTATGCTGAGGGTGTTAAAGTAAAAGTTGCCTGGACAGGTATATGCGGTACTGATCTGCATGAGTATCTCGGGGGTCCAATTTTTATTCCGGGAGACGCGCCGAATGGTGTGACAGGTAAAGAAAGACCTGTAATTATGGGACATGAATTCAGCGGTGTAATAGAAGAAGTCGGAGAAGAAGTTGAGGGACTGGCTGCCGGAGATAAGGTTGTTATCAACCCTGTTCTGACAAATAAGCAGCATGACAATCCTTTATACGATTTCTATAAAGAAGGAACGTTTATCGGTCTCGGGGATGACGGCGGTTTTGCTGATTTTGTCGTCGTACCTGCAGAAAACATTGTTAAACTGAAAGACAGTACTTCCTTGAAAATCGGTGCCTTGGTAGAGCCGACAGCAGTTGCGCTGCAGGCAATCCGTGAATCGGAACTTAAGTTCTCCGAAACGGTTGCGGTCTACGGTGCAGGTCCTATCGGTCTTGTGACTATATTAGCTGCACGTGCAGCCGGAGCGAAAGATATCTTTGTCTTTGATTTATCGGATGAGCGCCTCGAGAAAGCTAAAGAATTTGGTGCAACACATACTGTAAACAGCGGTAAAGAAAATCCTGTAGAGTATATTAAGTCGATTTACCCGGACGGTGTCGACCGGACATTTGAAGTCGCGGGTGTGAAACAGACACTTGAACAGTCTATTCAGTCGACTAGACCGAGAGGCATGGTCTGCATTGTTTCCATCTTTGAAAAAGAAATCGATTTTAATCCGATGATGCTGACAGCTTCAGGAGTAAGAATATCAAGTTCTTTAGGTTATGAACCGGATATCTTTGAAGCGACTGTAAAAATGATTGAAAGCGGCCAGATTGATCCGTCGCTGATGATTACTGAAGAAATAGAACTCGATGAAGTGATAGAAAAAGGTTTCAATAAATTAATTGAAGATAAGTCTCAGGCTAAAATTCTCGTTAAACTGAGCGGGGAAGAATAACTGAATATATACTTTTAAAAACCGCGGTGATTATATCAATCACCGCGGTTTTTTATCTGTTATAGTAGTTTTAAAAGAAGTTTTTAAGAATTTATTAAAGGATTGAGAATATGGAGAAAACATCATGGCATGTACTGTCAAATGGCGAGTATTTAACTGCTTCAAGCAAATTGTCCATGGCGCTTGATGAAGCGGATGCTGTATTAATCGGTGTTGGCGCAGGCATGGCGGCGGCAGATGGTTTTACATATGCAGGACCGAGATTTACACAAAATTTTCCTGATTTCATTGAAAAGTATCGCTGGCTGGATATGTTTCAGGCAAGCGTATTTGAATTTGAAAATTTAAATGAAGAATGGTCATTTTTCAGCCGTTTTGTCGATTTAAATTATATGAGTCAGCCGCTCGGGGAATCTTATATACGTCTGAAAGAATTACTGGAAGGCAGAAATTATCATATTATTACATCCAACGCAGACAATGCTTTTGAAAAAGCCGGTTTTGATAAAAATAAAGTATTCGACATGCAGGGGAAATATAACTTACTGCAGTGTTCAAAAGGATGTACTCCAAAACGTTATAATAATGAAGAGTTAATGAAAGACATGATCGACCGCCAGCGGGGTATGAAGGTGCCTGACGATTTGATTCCATATTGTAAGGAATGCGGTGCGCCTATGGAGCTGAACCGGCGTAATCACACCGATTGGATGGTGGAAGATGCTCGATTTTTCAAAGAGCAGAAATTATATAAACAATTTCTTCAAGAGTATGCCGATAAAAAGCTGCTGATTCTGGAACTCGGCTGCGGGTATATGGCCCCTCAAGTTATTAAGCATCCATTTCAAAATATGACAGAAAATCAAAGTAACAGTTTATATATGACTGTTAATTTGAAAGATTACAGCATACCGCAAAATATAAGAAATCGGACGATTTGGCTGCAGGAAGATATTAAGGACCTGTTATTAAATATTCAGCAGGAACAGCAGTTTACAAAAATGAATTTTTACGAAACGGAGCAATAGCGGATGTATCTTATAGAAGTTAAACGTGACGGCAAATATATTTACGATGGTGCAACGGCGCTCGCCGTACAGGTTTACGCACAAGAAAACCTGTTTTTGGGTGAGGACATGGTGTTTCCATATTTAACAGAACCGCTTGTTCAAGTCGGCCGCTATCAAAATGCACGTGAAGAAGCGAATTTAGAATTTATGAAAAAGGAAGATATTAAGCTGGTCAGAAGAGATACCGGCGGCGGCACAATTTATCTCGATATGGGCAGCGTAAATTTTTGTTTTGTTGGTGATCATTCAAAGACAGATTCCGCTGTCAACTTTGAGCAGATGTACCAGCCGGCGATCGATATACTTAAAGAGTTAGGTGTTAAAAATGTCGAAATGAGCGGCAGAAATGACCTTCAAATCGATGGTAAAAAGGTTTCCGGTGCTGCGATGAATATTGTCAACGGCCGAACATACAGCGGTTATACGCTGCTGCTCGACATTGATGATGAAAAAATGGAAGGTGCTTTAAAGCCGAATAAAAAGAAAATGGCTTCAAAAGGAATTAAATCTGTCCGAAAAAGAGTGATATCGCTCAGAGATTACCTGGTTGACGAATATAAAAATCTGACGTCTAAAGAATTTTATGAATTAATGATTTTAAAGATTTTTAGAACTCAAGACCGAAGTAAAATAAAAACATATGAATTGACTGATGAAGACTGGGCAGGCATCGATCAGCTGATGAATGAAAAATATCATCATTGGGATTGGACCTTCGGTAAATCTCCGAGATACACATATTCAAGAGACGGGCGCTTTTCAATCGGCACGCTTGATATTACGCTCGACGTTGATGAGGGTATCATTCAGCATGCAAAAATATACGGTGATTTCTTTGGAAGCGAAGATATCGGAGCAGTAGAAACGGCACTTGAAGGTGTAAAACTAAAAGCTGACGACTTAAAAACTGCTTTAAGTCATATCGACTTAAAACGGTATATCGGAAATGTTACAGCAGATGAAATTGTTAAGCTGATTATGGAGTAAGATTCAGCATTACGGGTATCGGATAATAACACAGCGTATAAGGAGCGAATGCACAGTGGTGGAATTAAGAATTAATGAAGACAGATTATTAAATAGAATTAACGAACTGGGCGAGATTGGCCGAAATGAAAAAGGACAGCTGACCCGTTTAGCCTTAACTGACGAGGACAAGGCGGGGAGAGATTTATTAGTCAGCTGGTTTAAATCACTCGATTTAAAGGTGGAAATCGACAGCTTCGGAAATATATTTGGCACATGGGAAGAGAATCATAATAAAAAAGAAAAACCTTTAATGCTGGGCTCTCATATTGATTCAGTGATTGATGCGGGTAAATACGATGGAAGTTACGGTGTTTTATCGGGTCTGGAAGTCGTTGAAACACTAAAAGAAAATAAGATTAAAACAGATTTACCAATCACCATCGCAGCTTTTACTAACGAAGAAGGCGTCAGATTCCCGCCGAGTATGCTCGGTTCACTCGTGTATTCAGGAGATTTAAATATCGAAAAAGCACTGGATACGATTGGTATGGACGGTAAAAGAATGGGAGATGAGCTGGAGCGTATTGGTTATAAAGGCGACAAGGCCCCCGGTTTTATTCAGCCGGCAGCTTATATTGAACTGCACATCGAACAGGGACCGGTTCTGGACAAAGAAGAAATAGATATCGGTGCAGTACATAATCTGCAAGGGAACTCGAGACGTGAAATTATATTTACTGGTGAGGCTAATCATGCAGGTTCTACGCCGAACAGCATGCGTAAGGATCCAATGCAGGCTGTGACGTATTTCATGTCGACTTTATATAACTACATTAACAAAAACGGTCTGGATACTGTAGCAACACTGGGGTCAATCCAGCTGGAACCAAATGCAGCAACAATAATTCCTTCCAGAGCCGCATTTACTTTAGACATGAGAAGTCCGTCAGCTGATGGATTTTTAGAAGCGCAAACCTTAGTGCGTGATACGCTTGAAGAAATTAAAGCGGCAGGAAAAATAGGAGTCGAAGCAACAGAATTTGCAATATTTGAACCAGTCATTTTTGATAAAGGCATTGTAGAAAATATTGCAGCATCATCGGATGAATTGAAATTGACATCGAAATTAATGACATCAGGTGCCGGACATGACGCACAGATGATCAACCGTATCGCACCGTCAGCTATGATCTTCGTACCAAGCAAAGACGGTGTCAGTCACAATCCACTGGAATACACATCACCAGAACAACTGGTGAATGGGGCGAATGTACTGCTCCTGACAGCTTCAAAAATAGTCAATGCTAAATAAATCATAGACAGGAGTTAATTTTAACAATGAATAATATTTTAGAAGTCACTTTGTTGAATGAAATTACAGTGCCGGAAGACATTGAAAACATGCTGGTCAATGGCGAGGAAGCGGTAAAATCGTATAAAACATTTCGAGACAGTGTGACGTTTACGACAAAACGTATTATCCTCCGAGATTCTCAAGGTGTGACAGGAAAAAAAGTAGAGTTGTATTCAATCTCTTATAATATTATTAATATGTGGTCTTCAGAAAATGCCAGAGGAATGTTTGATATGAACGCTGAATTAGAACTCTGGACAAGAGCCGGGCAATTTAAAATCAAACTCGATAAAAAGATTGATATACGTGAAATTGATATGCTGATTGCGAACGCAACGCTCTAATTTGTTATAAAATCCTCTAAAAGGGTATTACTAATGTAATATAAATTTTGAGGTGAAAGAAATGGCTAAAAAAGAGAAGAAAATTATTAAAGAAGCATGGCAGGAAACGAAAAACTTAAAAGAAGGCGAAGTTTTTCTGTTAAAAGATTTGTTCAAAGGATATAAATGGAACCGAATTAAAACAGAAACACGAAGCAGCTTAGGCCGTTTATTTTTAGAAAAAGTACAGAAAAAAAAATCAGTCGAAGCAATAGAAAAAACATCATCACAACAGCAGCAGTACAGAAAACTGGGCTAATATTTACTCGGCCGATACAATTTTAACCGTTACTTTACGAAATGCAGCTTGGCAACAAGTTACAGTGATAAGTAACAAGGTTGTGGAGGCTGAGTATGAATATTTCTAATAAAGTATTGAGTGATGAAGTGTTAATTCATGAAAATGTGAAAATTACTAATTGTGATTTTGGCGCATATACAGAAGTCGGTATGTTTAACTTTTTAGAGAACAGCACGTTTGGAGATTATTCTTATACGGGGCAGTTCTGTTTTGTTCAAAATACGGAGATTGGCAAATTCTCAAATATTGCAGCAAATGTCAGAATCGGTCCGACGGATCATCCTTACGCTCGGCCATCATTGCATCACTTTACCTATAGGCAGAAAATGTACAGTTTTGCTGACACTGACGATGAGCGCTTTTTTGACCACAGACAAAGCAGGAAGACATACATCGGGCATGACACCTGGATTGGACACGGGGCAATTATTTCGCCGGAAGTTACAATCGGTCACGGTGCGGTAATTGGTGCAGGTGCGGTAGTGACTAAAGACGTTGCACCGTATGCAATAGCCGTCGGTGTCCCGGCAAAAGAAATAAAGAAACGGTTCAGTGAAGAAATTATAGAAGAATTGCTGCAAATTAATTGGTGGGACTGGAGTCATGAAAAGATAAAAAATCATCTGGAAGATTTCCATTTGCTTATAGAAGAATTTACAGCTAAGCATGCTAAAAACCAGAGGTGACTCTGGTTTTTTTGTTTATCAGTCTAACGAGAACACTCATCAACCTGACAGCAAAAAATGCCCGGCTCATCGAAGAGTCCGGGCATTTTAGTCTATATAAACATACTTCCCGCGATTAATCCGCAGGCAACTGCAACCAGGGTGAAGAATATAGTTACACACGAATATTTTAAAAATAATTTTGTTTTCTTTTCACGGAGCAGATTGAACTGATCCAAAGCGAATTGTGAATAGGTAGTAAAGCCGCCTAAAAAACCGACAGCAATGATTAAATAATACTGTGTATTTTCCGCGACCATTATTGCAACCATACCCATTAAAAATGCCCCGGCAATATTCACCGCTATGGTACCGTATGGCATGTCCTTATTTTTAAATACGGACAGCTGGCTAATATAAGCGCGCAGGCAGGCACCAAGTGCTGCAGCGACCATCATCGTCATCAGGTTAATCATTGACTTTTTTACCTCCCAGCGTAAATCCAAGAAAGACCGCCGCGAGTCCCAGGGATAAATTAATACCGAGGTAGACGATAAACATCAAATAGTCACCGTATGACAGCAGCAAATACTGTTCATAACTCAACATTGAAAATGTTGTAAAGCTGCCGAGAAATCCCGTGATTAAAAAAGCGTTCAAACCCGGTTTCAGTTCTTTGGCGATAAAAATACCAATTAATAAGGCGCCGGCCAAGTTTACGATTAAAGTACTGCTGTAAAATGGCAGCTGGAGCGTAATAACTCCTATGGACAGTAAAAAGCGCAGCAGTGCACCGAGTGCTGCTCCTGCGCCTATACTCAAATATTTATTCATAAAAATTCCAATCTATTTTTTAGTTTTAAATGCTTTGGCTAATAATGCAACACCTGCAACAGCAGCGGCTGCAATTGCACCGTATTTCACTTTATCATTCGATGTGAATGATTTAACGACCAGGTTAAGGTTTTGAGGTCTTTCTGCCAGACGTCTCATGAAATACGCGTACCAGTCCGTACCGTATGGCACATAGACACACATGTTATATCCGCGGGCAACTAAGTCCTGCTGATAGTCTTTACGGAAACCATAGAGCATCTGGAATTCAAATTCGTCTTTCGAAATACCCATTGTTTCGATAAAGCGAATCGTTTTTTCAATGATATTATGGTCGTGTGTTGCAATGGATGTGAAGCCGTTGCCTTCTACTAAATGTGTTTTAATAATTTCAAAATATGACTGATCGATATCTGCCTTGCTCTGATAGGCAATCGTTGCAGGTTCTTTGTATGCGCCTTTCACCAGACGTGTGCGGATATCTTTATATTTTCTGACGTCTTTTTTAGCATCGTAAAAATATGCCTGAATCACTGTACCAACGTTGTCGTATTCTTCAAGGAGCTTATCTAAAATCGTCAGAGACGGTCCTTTAGACAAATAGTTCTCCATATCCAGATTCACGAACATATTTGCTTCTTTAGCAGCATCCAGTATTTCTTTTATATTTTCATAACAGAATGTTTCATCTATATTTAAGCCGATTTGTGAAAGTTTAACCGATGCGTGCACAGTCAGATCTTTTTCATTAACCGCCTTAATCATTTTAATAATATTATTTTTCTCTTTTTCCGCCTCTTTGCGGTCGGATATGAATTCCCCTAAGTTATCAAATGTAATACTCATACCTTGATTATTCAGATCGGCGAAGCGAACGAGAGTGTCATCTACACCTGTTCCTCCGACTACTTTCTGTGCACCAAATCTAAGTCCCATTTTCTTTGACGCATCATTTAAAATCTCGTTTTCCGATAAACCGATGAATAAATCTCTAACTACTCCCATTGCTAATCCTCCTGTAAATAAAGCGTTTTCTTAATGCTGAATTTATTATACCGTCTTTTATAAGAAAAAGGGTGTAAAAGATTTAAATTATTTAATTTTTATAGTTTGGAATGTGACCAACATATGTCTCATTAATGCGTTTCATCTCTTCTAAATCCTCTTCTGTCAGCTCTCTGACAACTTTTGCGGGACGGCCGAATGCTAAAGTGTTCGGCGGTATAACAGTGCCGCCGGTAACGAGCGAACCTGCACCGATAAAGGAATTTTCACCAATCACTGCTTCATCAAGCACAATTGAATCCATACCGACTAAAGCGCCTTTTTTAACTGTGCAGCTGTGGAGCGTGACCTTATGTCCGATCGTGACGTTATCTTCGAGCGTCAGCGGAAGGCCGGGTGTCTGGTGAAGCACAGACAGGTCTTGCACATTGGTGTAATTGCCGATACGAACGGGTGCAATATCTCCGCGGACAACGGATCCGAATAGTACGGATGAGTGTTCGCCGATTTCTACATCTCCGATAACTGTTGCATTGGGTGCGATAAAGGCACTGTCACTAATTTTTGGTGTGTGGTTTTTATAATCGATTATCATTTTGAATTTCCTTTCCCATCTCAAATGTTATAATAAATTCATCATATCAAATTTGCGTATTTTTGTAAGGAGAAAGCTTATGTGGAAGTGGGAGACAGAAAACGAAGCGAAAGGTGTCGCGGTCATCGTTCATGACCTTTTAGAGCACCACGAATATTACGATGAACTGACTGTGAAATTACGCCGTGACGGCTACCATGTCATTATCGGAGATTTACCCGGACACGGTCAGACAACACGTGTAAATAAAGGACATATAAACAGTTTCGATCAGTACATCGAAAGAGTGACGGAGTGGCATAATCTGGCGCGTCAGTATGATTTGCCGACCTTTATTATCGGCCAGGGACTCGGCGGTCTGATCGCACTTGAGGCGCACAGGCAGAACCGCATTCAGTCGGACGGCATTATTGCTTTAAATCCGCTGTTATCGTTTAAACAGTCATTTATGAACCGTAAAAATACGATTTTAACGAGCGTGCGCGTAACGAGCGATGAATCCAGATTTAATTTAGGGATTAAGATGAATTATTTTACTGAAGATAAGCGCTTTTTACAGCGCTATAAAGAAGATGAACTGATTGTTGATAAAGTAAGCTTCCAATGGTATAAAACGATTATCAACCAGATGAAAGTGACATCTGAAAATATGGAAGAAGTCAGTGATGTCCCCATCCTGACTATGATGAGCAGCGACAATCAGATCATTAATCCTTACTTATCTTCAAAATATATTAAGCGGGCTTTATCGGATGATTTCAGATTTGTCATGCTGAATTCTGCTGAACACAGTATCTTCCAAAGAGAAAATATTGAACAGCCTTATTATTTGATGACTCAGTTTTTAAATGCCCAGCTGTTTTCAATCGGAATTATACCGGAATAAATAAACAGGCCGTACGTCGGTTTTCTATTTTGGAAAATGATGTACGGATTATTTAGTTAGCGCAGTTTTTCTATCACTAAAAGAAACGGTGCATTGTTCTTTTGATTGATATATTGATACATGAGTACTTGAGCCTGGTTCTGATCCCAGCTTGTTAAATGATCGAGCAGGGCATCTCTTTCAATTTTACCGCTGTCATGCCCGTGATAGACGACGATAATGATCCTTCCGCCGGCTGTCAGCAGTTTAAATAATTCATTGATGGCAGCAATGGTAGTCTGGTAGGCGGTTGTAATCGATTTATCACCGCCCGGTAAATAACCCAGGTTAAATATCCCGGCTTTTACAGGGGCCTTGACATGGCTGCCGATATTTTCGTGGCCGTCATGAATAAAAGAAATATTGGTTTTCGGATAGTTGTTTTTGGCACTTTCAATCGCCTGACTTTGAATGTCGAAACTGTAGACATGACCATTTGGAACGAGAGCGGACAAATAAGCAGAATCATGCCCGTTGCCGCAAGTCGCATCGATCAGCGTATCTGCCGGATCAACGATTTCTTCGATGAAGTCTTTCCCGGCAGGCAGAATTTTTTTAAACATACATATCAATCCTTTCAGTACCGTTAATTTTATCACAAGAAGGTTGGGTCTATTATGATTACAGCAATAAATTTAAGTAAAACATACGGCGAAAAAACCGCAGTTAAAAATATAAATATCGAAGTGAAAAAAGGGGAGCTGTTTGCTTACCTCGGACCGAACGGTTCGGGCAAGTCTACCACTATAAAAATGCTGATGGGACTCTTGGAACCGACCGAAGGATCAGTCGAAATATTAGGTGAACCGATGGACCTAAACAATATCGAGCTGAAAAGAAAAATCAGTTTTGTACCGGATACCCCGGATATTATCGGCAAACTGACTGGTAATGAATATTTAAATTTTGTCGCGAGCGTCTATAAAATGGAAGCAAATGAATACGAAAAAAAGCGGACAGAACTCGTCGATATGTTCGAACTCGGCAACGATCTCGGCACTTTAGTTGAAGAATATTCCCACGGCATGCGGCAAAAGCTAGTAGTAATCGGCGCGCTCATGCACTCTCCTGAAGTCATCTTTTTAGATGAACCGAATGTCGGTCTCGATCCAAAAAGCAACCGCGAGTTAAAAAACTATTTAACGGACTATGTTAAAAAAGGCAATACGGTCTTTTTAACGACGCACACCCTCAGCCTGGCTGAAGAAATCGCAGACCGGATCTGCATTATATACAAAGGAGAGATTAGAGCACTCGGCACGCTCGAAGAATTGAGTGCTGGCCTGGACGGCTTAAAAACTCTGGAGGACATATTCCTATACGTAACCGGTGAGGAGGATGCTTATGAAGAAGAGCATTCTGAAAGTTGAGTTCCAGTCCCGCCTAAATTATTTTAAAGCGATGAATACCGGAAAAATTATTATGTATTTATTTTTGGCACTTATCGTATTTTCTTTAATTATTCCCGGTATCTGGATGGTTTTAAATATTTTTTTAAGCAATGCTGATGAAATTATGATCGGCAAAGCAATGTTTTTACTGTCTGTATTTATCGTGCCTGTACTGTCTCTTTTTTTAGTCAACGGCATTATAAAAGAAATGTTTATGGATAAAAATATCGATTCCTATCTGGTGCTGCCTGTAACGCCAAAAGCAGTATTCAGTATAAAAATGCTGTATCAATTTACTTTAAAAGTGCTGCCTTTCGTTATATTTTTAAGCATTGCAACAACGACAGCACTGGCTGCACGCTATGCATCATTAGTGCTGTTCTTTTCTCATTTAAGTTATTTTTTATTTCTCGGTGTAATCAGTATCGTGCTTGCTTACGGCATCGTATTTACTGTAACGAAAATATCTTCGGCTAAGCGTGTGGGGGAAGTGCTGACACTGGCAGGCGGTGTTGCCAGTGTACTGCCTTATTTTATCTTTTTAGCCGGCAGCCAGTATTTAATGGACGTGCTCCAATGGATGCCGGATATGAGCAGTGTTTACCAAGGCTTTCTTTACAGTCCGAATAATATGAAAGTCATAATCGGCGGACTGCTTTTAATAGGCGGCAGCATTTTATTAATCAGCCTGATGCTGAATTATGTCACAGCTGCATTTACAAAAGGGCGGAGTCAAACTGGAGCGGTAGCCAGCAAGAAAAAAAGGGGCGCACTAGTTGTAGACTCACCGGTAAAATCATTATTGAAAAAAGATTTAACGATGACCAAAAGGGATTTTAAAGAGTGGTCAGCAGTGCTGCCTCAATATTTATTTCCCTTCGTATTTTTGTATTTACTGTCGACCAACCCGATGATTTTCGGAGGTGAGGCAGGTTCCCATGATCAGATTATGATTTCAATCGCTTTTGCCGGTTCAATTATGATTTCTCTATTCGTCGCTGCGAATAATACGGCGCGGGATGCTCAAATCTATTCATTTTTAAAAATGATGCCGATCAGCGGTCTAGATATCGCTAAAGCAAAATATTTATATAATATTATTACCATTGCCCCAATGTATATATTTATTACGATAATTATTTATTTTATATTGGACGTTCCGTTCACGACACTGCTGTACTCGATCGCAGTTTCTGTATTGTTAGTTATGACGGCAGCACCTTTAGGCATGCTGCTCGGTGTAATGAACCCGGTGGTATCGAAGAAAAATCCTGCAGTCAGACTGGATACTGCGGCCAACGTTATTATTTCAGTCACGATTTTCGCCCTTATATTTTTAATGGGCTATATGACTCAGTTTACCGTGGGATTTGATGGTGAGAAATATGTGCTGAAAGACGGGACGATGCTGATGGTAATCGGTGCTTTAATCGTTTTGAGTATTTTATCGTATGTAATTTTGTTAAAACGGGTCGGTTTGACGTATGATAAAGGATACAATATTACTTATAAGGACTGATATGATGACAGTATATTTCAAGGCGTTTGATGTCGGCTGGCTGAGAATTGAAGCGGATGATGATGCAATTGTAAGAATCGATTACAGTGACCAGGCGGAGCCATCAGATGACATGACACCTGTTGTCGAACAGTGTATTAGAGAGTTAAGTGAATATTTTAAAGGCGAGCGTCAAAATTTTGATGTCAAACTGAATCCTGAAGCAGGCGGTACGGATTTCCAGCAGTCGGTTTGGAAGGAACTCAGAAAGATCCCTTACGGAGAAACGATCAGTTATAAGACACTTGCAGAGCGAATCAGCGGCAGCAATTATTCACGTGCCGTTGCCAATGCGAATGGTAAAAATCCGATTTCGATTATTATTCCGTGTCACAGAGTGATTGCGAGCAATCATACGCTCGGCGGCTATACCGGCGGCCTCGATAAAAAGAAACTGCTCTTAGACATAGAAGGACAATGACAGTCTTGCTATATTGATAAAATTCAGCTATATTTAAAGTATCAGAAGCAGTAGCATACACGTTTTTTTAAGCGAGCCGGTGGCTGGTGTGAACCGGTATAAGCGTTTTGTGAACTTGTCTGTGTGAATTCAATATATTTTAAAGTTGCACATTAATGTGAATGCGGGTGGTACCGCGGTCGTATAGATCGTCCCATATCTTTTTTAGATATGGGATTTTTTTATTTAATAGGAGGAAAACCAATGACGTTTAAGCACAGAGATATTGAAAAGAAATGGCAGCAGCACTGGGAAAACAGCAAGACATTTAAAGCGGAAGATGAAATCGGCAAGGAGAAATTCTATGCCCTGGATATGTTCCCATATCCGTCAGGCGCAGGCCTGCACGTTGGACACCCTGAAGGCTATACAGCGACGGATATCGTCAGCCGTATGAAACGCATGCAGGGCTACAATGTTCTGCACCCGATGGGCTGGGATGCTTTTGGTCTCCCTGCTGAACAGTATGCGATCGATACGGGGAACGACATTCATGCATTCAATGAAAAAAATATAGATAATTTCCGTCGTCAGATTAAAGCGCTCGGTTTCAGCTACGACTGGGACAGAGAGGTTAATACGACAGATCCTGAATACTACAAATGGACACAGTGGATTTTTATCCAGCTGTATAATAAAGGATTGGCTTACGTCGATGAAGTACCTGTTAACTGGTGTGAAGCACTTGGAACAGTTCTGGCGAATGAAGAAGTCATTGATGGCAAAAGTGAACGCGGCGGGCATCCTGTAGTAAGAAAACCAATGCGCCAGTGGATTCTTCGTATTACTGAATATGCGGACCGTCTGCTGGAAGATCTTGATGATCTTGACTGGCCTGAATCGTTAAAAGATATGCAGCGCAACTGGATCGGTAAATCAGAAGGGGCAAATGTCACTTTTGAAATCGACGGTTTCGATGAGTCATTCTCTGCATTTACAACACGTCCGGATACGATTTACGGTGCGACGTATGCAGTACTTTCTCCTGAACATAAATTAATCGATAAAATCACGTCTGATGAGCAGCGTGAAGCGGTCAAAGCCTATCAGGAAAAAGCAGCGCACAAGAGCGAGCTGGAACGTACAGATTTAGCCAAAGAAAAAACAGGTGTATTTACTGGCAGTTATGCAATCAATCCAGCTAGCGGTGAAAAACTGCCGATTTGGATCGCGGACTACGTGCTGGCATCTTACGGTACCGGTGCAATTATGGCAGTACCTGCGCACGATGAGCGCGACTACGAATTTGCTAAGCAGTTTGGTCTGGAAATTATTCCTGTGCTGGAAGGCGGCAATATTGAAGAAGAAGCCTTTACCGGTGAAGGTGTACACATTAATTCCGGTCCTTTAAACGGACTCGGTCTGTCAGACGGCATCGCTAAAGCAATCGCACTGCTCGAAGAAAAAGGAGCAGGTGAAGCGAAAGTTACTTACCGCTTAAGAGATTGGCTGTTTAGCCGTCAGCGTTACTGGGGAGAGCCGATTCCTGTCATTCACTGGGAAGACGGAACGATGTCGACAGTGCCGGAAGAAGAACTGCCGCTTGAATTGCCGGTAATGACTGAAATAAAACCGTCCGGCACAGGCGAATCACCGCTGGCCAATAACACTGACTGGATAGAAGTGGTGAGAGAAGATGGCGTAAAAGGCCGCAGAGAAACGAACACAATGCCGCAGTGGGCCGGCAGCAGCTGGTACTTCCTGCGCTTTATCGACCCTAAAAATACTGAACAGCTGGCAGACCCTGAAAAACTGAAACACTGGCTGCCTGTTGACTTATATATCGGTGGAGCGGAACATGCTGTACTGCACCTGCTTTACGCAAGATTCTGGCATAAGTTCCTCTATGATATCGGTGAGGTGCCGACTAAAGAACCATTCCAGAAACTGTATAACCAGGGGATGATCCTCGGTGAAGGCAATGAAAAAATGAGTAAATCTAAAGGGAACGTCGTGAATCCGGATGATATCGTATATTCACACGGTGCGGATACTTTACGCCTGTATGAAATGTTCATGGGGCCGCTCGATGCTTCCATTGCATGGAGTGAAAACGGGCTCGACGGTGCGAGACGATTCTTAGATCGTATTTGGAGACTCATTATTAACGAAGATACTGGAGAACTTTCAGACAAAGTAGTCGATAAAGACACGCCTGAAATGGTTAAAGTCTATAACGAAACGGTTAAGAAAGTAACTGAAGACTTTGAATCCCTCTTATTCAACACAGGTATTTCACAATTAATGGTATTTGTGAATGAGTCATATAAAGCGGCTGAAGTCAGCAAGACTTATATCAGCAACTTTGTAAAACTATTATCACCGGTTGCACCGCACATTGCTGAAGAATTGTGGGAAAAACTGGGCAACACTGAAACGATTGCTTACGAAGAATGGCCGACTTACGACGAATCTAAACTTGTTGAAGATACGATTGAAATCGTCGTTCAGGTCAACGGCAAAGTGAAAACTAAGCTGGAAATCGAAAGAGATATGTCGAAAGAAGAGACAGAAGCACTAGCTATGGAAAACGATAAAGTCAAAGATGCAATAGAAGGAAAAACGGTACGTAAAGTCATCGTTGTCCCTCAGAAATTAGTAAATATTGTAGCTAATTAAAAAGATACCGCCCGAAGACTGATTATTGTCATCTTCGGGCGGTGTTTTTGTTTTGTATTGTCGTGTTTGGTTTGATTAATGTGTATTTTTTGTCAGGTCATTGGGGTTGGCTCATTGGATGAGTAGGCGGTCTAGACCGCATAATCACCAAAATTACATCATCCCGCAAAATTAACTGCTGGAACAGTGATATCCCGCAACGTAACCGGTGACCAGGGCGCTCGTAATATTATAGCCGCCGGTATAACCGTGAATGTCGAGCACTTCGCCTGCAAAGTGAAGGCCGTTAATTAGTTTGCTCGACATTGTCGACGGGTTGATTTCCTTCAAATTCACTCCGCCGCCGGTTACGAATGCTTTTTCAATAGACTGAGTGCCGTTTACGTTAAAAGTAAAGCGTTTAAAGAATTCTACCAGCGCCTGCTTTTGTGCATTAGATACGTGATGGCCGCTCGTCGTGCCGTCGATTTTTAAATAGTCGAGCACAAATGTAATCAGGCGTTCCTGATGTATATTTTTTAAAATGTTTTTAAGGCTTTTATCGATATTATCTTTAATGGTCTGATTAATATATTCCTGCATTTCTCCCATAGTATATTCGGGGAAAAAGTCGAGCTGCATTTTAATATTTTCCTTTTTCTGTGCGAGTTGTTCCTTATAAACAAACTGGCTGCAGCGAAGTGCTGCCGGGCCGCTCACACCAAAGTGCGTAAAAATCATATCCATCTGGTGGGTAATACGGGGTTTGCCATTTTTCTTCAAGACGGATAAGGCGACATCATCGAGGCTAATGCCTTTTAAGGAACCATCGGTAAAGAAACGCTGATTCGATGTTATCGGCACTTCGGTCGGAAATAGATCAGTCACCGTGTGGCCGAGTGTTTTTGCGAATTTGTGCCCGTCGCCTGTGGAACCGGTTTGCGGCACGCTTTTACCGCCGGTAGTTATGATGACGTTCGAAGCTGTATACACCGAACCGTCTGTCGTTTTAACACCCGTAATTTGCTGGTTTTCCGACAGGACAGCAGCGACTTCGGTTTCAAACTGGATGTCGACTTTATTCGCTTCCAGCTGGTTTAAAAAGACATTGAGCACGTCTTTCGCTTTATTAGAAACCGGGAACATGCGGCCATGGTCTTCTTCTTTTAATTTAACACCGTTTCCTTCCACGAATTTAATAATCGATTCGTTATCGAAAACTGAAAATGGACCGTATAAAAATTTCCCATTGCCGGGGATATTCTGAATAATTTCTTCATAGGGCAGGCGGTTGGTCACATTACAGCGGCCGCCGCCGGAAATCAGCAGTTTTTTGCCTAATTTTTTATTTTTTTCTAAGAGCAGCACTTTGTTATGATTCAGACTCGCAGCGTAAGCTGCCATAATTCCGCTGACACCGCCGCCGATTACTATTGTATCGTACATAAAGTTTTTCTCCTTTTAGTTTTAAAGTATTCCTTTATCTATTATAATGATGGGTATGTTTATTATAGATAAGAAGGGTTAATATATGTCGGATCAGAAAAAGATGTTTCGCGGTACATTTCTTTTAACCGCAGCTACATTTACAACTCAAATTTTAGGAATGCTGTATTTAATTCCATTTTACAGCATTATGGGCGGAGAAGAAAACCTTGCCCTGTACGGGTATGCTTATACACCGTACACGATTATGCTGTCGGTGGCTGCCGCCGGTGTACCCGGTGCAGTATCGAAATTCGTCGCCAAGTATAATGCACTCGGCGCCTATGAGACCAGCCGGAAGTTATACAAATCCAGTCTCTTAGTCATGATGGCGTCAGGTGTAATCGCGTTTCTAGCCTTATATTTTATGGCACCTGTAATCGCCGAAGCACAAAGTGCAGCGGGCGGCAGCGGAGAGCACCGCTGGAGCACTGAAGATATTACAAGTATTATTCGCGTCATCAGTTTCGCTGTAATCGTCGTACCGTTCATGGCAACCTGGAGAGGTATTTTCCAGGGGCATGAATCATTTGGTCCAACGAGTGTATCTTCAGTCGTCGAACAAATTTTAAGAATCGCAGTACTGTTATCCGGTGCTTTTATCGTTATTAATGTTTTAGATGGTTCGATAAAAACCGCTAACGAAATTGCCGTGTTTGCTGCTTTCGTCGGCGCAATCGGTGCGACAGTAACACTCGCTGTGTTCTGGCGAAAGAGAAAACCGATGATGGCAGAACAGCTCGCACAGGATAAGAGCGGAATTAATTTATCTTATAAGGATATGTATAAGGAAATTATCCGATACGGTCTGCCATTTATTATCGTCAGTGTCAGTATACCGGTCGTCTTATTTATCGACCAGATGACACATAATAATGCCTTGTCATTAGCCGGTGTGCCAGGCAGTCTGCAGGACTCCTGGTTTGGTATGCTGAACTTAACGACGCATAAATTAGTCATGATTCCAACTGCATTTGCTTCGGCATTTGCCATTACGATCTTGCCGTTTATTACAAAAAACTATCAGCAGAAATTATTTGATAATGTGCACAGCCAAGTGAAATCGATGATTCTTATGCTGCTGTTCTTCGTTATCCCGGCAGGTATCGGCATGATGATTTTATCTGCACCGATTTATACTGCTTTTTACAGCTATAACGAAATCGGTATTATGATTCTGACATTCTACGCGCCGGTCAGCATTATTATTTCGCTGTTCTCTGTCACGTGCTCTATCGTGCAGGGGATCGATAAGCAGCATCTGACATTCTATGTCGTTATTATTATGCTGATTATTAAAGCCGGAATCAATATTCCGCTGATCATGAACTTTTATACGCCGGGTGCGGTGATGGGGACAGCAATCGCCCTGGGTGCCGGTGTCATTATGAACTTAATCATTATTAAAAAACACGGTAAAATCCGATTCCGGGCGTTCGTTGCACCGATTTTCAAAATTATCGCGTGTGCACTGATGATGCTGTTGTCAGTTGAAGTGGTGTATTATTTATTAATGATGAATATCAATATGGAAGATATGACGAAGATGACTTCAGTCATTACTTTAGTCATTACAGTACCGGTCGGTGTGATTGTGTATCTGTTTATAGGGTTTAAAACAGGACTTGCCGATGAAGTGCTCGGAGAACGGGCAGAGAAAATCCGCAGGAGAGTGAAATTTTTATAATGAGACTCGATAAATATCTTGCGAATGCCAATGTCGGCAGCCGCAAAGATGTCAGCAAGCTGATCAAGAAAAGTTTGATTACAGTCAATGGTGCGGTCGTTAAAAGTCCAAAGGCGGAAGTATCATACGAAGACGAGATTCTGTATGACGGTCTGCCGATCGTGCTGGAAGAATTTATCTATTTAATGATGAACAAGCCGGACGGCGTCATTTCATCGACAGAAGATGGTCCGACAGCGACGGTCATCGATTTAATTGCCCATCCGCAGCAAAACGAACTTTTCCCGGTCGGCAGGTTGGATAAGGATACGGTAGGCCTGCTGTTCATTACGAACGACGGCAAATTAGCCCACCAGCTGTTATCGCCGAAAAATGAGTATTATAAAACTTATTTTGTAACTGCCAGAGATAATGTAACAGATGAAGACCTTCACAAGCTTGAGTCCGGCATCGACTTAAAAGATTTTAAGACGAAGCCTGCCAAGGCCGTACGGGTCAGTCCAAAGGAAGTCGTCCTGTCGATTACCGAAGGGAAGTTCCACCAGGTGAAGCGGATGTTCCAGGCGCTCGGCAACGAAGTCGTTAAGCTGAAACGTACTGGTTTTGCCTCGCTGACACTCGATGAAACATTGAACGAAGGCGAATATAGAAGGTTAACAGAGGACGAAATAAAAAATTTAACAATTTAAGTTTAGATTGGTGATGCAGGGGTATTATTTATATTAAGTCCAATGAAAACAATTTTATAATACGAGGTGTATCAAAATGGGAAAATTATTTAATTTTGTATTTAGAGTCGGTGCAGTACTGGGTATTGCATACGCTGCAAAAAAACTTGCAGATAATAAAGAAACTGTAAAACAGGAATATGCGAAAGCGAAAGAAGATCCGAAAGCTTATGCACAAAACGTGCAGGAAAAAGCGACAGCTAAAGCACAAGATCTGCAAGCTAAAGCACAGGAAGAGTATGCTAAAGCAAAAGAGGACCCGCAGGCATACAGAGAAAACGTTCAGAATAAAGTGACTGACAAAGCAAAAGAAGTACAATCTAAAGCGAACGAGCAAGTCGATGCAGCGAAAGTGAAAGCATCTGATTTACAGTCAAAAGCTAAAGATGAATATGCAAAAGCAAAAGAAGATCCTGAAGCTTACAAACAGAACTTAAAAGAAAAAGGTCAGGAAAAAGCTGAATCAGTTAAAAATGAAGCGAAAAAAGCTCAGAAAAACATGAAGAATAATAGCGCATCAGCAGATGTTAAGCCGGATGCAGAAAATACTGATGACATCGAACAAAGAGAATCAGTTCTTGCAGACGAAGGCGGTATTTCTGAGAGCGAAGTTAATAAGTACGAAAAAGAACACAATGTTGACGTGATCGATGATGAAGGCGAACGTAATGAAAACCACAACATTCACATCGTGACAGATAACAAAAAAGATAATAAATAATCTTTATATTATTCCCTGTGTAAAGGCTGCTCTTCGCGGTCCTTATACGGGGAATTTTTTTGCCTTTAATATTTTGGGATTCTCTGCCGAAAAGTATATAATAGAAGAAAATCAATCTACAAGGGAGCCGATGAACTTGGATGCAAAAGAATTAGTTATTCAATATAAGGATGAGCTGATTAAAGATTTGATGGGTCTTTTATCTATCGACAGTGTAAAAGGAGAGTCTGTTAAAGACGCACCAGTGGGCGAAGGTCCAAAAAAAGCACTCGAATATATGATTGAACTCGGTGCGAAAGAGGGACTGCCGACAAAAGTGGTCGCTAATTTAGCCGGGCATATTGAATTCGGCAAGGGTGACGAATTGTTTGGCGTACTCGGACACGTCGATGTTGTGCCGCCAGGTAAGGGCTGGACGTCGGAACCGTTTGAACCTGTGATTAGAAATAATGAAATCGTTGCACGCGGTGTTCAGGATGATAAGGGACCGACGATGGCTGCGTATTATGCTTTAAAAATTTTACATAATGAAGGCTATGAATTTAACAGAAGAGTACGGCTGATTGTCGGCACAGACGAAGAGTCTGACTGGCAGTGTACTGACGCTTATTTTAAAGAAGAGGAAATGCCGTCTGCCGGATTTTCACCTGATGCTGAATTCCCTGTCATTCACGGTGAAAAAGGGATTACTTCATTTAATATCGTACAGTCCAATTTAAACGATGAGTTTATCGACAGCGATATTGAATTAAAAGCATTCATTTCAGGCGAACGCTACAACATGGTGCCTGAATCTGCCGAAGCCAAATTAAAAGTGATGACGAAGATGAGTGCGATTATCCAAGCATTTGAAGGATTTTTACGAAAAAGCGGCAACAGAGGAAAATACGAGATTGACGGCGGTTTCTTAAAATTAGAGCTCGAAGGTCAGAGTGCGCACGGTTCGACGCCTGAAGAAGGTGTAAATGCCGGTACGGAACTCTTAAAATTCCTGAGTGAAGTAGAACTTGATCAGAATGGCAAACAATTTGTTGATTTCGCGGATCAATATATTGTCGGCAATTTAAACGGCGAGGCATTCAATATGGACTATCATCATGAAGAAATGGGAGACGTCAGTGTAAATACCGGCATGATAAATTATACGGAAGTCGACGGCGGTATTTTTGGTGTGAATCTGCGCTATCCAACAGGATTGGATTTCGATGCAGGCATTCAAGCTCTGAATAAAACGATCGAAAAGACCGGTTTTACAATTGAAGATGTCAGCAATCAGGCGCCGCATTACGTCGATAAAAATGATCCGCTCGTGACTCAATTGCTAAAAAGTTATCAAAAACATACTGGAGATATGACTGAGGCTTATACTATCGGCGGCGGGACATATGCAAGAACACTTGAGACGGGTGTTGCATTCGGTGCCATGTTCAAAGACACTGTCGATACGATGCATCAGAAAGATGAACGGATGAATATCGATGAGCTGCTCTTAGCTGCCCAAATTTATTTAGAAGCACTCTACAATGTGTGCGTCATCAAGTCATAGGGTAAAATCGCCTATTCCCAGACAGATGAAAAACTGTTATACTAACATTTGCTTCTTTGCCTGAAAATATGCAGGCAATATAAATGAACTTCAAGTGATGACATCACTTAGTTAACTTTAAACAACATTTTGTTTAATGTATAATAATATATCTGAACAAAATCACAGTTACTCTGTACTAACATTCAGTTGGCAAAAGTAATCCATCTTTTGTTCTTGAAATAAGACTATAAACCCGATAAAATTTTAAACATGAACTTAATTTGCGCTATCTGATTAAATATATAGCGCAAATTTTTATTTGACCGATGAAACGAGGTGTAAGAATTGGATCATTTCTATCAACTCGGCTGGCAATTAGATCCTTTAGGCGGTTCCTCCGGTGAAGCTTATAAAGCTGAACAGGACGGGCGTAAACTGTTCCTTAAAAGAAATGCCAGCCCTTTCCTTGCGGCGTTATCCGCTGAAGGCATCGTTCCGAAACTCGTTTGGACAAAACGTATCGAGACGGGCGAAGTGGTAACAGCACAGCACTGGAAAAATGGCCGGGAGTTGACTCGTGAAGACATGGGAGGGCTGCGTGTCGCAGCTTTGATGAGTAAAATACACACATCAGAACCGCTCCTCACGATGTTAAAACGTCTAGGCATGAAACCGATGCTGCCGGAAGTATTACTTAACAAAATACAGTCATCATTATCACCAAAAGTGAATGCGCATCATGTCGTTAGAAATGCCATCCAATACCTCGAAAACGCAGTGCCGGAAATTGAGGTTGCCGATTGCAGAGTATGCCACGGTGATGTTAATCATCATAATTGGCTCTTATCGGACACTGACGAACTATTTTTAGTCGACTGGGAAGGTGCGATGATTGCAGACCCTGCAATCGATCTCGGAATGATTTTATATCCTTACATCGACCACAGCGACTGGGGTGAGTGGCTCCATAATTACGGTGTAGAGCTTAACAACGATCTGCACTCCCGTATGAAATGGTACACATTCGTTCAGGCGATTACGATGATTCAGTGGTATGAAGACCGCAAACGATTTACTGAAATGAATGAATGGATTATATTCCTGTCGAGAGTAATGGACAAGGACCGTCTTATTTAATAATTGAGAGTAGTGAATATTTTTGAGAATGCGCAACAAACCCTGGGCGATCGATTATTTGGAATCTAATGCCCATATCGTGGATGTTAACAATACGTACAGTAAAAAAATAAAAACGTTTTTTGATAAGGACCAGCCAATCCACATCGAAGTGGGAACGGGTATGGGCATCTTTATCACGACGCTGGCACAGCAAAATCCGGAGATTAATTACGTCGGTATTGAAATCGATAAAAACGTTATGATCCGCGTCACTGAAAAGGTGCTTGAGCTCGGCTTAAGCAATGTCAGACTGCTCCTTTTAGATGCGAACACACTGATGGATTATTTTAACGAGAACGAAGTAGATAAAGTTTACTTAAACTTCTCGGATCCATGGCCAAAAGTGCGTCATGCTAAAAGAAGACTGACGCACAGCCGGTTTTTATCGAGTTACAAGCAGCTGCTGAAAAAAGATTCTATCGTAGAATTTAAAACGGATAACAGAGGCTTATTCGAATTCAGCCTAATTTCTATGAACGCATTTGGCATGACGTTTGAAAACTTGAATCTGGACGTTCATGACGATGAACCGAAAGAAAATATACGCACTGAATACGAAGAAAAATTTTCTCAGCGCGGACATAAAATTTACTGGATACAAGCATCTTTCTAAGGAAAGGTGCTTTTTTATATTCGTGTATTATTCCCTGAAAGAATGTTAAAATGTAAAGATACAGAACATTTAGAGTGGAGGAATATAATGACACAATTCGATTTTAATCAAAAAACGTCAAGAGAAGGTACATACAGTGTTCAATATGAGGGTACCGAAGCTTTATTTGGAGCGAAAGGACTCGAGCCTTTCTGGATTGCCGACATGGATATACAGACGCCTGTTATGATCAGAGATGCTATTAAAAAACGTCTGGATAACGGGATTTTCGGTTATACGATGTGGCAGAATGAACGGTTTTACGGACCGGTAAAACACTGGTGGAAGACACGCTTTAATATTTCTTTAAACGAAGCGGATATTCATTATGCAGCGTCTGTTTTATATACTGTCGGTGAAGTCATCAGACAGACGACAGAAGAAGGAGACGGTGTTATTTTAACGACGCCTTCATATAATTCATTCCCGAATTTAATCCAGGGCAACGACAGGAAAATTATAGAATCTCCGCTGGTTTACGATGAAGATAAAAAAGAATACTTTTTAGATACTGAATCGTTTAAAAAGCTGTGCGAACGGGATGATGTTTCATTGTACATCCACTGCAACCCGCATAATCCAACCGGGAAAGTATGGACACTTTCAGAACTTAAAGAAATCAAGCAAATTTGTAAAGACAATAATGTCTATTTAATCAGCGATGAAATCCATATGGACTTTGTCAGACCAAAAGAAGATTTTGTCTCTGTTGCATCGCTGCTTGAAGAAGATGATGCTGTGCTCGTCACGACAGGTCTTGGCAAGTCGTTTAACTTAGCGAGTATTCCGCATTCATACTTTATAACGAAAGACAGACATTTAACAGCTGATATTAATTCTGCAATGGGGAGCAGATATAATGTCAACACAGCGTCAAGTCTGGCACTGGCTGCAATAGAAGCGGCATACACAGAGTGCGGGGGATGGATCGATCAGCTGAATGAACATATCGAAGAGAACTTCCAATTAATAAGCGATTATATCGATGAACATCTGTCGGATGTTTTATCATTTGATATTCCAAAAGCGACTTATCTCGGCTGGATCAGCTTTGAGAAATCTGGTCTGGATGCAGCAAAAGTGCATCAGGCACTCGTTGAAGTCGGCGGTATTGCGGTATCACCAGGCAAGCTGTACTTAGACCATGAAAATAATCACTTCAGATTTAATGCAGCATCGAGCAGAGCAAGGATAGAGGATGGCTTAGAACGTATCAGAAAAACGTTTGAACATTTAAGCAAATAAAAAAATCATGGGGATTACTGAACAGTAATCTCCATGATTTCAGCTGTGTAAGGATCTGCTAAAAAGTTATATTTTACAGTATTTTCATCATTGCCGACATGCAGCACGCCGCTGACTGTATTTGTGTTTAGACCGAATCGGTTTTGGCCGTCTGCCTGATAGTCGAGCGAAATGAATGAAATGTTTTCAAATTGAAGATGCAGGTTATCGACGATTTTTTTAGTATCGACTCTGCGGTGGAGTAATAACCACACCAAGAGCGGGATAACGGTAACAGCTAACAATGTAAATATAATTAGATTACGCTTCATATGTACATCCTCCTTATGAAGTAGTTTAACATAGAATATTAAGAAAATAACAACTAAAAGGGGTATTTTTATGGAACTGTCAGAAAAAACGTTAGATAGAATGAAGACATTAACAGGGCTGCATGGGGCACCCGGTTTTGAAGATAAAGTACGTGAATATATGAAAAAAGAACTGTCGGAATATGCTGATGAAATAATTCAGGATGGTCTGGGCGGTATTTTTGCGGTTAAAAAGAGTACAAAGGAAAATGCACCCAAAGTACTGGTAGCTGCACATATGGACGAAGTCGGCTTCATGGTAACAGCTTTAATGGATAACGGCTTTATTAAATTTACGCCGCTAGGCGGCTGGGCATCTGACGTCCTTCTCAGCCAGCGTTTTTCAGTGCGTACGAGTCAGGATGAGGAAATCACAGGCGTCATCGGCAGTGTGCCGGTACACTTTAGAAGAGGCGGCAGCAAAGAAACTAAAATTGAAGATATGCTGCTGGACGTCGGTGCGGATTCTAAAGAAGAGCTTCTTGAGATGGGGATTAATCTTGGAGACTCTATCGTCCCTGAAGTTGACTTTAAAGTGCTTAAAAATGATAAGAAATTACTCGCTAAAGCATGGGATAACAGATACGGCTGTCTGATTGCAATCGAAGCGCTGGAATCTTTAAAAGATACTGAGCTCGACTGCGATTTATATATCGGTGCCAATGTTCAGGAAGAAGTCGGCCTGCGCGGTGCAAAAGCCAGTACTCATATGATTGATCCGGATATCGCTTTTGTTGTAGACTGTTCTCCGGCAAACGATATGATGGGCAAAAAAGATGATCTTGGTAAAATTGGAGAGGGAACGCTTATCCGCCTGTTTGACCGCACGATGATCTTAGCGCCGAGAATGCGTGAATTTCTCCTTGAAACAGCTAAAGAGTCTGATGCTAAGTATCAGTATTATCATTCACCGGGCGGTACGGATGCGGGCAGCATTCATACGTCAAATAACGGTGTGCCGTCAGCTGTAGTCGGAATTTGCTCGCGCTATATTCATACGGCAAACTCAATTATTAATTATGAAGATTATTTGCACGCACATAATTTGTTAACATCGCTGATCAAAAAGGTCAATACTGACACTGTTGATAAAATAAGAGGATAGGCCATGAAAAAATTACTGCACCGCTGGTTTATAGAGGCGATGAGTTTTATGGCGCTCGGTCTGTTCGGCACTTTAATTATCGGCCTGATTATTAATACAATTGCATCTTACATTCCGTCTTTAAGCGGCTTGTCGCTAATTGGCGATACGGCACAAAGTTTAACAGGTGCGGCGATTGGTGTGGCGATTGCTTACGGTTTAAAATCGCCGCCGCTCGTTATTTTTTCTGTGCTCGCTGTCAGTCAGTATGCTTATGATTTAGGCGGTGCGGCTGCGAGTTTCATCGTCAGTCTAATCGTCATTGAAGTTGCACGGCTGTATCAGCAAAAAACCAAACTGGATATTATCGTATCTCCGTTTTTAACGCTTGTTATCGGTCTTTTGCTGGCCGGTCTGATCGGTGAAGCAGTCGGCGGCGTTATGACCGGTCTTGGTGATGTGATCATGTTTGCTACAGAGCAGCGTCCATTTATGATGGGCATTCTCGTCAGCGTCGTTTTCGGTATTACACTGACGGCACCGCTGTCGAGTGCGGCACTCAGCCTGATGCTCGATTTAAACGGTGTTGCAGCAGGTGCGGCTGTTATCGGCTGCTGCTGTCACATGGTGGGTCTTGCTGCGATGAGTTATAAAGATAACGGCATTTCAGGAGTGATATCTATCGGTGTCGGTACATCGATGCTGCAGGTGCCGAATATTTTAAGGAATCCGTTTATTATCATACCGCCGGTTATCGCCAGCGCTATTATTGCGCCGATTATGACTGTCTTTTTCCCGATGGAAAACAATGCAGCAGGTGCCGGCATGGGTACAAGCGGTTTTGTCGGACAAATAATGGCGATCGAAACGATGGGACTGTCTACGTCTACAGTTATAATGGTTTTAGTATTTCATATCGTTTTACCTCTAATTGTAACTCTGATATTCTATAAACTGTTTAGCTTATACGGGTTTATTAAACAGGGCGACCAAGTGATAAGTTTAGGAAAATAATACAGGAGGTAAATCATGAATATATATAAATTACGTGATTTAATTATAGAAAGAATCACTGAAAAAAGAGATGATTTCTCTTATAAATTTGACCGCGAAAATGAAGCGCTTCGGGTTGAAAGAAATGATAACGGTAAGGGAATTACAATTGCCTTATCAAAAGCGCTGAATAAAGCAAAGAATGATGATAAAATTGTAGATGAACTCGTCTATTATATCGACGAGTCATTGACGCGTATGGGCGATGAAAAAATCGATGCTGCATCCGCAATGATTTACCCGGTTGTCAGAGCGACAAGTTTTCCTGACAAATCAAAAGCAGGAGAGCCTTTTATCGTCACACCGCATACGAACGAAACTAATATTTACTACGCGGTTGATTTTGATAAAAGCTATCGTCTGATCGACGAGCCGCTGCTGGAATCTCTCGGCATGTCCGAAGAAGATATGAAAGTGCTGGCAGCGAATAACTTAAAAAATCTGCCGATTGAAGTGAAAAAGCAGACCGTTCAGGAAAATGATTTCTATTTTGTAAATCACAATGACGGCTACGATTCATCCAGAATATTAAATACAGATTTTCTCCATGAAATGCTTGGACAGGCAGAAGGGGAAATGCTGGTCGGTTTGCCGCATCAGGATGTATTGATTATAGCGGACTGTAAAAATAATGTCGGCTACGATATTATGGCTCAAATGATGATGCAGTACTTTACAGAAGGCCTGACGCCGATTACTTCGCTGTCATTTTCATATGACGGTGAAAAACTTCAACCGGTATTTATACTCGGAAAACAGAAAAATTACAGTAATAAAAACAAATAGAGAAGAAAGTAGTGACCAAAGGTGAGACTCACATATAATGAAAATGTCGGAGATGTATTGTTCGTAACGTTAAGAAAGACTGAAGATGTATCCTATGAACATCACGGCGATATTACACTGATTAAAGATAATGATGAAGTGATTGGTTTAAACATTTTTAATGCTGAAAATAATTTATCACTCAGTGATAAGGATATTAATGACTATGAAGTCATGGTACCGGAAATTAATAATCTCCTGAGTAAAAACGGCATTGAAAAGCTTGAATTTGATTTAAAACCAAAATTCATCGTGGGTAAAGTCATCGAAAAAGAAGCGCATCCGGATGCAGATAAGTTAAATGTAACCAAAGTTGATGTTGGGACTGAAGTGCTGCAGATTGTTTGCGGTGCGCCGAATGTTGATACTGAACAAAAAGTAGTCGTGGCACGCGTCGGAGCGATTATGCCTGATGGTTTATATATTAAACCTTCTGCACTTCGCGGCGTAGATTCAAACGGCATGATCTGTTCTAAAAAAGAATTAAACTTAAAAGATGATGGGGTAAAAGGTATTTATGTCCTGGACGACAGTTATAATGTCGGCCAGCCATTCCCGGTCGTATAAAGGTGAGATTAAATGACAAGAAGAAAAAAACGAGAATTTAATAAAGAACGCCACGAACAGGACATGAATAAAGAAGCGTTTAAATTTCCTCTCGATATCGATGGTACAGACAGCAGTGATGACGGTGCGATTCAGCCTTTAGATACACCGCCTGCATACGTCAGAAGACCCCAGCGTGAGACGAAATACAAGACGCATAAGCCGTCGGTCAAACGTCCGACAAGAATGACGATCTCAAAAGCACGCCAAGTACCTTCAGCTGTTTACGGTTTAAATAAGCCGAAGCGGTCTGATCGGGATGAGCGTGAAATTTATCTTGAAAAATTTAAAAATTATAATTCTGTCATTGTCGATAAAATCGTTGAAGAACGTATGCAGCGTGAAAAACGCAAGGACAAGCAGAAACAAAAAGAACAGCAGAAAAGAGCAGAACTGGCTGCACTGAAAAAGAAAAGAGATGCTCAAAAAGCAAACGGTGAAATAGTCAAAGCAAAAGCAGAGCCTAAAAATAAGCAGCATGATACACTGAGTGTACTCGGCAGCAAACAGAATAAACTGCGTGAAAAACAGCAGGCTGCAACAGGTAAACGCATCGGTCCGAACGTTACACAGCCGGGAGTCAGTATTCTCGGCACTGCGCAGGCAGCAGATTATAAAGCGCCTGACAATAATCTGGCTAAACAAATTGATGATGCATTTGACAAATTAAATGTCGAAGGCCGCGTCACCGGCTATACTTCAAACGGCGTAATCGGCCGCTATGAAGTCAAGCTGAACCGCGCCTTTAGAGTCAGTAATATTCCGCGTTTAAATACCGCTTTAAAAGCGGAACTGGGTTTGGATGAACTGCGTATAATGAGTCCATTAATCGGCACGTCGAATATCGGGCTAGAAGTCCCGCTTGCTGAAGTGAGACCGATTACTTTCAGGACACTGTTTGAGGCGAGCAGTTTAAAACTGCGCAAACCCGATTATAAATTTGCAGTCGGTAAAACTGTGGATGATAAAATTTTCAGTTACGAACTATCGAAAGCTGGACATATTTTGATTTACGGCAATCAGCCGAATTACGATACGAACGTTATCGATAATATCATGTTATCTCTGTTAATGAATCACAGTGCACATGAGTTAAAAGTCGCTGTGGCAGCAGCGGACGATACTTATGATGATTATTTAGATGTGCCGCATTCGTTCGGCAGAAGAATGGCGCCGGATGATCCGGAAACGATGAAAATCTTTTTGACAGAACTGAATGAACGCAGTGTTCAGTTTAGAAGAGCACACGTCAGAAATATTCAGAGTTATAATAGCCGTGTGAAGTTTGAATCTAAAAAAGCAACCTTAGTTATTATCATCGATGATCTTGCAGCAATAATAGAAAATAAAAATTCGGAACCGCTGCGCGGCCTGGTACAAATATTAAAACAGGGCAAGCCGCTCGGTATACATGTGATTGCAAATAATATGAATACTGATCAGAATATCCGTTATGAACTGCTGCAGCTGCTGCAGACTAAAATTGCATTTTACGATGCAGAAAACAAAGCAGTCAGCGGCACGGATGAGCTTACACAGGGGAATGATGCACTTGCGGTCATTCCTACCTCGAATAAGCCGAACAGGATTTCTGTTGGTACGGTCAACAAAAATGTCAGACAGAGTGTGTTTGATCATATAAAACATAATAATCGATGAAAGCTTGGTGTAATCGTGAAGAAATATCATTTTATCGGAATAAAGGGTGCAGGAATGAGTGCACTTGCTCAGGTGCTTTTTGACATCGGTCATGAAGTTCAGGGCTCTGATATTGAAAACGAAGTATTTACAGAGGGGCCTCTTAGAAAAAAGGGCATTAAAATATTGCCATTTTCTGAAGAAAATATCGTTGAAGGCATGACCTATATTGCCGGAAATGCTTTTAAAGATGACCATCCTGAAATTAAAAAAGCATACGATATGGGCTATGAAGTCATTCGCTACCATGTATTTTTAGCGGACTTCATGAGTAATTATATCTCTGTCGGCGTGACGGGGTCCCACGGAAAAACGTCTACGACAGGACTGCTTTCCCATGTGATGAACGGTGATGTGGATACGACGTATTTAATCGGTGACGGCACCGGATTCGGCATGCCGGAAAGTAAATATTTTACTTTTGAATCATGTGAATATAAACGTCATTTCCTGAGCTATTATCCGGATTATGCAATCATTACCAATATAGATTTTGATCACCCTGACTACTTTAATGATATTTCAGACGTTGTAGATGCATTTAAAGAAATGGCATCGCAGGTGAAAAAATGTATTATCGCTTATGGGAATGATCCGCATATTAATGAAATTAAAAATCATACACAAAATCTGATTACTTACGGTATAGAGAGTGATGATGATATTTCAGCATACAATATCAGAGTGACAGAAAACGGGACAGCTTTTGATGTGAAAATTAAAGGGGACTATTTTGATACATTTGAAATACCGATGTACGGTGATCATCTGGTTTTAAATTCTCTTGCTGTAATCGGTATCTGTTATTTAGAAAAACTCGATATTGAACTGATTAAAGCGTCATTCTTAAACTATAAAGGGGTCAAACGCCGCTTTACTGAAACAAAACTTCACAACATGGTGATTGTAGATGATTATGCGCATCACCCGAGAGAAATTGAAGCGACACTTGAAACGGCAAGAAAGAAATACCCGAACCGGGAAATTATTTCGGTTTTCCAGCCGCATACATTTTCACGCACTGAGAAGTTCCTAAAAGAATTCGCAGATGTGCTGTCTCAGTCGGATAAAGCATATATTGTCGATATTTTCGGCTCAGCCAGAGAATCAAGCGGCAGCTTATCAAGCATGGATTTAGTCAATTTAATTCCAGAGGCAGAACTGCTGACTGAAGCAGATTTAGAACGGCTCGATAAACATGCTGACGGCGTAATTATATTTATGGGTGCAGGAGATATTCAGAAATATGAGAAACGCTTTACTGAATTATTATCTTAAAAATAACCGAAATTTATCTATAAATAAATGTTTATAACAATGTGAATTAGGTTATGATAATTAAGAATACAGAAAAGAAATAATGGAGGCGTTAAAATGGATTGGCAAATAGTTTTATATATTGCCGCGGGTATTGCAGCAATTGCATTTTTAGTATTATGTGTCGCAATTGCAGTCGTACTGTTCTCGGTTAAGAAAAATCTGGATCACGTAGCCAGTACACTGGATGGCCTGGATGGTCAAATTCAAGGTATTACAAGGGAGTCAACAGATCTCCTGCACAAATCAAATCGTTTAGTTGAAGATATTCAAGGTAAATCTGAAAAACTTAATGCTGTTGTTGATGCAGTACAAGGTGTTGGTTACTCTGTAACTAACTTAAACGACTCAGTCGACCGTGTAACAAACTCAATTACGCATAATATTTCACAAAATGAAGACAAGATTTCACAAGTGGTTCAGTGGTCAAATGTGGCAATGGAAATTGCTGACAAATGGCAGGTCAGACAGCAGCAGAGAAACAGAGCTTACAGCAAAGTAAATACAGACGTAGATGTAAAGTCTGAAAACTTATAAGGCTCATTGATTAATTCTGTTTGGAGGTTAGCTCATGGAAACATATAACAGAGACAGACATGTCAAAGGCGTCGAACGTTACGACTCACAAGTCGAAACTTCGACGGGCCGCGACTTTACATTCGGACTTGCATTCGGCTTATTAGTCGGTGTTGTCGGCGGTCTGTTTATCGCACCTAAATCGGGCGACTCCCTGAGAGATGATATTAAAAAAATCCAGAACTCTATTGCAAGTGACGAGGGCAGCGGATTTTCAATCTCAGAGAAAATCGACGGTAAAGTCAGCGATGTAAAACAGATGGTTAAAGACAAAAAAGCTGAGATGGACGAGAAATCACGAGTAAAAGAACTCGATGAATCTGATGTTCAGCTGCAGCAGCAGGCGATTAAAGAAGAAGTAGAAGACAGTAATCTTCAGCGTCCAAATGTCGTTGACATGTCGAAATACGCTGAGAAATCAGGCACAAAGCCGAAAAAATAAGATAAATGATTCAGTCACACTCCATGTGGCTGAATTTTTTTGTTATAATATTGTTACATATTCAGTACCATTGGCTAAGAAAATTTGGTATGATTAATTAAAACGTTTACATTTTTCACATTAGACTCGGAGGGATATTATGACAGTTACTATATATGATGTGGCTAGAGAAGCAAAAGTCTCAATGGCAACAGTTTCTAGAGTCTTAAATGGTAATCCAAACGTCAAACCAGAAACAAGAAAAAAAGTTAAAGATGTTATAGATAAATTAAATTATCGTCCAAATGCAGTTGCAAGAGGACTGGCGAGTAAAAAAACGACGACAGTCGGTGTTATTATTCCGGATATTTCAGATCTTTACTATTCAGCACTGGCACGCGGGCTGGAAGATATTGCAGAAATGTATAATTACCAGATCATCATTACAAATACGGACCAGGATCCTAAAAAAGAACAGAATGCATTTTTAAACCTGGTCAGCAAACAAGTAGACGGCATTATTTTCTTAGGCGGAAAATTGAGCGAGGCAGTACTTCAGGATATCGAAACTTCAAAAGTTCCTGTCGTCATTTGCGGTTCAGGCGAAGCAGAAAACGATATTCCAAACGTTAATATCGATTATTTTGAAGCAGCCAAAGAAGCGTCCAGGAAACTGATTGCCGACGGCACTAAAAATATCTGCTTCGTTACAGCAGGTTATTCAAGATTCCAGGAATCACGCATGATTACCGGTATGAAAGAGGCATATGCTGAAGCCGGATTAAACGGTGATGATTATTTAATGGTCGAAGATGCTGCCGATTATGAAAAAGGCAAAGAAATCTTCGGTAAGTTGTTAGACACTGACCGTGACGCTGTTATCGTAATCAGCGATGAAACAGCCATCGGTATTTTGCACGGCGGACATGACCACGGTGTAGCAATGCCGCAGCGTCTGCAGATTATCAGCTGTTCAAATACGCGTTTAGTCACGATGGTCAGACCTAAAATTTCAAGTATTGCTGTACCTTTATATGATCTCGGTGCAGTAGGTATGAGATTATTAACAAAACTGATGAATGAAGAATCAGTTGATACAACTTCAGTCGTCTTGCCGTACAGTATAGATTACCGTACAACAACACGATAAAAATAAAACGGAAGCTTTCTCTTTTATGAGAAACAGCTTCCGTTTTTTTATTTATAATTATTGATTGAGATACATCAGAATGCGGTCGAGGGCCGTCTGGTTTTTCTCTGTGATTTCTTCGCGTCTGGGTATGTCTGTAAAGTCATGTAATGAATCTTCCCAGTTTACAGGGAAATCAACTTGGCATTTTTCTTTATAGGTCTCTATAAAATGGTCCGGCAATCTGCCTGAAGGTGCGTCGATATCTTTCATGGCGAGCCATACTTGGCTCCACATGCGCGGAACGACCTGCCAAATATTATAACCGCCTCCACCGACAGCAATCCAGCTGCCGTCTGTGTATTTATCGGCCATGCGGCTGACAAATCTCGGAATTTCTTCATAAGCTTTTGATGTTAATGATAAGTGTGTCATCGGGTCTCTGTAATGGGCATCAACACCGTTTTGACTCAAAATTACATCTGGTTTAAAGGTTTGAATGACCTTTTCCGCACTGGTTTTAAATACATCTAAAAAGGACTCGTCTTCTGTAAAGGCATCGATAGGCAGATTGACTGCAAAGCCGAAACCGTCTTCAGTTCCTCGCTCTGTTGCACTGCCTGTACCGGGAAATAAGTATCTGCCGGTCTCATGTATTGAGTAAGTTACGATATCTTTGCGGTTATAAAACGTCCACTGGACACCGTCACCGTGGTGGGCATCTGTATCAATGTACAGCACTGTTTTGCCGTATTTTTGAGCAATATATTCACAGGCAATCGCAGTATCATTATAGACGCAAAAGCCGCTGGCTTTACCGCTGAAGCCGTGATGGAGTCCGCCTGCTAAGCTGAGTGCTTTTTTAGTCTGATTCGTCATAACGAGGTCGACAGCAGTCAGTGTTGCACCGACGAGCGCAGCACATTTTTCATGCATATTTTTAAAGCTGGGCGTGTCATCTGAATCGAGTCCGTATTTTGCAAGATCTTCAGACGATAATTCATTATTTCCAGCAGCTTTAACGGCATTAATATAATCTTCAGAATGCACTAAAGAAAGTTCTTCATCTGTCGCAATACGCGGTTTGACAATATCATCTGCATTTAAATAGCCGGCATCCGTTAATAAATCCGTCGTTAGCTTTAAGCGCATCTGATTAAAAGGGTGGGTATCATTAAACCGGTATTTCAGCAGTGCATCGTCGTAAACATACAATGGTTTCATTACGACATCTCGCTTGGATCCAGAACTTTAAATCCGGATTCCTTCAATTTTTCTATAGCAATTAACGGATTCATTGCATCGATACGGAGTACGATAATTTTATGGTTTTTCTTATCGGCATCAGGATAAATTGAAATACTGACGATTTTAATATTTAAGTCTTTAAAAACTTTGCCGATTTCAAAAATGACACCCATCCGGTCTTTAATTTTAATTTCTATTATAGAGCCTGGTTCTTTAATACCTGTAAGTTCTAAGAAAGTATTCAGCATGTCTTTTTGAGTGACGATGCCGACGATTTTTTTACCGCGCATAACAGGAATTGCTCCGATGGCAAAATGATAAAAATCTTTAGCGATTTCCTCTACAAAATCGAGCGGATGGCAAGTCGTGACCTGCTGGCGCATTATTTTATTTACTTCGAGATCGAGCGACAGCTCAGCATCGCTGCTTGCAATCGACGGCAGGGCGAGATTAACGTCTTTATCGGAAATAATTCCTGCGAGATTGCCGTCATCGCCGACAATTGGTATATGCCGGATAGAAAGCCGGCTCATCATATTCATAGCATCGTGTATCGTATCGTTAACGTGGAGCGTTTCCACGGGTGAAGTCATAATTCTTTCTACTAACATCTGTCATCGCATCCCTTATTAAATTAAAAATCTGTTTTTAAAGCGTATCTCATCAAATTGCTGCATTTCTTTATCGGTAATATTTTTGCCTATACGGGCCATCAGCGTATTAGCGGGGTGGCCGGTAATTTCCGGATCATTGGTTTGGAATACTTCAAAACCTGCCCGCTGCATTAAGCGGATCATTAAGTTTTTATATTCGTATACATCGAGCCCGCTGTTTTTTAAATCCCAGTGCCAGTAATATTCTGTCGTTATAATAATATAGTTTTCTACAAAATTATCGCGTACAGATAATTCCAGCATTTTACCGGCTAATCCGAGACTTCTGTGCTGGTGGGCAACTTCGATGGCGCCGAGCTCCATGATGAATTCATGGTTGCCGTCTGACCAGCGTTCGAGTGGATCCGGGTGGAGCAGAATAATATAGCCGACAATATGTTTATCTATTTGACTGACAATAATTCTGCCTTCAGGCAAATCAGCGATTTCAAGAAGTGCCTGAAATTGTTCTGACGGCCGTCTGAAGGCATTTAAATTATTATCAAAAGTATATGATTTCAAAGTTTCACTGTTGAGCGGACCTTCGATAATGACTGTGTCCGTATCGGTTTTAGTCTCTGTTTTAAAATAGTGTTTTTGATGCCTCAATGGAACACCCCTTTTAAAAGTAATTAAATATTATATGAAAATATATTCATCATCATTATATATTATCGACTTGACATACTAAAGTGAAAGCGTTTTAATTACTGAATAATTAAAGAAATAAAATAAATCAGTCATTTTCATAGAATTCTGAACTATCTTTCAATATAATGGTACTATGAAAGCGAAATCATAAACATAAACAAGGGGTGTCGTTAAGAATGAAAGTAGAACTTTACAAAGCAACAGATCAGCAATCGAATATGCCGAATTACGAAACGGCAAAAGAAAATTTCTCATGGGAAGACATTGAAAAAGAATTTTCCTGGTATGAGACAGGTAAAGTTAATATGGCTTATGAAACGATAGATAAGCATGTGGATGAAGGTTATGGGGATAAAATTGCCTTACATTATAAATTAGATGATCAGATTCAGTCGTTTACATTTAAAGAGATGAAAGAACAATCCAATAAAGCGGCCAACGTTTTAAAAGATGCAGGTGTTCAAAAAGGGGACCGCGTGTTTATCTTTATGGCACGTTCACCTGAATTATACTTTGCATTACTCGGTGCATTGAAACTGGGTGCAGTTGTCGGTCCGCTGTTTGAGGCATTTATGGAAAAAGCAGTTAAAGACAGACTGGAAAACAGTGAGGCCTCGACGATAATTACTTCGCCTGAACTGTTGTCAAGAGTACCGGTTGATGACCTGCCTGACTTAAAAAATGTCATTGTTACCGGCGGAAATACAGATGAAAAATATATTGATTTTAAAGAAAAATTTGAAGCAGCATCAGATGAATTTGAAATCGAATGGCTGGATAAAGAAGACGGCTTAATTTTACACTATACGAGCGGATCCACAGGTCAGCCAAAAGGGGTGCTGCATGCACAATACGCTATGGTGCAGCAGTACATTTCAGGTAAATACGTGCTCGATTTAAAAGAAGATGATGTTTACTGGTGTACAGCGGATCCAGGCTGGGTGACCGGGACATCCTACGGTATTTTTGCACCGTGGCTGAACCGGGCGACAAATGTAATTGTCGGCGGCAGATTCTCGCCTGAGTCATGGTATGGTGCACTTGAAAAATTAAAAGTGACTGTCTGGTACAGTGCGCCGACAGCATTTAGAATGCTGATGGGCAGCAGTGACAATGCAGTGGAAAAATACGACTTATCTGCGCTAAGACACGTATTGTCAGTCGGAGAACCGTTGAATCCTGAAGTTGTAAAATGGGGGATGGAACTATTTAATCTCCGTATCCACGATACGTGGTGGATGACTGAAACAGGTGCGCATATGATTGTGAACTTCCCGTCAGTAGATATTAAAGGAGGTTCAATGGGTAAACCGCTGCCTGGTGTTGAAGCATCGATTGTCGATGACCAGGGCAATGAACTGCCGCCAAACCGTATGGGGAACCTGGCATTAAAAGCAGGCTGGCCGGCGATGATGCGTGAAATTTGGAAGAATAAACCGAAATACGATTCGTACTTCGTTGGCGACTGGTACATTTCAGGTGACTCTGCCTACCGTGATGAAGATGGTTACTTCTGGTTCCAGGGCCGTGTAGATGATGTCATTATGACTGCCGGTGAACGCGTCGGGCCGTTTGAAATTGAATCTAAACTGGTCGAACATGAAGCGGTGCAGGAAGCTGGAGTCATCGGTAAGCCTGATCCTGTACGCGGGGAGATTGTTAAGGCCTTTATCGCTTTAAGAGACGGATATGAGCCGACAGATGATCTGAAAGAAGAAATCCGTGTATTTGTGAAGAATGGACTTGCGGCACATGCTGCTCCAAGAGAAATTGAATTTAAAGACAGCCTTCCGAAAACGCGCAGCGGTAAAATTATGAGACGTGTCTTAAAAGCATGGGAACTCGATTTGCCGGCAGGCGATTTATCTTCTATGGATGATGATTAAAATGTAAAATTATAAGAAAATTGAAGCTTATAGTTAAAAGCAGACCGTTTGTAATGGTCTGCTTTCAACTTTTATGTCATAATGAATTATGAAGTTGTGAAATCGTTTTACAACGCAAATTATATTTAGGAGCTGAGAAGATGGCACATTTGACTGACCAAGAAATTGCGTCACAAGCCTCAATACAACCAATTCAGGATATTGCAAAAAAAGCAGGTATTCCTGAAGAAGCATTAGAAATGTATGGTAAATACAAGGCAAAAGTAGACATCAACCAACTGGAAGGAAACAAGGAAGATTCTAAAATCGTTCTTGTATCCGCGATGAACCCGACACCTGCAGGTGAAGGTAAATCAACAGTGACTGTTGGTTTAAGTGATGCTTTTAATAAAATCGGCAAGAATGTAATGGTGGCACTGCGCGAACCTTCACTTGGACCTGTAATGGGTGTTAAAGGCGGAGCGACAGGCGGCGGTCATGCACAAGTATTACCGATGGAAGAAATAAACCTTCACTTTAATGGTGACCTGCACGCAATTACTGCAGCAAATAATGCGCTGAGTGCATTTATCGATAACCATATTCACCACGGCAACAAATTAAATATCGACCCAAGACGTGTATCTTGGAAACGCGTTATCGATATGAACGACCGTGCACTGCGTCAAGTCGTTGTCGGTTTAGGCGGACCAACTAGAGGGGTTCCTCGTGAAGATGGTTTTGATATTACAGTGGCATCGGAAATTATGGCTGTACTCTGTTTATCAAACGATATCATCGATCTTAAAGAAAAATTAGCTAAAATTGTATTCGGTTATACTTACGACAAAAAACCAGTAACAGTTGGAGAGCTTGAAGTTGAAGGTGCTTTGGCACTTCTTCTTAAAGAAGCGATTAAACCTAACCTGGTACAGACTATGGAAGGCACACCTGCCTTAATTCACGGCGGTCCATTCGCTAACATCGCTCACGGCTGTAACTCAATTATTGCAACAAACACAGCAAGACAGCTTGCTGATATCGTCGTAACAGAGTGCGGATTCGGTTCTGATCTCGGCGGTGAGAAATTCATGGATATTAAAGCACGCATGGGCGGCTTTAAGCCGGATGCTATCGTTTTAGTTGCAACAATCCGTGCACTTAAGATGAACGGCGGCGTCGCTAAAGCTGACTTAGGCGAAGCTAATGTTGACGCACTTAAAGAGGGTGTTGTGAACTTAGGTAAACACATCGAAAACGCTCGTAAATTCGGCGTTGAGCCGGTAATTGCTTTAAACGACTTTGTAACTGACACTGATGAAGAAAGAAACTTCGTTCTTGACTGGTGTAAAGAACAGGGCGTACGCGTTGCCTTAACACAAGTATGGGAAAAAGGCGGAGAAGGCGGCGTTGACTTAGCTAACGAAGTATTAGCAGCAGTTGAAGCTGGAAACGACTTCCACCACCTGTATGAAGATGAACTGCCAATCGCTGACAAGATTGAAAAAATTGTTACAGAAGTATACGGCGGGGACGGTGTTATCTTAACGGATAAAGCTAAAAAACAAATTGCTGATATCGAAGCTAACGGCTGGGGCAACTTCCCAGTATGTATGGCTAAGACTCAGTATTCATTATCTGACGATCCTAAAAAACTTGGACGTCCGACAGGTTTCAATGTAACTGTCCGTGAAGTTATCGCCAAAGCAGGTGCAGGATTTGTTGTAGCACTGACAGGTGATATCATGACTATGCCTGGACTTCCTAAAGTACCATCAGCGAACAAAATGGATGTAAATGCTGACGGTTCATCAACTGGTTTATTCTAAGCAATATTTAAAGCTCAGAAATCCTTAAGGATTTCTGAGCTTTTTTGTGCTAAGACTATAAAGAAATCCCCTCTGCTGTTGCAGGGGGATTTCATATTTGCTGGGATTAGTTATCCTCTTCATCTTCGTCTTCATCCTCGTCCTCATCGTCATCTGATGAGCTTGAAGATCTTCCGACAGTGTATCTGTCGTCATAAGTCCTTGTCACACGTCCGCGAAGATCGCTGTTTGTCAGTCCGCTGTCAATAGATGCACCCATGCGCGATTGAATTTCAGGGTCGCTGAGTGAGCTCTTATTAGAGAACTGTGTATCTTCAGCGATGAGTCCTTCGATAGGTCTGTCCATGCTGCTTGAGCAGTCATCTTCCAGTTCCATCGTCAGTGCACAGAATTCTTCTTCTCTGACTGATGAAGGCTGCTGGAATTCTTCATAGGCACCCATTTGTTCAGGAGCAACGCTTGTCAGTGCCTGAGCCATATTTCTCCAGTTGTACAGGTGGTAGTACTGCTCATCATCTGTATCATACACTTGAGGAATACTGCGGTCGTAACCCATCCATATACCTAAGGTTACTTTCGGATTAAAACCGATCATCCATGAATCGACGAAACTTTCTGAAGTACCGGTCTTGGCAGACCAGTCGTATACGCCCTGTACAGAATCATAGTAATCTTTAATATGATATACAGAACCTGTCACAAATGATTCTTTCAGCATATCTGCCATTAAGAATGTGGTTGAATCTTTAAAGATTTGTGTTGGATCCTGCTGCTGTTCATAGATGACCTCGCCGCTCGGGTCAGTAATAGTTTCAATCATATAACTTTGGGTCATTTCACCCTCATTGCCGAATGTAGAAAATGCATCGACATTTTCTTCGACTGATACTGTATTTGTACCAAGCGGCAGTGATGGTGTACCTAATAATTCATCTGACACATTCATACCTAAGTTATCTAAATACTGTCCCGGATTATGATCCTGTACTTGTGACCACAGTCTTAAAGTACTCAAGTTATATGAGTTGCTGAGCGCGTGCTTGGCTGAGACTAAACCGTACTCTTCAGTAGAGTAGTTTTGAGGAGAGTAGTTCAGACTTTCAATCGTGAACTCTTCATCCAGCAATACTGTATCCGGTACGATTAAGCCCTGATCGATTGCAGGAGCATAAGTACTCAGCGGTTTCATCGTTGAACCGGCCTGACGGCTTGTTTGTGTTGCGTGATTTATTTCTGATTCTTCGTAATTGCGGCCGCCGACAAAGCCGAGTATTTTACCAGTGCTGTTATCTTTTAGCACCATGCCGACTTCGTGATCAAGCATTGTCTCTTCTTCACTTTCAGTAGCATTGATAGCCTCCAGGCTGCTGCGCTGGCCGTAGTAGCTGAAAGTATTGTCTTTAGTGTCCTGCATCGTATCGTAAATTGTCTTATCAATCGTCGTCTCAATCTGATAACCCTCATTGCGCATTGCTTCGTTCGCTTTTTGAGTGTACTCCTGATTAATTAACGGCGTTGAATCAACGTCCTCACGGCTGATGCCCTCTTCTTCGGCGAGAATATATTTAATAATCTCCACACCGCGGCGTTCTATTTCATCAGTTAAGAACGGGTAATTCTGGTTTGGAACAACCACACTGGATGCCATATTATCGTAAATATTATAAGCAACAGCCTGATCGTGTTCTTCTTGAGTAATCGCACCTTCTGTCAGCATTCTAGACAGAACAAATTCCTGGCGGTTCTTGCCGGCTTCAAGCATTTCTGGTTCTTTCATTGAACCATCCTGGTTGAACGGCGTGTATGCGTACGGGTTTTGAGGCAGTCCTGCTAAAAAGGCACTTTCAGCAATATTTAAGTCAGCTGCCGATTTACCGAATACACCCTCTGCTGCAGATTCAATACCTGCGATGTTCTGACCGTTGGCATTCCGTCCAAACGATACTGCATTTAAGTATGCTTCTAAAATTTCTTCTTTAGACATTATATTTTCAACTCTGAAAGCAAGTAATAATTCCGTTGCTTTACGGTCGAATGTCGGATCGTTCGTCAGCATTTGGTTTTTAACCAGCTGCTGGGTAATGGTACTGCCCCCTGAACTTGCGTCACTTCCGGAAACTTCCTGCAGCGATGCACGCAGGAATGCTTTTGGAACCACACCATTATGTTCATAAAAGTGCTCGTCCTCTGTAGATATCAGTGCATCTGTGACGTTTTCGGAAATATTTTCATATTCAGTGGTATCCCGGATCAAGTCGGATCTTAATGTTCCGAGCACCTCGCCGGAGCCGAATGTTACAGTCGTACTTTCAGTCATTTCGGTTAATGAAGTTAAAATTTCATCTTCTGCCTGCACTTCTTCATCTGAGACGAGTGCTGCAAAGTAACCGAGACCGATACTGAAAAGGAATATCCCAAGCAGAGTGAACGCTAATAGTAAGAATAAAACGACGTTCCATATAGTGTCATATGCAGTAAAGAACGACACTCTGAGCGGGGACCCTGCTTTTTTAAAGCGGGCGACTGTATTATGATATTTGTCCTTCGCAGTTGCTCCGTGAACCTTGTCTTTCTTTTTGTCAGGATCTTTGCGGGAGAACAATCTTTTTATACTATCAATAAAGTCATTTTTCTTTTCCATGCCAACCTCCTATTAAAAAGATTATATCATATGTCCTTCATACACTCATAGTGATAAAAGCCGGTGTAAACATAATGTAATTCAACTTGCTCATCGTATATCAAAATGATAAAAAATCAAAACAATACGAATGGTCAACCTCTGATGCGCTTGACTTTTAAGTGTGTGAATAATATACTAATGTAAATTTAATGAATAATTTGAACGGTGAGAGAAGTAGTAATATGATTTGATTCAGAGAGCCTGCGGATGGTGAGAGCAGGTGAGAATGATATTATGAATACACTCATATTGGTGTTCAGATCGTTATAGAAGACGTACATTCTAATTTAGAGATAAATTGTTTGGTGGTACCGTGTCACGCACCCATACTGTAAAAGTATGGGTGTTTTTTTATTCATTAAAATCATATTATTGGAGGAAATTATGACTACATTATTGGAAGACTTGCAATACCGGGGTATTGTTTATCAGATGACAGACGAAGAAAAAATTAGTGAAATGCTTGAAAATGAGAAAATTTCGCTGTACTGCGGTGCGGATCCAACTGCGGACAGCCTGCATATCGGACACTTAGTGCCGTTCTTAACACTGCGCCGTTTCCAGCAATACGGTCATCGTCCGGTAATATTAATCGGCGGCGGCACTGGTATGATTGGAGACCCTTCATTTAAAGCGGATGAGCGTAAACTGCTGACGGAAGAAGAAGTCGATAAAAACGTAGAATCAATAAAAAAACAAATGGAAAACATTTTCGATTTCAGCGATGATAATGCTGCTCTGATGGTGAATAACAAAGACTGGCTGAAGAATATCAGCTTGATCTCTTTCCTTCGCGATTACGGCAAGCATGTCGGCTTAAATTACATGCTGTCTAAAGATGCGATTCAGTCACGCTTAGAAACAGGAATTTCATATACTGAGTTCACTTATACAATTTTACAGGCAATCGATTACGGTCACTTAAACAAAGAACACGATGTCAGAATTCAAATCGGCGGTTCCGATCAGTGGGGCAACATTACAAGCGGACTTGAATTAATGCGCAGAATGTACGGTACAACGAACTCTGAAGGACTGACCATTCCATTGATCACGAAAGCAGACGGCAAAAAATTCGGCAAGACAGAATCCGGAAATATTTGGCTCGACAGCAAACGTACTTCGCCGTATGAATTCTACCAGTTCTGGCTCAACCAGCGTGATGAAGATGTGATTAAATTCTTAAAACTGTTCACATTTGTAGAACGTGAAGAAATTGAAGCACTGGCTGAATCAGTCGAAAAAGAACCGCATCTGCGTCAGGCTCAAAAACGTCTGGCAGATGAAATAACAGAATTCATCCACGGCAGCCAAGGATTAGAAGAAGCTAAAAAAGTGACAGAAGCACTCTTCAGCGGTGATATTAAGTCGCTGGATGCAGCCCAAATTAAAGACGCTTTAAAAGATGCACCATCTGCAGAAGCAGACAAAGAAGACAGCAGTCTGGTAAACGTCCTGGTCAATGCAGGCGTATCACCATCAAGACGTCAGGCTCGTGAAGATATTCAAAACGGCGCGATCTACATTAACGGTGAAAGAAACCAGGATGTAAATTACGAAATTAATGCAGAAGATAAAATTGACGGAGAATTTACGGTTGTCCGCCGCGGCAAGAAAAAATATACAATTATTAATTATAAATAACAGCAAGAAAAAGTATATAAAGTAAAAAATCCGTACGTTTAGCTCGAGGGAGCCGAACGTACGGATTTTGTTTGTTTAGAAAATAATAAATGCTGCAACGATCACAATCGGTAAAGTGATGACTGTTCTGATCAGGAATATCATAAAGAGTTTCCCAAGGCCTAAAGGAATCTTAGAGCCCAGAATAACACCGCCGACTTCTGACAGATAAATCAGCTGAGTAATACTCATTGCACCAACGATAAAACGTGTCATATCGTTTTGAACATTCTCGATGAGAATAGCTGGTAAGAACATATCAGTAAAACCGATAAACAGCGTTTCACTCATTGCCTGTGCTTCAGGTATGCCGATCAGTTCAAAAAGCGGAACGAATGGCGCACCGAGCCAGGAGAATATCGGTGTATACTCAGCGAGTATTGTTCCGAGTGTACCGATGGCCATAACGATCGGCAGGACTCCGAACCATGTATCAAATACAGTTTTCAGACCTTCTTTAATCAATGACAGCAGACCTGGAGATTTTTCAGCTTTAACCATAGCTTTTTCATATCCCCATGTTAACGGGTTGTGCGTCGAAGGCACTGTTTCTTCAAGTTCAGAACCTTCATTATAATACGTATCTTCGATTCTTGATAAAGGCGGGATGCGCGGCATAATAAGTGCTGCTGTAACACCGGCAACGATAATTGTTAAGTAGAACTGGCCGAACATATGCATTAGACCGATTAAATCCAAGACGACAATCGTAAATGTGATGGAAACAACAGAGAATGTCGAAGCAATGACACTGGCTTCACGTTTAGAATAATAACCGTCTTCATACTGTTTACTCGTTAAAATAACACCGACCGTACCATCGCCGACCCATGATGCTAAGTTATCGACTGTCGAGCGGCCCGGTAATGTGAACAGCGGACGCATAATTTTAGAAAATAAGGTTCCAACAAATTCGAGCAGCCCGTAATTTAAGAGCAGCGGCAAGAAAAATCCAGCAATAATGAATACTGTAAATAAGGTCGGCAGCAGGTCGTTTAAGATCATCGAACCGGTACCGCCGGAAATAATCATTTCAGGACCAGCGCCTAAATAGGCAAGTACTGCAAATACTGCACCGATTGCTCTTAAAATGACCCAGAAGTTTGTAGTATTAAATACATCGTTTAAAAATCCGGAACCGGATTTTAGAATCCAGCTGTATAATATACTCATGACAGCCGAGATCACAATGGTAATCACTACTAACAGGGTAATCGTTTCTATAGTAAGCGTATCTATGATGAAGTTTGCAAAAAATGCAACGGGAACTGTCGTTTCACCGTCTATGTTCAAAGGAACGAGGAACATAAATATACCGATGATTGACGGGATAAAAAACTTTAGGAATGTAATAAATCTCGACATAAAAAACCCTCTTTTTTATAGTAATTTTTAGAATTTATGTAGAATGTACTAAATAATTATACAATATAATGAATAATAGTAAAGAAGTAAACGTTTTCATACGTATTGATTTCCATTATAATGGAATTATAGTGAAAAGGGGAGATATTTTTATGAATATTATTGATACACACTGTGATGCTTTATTGAAACTGCAAGGAGATGCCAGAAACACACACGGATACTTTCAGCAGGAGCGCCAGCTGAATTACTTGAACTCAGATGCTCTCGATATGAATATGGAAAGACGGATTAAAGGAAATGTGAAAGTACAGTTTTACGCTATATTTATCTCTCCGGGAATTCCGGACAATGAAAAATGGCAGCACGCCTTAGAACAGGTCGATGCATTTTACGAAGAAGTTCTGACGATGGAAAACATGGTTCATATTACAAATCTGTCGGATATTAAACAGTTAAAAGATCATGAATACGGCGCGGTGCTGACATTGGAAGGTGCGGATGCTTTCGGCAACGATCTGATGAAACTCCGGACGCTGTTCAGACTGGGTGTTTTGTCTGTCGGACTGGTTTGGAATAACGGCAATCTCGCTGCAGACGGCGTCGGTGAAGTGAGGGGCACAGGATTAAGCGAATTTGGTTTTAAAGTAGTCGGAGAATGCAATAAAAATAATGTACTGATAGATGTCAGTCATTTAAATGTCGAAGGTTTTAAAGATGTCATTGAACACGGCAAGTATGTTTTTGCCAGTCATTCTAATGCAAGAAGTATTCATGATCATCCGAGGAATTTACACGACAGTCAGATTAGCCAGCTGATCGACAAAGGCGGAATGGTTAATATTGTATTCTGTCCATCGTTTATCGGTGAAGGCAAGGTGACTATTGATGATCTGTTAAAACACGTCGATAAAATAATCGAACTCGGGGGAATGGAGCATATCGGCATCGGCTCGGATTTTGACGGTATTACCGAGTATGTCGACGAACTGGAAGATGCATCGCAATACAGCAATTTAATAGAAGCTTTAGAACAAAAATACGGTAAAGAAGCTGCTGAGGGCATTGCTTCAAAAAACTTTATACAGCTATTTTGTTAAAAAGAAAAAAGTCTCGGCACGCCGAATTTTAATAATCGGCTTGCCGGGACTTTTCAAGTTTATTCAGTGCCGCTTTCGGCAATCATTTGATTCACATTTTTTTTAGCAGCATCCATTTCTTCTTCTGCCTGATTAATTTTATCGAGTTCCTCGTTTAAAGTTTCATCGATGGAATCATCAGACAGCGGATTAACAAAAAAGAATTTTTCGTTAAAATTACTGTAGAGCTCCATTAAATCTTCGACTTCATCTAAATAATCCACCATGGCTTCCTGGACTTCTAAATGCTCATCATTACTTAATGTGTAGTTATTAATCGTGTGACGAAAATCGTTCACCTTAGGAATAATTTTTTCATTGATAGTCTGCAAAGCCTTATCCCGATTCGACTCGCTGCTGATGTTTTCGGTCGTTTGATCGAGCATTGTATTCAGCTCGCTGTCGTGGCGTTCAAAAGCACCCAGCATTTGCGTAAAATTTTCTTCGGATTCACTGCTGCATGCACTGAAAAACAGCACGATAAACGGCACTAAAAACACTATTCTTTTCATAATTACACCTCATAAGAATTTAAACGTAAGAAAGACATTTGAAACACTTTTCTTTTATTGTATAATAATCAGGTTACTCTTTTAAACTATATTATATTAAATGTGAGGAATACATATGAACAAAAAATTAATTATTACTTTTACAGTGGGGATATTCCTGCTCGGAATGATGGAATTAATCGTTTCGGGTATTTTGGAATTGATGAGCAGCGACCTCGGCATCAGTCATGCTTTAACGGGTCAGCTGATCACTGTATATGCAGTCAGTTTTGCGCTGTTTGGGCCGATTTTAATTCGTCTGACAGAAAATATGCCGGCAAAAATTGTTGTGCTACTGTCACTGATTGTATTTATTATCGGGAATGTTGTCTTCGGACTGGCCGAGACATTTTTAGTTCTGTCCATTGGACGGGTCATCACAGCGATGGCTGCCGCGGTGTTTATCGTAAAAATACTGGATATGACCGTGATGCTTTCAGAACCGCGAGTTCGCGGTAAAATGCTGGCGCTCGTTTATATGGGCTTTAGTGCAGCGAATGTTTTCGGTATACCGATTGGGACGATCATCGGTGCTCAGTTTGGCTGGAGAGTAATCTTCCTGATGGTTATTATTTTGGCAATTCTAGTCGGACTCGGCGTGATTTTCTTCGTGCGCTCACAAGATCTGACGGACCGTGCACCAGCCGGTGCAGAGAAGAGCCGTTTGAAATCGAAGAAAAACGTTGCTTTATACATTGCAGTCACATTATGTGTATTAATTGGGAATTATATTATTCTCGGTTACATCTCGCCGCTGATGACATCTCACGGTTTCACACTTGAAAACGTCTCATTCGCTCTCCTGACTACAGGAATCGGCGGTATGACAGGGACTTATCTCGGCGGTAATTTAATCGATAAAATCGGTCCTAAGAAAACAGTTATGATTATGATGTCACTATTTCTTGTCAGTATGGCGATTATGCCATTCTTATATGAAACACCGATTTTGTTCTATATTAATATATTTGTCTGGAGTCTGTTCCAGTGGTCGACATCTCCGGCAGTACAGGGCGGTCTGGTTGAAAACGTTGAAGGCTCAAGCTCCAACGTCTTCAGCTGGAACATGTCAGCCTTGAACCTTGGAATTGGTGTCGGCGCCGTCATCGGCGGGGTGTTTATCAGCAACTTCGATATCAGCTACGGCCCATGGCTCGGCTTTGTTATTGTCCTGTGTGGATTGATTGCAGCAACTCAAATTAAACCGCAGCATGTGTAAATTCTTGAATCACTGATAAAATCCTATATAATTAAATCACGGAAAAAGGGAGCGGTTAATGTGTTAATGCGTTTAGTGATAATTATTTTAGCCAGCGTCGCATCGATTTTTGTGGTCAATTATACGGGATTATATATTCTTGATTACACTTGGCAAAATATACTGTATGGTGCGCTGATTATAGTAGCACTTATGATTATATATAAAATTTTGACTAAATTTTTAAAGCTGTTCTTATTTGTAGTCATTGTTGTACCGGTGCTCGGTATTTGTTTTTACTACATTTATTCATACGTGATGGGCGAACCCCCGTCATTTATGCAGTTTTAATAAGGAAACCGAAAATCTCATGTGAGATTTTCGGTTTTTTTTGTTTTGGTATTGCTGGTGGAGGGGCTTGCTGATTATTGTTGTGTGTAAATTGGTTATCGTCCGCTTGTGAGGGTCACAAGAGTGTGTTGATAGAATATTGCCCGCATGTGCGGGTTACAAGCGGGTGTTGATGGATTATCGACCGCATGAGAGGGTCACAAGCGGGCGTTGATGGAGTATCGACCGTATGAGCGGATCACAAGCGGGCGTTGATGGAGTATCGACCGCATGAGCGGATCACAAGCGGCCGCAAATGGATTATTGACCGCATGAGCGGGTCACAAGCGGCCGCAAATGGATTATCAACCGGATGAGCGGATCACAAGCGGCCGCAATCAGATTATCCCCAGCAACCACCCGAATCCCAGCCTCCACCACCAGACTATTGTTTAATTTTCAGTGCTGACGACGTATACTGATTATAAATGGAGGGTGAGCTATGGGGGACAATAATCCGATAGAGTTTAATCAGCGGGTGTTTGAAATTGATGGTGTCAGAGGTTTTGCTTTACTCGGAATTTTAATGATGAATATTATGTCATTTGCCGGTCCGGATATCGATGACAGTTTTACAGGGACGCGCAGTGAAATTTATACAGGTTTCTGGAATGAGTTGTCTCTGTTTTTTATAAATACTTTTGTTACGACTAATTTCTATACTATGTTTTCATTTTTATTTGGCCTCGGGTTTTTCATCTTTCTGTCGAGGGCTGAAACTAAGACACAGCATACGGCTGCGCTATTTTTAAGACGGCTGGGACTGCTCTTAGTTTTCGGTCTCATGCACGGTATTTTACTGTGGTACGGAGATATTTTGTGGACGTATGCAATCGCAGGGCTATTCCTGCTGATTTTTTATAAATTTAAACCGAAAATCAACCTGATTATCGCAGCTGTTATTTTAATTGGCGGTTCTGTGCTGGTTATTTTAAGTACAGCGCTCGTCTATATTTCAGCTAAATATTCGAGTGCTGCCGGTCTAGAGTCAGAAGGGTTTGTGTTTTCATTAAACATGACTGAAACTATTTTAAACGGGACTTATCTGGATATTGCAGCCATGAACGCAGCGATTTTAGGTTTATCGGCTTCCGGTGCGATTTTTGTTATCCCTAATGTACTGGCGATGTTTTTAATCGGCTTGTACGCTGGTCAAAAAGGTGTATTTCAAAATTTAACTGCACATACAGATCTGCTGAAAAAAGCAGCGGTCATCGGCATCGGTGCCGGCTTACCTGTAAAAATATTTACCGGATATTTAACGACCTATCAAGGTGATGACATGGTCTATGTGCAGCTGGCGCAATTATCGAGCACGCTCGGCGGACCTTTAATGTCGATCGGTTATATCGCAGCATTTACGCTGATTTTATTAAAAGTACCGAAGCTGCTTAAGCTGCTGCAGCCTGCAGGGCAGATGGCACTGACGAACTATATTGGCCAGACAGTCATCATGCTGCTTATATTTTACGTTTTCGGCTTATTTAACAGTGTGAATGCAGTATGGTTTATTCCAATTGTGCTCGCGGTGTTTATCGTTCAGCTGATTCTGAGCCATATATGGATGAAGTTTTTCAATTATGGACCGCTGGAATGGATTTGGAGAACGTTTACTTATTTAAAAATTATGCCGATAAAAAAACGGTGAGGGGCTAAGAAATGAAATTACTTATCATTGAAGATGACAGCGTCTTAATGGATGAATTGACTGCTCGATTTAAAGAGTGGGATATCGATGCGTTTGGCATTACTGATTTTAATGATGTGATGAATGACTTTATAAAACATGAGCCGGAACTCGTTATTGTAGATATCACTTTGCCGAAATACGACGGGTTCTACTGGTGCCGTATGATCAGAAATGTTTCCAGTGTGCCGATTATCTTTTTATCGTCTAGAGATCACCCGGCCGATATGGTGATGAGCATGCAGATGGGGGCGGATGATTATGTGCAGAAACCTTTTAATTTTGAAGTGCTGAACGCAAAAGTTCAGGCACTCTTAAGACGGACTTACGAATACCAGCATAAGGAAATCGACGTCTTTAAATTTCGAGATGCTGTCTTTGATTTTAAAAAACTGACGGTTACTGCGGGGGACGATGTCATAGAACTTACGAAAAATGAGTCGTATATACTGTCGATACTGTCACAAAACACGGGGGATTCGGTATCAAGAACGGAGATTATCGAATCGCTGTGGGATGATTCGAAATTTATCAGTGACAATACACTGACAGTTAACGTTAACCGTCTACGTAAAAAGCTCGAGTCTATCGGACTGGATCATGCGATTGTGACTAAAACCGGCATCGGCTATATTTTAAAGGAGTAGATGATGATGTATTTTAAAGAGAATATTCCCATCCTCCTTTTATTCGCGGCTTTTAATATAGTGATTTTACTGATTGGTATACTCGACAGCAGCATTCCGAATGTCGCTGTGACTTATATTTTCCTGTTTAATCTGCTGATTTTTGTCGTGTATATGATTTGGGATTATACGAGAAAACGGTCATTTAATAATGAACTTTTAAAACTAGGTTCACTGAACGATATTGCCGTAATGTCGACAGGGAATACGCCGGCTCAGCGGCATATTTACGTTAAACTCGACGAGCTGAGAGTCGAACATCAACATACAGTCGATAAAGAATCTCGAAAAACACGCGAAAATTTAGATGAGCTGACTCGATTTATCCACGATATGAAAATGCCGGTAACGACGATGAAATTGATGATCGATGATCTAGACGGTTCAGACCGTCAAAAATTATCGGGTGAATGGACGCGTCTGAATGGCATGCTGAACGAGATATTGTATTTAAAACGCCTGCCGAATATTAAAAATGACTTATATATCGAAGATATTGATATAGAGAAAATCTTAAACACTTCTATTAAAAAATTAAGAGATATATGTATGGAAAAAAATATCGGCTTTGATATTCATCTGCATGAAAAGAATGTGCACACAGACCGAAAATGGCTGCAGTTCGTAATGGATCAGATTATTACTAACAGTGTAAAGTACTCTTCTGACAACGACATTGTAATTAAAAGCCAGGTGACAGCAGGCAGAATGCAGCTGTCTGTGACAGATTACGGCAGAGGGATAAAAGAAAAAGATATTCACCGTATATTTGAAGCGGGTTTTACTTCAACGAGTGACCACCATGATGACCAGTCGACGGGCATGGGAATGTATTTAACTAAAGAAGTCTGTGTCGCGCTAGCTATAAATATCGATGTGACATCTGTTTACGGTGACTATACAACCGTAACTTTAACGTTCAGCAAAGCAAATGAATTCAGTAAAATCACTATGAAGTGACGAAAATGTCACTTTATAGTGTTTTTTGTTCGCTGAATCAAACGATGCGGTGAGACATACGGTGTAAACTGTAGTTAATCACTTGAACACAGGAGGAATCAATTATGCTGTTAAAAGCGACAGATATTAAAAAAAGTTACGGAAATAAATTTAACCGCACAGAAGTATTAAAAGGCATCGATATTAGTTTAAACAAAGGGGAATTCGTTTCAATTATGGGGGCGTCCGGTTCCGGCAAGACGACGCTTTTAAATGTGTTAAGCTCGATCGATAATGTGACAAGCGGTCACATTTATATCGACGGCATCGATTTTACAACTTTAAAAGATAAAAAACTCGCAGACTTTAGAAAAAATGATCTCGGTTTTATTTTCCAGGATTATAATTTACTCGATACTTTAACGATTAAAGAAAATATTATGCTGCCGCTGTCCATCCGGACCATGTCTAAACAAGAGGTAGAGCAGCAGTTCGACAGTGTTTCACGCCAGCTCGGTATTTTTGACTTAGCGAAAAAGTACCCGAGCCAAGTGTCAGGCGGACAGGCTCAGCGCACCAGTGCAGCACGTGCTTTTATCCACCAGCCGAAAATTATTTTCGCCGATGAGCCGACGGGAGCCCTCGACTCTAAATCTGCCAGCGATCTTTTGAAAAAACTGCAGCAGCTGAATAATACTTTAGATACAAGCATTATAATGGTGACTCATGATGCAACTGCAGCGAGCTTTTCTCACCGTGTGATTTTCTTAAAAGATGGTCAGGTCTATACGAGCCTGTCCCGCGGTGAAATGACACAGGATGCATACTACAGTGAAATACTGGATACGCAGCGTGTCTTGGGCGGTGTCGTCGATGAAGCTGAATAATTTAGTAATCAAAAACTTCTTACGCAACTTAAAAAACTACGGGCTTTACGTTTTTGCACTCGTGTTCAGTGTGGCCTTGTTTTTCTCGCTGCTAACTTTGACGCTCGATGACACAGCGATGACGGAAATTACGGGAAGCACACCGATGACTGCACTGTTTTCAATCGGTTCGGTGGTCGTCGTTATCATTATTATACTGTTTGTCTGTTTCGCTAATATGATTTTCATCAAGCGCCGGCATAAGGAACTGGCTTTATTTCAGCTAGTAGGTATGAACAGAAGCAAAATATTTAGAATACTGCTGCTCGAAAACTTCTTCATATATTTCGGAAGTTTAATCGGCGGGGTCATACTCGGTTTCTTCATATCTAGACTGCTGTTAATGATTTTACTAAAAATTATGCGGGTAGATATGATGGTGGAAATGAACTTTTCACCGCTGGCATTATTCATTACGGCAGGTGTATTCGTCTTTATCTTTTTCATCTTAATGATTCAGAACTATGTATTTTTAAAACGCACTTCACTGATTAAAATGCTGAAACTGAATAAAACATCAGAGAATACAGGTCAACCGATTGGCAAGATGACGATTATTTTCGGTGCAGCCGGGATATTAATGATTGCAGCCGGTTATTACATGTCTACGGAAATGTTTGACCGGGCAATGGAAAATGGACTGCTGCTGCCGATCTATATGGTTTCTATATTATTCCTGACAATCGCAGGAACTTATATTACCTTTAAATGTTCAGTCGCCTTTGTCTTAAATATGATTCGACGCAGTAAAAACGGGCATGTCAATGTCAACGATGTACTTTCAGTGACGAGCGTCATGTTTAAAATGCGCTCCAACTCATTTTTACTGACAGTCATTGCTGTCATTACAGCAATTAGTATTACAGCGATGTCATTATCGTATATTTCATACTATTCAACCGATAAAATGCTCGACAGCACGACGCCTTACGAATATACAGTTGACAGCTCAGAGAATCTTGATTATTACGAAGAACTGCTGAATGAGAACGGGATTGAAATTAACCGAATTGAAAAATCATTTATGCATTACAGCGTCGTAGGCACAGATGAAAATAACAACTTACAAAATAGTGAGGAGTCCGGCGTGAACGGCAATGAACTCGGTATCGTTATTGCCAGTGATCAAGAATTTGAAGGATTTGATGTTGCGAAAAATGAAACGAAAGTTACAGGAACACTCGCCATACTGGATATGTACTTATCGTTTAAAGAAGGAGATCCTGTCACATTTACGAACGGTGACGGTTTTGAAAGAACTGTCGAAGTGACAGAAACGACAAGTGAGGGTATCCTGCCTTCAAACTTATCATTCGGACTGCCGGCACTGATTGTCGATGATTCAGTCTATCAGGAACTATCAGAGAAACAGCCGGCAGAAAATCAAGAATATGACATGCCATCTGAACTGTATGCATTTAATATTGCCGGCGGCGACACTGAAGAGGTACTTGATATTATGGACAAGGAAGACAATCCACCGTTTGTGTCAAAACAGATGGATTATAACGAAATGGTGCAAATGTCAGGTATGATGGCCTTTATCGTCGGGTTCTTAGGGTTTGCCTTCCTCTTAACATCAGGCTGTATATTATATTTCAAACAGATCGATGAATGTGAAGAAGAAAAAGGCAGTTATACAGTGCTTAGAAGACTGGGCTTCTCTCAAGGAGAAATATTGCGGGGACTGGGTCTAAAAATGATTATTTCATTTGGTATTCCTCTAATTATCGGACTGCTGCATTCGCTGTTTGCAGTAAAATCAGGCTGGTTCATATTCGGAATTGAAATGTGGACACCGACACTGATTGTCATGGGCGTATACACAGTACTGTATTCAATATTTGCACTGATGTCATTGGCTTATTACAAGAAAGTCGTTAAAAATAGTATATAATCATGAGACAAAATGAAAAGGCATAGCCCCGTAAAAAAGTGGGCTATGCCTTTCTTTATAATTGTTATTAATATGTTCAAGTTTTTATCGAATGGTTAAAGCTGTTCAGTCACTTCTTTAAGCAGCGCGCGTTCTTGACCGAGCTGTTTCCTTGCCAGTCCAACTAGCAGATACACGATCGGCGTATCCAGCATGACAATTACAATTTTTGCAATGTATTGCATAAAAATCATGCTGATCAGCACTTTCAAAGGGACTGTACCGAAAAATGCGATGACGATAAAAATACTCGTATCAGCAAGCTGTGTAATCAAAGCTGAGAAGTTATTCCGGAGCCAGAGTTTTTGTTTGCCGTGACGGTCTTTTAACTTATGGAAGATAAAGACATCTAAGTTCTGGCTGACAAGGTAAGAAACCAGGCTGGCAATAATGACTTGAAAACTGCCGCCTAAAATCATTTCGTACTCTGTCTGCATTTCAAAAAACGGGGCAGGGGGCACTTCTACTGCTATGTATATAAAGAATAAAACGATGACTTGTGCTAAGAATCCTGCACGTATTGCACGAGCTGCCATTTTTTTGCCGTAGACTTCTCCGATAACATCGGTGATTAAAAATGTTGCCATATATACAAGTACAGCTGCCGGCAAATCAAATCCTAAAACTGTAAATACTTTTACTGCCAGTATATTTGATACAACCAGCAGTCCTGCAAAGAGCGCGGTCAAATAAAAAATCAATATATTCCCTCCATTAACATTCGGAAGAAATTCTTAGCCATCCTCATTTATCTGTTATCTATCTTTTCCGGATACATATCGTGGTTCATCAAACGGTGGTCTGCCATTTGTTCATATTTGGTACCTGGTTTGCCGTAATTAACATACGGGTCGATTGAAATACCGCCGCGCGGTGTGAATTTGCCCCATACTTCAATATATTTTGGATCCATTAATTCAACTAAATCATTGACGATCATATTTACACTGTTTTCGTGAAAACCGCCGTGGTTTCTAAAGCTGAATAAGTATAATTTTAATGCTTTGCTTTCAACCATTTTAAGGTCGGGAACGTAACTGATATATAGAGTTGCAAAATCAGGCTGTCCTGTCATCGGGCAAAGTGTTGTAAATTCCGGGCAGTTAAATTTAACGAAATAGTCGCGGCCGGGGTGGCCGTTATCAAATGTTTCTAGAATACCTGGGTTATAATCAAATGAATATTCGACGTCCTGATTGCCGAGCAGACTTAAATCTTTTGAATAATCTTCAGTCATAAAAAAATCCTCCTTTAAATAAAAAAACACGCGCCAAAAGGCACGTGAGTCGTGTCTTAGTTTTTTTAAGAGGGTGTGGCTAAGAACCTCTTCGTGAATTTATTTTACAGTTTATTATACATCGTTGGAGCATAAAGGTCCAGACTACATATGACAGGCATTTTTTTGGTATCATTAAAGTAACAAGAGTACGGAGGCATAGTGATGGAAATTAAAAAATTCAAAGTGGGTAATTATCATGCAGAAGTAACAGCCATTCTCGGGGATTCAGGTGTTAAATTTGAAGCGAAACCGGCTGTTGTCATTTGTCCCGGCGGCAGTTACATGTACGTATCTAAACGTGAAGCGGAGCCGATTGCATATGATTTTCTTGCTCAGGGCTATCAGGTCTTTATCCTTAGATATTCCACAATTGGCACGATGATTGAACAAGAGGGCAGAACTGCTGAGCGGGATGAAATGTACAGAATTGCTTCTATGGTTGAGCCGGATAAAATACTGGGCTCCGAGTTTCCGAATCCTTTAATTGAACTGGCGCTGACTATGGCACATATTCGGGAAAATATTCATGAATACAACGTTGACTCTGATCGTATCGGAGTAATCGGTTTTTCTGCCGGCGGTCATTTAGCAGCGAGCCTTGGGGTCCACTGGAACCAGAACTGGCTGCAGGAACTGACAGGTAAGGAATCCAGATGGGTTCGGCCGAATTTCCAAGTTCTCGGTTATCCGATTTTAGATTACGATTTGAACAGAGTGATCGCTAATGAACGCGGTGTCGGAGATCCTAAATTTATGTCGATGGCAGGACGTATGGTGTTCGGAGCAGAAATTACAGATGACACTCTCGACCTTGCAACGATTAAAAATCACGTTTCCGATCAGACGCCGCCGGCATTTATTTGGCATACCGGTGAAGATAAACTGGTATACGTTAAAAATGCGCTGGATTTTGCAGATGCGCTTGAGCGTAAAGGCGTACCTTGGGAACTGCACACGTTCCATAAAGGAGACCACGGTCTCAGCACTGCATCTAAAATAACAGGGAAGGTCAATCCGCATGTTCAAAAATGGGTGCCTTTAATGTTTGAATGGCTGGATGAATTGCAATAAAAAAAACAGCCGTTTTTACTAACGGCTGCGGTTCAAATTAAATTCTAAATATAGCTCTGTATGCTCCGGATAAATTAATTCAACTAATAGATTTTCTTCATCAAAGTCATTCGTTTTTCTCATGCAGGTATATATGAAGTCATCTAAAGATCCATTTTTGGCATCTCTTTGCTTTATCAGTTTAAAAAAAGTTTTCTCATTGGTGGAGTCTATACATTTAACTAATATATTCAATTTACACCAACTCCTCAATATATCAATAACCAGAAATAAGTAAGGGTAAACATAAAAACATTGAGAAAGGCGGTATTGCCATGGAATTTGAAAAACTCAGCACAAAAAATATCGAAGAAATTATGCAGCTGCAGGACCGTGTATATGAAGTGCTGGAACAAAAAGAAGTACTGGAAAAACTGTCTAAAGAAGAAATGGAAAGCTGTCTGAATCAGGGCTATGTTACCGGTGTTTTTGACAACGGTAAACTTGCTGCTCTCCGTATGATGTACATCCCGTCACTAGATGAAAAAGAACACCTGGCTGATGATGTCGGTGTTCCGAGAGACCGCTCAATCTATTCTGAAACTTCGCTTGTCGATCCGCCGTACAGAGGGCAGGGGCTTCAAACAAAAATGGGCGAGTATTTAATTAAGCAGGTGAAAGAGAGCGGGGATTTTGATTATATCTTCTCAACCGTAATGCCTGTTAATCTGGCGAGTTTAAAAGACAAATTTAGGCTCGGCTTTAAAATTATGAGAACAAGATTGAAATACGGCGGGAAAAGACGCCATATTTTATATATGCCTTTAAAAGAAGAGCTGCAGGTCACAGGTGAAGTACTGAAGATTAAGTACGATAACTACGACTGGATGATGAACGACGGCCAGAATTTTATCGGCTATACTTTAAACGGTGAATTTATTGAATATTATAAAAAAGAAAATTAATTTTAAGTTAAACAGAGGTGAATAGAGTGGAAATAGCAGAGAAAATTATTAATGATGCGATTGAATTCAGAAGAGTGCTGCATCAAAATCCGGAATTAAGCACTAAAGAGTACGATACATCTCAGCGCATTCAAAATAAACTGAAAGAATTTAATATCCCTTATCAAACGGGTTTTGCAGACACAGGCGTGCTCGGTATTATTAAAGGGGAACAGGGCGGAAAGATAATCGGTATTCGTGCAGATATTGATGCATTGCCTATCGAAGAAATTTCCGGTGTTGAATTTTCGTCTTTAAATAAGGGTGTAATGCATGCCTGCGGCCATGATGCACATACATCGATGCTGCTGCATGCCGGTAAAGTTTTAAACGATAATAAAGATAAAATCAAAGGGACAATACTGCTGATTTTCCAGCCTGCAGAAGAGTTATCACCTGAGGGCGGTTCACAGCGCATGATGGATGACGGTGTATTCGATGAATATAAACCGGACATGCTGCTGGCTCAGCACGTTTGGCCGGATCTGCCTGTAGGTAAATTTGGTGTAATGGCAGGTCCTATCATGGGGAACTCAGATCGTTTTAAATTGACGATTACGGGGTCCGGCGGTCATGCATCTATGCCTCACGCAACTACAGATGCAATTATAGCAGCGAATCAGGTTGTGACTGCACTGCAGACTATTGTGAGCAGAAACGCGGACCCGATGCAGCCGGCAGTTGTGACGGTCGGCCGTTTTGATGCCGGAACGAAACATAATGTCATTGCAGAAACTGCTGTACTTGAAGGTACGATAAGGACTCAATCGGATGAAATCAAGGAATTGACTAAAAAACGTTTCTTTGAAATCGTCGAACAAGTGACAAGTGCCATGGGTGCTTCAGTAGATATTGAATTTTATGATGGTTACCCTGCAACAGTAAACGACGCAGAGTGGGCGGCTGAACTTAAAAAATCTATTAATAAAATATATGGAGAAGAAGCAACACCAGAACTGCTGCCAAGTCTTGCCGGTGAAGATTTCAGCCGCTTTTTGCAAGCTTATCCCGGCGTATACTACTGGCTTGGAACGTCTGTAGGCGAAGGGCAGAAACCACTCCATAATCCTGCCTTTAAATTGAACGAAGATGCATTTGAGTACGGCATGACTGCCATGGTAAATATGGCGATTGATGCGCTGAATAAATTGGCGGAGGTGTAATGATGACAGAACTGAAGGAGCAGTTAATTAATACTCGGCGAAAATTTCATCGTTTTCCCGAAGTTGGCTTCACTGAGTTTATAACAACTTATGAAATATACAAGGCTTTAAAACCACTTGCATATACTTTGTATTTAGGTGATGATGTGCTTTTAAGAAGCGCACGTGTGGGTTTGCCTGACGACAGCGTATTTGAAAAAAGTTATGATAGAGCGATTAAATACGGCGTACCGAAAGAGTTTTTAGAATATGTTAAAGAAGGTACGACAGGGGTTATAGCAACTCTGGATACAGGGAGACCGGGACCGCACTTTGCTGCGCGTTTTGATATAGACGGTCTGCCGATTACAGAATCTGAAGATGCTTCTCACAAACCAAAAACCGAAGACTTTATCTCGCTCCATCACGGCGAAATGCATGCCTGCGGTCACGACGGCCATATTACGACAGGCTTGTATTTGGCAGAATATATTAACAAGCATAGAGATCAGCTTAAAGGAAGATTCACTTTAATTTTTCAAGCGGCTGAGGAAAGTGTCAGAGGCGCTAAATCTGTCGTTGAAAAAGGCTGGCTCGATGATGTTGATTACTTTTTCTCAAGTCACTTAGGCATTAGAAATTTACCTGCAGGCACTGTCAGTGCAGCTACAACAGACTTTTTAGCCAGCACAAAATTCGATGTGAAGTTCTCAGGTAAATCAGCACATGCAGGCGTTGAACCGAATGCCGGCAACAACTCTCTGCTCGCAGGTTCACTGGCAGCATTAAATTTAAATGCGATTGCCCGTCACGGCGGGGGATCCACTCGGATAAATGTCGGAACAATGACGGCGGGAAGCGGCAGAAATGTTATCGCCGACCAGGCGTACTTGGAAATTGAAACCCGGGGCGAGACAAAAGAGCTCAATCAATATATGTTTAATAAGGCTAAAACCATTATTCAGGCAGCTGCAGATATGTATGAAAATGATGTTGAAATCATTCCGGTAGGTGAGGCGCCGGATGCAGAATGTTCAGCGGAATTAATCGATGCAGTCAAAGAAGCTGTTAAAAACAACAATCACATTACAGACTTAAAAGATACACTGTCATTCGGTGCTTCTGAAGACGTGACGATGATGATGGAAAGAGTGTTAGAAAAAAATGGGAAAGCGACTTATATGCTGTTTCCTTTCGAGCTGGAATACGGGCATCATCATCCGAAATTTGATTTAGATGAGAGCGTTTTACTACTTGCGGCATCAGTATACACAGATATTGTGAACTATCTGATGAAAAACGACTAAATATTTCAAAAATTATAATGAATCAGTTGGACTATTTAGTAAATAATGTTATCTTAAAAATGCGGAAAAAATTTAATAAGTTTTATTTATATACCAAAACAAAGGAGAATTTATTTTATGATACCGTACAAACATGAACCATTTACAGATTTCTCATTAGATGAGAATCGCAAGGAATTGAAAAAGGGGTTTGAAACAATTAAAGAAGACTTTGGATCGGATTATCCGTTAATCATTAACGGTGAACGCATCCTGACTGATAAAAAACTGGATTCATACAATCCGGCTGTAAAATCAGAAGTAATCGGCCGTATGTCTCAGGCTGGAGAAAAAGAAGCACTGCAGGCTATGGACGCTGCAAAAGAAACATATAAAGAATGGAGAAAATCATCATTCCAATTCCGTTCTGATGTATTATTCAAAGCAGCTTCAATCGTGCGTAAAAGAAAATTTGAATTTACAGCTTTACTTGTAAAAGAAGCAGGTAAGCCATGGAAAGAAGCAGATGCAGATACTGCAGAAGCAATTGACTTCCTGGAATACTATGCGAGACAAAATTTAGAATTAAAAGATGGACGTAAAGTAGAATCACGTCCAGGAGAATTTAATAGATTTGACTATATTCCTCTGGGTGTAGGACTCGTAATTTCACCGTGGAACTTTGCATTTGCAATTATGGCGGGGACGACAGCAGCTGCACTGGTAACAGGTAATACAGTGCTGTTAAAACCATCTTCTAAAGCATCAGTAATTGCTTACAAATTTATCGAAGTATTAGAAGAAGCAGGACTGCCTCAAGGTGTTGTTAACTTTATCCCGGGTTCAAGCCGTGAAATTGGTGACCTGTTAGTAGAACACAAAGATACTGCCTTCGTATCATTCACAGGTTCAAGAGATGTGGGTGTCAGCATTTACGAAAAAGCAGCAGTTGTACGTGAAGGACAAGTTAACCTGAAACGTGTTATTGCTGAAATGGGCGGTAAAGATACAATTGTTGTAGACAGCAGTGCAGATCTTGACCTCGCAGCAGATGCGATCGTTAAATCAGCATTCGCATTCAGCGGACAGAAATGTTCTGCATGTTCACGTGTCATCGCTCTGTCAGACGTTCACGATGAATTAGTAGAAAAAGTAGTTGAAAGAACGAATAAATTAACAATCGGCAATCCTGAGGAAGATAATTACATGGGACCGGTTATTGATGAATCTTCAGTTGAAAAAATCCAGAAATATATTGAAATTGGTAAAGAAGAAGGCGAACTTAAAGCGGGCGGTAAAATTGATAATGAAACTGGCCATTTTGTTCACCCGACAGTATTCGCAGGTCTGAAACACGATGACCGTCTAATGCAGGAAGAAATCTTCGGACCTGTTGTCGGCTTTGCAAAAGCAGACAACTTCACTGAAGCAATCGAGTTTGCAAACGATACTGATTATGGTCTGACTGGTGCTGTAATTACTAAAAACAGAGCACACATTGAAGAAGCACGACGCGACTTCATGGTCGGCAACCTTTACTTTAACCGTGACTGCACAGGTGCAATTGTGGGTTATCATCCATTTGGCGGCTTCAAAATGTCAGGAACTGACTCAAAAGCCGGCGGACCGGATTACCTTCAATTACACATGCAAGGTAAAACAACTTCAGAAATGCTGTAAGCAGTTAGTTATAAGAGACCGCTCTAATCAGAGCGGTCTCTTTTTATGAAAAATCATAATGATTGCTATCTTGGTCAAAACTTCCAGTAATTGTTTATTCACAGATACTTTTTATCAAGTATAATGTATAGATATGATTATTAATGGAGTGCAGAAAAGATGAGTATTTTATTCGGATTATTAATTTTTGTTGCAACGATATCTACAGCAGTTCTATATGGCTTGGCCATGCAGGGACACTGGAGCGGTAAAGTAGATAATAGAGCACTGTGGAAACCGGTTTTTGTACTGTTAGGCGTATCAGGTATTTTAATGCTGAACCGGGCGCTGGTTGTCGAAGGCGCATCGATTAATGAAGCCTTCCTGATTCTATGGGTCATGGTGTCGATTGGAATGTTTATATCGATGGCATCGAGCCGTTTTTATAAACTGAAATATAAGGAAAAAGGGAAATTCAAGAAGATTTCCCGCAATGCTTTTATTATCGGTTTTGTTATGTTTCTCTTATTCGCTGTAACATTACCCGGCAGCAATGTAGAAGAAAATGCTGCAGCGACGGAATCTGAGACTGTAGAAAAGGCAGAAACACTTGCTGACAATAATGAAAAAAGAGAAGGTCAGCAAGCAGCTGAAGCTGAAAAATCAGCAAAAGAAAAAGCTGAACAGCAGGAAGAAATTGCTCAGAAGAAAGCTGCTGAAAAAGCTGAAAGAGCGCAAAAAGCTCAGGCTGAACAAGAGGCGAAACAAAAAGCTAAACAGGAAGCAGAAGAAAAAGCTGAACAGGAGAGGGCTAAAGAAGAAGCGGCTTCTATAACAGCAGGACTGACTGCAGTGACACTTTACCGTGTCGTCGATGGTGATACGGTGCATGTGATGGACAGCGATAATAATACGCTGAAACTGCGTCTCCTATTAATTGATACACCGGAGACGGTGCATCCTAATAAACCAGTAGAAGCATTCGGTCCCGAGGCATCTGCGCGGATGACCGAACTGCTCAGCAGTGCAGAAGAATTACATATTGAATACGATCAGGGTGATCAAACAGATCATTACGGCAGGCATTTAGTGTATCTATATGCAGATGGGGTCAATGTCCATGAAATTATGCTGGAAGAAGGACTGGCAAGAGTCGGTTATATTTACGAACAGCAGCGTTATTTAAACGATTTCAGAACAAGTGAACAGTATGCTAAAGATAAGCAGCTCGGAATCTGGTCGCTTCCGAATTACGTCAATACAGACGGAGAAGGGTTTAACAGTGAGGAAGAAGCTGTTGATGAAGCACCGGCACCGGAAGGTTCTTCAGAAGTTCAGCCGGACTCAGGGACAACTGAATATTTCTCAAACTGTAAAGAATTAAATGCTGTATATCCTGACGGCGTCGCCGGTAATCATTCGGCATATCAGCCGAAGATGGACAGAGATAAAGATAATTGGGCATGTGAAAGCTAGTAAAAATTCTAATTAGAGGTTGGCTAATTGGTCAGACCATGGTATATTAAGAGTGTAGTTTTTAAAGTAAAAGTTTAAATAGTTTCTGTTCATTATTTGAAAAAAAACTCTTTTAAATATTTAAAACTGCAAAAATAACACGTGCTTAGCACAAGGAGGTTTTTTCAATGAATGAAGGAACTGTAAAATGGTTTAACGGAGAAAAAGGTTTTGGTTTCATCGAGCAAGAAGCAGGAGACGACGTGTTCGTACACTTCTCAGCAATCCAAGCTGAAGGATATAAAACATTAGAAGAAGGTCAAAAAGTTACTTTCGAAATCGAAGAAGGCCAACGCGGACCACAAGCTGTCAACGTTGTAGCTGTCTAATAAATATTTTCATTTTTAAAGAGACACCTTAGGGTGTCTCTTTTTTTATGTTTTCATATTTTAGATTATATGATTATTTTTCGTACAAAGAAAAGTTTAGTATAATAAATATCATTAATAGTAATCTGTAAATCGGAGGTCCTCTCTATGGGAAAAGATATATTTGTAGGCAATAATAAAGGTGAAATCATATTTCAGGATATTTTTAAAACCATTAGAAATAACGATCGCATCATTTTATCGGAAACTGAACCTTTTCATACATTAATCGACGGTTTAACTGTGCCCAAATCGGGCTTTTTGGAAATTACCGGCGGTGATAATCAGAATGTGAAAATCAGTGCAGGTATGTCGGTTTACGGTGAATTGACTTTGAGAAATCTGACGCTGGATTTTTCCTTAACTGACGAACGTGCCGGAGAAAGGATATACGTCGAAGGGGGCAAGCTGAATCTATATAATGTTACTATCGTTGGCAGCAATCGTTCAGGCAGTCCGGTGATGATTAACGACGGCATACTTGAAGCGAATGACGCTTATATAGTTAAAAAAGCTGGGAAAAGTTATGCTGTTGAGCTGAAGAATAAAAGCAAAGGGATTATACACAGATCTAAAATAGACGGTTATGTCATAACGAATTCTGAAATCTTTTTGGATAACACTAAAGTAAGACATGGTGCTTTTATTAAAGAACAGTCAACGATGGTATCAGATAAGGTCAACTATAATTTTTATCACGCTTCGGATCCGCGGAACCTGTATGTTACAGACAGTAAAATAGTGATTAATCAAGGTGATATTACCGGCGATAAAATAGATAACCCGCTGAGACTCTTTAATTCAAAATTAGAAATGAGAAATAGTAAAATCGTAAATTTAAGAACGAATGGTTTTGGTCTTGAATTAAACAGCAGTACAGCCACGATAGAAAATAGTGAAATACGAGGGATATTCTCCAAAGACTCAAAAGTGAATACTGCAGGAAGATTAACACTTCACAGTTTTTTTGAACTGTATGAGAATAGCGTGATTAAAGCTGAAGAATTGAATATTATTATCGCACAGCCGAATTTTGCAATGCAGCTTAAAGAAAATTCTTCAGCAGAGGTTCAAGTACTGACTTCACCATATTCACCGTTAATCAAAGTAGACAATTCAAGTTTAAATATCGAAACGAGCAAAACCGCCGCTGAGTTAATTACAGCTGAAGTGAGCGGGAATTATACCGTTGAAGGGGATAATATTAATGTAAAGGAGCTGAACGTGCAGACCTTTGAAAATAAACAGTTACATGATCAAAATCAAGACAGCAAACCGGAACTTGAAAAAGGGGAAGCTTTAAAGAAACTGTTTAATTTAACTGGTTTAAATGAAGTTAAATCATCTGTTAAGAAATTTATTAATTTAGCGCGGGTGAATCAGACAAAAAAAGAAAATGGTCTGCCAGTCAGGCAGTCTTCTTTACACTCAGTATATTTAGGCAATCCGGGTACAGGTAAAACAACGGTAGCGAGACTGGTCGGCCAGGTGCTCTATGAAGAAGGTGTGCTGAAAAACAGCAATTTTGTTGAAGTATCCAGACAAGATCTAGTTTCAGGCTATCTTGGAAAAACGACAGAGCAGACATTAGAAAAATTAAAAGCTGCTCATGGCGGTGTATTTTTCCTCGATGAAGCGTATACTTTAAACGCTGAAGGCGGGACGACGAACTACGGTCAGGAAGCGCTCGATACAATATTAAAATATATGGAAGATAACAGGGATGAAATCATGGTCATCTTTGCCGGTTATACGAAAGAAATGTACGATTTCTTTACTATGAATCAGGGACTGAAATCGAGAATTCCGCATTATTTTGATTTTGAAGACTATTCAGCAGAAGAACTAGCTGAAATCGGCATTAAAGAACTGGAACATGAACATTTCCAATTTGATCATCAAAAGTATAGTAAGGAACTAAAGAAAATGTACAGGCGTTCATCAGACAACAGCAATGCCAGGTTCGTGCGTAATTTTAATGAAAAGCTTATATTGGAACAATCCAATAGAGTAGCTGAATCCACTGCAGACTCAGAAGACTTTTTAAAAATTACGGATGAGGATTGGACGAACATGCTCGGTGCAGATGAAAATAGCGACGGCGGATTGAAGGCGCTGTATACTGAGTTAAATCAATTAACAGGACTGGATAATGTGAAGTCCTTTATCAGCGGTTTAATTAAAGAAGCCCAGGCTAATAAAATGTTTGAAGAACGCGGTATGGAAATCGGCAATTCATCTTACCATATGATGTTTACAGGGCCGCCGGGTACAGGTAAAACGACTATTGCCAGACTGATTGCTAAATTCTTTAAACAGCTGGATATTATTCCGGAAGATAAAGTAATCGAAGTCGATCGAAGTGATCTTGTCGGATCTTATATTGGTCACACTGAGAAGAATACAAAAAATGTTATAGAACGAGCGATGGGCGGGGTGCTGTTTATAGATGAAGCCTATCAGCTGTCGATGGAAAACAGTCCAAATGATTTCGGTAAGCAGGCGATAGAAACTTTAATTACTGAACTTGAAAATAAGAGAGATAAATTCATTGTTATTTTTGCCGGCTATACAGAAGATATGCTCCGTTTTATGCATTCAAATGAAGGTCTGAAATCACGTGTGCCGTATACGATTGAATTTCCGGCCTATACTGCAGAAAATGTAGCAGATATCGTATTCAATATGCTGCAGGGCCAATGGAGATTCAATGAAGATTTCTTAAGAATGACTGTAATCAGTGAATACGACCAGCTGGAAGATAGTGAAAAATCAAATGGACGCTGGGCGAGAAATTTTACTCAAAAACTGCTTATGCGCCATAAAAGCTACATCGTGAATGAAGATGTTGAACCTGACAACTTTGATTTTATAACAGACAAAGTGATATTCAGTCTTGGGGAAAACGAATAAAATATTACAAAAAAACACCGAAACCATAAAATATGATTTCGGTGTTTTTAAATTCAGCTTATCTTGAGTAGTACTCAACGATTAACTGTTCGTTAATGTCGGCATTTAACTCACTGCGTTCAGGCAGTCTGTCGAAAGTAACTTCTAAGCTGTCTTTGTTGAAAGTCAGGTATTCAGGAGTGAAGTTGCTTAATTCAACAGCTTCAGCAATGATATCGAGTTTTTGTGATTTTTCACGAACTCCGATAACTTGTCCTGGTTTAACCATGAATGAAGGGATGTCTACACGTTTGCCATCCACAGTGATGTGACCGTGGTTAACTAATTGACGTGCTTGACGCTGAGTGCGTGCAAGTCCTGAAGCACGAACGACTGCATCTAAACGAGTCGCAAGCAGGATCATGAAGTTCTCACCGTGAACACCTTTCATTTTACCTGAACGGTCAAATAAAGTACGGAATTGACGTTCGTTGATACCGTACATGTAACGGAGTTTTTGTTTCTCCTGCAGTTGCATACCGTATTCTGATAATTTAATTCTTTGTGTCGGACCGTGCTGACCTGGTGGGTACGGACGGCGTTCTAATTCTTTGCCTGTGCCTGTTAGGGAAATTCCTAAACGACGTGATTTTTTCCAGATTGAACCTGTAAAACGAGCCATATTAGCTCCTCCTTATGTTTTATAGTATATGCAAAAAACATCATAAGGGGTATAATCTCCTGTCAGGGTATACGCTCTAAAGTGCCTTCACCTCATAGCATTGGTTACGCAGCACACCAACCGCGGGGACCGCATACTTACTCACAATGACTATCCGCTACTTATACTGTTCATTTACACAATAATATATTCTACATCTTCCTAGTCTGTTTGTCAACGTTAAATATAGTCGATTAAAGTCTCAACAAATGCTTTTAAGCCGCTTCTGTCTTCTTCTGTAAAGCGTTCTAAAATTGGGGCGTCGATATCGAGTACACCGATACCTTTGCCGTCTTTGTAGAGCGGCAATACAATTTCAGATTTACTGTTCGCATCGCAGGCGATGTGACCCGGAAACTCATTCACGTCATCGACGATAAAAATATCATTGCCGCGGAATGCTGTACCGCAAACGCCTTTGCCGTTTTCTATACGGACACATGCAGGCAATCCCTGGAAAGGTCCGAGGACTAATTCGTTTGAACTTTCATCATATAAATAGAAGCCGACCCAGTTTATATCTTTCAGAAAATAATTAAGCAGGCTCGAAGCGTTAGACAGGTTGGCAATTCTGTCAGTTTCGTCTTCGATTAAGCTTTTCAGCATCTTATTTAATGTATCGTAATCTTTTATTTCTATATTAGTAAACATTTTATGCCCCCATGCGCTTCTTTATAGTGTGATTTTAAAGAATTATACATTTATATGTTTTAGAACACAACGTTTTGAGCTATAATTGAGTGTATATCTAGGAGGTTAAGTGTATGTGGGTGTATATATTAATCGCGATTATCATTTTGGTCATCGTGACAGCAGCTGTACTGCTGTACTTAAGATCTGTAAAGACACAAATGATCGAAACGCAATACAGCAGACTGCATGAAGTCAATCAGCTTCCATTTAAATTGGATTTAGTAAAATTAAAAAATTACAACCTGCATGGTGAAGCAAAAACGCTTTACAACAACTGGCAGGATGAATGGAACCAAACATTAAATACTCATAGTACACATGCAACAAATGCACTTGAACAGTCGAAAGTAAACGTAGAAAAATTCAGATTTGCAAAAAGTACAAATGATAATGAACTCGCTGGCGAGAATATAAATATCATTAAAAATAAGTACGATGAATTGACTGAAGAAGTAGCAAAGTTCATGGAATCTGTTGAGCAGGGGAAAACCGAAAATATTGAAAGCGAACGTTTGTATCGTGAAGCAAAGCGTGATGTGCTTGCGAACGGCCATAAGTTCGGAGATGCTAAAAAGCCGCTTGAAGAAGTGATTAAAGCATATGAACCTGAAATGGCTAAGTACGAAAAAATGGTAAATGACGGGGATTATCTCCGTGCCAATGAATTTATTTTTAATACGCACAATGAGCTGCTTAACTTAAAAGACAATATGGAAGAAATTCCGCTCTTGATTAAAGAAGTGCAAAAGGAACTGCCACAGCAGTTCCAGGAGCTGCGATACGGCTGCAGAGACTTGCGTGCTAAGGGTTACGACCTGGATCATATTAAAGTGGAAAACAGATTGTCTACATTAAAGAGCAACTTGAACCGTGTAGAACCGCTTGTTGCTAAACTTGAATTAGAAGAAGCAGACTCTATTTTAGAAAATATTCATGATGAACTGGATGATATGTATGCACTGGTTGAACATGAAGTGACTGCTAAGAATAAGTTCGACGGTGAAAAAGATGTTATTACTGACGAACTGTTTAATGCTAAAGCATTGAACTATACGCTGCGTACCGAAATCGATTATATTCAGGAACAGTATCATATCGATGAGTCGGATGTTCAAAAAGTCATGAATTATGAAAATGAAATTGAAAATCTGATTACGATTTACAGTGATATGATTGATGAAACTGAGAAAAATACGACACGCTACAGTGCGATTGTCGATAACATCGACTATTTAAAAAACAATGCACATACCATTCACGAAGAACAAAACAGTATCCAGGAGCACCTGGTTAATCTGCGTGAAGATGATGCAGAAGCGCGTGAAAACATTAATTATGTTAATGACCGCAAGGAAAAAGTATACCGCGAACTGATGTCATCCAACTTAGTGACGCTGCCTGAGCAGTTTATCGTTATGAAGCATGAAATTGAAATGAATATCAGAGAAATTGATAACTACTTCAGCCGCCGTCCGCTAAACGTCGAGTACGTTAAAGCCAAAGTGAACGATACTGTTTTAATGATGAATAAATTCGAACAGGAAGCATACGCCGTAATGAGAGATTCACAGCTGACTGAGCTGATGATTCAGTACGGCAACAGATTCCGCAGTACGGATCCGGATTTAAACAATCAGTTAAATGAAGCTGAGCGTCTGTTTAAAGAAAACCGTTATAAACGTGCACTTGATGTTGCAAAAGATGCAGTCGAAAGTGCAGAACCGGGCAGTGCAGGGAAAATTGAAAAACAATTTGATACAAATTAACAAAATGACTTAGGATATGTCATATCCTAAGTCATTTTATGTGAGAGGTGATCGACGATGATATATTTTGATAATGCAGCGACAACGGCGCCCTTTAAAGAAGCGCTGCAGACATATATGATGACAAGCGAAAGATATTTTTATAATACTGCAAGTATTCACCAGAGCGGTAAAGATGCTGCGAGATTATTAGAAGCAGCACGCGGTCAAATACTCGATTTAATGGATTTAAAAAATTATGATCTTGTATTTACATCCAGTGCAACTGAAAGTAATAATATCGCGCTGCAGAGTATGCTGAGAAGAAAGAAGCCGTTCGGGAAAACAATTTTAACGAGTGAACTTGAGCATCCGAGTATCGTAAATGTACTCGAAGAGATGAAGCAGGACGGTTTTACTGTGAAATATATAAAAACAACAGAGAGCGGGACAGTTGACCTCAGCCATTTAAGAACATTGATGGACAGCGATGTTGTTTTTGTAACGGTTATGGCTGTGAATAATATTATTGGCAGTGTGCAGCCGATTCAGGATATTATACTTATTTTACAAGACTATCCAAAAGTGCATTTTCACGTCGATGCCACCCAGGCCATTGGTAAAGCAGATATCGATTACAATGGTGCAGATACAATGAGTATATCCGCCCATAAGTTTAATGGTGTCAAAGGTGCCGGCGGACTATTCGTCAGAGATCTCGCGACTCTAAAACCGGTCCAATACGGCGGCGGACATGAGTACAATGTCAGAAGCGGCACTGTGAATTTACCGGCGATTGCGGCCATGGCGAAAGCACTGCGTCTGACGCTGTCAGAAGCGCGTCTTGTGAATCAGCGGCTGAAGGATTATAATTTAAAAATTAGAGCAGCAGTTAAGGATTTAAAAGCAGTGTATGTTCAGCCTAAAGATGCACCGTATATAGTGAATGTGTCATTTATCGGCGCTAAAGGTGAAGTTGTTGTGAATGCTTTGTCTAAGAGAGGCATTGCGGTATCTACGACAAGTGCCTGCGCATCGAAACTTGCGACTTTAAACGAAACGCTGCTGGCTTTACACAACAGTGATGAAGTGATCGAAGGCAGCATCCGTATTTCAATGGGACGGACAACATCTGAAGAAGATGTCGAACAGCTGATTACTGCCTTAAAAGAGGTTTATGAAGAATTAGGAGATGTACTAAAATGAAGTTTGATCATATATTAATACGCTACGGTGAACTGACGCTGAAAACGAAAAACAGAATGATGTTCGTCCGTGCTTTGAGAGACAGAATGAACAAGGCGCTGAAATCATTTGATGTAGAAATTAAAGCAAACAGAGACCGGGCATACATCGTTATTAACGATGAAGACCCGCATGAAATAATAGATAAATTAATGCACATCAGCGGTATTTTAAGCATGTCACCAGTCGTTAAGCTGGCTAAAACGGATGATGCGATGAAAGAAACTGCTTTGAAATTTGCTAATGAAATAGAAGCCGGCAAAACTTTTAAAATCGAAGTGAAACGTGCAGATAAGCAGTATCATTTAGACACTTACGGTGTGCAGCAGCTGCTCGGTGATCACGTGTTTGATCACACATCTCACTTAACGGTAAACGTTAAACAGCCGGACTATAAAATACTTGCTGAAATTCGACCAGATGCCATATATATGTATTATGAAACGATTCAGGGACTCGGCGGACTGCCGCTCGGCACGGGAGGTAAAGCACTATTAATGCTGTCAGGCGGCATCGATTCACCGGTTGCCGGTATCGATATTATGCGCCGCGGTGTAGAAATTGAAGCAGTTCATTTCCATTCACCGCCGTATACGAGCCCGGAAGCGACGAACAAAGTGAAAGCGCTGGTAGACATAATGAGCGAAAGAACCGGTTTTGATATTAAACTGCATATCGTTCCGTTTACCGAACTCCAGACAACTCTGTACGATAAAATCCCGGATAATCTGTCGATGACATCGACGCGCCGAATTATGCTCCGTATAGCAGAAATATTAACTGAAAAAATTGGCGGGGAAGCAGTTGTTAACGGTGAAAACCTCGGTCAGGTCGCTTCACAGACTTTAACCAGCATGTATGCAATCAATGAAGTGACATCATTGCCTGTACTGCGGCCGCTGCTGACGCTTGAAAAGAATGAAATCGTTAAAATGGCCAGAAACATGGGGACATATGAAACGTCGATTCTGCCATTTGAAGACTGCTGTACGATATTTAAACCGAAAGCGCCAAAAACAAAACCGTCGCTCGAATCAGTCAAGAAATTTGAAAGTGCAGTAGACTTCCAGCCGATGATTGACAAAGCAATAGACAATATCGAAGTCTATGTACCGTCTCATAAAGAAAAAAAAGAAGATGAATTCAGCGATTTGCTGTAATACCGAATCAGTAATCATCCGCGCGGGAAATCGTGCGGATTTTTTTGTATGATTTATCGATTAAAGTCATTTTGATGTATAGTGGACTTAAATAAAATCTGAAATATAAGGAGCGGAACAGTATGTCACAAGGATCGTTATTTGATCAGGAAATGGATATGACTGCGCCTTTAGCCAGCAGAGTCAGACCGGAAAGTTTAGAGGATTTTGCCGGACAGAAACATTTAATCGGTCACGGTAAAGTGCTTAGAGAAATGATTGAGCAGGATAAAATCTCTTCAATGATATTTTGGGGACCGCCCGGTGTCGGGAAGACAACTTTAGCAGAGATTATTGCCAAAACGACAAAGTCTGAATTTATTACTTTCAGTGCGGTCATGAACGGCATTAAAGAAATCAGGAAAATTATGAATGAAGCAGAGGACAATCGACAGCTCGGTGAACAGACCATCGTTTTTGTCGATGAGATTCACCGTTTTAACAAAGCCCAGCAGGATGCTTTTTTACCTTACGTTGAAAAAGGCAGCATTATTTTAATCGGCGCCACGACAGAAAATCCGTCTTTTGAAGTCAACTCAGCACTGTTATCGAGAACTCGGGTATTTATTTTGGAGCAGCTGTCTGAAGACGACATTACTGAACTGCTAAAAAATGTGCTGAAATCAGACCGGGCATTTCCAGAAACAGAAGTAGCTATCGATGATGACTTATTGAGGCAGATTACTTTATATTCAAACGGTGATGCCAGAACTGCACTGAACACTTTAGAAATGCTCGTGATCAATAATGAAGCAGTGGACGGCAAAGTGACGATATCAGAAGATCTGCTGAATACTTTATTAGATAAAAAAACGCCGTATTACGATAAAAACGGCGAAGAGCACTACAATATTATATCTGCCCTGCATAAATCGATGCGTAACAGCGATGTGGATTCAGCAATTTACTGGCTGAACAGAATGCTTGAAGGCGGGGAGGATCCGATTTACATTGCCAGACGTTTACTCAGATTCGCGAGCGAAGATATCGGCCTTGCTGATAATAATGCCTTGAACCTTGCAGTTAATACATTTCAGGCATGCCGTTACATCGGTATGCCTGAGTGTGATGTTCATCTGACACAGTGTGTAATATATATGTCCATATCTCCAAAATCAAACTCGTCTTATAAAGCAATTTTAAATGTTAAAAAAGACATTAAAGAAACGATTGCTGAACCCGTGCCGCTTCAATTAAGAAATGCACCGACGAAGTTAATGAAGGCGGCGGGCTACGGCAAGGGCTACAAATTAGCCCATTCATATGATGATAAGCTGACTGCCATGTCGACACGTCCCGATAATATTTCATCCCACATTTATTACAAACCGACTGAAGAAGGCAATGAGGCTAAATTAAAGCACAGACTCGAATATATTAATGAATGGAAAGCTTCCCGTAAAGATTAAATATTTACAGGAAGTTTCTCTGCGTCTTATGCCAGAAAGTATTATTGTGCAGTTTAATGGTGTTGATTGTTTTATCGCTTAATTTAACTTTAACTGTTTCAGTATTCTGCACGCTGAGCGCCTCGTTATCCATGCTCATAATTGGATAGTAGTCGACAGAGCGGTCGATGACGAGTGTAATCGGGCGGGCTTTAGATAATAGAAAGCTCGTGCCGAGCGTTCTATGGTGATTGTTGTTTACACTGCCGAGTTCCGTCACTTGCATGGCGCTGATCAAGGGATCAACGACAGCGCCGCCAAGTGATTTGTTGTAGCCGGTCGAGCCGGTCGGCGTAGAAATCACTATGCCATCGCCGTTAAAATGTTCAAATAAAAAGTCATCGATATATAAATCCATCATAATTGTTTTGACCAGACTCGACCGCAAAGTAAATTCATTGAGACAGTAGTTCGGCTGATTGTCATTAATTTTTACTTCAATGACAGGATAGTTCCTGACTTCAAAGTTATTCATTTTGAAAACCTGTTTGATTTCAGCAAGATTATGGTAATTAAAGTCAACATACATATAGTTTCTTTCTTCAATGCCGATACCGATATACATGCAGTCACTTCTAAAATCGTTCTTTCTGACAGCTTGTAAGAAAGCGCCGTCGCCGCCGACTGATGCAACAATACGGGCATCTTCACTGCGTTCAACTGCAGTGATTCCGAGATCTTCAAAAAGTAATTTTAAATCACTGACTATTTTTTTAGAGTTTTTATTATTAGGTTCAAAGAAATAAATAGTATTATTTTCCATCATTCACATACCCCTATTTTATCCGTCTGTGTCACAATCAAAGCTGCGGATATTTTCTTATTTAATTAATTATTTCAAATTATATACCAGTGAGGAAATTATTGCATGACGGCAATTTGTCCAGATTTCCATTTCCTTGATATTAAAAGCATTTATTTGATAAAAAAATTTTTACTGTCGAGCGAAACATAATTAAAAAAGTGTTATCATGACAATGACTTTTAAATTAGGAGGAAATTTTATGAAAAGAATTATCGCTTTAGTGTCAGCCATTGCGATTGTCATTCTGGGACTCGGTACGTCCTTTATGACTTCGTTGTGGGCAAGTGACTGGCAGGATATGTTCGATGAATTCTCAGGGGCAATGGCGCCTGCGTCACAAGTGCTTGAAGAAGGGGATGCCGGCAATAAAATTGCTGTCGTTAACTTTGACGGCGTTATTCAGGATACAGGATCAACTGGCGGCGGCATGTTCGCAGCACAAGGCTACGATCACCCGATGACGATTCAGGCCTTAAAAGATATTGCAGCTGACGATACATACAGTGCAGTATTATTAAATGTTAATTCGCCAGGCGGCGGTGTTTTCGAAAGTGCGGAAATACACAAACATTTAATGGATATAAAAGAAAGCGGTAAAACAATCTACAGCTCTATGGGCAATATGGCAGCTTCAGGCGGCTACTATGTGTCTGCACCGGCTGACCAGATTTTTGCCACGGATGAAACGATTACCGGTTCAATCGGTGTGATTATGCAAAGCATGAACTACAGTGAACTGGCTGAGAATTACGGTATTTCATTCGACGTGTATAAGAGCGGCAAGATGAAAGATATGATGTCAGCTTCAAGAGAAGCAACAGATGAAGAGAAAGAATATATTCAAGGCATCGTCGATACGATGTTCCAGGACTTCGTTGATGTAGTGGCTGACGGCCGCGGCATGTCTGAAGAACAAGTGAGAGAACTCGCTGACGGCCGTATTTATTTAGGCGGCGAAGCGATTGAAAATGGCCTGGTCGACCAGGAAGGCTACTTTGAAGATGCACTGGCTTCACTTAAAGAAGAAATCGGCGGCACACCTCAAGTGGTTGAATTTGGCGGCGTGGAAAACACATCATTCCCGTTCGGTGTTAAAATTCAAAACGCAATTGAAAGTATTACCGGCGGCGGAGAAGTGAAAATGGTTCAGGAACTGATTAATAACCGTCAAGGCATTGAACCGATGTATCTATATGAATAAGGAGGGATTTAGATGGAAGAGCATGCCGTTACAGTAAGAAAAGATACGGATTATATCCAGCAGCTGAAGTTTATGTCGCATTCCAGCTTTTTCCCGAGATTCATCAGTTATCTTATAGATATACTCGTCCTTTGGGGTGTGAGTCAGCTGACCATTGTACCATTATTGACAGTGTTCGGTGTGAGAGATGTGTTCTTCGGTATCGAAGCGCTGTCCCTTGAAAATATTGCGACGACACTCTTGTATTTTATCTACTTTACACTGATGACTTATTTCTTAAAACAAACGCTCGGCAAGATGATTCTCGGTATTAGTGTCGTATCGTCTAAAGGGACTAAATTGACTTTCAGCCAAGTGTTTTTCAGAGAAACTATCGGCAGAATAATTTCTAACTTTTTACTGTACTTGCCGTACTTAGCCGTATTATTCACGGATGCAAAAATAGGGCTCCACGATTTTATCGGTGATACGTATGCAGTGAACAATAAGTACAAGGAATATACAGAAGTCATTCAGCAGGAAATAAGAGAAGATAAGGCTGAAAAACTGCAGGAAAAAGAAGAATACGATCATGTCTCACAACGCAATTTTTAAAAAGCTGATGTGAAGTGTTTGAAGCAGCAGCAGTGATATAATATAATCAGGTAACTAGGACTATCCTAATCATGGATAGTCCATATTTTGTTTAAAGAGGGATATTAATGGCGAAAACTGCGATGGAACAAGTATATGAAGAATTAATCAACAGAATAGATGAAATCGTTAAAAAAGATGAAAAACCGAGATTGGAAGCCTTAGCGGAAAGCCTGCTGCAAGTTGAAGCTGACGGTTCAATGAGCGATATGAGAAAAGCATTTCAGTTTGCTTATCTGTATCAGGTCAAAGAAGAACCCGTTCAGAGCAATCACCAGCTGACGCCGGATGCGATCGGCTATTTAGTCGCGCATATTATCGATTTATTTACTGAAGGCAAGGAAACAGAACTGCTCGATATCGGCAGCGGCACTGGACACTTAGCGATGACAATTAAAGAAATGGTGGATCATGTTAATTTATCAGGTGTTGAAGTGGACCCGGCGCTGGCAGAAATTAACGCAAACTTATGCGAGTTTTTAAAAGTACCGATGTATATTCACCCGCAAAATGTCGTTGAACCGAGCAGAATTCCGACAGGTGATGTTGCTGTCGGTGACTTGCCGGTCGGCTATTATCCGCTGCCAGCAGTGAATTACAAAACTGCATTTGAAGAAGGGCAGAGCTATGCGCATCTTTTAATGCTTGAAGCCGGCATGAATTTATTGAAAGACGACGGGCTCGGGGTCTTTATCGTGCCGTCGAATACGCTTGAAGAAAATAATGAAACGATTAAAAAATATATTTCTGAAGATGCGACACTGCTGATGTTCTTAAATCTTCCGTCGACGATATTTAAAACAGAAAAACAGCGCAAGTCGATTATCGTGCTTAAAAAAGGATTCTCTCCAATGATTAATAACGAAGTATTGATCGGCGATGTCCCTGATTTTAAAAACGGAGCAAAAATGCAGGAATTTTTACGTCAGCTTAACGATTGGCATGAACAATACAGCAGAAAGCAGTGATTGACATGACTAAAATTATTGCGATAAACGCCGGCAGTTCTTCTTTTAAATTCGAACTATTTGAGATGCCTGCAGAAAAAGAAATCGCGCGCGGTCTGATCGAGCGCATCGGACTCGGTGAAGGGAAGTTTACGCTTCAGTCCGCCGCCGGCCGGGAATCGATTGAAAGAAATTTTAAAAACCATACAGAAGCAGTTAACGTCATGCTGGAATCTTTGGTGAGTAAAAATATTATTCGTTCACTCGATGAAATCGAAGGAACGGGCCATCGTGTCGTTCACGGCGGAGAAACTTTTTCTGAAGCCGTTGTAATCGATGAAGCCGTAGTGAAGGAAATTGAACATCTGTCGGAATTTGCGCCGCTCCATAACCCGGCGAATTTAATGGGCATTCATGCCATGGTGGAACTGCTGCCGGACGTCACGCACGTTGCAGTATTTGATACGTCATTTCACCAGACAATGCCGGAGAGCTCTTATTTATACAGTCTGCCTTACAAATATTATAAGGATTATAGAATACGTAAATTCGGCTTCCACGGCACGAGTCATAAATATGTAACTGAACGGGCAAGTAAATTGTTAAAACGGCCGCTGGAAGAACTCAGACTGATCAGCTGCCATTTAGGCAACGGTGCGAGTATTGCAGCCGTTAAAGCAGGCAAGTCGCTCGATACGTCGATGGGCTTTACGCCATTAGCAGGTGTGACGATGGGAACGCGGTCGGGAAATATCGACCCGTCTCTCATACCTTATATTATGGAGAAAACGAATAAAAGTGCAGTTGAAGTGCTGAACGTCTTAAACAGAGAATCAGGGCTCTTAGGCGTCAGCGGTTTTTCAAGCGATCTAAGAGATATTACAGACGAAGCCAAAAGAGGCAATGAACGAGCGGAACTGGCACTGGAAGTATTCGGCTCCAGCATACATAAATATATGGGATCATATGCAGCGAGAATGGGCGGAGTCGATGCAATTATCTTCACTGCTGGTGTTGGGGAGAACTCGGCTTTGATTCGTGAAAAGGTGCTGGACAGTTTAGAATTCATGGGTGTTTATCTCGATAAGAAAACGAATAACCAGACAGTCGGAACCGAAGCGACAATCAGTCATTCCTATTCGCCGGTAAAAGTGCTGGTGATACCAACCGACGAAGAAGTCATGATTGCGAGAGAAGTAATGGACTTGATGGGATGATGCTTCATATGAAATCAGAGCGCTATTTGGAGTGTGTTCATCAGCTGAACAAGATGAGCGATGTATCTTAATATTTAAATTAAAACACCATCTTTGGCGGAATTCTGCTGAAGGTGGTGTTTTATCGGGTATAAAAATAAGAGTGAATCAAATAGGACGGGATGTGTGAGTATGCTGATTGTTATCGATGTTCAAAACGATGCATTTGATGAAAGCGGTTCGAATTATACCGAGTCTGCAAAAAAAATTATGGATGGCATTGCGAAAAGAATCGATCGTGCGGTAGCCAATGAGGAATCTGTGATTTATACGAAGAATTTATATCCGGACTTTGAATATGATGAACGCTCTGCGGCCGCTATTCATTTTGATGAAGCAATTTACCCCGAATTTCTTGAACGCCTTGAAATATATGGGGATGAGTATACGAAAACCTTTTACGGCATACCGCCGGAGCAGGCTAAAAATATATATGAAAACTATAAAGAGGAAGTAAAAACAAATCATATTATTGAATTTATCGGTGTTGAAACGAACGTTTGTGTCCTCGCGAATATTATGGTCATACAGAATATATTTCCCGAAGCAAATATGACAGTGAACAAAAATTTAGTTGCCGCATCCAATCAAGATTTGCATCACAAGACACTTGAAATTTTGTCGAACATGAATGTGTTTATAGTAGATGATAAATGATTGTATCGGGTTGATGATGGGGGATCATCTGCCTGAAAGGCGGTTTCTCCCGTATCCCGTCACTGGCGCACCCACAACGCCCTAACAAACGGAAGCACCAATCCATCACCCCACAAAAACACATAAAAAGGATACCTCAACAAGGTATCCTTTATTTATATCTATTGATTACGTTCTGCATCTATTTTTTTAATGCCTTCACGAACCAACGGTGCTACTTTTTCGCCGAATAGCTCGATTGTTCGGATGACCTGATCGTGCGGCATTGTGCCGACGGGTGTTTGCAGTGTAAATCGCTCTATTCCCATGTGTTCATATAAAGCTATGATTTTTCTTGCGACTGTTTCCGGGCTGCCGACATATAAAGCGCCTTCCGGATCGCACATGACATCGAAGGCTTCTCTTGTATATTCTCCCCAGCCGCGTTCGCGTCCGAGTTTCGACATCGATGTCGATATAGAAGGGAAGAATAAATCCCGTGCTTCGCCGTCTGTATCCCAAATAAATCCATGGGAGTTTGTTGCAACTTTCAGCTTACTCTTATCGTGACCGGATGCTTCACCGATTTGACGGTAAAAGTCTGCGATTCTTGCGAATTGAAATGGGCTGCCGCCAATTATCGCGAGGACTAAAGGTAAACCGAGTTCGGCTGCACGTTTAGCGGATTGAGGTGTACCGCCGCTCGCGATCCAAATCGGGATTTGATCCTGGACCGGTTTAGGGAAAATTTCTGCATCTTTAAGTTCAGGTCTGTGTGTACCGGACCAGTTAATCTTACCGCCTTTTTGCAGCGTTAACAGCAGGTCCAGTTTTTCATTAAACAGCGTATCGTAGTCGTTTAAATCGTAACCAAACAATGGAAATGATTCGATAAACGACCCGCGTCCTGCCATAATTTCAGCACGGCCGTTTGAAATGCCGTCGAGTGTAGAGAAGCGTTCATAGACGCGGACGGGATCGTCTGAAGACAGGACGGTGACACCGCTCGACAGTTTGATATTTTTACTGACCGCAGCGCCTGCTGCCAGCACAACGTCCGGTGCACTGACCGCATAGTCATTTCTGTGGTGTTCACCGACAGTAAATACATCGAGACCCACGCGGTCTGCTGCTTCTATTTCTCGTACGAGTTCCTGCAGGCGTTCTGCATGAGTGATTGTTCGACCTGTTTGAGGGTTTAAGACCGCATCGCCAAACGTATTAATTCCAAGTTCCATAATAACCTCCGCTAGTAATTTTCTTAAGTTTATACGATTTATTCAAAATAAAAAAGCAACGAGCCTCGGAATGAGGCTCATTACTCTTTAAATGATAGTTTTAACTTTAGCGGTTTTCTTTCATAAACTCTTCAGTCGCTACAAGCGGCTCAAAGTCTGTAGGTAATGTTTCAGTACGTACGACGAGCACGTCACATTTAGCATTTCTGACGATTGCTTCGGATACTGACCCGATAATGAAACGCTCTACTGCGTTTAGACCAGTCGAACCACAGGCAATCAAATCTGCGCCGATTTTTTCTACTGCTTTTTTAGGAATAATAGATTTTGGAGAACCGTAGTCGATAATTTTCTCTACATGTTCAACGCCTTTATCCATCGCGGCTTTCTCATATCCGTCTAACAGTTTCTGAGCAAATTCATTTGCACGAGCTGAAATCGAGCGGTCATAAGCCTCAACAGATGCGAATGAACGCGTGTCGATTACGTTGATAATTGAAAGTTTTGAGTTGTTACGTTTGGCAGCTTCGACTGCTTTCTGGAATGCCCATTCTGCTTCATGTGAACCGTCTACTGCAACTAGGATGTTTTGATACTGTAACATTTCTAAATCAACTCCATTTCTTCTTCTTATTTATACTATACCACATGTATGCGCTCTCAAAACTTATAATATTAAGACAATTTTAGACTAATTTATGAATTATTATGATACAATAAATTTGTTTGAGAAAAGGGGGATTTTATAATGATTATTGGAGTACCAAAAGAAGTTAAAAACAATGAAAACAGAGTGGGGCTGACGCCGGGCGGAGTTTACGCATACGTAAAAGCCGGCCATACTGTTCTCGTTGAAAAAAATGCAGGAAGCGGTTCCTTTTTTGAGGATCAGGCCTATGTTGACATGGGTGCGAAAATTGTAGATACAGCTGATGAAGCATGGTCTGCAGAAATGGTAGTGAAAGTAAAAGAGCCATTGGCTGAAGAATTCGATCGTATTCAAGAAGATTCAATTCTCTTTACATATCTCCACCTTGCACCTGAAGAAGCTTTAACACAAGTTTTAGTCGATAAAAAAGTGACGGCGATTGCTTATGAAACAATTCAGCTGCCTGACGGCTCTCTGCCGCTGCTGGCACCGATGAGTGAAGTGGCAGGACGCATGGCACCGCAAGTCGGTGCAGAACACTTGAAAATTATTAACGGCGGTAAAGGTATTCTCCTTAGCGGTGTACCGGGCGTTGAGAAAGCTAAAGTTACAATTGTCGGCGGGGGAGCCGCAGGTACAAATGCTGCCAAAATGGCAGTCGGCCTGGGTGCTGATGTGACAATTTTAGACTTGAATCCAAAACGCTTAAAAGAGCTGGATGATTTATTTGGACCGCGCGTACAGACATTAATGTCGACACCGCTGAACATTAAAGCATCAGTTGAATCGAGCGACCTTGTTATTGGTGCAGTGCTGATTCCGGGAGCGAAAGCACCTAAATTAGTTACTAAAGAAATGATTAAGAACATGGCGCCGGGCTCAGTTATCGTCGATATCGCTATCGATCAGGGCGGTATTTTTGAAACGACTGACCGCATTACAACACACGACGATCCGACATATGTGAAACACGGTGTCATTCATTACGCTGTGGCAAACATGCCGGGTGCTGTGCCGCGTACATCAACAAATGCGCTGACAAATGCAACACTGCAGTACGGTTTATTAATTGCAAATAACGGCTACAAAGAGGCAGTGGCTAAAAACCCTGTAATTGCAGGCGGCTTTAACACATTTAAAGGCCATGTCACTTATAAAGCAGTTGCTGAAGCACAAAACAGAGAATATAAAGATATTCACGATTTACTCGTATAAAGTAAAAGAGCAGCCCAGCGGCTGCTTTTTTTATTTGGATTTTGACACTATTCCATTCAATTATTTCTCTATTACGGTTACATCAAAGGGAATACTTTTCTTCAAGTCTTCAAGCTGCTCCGGCCGAATCAGCGGAATAATGGATAAGCGCTTTTTAACATGCATTTTTAATTTAGCTAAAGGCTGTAAAGCTTTAAAATCTTTAATATCGATATCCCTGAGATCATACATGACACCGGACACATCTTTTTCGATAAAAATCTCAGCCAGCCTGCTATGTAAAAAGTAAGGTACTTGAGTAAAGGCATGGCCGATAATAAAATGCTTATTTTTAATTTCGTTAGATAAAGTCTCAAGCAATACAGTATCTACGTCATGATAGTCGCGGGTAAACACCTGATCGATAATATAACCGTCAGCATCCTGGTGACTTCTGATCGTCTCGATTAAAGTATTTTCAACCATAAAGCGATTTGATTCGTAAAAGTTATTGACCGTAATGAAAATTTCATTGTCCGGTGTAAGTTCGCGCTGCATTTTAGGCAGGATTAAATTCGGCGTATTAAAATCGGGATAGGAAAACAGTACGGGCTGGGCTTCTATCGTCAGTTCATGTGTTAAATATATTTGTTTCATTAACAAACAGCTCCTTATAAAAAATGTTCTATATATATGATTATTAAAAAGTGATTCAGGGAATAGAAAATTATTAACCAAAAGAAAACAGGAGTGGTAATTTTGACTGTAAAATATCATGGACATTCAGTATTGTCATTTAATAGTAACGATACGGACGTGATTATCGACCCATTTATTAGCGGCAACGAATTAACAGATTTAACTGCTGCTGATGTTAAAGCTGATTATATTATACTAACACACGGCCACAATGACCACGTAGGCGATACGATTGACATTGCAAAAAATAATGATGCAACGGTCATTGCACCGGTAGAACTTGCCAATTATTTAGACGGCCAGGGCTTAAAAACTGTCGGTATGAATACCGGCGGGGAAGGCGAATACGAATTTGGCAAAGTAAAATTCGTCCATGCCTTCCACACGTCGAGCTTTACCGATGAAGATGGTGTGGCACACTACACCGGTGAACCGATGGGTCTGATTTTAACAATTAACGGTAAGAAAGTATACGTAACAGGAGATACAGGCTTATTCGGCGATATGGAGCTTATTTCAAAAACAAACGGTCCAATCGACGTCTGCTTTATTCCAATCGGCGACCATTTTACTATGGGTGTTGACGATGCGGCATACGCAGTTAATAAACTGATTAAACCGATTATAGCAGTGCCGGTTCATTACGATACTTTCCCGCCGATTAAACAGGATCCGGAAGACTTTAAAAACAAAATCGATACCGCTTGCCAGATTTTAAAACCGGGCCAGGCAGTCGAATTTTCATAAGTAAATGATATTGAAGCGGTCTGGAAATATGTCTGACATATTTCCGGCCGCTTTTTCTTTTTTACAGTTCAATTATTCGTGCTATGATAAATTTAAGGTGAAATAAAGAAACGGGTGAAGACATGTCGAAACATGAAGATATTTTAAAATATATTAGAGGGCTCCGTGAAGGCAGCAGTTTATCTGTACGGCAAATTTCAGGTTACATGGGAGTGTCTCTCGGCACGAGTTACCGTGCGATTAAACAGGCGGAACAGGACGGTCTCGTCAAAACGATAGAGCGCGTCGGGACTTTTCGTATCGTGCAGCGTGAAGTGAAGAGCCACGGTAAAATAATGTTCCGCGAAGTGAACCGGGTCATCCAGGGTACTGTTTTATCGGGTGAAAACTATCTCGATAAAGAAATATCCAGAATATTAATCGGTGCCATGCAGACTGAAGACCTGGTGAAATATTTAGAACCGAAAGGGCTCTTAATCGTCGGCAACAGAGAAAAGTCTCAGCGAAAAGCGCTTGAAAACGGCGTCGGCTTATTAATTACCGGCGGCTTTGGCACGGGTGAAGAAATATTGAAACTCGCTGAAGAAAAACAGCTGCCGGTCATTTCAACGACGCACGATTCATTTACGTGCGCATCGATTATTCACAGAGAAGTTTACAGCCTGTCGCTGTCACAAAACATCGTCACAGCAGGCAGTTTAATGGTGAGGCAAAAACAATATACGGTCGATATCGAAGATCTCGGCACGGACATTCACCCCGAAGATAAAAATATGATTCTTCTAAACGGCAACCGTTTCGTCGGTGCAATCCGGTCGAGACATTTAGATGAAATGACTAAAGAAAACTATACATCTTATCTGCTGCCGGACTACAGTGCAGAAGAAGATACGACGCTGCTGTCATTAAGGCAAATCATGAGCTGGCATCAGCTGAATATTATACCCGTCGTAGAATCTGGAGATTACAGGGGAATCGTTCACAGAAGAGAAGTATTTAAAAATATCTCTTCCAGAAACTTAAAATCAGGCATGTCGACCGATCAGCTGATCGACAGAGAAATTAAAATCGACAGCAGCAAAATTAATATCAGAGCCATGCCTTTTATGACCGATGAATTCGGTTCCCTGTCTCAAGCTAATTTTATGAGGCTGGCAGAGCGGCTGATTTTAGTCGTCCTGCAGGAAAATCACATTCACAGTTATCACATCGATACTTATAATATTATGAACTTTAAAATTGTGCAGCTCTATCAGGAAATCGAGCTGCAGGGCGTAATTATTGATAAGGGCGAGCAGTTTATCCGCCTGGAAATTGTTCTGAGTGTTCACGGGACGGCGTATTCTAAAGCGACCTTTATGATTCAGCACTTCAATGAGAAATAAAATAACCGGCTGTGATTAATCACAGCCGGTTTTCTAATACATATGTACGATTATTTTTTGTTCTTTTTGGCTTTATTTGCCTTCATTGCTTCGAATTCTTTCCATGCCTGTTCTTCAATGGGCAGGTTTCCTTTAAAATACTTCCGCGCTTTATTAAAATAGAAGAACTGGTAGGCGCCGAGAACGACAAACAGTCCGCCGATTATAAAAGCAACAGTGGTATGGAACTGCAGCATTGAGTTCAAGCCGAAAACGATCAGGAACAAAGCAAGCCAAATTCTAGCAATACTATTGTAATACGCGCTTCTCACATCGCGGACTGTACGAATTTTTCTTACTTTAAAAACGACGAAAAGTATGAATGTGACGACAATCGCTGTGACGAGAAATGACACGGCAAGCGAGTATAAAAATTCCATACGTTACAACTCCAATCTCTTATGTAGTATAATTGATAGATGAATGTAAGTAAATTAATATTGAGGAGTTTCACTAATGTTTAATGAATTAACCGGACACTTAAACGACATAAAAACACATACCAAAGACGTTTTGGATTTAATAGAAAGACACGATGAGATTGTTATTTTAAGACATCAGAAGCCGGATCCCGACGCTTACGGCGCCCAGCTCGGCTTAAGAGCATACTTGAGAAATAAATATCCGGATAAAAGCATTCAAGCCCTCGGTGAAGGAGAACCATCACTCAGCTTTTTAGGTGACATGGACCGGGTGACGACGATTGAATCCCCGCTCGTCATTGTAGTCGATACAGCAAATACTGACCGCATCGACGGCAGTCTCGATTACGCTAAAAAAGTCGTTAAAATTGACCATCACCCGAACGTTGAACTTTACGGCGACGTGTCGATCGTTGAGACCGAAGTGTCCTCAGCCAGCGAACTGATTTACCTGCTGATTCAAAAGTGGGATAAAAACAGCATGACCGATGAAGCAGCTGCTTTATTTTATATGGGCATCGTCGGTGATACAGGGCGCTTTTTATACAACAATACGACACAGTTAACCCATGCGGTGGCATCTAAACTAAAAGAATTCAACTTTGATGCTGCAGGCATGAATAATCTTATGCACCAGTCATCTATTGAGAAATTTAAATATAAAGGCTATTTAATTCATAATGCTGTTTTTACAAATAGCGGTATCGCTTATGTCTACGTCCCAAAATCTGTCATGGCTGAATACGGACTCAGCGTCAGTGAAGCGGGCCTCGACGTTAATATTTTTAGAGAAATTGACGAAGTAAAAGTATGGTTTATCGCTTTAGAAGGTGACGGAGAAATCCGCGTACGCCTGCGTTCAAAAGAAGTCGTTATTAACGACGTGGCAGCTGTCTTTGACGGCGGGGGGCATCCGCTCGCTTCAGGTGTGCGTGTTAAAGATTTAGACGTGCTCGATGAGCTGATTGCAAAAATTGAAGAAAAACTGTAAGAGTAGGTGTTTCAATGCTTAATTTAAATGTGCACAGCGCCTTTGATTTTTTGAATTCAAATATTACTTTAGACCGGTTATTCAGCACCTTAAAAAAAGATGGACAGACTGCAGCGGCTGTAACGGACTTAAACCGCATGCATGCCGTTTACCGTTTTATGGCAGCGGCACCGGCGCATAATATTAAAGCTGTGCCCGGCATGGAAATTATTATTGAAGACGGTATGAACGGAGTACCGCTGGTGCTGCTGGCTAAAAACCGCCAGGGCTATTTGGAACTCGTGCGCCTCAGCGCCATGCTGTCTTATAAAAATTTAAGCCGGACACCTTTGGCTTTTGCGGCTGAAAATATCCATCAGTGTATCGTAATCGGCAAAACTGAGCAGTCGCTTGAAATACTTAGCCAGCTGGCGGCAGATGAAGATGATAAATATACAGCACATGATGTAAAGAACGGTGATCACCGCTACGAAAAAGTGTATTTAAAAGCAGCGCATTACGTTAAACCCGATGAGCGGGGCGCATTGAAAGTGCTGAATGCGATCCGGGACAACGTCAAACTGGATATTGTAAGCGTTGGCAATATGTACGGTGATGATTGTATTCAAACGAGTGATATGATTCCAAAAGAGGCTGAAATTTATTTAAAAAATAATCAGGCCGTGCTTGATAAATGCAATGTGCCGCTGCCCTCAGTTCAGCATACGCTGCCTGTATTTGATAATCCGGATAAGATCAGTTCAAAAGATTACTTAATGAAGCAGCTGAAAGACAAATTTAAACGCTTTGAAGACAGACCGGATGCAGCTGAATATTTAAAACGGTTAAATTACGAATACGGTATTATTACTGATATGGGCTTTGAAGATTACTTTTTGATTGTGGCAGATGTTGTGAACTATGCTAAATCAAACGGTATTTACGTCGGGCCGGGCAGGGGGTCGTCCAGTGCCAGTCTCGTGTCCTATCTGTTAAATATTACGGAAATCGATCCGCTCGAACATCATTTGCTGTTTGAACGTTTTTTAAATCCTGAACGCGTGAATATGCCGGATATTGATATCGATTTTGAAGACTCAAGAAGAGATGAAGTCGTTGAATACTTAATAGAAAAATACGGGAACATGCGGGTCGCGAACATAATTACATACGGGACTTTAAGCGCCAAAATGGCTGCGCGCGATGTCGGCCGTGTGTTCGGTTTTACAGATGATGAGCTGAAGATGATCTCAAACCTGGTGCCGGACGAAGCTGGTGCCTCGCTGGAAGATGCTTTTAGCAGCAAACAATTTAATACATTACTTGAAGCGGACAGTAAATATAAAGCATTCAAAGATATTACTTTAAAAATCGAAGGACTGCCGAGACATACATCGACTCACGCAGCGGGTCTTTTGTTAAGCAGCGAGACGCTGACTAAAAACGTGCCGGTCATTTTTTCAGAAGGGCATGTGATGAGCCAGTGGCCAATGAAAGATGTTGAAGCGGCCGGGCTTTTAAAAATTGATCTGCTCGGTTTAAAAAACTTATCTTTAATCCGCTATATGGTCAGCAGCATTCACCGCACCGATAAATCTTTTTCACTAAATTCTATTCAAGAAGATCCGCGCGTCTATAAAATGCTGTCAAAAGGGCTGACATTAGGTACTTTTCAGCTGGAGTCCGCGGGGATCCGCAGGGTCATTGAAAACTTTAAGCCTGAAAGTCTAAAAGACCTGGCAGCGGTTCTGGCACTCTACCGGCCGGGTCCAATGAAAGAAATCGATAACTTTATCTACAGAAAAGAGCACCCGGAAACGATTAAATATCCCCACGAAGATTTAGAGGATATTTTAAAAGAAACATTCGGCGTCATCGTCTATCAGGAACAGATTATGCAGATTGCCGGTAAAATTGCCGGTTTCAGTTACGGCGAGGCAGATATTTTAAGGCGTGCCATGGGCAAAAAAGACAGAGCAGCACTGACCAACGAACGCACGCACTTTATAGACGGCGCTGTTAAGCAGAAATACAGCACACAGCTTGCAGAAGATATTTTTGATTTGATTATGGAATTTGCGGACTACGGTTTCGTCAAAAGCCACGCGGTCGCATACGGTCAAGTGGCTTATACGATGGCCTATATCAAACTGCATTATCCCGAATATTTTTACGCAGTCATTTTAACGCACCACCGGAGCAACGATGAGAAAATCAGTCAGCTGCTCAGTGAATTAAAAGTAATGCGGATTCAGCTGCAGCCGCCTGATATTAATCAGTCTCTGTGGCAAAACACTAAAGACGAAGGGATATTGCTCGGTTTCTCTATGATCAGCGGTATTTCAAAACCTTTATATGAAGCCATAGTCAATGCTAAAAAAGCCGAAGGGCCTTTTAAAGATATTTTTGATTTGACGGCACGAACCGATTTTAAATTCAATGAGAAGATACTCAGGAATTTAATTATGTCAGGTGCACTCGATTCGTTCGAAGAAAACCGCAAGACGATGCTGCAGACGATACCGGATGTCTTATCGACGGTCAGTGACGGATATCAGCACGACTCGTTCTTAAGCTCCCTCGGTTTTAATCTTAAAAAGGAATATCATTACGCAGAAGAAATGAGCGGACTTGAAAAGATTGAAGGCGAGAAGGAAGCGCTCGGTTTTTATATTTCAACGCATCCGGTTTTATTAAAACACCAGGCGCTGGAATTTATACCGTTTTCGCTGATTCACCATAAGAGAAAGTACGGCAAGTATTTACTCTGCATCGAGGATTACCGGACGATTAAAGTGAAAAAGACCGGTCAAAATATGGCTTTTCTGACTTTAACGGACGGTCATTCGACGATCGACGGCGTCCTGTTTGCTAAAGAGTACTTTAAGTATCATCCGCTCTTACAGCATTCGCTCGTCGCAGCTTCAGCGACATACGGCATGAGGCAGGGGAAACCGCAGCTTGTCATTGATGAATTGTATTCACTTGACGACTATGTTCAGAATTATGTTAAGAAAACCCGAAAGATTTATATTAGAGACGTTGATATTAAGGAAATCTCAGAGCTGCTCTCATCAGACGGTGTGCCGATTCACGATTTTAATACAGGCGACGTCGCCGGTTATATTAAAACGAGCAATATAGAGCCGCTGATTTCTAAAATTCACTATGAAAATATTCGATTAATCGTGTAAATCTATTGTAAAGCAAAAAATAAAATGATAATATACCGTGGTATGACCACTTTAGGAGGAACTAATTTGTCTTTAAAAAGCGATGCATTAGAACTGCACAAAGTTAACCAGGGAAAACTTTCCGTAAACTCAAAAGTAACCTTAAAGGATAAAGAAGCGCTCAGCCTCGCGTACTCGCCGGGTGTTGCAGAGCCGTGTAAAGAAATATATGAAGATGAAAGAAAAATTTTCGACTATACAATCAAAGGGAACACTGTCGGTGTTGTGACTGACGGTTCAGCTGTGCTCGGTCTCGGTAATATCGGTGCTGCAGCCAGCCTGCCTGTTATGGAAGGGAAAAGTGCACTGCTGAAAAATTTTGCAGGCGTGGATTCTTTCCCGATTGCTTTAAAAACGAATGATGTTGATGAGATTGTCAACACTGTTAAATTAATGACACCGGTTTTCGGCGGCATTAACTTAGAAGATATTTCTGCACCGAGATGTTTTGAAATTGAAGAGAGACTGAAAAAAGAAACTGACATTCCGGTCTTTCATGACGACCAGCATGGTACAGCTATCGTTACACTGGCCGGTTTAATCAATGCAGTTAAACTGACAGGTAAAACATTATCATCCGTTAAGGTTGTCTTAAACGGTGCGGGCGCTGCAGGCGTGGCAATCGTAAAACTGCTGCACAGCTTCGGTGTTAAAGATATGATTATGTGCGATTCACGCGGTGCGATTTACGAAGGCCGCCCTGAAGGTATGAACCCGATCAAAGATGAAGTTGCTAAGTTTACGAACAGTGACAATGCTGAAGGCAAACTTGTAGATATGATTAAAGACGCAGATGTCTTTATCGGTGTATCCGTAGAAAATGCTGTGACTGAAGACATGGTCCGTTCGATGAAAGAAGACCCGATTATTTTTGCCATGGCAAATCCGACGCCGGAAATTATGCCTGACATCGCGATCGCAGCCGGAGCAAAAGTTGTCGGCACCGGACGCAGCGACTTCCCGAACCAGGTTAATAACGTTCTGGCATTCCCGGGTATCTTCAGAGGTGCTTTAGACGTTCAGTCGACGCACATCAATGAGGAAATGAAAAAAGCAGCGGTCCTTGCTATTGCTGAAATTGTTAAAGAAGACGAATTGACTGCAGAATACGTTATTCCGGATGCCTTCCACCCTGAAGTGGCGCCGCTTGTTGCTGAGCGCGTAGCAGCTGCAGCGATGAATACCGGCGTGTCCCGCATTAAAGTGGAACCGGGCTATGTATATGATAAAACGAAAAAATTAATCAGCGAACTGAATGGTTAAGCATGGAGACTAAAAAAGGTTTGCAGACAATTCTGGAAGAGATAAATAAAATTATCGAAGATCAGAATATTGGTATCGGTGAGAAGATTCCTAGCGAACGTTATTTAAAAGAACGCCTGAATGTCAGCAGGCAGAGTGTCAGAGAAGCGCTCCGGGCGCTTGAACTGATCGGTGTAATCTATGTAAAAAGAGGCGAGGGCACATATCTTGCCAGCATCGACAGCCACCAGCTCTACACATTAATAGCAAAATATCTGCTCCGCACGGACAGACAATATGAAGAGTTAATTGAACTGATGCATATGATTGACTATTATTACGAACATAAATACGATGGTCAAAAAAGTGTTTATGATGATGATAATCAAGTGGTTAAAAGAATTTATAAACTGCTTGAAAAGTATGCTGACGGATATGAGATTTAACTTCTATGGGGTGTAATAATGTTAAAAGATATATTTTTTAAACTGAACAAAAAAGCAAATGACGAACAGGATAAAGACAGCTCGGCTAAAACTCAGGAAACCATTATGACTAAATGCCCGAACTGTAAAAAAATTCTCTATTCCAAAGATCTGCACAAACGCTTAAACGTTTGTTCCAACTGCGACCATCATTTACCAATTATTAGTACAGACCGCATGGAGGCGCTCTTAGACATCGACAGCGGCAAGCCGTTGTTTTCGAATGTCACTTCTGTGAACCCTTTAAATTTCCCGAATTATGAAGAGAAACTCGCTTCTGATAAAGAGAAAACAGGACTTGAAGAAGCGCTGATTGTATCTCATGGGAAAATTATGGGCTCAGAAGCAGTCGTTGCGATTATGGATCCGCGTTTTCGCATGGGGAGCATGGGTTCGGCAGTCGGTGAAAAGCTGGCACGGACTTTTCAATATGCGACAGAACACAGATTGCCGGTCATCGTATTCACTGCCAGCGGGGGTGCCCGCATGCAGGAAGGGATTTTATCGTTAATGCAAATGGCTAAAGTCAGCGTAGCGATTGAAAGACATAATAAGGCCGGTCTCTTATACATTGCTTACATGACCAATCCGACGACGGGCGGCGTATCAGCGTCATTCGCTTCAGTCGGCGATATTAACCTGGCGGAGACAGGGGCGCTGATCGGTTTTGCCGGCCGCCGGGTCATCGAAGAAACGATTAAAGAAAAACTGCCGGATGATTTCCAGACGGCAGAATTTTTACTCAAGCACGGGCAGCTTGATGACGTCGTTAACAGAGTCAATATGAAACGCTATCTTGGCACGATTTTAAAGATGCATGAAGAGGTTGTGTAATTATGGTATTCGAATTTGAAAAGCCAATTACTGAATTGGAAAATAAAATTAAAGAACTTCAAAAATATGCCCATAAAAATAAGCTGGATTTAACGACGGAAATCAGCTTTCTGGAGAAAAAAGTGAAAGATAAAAAAGAAGAAGTATACTCACAGCTCACACCGTGGCAGCGCGTAGAAATTGCACGTTATATCAAGCGTCCGACGTCTAAAGAATATATCGCAGCTCTATTCGATGATTTTATCGAGTTTAAAGGTGACCGTGCGTATTCGGATGATAACGCAATTATCGGCGGGATTGCTATGTTTAAAGGCCGTCCGGTAACGGTTATCGGCAATCAGCGGGGCATGGATACGAAAGATAATATCGCCCGCAATTTCGGTATGGCGCATCCTGACGGCTACCGCAAAGCCTTACGTTTAATGAAGCAGGCGGAGAAATTTAAACGCCCGGTCATTTGTTTTATCGACACTAAAGGCGCTTATCCCGGCAAGGCTGCAGAAGAGCGCGGCCAAAGCGAGTCGATCGCCAGAAACTTAGTTGAGATGGCTGGTCTGACAGTGCCTGTAATCAGTATTGTAATCGGTGAGGGCGGCTCCGGGGGTGCTTTAGCGCTCGGTGTCTGCAATAAACTGTACATGCTTGAAAATGCTACGTATTCGGTCATTTCACCGGAAGGTGCCGCAAGTATTCTCTTTAAAGATGCATCGCTGAAAGAAATCGCAGCGGAATCTTTAAAAATTACTGCAGCGGATCTGCTTGAACTCGGTGTCAGCGACGGTACGGTTAAAGAACCGTCCGGCGGTGCACATCACGACAAATCATTCGTCTTCCACGAGACGGAGCAGGTCTTAGTCAATGCACTGGCAGAATTAACAGATATGGACGGCGATGCGCTGGTGGATCAGCGCTACGACAAGTACATGTCGATCGGCCAGTACAGCGAATAATAGTGTTTTAATTTTAAGCCGTAGTCTCTATTTAGAGATATACGGCTTTTTTTGTCCCTTAGTCACTTCAAATAGATAGACCGACAAAGCCTAATTATGCTATGTTTAAGTTGACTGACAGGTGGGTGATTAACATGAGGAAAATTGCGGTTTTAACGAGCGGCGGCGATGCGCCGGGCATGAATGCTGCCATCCGTTCGGCAGTGCGTAAGGCAATCTATGAAAATATAGAAGTGTATATCGTGTCTCACGGCTTTAACGGACTGATCCATAACAATATTAAGCGTGCGGATCTCGGCGATGTCGGGGATATTATTCACCGCGGCGGTACTGCGCTGTATTCGGCCAGAAGCGAAGAATTTAAAACTTTAGCAGGCAGGCAAAAAGCAGCTGATAATTTAAAAGCGTTAGGTATTGAAGGATTGATTGTTATCGGCGGTGACGGTTCCTATGCAGGTGCCGATAAACTTCAGGAACTCGGCATTAACACAGTCGGTGTGCCTGCGACGATCGATAATGATATTTTCGGCACCGATGTTACGATCGGCTACGATACTGCTTTAAATACTATCGTCGATATGATCGACAGAATCCGCGACACGGCGACGAGTCACGAGCGGACCTTTATCATTGAAGTTATGGGCAGAGATTCCGGTGAGCTCGCTTTAAATGCCGGTCTGGCAGCGGGTGCAGAAACGATTTTTATACCGGAAAGAAATACTAAAATGTCGGATGTTGCCGAGAGAATCCAAGCGGGGCTTGACCGCGGCAAGAAACATTCTCTGATTGTCGTTGCTGAAGGGGTAATGTCCGCAGAATATTGTAGCACTGAACTGGCAAAGTATATTAAAATAGAAACCAGGATCAGTGTTTTAGGACATATACAGCGCGGCGGCAAACCGAGCGCCGGAGACAGAGTACTCGGCTCGAGACTCGGTGCTTATGCAGTGGAACTGCTCCTTTTAGGACGTTCCGGCGTCGGTGCAGGTGTATCCAGAAACGAATTAACTGCCACAGAATTTTCGTACGTACATGTACAGAACAAACAGTATGACAACAGTATTTATCAACTTTCAAAAGAGCTTTCAATTTAGGGAGGAAATCAAGAATGAGAAATACAAAGATTGTATGTACAATTGGACCGGCTTCAGAATCTGAAGAAATTTTAGAAAAAGTAATTATGGCGGGCATGAACGTGGCGCGTTTGAACTTTTCACACGGCGACCACGAAGAACATAAAGCACGTATAGATACGATTAGAAAAGTCGCAGATCGACTCGATAAAACAGTCGGAATTCTGCTCGATACAAAGGGGCCTGAAATCAGAACGCATGCTATGGAAAACGGCCAGGTTGAACTGGTTCGCGGCCAAAGAATCGATGTCTCTATGACTGAAGTGCTGGGGAATTCAGAACGCTTCTCAGTATCGTATGAAGGACTAATCGACGACGTTGAAGTCGGTGACTTTATTTTACTCGATGACGGCCTGGTTGAACTGGAAATCGATGCGATTTCTAAAGCGGACGGTTTGATTACGACAACTGTTAAAAATAACGGGGTCTTAAAAAATAAAAAAGGGGTTAACGTTCCAGGCGTCAGCGTTAAACTTCCCGGTTTAACTGAAAAGGACAAAGACGATGTTAAATTCGGCATCGAACAGGGCGTTGACTTTATCGCAGCAAGCTTTGTCAGACGTGCCCAGGACGTCCTTGAAATTAGAGAACTGCTCGAAACACATGAGGGCGAATACATTAAGATTATCCCTAAAATTGAAAACCAGGAAGGCATCGACAACATCGATGAAATTCTAAAAATTTCAGACGGTCTGATGGTTGCCCGCGGAGACCTCGGGGTTGAAATTGCACCTGAAACTGTACCGATGATGCAAAAAGAACTGATCAGAAAATGTAATTTACTCGGAAAACCGGTCATTACGGCAACACAGATGCTGGATTCAATGCAGAATAACCCGAGATGTACACGCGCAGAAGCAAGCGACGTGGCCAATGCGATATACGACGGCACAGATGCCGTAATGCTGAGCGGTGAAACAGCGGCGGGATCATATCCGGTTGAAGCGGTCTTAACGATGGCTAAAATCGCAGTCTCAGCAGAAGAGGCTCAGGACTATAAGAAATTATTATCCGACAGAACGAAATCAACGCAGACGAATATGGTAACAGCCATTGGTGTATCCGTTGCTCACACAGCGCTGAATTTAAGCTGTAAAGCAATCGTTGCTGCGACAGAAAGCGGACATACAGCACGCATGATTGCGAAATACCGTCCGCACGCTAACATCGTTGCAGTCACACCTTACGACTATGTTGCACGCCAGCTGAATCTTGTCTGGGGGGTTAATCCGATCGTCCGTGAAGCAGAGAAAGATACGGATGAACTGCTGAATACTTCTGTCACTGCGACGCTGGATAAAGGCTACGCTAACGAAGGCGACTTAATTATCATTACAGCAGGCGTCCCTGCCGGCCGTGCCGGAACGACAAACTTAATGAAACTGCACGTGGTTGGAGATACTTTAATAAAAGCACAGGGTATCGGCGATAAGAGTGCAGTCGGAGAAGTGGTCACAGCGAAAAATTACAATGAGCTTCAGGATAAAGATACGAAAGATAAAATCGTCGTGGTTCAGTCAGTCGATGCGCTGATGACGCCGCTCTTAATTAAAGCAGCGGGCTTAGTGACGGTAGAAGGCGGCTTGACGAGTCAAGGCGCGATTGTCGGACTGAATTTAGAACTGCCGACTATTGTCGGTGCAAAAGAAGCGCTTGAAGTACTGGAAGACGGCATGCTTGTGACGATAGACAGCGAGCAGAGCGTCGTCTACAGCGGCCATGCGCACGTGTTATAAAGATTAGAGGTGTGTTGGATGAAAAGAACGCTCGCGGTTTTACTTGGCAGTTTAATGATATTATCAGCGTGTTCAAGCGGTGAAGATACTGCAGAAGAATCCGGACAGGAAACAGCTGACGAAAGCTCAGAACAAAATCCAGAAGAAGCTGCTGAAACGTCATCTGATGCATCATCAGATGAAGAAAACAATCTCACATCCGCAGATTTAATCAGCAGTGCTGTTGAGAACAGTGACAGTGTAACGAGCTATGAAGCAGCGCAGACAATTAATATTACGAATGCGGATGATGAAAGCACGATTCGGACAATTATGACTTACGGTGAACAAAACGAATTTAAACTGTCGGTGAACAATAACGGAGATATTTTGACCCATTATGTTGTTGACGGCGATCACTTTATTTATCAGAATAACGAAATCTTGAATTCTGATGAAACGATGGAAGCCGAAGGCGGAGACTATCAAACCATAGTCTCATCGCTTGAGAACTATCCTGAAGGTGAAGTGAGTGAGCTGGAAGAAGGCTATGCGGTAACGGTAAATATCGAAGATGCATCAGCTTTTGGCAATGTGCTGGATGAAGAAACTGCTTCGGCAATAGAAGCTGCAGACAGCATTAACGGTACACTGCAGCTGTATTTCAATGCTGACCATGTATTTACAGGCAGCGAATTAGAAGCAGATATTGTCAGCGAAGGTGAAGAAATAAATGTTCATTCGACTGTGGACTACACAGATATCGGCAATATTGAAATGATTGAAAAACCGCATAATATGTCAGAGTAATCGTTAAGATTTAAACTGCCGGAGAAGCCGTATCGGCTTTTTGGGCAGTTTTTTCTTTATCGGAGATAAAACATATTTGCTTGTGGCAGCTATTACTGATGTTAATAATTTATACTTATGATATAATATAAGTTAATTAACTGATACTTATTACTCGAAGCGGGTATTGGTTTATTATGAGCAGAAAGCAGAGTTTTCATGGATTGCGCTTACATTTTGTGTTCTTATTCACAAATATAGCGCCTAAGTAAGGGTAAACAAATCTGTAACAATTTTGTTATACTTGCTTTAAAGATTCTGTTACATATTTAGGAGGGGGATTTATGACTGGAAACAGCGGTTTAGAAGGTGTTGTAATTGGCGAATCAAGAATCAGTTCAATTATCGGCACACAGCTGACTTATTGTGGTTATGAAATAGATGATTTAGCAGAAAATGCTGAATTTGAAGAAGTGGTTTATTTACTGTGGCACGATCATCTGCCAAATGCAGAAGAACTTAAACAGTTTAAAAAGGAATTATTTGAACACGCATTTTTAACTGAAGATGCGAAAGGCTTTTACAAAACATTTGTAGATAAAAGCGTGCACCCGATGAGTGCATTGCGCACAGCAGTATCACTGCTTGCACATACAGATGAAAAAGCTGAAGATCAGTCTGAAGAAGCGACATTATTAAAAGGGATTCGCATTCAGGCGAAAATTCCTTCAATCGTTGCGGCGATTGCCCGTACGCGTGAAGGCCAGGAAGTTGTCGATCCAAACCCGGAATACGGCTATGCTAAAAACTTCCTGTACATGTTATACGGCAAAGAACCGACACCGGTTCAAGTTGAAGCGATGAACAAGGCGCTGATTCTTCATGCCGACCATGAAATCAACGCATCGACTTTTGCTGCACGAGTAATCGTTGCGACATTATCTGATGTGTATTCAGGTGTAACAGGTGCAATCGGTGCCCTGAAAGGACCATTGCACGGCGGAGCCAATGAAAAAGTAATGGCGATGCTGGAAGAAATCGGTTCACTTGATAAAGTGGACAGCTACATCCATAACAAACTCGATAACAAAGAGAAAATTATGGGAATCGGCCACAGAGTATACAAAGAAGGCGACCCGCGTGCGAAGTATCTTAAAGATATGGCCCGCCGCTTAACTGAAGAAAACGGTCAGCCGGAACTGTATGAAATGTCGATTAAAATTGCGCAGATTATCGAAGAAGAAAAAGGGCTGCTGCCTAACGTAGACTTCTTCAGTGCATCAGTTTACCATTCGCTTGGTATCGCACATGATCTGTTCACGCCGATTTTTGCGGTCAGCAGAACTTCAGGCTGGATTGCGCACATTTTCGAGCAGTTTGAAAACAACAGATTAATTAGACCGCGTGCTGAATACAACGGTCATACAGACAGAAAATACGAAGCAATCGAAAACAGAAAATAATCTTTACAGATAAAACTAACGGGGGTTTTTATTTATGGCAGGAGAAAAAATTCAAACTAATAATGGTGTATTAAACGTTCCAAATCATCCGGTGATTCCTTTCATCGAAGGAGACGGCATTGGTCCTGATATTTGGGCTGCAGCAAGCAGAGTAATCGATGCAGCTGTAGAAAAAGCATACAAAGGCGAGAAGAAAATTGACTGGCTTGAAGTATACGCAGGTCAAAAAGCATTCGATAAAACAGGGGAATGGCTGCCTCAGGATACACTCGATAAAATCGATGAATATTTAATCGCGATTAAAGGTCCATTAACAACGCCAATCGGCGGCGGTTTCCGTTCATTAAACGTAACACTGCGCCAGGAGCTTGATTTATTTGCATGTCTCCGTCCAGTAAGACACTACAGCGGTGTACCTTCACCGGTTAAACACCCTGAGCATTGCGACATGCAGATTTTCAGAGAAAACACTGAAGATATTTACGCGGGAATCGAATTTAACGAAGGTACGCCTGAAGTTAAAAAAGTTGTCGATTTCTTACAAGATGAAATGGGCGTTAAAAATATCCGTTTCCCTGAGTCTTCTTCAATTGCTATTAAGCCGGTTTCTAAAGAAGGAACTGAGCGTCTGGTACGTTCTGCGATTAATTATGCAATCGAGCACAACAAACCATCTGTCACTTTAGTGCACAAAGGAAACATCATGAAGTTCACTGAAGGCGGATTTAAAAAATGGGGTTACGAACTGGCTCGTAATGAATTCGGCGACAAGACATTTACTTGGGCTGAATACGACGAAATCGTAGAAAAAGATGGTAAAGAAAAAGCGGATGCAGCACAAGATCAAGCTGTTGCTGACGGTAAAATTATTATCAAAGACTCTATTGCTGATATTTTCTTACAGCAGATCTTAACACGTCCAAAAGAATTTGACGTTGTTGCAACAATGAACTTAAACGGTGACTACATCAGTGATGCACTTGCAGCGCAAGTTGGCGGAATTGGTATCGCACCGGGAGCAAACATTAACTACGAAACTGGACACGCTATTTTTGAAGCGACACATGGTACAGCACCTAAATATGCTGGACAAGATAAAGTGAACCCTTCATCAGTGCTGCTTTCAGGCGTATTAATGCTTGAACACTTAGGATGGCAGGAAGCTGCTGACCTAGTTAACCAGGCGATTGAAAACACAATATCTAAAAAAGTTGTCACATATGACTTCGCACGCCTGATGGAAGGCGCGACAGAAGTGAAATGTTCTGAATTTGGCGATGCATTAATAGAGAATATGCAATAATTCAATTGTAAAATTTTTAAGTAAATATTATACTGGTAAAGTCGCTCGTATGAGCGGCTTTTAATTTTGATACATATTGGAGGATTTTTAGCTGTGGAAGAAAGTAATAAGAAACATGGTTTGTTTCAAAAGTTCTTAGATTTTGTTGAATGGCTGGGTAACAAACTGCCGCACCCGGTTACGCTTTTTGCTTTACTTGCGGTATTGACTTTAATTTTATCGTCAATTTTCGGAATACTTGGAATTTCCGTTACACATCCAGGAGAAGGTAACGAAGAAGTTACCGTCACTAACCTTTTAAATGCTGAAGGAATAAAATATATATTCGAAAGCATGACAGATAACTTTATCAACTTTGCGCCGTTAGGTGTTGTACTCTTAACAATGCTTGGTATCGGTGTTGCAGAACGCTCTGGACTTATAGGCGCAGCTTTGAAAGCGTTTGTATTGTCTATCCCTAAAAACTTAATTACTGCAGGTCTAGTATTTGCAGGGATTATGTCATCAGTTGCTTCTGATGCAGGGTACGTTGTATTACCGCCGCTTGGTGCCTTATTATACTTAGCACTTGGCAGACACCCGCTTGCGGGTCTGGCTGCAGCCTTTGCCGGTGTATCGGCAGGGTTCTCAGCGAACTTGCTGTTAAGCGGTACCGACGTTATGCTTGCAGAATTAACAGCTGCAGCAGCTGCAGTGATTGATCCAGCTTATGCGGATTCAATTAACGTTGCGATGAACTGGTACTTTATCATTGTGAGTGTGTTCTTACTGACATTCGTCGGCTGGTTCGTATCATCTAAAATTGTCGAACCGCGTCTTGGAACATTTACAATGTCTAAAGAGCAGGAAGATGAAATGTCATCAGACGAAGTTGACAACATGCAAAAACTGGAACCAATTGAGAAAAAAGGTCTGATTTGGGCACTTGTTGCAGTTATTATCAGTATTATTCTTGCGGCACTGCTCGTTGCACTGCCAAACTCACCAATGAGAGGACCGGACGAGGTCGGTACTTATATGGATACAATTATCCAGTCACCATTTATGAGTTCACTCGTGCCGATCATTGCAATTCTGTTCTTTATACCGGGACTCGTTTACGGTATTGTAACGAAATCAATTAAAAACGATAAAGACGTTGCAGGTCAGATGACAGACACAATGGCATCGATGGGGATGTTTATCGTGCTGGCATTCGCAGCTGGTCAATTCGTTGCTTACTTTACAGAATCAAACTTAGGTCTTGTGATCGGGGTTTACGGTGCACAGCTCTTAGAAAGCTTAAACTTAACAGGCATTCCGCTCTTAATCGGATTCATGCTTGTGACTGCACTGATTAACCTATTCATCGGCAGTGCAAGTGCGAAATGGGCATTGATGGCGCCAATATTTGTGCCAATTCTTATGCAGCTTGGCTACTCGCCGGAAATGACATCGATGGCTTACCGTGTCGCAGACTCAAGTACAAACATCATTACACCGTTAATGACTTACTTTGCAATCATCATTGCATTCGCACAGAAATACGATAAAAATATCGGTATCGGTACGCTGATTTCAGTTATGCTGCCGTATTCTATTTTCTTCTTCATCTTCTGGGCATTAATGCTGATTGTGTGGAGCCTCCTCGGTATTCCGCTCGGTCCGGATTCACCGATTCATTACTAACATTTATAATAGAATCACCGTACTCTGAAGAGTGCGGTGTTTTTTGTTTTGCTGGTGACAACGGCGAAATCCCGTTGTGAATGAATCGGGTCAACTGCCGGCCCACAAACTAAACCCCATCTTTTTTAATTGGCTAAAATACTGAAGAACTGTATAATTTAATAAAGACTGAATGACTAACTAAGGAGATTATTATGGCTAAGTTAATTCTCATGGATGGAAACAGTATCGCGTTTCGTGCCTTTTACGGATTGCCGCTGTTAACAAATCAGAGCGGACTGCATACAAATGCAATTTTCGGTTATGCACGACTGCTGGAAAAAATTATAAAAGAGGAAGAACCAGATTATTTCCTTGTGGCGTTTGATGCGGGTAAATCGACGTTCAGACATAAGCAGTATACGGAATATAAAGGCGGCAGACAGAAGACTCCGCCTGAATTAGGTGAACAGTTTGCACCGATCAGACAGCTGATCGACACTTACGGTATTAAGCGCTTCGAACATGAAGATTATGAAGCGGATGATATTATCGGCACTTGGACAAAGCTTGCGGATGAAGAGAAGTTTGAAACAATCGTGATTACAGGCGATAAAGACTTAACACAGCTGGCGTCAGATTATACGAAAGTTTACATTACTAAAAAAGGTGTCACGGATATTGAAGTGTATACACCCGAACATGTCAGCGAAGTCTACGATGGATTAAAACCGCTGCAGATTATCGATTTAAAAGGTTTAATGGGGGATAAATCGGATAATATTCCAGGTGTGCCGGGCGTCGGTGAGAAGACGGCTGTCAAATTGTTAAAAGAGTATGACAGCGTCGAAAATGTCCTCGATAATCTCGATAACATCACAGGTAAAAAATTAAACGAAAACCTGACGAACAATAAAGAGACTGCCCTGATGAGTAAAGCGCTCGCGACAATTTACCGCGACATGACTTTTGACTTCGACCTGGAGGATCTTAAATTCACCAGTGAAGATTCAAAAGAAAAATACGATCTTTTCAAAGAGCTGGAGTTCAATTCCATGCTCGACAATATGGAAGCATCCGAGGCAGAAGATGCAGCAGCCTTTACTGCAGAACGGACGGACAGTCTGAATGATTTCGGTGAGGATATCAGCATCTATTTAGAAGTCCACACGGAAAACTATTTACGGGCGAAACCGGAGTTTATCGGCATTGCAGATAAGAATTTTGTGCTCGTTAAAGAAGCAGGAGAATTTGATTCCGACGAGCTCAGCCAGTTTTTAAATACGAGAAATTCCGTCACGACTTATGATTTGAAACGCCAAGTGGCACTGTTAAATCATTTAGATGTCGAGTTCGATCAATTTACAGAAGATATTATGCTCGGCAGTTTCTTACTCAATCCGTCTAAGAAAATTATCGACGTGGCGGAAACGGCGGGACTCTTTAACGTGTCGATTAACAGCGACGATTTTCATTACGGCAAAGGCCGCAACAAAAAGACGCCTGAAGCAGCGGAAACGAAAGATTTTGTTGCCGATAAAGTCCAGGCTATCGACACGGTCGCTGAACCGATGGCTGACCAGCTGAAAAAAGATGAAATGTACGATTTGCTGCATGACCTGGAAATTCCGCTGTCGAAAGTGCTCGTACAAATGGAATTAAAAGGCATTATGATTAAAAAGGAACGTTTAAAAGAAATGGAAGCGGAACTCAGTGAAAAACTGACGGCGATTGAAGAAAAAATATACGGCTTAGCGGGAGAAACATTTAATATTAATTCTCCGAAACAGCTCGGTGTTATTTTATTTGAAAAGCTGGAACTGCCTGTAATCAAGAAAACGAAAACGGGCTATTCTACAGCGGTCGATGTGCTGGAACAGCTGCAGGATAAGCATGAAATTATCGACTATATTTTAAATTACAGAACGATCAGCAAGCTGCAGTCGACTTATGTCATCGGCCTGCAGGCTGAAGTATCTGAAGACTCGAGAATTCATACGCGCTTTAACCAGACGCTGGCTCAGACCGGGCGTTTATCGAGTGTGGAACCGAACCTTCAAAATATTCCAATCCGCCTGGAAGAGGGGCGTAAGATCAGACAGGCATTCGTGCCGTCTAAAGCAGGGAATGTCCTGCTTGGACTCGACTATTCACAAATCGAACTGCGGGTGCTGGCTGCAATTACTAAAGATGAATCGATGGTCGAGGCGTTTACGAACGACATCGATATTCACACCAAAACAGCGATGGAAGTATACGGTGTAGAACTGGATGAAGTGACGCCTTTAATGAGAAGAAATGCCAAGGCGGTTAACTTCGGGATTGTATACGGCATCAGCGATTACGGTCTCAGTCAGAACCTCGGTATTACGCGTAAGGAAGCGGCCAGCTTTATAGAGACGTATTTGAACTCGTTTAAAGAAGTGAAGCAGTTTATGCACGATATCGTGCAGGATGCTAAACGCGACGGCTACGTGTCGACGCTCTTACACCGCCGTCGTTACGTTCCTGACGTAAACAGCCGCAACTTTAATGCCCGTTCATTTGCAGAAAGAACAGCGATGAATTCACCGATTCAAGGAAGTGCTGCGGATATTATCAAGCTTGCTATGGTGAAATATGCCGAGAGCGAAGAAGCTCAGAAATTTAATGCGGAATTATTATTACAAATCCACGATGAGCTGATCTTTGATATACCGGAAGATGAAGTGGAAGACTTTATCCCGGTGATTAAAGATATTATGGAAAATGCGATCGATATCGACGTGCCTTTAAAAGTAGATGCAGGGTACGGTACGGATTGGTACGAAGTGAAGTAGGTGGAATAGATGCCGGAATTGCCGGAAGTTGAACTCGTGAAACAGGAACTCGCGCCGGTTGTGAACTTAACGATTACGGACGTTGTGTTATCAAATTATATATACAAAGGACATGCTGCAGGAAAACGTACGATTGTTAAAGACGATCTAAAGTCATTTATCGACATCGTGACCGGCAAAATGATTGCGCATATCGGACGCCGGGGGAAATATTTATATTTCTTAATCAGTGATGAATTTCAAACGACGCATATCGTCAGCCATCTCGGTATGTCGGGGGCGTATTTTATCGTGTCGGATTTCGATGACATTAAAGAAGCGAATTTTAAAAAGCACTGGCAGGTTATTTTTACTTTGAATAACGGTCAGAAGCTGGTTTACTCGGATATTCGCAGGTTCGGTGAAATGCATACGCACGACAGCCTGCACGATTTCCCGCCATTTGCGCGCATGGCGCCTGAGTATACGGATGAATTTAGCAGGACTCATTTTTTACAGACACTCCGTTCTAAAAAGTTTGCAGAAAAACCAGTTAAGGCGGCCATTATGGACGGGGAAGTGATTCCCGGTGTCGGTAATATTTACGCCGCTGAAAGCTTGTATCTGGCGCATATTTTACCGACTAAAAAGGTGAAAAATATATCCGATAAACGGCTGTCAGAGCTGTTTGAAAGAATTACGGAAGTGTTTGAACTGTCCTTATCGAGAGGCGGTTCGACCATATCCGACTACCGCAGCGTCACCGGCGGCAAAGGTGAAATGCAGCACAGTTTTAAAGTGTACCAGCAGGATAAATGCCCGCTCGGACACGAGCTGAAAACGAAAGTGATTAATACGCGCAATACTTTTTATTGCACAACTTGTCAGAGGTGATGTGAATCATGTATAAAATTATCGGTTTAACAGGTGGGATTGCCAGCGGTAAAACGACCGTGAGCAATTATTTAAAAGACCGCGGCTACACAGTGCTCGATGCAGATCAGTATTCACGACAAACGACGGCGAAAAACGGCCCGGCCCTCCCTCAAATTATCGAAGCCTTCGGTGAAGACATCGTTAACGATGCAGGGGAACTCGACCGTAAGCAGCTCGGCAGCATCATTTTTAACGATGCCGATAAACGCCGGACGCTAAATGAAATCGTTCACCCCTTAATCCGGCAAATGATGAATGCAGATGAAGCGAAATTCGTTCAAGAAGGCCATGTCTTTTTAGACATTCCGCTGCTATTTGAAAACGGGCTGGATCAGCGCTGTGATTTTGTTGTCACAGTCTTTGTAGACCGGGATACTCAAATTAAGCGGCTGACAGAACGGGATGATTTAACTATCGAAGAAGCAGAGGCGAGAATTAACAGCCAGATGCCGCTGACAGATAAAGTGATGAAGAGCAAATACCGTATTGACAACAATGGAAATCTCGACGCTTTATATGAACAAATCGACAGATTTACAGAAGAGTTGGAAAGTATGTGAAAACGCGTTCAATCATAGCTTTAAATGTGTTATACTATTTATGAAAAAACGAACTTTTAAAGGAGCTCTAGTCATGAAAAAAGTTGCAATTAATGGTTTAGGTAGAATTGGAAGAATGGTGTTTCGCATTATCAGCGAATCTGAAGAACTTGATCTCGCTGCAATCAATGCCACACACCCTGCAAGTACGATTGCACATTTACTAAAATACGATACAACGCATGGTACTTGGGACAAAACAGTTGAAGTTAAAGGGGACAACCTTGTTGTAGACGGTAAAGAAATTACTGTAACAAGCGACCGCAACCCTGAAAACTTACCTTGGAAAGACCTCGGCATCGATTTAGTAATCGAAGCAACAGGTGCATTTAACCACGGTGATAAAGCTGCTGCTCATATTAATGCCGGCGCTAAAAAAGTATTATTAACTGGTCCGTCTAAAGGCGGCAATGTGCAAACATTAGTACGCGGTGTGAACTGTGCAACATTAGACACGTCTTCATACGATGTATTCTCAAATGCATCATGTACGACGAACTGTCTTGCACCGGTTGCTAAAGTGCTGAACGATGAATTCGGAATTAAAAATGGTCTTGTGACTACAGTTCACGCTTACACTAACGACCAGATGAATATCGATAACCCGCACAAAGATTTACGCCGTGCGCGTTCAGCTGCAGAAAACATTATTCCAACGTCAACAGGTGCAGCCAAAGCAACAGCTTTAGTACTGCCTGAACTTGAAGGTAAATTAGACGGTATGGCACTCCGCGTACCGGTATCAAACGTATCTTTAGTTGACCTGGTTGTAGATTTAGAAAAAGAAGTGACTAAAGAAGAAGTCAATGCAGCATTCAAGAAATATGAAGCAGATGCAATGAAAGGTATTTTAGGCGTCAGCGAACAGCCTTTAGTGTCAAGCGACTACAATACTGATCCGCGCAGCTCAATTATCGATTCAGACTTAACGATGGTTATGGGCGATAACAAAGTTAAAGTTCTATCTTGGTACGACAACGAGTGGGGCTACTCAGTAAGATGTGTCGAATTAGCAGAAATGATCGCTAAAAATATTTAACAATACTTTCACAGGAGGATAGTTTAAGCTATCCTTCTTTTTGTTATAATAAAAGTAACTATTGGAACGGAGGAATACGGATATGAAATTAGTCAATACAGACGGACAAAACACTGAACTGCTTATCGACGGTGAAACAGCAACATTTAAAGACGGCACTTACGATGTGATTATTCACGACGGTGATTTAAATACCGCCGGACACGTTGCAGCAAATAATTTTATCGTCAAAGAAGACTACATCAAAGATATGATTAAACGATTTAAAGGCCGTAAAGGCAACGTCGACCAGTATGAAGGATTTAGAGGCTTTATGCTGCTTAAAAAAGACAATAAAATGACTGTGCTAACAGGCTGGCAGTCTACGGAAGACTTCAAGGCCTGGGTAGATTCCGAAGCCTTCCAAAATTCACACGTTAAAAAAGAACAGCGCGTGAAATCCGAAGGCAGTGAATATTTAGAAGCAATGCCTGTACGTGAAAACTTCAAAGTTGAAGCATAGACTTATTTTTACCGATAAACAGCTCTGCTGCTCCTGACGGAGACGAGCTGTTTTTTGTTTGATTTAATAGGCGGGTGAGGCCTTGAGAGACTCGACACACCCGCATCCCCGCATTCTTTTTTAAGTTTCCTGCTATCGGTGTTATAATAATTGAAACGAATCTATTACAAATGAGGTGAACATCACATGAGATGTCCAAAATGCCAGGATACGAATTCAAAAGTTGTGGATTCGCGTCATGCAGATGAGATGAATGCGATTCGCAGACGCCGCGAGTGCGAAAATTGCGGCACGCGATTTACGACTTTTGAACGGATTGAACTGTCACCCTTAGTCGTAATTAAAAAGGACGGCACCCGTGAAGTGTTCGACCGTTCCAAAGTGCTGGACGGCTTTTTGAAAGCTTGTGAAAAACGGTCCATTCCCTATGAGGAAATTGAAAAGCGTGCGGACAATGTCGAAGCGACGTTAAGAAATTTAAACAAACCGGAGATTTCTTCGAACGATATCGGTGAATCCGTCATGAATGAATTAATTACTCTGGATCAGGTCGCTTATGTGCGTTTTGCCTCGGTTTACAGAGAGTTTAAAGATATCGACCAGTTGATGGATATCTTACAAAATTTAGAAAAAGGTAAGGCTGACAATGAAGTATAATGAGCGTTTAAAACCGAATACGGAGTTTATCGTGTATCAGCCGGGTAATCTGTCGGGCGATCATTACGAAGTACTCAACAGCTTGTACTTGCCGGTGATCGGGACTGAGGCTTTTGCAATTTATTTATATTTATTTGAATCGACTAAAATATACGATAAACTGGCGGTCCGTTTTCACCGCGAGCTGATGGATGAACTGTCTTTAAATCTGTCCGGTTTTGAGAAAGCGGTCGACAAGCTGGAAGCGATCGGACTGGTCCGGACATACGTTTCCAATAAGGCACACGATGACTTGTTCGTTTACAGCCTGCTGCAGCCGCTGTCGGCGGATATGTATTTTAAAGATCCGATGCTGTCGATGTACTTGTACTCGCAAGTCGGTTCTCAGAAATTTAACGATAAAAAAGAGCGCCTGATTTATCCTGACTTGCCGGAAAATATTACCGAAGTGACGAAGAAATTTACAGAGGTGTTTTATCATGCCAGAGATGCTAAATTTAAAACGCCCCATGAAAATTTCAAGCACAACGAGACGTCGAGAGGGCCTGCAGTATCACTCGATGACTTCGACTTCGATGTTCTGTTCACCCATTTGAAAGGCACGCGCATCGATAAGCAGTTTTTCTCAAAAGAAATCAAACGGCTGATCGTCCAGCTCAGCCAGCTGTTTAAATTAAATGCTTACGATATTAAGCAGGTGCTGCTGCAGTCGACGAGCCCCGAGTTCGGAATCGATAAAGAACGCTTAAAAACTGAAGCCCGCAAATACTATCAGAAGGAATACGGCGAAGTGATTCCAAGTTTTTCAACCCAGGAAGAAGCGGTTCAGCCATCGGGTGATGAGACGTATTTAGAAGGACTCGACAAGGTGAGTCCGCTCGACAGAATTAACGATCTTAGAAGCTACAAGCCGTCTGAAAATGATTTAAAAGTTGTGACGGAACTGATCGTTAAAACCGGTCTCGAAAACGGCGTTTTAAATGTGCTGCTGGAATATGCCATTCAAATGAAAGACGGCGAGCTGCCTTTAAGATACGTGATGACCATTGCTGAAAACTGGGAAAAAGAAGGCTACCGCACGGCAGCGGAAGCTTACCAGTCCATTATGGAATTTAGAGATGCCCAGGAAGAGAAGCGGCGTAAGCGCCAGTTTAAATATTCCGGTCCCGGCGAAGAACAGCCGGCCTGGCTGAAAGAAAAGTCGGATAAAAGACCGGCTGAAAAGAGACAGAAACCGGTTAAAAATGAGCCGGTGAAGAACGATAAGGAACCGAGAAAAACGTTGAAAGACGATGAAGATTTCAGTAAACTGATCGATAAATTCAGGGAAAATTAGGTGAGATAATGGAACCGATAAGCAGTTTCGTTAAAAATTCGGAAAAAATCCGGGAGAATAACGAGCGTATATATAACGAAATTATAAATCATCCGAAGATGAAACAATTTATGGCTGAACATGAAGGCGAGATTACCCGCTCCATGATTCAAAACGATCTGATGATTTTAAAACACTATATCAACCAGCCGGCAGAATGCGAACCTGCAGACGAGGGTGAATGTTTAAGCCATCCCGACGGTTTCATTATCAATCTTGAAATCCGTCAGGGCCGCTTTAACATGCTTTATACCAAATGTCCGGTCAGAGCAAAACACGAGGAATTTATTAAACGGGAAAGCCTGATCCAGAGCTTCCATATTCCAAGAGACGTCAGAGAAGCCACTTTTGATACCATCTTTTTAAATGATGACCGCCGTGATATTTTAAAAAATGCGATAGAAAAAGCCGGCAAGATTGCCAGAGGTGAAGGCTACCGCGGACTGTACATTCACGGTGAATTCGGTATCGGAAAATCTTATATTCTCGGCTGTATTGCCAATGAATTAAAAGAAAAATCGATATCTTCGATGATGATTTACGTACCGGAAATTTTAAGAGATTTAAAATCCGGCTTTAACGACGGTACGACGAATGCCCGCTACGATGCCATCCGCAATGCAGAAGTGCTGATCTTAGACGATCTCGGCGCAGAAGATGTCACGGCCTGGAGCCGGGATGAAGTGATTACGAGTATTTTAAATTATCGTATGGTTGAACAGCTGCCGACTTTTATCAGCTCAAACTTTGCAATTAATGAGTTAAAAGGACGGTACAGCTATACGAAAACGAACGGCAAAGAAGAAACCAAAGCGCTCCGTATGATCGAGAGAATCCGCGCCTTATGTGAAGAAGTTGAGCTGACGGGTGATAATTTAAGAAACTCATAGCTTGATTTTTACAGTGCCTTCGTGTACGATATAGCTATATTTCATTAATAATCCAAGGACAAGACAATTTTTAAATAGTTTATTGAAGAGAGTGCATGATTGCTGAGACATGCATATAAACCGCGAATTGTTACTACCTGCTGATGATACTTCCTTAATCGGAAGTCGGTCGGACCGTTATCTCCAAACTTGAGACACGGGATTTATCTGTGTAAATCAGGGTGGTACCGCGGTAAAGTCGTCCCTATTTTTTTAATAGGGACGGCTTTTTTTATTTTAAATTTATATCAAATTGGAAACGAGAGGATGTTTAGCATGGTTGAAAAAATCGACGTAAGATTCCCGGACGGGAACGTAAAAGAGTTTGATTTCGGCGTCACACCGGAAGAAATTGCCGGCTCGATCAGCCCGGGACTTAAAAAAACTTCACTGGCTGCTAAAGTAGATGGGGAGTTATTCGACTTAACACGTCCGCTTGAAGCTGGCGGTTTAGTAGAACTCATTACGAATAAAAGTCCGGAAGGCATTGAAATTCTGCGCCATTCAACTGCGCACTTAATGGCCCAGGCTTTAAAACGCCTATACGGCGACGTGCACTTCGGTGTCGGTCCAGTCATTGAAGAAGGGTTTTACTACGACTTCGATATCGAGGAAAACATTTCTTCAGAAGATTTCCCTAAAATAGAAAAAGAAATGAAGCGCATTGTGGATGAAAATATTCCGATTGAACGAAGAGTATTATCACGCGATGAAGCGAAAGAATTATTTATTAATGATCCTTATAAACAGGAACTGATCGATGCGATTCCGGCTGACGAACAGGTGACGGTATACTCACAGGGTGAATTTACTGACCTGTGCCGCGGCGTCCACGTGCCGAGAACAGCTAAAATTAAAGTATTTAAATTGTTATCGACTGCCGGTGCATACTGGCGCGGCGATTCCAATAACAAAATGCTGCAGCGCATATACGGCACAGCTTTCTTCGATAAAAAAGAACTCGCTGCCTATATGGATCTTCTGGAAGAACGCAAAGAGCGTGACCACCGTAAGATCGGCAAGGAAATGAAGCTGTTTGAAAATAACCAGATGGTCGGCGCAGGTCTGCCGCTTTGGCTGCCAAACGGTGCGACAATCCGCCGCGAAATCGAACGTTATATTGTAGATAAAGAAATTTCACTCGGCTACAATCACGTCTATACACCAATTATGGCCAATACGAATTTATATAAAACGAGCGGCCACTGGGATCACTATCAGGACGATATGTTCCCGCCGATGGAAGTCGGCAACGAAGAATTAGTACTTCGTCCGATGAACTGCCCGCACCATATGATGATTTACAAAAATGAACGCCACTCTTACCGCGAACTGCCGATCAGAATCGCGGAACTCGGCATGATGCACCGCTATGAAGCGAGCGGGGCAGTCAGCGGCCTGCAGCGCGTCCGCGGCATGGTGCTGAACGATGCTCACGTCTTCGTGCGCCCGGATCAGATTAAAGAGGAATTTATCAGAGTGGTTGAACTGATTCAGGAAGTCTATAAAGACTTTAACTTAAACGACTACAGATTCCGTCTCAGCTACCGCGACCCTGAAGACACAGAAAAATACTTTGACGACGATGACATGTGGCAGCGCGCTGAAAGCATGCTGAAAGATGCTGTTGATGAAATGGGTCTTGAGTATGAAGAAGTGGAAGGTGAAGCGGCATTCTACGGTCCGAAACTGGACGTACAGGTGAAAACAGCGCTCGGCAAAGAAGAAACGTTATCGACTGTACAGTTAGACTTCCTGCTGCCTGAACGTTTCGATTTAACTTACATCGGCAAAGACGGTGAAGAACACCGTCCAGTCGTTATTCACCGCGGTGTAGTGTCGACGATGGAACGCTTTGTTGCCTTCTTAACTGAAGAATACAAAGGCAACTTCCCGTTATGGCTGGCGCCAAAACAAGTTGAAATTATTCCGGTTAACCTGGACTTGCACTACGATTACGCACGTGAAATTCACGACGAAATGAAGAGCCAGGGCATCCGTGTTCATATTGACGACCGCAACGAGAAAATGGGATATAAGATCCGCGAAGCTCAAATGAATAAAATATCTTACCAGGTCGTTGTCGGCGATAAAGAAAAAGACCAGTCGCTCGTCAACGTCAGAAAATACGGTGAAGAGAAACAAGAAACATTTGATAAGGAAGACTTCCTGTATCAATTAATCGATGAAATCAGATTGAAGAAATAAGTTTGACAAAGCGGATTTAATCCTGTATAGTACTAAGAGTTGAAACAAACGGACAAGTTGAAGCTCCCGCTTCACACCCTTAAACGAAAGTGATTGGGTAAATTGGGAAATGCAGCCGCAGTAACTATTGCAGCTGCAAATTCTAAGGCGGGTGCAGTGTGCTGCATTCGCCTTTTTTTGTTCGTTAAATATTTTGGAGGTGCTAAACATAGCTAAAGATCAAACATTGATCAATAATCGTATTCGCGCAAAAGAAGTTCGTTTAATCGGAGAAGATGGTTCACAGCTAGGTATAAAAGCAACGAGAGATGCAATTGAGTTAGCAGAAAATGCTAATTTAGACGTCGTACTTGTTGCACCAAACGCTAAACCGCCTGTTGCACGTATTATGGATTACGGTAAGTTCAAGTACGAGCAGCAGAAAAAAGATAAAGAAGCTCGTAAGAAACAAAAAGTCATTAATTTAAAAGAAATTCGTTTGTCACCGACAATCGAAGAGCACGACTTCAATACTAAATTGGGTCACGCTAAAAAATTCCTTGCTAAAGAAGACAAGGTAAAAGTTTCTATTCGCTTTAAAGGCCGTGCGATTACGCACAAAGACATCGGACGTAAAGTACTTGAGCGTTTTGCTGAAGCACTTAAAGAAGATGGCCAGATTGAACAGAGACCGAAGATGGAAGGACGTTCCATGTTCCTCGTTGTTGCACCGTTTGCAGAGAAAAAATAATTATAATCGGAGGACTTTATCATGCCAAAAATGAAGACGCATAAAGGTTATGCTAAACGAATTAAAAAGACTGGTACAGGCAAATTCAAACGCTCACAAGCGTTCACTAGCCACTTATTCGCTAACAAAACAACTAAACAGAAACGCCAATTAAGAGGATCTGCTCTAGTTGCTAAATCAGATGCAAAACGCTTAGTTCACTTATTAGCTAAATCTGCTAAATAATATTAAAAGGAGGAGTTAGAAATGGCTCGCGTAAAAAATGGATTAACATCTCGTAAGAGACGTAAAAAAGTATTAAAACAGGCAAAAGGTTATTTTGGTGCGAAAAGCACTTTATATAGAACAGCTAAACAAGCTGTAATGAAATCAGGTCAGTATGCATACCGTGACCGCAAACAGAAAAAACGTGAATTCCGTAAATTATGGATCTCACGCATTAACGCTGCTGCACGTCAGCACGACATCAGCTACAGCCGTCTAATGAACGGACTTAAAGTTGCTGGCATCGATATCAACAGAAAAATGCTTTCTGAAATTGCTATCGCTGACGACGCTGCTTTCGCTGAAATCGTAGCACAAGCTAAAAACGCTTTAAAATAATAACGCGTTAAAAAGGAGCACCCATAAAGTTGGGTGCTTTTTTGTATTTTACTGGAAATATTTTTGGCTTTGTCAAATAAATAAAATAACTTGTACGATAAAAAAATAAACCGCCAATTTTTCCTATATATAGGGTAGGGACTACTTTTTATACGGGAGGAATATGAGCGATGATTTTAAGTCACAGAACTGCCGGCGCTGAACTGCTGTTTTACCGAGCTCTAGTTAAGAGGAGAAGATTGTCGTCTGAAGAAGCGAAGATTTTGTCGGTGCTGGAAAAAGGATTTTCCGGTGAGTGCGAATACGACCGGATCTTCGATTCGGCCGGTCACGGCTCAGTATTTGTATTTCGAGATATTTATTTGAAAATCGACGGAGCCGTTGCCCAATACGACAGTCTGATTGTCAGCGATGACGGGATTGTGGTCAACGAAATAAAAAACTACTCGGGTCTTTATCGTTATGAAAACGGGAAGTGGTATATCAGAAAATCTGAAGTGTCGGAAGATGCGCTGTCGCAGCTCCGGCGGGCGATGGGGAAACTGATTAAAATGCGTTATCTGGTGAGGGATGAATTTTCCGTGACCGGCAAAATAGTCTTCCCGAATATTGAATTTCGTCTCGAGACGCGCGATGAGGCGCTACGCGATTCTGTCGTGCTCCGTTCAGAGCTGCGTCATTACCTGATGCAATTTAAAAATATTTACGCCGGCCGATTTGCAGAAAAAATTGCCGCACTGATTCGCGAGCGCATAGTGGCCAACCCTTATTTCGATAAAAGCGCCGATTTCTCAAGCGTGAAAAAAGGATTATATTGCGGGGCGTGCGGCGGGTTTGAGCTGGAGTTATATCATTATCATTTGATGTGCCAAAAATGTGGATCATGTGAGAAAAAGGAAACACATCTACTTCGCGCTATATATGACTTTAAATCTTTATTTCTGAATGAAAAGTTGACCAAACAGCGTTTATTGCAGTTTATCGATTACAAAATTAGCGAACGAACAGTCTATAGATTACTGAATAAGTATTGCAATCGTCTTTCAAGCGGTCCAGGTTCATATTATACGACTAAATATCTAAGTTTCGATCAAGCTTATGAAAAGCATGAGAATTTGAATAGATATAAAGACAAATCATTAGTTTAAATCGTGTTATCAGGCAGATGTGGTGTGTTCATCGACCTGACAGAAAAATTATCAGGCAGATGAGGTGTGTTCATCGACCTGACGGAAAAATTATCAGGCTGATGAGGCGTGTTCATCGACCTGACGGAAAAATTATCAGGCAGATGAGGCGTGTTCATCGACCTGACAGAAAAATTATCAGGCAGATGAGGCGTGTTCATCGACCTGACAAGGGACCCATCCCCAATCCATCATTGTCGACGGCCCTAATTACCGATACAATGATGAAAAAGGAGGGTGTTCACATTGATTCCCCAGTCGGAGATTGTAATTATGGCGGTGGTGGCCGTGATTTCGGTGCTGCTGCCGTTTATTTTTATGTTTGTGCTTAGAAAATGGTTCAAAGTCAGATGGATTCCGTTTTTGATTGGTATTGCTGTCTTTTTAATTTTTGCTTTAATTTTAGAGCAGCTGCTTCATGCTGCGGTACTTAAGCCTAGCGCGGACGGTTCTATAGAATTATTGACTGTTTCACCGTGGCTCTATGTTTTATACGGTGTGCTCGCTGCCGGGGTCTTTGAAGAGACGGGCAGGCTGCTCGCATTTTTAATGACGAAAAAATATTACCGCGATATTGACAGCGCGGTATCGTATGGTATCGGTCACGGCGGTTTTGAAGCCGCGGCGGTTGTCGGAATCAGTATGATTAACGGCATCGTTATCGCTATGATGGTAAATTCAGGTTCGGATGCTTTAAATGCGGTGCCGATTCCAGCGGAGAATTTAATTCAAAGCCAGCCGTGGTATATGTATTCGATTGCGATTTTTGAAAGAATTATCGCAATGATTTTACATATCTCCTTGTCAATTATCGTCTTTTCTGCGGTGATGATGCAGAAAAAATGGTGGCTGTATCCGTTCGCTATTCTGCTTCATGCTTTGGCAAATGTGACAGCGGCCATGTTGCAGTCGGGGCTTTTATCGAATATGTATATCATGTACGCGGGTTTCATAGTTGTGACTGCAGCAACAGCTGCTATCGCAGTAAAATTAGTAAAAATTTACAGGAATCAAAGCGATGCGCTTTAGGATAAAAACCGTCCGGTTCACAATTGAACCGGGCTTTTTTTAATACCGCTCAATCGTCCGTATACCAACTATTATAAAGAGAATGTTGAAGCATCAACATTGTAAGCGGTAACAATTTTTGTGAAAAAGCATAGACAAGGGGGAGTAAATAGACTATATTTGAGTGGTAATTTCATATTAAAGAGAGAAAACAAAGGGGAATCATTTAAATGGAGACATTTGTAACAGCTTTTAATGACATTGTTTGGAGTGCGGCTCTGGTTATTTTGCTGGTATGTACGGGATTATACTTCTCGATCCGCATGCGATTATTCCAAGTGCGATACATAGCTGATATGATCCGCCTAATCTTTAGAGGCGGAAAATCAGAAGACGGAATTTCAAGTTTCCAGGCAATTGCCGTGTCACTGGCAGGGCGTGTCGGAACGGGTAACATTGTCGGTGTGTCTACAGCAATATTTATCGGGGGGCCAGGGGCAGTATTTTGGATGTGGCTGATCGCCTTCCTCGGTGCGGGGAGTGCGTTTGTAGAATCGACTTTATCTCAGATTTATAAACAGAAGGAAGACGGGCAGTATCGCGGGGGACCGGCGTACTACATCGAAAAGGGGATCGGTGGAACGTTCGGTAAATATTATGCACTGCTTTTTGCAGTCGTTACGGTGATTGCCTGCGGTCTCTTATTACCGGGGATCCAGTCTAACTCAATTTCAAGTTCTGCAACCAATGCACTGCCGATGATTGATTCATGGATGATCGGTGCATTTATCGTCGTTATTCTTGCAGTTGTAATTTTCGGCGGAATCCGTTCGATTGCAAACGTTGCGACAGCAGTCGTTCCATTTATGGCAATCGCTTATATTATCGTTGCAGTAGCAATTGTAATAATGAATATCGAAGCGGTTCCAGGCTTAATCGCATTAATCTTCAAGAGCGCATTCGGTCTCGAGCAGCAGTTTGCCGGTACGGTCGGTGCCATGATTATGATCGGTGTTAAACGCGGACTGTACTCAAACGAAGCAGGTCAGGGTACCGGAGCTCACGCAGCAGGTGCTGCAGAAGTATCTCACCCGGCAAAACAGGGTCTGGTTCAAGCGTTCTCAGTATATATCGATACATTATTCGTATGTACAGCAACAGCTTTAATGATTTTAATGACAGGGATGTACAACGTGTCTGACGGAGACGGCGGCTTAATTGTCGATAACGGCGTGTATCAGACGAATGCAGCCGGTGAAAAAGATGTCAGCGGTACGGTAACATTTACTCAGGCCGGCATCGACAGCGCCTTCCACGGCATGGATAATTTCCAGGAAGACTTTATCGGCTTCGGTTCTTACTTTATCGCGTTCGCGCTCTTGTTCTTCTGCTATACGACGATGCTCGCTTATTACTATATAGCGGAAACCAACTTAGTCTATATGCTTAAAGGGCGAATGCAGTGGCTTAAAATTGTACTTGGTCTCGTACTGATTGCGTCTGCATTTTACGGTGCCGTTTCAACAGCAGATTTAGCTTGGCTGATGGGTGACCTCGGCGTCGGGCTGATGGCTTGGATTAACGTTATCGCTATTTTAATCCTGCAGAAACCGGCCTTAAAAGTGTTCAGAGATTACGAGCGTCAATACAAACTGAAAAAACAAGGCAAGCTGAAAGGCGAGATTGTTTACGAGCCTGACCGCAGCGACTTTAAAGATCATAACTTCTGGGTCGATGAATACCCGAGAAGAGATGAAGAAGGATACAGCTATCCGGACAGAAATTAATTCAATTGAAGCACTCTCTTAAACAGAGGGTGCTTTATTTTGCAGTATTATTATTACGGTATCTGAAATATCTTATGGTAAAATAAAATTAACGACTATTTTTAAAGGGGATTTTAAAATGGATAAACAACTCGAAATGTTAAAAGACTTAACGGATGCCAACGGCATCGCCGGCTTTGAAACAGCCATTAAAAATAAAGTAAAAGAGTATTTAAATCCGCTGTCTGACGAAATTGTGGAAGATAATCTCGGCGGCGTTTTCGGCAAGAAAAAAGCCAAAGAGGGCGCAAAAACAATCTTAGTCGGCGGCCACTTAGATGAAATCGGCTTTATGGTGACTGAAATTGACGACAAGGGCTTTATTAAATTTACACCGGTCGGCGGCTGGTGGAATCAAGTGATGCTGTCCCAGCGCATGAGCATTACGACGGGTGACGGTAAAATAATTACTGGTGTAATTGGCTCTAAACCGCCGCATGTTTTAACACCTGAAGCACGAAAAAAACCAGTGGATATTAAAGACATGTTTATCGATATCGGTGTCGCGTCTAAAGAAGAAGCAGAGCAGGCCGGCGTGGCCCTCGGCGATATGATTACGCCGTACACCGAGTTTACAGAGATGGCGAACGAAAATTACTTGCTGGCTAAAGCGTGGGATAACCGTTTTGGTGTTGCGCTGTCGATCGACGTGATGAAAAATCTTGAAAAAGAAAATATTAATATTAACTTAGTGAGCGGGGCGACAGTCCAGGAAGAAGTGGGACTCCGCGGTGCTAAAGTTGCAGCGAATAAAGTAAAACCGGATCTCGCAATCGCAGTAGACGTTGGTCTCGCTATGGATACGCCGGGAATGAAATCCTCAAATGGCACAGGAGACCTCGGCAAAGGACCGCTCGTTCTATTAATGGACGGTTCAAATATCGGGCACGTGCCATTTAGAAAACATATATTAGACGTTGCCAAAACGAAGGATATTCCTGTACAATTACAAGTCATTACCGGCGGCGGCACGGACTCAGGCGCCTTCCATGTATCAAACGACGGCGTGCCGTCTGTATCGATCGGCGTCCCGCTACGCTATATGCATTCAAACGTATCGATTATGCATAAGGAAGACTACAACAATGCAGTCAAACTGGTCACTGAAGTAGTGAAATCATTAAACGACGATAAGGTGGACGAAATCATTTGGTAAAAGAAGTTATTTCTTCAAAAGATAACACGCGCATTAAAAATTACCGCAAGCTTCATACGGCGAAAGGCCGCAAAAAATCAAATCAGTTTTTAATCGAAGGTGTGCATTTAGTAGAAGAAGCAGTCAATTATAAACAGCCTGTCGATACGATTATTATCGAAGACGGCTTTAAACACGATTTAAACATCGATCATTTTAAAGTACTTTACGTTTCAAACGATGTAATGAAATCTTTATCGACTTTAGATACACCGCCTGGTATCGCTGCTGTAGTCAACCAGCAGGCACCCGGTAAAATTACGTATAACAGAGTATTATTATTAGAAGATGTGCAGGATCCCGGCAACCTCGGCACTTTAATCAGAACGGCGGATGCTTTTGGCTTCAAGACGGTAATCGTCACGCCGGAAAGCGCAGACCCATACAACCCTAAAGTATTAAGAGGGGCTCAGGGCAGCCACTTCCACTTAAACATGCTGCAGCGTGGGGCGCTCGAGGCGGCAGAAAGTTTTAAAGGAATTAAAATCGGCACATCGCTCGATGACGCGGTTTACATCGATGACTTTAATAAGCCGGACGGTGATATCATGCTCGTTCTCGGCAACGAGGGCCGCGGCTTGACCGAACGGACGAAACAGCTGATGGATATCAATGCCAAAATCAGTATGCCGGGCATGAGCGAGAGTTTAAACGTAGCAATTGCCGGTGCAATTTTGATGCATCATTTTAAATCTTGATTTTAAGTGTAATTTGGTTATAATTAATGTAACAAAGTTATAAATTTACTTCGGTTGAAGTTAGGAATAAATGATTATCGAGACCGGTCCAGAGAACATTAATATCAGCTGAAAATTAATGTGCGGTTTTAATCAGTGTTCACCTGATTGATGAAGTATGCGGGAGACGCCACCATATCGGCGTATTTAAGTGTCTGCGTATGCAGAAAATTAGGTGGTACCACGGAACTCCGTCCTTTTATGAGGGCGGGGTTTTTTTCTTTTAAATTTATATAAAAATCAGGAGTGATGATATGACAGTGGAAATGGAAACAATCCAGCTCGAGTTTAACGATAAATTAAGCGCAGTCGATAATTCTAAAGCTTTATCGGATTTACGCGTAGAATATTTAGGTAAAAAAGGTAAAGTGACAGGTTTGATGAAAGAAATGAAAAATCTGTCGAATGAAGAACGTCCGGCATACGGCCAAAAAGTCAACGTCTTGAGAAATGAGATTGAAACGGCTATTGCTGAACTGGAAACAGAACTGTCAGCAGCAGCGATGAAAGAAAAACTGCAGGCTGAAACGATCGACGTCACTTTGCCGGGACGCACGATGGATATCGGCGGCTCCAACCCGATCGACCGCATCGTTGAAGACATTGAAGATTTCTTTATCGGCCTCGGTTATGAAATTAAAGAGGGTTATGAAGTTGAACAGGATTACTACAACTTCGAGGCGCTGAACCTTCCAAAATCACACCCGGCGCGCGATATGCAGGATACGTTCTATATTTCTGAAGAGATTCTTCTACGGACACATACGTCACCGGTGCAGGCGCGCACACTTGAAGCGCAAAAGGGTGAAGGCCCGGTTAAAATTATTTGTCCGGGTAAAGTTTACCGCAGAGACAGCGATGATGCGACACACTCACATCAGTTTACACAGATTGAAGGGCTCGTTGTCGATAAAAACATCCATTTAAGCGATTTAAAAGGCACGCTCGAATTATTTGCGAAAGAAATATTCGGGGACGACAGAGAAGTGCGTCTTCGTCCGAGTTATTTCCCCTTCACTGAACCGAGTGTTGAAGTGGATATTTCCTGCTTCAAATGTAAAGGGGCAGGCTGTAACGTCTGCAAACAATCCGGCTGGATTGAAATTTTAGGTGCCGGCATGGTGCACCCGAACGTGCTTGAAATGGCTGGTTTTGATTCAAAAGAATATTCAGGATTTGCCTTCGGTATGGGACCAGACCGCGTGGCAATGTTGAAATACGGTATCGAAGATATCCGTCATTTATATACGAACGATTTAAGATTTATCGATCAATTTATTCCGACAGAAGATGGAGGCGAAGCGCATGCAAGTATCTAAAGAATGGCTTAAGACGTTTATCGACATCGATGTGCCGACAAATGAACTCTCAGAAAAAATTACGCGCGGCGGTATTGAAGTCGACGATATTATCGACTATACGGCGGACATTAAAAATCTCGTCGTCGGTTATGTTAAATCAGTTAAACCGCACCCTGAAGCGGACCGTCTGAACTTATGTGAAGTCGATACCGGTGAAGAAGTGACGCAAATCGTCTGCGGTGCACCGAACGTCCAGGCTGACAGCTACGTTATCGTATCTAAAGTCGGCGGCAGACTGCCAGGCGGCGTTAAGATCAAGCGTGCTAAACTGCGCGGCGAAGTATCGGAAGGCATGATTTGTTCACTGCAGGAAATCGGTGTGAAAGAAGAATTCGTACCGGCTGAATACCAGGATGGTATTTTCATTTTTAATACAGCACAGACACCTGGTGAAGATGCACTGACTGCTTTGTATTTAAACGATCAGGTGCTCGAGTTTGATTTAACGCCAAACCGTAAAGATGCCTTGTCGATGATCGGTGCAGCATATGAAACGAGCGCGCTGTTCGGAGGGGACGTTAAAGCGCCTGAATCATCAGTGTCTGAAATCGATGATGTGATTACGATGAACATCGAAAACAGCGACAGTGAAGCGGTGCCGTTTTACGCAGTCCGCGAAGTGAAAAATGTTGAAATTAAACCTGCGCCGCTTTGGATGCAGATCCGATTAATTAAAGCAGGCATTAGACCGATTAACAACGTCGTTGATATTTCCAACTACGTTTTAATGGAATACGGCCAGCCGCTCCATATGTTTGACCGCGATACGATCGGTTCAGATAAAATCGTCACGCGCCTGGCTAAAAAAGATGAAGCTTTCACGACGCTGGACGGTAAAGAACGCACGCTGACTGAAAATGATATCGTAATTACTAACGGCGAAGTACCGATTGCACTTGCCGGCGTGATGGGCGGCCTGGATTCAGAAGTGACGGCTCAAACTGTCAATGTCGTGATCGAGTCAGCTTTATTCGACCCGGTTAAAGTCCGTAAAACGAGCAGCCGTCTGAACCTTCGCAGTGAAGCATCACAGCGATTTGAAAAAGGTGTCTCTCACGAATTTATTTTACCGGCAGTTAACCGTGCAGCCCACCTGCTTGAAAAATACGCGGGCGGAAAAACGCTTAAAGGTATCGCGAGCGAAGGCGCATTGAACCTAGAGCCCGGCGTCATTCAAACGTCTGCATCATTTATTAATAACCGGCTCGGCACGGATTTATCCCACGCTGATATTTTAGAAACTTTAGAAAAACTTGGCCTTGGTGCTGAAGAAACTTCAGACGGTATTAACGTCATTATTCCGTCGCGCCGCGATGATTTGAAAATTCCGGAAGATATTTCTGAAGAAGTCGCACGGATATTCGGTTACGACAATATTCCTTCAACGCTGCCGGAATATTCAACGATTACACCGGGACGTTTATCGGATGAGCAGAGTGAAGTGCGTGTCATTAAACGCCAATTAAACGCTCAAGGCTTCTCTCAGGCGATAAACTACGCATTAACGAGCAAAAAACGCATCGGTGAATTTACGGATTTAAGTGAGTCGCTCGCTTTACTCATGCCGATGAGTGAGGACCGCGCGGTCTTAAGAACATCGCTGGTGCCGCACCTCGTCGATAACGCCATGTATAATGTGAATCGCCAGCAGAAAAATGTGTCTCTGTTTGAAATCGGTAAAATTTTCGTGACGAACGGTCAGGATCAGCTGCCGGACGAAGTGGAAATGCTTGCGGGAATCGTGACGGGCGAACAGCATAAGACGGCCTGGACGCAATCATTTGTACCGTCGGATTTCTATACGGTTAAAGGGGTGCTCAACGCGCTCTTTGCAAAACTCAGTCTGGCAGAACGCGTATCGTACGTGCAGGCTGCTCCGCACGATGAGCTGCACCCCGGCCGCACCGCTGAAATCTATTTAGACGATAAAAAAATCGGATTCGCCGGCGAACTGCACCCGCAGTACGCTGAGGACTACGATTTAGGTCAGACAGCAGTCTTTGAAATTAATTTAGCAGAAGTGCTGAAAATTAAAACGGGCAGTATTTTATATGAATTCCTGCCTAAATATCCTTCAATGTCACGCGACGTTGCGTTGGAAGTCGACAGCAGCGTCAACGTATCAGAAATTATTGACGTGATTAAAGACGCTGCGCCGAAATATTTAACAGACGTTTATCCGTTTGATATATATGAAGGCGAGCATATGGCAGACGGTAAAAAATCTGTCGCGCTGCACCTGACATATTTAAATAGAGAAAAAACACTGACAGACAAAGACATTGAAGCACTGCACACACCGGTGGAAGACGCGCTGGTTAAAGCAGGCTATACCGTCAGAGGATAGAAAAGTTTTCAAATTTAAGCAGGGACGAGACAATCGCCCCTGCTTTTTTTATTTTTAGGAGAATGCTCGTGGGCGATCATTCGAGGATTTTGGCTGTGGCTTATTTGTGAGCAGGGTTGCGGATTTTGTGCTGAGTTTGCTCGTTTTTTGAGGGATTGTGAGCAGGGTCGTGAAATTTGAGGTGAGCTTGCTCATTTTCGTTGTGATTGTGAGCAGGCTTGCCAATTTTAAGCAGACCTTGCACATTTTCCTTGGGATTATGAGCAGGAACGTGGATTTTGTGCTGACCTTGCTCGTTTTCGTTGCAATTATGAGCAGGCTTGCCAATTTTAAGCAGACCTTGCTCATTATCGTTGTGATTGTGAGCAGGCTTGCCAATTTTAAGCAGACCTTGCACATTTTCCTTGGGATTATGAGCAGGGTCGTGGAATTTGTGCTGAGCTTGCTCGTTTTCCTTGCAATTATGAGCAGGCTCGTCAATTTTATGCTGACCTTGCTCATTTTCGTTGTGATTGTGAGCAGGCTTGCCAATTTTAAGCAGACCTTGCACATTTTCCTTGGGATTATGAGCAGGGTCGTGGAATTTGTGCTGAGCTTGCTCGTTTTCCTTGCAATTATGAGCAGGCTCGTCAATTTTATGCTGACCTTGCTCATTTTCGTTGTGATTGTGAGCAGGCTTGCCAATTTTAAGCAGACCTTGCACATTTTCCTTGGGATTATGAGCAGGGTCGTGGAATTTGTGCTGAGCTTGCTCGTTTTCGTTGCAATTATGAGCAGGCTTGCCAATTTTGAGCAGACCTTGCACATTTTCACCGTCATTATGAGCAGGCTCGTCAATTTTATGCTGACCTTGCTCGTTTTCCTTGCAATTATGAGCAGGAACGTGGACTTTGTGCTGACCTTGCTCATTATCGCTGCCATTATGAGCAAGCTCGCCAATTTTAAGCAGACCTTGCTCATTTTCACGGCGATCACGAGCAGGCTTGCCAATTTTGTGCTATGACCAAGCCCAGCGGCCTATACCGCATCATTTTAATTCCTTGTATTCACATTATGGGATAAGTATAATAAAATATTGAAATAGGTAAATGTGTCAGAAATTATATTGAGATGGGGGCAATGTCACATGAGCGGTAAAAAAACACGCATTGCTGTAAACATATATAATGACTATTATACGCTGGTCGGCCAGGAGGATCCGGCGCATCTGAGAGAGGTGGCTGCCCGGGTGGACAGCGATATTAAAGCGATTGCTTCGAAAAATCCCGGCTTGGATACGAAGCGTAAAGCGGTGCTTACAGCTTGTAATATCATGGATGATTATATAAAGTTAAAAGAAAAATATGATGCGCTCGAACGTGAGAACAGCGCACTGAAAAAGGGAACTAATTTATGACTTTAATACTTTTAATTATACTTTTAATCGGGCTGATTGTCGGTTACCGCCGCGGCGCAGTGCTCCAGCTGCTCCACTTAATCGGTACCATATCAGCACTGATTATCGCTTCATTAAATTACGAAACACTCGGCAGCAAGTTTTATTTAGTGATGCCGTATCCGTCAACTGCACAGGAAAATCCAAATTCCGTACTCAGTGAAGTGGCTAATCTTGAGTATGCTTACTATTATATGTTTGCGTTTTTTATCATTTTTATAGTGAGTAAGGTGATTATTCAAATTATCGTGAGCGGTTTTGACTACTTGCAACAAATTACTTCAAGCGGCTTGTTTTCAAGTATCGCGGGCACAGTGCTCGGCTTGATTGAGGCGGTATACTTACTCGTTGTTATTTTATTTTTCATTGCAACCATTCCTTATTTCCCAATACAGGAAGGGCTTGCTGATTCCGGCCTGGCCTCATTTATAATGGAACACACATTTATAGTATCGGACAAATTAATAGAATGGATACAAGTAGAGTCATAGAGATATGGCTCTTTTTTCGGAGGTAGACATGACTAAAAAAGATGTAATCAGACTGCTCGAGAAAATTGCGGTCTATATGGAATTGAATTTGGAGAACCCGTTTAAAGTATCGGCCTACAGAAAAGCGGCAGCGGCTTTAGAAACTGACGGGCGGACACTCGACGAGATTTCCGATTTCAGCGAACTCAAAGGTATCGGCAAGGGCACGAATGACGTCATTACCGAATTCGTGCAGACAGGCAAATCATCGGTCCTTAAAGATTTAACCGATAAAGTCCCGCCGGGCCTGATCCGTATGCTGAAACTCCCGACCCTCGGTCCGAAGAAAATTGCGAAAATCCACGATGCCCTCGGCATCGATACGCTGGAAGGATTAAAGGCTGCGTGTGAAAACAATGAAGTCAGCGCGCTGTCAGGCTTCGGCAAAAAGACTGAAGAGAATATTTTAAAATCGATTGAAACCGTGCTGAACCGGCCGGAACGCTATCCGATTAACCGTATTTTAAAATTCAAGCAGGTCATCACTGATGTGATCGACACAATCCCGGGCGTGGAACGTTACGATATGACGGGCAGCGGCCGCCGGACCAAAGAAACGTCCAGGGATTTGGACTTTATCGTTAAAGTGGAGGATTATCAATTATTTACTCAGACGATGATTGAACAAAATTTCGTCACAGAAATTGTCTCCCAGGGCGATAAAAAACTATCCCTTGAAATCGAACATGATTTCGATAAAATTAACGTCGACTTCAGATTTGTAAACGGCGACGAGTATATTTCTACGCTGCAGCATTTTACAGGCTCAAAAGAGCATAATGTTAAAATGCGTCAGATTGCGAAAAGCCGCGGCGAGAAAATTAGCGAGTACGGTGTTGAAACACCTGACGGTCTGAAGACGTTTCAATCAGAAGAAGAATTTTATCATTATTTTGATTTACCTTATATTCCACCGGCGATGCGCGAAACAGGCAAGGAAACCGATATCGACATTTCAGAAATTGTCAGTCTGTCGGATATTAAAGGCGACCTGCATATGCACACGGTGTACAGCGACGGTGCCAACAGCATCCGGGAAATGGTTGAAGCTGCGCGCGAAAAAAACTACAGCTACATCGTTATTACCGACCATTCGAAAAGTCTGCGTGTGGCTAACGGCTTAAGTGACGAACGCCTGCTTGAGCAGCTGGAAGAAATCAGGGCAATCGATCAGGAATACGATGATATCGATGTTTACAGCGGGACAGAAATGGATATTTTAGCCGATGGAACGCTCGATTATTCTGATGAAATACTCAGCCAGCTGGATTATGTCATCGCAGCCATTCATTCGAGTTTCCAGCAATCGGAAGAAGACATTATGCACCGTTTAAAAACGGCTATGGATAATCCGTACGTCCGTCACATTGCGCATCCGACCGGACGTTTAATTGGTGTCAGAGACGGTTACCCAGTAAATATGGAAGAACTTTTTGACTATGCCGAAAAAACGAACACAATTTTGGAAATTAACGCCAATCCACAGCGGCTCGACTTATCGAGCGATGCGATCGCCAATCAGAATGTCATGTTTACAGTGAATACTGATGCGCACCATACCGATCATTTAGACTTTATGCATTACGGTGTGTCGACACTGCAAAAAGGATTTGTTAAAACCTCCCAAGTTTTAAACACTTTATCAAGAGAAGAATTTAAAGCATATATTAATAAAGATAAGCAGAGTGATATTAATGAATGATAAAACATTCACCACCCTGGAATTCGATAAGATTTTGAATTCCGTTAAAACATTTGCAATCAGCGATAAGACAAAAGAACAATTAAATTTTTCAATCGTTGAAACGGATTACGATACAGTTGTTAATATTATAGAAGAAGTCGACAATGCATCGACTATGCTGCGCTACCGTCACGTTGAACTCGGCGGGATTAGCGATATTAAACCTTTTGTCAAACGTGCGCAGATCGGCAGCATTTTAGGCGTGAGCGATTTTAACAAGATAAAATCCCTCTTAAACAGAAAAAATATGCTCGAAAGTCTGCTAAAAGCTTTCGAAACGGATGAAATATTCTTACCAAGCATTTCACCTTATATCACCACGCTGGAAGATATCCATTTTCTGTATAAAAGAATCACGGAAACCGTCGACGAAGTCACGGTGCTGGATCACGCATCACCAGACCTGCTCCGCATCCGCAGGAAAATCGGTTCTGAAGAGCAGAAAATCCGCGACCGCCTGAACGATATTGTCAGAAAAAACCAGAAAAAACTCAGCGACAGCATTATTACGATGCGTAACGGCCGCTATGTGATTCCGGTCAACGTCGATTACCGCAATGAATTCAAAGGCATTATCCACGATTCATCTCAAAGCGGGCAGACGATTTACCTGGAACCGTCGGCTATCGTCGACATGACAAATAATATTTCAGGCTTAAAAGAAGAAGAGCAGGCGGAGATTACTAGAATTTTGGCAGACTTAACGAATCAAGTGAACGAAGTTGCAGAAGACTTATATCAGCACGATAAAAATCTCCACCATATCGACTTTGTTTTCGCCCGGGCGAAATACGGTGCCCATATTAAAGGGACCAAACCGCAAATTTCAGAAGATGAATCCATCCGTTTAATCGGTTCTTTCCATCCTTTAATCGACAGTGAAACCGTCGTGAAAAACGATATTATTATCGAACCGGAAACGAAAGCTGTGATTATTACAGGGCCGAACACCGGCGGTAAAACCGTAACGATTAAAACCGTCGGCCTATCGGTCTTAATGGCCCAGGCCGGCATTCCGATTCCGGCACGTGACGGCTCATCGATTTCGGTCTTTAAAAATGTCTATGCAGATATCGGTGACGAGCAGTCGATCGAGCAGTCTCTGTCGACTTTTTCCAGCCATATGACAAATATCGCCAACATCTTAAAAGCGGCAGATCAAGACTCTCTCATCATTTTAGATGAGCTCGGCGCCGGCACCGACCCGGAAGAAGGGGCGGCCCTCGCCATCAGCATTATCGAATACCTGCTCGACAGACAGTCAAAAATTATTTCAACTACGCACTATCCTCAGCTGAAATCTTTCAGCTATACGCGAGAAGACGTCATTAACGCCAGTGTTGAATTCGATGTGAGTACTTTATCGCCAACCTACAGATTATTAATGGGGATTCCTGGTAAATCGAATGCCTTTGAAATATCGGATAAGCTCGGTTTAAATGGTGACGTCATCGAACGTGCCCGCAATTTAACCGGCAGAGATAATATGGAAGTCAACGATATGATCACAGCGCTCGAGCGCCATACGACTGAAGCGCGTCAACATGAACATCAAACGCGCGAGCTGATGAACGAGGCGGAAAAACTGCAAAAAGAACTGACAGACAACAATATGCAGTTTAAAGCATACAAAGAAAAGCTCATGCAGAAGGCAAAAGATGAAGCCAACCGCATCGTTAAACAGCGGGAACAGGAAGCTGCTGAAATTATTAAAGAACTTGAAATGATGAAATCACTCGGCGCGGACAGCATTCAGGAACACGAGCTGATCAACGCTAAAAAAGAACTGTCGGACAGTTATTATCAAAGCGACATTAAAAAAGATATCCGCAATGAAACTGAAGAAGTGCTGCAAACCGGCGACGAAGTTGATGTGCTGACCTACGGTCAAAAAGGGGAAGTTATCGGTTTAAACGGCGATGAAGTGACAGTGCAGATGGGTATAATTAAAATGAAGCTCGATAAGTCCGAAGTGAAGAAACGAAAAGCCAAAAAGGCAGAAAAACCGGTGACCATCCGTCAAAATAAAACGCATGTCAACCGTACGCTCGACTTAAGAGGCGAGCGCTATGAAGACGCCCTGATCCGCCTCGAACATTACTTGGATCAGGTGCTTTTATCGAATTTCAGCGACGTGGAAATTATACACGGCAAAGGGACCGGTGCACTTCAAAAAGGGGTGCAGCAGTACTTAAAACGCCACCCGAAAGTTGCATCATTCAGAGGCGGCATGCCGAGTGAAGGCGGCTTTGGCGTCACGATAGTAGAAATGAAGTAGGTGAACTGATGGATAATTTTGATATGTATAAACTTGCGAAAGTGTTAATTGTTATCAGTGTGTTAATGTTTATAAGCGGGATCATCTATTTGATTTACTTCGTGTAAGCAATACCATTGAGTGAGAATTTGAATTGTTGTATACTTAAAGCATTACAAATATGGAGGTAGTTTTAGATGGCTATAATTGAAGTGAACGATGCAGGATTTAAAGAAGAAATTGGCAGTGGCTTAACACTGGTAGACTTTTGGGCACCATGGTGCGGGCCTTGTAAAATGATCGCTCCAATCCTTGAAGAATTAGCACCTGAAGTTGAAGGCAAAGCAAACATTGCTAAATTAAATGTTGACGATAACCAGGCAACAGCAAGCGAATACGAAGTAATGAGCATTCCAACATTAATTCTATTCAAAGACGGCGAGCCTGTGGATAAAGTGGTTGGATTCCAGCCTAAAGAGCAGCTTTCTGCTTTAATAGAAAAACATGCTTAATTTAAATTAAAGCCGCCAATTTGGCGGCTTTTTTTATAGAGAAGGTGTAACAATGTCAGAACTACAACTTAAACTGTCCGTCCTGCCCGTAGAACCCGGCTGTTATTTAATGAAAAACAGCGACGGTGAAATTATATACGTGGGTAAGGCAAAAAATCTGCGCAGCAGAGTAAGATCGTACTTTACCGGCGCCCATGATGAGAAAACCATGCGGCTCGTCCAGGATATTGTCGACTTTGACTTTATCGTGACTCAATCGGAAATCGAATCGCTGCTTTTAGAAAATACACTCATTAAAAAGCATTATCCGAGATATAACATTTTACTAAAAGACGATAAGAGCTATCCTTTTATAAAAATTACTAAGGAAAAACATCCGAAACTCGTCGTCACCCGGACGGTTAAACCGAAGTCCGGCAAGTACTTTGGCCCGTATCCGAATGCCTACAGCGCCCATGAAACGAAGAAACTTTTGGACAGAATTTATCCGCTTAGAAAATGTAATGTCATGCCGGATAAGCTGTGTCTCTACTATCACATTGGACAATGTCTCGGCCCGTGTGTTTTCAATGTTTCAGACGAACAAAACCAGGAAATGATTGACGGCATCACGAACTTTTTAAACGGCGAAACCGATGGGGTCATGAAAGAGCTGGAAGACAAAATGCAGGCAGCTGCAAAAGAGCTGGAATTTGAAAAAGCGAAGGAATACAGAGACTTAATGGGACACATTGAAAATACGATGCTGAAGCAAAACATGCTGACCAGCGATATGACCGCCCGCGATTGTTTCGGCTATGCGGTGGATAACGGCTGGATGTCTGTTTCAGTGCTCTTTATCAGAAGCGGTAAATTAATTGAGAAAAAAGCAGAAATGTTTCCGATGAACGACGATGTTGAAGAAGAGTTTTTCAGATTCATTATGCATTTCTACGATTTAAACTCTAACCTGATGCCGAAGGAAATTCATATTCCTAAAGAGTTCAATGCAGCACTTCTTGATGAAGCCCTGCCGGCAACGGTTAAAACACCGCTCCGCGGCGCTAAAAGAGAAATGGTGGCACTGGCATCAAAAAATGCTAAAATCGCCGCGGAAAACAAATTCGAAATGATTGCCAGAGACGAAGCCCGCACGATCAAAGCCATTGAAACGCTCGGGGACTTAATGAATATTGAGACGCCGCGCCGCATTGAAGCCTTCGATAACTCGAATATTCAAGGCGCGGACCCCGTCAGTGTCATGGTGTCTTTTATCGATGGCAAACCGTCTAAAAAGGACTACCGCAAATATAAAATCAGAACGGTTCAGGGCCCGGATGATTATGCGTCGATGGCTGAAGCGGTCAGACGCAGATATACCCGCGTCTTAAAAGAAGGTCTGCCGCTGCCCGATTTAATTATCGTCGACGGAGCGGTCGGGCATATGAATACCGTTAAAGATGTTTTACTGAACGAACTGTCGCTCGATATACCAGTCGCTGGTCTCGCTAAAGACGATAAGCACTCGACAGCAGAGCTGCTGTACGGCGATCCGGCCGAAATCGTAACCATGAAGAAAAACTCCCAGAGTTTTTATCTGCTGCAGAGAATTCAAGATGAAGTGCACAGATTTGCGATTTCTTTTCATAGAAATACACGGCGAAAAACGTCTATTGTGTCCCAGCTCGATAATATCGACGGGGTCGGACCGACCAGAAAGCGAAAGTTACTTTCAAAATTTGGCTCAATAAAAAGAATGAAAGAAAAGAATGTGACCGATTTCACAGACATCGGCATCCCGAAAAATGTCGCTGAAAATATCGTTCGAAAACTAAGCGAACAGCCGTAAGGACTTGAATGTATAAATATTCTGCAAAAGATTAAACCCTATCTTGATTTGTAAAATTATTACGGGTAAAATAAGAGTTAAAGTTTGTTGATAATAGATAGGGGGGTCTTTTGTGTCGAATCAAGATTCAGGTTTTTACATTCGCAGATTACATTCATTGCTCGGAGTTATTCCACTGGGTGTCTTTTTAATCCAGCATTTACTTGTTAACTTTACCGCTACATACAGTGAAGAAGCATTTAACTTCGCAGCGGGTATTATGGGTAACCTGCCATTCGTTATTGTGCTCGAAATAGTCATCATTTACTTACCAATTCTGTTTCACGGTATTTACGGTGTTTACATCGCATTTACTTCTAAAAACAATGTGGGCAGATACGGAACATACAGAAACTGGATGTTCCTGCTGCAAAGAATTTCAGGTGTGATTGCGTTTATTTTCATCGCGGTCCACGTGTATCAGACTCGCTTCCAGGTTTTCCTAGGAGAAGAAGTGAACTTCCAGATGGTTGAGGAAGTTGTGGCTAACCCGTTCTGGCTGGTATTCTGGCTTGTAGGGGTCGTTGCAACAGTGTTCCACTTTGCTAACGGTCTGTGGTCATTCATGATCACATGGGGTATTACACAGTCGAAAATGTCTCAGCAAGTAATGAGCTACGTAGCAATCTTAGTATTCTTAGTCATTTCTACAATCGGAGTTATGGCAATATTTGCGTTTGTATAAAAGGAGTGTAAATAATGGCGGATAATAAAGTAATCGTTGTCGGCGGGGGACTCGCAGGTTTAATGGCAACGATCAAAGCAGCAGAATCTGGTGCGAATATAGATCTATTTTCAATTGTTCCGGTTAAGCGTTCACACTCAGTGTGTGCACAGGGCGGAATCAACGGTGCGGTTAATACGAAAGGTGAAGGCGACTCGCCTTACATCCACTTTGACGATACAGTTTACGGGGGAGACTTTTTAGCAAACCAGCCTCCAGTTAAAGCAATGACGGAAGCAGCGCCAAAAATTATCCATTTACTGGACCGTATGGGCGTTATGTTCAACAGAACAGACGAAGGACTTTTAGACTTCAGACGTTTTGGCGGCACGCTGCACCACCGTACAGCTTATGCAGGTGCAACGACTGGCCAGCAGCTGCTTTATGCATTAGATGAGCAAGTAAGAAGCTTTGAAGTCGAAGGTCAAGTCGATAAGTACGAAGGATGGGAATTCTTAGGCGTAGTCGTTGACGACGAAGGCAAAGCACGCGGTATTACTGCTCAGGAAATTACGAGCGGTGAAATTAAAACGTTTAAATCAGACGCAGTAATTATGGCAACAGGCGGACCTGGTATTATCTTCGGTAAATCGACGAACTCAATGATCAACACAGGATCAGCAGCATCAGTCGTTTATCAGCAAGGTGCAGTATACGCTAACGGCGAATTCATTCAAATTCACCCGACAGCAATTCCCGGAGACGATAAACTTCGCCTCATGAGTGAATCAGCGCGCGGTGAAGGCGGACGTGTCTGGACTTATAAAGACGGCAAGCCTTGGTACTTCCTGGAAGAAAAATATCCGGATTACGGTAACTTAGTACCCCGCGATATTGCCACACGTGAAATCTTTGACGTGTGTGTAAACCAGAAACTCGGGATTAACGGCGAAAACATGGTATACCTTGATTTATCACATAAAGATGCGCACGAACTCGATGTAAAACTCGGCGGTATCATTGAAATCTACGAGAAATTTACAGGCGACGACCCGCGTAAAGTACCGATGAAAATCTTCCCGGCAGTCCACTATTCTATGGGCGGATTATACGTCGACTACGATCAGATGACATCGATTCCCGGACTGTTCGCAGCAGGGGAATGTGATTACTCACAGCACGGCGGCAACCGCTTAGGCGCCAACTCATTACTGTCAGCAATTTACGGCGGTATGGTTGCAGGGCCAAATGCGGTAGACTACGTGAAAGATCTTGAAAAATCTTATGAAGATATCGACGATTCAATTTACGACAAATTTGCTCAAGCTGAGCAGGAGAAATTCGACAATATCCTTGCTATGGACGGTACGGAAAATGCGTACGTTATCCATAAGGAACTTGGAGAAATTATGACTGCCAACGTTACAGTGGTGCGTCACAACGATAAACTGCTTGAAACTGATAAGAAAATCGTCGAGTTAATGGAACGCTACAAGCAAATTAACATTAACGATACAGCGAAATGGAGCAACCAGGCCGCATTCTTCACGCGCCAGCTGTGGAACATGTTAGTCCTTGCCCGTGTGATTACAATCGGAGCATACAACAGAAACGAATCACGCGGTGCGCACTACAAACCGGAATTCCCGGATCGTAATGATGAAGAATGGCTGAAAACAACGAAAGCATTCTTTGAAGGACCGAAAGAAGCGCCTAGATTCGAATACGAAGATGTAGACGTGAGCTTAATTCCGCCGCGTGTACGCGACTATTCAGCGAAACATTAGTAGAAGGGGATGGCTAAATATAAATGAGTAATACAGCAACTGAAACAAAAACAATAAAGCTAAGTATTAAACGCCAGGAAAATCCGGAAGCTAGCGCATATTGGGAAGAGTTTGAAATTCCATACCGTCCAAACATGAACATCATCAGTGCCCTAATGGAAATCCAAAGAAACCCTGTGAACGCCAAAGGACAAAAAACAACACCAGTAACATGGGACTCAAGCTGTCTAGAAGAAGTCTGCGGCGCATGTTCAATGGTAATTAACGGCAACGCACGTCAATCATGTACTGCACTGGTTGATCAATATCAGCAGCCGATTAAATTAGAACCGATGAGCACTTTCCCTGTAGTGAGAGACTTGCAGGTAGACCGTTCATTCATGTTCGACAACTTAAAACGCGTTAAAGCATGGGTACCAATCGATGGTACGTATGACCTTGGACCAGGACCAAGAATGCCTGAGAAAAAACGTCAAATCGCTTATGAATTATCAAAATGTATGTCATGCGGCGTATGTCTTGAAGTTTGCCCGAACGTTAACAGCAAATCTAAATTCATGGGTGCTGCACCAATTTCACAAGTTAGACTCTTTAACTTGCACCCGACAGGTAGCATGTCAAAAAATGAACGTCTCGATGCCTTAATGGGTACAGGCGGCATTGCAGAATGCGGAATGGCACAAAACTGTGTTGAAGCATGTCCGAAAGGCATTCCTTTAACAACATCAATCGCCTCTATGCAGCGCGAAACAACATTCCACATGTTCAAATCATTCTTTGGCAGTGACCACGAAGTAAACTAATCTATCTATATATGATGAGGCAGGCCCACCGCTGTTGCGGCGGGCCTGTTTTTGTATTGGGATTGGGTTATTTACCTGAATTGTGAGCAAGGTCTGTGATATTGGGCGTGGCTTGCACGTTTTTGCCTGAATAATGAGCAAGGTCGCAGATTTTGTGCTGATCTTGCACGTTTTTGCTCCAATAATGAGCAAGGTCATAGATTTTAGACTGACCTTGCACGTTTTTGCCTGAATAATGAGCGAGGTCGCAGATTTTGTGATGACCTTGCACACTTTTGCTCCAATAATGAGCAAGGTCATAGATTTTAGACTGACCTTGCACGTTTTTGCCTGAATAATGAGCAAGGTCGCAGATTTTGGGCTGATCTTGCACGTTTTCGCTCCAATAATGAGCAAGGTAGCAGACTTTGTACTGACCTTGCACATTTTCGCCCAAATAATGAGCAAGCTCGCAGATTTTGTGCTGATCTTGCACACTTTCGCCCAAATAATGAGCAAGCTATGCATTTTTATCATCACCTTGCTCACCACCCGCACAAAAAATGAGCAGGATTCCAAGTTTCACATCATTCCTGATCACATGACACGAATATGCACCCATCAATCCATCAAAATAGTGATAGACGCTAGTCAACACACCTCTGTCTATTTTTTTCTTTCGATTTACGTTATTATATTCTTAAAGGATATTTAAGGGGACTGGCTATTATGTATGATGAGCAGGAAACGATATCAATTGAAAAATCATTGCGCTATATCGCGTCGCACGTCAGGGTGAACGGCAGGGAGATTTTAAAGCATCACGATATTTCTCCGCTCCAATTTGTTGCGTTGCAGTGGGTGGGCGACAAGGATGGTATTACGATCGGCGAGCTCGCCAACAGAATGTATTTGGCCCATTCGACGACGACGGATATCGTCGACAAGCTGGAGAGCGGCAATTATGTCAAGCGCAATCGTTCTGAAAAAGATAAAAGGCTCGTCCTCGTCAGCATGGAGGATAAGGGCAAAGAGATTATTCAGCAGGTCATCGATAAGCGTATCGATTACATTGCGAAAATCACAGCCCATTTGAGCGAAGCAGAGCGTGAGGTATTGCCCGGTGCGCTCGAACATGTTTTAAAGGAAAGTGAGAGAATATCTTATGAATAAACCGATAGGAATTATGGATTCCGGCGTCGGCGGTTTAACGGTTATGAAAGAAATTATTCATGCACTGCCGGGAGAAACGGTCTATTATTTTGCCGACAGCTTCAATTGTCCATACGGCCCGAAAAGTCACGAAGACGTGAAGCGTTATACGACAGAGGCCGTCAATTTTTTAATCGATAAAGGTGTCAAGGCCGTGATTATTGCCTGCAATACAGCGACGGCGGCAGTCATGCCGGCCTTGCGTGATGCTGTGGATGTGCCGGTTTACGGTGTCATTAATCCGGGCTCACTCGGTGCGCTAAGAAAAAGCGACAACAACGAAATGCTGCTTCTCGCGACGGAAGGTACGATAAAATCTGGTGCTTACGAAGAAGGTATTCTGAGTCTGGATCCCGATGTGAACATTCACAATCTGGCTTGTCCGGAGTTCGTCACGCTCATTGAAAATCTGGATTACAAAGATCCTGACATAACGAGAGACTGCGTCTATAAAAAACTTGAACCGTACAAAAATACAGAGGCGGACACGGTGATTCTCGGCTGTACGCATTTCCCGATTATTGAACAGTATATCGATGAATTTTTTAACGGTGAGAAACACATTATCGATGCGGGATTTGAAGCGGTGTCGATTGCCCTCGTGCAATTACATAAGAAGAAACTGCTAACGGCTAAAAACGACACGCCAAAGCATCGGGTCTTTATCCACGGGAAAAATGATAACTTTGAAAAGATTATGAACAGCTGGATTCCGGATTTGGAATACAGCATTGAAAATATATATTTACAGGAGCGTATCTCATGACAAAAATAGTAATAGCAAGCGGCAACCAGGGGAAAATCAACGATTTTAAAGCCATTTTTAAAGATTTTGAAGTGACGGGCATTAAAGAATTACTGCCTGAATTCGATGTGGATGAAACGGGCACAACCTTTAGAGAAAATGCGATTTTAAAATCAGAAGCGGCAATGAAAGCTTTAAATTTACCAGTGATCAGTGACGACTCAGGTCTGTCAGTCGAAGCGCTTGAAGGCAGACCGGGCGTATATTCTGCCCGTTATTCAGGCGAAGGTGCGACGGATGAGAAAAATAATGCAAAATTACTGGAAGAATTAAAAGACGTCGACAACCGTGCAGCCTATTTTACTTGTGTGCTGGCTTTATCGATTCCGGGAGAAGAGACGCTGACTTACGAAGGCACTTTAGCCGGTGAAATTTTAAGAGAAGCCCATGGATCAGGCGGCTTCGGCTACGACCCGCTATTTAAAACATTAAAAGGAATTTACCTCGGTGAGATTACATCTGAAGAAAAAGGGGAAATCAGTCATAGAGGTAAGGCACTCGAAAATTTAATGAATGATACTGAAGTGCTGAATAAGCTGAAAAAATAGGGGGATTCAAAAGATGAAAGTCTTAGTCATTAGTGATAACCACAACGAAAAAAATATTTTAACAGAAGTATACGAGACGGTTAAACCCGATGCGGCCATCCATCTTGGCGACAGCGAATTTCCGTATAACGATGAAGAAATGACGAAATTCCTGCGCGTCAGAGGGAATACCGACCGCGATGAGGACTATCCAAAAGAAGGACTGCTGGAAGAAACAGGCATGTTTTATACGCACGGCCACTTATACGGCATTAAAGCCGACCGCATCACACTGACAGACAGAGCCGCTGAAACGGGTGCGAAATATGCGCTGTACGGCCATTCCCATGTGGCAAAAATCGAAAAAATTAACGGTATTTACGCGATAAATCCCGGCAGCATTACATCTTCAAGAAATGAATATCCTGAGAGTTATTTAGTCATCGATACAGATAGTGAAATGGCAGCGTATTACAGCCGCAAACACAAACTGATGGATGAATTTAAGCTCGGCAGCTAAATGCAAGGGGGAATCAAAGCGATGAAAATTAGAGTCGGCGATGCAATTGAATTAAAACAGATTCAAGTCCACGAACAAAAAGATTTATTTAAAGTGGTGGACGACAACAGAAAGCAGCTGCGCGAATGGCTGCCCTGGGTAGACTTTATGAAAAAACCTGAGCAATACGTGCCCATCATTAAAGAGTGGACTGAAATGAACGATGCCCGTGAAGCGATGACGCTCGGCATATACTATGAAGGAACACTCACAGGCACATGCGGCTTCAATACCATCGACGGCTTGAGCCGCCGGGGCCAGATCGGTTATTGGCTGGCTGAAGAAAATACAGGAAAAGGTATTATGACAGCAGCCGTTGCGGCATTAATCGACTACGGTTTTAAAGAAATGGGACTGCACCGGATTGAAATTATTGCAGGTGTAAATAATGAAAAAAGCAGAAAAATTCCGGAAAAGCTGGAATTTACGCAGGAAGCTGTCATGAAAGATTATGAGTTTTTATACGACCATTACCATGACTGCGCACTTTATCGTATGCTGAAAATGGACTGGTTAACGTAAAATTAACATTATATTAAAAAACCTGAAAAATGCATTGACTTTCACTGTCGGGTTTGGTTATAATAATACTTGTGTTAATTAAGCGTGTCCTGGTAGCTCAGCTGGATAGAGCAATGCCCTTCTAAGGCATCGGTCGGGGGTTCGAATCCCTCCCAGGACGTCAATGTTTTATATAAACCCTTACACTGTATAGTGTGAGGGTTTATTTTTGTTTATGAAAAAATTGTAAATATTCATTAATAATGATAAAAACCGTGGACGGCGTGAAGACAGGTTTTCAGGAAATATTAAAAACTTTTATTAAATTTGTAAAATTCCAACAAATGTACCTTCAAGTTTTATATACTAAGTAAGAATACACTTTTTACGGAGATCGAAAATGAAATACAAAAATCGTTTAATTATCCCGACACTTGTTTCCACGAGTCTCCTTGCCTCAACAATTGTGGCGAACGCAGAAGAAGTAGATCAGGACGAGCAGTATTCTGGTCAGAAGACAGAAATCTATTCAGAGAATGAAGAAACATCAGAAACTGATTTAGACACGATTGAGTCAGAAGACGCAGCAGAAGAATCAAACGATAAAGAACCGAACGCCGAAAGTGAAGATGAAGAGACTGAAGAATCAGCTGATGAAGCTGACGATGCAGAAGCGGAAAAAGAAGAGAGTGCGGCAAATTCTGATGCCGTTGAAGAATCAGGAGCGGCAGATGAATCGGAAGAAACTGCTGAAGTAGAAACGTCAGAAACTGCTGAAACAGAAAATGTAAGTGAAGAACCTGTAGAGGAAGCAGAAGAAGCTCCAGCTGAGCCAGTTGAAGAAACGGTTGAGACAGAAACGACTAAAGTTCCAGCAGAAGAAGACATTGTTGAACCTGAAGCAGTTGCCGAAGAAGAGACTGTAGCTGTAGAAGCGCCTGCAGAAGAAGAGGCTGTTGAGGAAATTTCAGAAACAGATGCAGAAGACACTGCGGTTGAAGAAGCAGCGGTCACTGAAGAAACAGAAGCTGCAGAAGCAGTAAGTGAACCAGTCGAAGAAGTTGCTGAGACAGAACAAGTCGAAGAAACAACAGAAGAACTTCCTGTAGAAACTGATCAGGCTGAAGAAACTCACGTATCAGAAACTAATTCTGAAGCAGAAGTTGCTGCCGAAGAGACTGAAGAAGTAGACACAGAAACTTCCGAATCCACTGAAGTGGCTGAAGAGACTACAGACACTGCAGACACAGAAACATCAGTAGAATTAACAGAGAAAGAAGTAACAGCAGAAGATGCTGAAACTGAAGAAGACACTGAAATTCTGGAAGCAGAAGAATCAGATGCTAAATCAGATTCAAAAGAAGTTGACAACAACACAGTAGAAAACACTGAAGAGTCAGCTGAAGCTGAAGCGGATAGTGAAGCAGCAGAAAGCGAAACGCCAGAGTCAGAAGAAGCAGATACATATAAATATGATTCTGAGACTCTGCAGCAAGAACTTGGGAGTTTATCGGCAGAAGAGCAGTCGGCATTTTTAGAAGAGAATGCGGATGATATTGAAGTCGACGAGGAAATGCTGAGTCAATTAAGTGAAGAGCTTGCGGCAAACAATGCAGAGATCAATGCGGATGAAGTCTTTGCGGCAACAAGATCGGTCAGCACAATGTCGTTGTCTCAGGCGATTACAGATATCAACGATTATATCGCTGAAAATAATTTTGAAGTGGCGCCGATCCAGTATGACTATATGCCTGGCTTACCGAAATATGAGTACTACTCAAATCACGGCTGGAATCCGGAAAATGGTGTGGTTGGTAAACCCGAAGGTGTCGTGCTGCACGATGTGGGTAACGACAACTCGACAATTCACGGTGAAATCAGCTACATGACAGAAAATCAGGACAATGCGTTCGTGCACGCTTTCGTCGATGCGAATAACATTATCCAGGTTGCAGACACTGACTATCTGGCATACGGCGCGGGCCCTGTCTCAAACCAGCTGCACATGCATGTGGAACTGGTGCGTCATGATAACGCCCACGACTTTGCTAAATCGATCAACAACTATGCAGATTACATTGCGAATCTTTTATACAAATATAAATTGCCAGTGGTGAGTGCTGAGGAAACAGGAGAGGGAACATTGTACTCTCACGTTGCAGTTTCAAATCACCTAGGTGGAACAAATTCGCCTGACCCGTATGAGTACTTTGCACGCTTTGATTATGCATACAACGATGTCATCAGCTTGATCGGACAGCGTTATGACGATATGTACAATAAACGCACGACGCCGCAAATTGCGATGCCGATTCAAGAAGGCACAACAAGTCTGCAAGGTGAGATTACGCGTCAGAACCGCGGTCTGTATGAAAGTGTAACTGATGTTAGAACGAAAGGTGTCAGTGACCTTTTAGGCGAGACATTCTATGTTAAGAGAACGGCGACTTATAACTATGATGAATATTACCTGCTTGAAAATGAAGACGGGGTTGAACTGGGCTGGATGTATGCCGGTGATGTAATGGCATCGGAATATGTGCCGGAAGAACCGACTCAGCCAGAGGAACCGACTCAGCCAGAGGAACCAACTCAGCCGGAGGAACCAGAAACTCCTGAGGAGCCGACTGAACCTGAAGAACCTTCAGAACCAGAGGAACCGACTCAACCAGAAGAACCATCAGAACCAACTCAGCCGGAAACGCCGGATGAAGACGAGTCTGATGATCAAGAACCGGTTGAAGATGATACGCCTGCAGAAGATGATGATAATAATTCAAATGAATCAGATGACCAGGATGATGAGAATTCAAATGTAGGATCAGACGATGATTCAAATGACGATCAAAATGAAGAAAAACCAGCGGATGATCAAAACAACTCAAATGATGATTCCAACGATGACTCCGACGACACACCTGCAGAAGATGATCAAAACAACACTGACGATGATTCCAACGATGATTCAGACGACACAGCTGAAAATAACAAGCAGGATGATGACGTAAAACCTGAGTCTCCTGAAAAACCGTCTCAGTCGGATGACGATGCTAATGAATCGGATGACAGCAAGGATGATGCAGCTTCAGAGAATAATACAAACGACGATCAATCCGATGATTCTCAACAAGAAAACGACGATCAATCTGATGATTCCAACGACGATTCCAGCAATCAAGAGTCAAACGCTTCTAATGAACAAGATGATGACTCAGATGACACACCTGCAGAGGTGAATGATGATGCAGACGAAGCGGATGACGATGTCACTTCTTCTATAGAAGATGCTGCGACGGGTGTGCGCATTGTCAGCCAGAGTGATGAGCTTAACGGCAAGTCTATCGTTGTCACTGCTATGAATCCTTCCGGCAGCATTAATGCGGATCACGATTTATATGACATTCACGTGCTGAATGCTGATGGTACGCTGTACAGCTTGAATAGCCCTGTCACTGTCTACTTACCGGCGAATGGTTTCGTATCGAATGTTTACTACCTGGGTGATATCGGTGAAACGCTTGAAGCGGTGAATTTCACAACTGACGGCGGCTATGCGGTATTCCAAACGGGCGGCTTCAGCCAATACGCTGTAGTGTACGGCAAGTCTAATGAAGATAATACTTCCGTTGCACCTGTTGTTTCAAACGATAAAGATAGCGATGCCGATGACAGTGCTTCTAATCATGCAAATAATCATTCAGCTGTATATACAGGGCAAGCTGAGGATTCTGATGATGAAGGACAAGCGGGTGCTGCTGATTCAAACGGTTCAGACCAGGGTGGATCTGGTGGAGCTAATGAAACAGAAATGCTGCCAAACACTGGTGTTCCAGAACAAAGTACAACACTATTTGCAAGCATCCTGGCAGCACTTGGCCTCGGTTTCCTGGTAAAGAGAAGAAAAACTACAGATAAATAATTAAATGATATCTTAAGCCTCCGCCTCCATTTAGGTTGCGGGGGCTTCTTTTTATCAATAAAGCATATTTTATTATGAGAAGTTTTATGATAAATTTATTTAATATGATATTTTGTCCCGGTAGCTCAGCTGGATAGAGCGGTGCCCTCCTAAGGCATAGGCCGTGGGTTCGACTCCCTCCCGGGACGTTAATGATTTATATTGATATAGGCCTTTTTAATAACCTACTTGAATAATGGCCATATTTCGTCTACAATTACTTCTCGAGAGACAACCGAATACTCTTGGAGAATGTTGTTGATTCGTATCGGAAGTGTGTTTAAGGGTTAACTTTTTAACCCAATATCACATCAAAGATTACAGGCAGCAATTGCTAAATTAGAGCAGTTTCAGCCAGAGCCTGCTAACTTAATAAACATTTAAAATATAATGCTCTCTAAATAATTTTAGGGAGCATTTTTCTTCAATCATTCAAAACAAAAACAATTTTTCAGCCTGCGAGGAGACTATACATGAGTAAATTTGATGAACAAATATTAGTAGTAAAACGCGACACATTATTTGATATGGAAGCAAATGCCTTTAACGGCTTTATTTCAAAAGATGATAATCGCTATAAGGAAATCGTCAAGACTTTCGGCAGCTTTGAAGTGAAGCGCCGCGGCGATATGGAAGAGGATCCGGCTTACAAGCAGCTGATCAGCTACTGCATCATTACCAACGACGATGAAACGCTCGTTTACAAACGTCTTGAAGGTGGCGGGGAGTCTCGTCTGCACGGTCTGTTATCGATCGGCGTCGGCGGCCATATGAACGACGTGGCAGAGGAAGATGATATCGAAGGCAAGCTGAGAATTAACGCAGCGCGTGAGCTCTCTGAAGAGGTCGGCTTAGCAGAAGATGATGTAAAAAATATAGAAATCCACGGCTTAATTAATGACGACGACAATGAAGTCGGCAAGGTTCATATCGGGCTCGTCTTAAAAATCGACGTGGATAAAAATAAAATTATTAATAACGAAGTGGACACGATTGCACTCGAGTGGGTTAAAAATGACGTTCTCGAAACGATGTCGCCTTACGAATCGTGGAGCGAGCTAATTATCCGTGATGCGTATGGACAATAAGGTCACGAGCCACCAGCGCTTTATTAAAAAGTTCGAGCGCGATTTAAAATCGTATTTCGAAAGCGGTGAAAATGACCGCTTTTTAAAAACATTTAACCGCTATACAGCGCTGACAGAGCCGTCTGAGCATGCTGAGGAAATGCTCTACGAAACGCTCTTACAGGCGAACCGGCAAGGCGAGCTCGTCGATTATACGCTCGAGCAGATGAACAGCGGCGACGGCAATTACGAAACGCACATGGTGTATATGCTGAAAGCCTTAAACGATATGGGCAATTACGAAGAGGTGCTGGAGTTTTCCAGCCACTTACTCGACGAGCCGATTCCCCAGGGCTTTCGCATCGATATCTTATCCTTAAGACAGCATGCGGCCAATAAGCTCCGCGGGATTTTTACCGATAAAACACCCGATGTCACGAGAGAGACGTTCGATTCCTATCATTTGTTTCAAAAGCTCGAGTTTTTAGAGCAGATTACTGAGACGCATGATTTAGCTTATATCGATCTGATCATCGAAGTATTTGACGAAACAAAAAGAAATGAATTGCAGACGGCAATGCTTTTATATTTGCACAGCGTGCGCTACAATGGTACGCTGAAAATTGAGAAATGCGGTGTTAAAATGGCGGTTAAGCCGTCTGAGCTGACTCAATTAGAGGACTACTTTATGATAGACGACGTGCTGCAAAAAGTCGTCGACGAAGTCGAAGCGTTCAACCCGTCATTTACCGAAGCAGCGAAAGAGCTCATTATGGGCCACGCAATTTATATGTATCCTGTGAACCCAGGCTTTACGAGCAATGCTTTCGTCAGTGCCTATTTAAGCCGCATCGAAGCGATGCTCGGCATGGAAGAAAGTGCTGCAGCTGACAAAGAAGTTGTGGACTGGCTCGATAAACTGGAGCGGGAGATTGCCGAAAACTCGCTGTAAATCAATCATTTGAATCAGTATATGTATGTGTTATAATATACAGGTTAATTGAAAAACGACTTAATGGAGGAAAATGTATTATGTCTCAAACATGGGAAAAACAAGAAGGTAACGAAGGAATCTTAACAATTACAATTCCGAGCGCAGAATTAGATACTGCTTTAGATGAAGCATTTAAAAAAGTATCAAAAGAAGTCAGCATGCCCGGATTCAGAAAAGGTAAAGTACCGCGTCAAATGTTCGAGAAACGTTTTGGTGTAGAATCACTTTATCAGGATGCATTAGACATTCTTTTACCTGCAAATTACGGAAAAGCTGTAGACGAGGCTGGTATTACACCAGTTGCTCAGCCTGATGTGGAAGTAGAACAAATCGAAAAAGGTAAAGATGTTATTCTTAAAGCAACTGTAACGGTTGAGCCTGAAGTTAAACTTGGCGAATACAAAAACCTTGAAGGTGAAGAAATCGATACTGAAGTGACTGACGAAGAAGTCGATCACCAAATCGATCACATTTTAACAGAGTACTCTGATTTAGTTGTTAAAGAAGAAGGTACTGTTGAAGAAGGCGATGTCGCAACTATCGATTTCCACGGTTTTGTTGACGGTGAAGCTTTCGAAGGCGGACACGCTCACGACTACGAAATCGAAGTCGGTTCAAACTCATTCATTCCAGGCTTTGAAGAGCAAATGGTCGGCATGGAAATCGGCGAGGAGAAAGACGTTAACGTCACTTTCCCTGAAGAATACCACGCTGAAGAGTTAGCTGGAAAAGAAGCAGTGTTCCAAGTTAAAGTGAACGCGCTGAAACAAAAAGAAACACCTGAATTAACTGACGAATTTGTCAGCGAATTAGAAAACCGCGACGCTAAAACTGTCGACGAACTAAAAGCTGAACTTTCTAAAGAAGTTAAAGCTGAAAAAGAAAACAACTACGAAGTGACATTGAAAGAAAGCTTAGTTGCAAAAGCAGCTGACAATGCTGATATCGATGTACCGGATGCAATGGTGGATACTGAAACTTCACGCATGCTTCAGGAATTCGAACAAAACTTATCACAGCAGGGCTTAAACCTTGAACTTTACACTCAGCTGTCAGGTCAAGATGAAAACGCACTCCGTGAACAAATGAAAGAAGATGCTTTAAAACGCGTCCGCACGAACTTAACATTAAGACAAATCGCTGATGAAGAAAATATCGAAGTGACTGACGAAGATGTTGATGCTGAATTAAACCGTTTAGCAGAACAATTCGGCATGCCGCTTGACGATGTTAAAAAAGCACTTGGCGATGCAGAAATGATTAAAGAAGACGTTAAAATCCAAAAAGCTTTAAATGTCCTTGTAGACAACCGTAAAAAAGCTGAGTAGGCTGTAACTGAACCACATAGATGAGGAGCTCTGCACGTATCGTGTAGAGCTTTTCATCAATATGCAGCTCAATTGATTTTATGCGGCTTTTTTAGTATATTTTATTGGAAGTATATAATGAGGTGTATATAAATGTTTAAATTTAACGAAGACGATACAGATTTAACTTGTTCATTCTGCGGTAAAGATCAGGAACAGGTCAAAAAACTGATCGCAGGCAGCGGCGTATATATTTGTAACGAATGTATCGAACTGTGCTACGAAATTATAGAAGAAGAACTAAAAATGGATCACACTGCTGTATTTGACTATATTCCTAAACCTCAGGAGATTTTAGAATCACTTGACGAGTATGTCATCGGCCAGCTGAACGCGAAACGCGCACTGAGTGTGGCAGTATATAACCACTACAAACGTATTAACAACAGCAATGAAGACGAAGTCGAAATCGCGAAAAGCAACATCGCTTTAATCGGCCCGACAGGGAGCGGTAAAACACTCCTTGCTCAAACGCTGGCTCGTTCATTAAACGTGCCGTTTGCCATTGCTGATGCAACAAGTTTAACTGAAGCAGGTTATGTCGGCGACGATGTGGAGAACATTCTCCTTCGTTTAATCCAGGCAGCGGACTTCGATGTTGAACGCGCTGAACAAGGCATTATTTACGTCGATGAAATCGATAAAATCGCACGTAAGAGCGAAAATACTTCGATTACGAGAGACGTATCCGGTGAAGGCGTGCAGCAGGCGCTCCTTAAAATTCTTGAAGGAACTACTGCAAGTGTACCGCCTCAAGGCGGACGCAAGCATCCGAACCAGGAATCTATCCAAATCGACACGACAAATATTCTCTTCATCCTCGGCGGAGCGTTCGACGGCATGGAAGATATTATTAAACGCCGCCTCGGCGACAAAGTGATCGGTTTCGGCGGAGCGACTGAAGACTTTACGGATAAGGATGCCTTAATGGCTAAAGTCCGTCCGGACGATTTACAAAGCTACGGTCTGATCCCTGAATTTATCGGCCGTGTACCGATTATCAGCTACTTAGAAGAGCTCGATGTCGATGCACTGAAATCTATTTTAACTGAGCCTAAAAATGCGCTCGTTAAACAGTATACGAGAATGATGGCGATCGATGACGTTGAACTCGTCTTTGAAGAAGATGCACTCGATGCGATTTCTGAACTGGCGATTGAACGTAAAACTGGTGCCCGCGGTCTCCGTTCTATTATTGAAGAACGCATGGTGGACATTATGTTTAAAGTGCCGTCTAACGACGACATTAAGAAAGTTGTCATTACGAGAGAAACAATTATCGACGAAAAGGATCCACTCATTTACGATGCGGACGGTGAAGAAATTAAAGCAGACAAGAAAAGTGCATAAATTATAAAGGCTGTCATTGCGACAGCCTTTTTTAAAGGAAGTGACTCTATGAAAATTAATCCAAGCAATGTAGATATTATTACCTCAGCCGTCAGTCCGGAACATTACCCGGAAACAGGCTTAAAAGAAATCGCCTTAAGCGGCCGGTCCAACGTCGGGAAATCATCATTTATTAATGCAATGTGCGGCCGTAAAGGTGTGGCTCGCACTTCATCAAAACCGGGTAAAACCATTACCCTGAACTTTTATAACGCGGATAACAAATTTGTCTTCGTCGACGTGCCGGGCTACGGCTATGCTAAACAGTCGAAGTCAGAACGCGAAAAGTGGGGCGGCATGATCGAAGGTTATTTAACTGAAAGAAAAACACTGACATGTGTCGTGCAGCTGGTCGACCTGCGTCATCCGCCGACAGCCGATGATATTTCAATGTATGATTTCTTGAAATATTACGAACTGCCGGTAATTATCGTTGCAACGAAAGCCGATAAAATTGCCCGCGGTAAAATCCAGAAGCATATCAGTATTATTAAAAAAGATCTGGAAATGGAAGCTGAAGACCAGATTTTCCCATTTTCTTCCCTGGACAAGCGAAATCTGCCTGAAATTATGACAGCTTTACAAAAGTTTGTGTAGAAGGCTTGATATCACACTAATTTATAATTAGTATAAATAGGGAATACACGAAGGAAAACAGATTTTATTTGTGAGTTAAGCTTTGAGGGGGCATAATAGTGCATATTATTGCATTAAGTCTAAATTATAAACAAACCGGCGTAGAAGAACGTGAACAGGTGACCTTCCAGGATGAAGAGGTTGTTGAGGCGCTGCACAAACTGCGCGAGCAAAAGAGTATTTTAGAAGCAGCGCTGCTGTCGACCTGCAACCGGACAGAACTCTATGTCGTCAGCGATCAGGAACATACGGGGGCGTATTATTCGAGGAAGTTTCTCTCGGACTGGTTCGATGTGGACTTTGAAAAAATTAAAGAAATGACAGATATGAAAGTCGCAGACGATGCAGTCACGCATCTGTTTAAAGTGACTGCCGGACTCGATTCCATGGTACTGGGTGAAACGCAGATCTTAGGACAAATCAGAGATGCTTTCCTCACTGCCCAGGAAGAACATACGACAGGGACGATCTTTAACAAGCTGTTTAAAGAAGCCATTACAGTCGCTAAACGCGGCCACAGCGAAACGGACATTTCTAAAAATGCAGTGTCTATTTCTTATGCAGCTGTGGAATTGGCGAAACGTATTTTTGCCAACGTTAAAAAGAGCCGCGTCCTCGTTGTCGGTGCCGGTGAAATGGCAGAGGAGTCTTTACTTAATTTAACGTCGAACGGCATCGAAGACGTCGTCGTCTTAAACCGTTCATTAGAAAAAGCAGAACAGCTGGCTGAGAAATTTAAGGGCCGTGCTGAAAATCTGCATGCTCTGGAGTCAGAATTAAAAGAGGCGGATATCGTGATTTCGAGTACGTCATCACCGGGTTACGTCATTACTAAAGAGATGATGGATACTGTGACGAAAGCACGCGGTGCTTCACCGTTAATCTTAATCGATATTGCACTGCCGAGAGATATTGATCCGGCGATCGATGTCAGTGACAGCGTTTATATGTACAATGTCGATGATCTACAGGGTCTCGTCGATGCCAATCTCGCTTCAAGAGAACAGGAAGCAGAGAAAATTATGGCTATGATCGACGGCACGACTGCGGAATTCGAAGACTGGCTCGCTGTCCAGGGTGTCGTGCCTGTTATTCAGGCGATGCGCACTAAATCGCTTAAAATTCACGATGAAACGATTCAATCATTGGAGCGCAAGCTGCCGGATATGACCGAACGCGACCGCACGGTGATTTCAAAACATATGAAGAGTATTATTAATCAAATGCTCCGGGATCCAATTATCTTTACGAAAGAAATCGCAGGCGATAAAGGGCGCGATGAAAAACTGGAAGACATTATGGCCATGTTCCATATAGAAGAAGAGGTTGAAGCAGCTAAACACGAAGCCGGCAATAAGCAGAGAGAAAAACTGCAGGCGCGTAAAGAGCAGCTGAACCTTAATTAGCAGGGTGGATATCGAATGGATATGATGTTCCGCATTCAAGAAATTATATTACTATTTTATTTTATCAGCCTTTCTGCACTGTCATACGATTTGTTTTTAAGAAATCGACAAGTCAGAAAGGTTTCTCTGTATGTGCTGACACCAGGCGTGATTTTGCACTTCTTATCGGTCGGCCAGCTCGGCCTGACGCTTGGCCGCATACCGATACTGACACTGGCAGAGAGCATTTTTACTTTGAGTTTTGTCTTTATATTAATCGGGCTCATTCATTTTTGGAAAACAAAATCGGAATTTGTCCTCGCATTTTACTTAGTGATTACTATATTTTTAATGACATTTTACACATTTTCTTCGCTGAATTTCAGCTCGACAGCACTGACGCTTGAAATCGTCAACGAACTGCTGATCGTTCACGTCGGGGCCGCACTGTGCGCCTATGTCATGTTTTTTATCGGCATGCTGAATGCTGTCATTTACTTAATTCAGCGTCGAAATTTAAAAAAGAAACAGTTTAACCGTGCGTTTTTCTCGCTGTTTAGTATCGGCACTGCAGAAAAAGTTATGCTCAGAATGACTTTTATCGGTGTGATTTTCATGAGTATAAGTATTATAATAGGAATCGTCTGGGGACTTCAGATTATCGGCTTGAATGTCCTCTATGACCCGAAAGTTATCGGGACCATTTGTGTTATTATTATGTACACCATCATTTTAGCTTTAGTTAAAATGAAACACGATACACCGCGTTTCGCGGTATACAGCATTGCGATTTTCGTCCTGGTTATGCTGAATTATTTAATCGTTTCGGAACTATCCAATTTTCATTTCTGGTCACTATAAGGAGAGTATAAATCATGAGAAAAATTATCGTCGGTTCACGCCGGAGCGGGCTTGCTTTGACACAGTCCAAACAGTTTATAAATAAGCTGCAGAACAAGTTCCCGGATGCTGAGATCGAAATTAAGGAAATCGTTACGAAAGGCGACCGCATCGTCGACGTGCAGTTATCTAAAGTCGGCGGCAAAGGCTTATTCGTTAAAGAAATTGAAGAAGCGCTGAAAAACAAAGAAATCGATATGGCCATCCACAGTTTAAAAGATGTGCCGAGCGAACTGCCGAAAGGCTTTACCATTGCCTGCGTGCCGGAGCGTGAAGATATGCGCGACGCATTTTTATCGAATAACAAAGTCTTATTTAAAGATTTGCCTAAAGGCAGCGTTGTCGGCACGTCAAGTCTCCGCCGCGGCGCCCAGCTAAAATCGATGCGCGAAGACATTACAGTCAACTGGGTCAGAGGCAACATCGATACCCGCATTAAAAAAATGGAATCGGGCGAATACGATGCGATTTTACTTGCGGCTGCCGGCTTAAAACGTATGGGCTGGAGCGACAACGTCGTTACGGAATATTTCGACCCTGAAGAATTCATTCCGGCTATTGCCCAAGGGGCACTAGGCATTGAAGTGCGCGACGATGACGCGGAATTAATCGATATGCTAAAAGCCGTACACTCAGAAGATGACGCGACATGCACCACAGCAGAGCGCACATTTTTAAAACGGATGGACGGCAGCTGCCAGGTGCCAATCGGCGGCTACGCGACATTGGAAGACGGCGAGCTGTATTTAACCGGCCTCATTATGTCTGAAGACGGAAACGAACGCTATGTTGTTAAGAAATCTCACAATGACCCGGTCGAGCTCGGCAATATCGTTGCTGACGAAATGGAAAAAATCGGCGCTAAAGATATTATCGATATGATTAATGAGAACAATGCCAATCAGTAAACCCGTCGTTTACGTGACCCAGTCGACTTTCGATTTAGCGGACGACACTCTATTAAACATCGTTCATGCACCGCTCATTACGACCGAGACGCTCAGCTTTGATGCGTCAGTCTTAAATCAGCACTACGACTGGCTCGTTATGACGAGTAAAAATACGGTCAAACATTTTTTGCCGTATTTTGATCAGCTGCAGGCCGATCGTATTTCAAGCATCGGCGTGAAGACGACCGAGGCCTTAAACAGCAGCGGCATTCAAGTGGATTTTGAACCGTCGACCTATACTCAAGAAGGCTTTATCGAAGAGTTTGATATTCGGCCCGGCCAAAAGATTCTTTATCCCGCCAGCGCTAAAAAACGCCCTTTAATGCGGGATTATATGAAACAGTCCGGGGCAGATGTCACTGAAATCGATTTGTATTATCCGAAAGTCTATGAACAAACGATAAAAACCATTAAAGAAAATATTTCATCGATCGATTACTTAACGTTATCGTCGCCGTCTGCGGTGGACAGTCTGCTCGGACAGATTGATCAAAAGGCTTTGTCCGGCATTCAGCTCATCGCCATCGGCCACGTGACACAATCGAGATTAAATCATTACGGCTTGAAGGCTGTAACGCCGGAGCATGAAACGCTCGGCCATATGATTGAACTGATTAAGGAGAGTATCAAACAATGAATTTTGACAGACACCGCCGCTTAAGAAACAGCGGCTTTATGCGCGACATGGTCAGAGAAACACACTTGTCTAAAGACGATTTAATCTATCCGATTTTTGTCGTTGAAAAACCGGACGTCAAAGAAGAAGTACCGTCTATGAAAGGGGTCTACCAGATTTCATTAAACCTGCTTAAAGAAGAGCTGGATGAAGTCGCAGCCCTCGGTATTAAGAGTGTGATTTTCTTCGGTATTCCGAATGAAAAAGATGCGGAAGGGACAGGCGCTTACCACGATCACGGTATCGTCCAGGAAGCCTGCCGCTTGTCTAAAAAACATTATCCACAGCTGCTCGTTATTTTGGATACTTGCCTGTGCGAGTATACAGACCACGGCCACTGCGGTTTAATCGATCCAAACACACAGGACGTCGATAACGACGCATCACTGCCGCTCTTAGTACAGACAGCAGTATCCCAGGCTAAAGCCGGTGCGGATATTATTGCACCGAGCAATATGATGGACGGCTTTGTTGCCCATATCCGTCAAGGCTTGGACGATGCAGGCTACAGACATATTCCCATTATGAGCTACGGCATTAAATACGCATCTAAATTCTACGGACCATTTAGAGATGCTGCAGAATCAACACCTTCATTCGGCGACCGCCGCACTTACCAGATGGATCCGGCTAACCGTTTAGAAGCGATGAGAGAACTGGACAGCGACACGAAAGAAGGCGCGGATATGATGATCGTAAAACCTGCCTTATCTTATCTCGATATTATCCGCGACGTGCGCAACCGTTCGGATATGCCGATCGTCGCTTACAACGTCAGCGGAGAATACGCGATGACTAAAACAGCGATCGATATGGGTCTGATGGATGAAGAAGTGATTGCCGAGCAGATGATTTCCATGAAACGTGCCGGTGCAGACTTAATCATTACGTATTTTGCTAAATATCTTGCTGAAAAAATTGATAAGGGAGAGATTTAATATGTATAACACATCTAAAGAATTATACAGCCGTGCAGTCGAAGTGATGCCGGGCGGAGTCAACTCGCCGGCACGCGCCTTTAAGTCGGTTGCTGAGCACCCGTTATTTATGGATCACGCTAAGGGTTCGCGTTTATACGATGTCGACGGCAATGAATTTATCGATTACTCCTTAAGTTTCGGTCCTTTAATTTTAGGTCACGCAGACGAAAAAACAGTTCAAAGCGTTCAGGAAGCAGCAGTAAAAGGAACATCTTTTGGTGCGCCGACTGAGCTGGAAACAACAATGGCTGAACTGGTCATGGAACGCGTTCCGTCGATCGAAATGATCCGCATGGTATCGTCGGGAACTGAAGCGACACTGGCAGCATTGCGTCTCGCCCGCGGCTTTACCGGCAAAAATAAAATACTTAAATTTGAAGGCTGCTACCACGGCCACAGCGACTCGCTGTTAATTAAAGCAGGTTCGGGTGTTGCGACACTTGGACTGCCCGATTCACCCGGTGTGCCGGAAGGGACGGCTAAAAATACAATTACTGTTCCTTACAACGATAAAGAAAGCCTGCAGCAGGCCTTTGACGCTTTCGGCGACGATATCGCTGCAGTGATTATGGAACCGGTAGCCGGAAATATGGGTGTTGTACCGCCGGTTGACGGATTTTTAGAATTCGTCCGTGAAATTACCGAACAAAATGATGCGCTTTTAATTTTCGATGAAGTGATGACAGGCTTCCGTGTCGGCTATCACTCAGCTCAGGGCCACTTTGGCATTACACCGGACTTAACATGTCTCGGTAAAGTTATCGGCGGCGGACTGCCGGTCGGCGCCTTTGGCGGCAAGAGAGAAATTATGGAACGCATCGCACCAGCCGGTGATATTTACCAGGCGGGGACTTTATCGGGTAACCCTTTAGCGATGAGTGCAGGGATTGCCACTTTAAGCCAGCTGAATGAAGACAGCTACAAGTACTTCATTAAATTAGCAGACCAGCTTGAAGCCGGCCTAAAAGAAGTATTTGCTAAACACGATACACCGATCACGATTAACCGTGCCGGTTCAATGATCGGCTTCTTCTTAACAGAAGGCCCGGTGATCGACTTCGACAGTGCCAATTCGAGCGACTTGGAATTATTCAGAGCGATGTACCAGGCACTCTTAGAAGAGGGTGTTTATTTACCGCCGTCACAATTTGAAGGCATGTTTTTATCAACAAAACACACTGAAGCAGATATTGCACAAACAATTCAGGCATTTGATAATTCATTAAGTAAAGTTACGGGTAAATAATTTAAATTTTATGCTTCATGACTGTGAAATTATGTGTATAATAGTGGATGATAGTATAAATGGGGGGTAGTCATAATGAGTGATAAAAAACGTCCAGCTGGTAAAAAAGTAGATGGCCAGCCTCGTTATATCGAAAATAATCCGTCGGCGAGTACAAAAGGTACTAAACACCTGTACTGGCTCGCACCGTTAATTATTGCAGTATTAATCGTGCCATTACTTATTTTCCACTTAGGCAGCGGCGGCGGTGAAGAAACCGCTTCTGAAGAAGGTGCTTCAACAGAAGAAACTGCTGATTCAGGTGAAGAATCAAGTGAAGAAGGCGGCGGCGAAGGTGAAGAAACGGCATCTAGCGGCGACGTCGACGCAGAAGGCATTGCACGCGATAACTGTGCATCTTGTCACGGTCAAGACTTTTCAGGATCAATGGGTCCAGCTTTAGCCGGAACAAGTCTTTCTGAAGAAGATTTCACAACAACAGTTCGTGAAGGTCAAGGCTCTATGCCTGCTTTCAGTGCAGATCAAATTGCAGATGAAGAATTAACAGCAATGTACCAATTCTTCAGCGAACAATAATACTTAAAATAAAGAGACAAACTCGTATTGTATGAGTTTGTCTTTTTCTATATCCAGCACAATTTGGGAGAATTGATAATATGAACACAGGGGAAAAGAAAGAAGGGATGACAGGGCGGAATTTAGTCATTGCCATACTAATTGTCGGCGCCTTCGTAACGATTTTAAATCAGACACTTTTAGTCACCGCAGTACCGGTTATTATGGCAGATTTAAATATTCCGTTCAGCACAGCGCAGTGGCTGACCACCGGTTTCTTTTTAGTCAACGGCATTATGATACCGGTATCCGCCTTTTTAATTAATAAATTCACGACGCGTAAGCTCTATATGACCGCGATGATTCTATTTACAATCGGTACAATCATCGCTGCAGTATCTCATGTCTTTCCGATGCTGCTGGCAGGACGAATACTGCAGGCCGGTGGTGCGGGGATCATGATGCCGCTGTCGCAAGTTATTTTACTGCAGATGTTTACAGTCGAAAACAGAGGAAAAGCGATGGGACTGTTCGGGCTGATTATCGGATTTGCACCAGCGATCGGTCCGACCTTGTCAGGCTACATCGTCGAATTCTGGCCGTGGCGGACGCTGTTTATCATTATTGTGCCGCTCGCTGCTATAAATATAGTATTTGCTTATTTTTATATGCGCAATGTTACAGAACAGACCAATCCGAAAGTCGATATATTATCGATTATTATGTCGACACTCGGCTTTGGCGGAATGTTATACGGATTTTCAGTCGCAGGCGTATCAGGCTGGACGAGTCTTGAAGTCATCCTGCCTATTCTGGCCGGACTGTTTATCGTGCTGCTGTTTGTTCGGCGCCAGTTCAAGCTGGTTCAGCCAATCTTGGAAATCCGCGTTTTGAAAAACCCTTACTTTTTAATGGCCTCGCTGATCGGGATCATCATCTTCGTGTCGATGGTGAGCGCCAATAATATCGTGCCGGTGCTGATGCAGGACATGCTCGGCTTTACCGCCTTTCAATCCGGGCTGTCACTCTTGCCGGGCGCTTTAGTGATGGGAGTCATTTCCCTAATTGCCGGCTGGCTCTTTGACCAGTACGGTATACGGATACTGACATTTACCAGTCTGATACTAATACTCGGAACATCTCTGATGCTGTCATTTTTAAGTGCCGATACAACATTTACTTATATTACGATTGTGTACACGGTGCGCCTGGCGGGCGTTGGCCTGTCTATGATGGCACTCACGACATACGCCATGAACGCGCTGGACAATCATATGATTGCACACGGCACCTCGCTGAATAATACGATGCGACAAATTGGCGGCTCCCTGTTCACCGCGCTCTTTATAACTATAATGACCGGTGTCGCATTTAATATATCCGGCGGCGTACCCGATGCAGACGCTGAAATCACTGGAGTCAATTGGACCTTCAAAGTAGCCGCAGCCCTGGCAGCAATCGGACTTGTACTCGCACTTTTCTTAAAAGAACAGGAACGGGTAGTGAGCGAACGGGACTAGAAGGGTGTGGTGGGTGGTGGATTGCTTATTGACCGCTTGTGAGTGGTTCATGCGGTCGCAACTTGCTTATTGACCGCTTGTGACCTACTCATGCGGTCGCAACTTGCTAATCAACCGCTTGTGACTTACTCATGCGGTCGCAACTTGCTTATTGACCGCTTGTGAGTGGTTCATGCGGGAGTGACTTGCTTATTGACCGCTTGTGACCTACTCATGCGGTCGCAACTCGCTTATCAACCGCTTGTGACTGGTTCATGCGGCCGCAACCAGCTAATCAACCGCTTGTGACTTACTCATGCGGTCGCAACCAGCTAATCAACCGCTTGTGACCTGCACAAACGGTCGCAACCAACTAATCAACCGCTTGTGACCTGCACAAACGGTCGCAACCAGCCAGCAACCAGCCAACAACCAGCCATAAACCCAACAAACCCAACACCCCGCCAATCGTGTAAAATGCAACTTACTTTATATCAACTCTAATATAAGTTATTATTATAGATGACACTTGAATAGATAAGGTGATTTTATTGAAAGTACTTCGTTTACTGCTGCTGTTTGTCGCTGCTGCCATTATTTCATACGGATTGGATGCACTCGGCATGATTTTGCCGTGGCTCTTCGGTTCGATGATTGCAACGATTATATATATCCGTTTGATTCCACGGGCGCTCTATTTTCCGCGCTGGCTCGGTGATCTCGGGGTTTTCATTATGGCCATCGAAATCGGTTCGACTCTGACGCTCGATGCTTTAGCGGATATGCGCGCTGATTTGTTTAATATTTTCTTAATGACGATTCTCGTTCTTATTTTAAGTTTGATTTTATCCCGGCTCTTTATCTTCTTAACGAAAAGTACGCCGGAAACGGCGGTTTTAGCGTCTGTTCCGGGTGCGCTGTCTCAAATGCTGATTATGGCTGAGGAGGAGGAGCGTGCGGATATTCTGCTCGTTACGCTGACTCAAATGTCCCGTATTATTTTAATTGTTTTAATCGTGCCGTTCGTCTCGGGGCTTTTCCAGCCGGTGTCTGATCTCACGGCGGATCCGGTCGAGGTCAATTATTTAACGGAGATTTTCTCCCTGCCCATGCTGATTATTCCTATCGCTGCGGTCGTTCTTATTTATCTTTTAAACAAGATAAACTTCCCGGCTAGCCTCATGCTCGGGCCGATTATCGTGCTCATCGTCTGGAATTTAACGACGGGTGTCGAGTTTTCTCTGGATTTACAATTTATTAACGCCGCGCAGATTCTTTTCGGTATTCGTATCGGATTGCAAATTGCATCGCTGATGACTCAGCTGAATAAGCGCTTGATTTTTTCGATTATGCTGCAGAATTTAATTTTAATTTTCGGCACTATGTTTATCGTCTATATGTTCCAGCTGTTTACATCGCACCAGTTTAACGACTTATTCTTAAGTGCGGCACCGGGCGGACTCGGACAGATTATCGTTATTGCGATTGAAACGGGCGGTAACATCGCTATGATTTCCAGCTATCACATCTTTAGAATATTCTTCATCATTATCGTCGTCGTGCCGATCGTCGGCTATTATTTAAAATATCTCAACAGAAAACGGAAGAGACAGTCTTAAAGACAGTCGTTCTTGACAGTTTTTTAAAAGTCGCATACTATTAACTTATATTAATAACAGAGACACAGAAGAGTAGCTGTATGCGGGACATGAAGAGAGTAAACGGCGGTGGAAGTTTACCGGTGCATAGAGTGAAAGTAGCCTGTGATAAGTTTTGCGTCAAAGTTTGAGTCAGCACCGTCTGATTCAGATGAGTAATGTGAGACGTGCGGTGAGCGTTAATCACCAAGTTGAGATGCAGGTATGTTTGTAATGCCTGAATTTAGGTGGCACCGCGGAACTCCCGTCCTATTTATGGACTGGAGTTTTTTTGTTTTTAAAATTAAAAGGAGTGATCGTTATGGAAATGCCGAAAAAGTATAATCCGGCTGAAGTTGAACAGGGCAAGTATGAAAAGTGGGTAAAAGCAGGCGTCTTTAAATCAGATGTTGAGAGTGATAAAACACCGTTTTCTATCGTCATTCCGCCGCCAAACGTAACAGGCAAGCTGCACCTTGGTCATGCCTGGGATACGACGCTGCAGGATATTATTACGCGTATGAAGCGCATGCAGGGCTACGACGTGCTGTACTTGCCGGGGATGGACCATGCGGGGATTGCAACGCAGGCTAAAGTCGATGCGCGTCTGCGTGAAGCGGGCATTAACCGTCACGATATCGGCCGCGACAAGTTTTTAGAGCATGCTTGGAACTGGAAAGAAGAATATGCGGGACATATTCGTGCACAGTGGGAAAAACTCGGTCTCGGCCTCGATTACGATAAAGAACGCTTTACCCTGGATGCCGGACTGTCTAAAGCAGTGCGTAAAACATTCGTAGATTTATACAATAAAGGGCTGATTTACCGCGGCGAATATATCATTAACTGGGATCCTGAAACACAGACGGCGCTCAGCGATATTGAAGTGATTCATAAAGATATCGAAGGTAAATTCTACCATGTTAAATATCCTTTAACGGATGGCTCCGGCTTTTTAGAAATTGCCACGACGCGTCCGGAAACCATGCTCGGTGATACTGCCGTTGTTGTCCACCCGGATGACGAGCGCTACAAAGATTTAATCGGCAAAACTGTGACCCTGCCGATCGTCGGCCGTGAACTGCCAATTATTGCGGACTCCTATGTTGAGCAGGAATTTGGTTCAGGTGCCATGAAAGTGACACCGGCACATGACCCGAATGACTTTGAAATCGGCAACCGCCACGACCTTGAACGAATTAACGTTATGCACCCGAACGGGGTAATTAACGACCTCGGCGGCGCCTATGCCGGCATGGACCGTTTCGATGCCCGCAAGCAGCTGGTCAAAGATTTAGAAGACCAGGGCTATATGCTTAAAATTGAAGCGCACATGCACTCTGTCGGCCACTCTGAGCGCAGCAACGCGATTGTAGAGCCGTATTTATCTACGCAGTGGTTTGTCAGCATGAAGCCGCTCGCTGAGAAAAGCTTAAAAAACCAGGAGACAGACAAGCGAATCGACTTCGTGCCGAACCGTTTTGAACATACCTTTAACGGCTGGATGGAAAACATCCGCGACTGGGTGATATCAAGACAATTATGGTGGGGCCATCAGATTCCTGCCTGGTACCATAATGAAACAGGTGAATTGTACGTCGGTGAAGAAGCACCGGCAGACAGCGAAAACTGGACGCAGGATGAAGACGTACTGGACACTTGGTTCTCAAGTGCCTTGTGGCCGTTCTCGACCATGGGCTGGCCGGAAGAGACGCCGGACTTGGCGAAATACTTCCCGACTAATGTTCTCGTCACAGGTTACGATATCATCTTCTTCTGGGTGGCGCGTATGATCTTTTCATCGCTGGAACAGACCGGAGAGAAGCCGTTTGATGATGTGCTCTTACACGGCTTAGTCCGGGACGAACAAAACCGCAAAATGTCGAAATCGCTCGGCAACGGTGTGGATCCGATGGACGTGATTGATAAGTACGGTGCCGATGCACTGAGATACTTCTTATCAACGGGCTCAACACCGGGTCAGGATCTCCGTTATTCAGATGAAAAAGTAGAAAGCGTCTGGAACTTTATTAATAAGATCTGGAATGCATCGAGATTTGCCTTAATGAATATCGGTGAAGACTTTACACTGGCAGATATTAATTTAGCGGGTGAAAAATCACTAGCGGATAAGTGGATCTTAACGCGCCTCAACGAAACGATTGCAGATGTGACGCGTCTGTCAGACGATTACGAGTTCGGTGAAGTCGGCCGCGTGCTGTATAACTTTATATGGGATGACTTCTGTGACTGGTATATTGAAATGGCGAAAGTGCCGATGAATGACGGCACAGAAGCAGAAAAACAAATGACGCGTTCAGTGCTCTTATATACGCTGGATAAGATTTTGAAAATGCTGCATCCATACATGCCGTTCGTGACAGATGAAATCTATCAGACGATTAATACAGAGACATCTATCGTTGTCAGCTCTTGGCCGACAGTTGATGATTCATTAACTTTTGAAGATGCATCTGCAGAAATGGAACTGCTGGTTAATATTATTAAATCAGTCAGAACGACACGCAATGAAGTCAACACGCCTTTATCTAAACCAATTGATATTAAACTTGAAGTAAAAGACGACAACCGCCGCGCGGCAGTCGAGCGCAACAAGCATTATATCGAGCGCTTTACCAACCCTGAACATTTAACAATCGCAGCGTCTATCGATAAGCATGACGATGATAAGACAGACGTCGTTAAAGGGGCAACAGTCGTGCTGCCTTTAGCAGGTTTGATTAATAAAGAAGAAGAGATTGCCCGTCTTGAAAAAGAACTGGACCGTTTAAACGGGGAGTTAAAACGGGTGTCAGGTAAATTAAACAACGAGAAATTCGTCAGCAATGCACCTGAAAAAATCGTCGATGAAGAAAGACAAAAACAAGCGGGCTACCAGGCGCAGTATGAAGAAGTTGAGGCGCGCCTAAACAGCCTGAGAGGTGTGGAGTAGCCTATGAACTATCAGGAGAGCCTGGACTGGATACACGAACGGACGAAATTCGGTATTAAACCCGGCGTCAAACGCATGGAGTGGATGCTTGAACAACTGGACCACCCCGAAAGAAAAATTACCGGCGTGCATATCGTCGGTACGAACGGCAAAGGCTCGACCCTGTCGTATATGAGAAACGCTTTAAACTACAACGATTATACTGTCGGTACGTTCACGTCGCCTTACATCGAAGTATTTAACGAGCGAATTTCAGTTAACGGCAATCCGATACCGGATGACGATATTGCACTGTTAGCGAATATCGTCAGACCGGTATCCGAACGCCTGGTGGCTGAGACCGATTTAGGTAATTCCACTGAATTTGAAATCATTACCATGATGATGTTCGTCTACTTCGGCAACGTCAATCCGGTGGATTACGTATTGATTGAAGCGGGCCTCGGTGCTACGCATGACTCGACTAATGTCTTCAGTCCGGTCATGACGCTCTTAACGAGCATTGGACTGGATCACGTTGATATTTTAGGCGACACTTTACTCGATATTACTAAAGATAAATCCGGCGTCATTAAAGAGGGGATTCCTTTAGTCTTTAACGTCAAAGACGATGGCTGCCGCGATCATATTTATAAAGTGCTCGATGAAAAAAATGCTAAAGGGATTGAACTAGAACGGGATATTATACTGACTCAAAACGGCGAGGAATTCAGCTTTAAATACGGCAGATTTGATTTTGATGATATTAAGCTCGATATGCTCGGCCGCCATCAGCAGGAAAATGCATCGATTGCGATTGCAGCCCTCCTTGAAATGATGGAAAGAGGTTTAGTGAAACTGGATGTTAATAAGATGATCCAGGGTGTGGAAAGTACATTCTGGACCGGTAGAATTGAGAAGATCAGCAATCAGCCGCCGATTATTTTAGACGGTGCGCATAACAATGAAGCGGTCGATGCACTCGTTGAAACGATGAGGGAGACTTACGGTGATAAAAAAATTACCGTCTTATTCTCTGCCGTTAAAGGCAAGCCACTCGATACGATGGTTTATAAAATCGGCATGCTGGCAGATACCTTTAATGTGACGGAATTCGACTTCTTTAAAGCAGAAGACGGCGAAGTACTGTTTAACGCCATCGATCATCCGGATAAGCATTTTGTTAAGGACTATATCGATTATATTAAACACTTCGACGGGGAACTTCTGTTAATTACAGGCAGCCTGTACTTTATCAGCGAAGTGAAAAAAGGTTTAAGAGAAGAGTAGGCGGGTAAGTGACTATCAAGCAGCTGGGGTGCTATGCCCCTGCTGTTTTTTCTATATAAAAAATAAAAAAAGAGCGCCGAAGCGCTCCGAATAAGAAAATAAATATTATAAACCAGTATTATCTTTGTTTTTTTCTTCAACAGCTTTTAATGAATCTCTCATTTCACGGAGAAGCACTAACTGTTCGTCTTCAACATCTTCTTCAACGAAACGGTTTTTAGTCAGTTTGTTAACGACTTTAACGAATACGAATACTGCTGCACCGATAATAACGAAGTCGATAATTGCCTGGATGAACACACCGTATGTAATACCCATGTATACCCAGTCTGAAGCGAAATCAGTATCGCCGAATATTAAAGCGATTAAAGGCATGATAATATTTTCTACGAGTGCCTGAACGATCTTACCGAACGCTGCACCGATAACTACTGCGACTGCGAGGTCTAAAATGTTCCCGCGCAGCATAAAATCTTTAAATTCCTGCCACATAAAAAAACCTCCTGTAAATTTATAATTTCTAACTTTTTTATATACTACACCATTTAAGACAGATTACAAGAGTTAATTTACACCTTAATATTATCTTCACACGAATTTACAAGCACAATATTTATAACCTTTAGTTATGAATGCTATAATTAAAGATAAATAAAAGTTAATCTTATAACAAGCTTATTCATATCAATAGTTTGCTTGAAAGCATTTACTTTATATTGGGAGTAAGTATACAATTAAGATGACTAAATTTAGAGGGGGCTTTTAATGATGTCAAAGAATGTGAAGGATAATTCTCGTCAGACATTAACAGTAAACGGTAAAGACTATACTTATTACAGCCTGCAGTCACTTGCAGACAAAGGGATGAGCAAGTCTGAAAACTTGCCGTATTCAATCCGTGTATTACTGGAATCAGTACTTAGACAATATGACGGCCGCGTGATTAACGATGATCACGTCGAAGCGTTAGCAAACTGGGACAAAGGGGATATTAAAGGTAAAGAAGTGCCATTCAAACCTTCCCGCGTTATTTTACAAGATTTCACAGGGGTGCCGGCGGTCGTCGACCTTGCATCACTCCGTAAAGCAATGGACGACGTTGACGGCGACGTTCAAAAAATCAACCCTGAAGTGCCGGTTGACTTAGTGATTGACCACTCAGTACAGGTCGATGAGTACGGCAGCACAAACGCACTGCAAAAAAATATGGATTTAGAGTTCTCACGCAACATGGAACGTTACGAGTTCCTGCGCTGGGCAACGAAAGCATTTGATAACTACCAGGCTGTTCCGCCAGCAACAGGGATCGTTCACCAGGTAAACTTAGAATATCTTGCTAACGTTGTGCACAATAGAGACAATGTACTCTTCCCGGATACTCTGGTCGGTACGGACTCTCATACGACGATGATTAACGGACTCGGCGTTTTAGGCTGGGGTGTCGGCGGTATCGAAGCTGAAGCGAGCATGCTTGGACAGCCTTCATACTTCCCGGTGCCTGAAGTTATCGGTGTACGCATGACGAATTCACTGCCTGAAGGGACAACAGCAACTGACTTGGCACTTAGAGTGACTGAAGAGCTGAGAAAGAAAGGCGTTGTTGGTAAATTTGTAGAGTTCTTCGGTAAAGGGGTCACTGAATTACCGTTGGCAGACCGTGCGACTATCGCAAACATGGCGCCTGAATACGGTGCGACTTGCGGCTTCTTCGCAGTCGATGATGAAACACTGGACTACTTAAAATTAACTGGACGCGACAGCGAGCATATCGATGTTGTCCGTGAGTATTTAAAAGAAAATAACTTATTCTTCGACGCAGCAGTCGAACCGACTTACACTGACGTTGTTGAACTTGACTTATCTACTGTTGAATCGTCACTGGCTGGACCGAAACGTCCGCAGGACTTAATCAACTTATCAGATATGAAAGAAGAATACAGAAAATCAGTGACAGCTGAAGCAGGCAACCACGGCCACGGCTTAACTGAAGATGAGTTCAATAAAACAGGCACTGTTGAATACAACGACGGTGACAAAGATGAACTGAAAACAGGTGACTTAGTCATCGCGGCGATTACTTCATGTACGAACACATCTAACCCGTACGTTATGTTAGGTGCCGGTCTGATTGCTAAAAAAGCAGTTGAAAAAGGACTGACTGTTCCTAAATACGTGAAGACATCACTGGCACCGGGTTCTAAAGTCGTTACAGGCTATTTAGAAGATGCCGGCCTGCAGCCTTACTTAGATCAGCTCGGCTTTAACCTTGTCGGCTACGGCTGTACGACATGTATCGGTAACTCAGGTCCATTGCGTCCTGAAGTAACGAAAACAATCGTCGACGAAGATATGCTTGTATCTTCAGTCTTATCCGGTAACCGTAACTTTGAAGGCCGTATCCACCCGTTAGTTAAAGCCAACTACTTAGCTTCACCGCAGCTGGTTGTTGCTTACGCACTGGCAGGGACTGTCGATATCGATCTTAGAAACGAACCGCTTGGACAAGATAAAGAAGGCAACGATGTCTATATGAAAGACATCTGGCCGTCAATTAAAGAAGTCAGAGACACTGTAATGTCTACAGTGACACCTGAATTGTTCAGAAAAGAATACGAAACTGTGTTCAATTCCAACGAAACTTGGAATGCAATCGATGTGACAGATGCACCGTTATACGATTTCGATGACAGTTCAACATATATTCAAAACCCGTCATTCTTCCAGAACCTATCTAAAGAAGCAGGTAAAATCGAGCCGTTAAACGGTCTCCGTGTACTTGGTAAATTTGGAGATTCTGTAACGACTGACCACATTTCACCAGCAGGTGCGATCGGTAAAGATACGCCGGCAGGTAAATGGTTAATCGAACAGGGCGTGTCACCGCGCGACTTTAACTCATACGGTTCACGGCGCGGTAACCATGAAGTAATGGTGCGCGGAACATTTGCGAACATCCGCATTAAAAACCAAATCGCACCGGGCACAGAAGGCGGCTTTACGACTTACTGGCCAAACGGTGAAGTGATGAGCATTTACGATGCATCACAAAAATACCAGGAAGACGGTACAGGACTTGTTGTTGTCGCCGGAGACGACTACGGTATGGGCTCAAGCCGCGACTGGGCAGCCAAAGGAACGAACTTACTCGGTGTTAAAGCCGTTATCGCTGCAAGCTACGAGCGTATCCACCGTTCTAACTTAGTGATGATGGGCGTCTTGCCACTACAATTTGTCAATGGTGAAAACGCTGAAGACCACGGCTTAGACGGTTCTGAAACATTCGATATTAATATCGATGAAAGTGTTGTCGCTGGAGAAATTATCGATGTCGTTGCAAGAAAAGAAAACGGCGAAGCAGTTACATTCCAGGCTAAAGTGCGTTTCGACTCTGATGTTGAAGCGGATTATTACAGACACGGCGGAATTTTACAGCTTGTACTCCGCAACAAAATTGCTTCATAAAGAACTGAACAGAAATAAAAAATCCATCAAAGCACTGCTTTGATGGATTTATATTTTGCTTTAAAATATTCTTTTTGTCTTACATAAAAGTAATTTTAGGCTCAGTACCGGCTTTAATCCGCTTCATGTTGGAAATATGCTTGATGATAACAATAACGGCTAAAATCACACCGAAACCGATCATAAAGGGATCTCCTGTAAACATCACTGAGATCAAAAGCGCAACGGCTGCGAAAACACTCGACAAGGAAACGTATTTCGAAATCTTTAAAGTGATTAAGAATGTTAAAATTAAAACGAGAAAAATCAGGGGACTGGCTGCAAGTATTGCACCGCCGCCTGTGGCAACTGCTTTGCCGCCTTTGAATTTTAAAAAGATCGAGTAAACGTGTCCAAGTGCTGCGACAACACCGAATATCACGACTGGAAAATCTCCGGTTCCGTCAACCAGCATAGCTGTCCATACGGGTATGGCGCCTTTCAGCAGATCGAGAATAAGCACGACGATACCGGCTTTTTTGCCGAGTATGCGGAAGGTGTTTGTCGTTCCGACATTGCCGCTGCCGTGTTCGCGCAAATCAATTTTATAAAAGGATTTGCTGATAATCAGACTGAATGGAATAGAGCCGAAAAGGTAGCTGAATATTAATAAAATAATAACTGTATACACTAAATTATCCCCTTTTGCTATCAGGTACTAATAGTTTACCATAAAATATTATTTTCGCACATAATTATATAAAGTAGATAATAATATTATTATGTAAACTTATTATAATTTGTTGCAAAAATGCGGGTTTTATATAAAAATAGATAAGTAGATTAATTTAACGAACATACGTTTGTATTGTTTGTAGGAGGATACAGACTTGGCTAAACATACTGGATATACTGATGAGTCCATTCAAATATTAGAAGGTCTGGATGCTGTAAGAAAGCGTCCGGGCATGTATATCGGTTCAACGGATACGAGAGGGCTGCATCACCTCGTATATGAAATTACCGATAACGCTGTCGACGAAATTATTAACGGTTACGGCGATGAGATCAATATTACGATTAATACAGATGAAAGTATTACCATCCGCGATAACGGCCGGGGACTGCCGACAGGCATGCACTCGACCGGCCGTCCGACAGCTGAAGTGATTTTTACTGTCCTGCACGCAGGCGGCAAATTCAGCTCGGATAATTACAAATCCGCCGGCGGACTGCACGGTGTGGGGTCATCTGTCGTGAATGCACTGAGTGAATCGATGTCTATTAGAGTGTTTCGTGACGGCAAGATTCATACGCTGTCATTTAAAGACGGGGGCAAGGTCGACCAGCCTTTAAAAGAAGTGGGCAAGACGAAAGAAACGGGAACGGAAGTTACATTTAAAGCGGACCCGGAAATATTTAAACAGACGATCGCCTTTAACTTTGAAACGATCGCTGAACGCATGAGAGAATCTGCCTTCTTAACAAAAGGCTTAAAAATAACGATTCATGATCAGCGTTCAGATGAAGAAGAAATCTTCCAGTTCGAAGACGGTTTAAAATCATTTATCGAATTTTTAAATGAAGGTAAAGATGATATCGGCAATATCGTGATGTTCGAAGGTACGCATAATGAAATGATGGCAGAAGTCGCTTTTCAGTTTAACGACCAGTACTCTGAAACGATCATCTCTTTCGTTAACAATGTCCGAACGAAAGACGGCGGGACGCACGAAGTCGGTTTTAAAACCGGTTTTACAAGAGCTTTTAATGAGTACGCCCGTAAAATCGGCGAATTAAAAGCGAAAGATAAAAACTTAGAAGGCAGCGATATCCGTGAAGGGCTGACGGCTGTTATTTCAATTAAGCTGCCCGAACACCTGCTCCAGTTTGAAGGCCAGACTAAGGGCAAGCTCGGGACGTCTGAGGCAAGAAACTTAATGGAAACGCTCTTAACTGAGCAGCTGCCGTATTTCTTAGAAGAAAACGGGGCCTTATCGACTCAGCTGGTTAAAAAGGCCATTAAAGCTCGCCAAGTGCGTGAAGCGGCGCGTAAAGCACGTGAAGAAGCACGAAGCGGTAAGAAAAATAAATCGAGAGATACTTTGCTGTCTGGTAAATTAACACCGGCTCAGAGTAAAAATGCTAAGAAAAATGAATTGTTTTTAGTCGAGGGGGACTCTGCCGGCGGTTCAGCTAAGCAGGGCCGTGACAGACGTTTCCAGGCGATTTTGCCGCTCCGCGGTAAAGTGATTAATACTGAAAAAGCAAAATTTGAAGATATTTTTAAAAATGAAGAAATCAATACGATTATTCATACGATCGGGGCAGGGGTCGGCACCGACTTTAAAGTGGAAGACACGAACTATGATAAGATTATTATTATGACCGATGCGGATACGGACGGTGCGCATATTCAGGTGCTGCTCTTAACCTTCTTCTTTAACTATATGAGACCGCTCTTTGAAGCCGGTAAGATTTATATTGCCTTGCCGCCTTTATTTAAATTAGAGAAAAAGGGCAAAAAGAAAGACGTTAAGTATGTCTGGACAGAAGATGAACTGGAAGCGGCTCAGCTTGAAATGGGCAATGCGGAACTGCAGCGCTACAAAGGTCTCGGGGAAATGATGGCCGAACAGCTGTGGGAAACGACGATGAATCCAGAGACGCGCACGCTGATTCAAGTCCGCATCGAAGACGAAGCCCTGTCCTTAAAACGCGTAACAACACTAATGGGGGATAACGTTGAAATCAGACGGAAATGGATCGATTCCAACGTGTCCTTTACTTTAGAAGAAGGCAACAGCATTCTTGATAATCAGGATGTAGAAAAATTAGCAGAGAGTGATGAAGATTATGGCCGAGCATAACCCTTTACAGCAATTAAAATTAGAAGACGTGATCGGAGACCGCTTTGGGCGCTACAGCAAGTATGTCATTCAGGACCGTGCAATACCGGACGTGCGTGACGGCTTAAAACCGGTGCAGCGGAGAATCTTATACGCTATGTATAAAGAAGGCAATACTTTCGATAAGAACTACCGTAAAAGTGCTAAGACGGTCGGTAACGTGATCGGTAACTATCACCCGCATGGGGAGAGCAGTATATACGATGCCATGGTCCGTTTAGGCCAGGATTGGAAAATGCGTGAAGAACTCATTTTAATCCACGGCAACAAAGGGAGCGTCGACGGCGATCCGGCGGCAGCAATGCGTTATACGGAAGCGAAGCTCGCTGAAATTTCCAATGAACTCCTCAGAGATTTAAATAAAAATACGGTGCCGTTTATCGATAACTTTGACGATACGGAAAAAGAACCGTCTGTACTTCCGGCGAAATACCCGAACCTTCTGGTCAACGGCGCAACGGGGATTTCAGCGGGTTACGCTACAGACATTCCGCCGCATAACTTAGGTGAAGTCATCGATGCGACCTTAAAAGTGATCGATAAGCCGGCAGTGTCCATCGATGAACTCCTGGAAATAGTCAAAGGCCCGGATTTCCCGACAGGCGGGATTATCCAGGGTAAGAAAGAACTTAAAAAAGCATATACAACAGGCCGCGGCCGCGTTGTTGTCCGGAGTCTCGTATCTAAAGAAGAAACGAGAGGCAACAAGGTAAACATCGTCATCACTGAAATACCGTATGAAGTCAACAAGGCGAATATGGTTAAAAAGATGGATGAGATCCGCGCAGACCGTCAAGTCGACGGCATTATCGAAGTGCGTGACGAAACGGACAGAGAGGGTATGCGTGTCGTCATTGAAACACGTAAAGACGCCAATATCGATGCCATCATCAACTATCTGTATAAGAAGACGGATCTGCAGGTCACTTATAACTTTAATATGGTGGCCATCAGCGACCGGGCACCGAAATTAATGAGCTTAAAAGATATTCTGGAAGCTTATATTAAGCACCAGCAAGAAGTCATTACCAACCGCTCTAAATTCGAACTGGAACATGCAAAAAAACGCATGCATATTATCGAAGGGCTGATTAAAGCCTTATCGATTTTAGACGAAGTGATCCGGACGATCAGAGAGTCGGATAATAAGCGTAATGCCAAAGAAAATCTGATTGAACAGTTCAGCTTTACTGAGCAGCAGGCAGAAGCGATTGTTATGCTCCAGCTTTACCGTTTAACGAATACGGATATTCAGGAGCTTGAAACTGAACAGAGCGAGCTCGACTTCCAAATCAATCAGCTGACTGAAATTTTAAATGATGACAAGAAATTAAAATCAGTCATTAAAACTGAACTGAGAGATATTAAGAAAAAATATGCTTCAGAGCGTCTGACGACCGTTGAAGATGAGATTCAGACGATTGAAATTTCAAAAGAGCAGTTAATTGCGAAAGAAGAGACAGTCGTGTCTTTAACGAAAGAAGGCTATGTGAAACGGACGAGTCTAAGAAGCTATAATGCATCGAATCCGGATGAGCTAGGGATGCGTGACGGTGATAAGACATTATTCTCAAGCATGTCTCACACATTAGAACAGCTCTTAGTCTTTACTAATCTCGGCAACTATATGATCATCCCGGTTCACGGCCTGCAGGATATTAGATGGAAAGATATGGGGCAGCACTTGTCGTCCCGCTTTAATTTAAAACCGGGTGAAGAGCCGATCTTTGCAACGACTGTAGAGAAATATGACGACAGCCTGTCCATCGTAATGGCTAGCAAAAACGGCCAGGTGAAACAAACGGCTTTAAGCGAATTTGAAGCGACGCGTATTTCACGTCCAATTATGAATATTAAGCTTAAAAACGACGATCAAGTGATCGGTATTTCTATTTCAAATACCGGCAGTGAATCCTTGCTGTTTGTCACTCAAAAAGGCTTAACATTGAAATATTCACTCAGTGAAGTCTCTGCAACGGGACTTAAATCTCAAGGTGTAAAAGCCATGAACGTTAAGGCAGACGACGCGCTGATCTACGGCGGCTTAATTCCTGAAGAAGGCAATTTAGTGACTGTGTCCAACAGAGGGGCAGTGAAACGGACGAGTCTCGATACTTTTGATACAGGCGCAAGAGCCCAGGTTGGTTCTATGCTGTATAAAGATATTAAATCGAAACCGCACAGAATCGTTGCAGCATCAGTGACGGCTGCAGGGCAGGATCAAACGGTAGAACTCATCTCAGAAAGTAATACGCATACACTCCGCGCCAATGAAGTACGACTCAGCGGCAAGTATTCCAACGGCTCCTTTGTCGTTGAAGAAGAAAGCTTCGGTGTGGTGACGGATGCTTACTTTAACCTTATATAAATATAAAGCAGGATGGGTGAAATAAATGGAACAAGTATTTAATGTGTTTGAACAGGCAGTAAACTTCGCGAATGATTTACTTTGGCAGGAAGTGTTAATCGGTCTTCTGATAATTGCCGGACTGTATTTTTCTTTTACTTCTAAATTTGTACAGTTCCGCTGGCTGAGGATTATGTTCTCATCACTCGGTGAGAAGCGGGCGAACATGCCGGATGGTTCCAAAGGGATTTCATCTTTCCAGGCCTTTACAATCAGTGCTGCCCAACGTATCGGTACAGCCAATATCGCAGGGGTCGCAACGGCTATCGTCGTCGGCGGACCCGGTGCGGTCTTCTGGATGTGGATTGTGGCACTTTTAGGTGCGGGGACGGCTTTCTTTGAAGCGACGCTCGCACAGGTATATAAAGTACGCGATAAAGAATCAGGATTCCGCGGGGGACCTGCCTATTATATGGCGAAAGGCTTAAATCAAAAAGGCATTGCGTATGTCTTTGCGGTACTGATGACGATTACTTTTGGTATTGTTTTTGTTATGCTGCAGTCGAATACAATTGCGAATGCCTATGATGAAGCCTTCGGCGTCAATCCAACAATAAGCGGTGTCATCGTGGCCATCGTGGTCGGCCTGGTTATATTTGGCGGGGCCAAATCGATCGCCAATGTAGCGACAGCGATCGTACCGGTTATGGCAGGACTTTACTTAATCTTAGTCGCAGTCATTTTAGTGATGAACTACGATATGATTATTCCGATGCTGCAGACCATCGTTGTTAATGCCTTCGGTATTGAAGAAGTATTTGGCGGAGCAATCGGTGCTGCCATTATTAACGGCTTCCAGCGCGGACTCTTATCGAATGAAGCGGGTATGGGATCGGCGCCGAATGCGGCAGCATCAGCAGCCGTCCGTCACCCGGTTCAGCAGGGACTGATCCAGTCACTGGGCGTTTACTTCGATACGATTATCGTCTGTACAGCGACAGCGATCGTTATTTTAATGTATTCAGACCTGAGCTTTGGTGCGGATGCACCGCAGGGCATACAAGTGACTCAAGCGGCAATGGATCAGCAGTTCTTCGGTTTCGGTGGAACGATTATTGCAGTATTTATTTTACTGTTTGCCTTTTCGACGATTTTAGGGAACTACTTCTATGCACAGAGTAACTTAAGCTTTATCGTAGATAATAAGACAACAACCTTTGTATTTAGAGCCGTTGTCGTCGTTATGACGGCAGTCGGCGCGGTCTTAGGCGTCCAATTAGTATGGACATTGGCCGATCTGTTTATGGCGCTTATTGCAATCATCAACTTAATGATGGTTGTGGCACTCAGTCCGCTGGTATTTGAACTGATGCGGGATTACAAAGAACAGAAAGACAGAGGAGAATCTCCGATATTCTTTGCTAAAAACATCAGTTACAAGTTGCCGGATGATAACGAGTGGGGTGATGAGGATTATCGTAAAGATGACCCTGAAGATTATAATAAGTAAATCCAGGACATAAATCCTGACTGTAAATAAAAGACTGTCCCGGGCGCACTAGTGCATCCGGGACAGTCTTTTATATTATTATTTAACTTTTAGGCTTAATCATATTACTCTCAAATCTGTTCAGATTTTTAATTTTACCAATTATGACGAGAACATCGTTCTCCAGAATGTTCATCTGGGGATCCGGCGGTACGATAACTTCTTTATTACGCTTAATCGCAATAACATTTAAGCCGAATTTTTCACGTATACCAATATTAATCAGTGCAGAGTTAATGAATCGTTCATTGGCATCATATTCCACTATGGCAGTATCATCCGATATTTCCATATAGTCGACAAGAGACATATTAACCAGCTGATTTGCGAGACGTATGCCCATTTCTGTTTCCGGGTGCAGGACATTGTCTGCGCCGACTTTTTTCAGCAACTTGCCGTGGTGATTACTTTGAGCTTTGGCAGTAATGCTTTCGACACCTAATTCTTTTAAAATCAAAGTACAAAGAATGCTGGTTTGTATATCTTCGCCAATCGCAATAATGACTTCATCATAATGTTCGATACCGATAGTTTTAAGCATTTTCTCATCAGTGGCGCTGCCGACGATACATTCAACAGCGTAGTCTTCATAATACTTGACCTTACTTTCGGATATATCTATTACCGTGACATCTGCTGAGAGCTTATGTAATTGTTTTACTGCACTGCCTCCAAATTGCCCGAGACCAATGACCGCAATTTCTTTAGTCATACTGTTCACCTGATCATCTTAAGATTTGTAGTATCATTTTTTGATTCTTCTATATTATCCAGTATAACTTTTTCATCATAAAGAATGAAATGTTCCGGATAGTAGAAGCACACCTGCTTGATGTGTCAGACAGATAAATAGTACTTTAATGTTATTGCCGTCAATTTTATTGCGGTGTAAAATTGAATTGTGATAAGGTATCTATTATGTCTAAACACCAGAAGGATGCACATATGGAACTTTGGGATTTATATGATAAGAATAGAAAACTGACAGAACACACAATGGTCAGAGGAGACGAGATGCAGCCTGATACATATCATCTTGTGATTCATGTGGCTATTTTCAACAGTAATAATCAGATGCTGATTCAAAAACGCCGGCATGATAAAATCGGCGCACCGAATATGTGGGATATTTCAGCAGGCGGCAGTGTGACTGCAGGTGAAACGAGTCAAGCCGGTGCCATGCGTGAAACTAAAGAGGAATTGGGATTAGATATTGATCTACATAATCAGCTGCCGCACCTCTCAATAACATTTGAACGGGGATATGATGATATATACATTGTGAATCGTGAAGCGGATATCAATGAACTGGCAGTGCCGAACGACGAAGTATCGGATGCTAAGTGGGCAACGATTGATGAAATTTATAAAATGATCGATGACAGAACATTCGTCAACTACCGTAAAAGCTTAGTTCAGCTGCTGTTTGATATGAGATATCAGTACGGTGCAGTAAAAAGAGATTAATATAAAGAATTTAATAGAGGAGAGATTACATGACCAAGTGTGCAAGCTGCAATAAGCAGTGGACCGGCTTGTTATTATTTAAAGGGCATTTTGCTTCAGAGAACGGAGTGGAGTGTGATTACTGTCATGAGAAACAGTATGTATCGGAGAAATCGAAAAAACGCATGATTATTCCGATGCTTTTAGTGACAGCAATGTTATTAATAGGACTGTTTGCGCCGCCGTCAATTACTCAATATTTCTGGGTGTATATTACGATTACAGCGGTCACCATAATATTTATGTATGTGAGTCTGGAACTGACCAACGTACCGCCTGAAGACAAGAAAAGTAAATAAATCCAGGTAACACAGGGAGATTATTTCTTACCTGTGCTATTTTTCTGAATTTTTGATATACTTCTGTAATATATAAAAAGAAGAAGGTAATGATATGTCCAATCAACTGCGTATCGGTTCAAGTATTTACATTAATTACATACTGCTCGGCATGATCAACTTAATTATTGCTTTACATATGGGCTTTCTGACTGAACAGCTCAACACAGATGCAGCAGCAATCTCGGCTTTAATATCGGCTATCGGTATCGGTAAGCTGATTGCCTTATCTTTTGCAGGTAAGTTATCAGATAATCTTGGAAGAAGACCAATGCTGATTACAGCGTGTTTTCTGTACGTAGTGTTTCTGGTTGCGATACCATTCGCCCCTACATATACAATTGCATTTATGTTCGCACTGCTGGCAGGAATGGGGAATTCTATTCTTGACACGAGTTCGTATCCGGCATTGATAGAAGTGTTCAGAAAGCGTTCGAGTTCGGCTACAGTATTAGTCAAAGCATTTATGTCGGTGGGTTCGACGATTCTGCCTTTAATGATTACGTTCTTTATGGCGCGTGATATGTTTTACGGCTACACCTTCTTTATCATGGCGGGTATTTTCTTATTTAATGCGCTGCATTTAATGACGCTGAAGTTCCCGGAAGCGAACGTGCTGGAAGAAGAGCCTAAAGAAGAAAACAAACAAGGTAAAAAACCAGTCAAGAAGTTAATCTTCAAAGAGAAACCGAAGTTTCTGCGCGAAGGCATTACAGTCATTGCGATCGGTTTTACGTCGGTGGGATTGTTTTTAATTATCCAGACCTGGCTTGCGACTTATGCTGAAGAAGTGGTCGGTCTGCCGGAAGCGCAGGCAATTAATCTTCTGAGTATTTACAGTTTCGGCGGCTTTGCGACGGTTATTATTTTAGCGACCCTGCTTGACAGATTGTTCAGACCGATTACGGCTTTAATAATCTATCCCTTAATTGCGATTGCAGCACTCACGACACTGCTCTTTGTTGAGAGCTATACAATACTAATCATCATTGCGTTTATACTGGGTATGGCGACATCAGGACTCTTCCAGCTGGCGGTGACCCTGATGGCGCAGTTCTTCCCGGAGAAAAAGGGAACGAGCACTGCCTTTGTGACCTTGTCATCGAGTATCGGTTTTATTACACTGCCTTATGTGACGGGACTGATTAACCGCCATATCGGAGTGTCTTATGTATTTATGTTTGAAATTATTATCGCAGTGATTGCGGTTATCCTGGCAGCATTCATATCCTACCGCTACCGTAAGGTGTTTGATCTTGAAATCAGAAAACCGGTAATGTGGCGGAATCCGTAGGAGGAAATCTTTTGGCTAAAGTGTTTTGTATCGTACTGATTGTTCTAGGCTTTGCTTCGCTCATCAATGGAGCGACCTTATTATCGTCTAATCTGCTGCTGGCTGCAGTGAATATATTTGCTGCCTTGATCCTGCTGTATGCAGGCTTCAGTACACTGAAGAGCAGAAAAGAAAATAAGAGAGAAGAGCAGAAAGACTCTTAAGCAAGAGGGACAAGATGAATTAGACATCATAAGAGGCTGAAACATTGTAAACCAATGATTCAGCCTCTTTCTATGTTTTACAGTAAAATGTTATAATCATTCTGATGAGGAGTTGATGAGATGAGACATACCGCTATGTCATTAATCATACGCCGGAGCACTAATTCATTTATTTAAGAAGTGCTTTCATGAAATACTGACATCATTTCATAGAGTACTTCTATAACAGGAGGAAATTAGAAATGAACAAATTAAAGGTGTATGAATATAACCAGATTAAAAGTTTAATTAAGAAATTATTAAACGTATACAGAACGAATGATATGACATCACATAAGAGTCATAAAGAATATATTTTAAATGACATTAAAAATGTGTTTGAAGCTAACGATATGGATTCGTCAGAATTTATAAGTGAACTCGATGATATAAAAATTTCTAAAAAGAAAACTGAGCTGCTGCTTGAGAAATTAAAAGCAGATGTGGAAGATTTTGAACTGCCTTCAAAAAAAGAAGTAGATAAGCTGTTTAAAAAGGTGAAGAAATTAAATGTGCCTGATCTGGATCAGGTGGATACAAAAACTACTGTATTTTTAGCCTGGAATGACCTATCTGCCAACAGAAAATATTTTGTCTTTAAAAATAGAGATAATGAATATGAGGGTATGTTTGGGGAACTATCGGTTAATAAAATTAAAGGGTTCTGTAAAATTTGTAATCAGGAATCTCAGGTATCCCTGTTTTTAAATAAGTCGAAAACTTCGGGTATGGGTAACTATACGAAAAAGGGCGATTATATTTGTCATGACAGCGATGTGTGCAACCGGAATTTAGAAGATATCAATCATCTGTATGATTTTATAGAGCATGTAAAATAAGAAAAATAGACCCCTTAGCTGAAATTCTTTTCAGTTAAGGGGTATTTATATGCTGTAACTTAGAACAATCCTTTAAATAACTCTACGATTCTATCCCAGAAGCTTCTGAGTGAATCCATGAAGGAAGAAGCTTCTTCAGAGTTTACAATGTCCTTACCGAGTTCTGATGCTTTGTCTTTCGCATCCTTGAAGCTGTCGCTTGATGTGATTCTATCGAGCAGGTCTTTAGAACTGTTGACCAGCCTGTCTGCTTCCTCACCGGTAAATAATCCGGAGTCTTTAATGTTCATAATAATCACGATAATACGGTCAATCTGATCCTGTGATAATATTCCGTCTAGACCGTTTTCTGCTAATTTTTCATCGACGATATCTCTGACCTGGTCTTCAGTGACGTCGCCGTTAAAGTTATTGACAATTTCAACTTTAACTTCGGTAATTACTTTGTTCAGCTGTACTTGTGAGAAACCTTCAACATTTGAGTTTTCTTCAGAGATGTCTGAAATGGTTTCGAGTTCATCCTGAGCGTTCCGTGTTTTTTCAGGGTCAATCTCTTCACCTTGTGCTTCAAATGCTTTGTAGACACCGGTTAAGGCACTTTCACCTGTAACATCCTGTGCTGCTGCGATGGTCACGTCAGCGTCTGTAATGCCTGAAGTGAGCAGGGCATTCTGGTAGGTTTCCTCAGAGATTAAAAGAATCTGGCCCATGTCTTCATTAATATCAATGTTGAGACCGTCACCCTCAGATGTTTGTATAATACGGATACTTGATTTCAGTACACTGTTATCGTAGTTCTGATTGATGTATTGATTGACGTCTTCTGAGTAAACGTAATCGACGATATCGGTATCTTCTGAACCGAGTAAGTTTGCTGTTTCATTTTGAAGATTTGAATCCTGTTCTAATGCGGCACCGTAGACAGTGACGGCATTGTCCCATTCACTTGCTGCGTTGGCATTTTGAACGCCGAATGGAAGCATTGCAGCGATTAATGCGGTTGCAAGTAATTTTCTAATCATAGTGTTAACTCCTAACTGATTTTTTCTTATAATACTATAAATGTAGTATCGTATCTATTTTAAACAATATTTATTAAAAGATGATTAAAGACTTGAAAGGATTTAGATTAAACTAGATGAGGAATTATTAAACATTGATGATTAAACTCATTATATCTTTTGTGTTGAGATTGTAGTTTATTTTTAGTATATCCAGAGTTATAGTTCTGAACTTTTTCTAGAAAAGTAAGAAGGATGATGAGCATTAAGGAACTTAATTTTATTTCTTATTTCTGTTAGCTCCTTTAGGATAGGTTCAAATTCATAATCTTCACCCATAAAGTATAAGGAATGTTTAGAAGGTTGATAAATACGAATGAATTCATGTGGTTCTATTCCTTGAACCATATGAAGATCAAAAAATCCGTTAATTACAATATTTTTATTTTTTGATATCCTGGACCATTTAGCTATTCTTTCATCAATATGTTCAAAGTTATTCCTAAAAATTCTTTCCTTGATTTTCATATCACTAGTAATATTTAAAGTTTCTCTTAAAGGTTTTCTTTTTTCATAAATCTTTTTATTACTGCCCCAAAGGATTTTAGAGATGTTAGCAGTAGCATTTAAAAATGAAGATATATATAACCAAAAAATATCATTATCTTCTTCTTGTGATTGCATATAACTAATTAATTTAACGTATGATTTAACAGCTATGTCGCATTGGAATTCTAATTCATTTGCTAGAACATCTAATTCTCGATCTATACTCAAAGTATTTAATTCCTTTCACAATAGAAATAATTATCTACATTATCAAATGGATAAGTATGGTGCCAATTTCAATTATTACTTTGAAGTTTCTCAACTAGGAAATTTATTAAATTAGTTCGAACTCTTAAAAAGTATTGAATATATTTTAATGATCTGTTTTATTACTTGCTACTTTTGAAATAAGCCCACTTCTTTAAGTGGGCTTATTTCTTATTCAGTTTGTAAAGTGAAACCAGGATTCTCTATAAGATTTTCTTGCTCTTCAATCAAAAGTAATTCCTGGTTGATCTTCTGCTGGAGCTTTTCTTTTTTGTCTTCACTCAAATCATCTTTAATCATTTTCTGTTCGTACTTCCATATTTTCTGCATGGAGTTTTCGATATTCTTTTCGTGAGCGTCGATGCGTTTCTGTTCTTTCTTCTCTATAGACATATACAACATCTCCTAACTTGTACTATCAATATAACAAGGATGTGGGAGAAGTCACAAATTATAAGAGTTCGGTGTTGTATAATACAGCTTTTGCTTTATAAAAATTTCAAGAAAGCGTACAATAAGTGCTTAAGAAATAATTAGGGGTATTGCAATGGACAAAAGGACGATGAGACGGACTGATAAAGAAGAGTACAGTACTGTCACAAAAACAAGAGTAAGAAAAAGAGGCTTTATAATTTTAGGGGTTTTTGCGCTGATTGCAATTATACTTTTATATATTTTTTTCAGTTTTAGATCAGGATTGAATATCGCAAAAGAAAATGGTGTGGAAAACACCGGTGAAGAGTTTAACCCGATAGATAATCACGATGGTAAAATAACGATAATGATTATTGGTAAAGACAGGATGGATGAAGGTGCAGAGCGTACCGATGTCATTATGCTTGGCCAGTATGATTATATGCAGAAGGAAATGAAACTCGTTTCTATAATGAGAGATATTTACGTAGATATACCTGGCTATCAGAGCTATAAAATTAATGCGGTATATTCGCTCGGCGGGGTAGAACTTCTCCGCGAAGTGATGGCACATAATTTTGATATTAATGTAGAAGAATACGTAACGGTGGATTATGACGCTTTCATGGAAACAGTGAATGTTGTCAATCCAAATGGTGTCACTATAGATGTAGAAAAAGATATGTCGGAAAAAATTGATACTGAATTGAAGCAGGGTGAACAACAGCTTAATGGTAAGGATTTGCTTGCCTACGCGCGCTTCCGTAATGATGAAGAAGGTGACTTTGGACGGGTCAGACGCCAACAGCAGGTGTTAAGTGCAATTCAGGACGAAATTATCAGTGTCGGCGGTATTGTTAAACTGCCTAAAATACTTGGAACAGGTATGGGTTATGTTGATACCTCGATGACGAACAAGGAAATGTACCGGATGATTATGAGCTTTATGATCAGAGGGGATAAGGATATCGACACGATGACCCTGCCTCTTGATAACACGTATCAGTTTATGGATACGAGTCATACGGGCAATGTAATTGATATGGATTTTGAAACTAACAGTGCGGCCTTGAAAGAGTTTTTAAATAACAGTAACTCTAATGAAGAGAATGAAACAGAAACTGAATAAATATGTTAGACAATCTCGGTTAAATGACAACTGAGATTGTCTTTTTTTGTTATAAAAGAATATTAACAGTTAAAATTCTTAAATTTTTGTCATTTATAACGAAAATGTGATAATTCTCATATCTTTTTTAAATATTACGATATATAATTAGTTCAGAATCTAAGTAAACAATTTTAATAATATATAATAAAATTACAAAATATTAACAAAAGTACTGTTGTAATGTGTTATAGTTACTTAAAGAAATGTGATGAAGAAATGTCGGAGGCTGTTATGGAAGAAACATTGAATTTGGAAGATATTCTAGAAGTCATTAAAAAGAATTTTTTGATGATAGCAATTATGACACTGTTGTTTGGATGTATCACAGCTTATGGAACGATTTTTTTAATGACACCGCAATACGAGGCTAAAACGCAGATTTTAGTCAGTCAGGCTCAGGAAACTGAAGTAGTAAATAATCAGGATATTCAAGCGAGTCTGCAGTTAATTAATACATACAGGGACATTATAAAAAGCCCGACAGTGCTGGATGACGTAGTGAACAATTTGGAACTACAAGAGTCATCATCAGCTATATCAAATAAAATTGAAGTGACAAATCAGGATCAGTCACAAGTGCTTACTGTAACAGTCACAGATGAATCTGCACAAAGAGCCGAGGATATTGCCAATGAAGTTGCAGCAGTATTCCAAAGTACTGTACCTGAAGTAATGAATGTGGATAACGTATCAGTGCTTGCTGCAGCAGATATTGGAGAAAATCCATCACCTGTATCACCGCAGCCGGTTATTAATATAGCAATTGGATTAATCTTAGGATTGCTGATTGGTTTAGGTATTGCTTTCTTAAGAGCATTTATGGACAAGCGTGTTCAGACTGAAGAAGATGTAGAAAAATATTTGGAATTGCCTGTACTCGGTACAGTTGCAAGATTTAAAAAGTAGGGAGGGTTTAATATGTTTGGTAAAAAGAATCATAGAAAATTCCAATCGGGACCGAGGGAACTTGTTGTTGAAAGAGAACCGAAGTCACCGGTTAGTGAACAGTTTAGAACAATCAGAACGAATATTACATATTCTAACATTGATAATCCTGTAAAATCCGTACTTTTTACATCGGCGACTCCGAATGCTGGTAAATCTACAATTGCGGCAAACGTTGCTATTGCGTATGCACAGGCAGGTAAAAGAACATTGTTACTGGACGGCGATTTAAGACGGCCGACAACACACTACACGTTTGAAATGCAGAACGTGCGCGGATTGTCGACAGCAATTATTAATGAGCTGCCTTTAAATGAAGTAGCAAGAGAGTCTGGAATTGAGAATCTCGATATTATTACTTCTGGACCGATTCCACCGAATCCTTCAGAATTATTGTCATCAAAGAAAATGAATCTGTTTATGAAGATGGTTACTGATCATTATGACATGGTTATTATAGACTCGCCGCCGGTACTTGCTGTAACTGACTCACAGGTGTTGAGTCAATTGACGGATGCGACAATTCTTGTAACTAATGTAGATGATAATAACAGGGACAGTATTTTACAGGCAAAAGAACTGATGGAAAAAGCCGATGCTAATATTATTGGTGTTGTATTAAACAATAAGAAGATGGATAACAAGAAAGACAGTTATTACTATTACTACGGGAGTGAGTAGTGAATGATTGATATCCATAATCACTTGATGGTCGGAGCAGATGACGGTCCCGCAACAGAACAGGATGCATTAGATTTGCTTCACCAGGCACAGGAAAATGGAATTACCGACATCATCGTAACCCCACATCATTATAGTGGGGATTTCGTTAATCATGGAAGTAAAATTTTAACTGAAATGGAAGATTTAAAAAATATTGTTAAAGAGAATGATATTAATATTAATGTCTATCCGGGTCAGGAAATCAGAATTAACGGCGATCTTGTTGAAGAGCTTGAAGCGGGATTGAATCTTTCATTGAATCATTCTTCTTATGTATTGGTTGAATTCCCGTTTACAGAAGTGCCGGCTTATGCAGAAAAACTATTCTTTGAATTGCAGATGAAAGGTTATACACCGGTGATTGCTCATCCTGAAAGGTGTAGACCATTAAAAGATAATCTTGAAAAATTATATGACTTCATTGAAAAAGGTGCGATTGCACAAGTCACTGCAACTTCTGTAGCCGGAAAACTTGGTGAAGGACTTCAGCGAGCAAGCCTGAAAATGATTGAGAATAATTTAATCCATATTGTCGGCAGTGATGCACATCATGCTGAAAATCGGCCGTTTCTGCTGAAAGAAGCATACGAAATAATTGAAGAAGAGTTAGGTGCATCGTATGTGAAATATTTGAAATATAATGCAGAAGCGATACTTCATAATAAGGAAGTTAAAGTGAAGGCACCGGTTCAGTATAAATCAGATAGTAAGAAAGTTAAAAAGAGAAAGAAATTTTTAGGTCTATTTTAGGAAAAGGTGTGTTGGAATGGGAGCAAAAGAAAGGTACTTCTTACTCTTGTTAGTGGATTCAATCATAGTTACGTTTTCGGTGTTTGCAGGATATTATATTCTGGCGCCGTTTTTTTTGGCATACACGTTGCCTGAACTGGCAGTGACTTCAATAGTACTACTAATTAGTCATCATGTATTTGCTTACATATTTAATTTATATCATCGTGCCTGGGAATATGCGAGTGTACGTGAACTCATTTCTATTACTCAGGCAGTCACTGCTTCAATAGTCACAACATACATATTAAATATATTGATATTCCACACAACCTTTACAAGATTAATGGTAATTACTTGGATGATGCATTTAATTCTTATTGGAGGATCGAGACTCTCATGGAGAGTTTGGCGTAAATATTTCATTGGTAAAAGTTCTAAAGAAAGTAAACTTGTCCGTACTTTGATTGTAGGTGCGGGTAAGGGTGGTTCGATGTTAGTTAGACAAATGCTTGATACACCTTCGATGGGAATGAATCCGATTGTTGCTGTGGATGATGATCCATTTAAACAAAAGATGGAACTGAACGGCGGAGTAATAGTAGAAGGAAAACGTGAAGATATTCAACAGCTGATTAAAAAATATGATATTCAAAAAGTGGTCATAGCGATTCCTTCGTTATCAAAATCAGAACTTAAAGAGATTCATAGCCTTGCAAGTGCAGACAATGTTGAAGTAATGATTATGCCAAATATTGATGATATTATGTCTGGTCGAGTAGAAGTAAATGCTCTAAAAACAGTAGAAGTTGAAGACCTTCTGGGAAGAGAACCTGTAGAACTTGATACTGAAGGAATAGAAGAACAAGTAAGAGGTAAAATTATACTAGTTACTGGGGCTGGAGGCAGTATCGGATCAGAGATTGTTAGACAGATTACGAAATTCCAACCGCGTACAATTATAATGCTAGGGCATGGAGAAAATAGTATTTATTCTATTTTAGAAGAGGTTTCTAATTTTAATAATAACGTTGAGTACATTCCAATTATTGCAGACATTCAAGATAGAGAAAGAATTTTTGAAATTTTTAATGAATATAAGCCTAACATTGTTTATCATGCCGCAGCGCACAAACATGTTCCATTGATGGAATATAATCCTAGAGAAGCTGTGAAGAACAATATACTAGGTACAAAAAATACATCAGAAGCATCTTGTGAAAATGGAGTCTCAAAATTTGTAATGATATCGACTGATAAAGCTGTGAATCCACCTAACGTTATGGGTGCAACCAAAAGAGTTGCAGAAATGATAATTCAATCACTTAATAAACAATACCCTAATACGACATTGGTAGCAGTAAGATTTGGTAATGTTTTAGGGAGTCGTGGATCTGTTATACCTAAGTTCAGAAAACAGATTGAAGATGGCGGGCCGATTACTATCACAGATAAAAGAATGACACGATACTTTATGACTATTCCCGAAGCTTCTAGATTGGTAATCCAGGCGGGTACTTTAGCAGAAGGCGGAGAAGTTTTCGTTCTGGATATGGGAGAACCTGTAAAAATACTAGATTTAGCTAAAAATATGATTACGTTAAGCGGTTATAGCGAAGAAGAAATAGGTATTAGATATAGTGGCATCAGACCTGGAGAGAAGTTGTATGAAGAACTTCTAAATGAAGATGAAATACATCCAAATCAAGTCTATTCAAAAATATATATAGGTAAAACCGCACTGTATCCATTAGTAGAAATTAACAAGTTCATCATTAGTCTCGAAGAAGAAAATAACATTAAAGAATTATTGCTTAATTTTGTTAATAAAAATAAAGTGTAACGATTATTTTTTACTAGATGTAATTTATTAAAGTACGTAAGTTTATTCTATAAATAGAAAGAAGAAATTACTAAAGAGCATATATAAAATCCATAGGTAAGGAGTAATCTGAATATGTACTTGAAAGTAAAGAGAAAAATTGATTTTATATTATCTTTGTTAGCTATGATATTATTATGGCCATTATTTCTTATATTGGCGGTAATTATAAAAATTGATTCAAAAGGCCCTGTATTCTTTAAACAGAAACGTATAGGAATGAATAAAAAATATTTCTATATATTAAAATTTAGAACGATGAGAACAGATACTCCTAAAGATACACCTACGCATCTACTAGATAATCCAAATGTTTTTATAACAAAAAGCGGGAGATTTCTTAGGAAAACTAGTTTAGATGAACTTCCGCAAATTATTAATATATTAAAAGGTGAGATGAGTATCATTGGTCCAAGACCAGCACTATGGAATCAAGATGATCTTATAGAAGAACGGGATAAATATAATGCAAATGATGTACCTGTCGGTTTAACTGGTTGGGCACAAATCAATGGACGAGATGAATTATCAATTCCATTAAAATCTAGACTAGATGGAGAATATGTTGAGAATATTGGACTAAAGATGGACGTTAAGTGTTTTTTTGGGACAATATTAAATGTAGCAAAAAATGATGGTGTTGTAGAAGGTGGAAGAAAAGGTATCGGTGATGAAGAGTCTTCAAGTAATAAGGAGAAATATAAATGAAAAAAATTTTAGTAACTGGTAATAATAGTTACGTTGGAAATGGTTTAATTACATGGTTAACGAATTGTCCGAATGATTACTCTATTAACACCATTAGTTTACGTGATGACTCTTGGAAACAGGAAAGTTTTTCAGGATATGATGTAGTATTTCATGTTGCAGGAATTGCACATGTTTCCACAGATCCAAGTATGGAGAATCAATACTATAAAGTGAATCGTGATCTTACTAACGAAGTTGCTCAAAAAGCAAAAAAAGATAAAGTAAAGCAATTTATTTTTATGAGTAGCATTATAGTATATGGAGACAGTAGAAGTGATAAAAGAATAATAAAACTAGATACAATTCCTACCCCTAGTAACTTTTATGGAAATAGTAAACTTCAAGCGGAAGAAAAAATCATGCCACTTAATGATGCTAATTTCAAAGTTGTTGTCGTAAGACCACCAATGATATATGGAAAAGACTCTAAGGGAAACTATCCTAAACTATCTAAAGCTGCAAAGAAACTTCCTTTTTTCCCTGATTTTGAAAACCAACGAAGTATGCTTCATATAGACAATTTATCTGAGTTTATCAAATTAATGATTGATAAAGAAGAAAGTGGTCTTTTCTTTCCGCAGAACAAAGAATATGTAAAAACTAGTTCAATGGTGCAAATGATTGCTGAAACTCATGGCAGAAATATAAGGTTAACAAAACTATTTAATCCTATTATCAATGCCATGTTAGGACGAGTTGGGATTATAAATAAAGTTTTTGGTAATTTAGTATATGAAAAGAGCATGAGTGAATATAAAGAACAATATAGAGTGAAAACCATGAAAGAGACGATAGTTGCTACTGAAAAATAGCGAAAGAGGTCGGTTCAATTGAAAAAGCATATTCTCGTTATTGCACAATATTTTTACCCAGAACAATTCAGAATAAATGATATTTGTACTGAGTGGGTTAATCGTGGTTACAAAGTAACAGTTATAACCGGTATCCCAAATTATCCTCAGGGTGAATATTACAAAGGTTACGGATTATTTAAAAAAAGAAAAGAAACATATAATGGTATAGAAATTATTAGAATTCCGCTTGTAGCAAGGGGGAACAATTCAATAATGTTATCTCTAAACTATTTATCTTTTGTAATATCTGGATTCTTCTGGAAAACATTCACAAAAATAAAAGCTGATTATGTATACATATATGAAGTGTCCCCTATGACCCAAGCTTTACCTGGTGTCTGGTATGCAAAAAAAAGAAAGATACCTTGCTATCTATATGTAACAGATCTTTGGCCAGAAAATGTAGAAATTGTTACAGGAATTAAGAATAAGGCAGTTTTAAATACAATTGGTGCTATGGTTGATTATATTTACAAACATTCTGATAAAATATTTACATCTTCTAAAAACTTTATAAAGTCTATTAATAATCGTGGAGTTCCAATAGAAAAGTTAGAATTTTGGCCTCAATATGCAGAAGACTTTTATACTCCAGTTGATAAAGAAACGGTAAGAGTTCCTGAAATTCCTAAAGATAATAAATTTAATATTATTTTTGCTGGTAATATTGGAACAGCACAGGGACTAGGTATACTTCCAGAGGTTGCTCGCTTATTAAAAAAACAGGAAATTAATGTTCGGTTTAATATAGTCGGAGATGGACGTTTTAAAGATAAATTAATGGGCTTAGTAAATACATATGAGGTTACTGAAATGTTCAACTTCATACAAAAACAACCTGCGACTAGAATCCCGGATTTTATGTCCGTATGCGACGCAACATTGATAAGTTTATCAAAAAATAAGGTTTTTTCCATGACGATTCCAGCAAAAACACAATCATGTTTAGCATGTGGGTTACCAATAATCGTATCAGCGGATGGAGAAATACAAGATGTTATTAATGAATCTGGAGCAGGAGTATGTAGTGATGCGGGAGATGTTCAAACATTAGCTTCAAATATTCAACATTTAGTTTTTAAAACACCTGCAGAAATAAAACAAATGTCAGATAATGCAATTCAGTACTCTAAGTTAAATTTTAATAAAAACAAATTATTAGATAGTATGGATCGTTGGTTTGAGATGAGTAAATGATTTAAAAGAAGGGAGTTTAATAATGTTTAAAGATAAAACGTTGCTAATAACTGGAGGAACAGGTTCCTTTGGAAATGCAGTTTTAGATAGATTTCTTGAAACTGATATAAAAGAAATACGTATATTTTCTCGTGATGAAAAAAAACAAGATGATATGAGGAAAAAATATAAAAATAAAAAAATATCATTTTATTTAGGTGATGTACGTGAAAAAGAGAGTGTGAAAAATGCACTTTATAATGTAGATTATGTTTTTCATGCAGCGGCGTATAAACAAGTCCCAAGCTGTGAATTCTTTCCTATGGAAGCTGTTAAGACTAATGTGATAGGTACAGAAAATGTGCTTACTGCATCAACTGAAAGTGGAGTGAAAAAGGTAATCTGTCTTTCTACTGATAAAGCAGCGTATCCCATTAATGCTATGGGGATTTCCAAAGCTATGATGGAAAAAGTATTCGTGGCGAAATCAAGAACTGTACCAGTAGAAAACACATTAATTTGTGGTACACGTTATGGCAACGTAATGGCTTCTCGCGGATCAGTTATTCCATTGTTTATAGAGCAAATCAAAAATGGCGAACCATTAACTATTACAGATCCTGATATGACTAGATTTTTAATGAGTTTAGAAGATGCGGTAGAATTAGTTGTTTTTGCATTTAACAATGCTAATGCAGGAGATATTATGGTTCAAAAATCACCTGCTTCTACGATTAGAGACTTAGCTGTAGCTATCAAAGAATTATTCAATGCTGAAAATGAAGTTAAAATTATCGGTACTCGTCATGGTGAGAAACTATATGAGACTCTTTTAACTAGAGAAGAACATTTAGTTGCAGAAGATAAAGGTGATTTCTACAGAGTACCTGCAGACACAAGAGACTTAAATTATGAGAAGTATTTTGATAAGGGAGATAAAGAATTATCTACCCAAGACGAATATAATTCGCATAACACTAAACGTTTAAGCATTGATGAAATTAAAGAGAAACTCATAGAATTAGAATATGTTCGTGAGGAGTTAAAACAATGGAAAAATCACTCAATGTTGTTATAACTGGCGCTAATGGTTTTATTGGAAAGAATCTTGTTGCTGAATTAAATAAGAACGAAAATCTTATTATTAAGAAAGTAGTAAGAGATACTTCGAAAGACACATTAAAAGATTATCTAAGTAAAGCAGATATCGTTTTCCATCTTGCTGGTGTAAACAGACCTAAGAACGATAGTGAGTTTATAGAAGGTAACAGAAACTTTACGAATGAAATTATTGAGATTATTAAAGAGCAAGATTATAAACCAGCAATAGTTCTTTCTTCATCTATACAAGCAGTAAGTGATAATGCATATGGTCTCAGTAAAAAAGCTGGGGAACAAGTATTGTTAAACTTCTCAGAAGAGTTTAAATCTAAAGTCTTTATTTATAGATTACCTAATGTTTTCGGTAAATGGTGTAAACCGAATTATAACAGCGTAGTGGCTACTTTCTGTCACAACATTTCACATAATATTGACATACATATTAATGATGAAAACCATATGCTGAATTTAGTATATATTGATGATGTTATTAAAGAATTTAAATCACTTCTTGATGACTTTGAAGATTTAAAATCAGGATTTAAAGAAGTTGGTCCAGTTTATGAGATTACTTTAGGAAAACTGGCTAGTAAATTGGAGTCATTTAAGTTAAGTAGAGAGAATCGTATGGTTCCAGATTTGAGTAAAGGTCTATTCAAGAAATTATACAGTACATATTTAAGCTATTTGGATATAGATGAGTTTGCTTATAATTTAAAAATGAACGTTGATAACCGTGGATCATTTACAGAATTTTTAAAGACAGAAGAAAATGGACAAGTTTCGATTAATATTTCTAAACCTGGAATTGTTAAAGGGAATCATTGGCATCATACAAAAAACGAAAAATTTTTAGTAGTTTCAGGTGAGGGTGTCATCAGGTTTAGAAAGTATGGTACAGATGAAGTAATTAAGTATCATGTGAGCGGAGATAAACTTGAAGTGGTTGATATACCAACTGGATATACTCATAACATAGAAAATTTAGGACATTCAGATATGGTTACGGTAATGTGGGCAAATGAGTTATTTGATCCAAACAATCCGGATACTTATTTTGAGGAGGTTTAATTTATGAAAAAATTAAAGGTTATGACGGTAGTAGGTACACGGCCGGAAATCATTAGATTGTCAGCAGTGATTAATAAACTAGAATCTTCTGAAGCAATTGAGCATGTACTTGTACATACAGGTCAGAATTATGACTATGAGTTAAATGAAGTATTCTTTAATGACTTTAATTTAAGGAAACCTGATTATTTCTTAAATTCTGCAACAGGAACTGCTGTTGAGACTATAGGTAATATACTAATTGCAATTGACCCTATACTTGACAAAGTAAATCCCGATGCATTTCTAGTATTAGGAGATACTAATAGTTGTTTATGTGCTATTGCAGCTAAAAGAAAGAAAGTTCCTATCTTCCATATGGAGGCTGGAAATAGATGTTTCGACCAGAGAGTACCGGAAGAAACAAATAGAAAAATAGTAGACCATATTTCTGATATGAATCTTACATACAGTTCTATAGCAAGAGAATACTTGTTACGTGAAGGTCTGCCAGCTGATCGTATAATTAAAACTGGAAGTCCTATGAAAGAAGTAATCAATTCAAGGTTAGAAGATATTGAGATATCAAAAGTTGTTGAAGATCTCGGTTTAGAAAAAGATAATTATTTTGTAGTTTCAGCTCATAGAGAAGAGAACATCAGCTCAGACCGTAATTTCAATAATTTAGTTGAAAGTTTAAATGCTATTGCAGAACAATATGATATGCCGGTTATAGTAAGCACTCACCCTAGAACTCAAAAAAGAATTGATGAGTTGAATATAGCATTTAACAAACATATTAAGACGGTTAAGCCATTAGGATTCAATGATTACATTAAGTTACAGAAAAGTGCTAAAGCAGTTTTAAGCGATAGTGGGACAATTAGTGAAGAGACAGCAATTCTAGGACTAAAAGCATTAAATATAAGAGAAGCCCATGAGCGCCCTGAAGCTATGGAAGAAGCTGCGGTGATGATGGTAGGTCTTGAGAAAAAAAGAATTTTACAAGGATTGAATATTTTAAATCAACGTATCACTGAAAAACATGAAGTGAAGGATTACAATATTACAAATGTTTCTGATAAAGTGTTGAGGATTATTGTTTCGTATACAGATTATATTAATAGAAAAGTATGGTTAAAATAAATGAAAATTGTTGTTTTTGATGTTCCGGCTTCGACAGGTGGCGCTTTGTCTATATTAACAGATTTTTATAAAGAGACAATTTCGTATAAAAATGAAAAAATTGAATGGCATTTTATTCTTAGTACACCAGTGTTTAGAGAAGAACAGAACGTTAAAATCCATAATTATCCATGGATTAAAAAATCTTGGCTTCATCGATTATATTTTGATTATTTTTATTCAAAGAAGATTATTAAACGTTTAAATCCTGATAAAATTTTTTCTTTACAAAATACATTAATACCTAGTAATAAATATCAAATTTTATATGTTCATCAAGCAATACCCTTCAGTAAATATAAAATAAAAATTAGAGAAAATTTTAAACTTTGGGTATATCAGAATATTATAAGTAAACTTATATTTAAATCTATTAAAAAAGCAGATCAAATTATAGTGCAAACTCAATGGTTTAAATCTGCATGTATAAAAAAGACAAATATTAATTCTAATAAAGTTACTGTAGTAAACCCGCGAGTTCCTAATATAGAGGTAAGCGAATTTTATTTAGAACAGAATCCATATCGTTTTTTTTATCCTGCTTCGTTTGAATTATATAAAAATCATCAAGTAATATTCGAAGCAATTAAGATATTAAAAGATAGAAAGGTAAATAATTTTGAAATAATCCTTACTATTGATGAAGATTCCATTAAAAAAAATAAAAAGCTATTAAAAACATATCAAAAATTAGACTTGCCAATAAAATACATGGGACAGCTTTCTCACAGCGAAGTATTAAATTTTTATAAATCATCAATACTAGTTTTCCCCTCATATATTGAAACTTTTGGTTTACCATTAATAGAGGCCAAAAAAAGTAATTCTATTATACTTGTGGCTGACGAACCATATTCTCGAGAAGTTCTAGAGAACTACAATAATGTTTATTTTTTTAAATGGTATGATGCAGATGAATTATCTTCATATATGCATGACATTATAAAAGGTGAAATAAAGACTAATGGAAAAAAATGTGCTACAAAAAATGTTGAAAACTCTTTAGTCGAGAAAGTAATAAAATTATAAAGGATTGACTGGTATGAAAATCGTACACATTAACTTATGTGGTCCTGTTACAGATAACTGGACATATCAAGATAATTTATTAACTAAATATCAAGTTAAAAATGGGCATGAAGTTACAATGATCACATCACAGTATGTATGGGGAACAAATGGTAAAATAACTATCGACAATAAACAACTTTACATTAATGAAGATGATGTTAAAGTTATTAGATTAAAAAACAAATTTAAAACTAATATTAATTCTAAGTTCAAACTATACAAAAATTTATTCCGAAATATCAATAAGGAAAATCCAGATATAATTTTTGTGCATGGAGTACAATTTTTAGATTTACTCACTATTATTAAATTTATGAAACACAACTCTAAAGTAAAATTATATATAGATAATCACGCTGATTTGAATAATAGTGCTCAAAACTTTTTTTCAAAATGGATTCTACACAGAGTGATTTGGAGGTTTTTAGCGCAAAAAATATTACCGTATACACAAAAATTTTATGGTGTACTGCCAGCACGAGTAAAATTTTTGGAAGATTTCTACTCTATACCTTCAAATTTAACTGAATTATTGGTATTAGGGGCAGATGACGAATATATAAAAAACTACATTAATGATGAGAGAGTAGTGAAAAGACGTCGGGAATTTGATATAGATAAAAAAGATTTTCTAATTGTAACAGGAGGGAAAATTGATAATGGAAAAAAGCAGATTATTAATTTAATGAAAGCGATTAATAATATAAATAACGCAAATTTAAAATTATTGATATTCGGATCAATTGATCCTACTTTAAAACAAGAATTTGACAAAAATTTAACAGAAAAAATTCGATATATAGGTTGGATAAATGCTAAAGAAACATATGAAATATTTAACACAGCTGATTTAGTTTGTTTCCCTGGAGGTCATTCTGTTTTTTGGGAACAAGTTGTAGCAATAGGTAAGCCCTTGCTAGTTAAAGACTTAGATGGTATATCGCATTTGGACTTTGGTGGAAACATAAAATATTTAAGGAATGATTCTTCAAATGAAATGACCACAAAGATTAATCAAATATTAGCAAATGAAAATGACTATATCAGAATGCAAGCAGTTGCTCAGAGTAGTTATAAAGAGAATTTCTACTACTCTGTAATAGCGAGGAAAAGTATTGATAATTGATGTTGGAATAAACAAGAAGATATAGTTGAGGTAATAAAATGAATTTTAAAAAAAATAAAATTTTCTCTAGCTTTTTAATTATTTTTACAGGCACTGCATTTGCTCAACTTCTTAATATCTTATTTTCTCCTATAATTACTAGAATATATACACCAGAGGAATTTGGGATAGTAGCGATCTTTACAGTCTTTATCGGGCTTTTTAGTATAGCTACATTAAAATATGAAATGGCGATTCCAATTGCGAAGTCAGATAACCAAGCTTTAATTCTATTTATTAGTTCTGTACTTATTTCAATTTTTTTCAACTTATTATTATTGTTGAATATATTTTTATTTAGAACTCAGATTAATAATATTTTTGGATTTGAGAATTTCGAATACATTGTTCTGTTAATACCATTGGGTGCTTTACTAATATCTTTATTCAATATTTCAAGAGAATGGGCTATAAGAAAAAATTTATACAAAGAAATTTCGAAAGCAAGCGTCATACAAAGTGCTAGTGGAAACATAGCTAAGGTAATTTTTGGATTACTCGGATTTAGTGTGATGGGCTTAGCAGTTGCGAGAATAGTTACTGGTAGTTTAGGTTTTTTATCGTTAGCAAAAGGAGAATTTTCTAGATTAAAAAATATTTTACGAGATACAAAACTTAAAGATATATTTAATGTACTTTACCGATTCAAGGATTTTGCATTTTATATGGCTCCTAATAGTTTAATAGTAGTCTTTGCCACACAATTTCCACTTTTAACTATCAGTGTTTTATTCGAACCGGAGACAGTAGGTTATTACTCACTTGCTCATACAATTATTATGCTCCCAATAGCTATTATAGGTGATTCAATTGCAGATGTTTTTTATAGTGAATCAGCAAAATCAATTAAAAATAAACCTTTAAGTATTATTGCTTTATGTAAGCGAGTGGTATTAAAAATGGCATTAATTTCATTTATACCAGCAATTATTTTAATATTATTAGGCCCACGCCTCTTTGTGTTTATATTTGGTAATGATTGGTATTACGCAGGAGTATTTAGTCAGTTACTTAGTATAGTATTAATAGCTAAGATGACTTTCCATCCTGTGAATAAAATATTTGAATTAATTGAGAAACAAAAATACAAGTTTTATATAAATCTAATTCAAATTCTATTGTTATGTGTACTATTTGTTATTAGTTACAGTTTAAATATAGAACCCGTACATTACATTTTTATTTATAGTTGTATTATCTTTTTTATGAATGGAATACTTTTTACATGGTCTTATGTATTACTGAAAAGATATGTGAAAATTTGATTTTCTTCTTACTTTTAATAATCATCTGCACTATAAAAACACAAATACTTATGGTTAGAAAGAAATTATTCATTACTTATCTACATTATGGGTGAAATTTCATTTTTAAATGAAAAAAATTAATAAATTAAAATAAGGAGAGATTATATGTATAAGTTGAGCGAAAAATTATTAAATAAAGATGCCACGCTTTCAGTGATAGGGCTTGGATACGTAGGGTTACCAATCGCTTTTGAATTCTCCAAAATAATGAATGTTGTAGGATTTGATATAAATTCCGATAAGATTAAGATTTTGAGAAAAGGAATAGATCCGACAAAAGAAATTGGAAATGAAGCTGTTAAAAGTTCTGAGATAAATTTCACATCTGATGAGAAATTACTTAAAAATGTAGATTTCCATATTGTATCAGTTCCGACCCCTATTAAAGTTGATAAAACTCCTGACTTATTACCGATTCAGAAGGCTACTAAAACTATTGGAGAAAACTTAAAAAAAGGGGCATATGTAGTATTTGAATCTACAGTTTACCCAGGTGTTACAGAAGATATATGTATTCCTATACTAGAAGAAGAATCTGGTTTAGTGTGCGGTGTTGATTTTAAAGTAGGTTATTCTCCGGAACGAATTAATCCAGGCGATAAAGTTAATACTTTAAAAAATATAATTAAAATTGTATCAGGTGTGGATAAAGAATCTTTGGAAACAATATCTGAAGTTTATGAGTTAGTTATAACAGCTGGGACCCATAAAGTAAATTCTATTAAAGTAGCTGAAGCGGCAAAGGTTGTCGAAAATAGCCAAAGAGATATTAATATAGCATTCATGAATGAACTAGCTGTAGTTTTTGATAAAATGAATATTGATACAAGCCAAGTTTTAGAAGCCATGAATACAAAATGGAATGCATTGCCTTTTTATCCAGGGTTAGTAGGTGGACATTGCATTGGGGTTGATCCATATTACTTCATATATGAAGCTGAAAAATTAGGATACCATAGCCAGATTATATTATCAGGAAGAAAAATAAATGATTCTATGGGTGAATATATCGGAAATACTATTGTGAAAAAATTAATAGAAAGTAATAAATTAGTTAAAAATGCTAAAGTAGTTTTGTTAGGTGTTACTTTTAAAGAAAATTGTCCTGATACAAGAAATTCGAAAGTATTTGATATTGTAAAGAAACTGGAAGAGTTCGGTATAGAGGTAACATATGTAGATGAACAGGCTGATAAGAAAGAAACTAAAGAACTATATGGTATTGATTTAGAATCTATCGATTCTATAAAAGATGCAGATTGTTTAGTTTTTGCTGTAGCTCATAATGAGTTTAAAGACCTATCATTAAATAAAATAAATAGAATGTTTAAACAAAATATAAACGACAATGAAAAAATAGTTATTGATGTTAAGAATATTTTTTCTAGTCAGCAGTTATCTAATTATGGATTTAATTTTTGGAAGCTTTAATTAGCAATATAGGAGTGAATCGATGTTGCTAAAATTAAAAAAAAGTTCAATCGAAACAGTACTGCTAACAGTTATCTTTTTATTAAGTTTATTAAATACTTTTACGCTATTATTGTTTTATGTGTTGATATTATTTCTCTTTATGCAAAAAAGTACTGGTGCTTTAAAAATAATAATATTAATCTTTATAAGAACAATAATAAACCCAGAATTAGCAGTGTCGACTAACACACTTGAATTTGTAAAGATGGGGATATTGTCATTATCTGGGTTATATTTAATAAGTAAGTATAATGAGATTCATTTGAGATATAAATATAAATTAAATCCAATACTTTTAACAATTCTCTTATTTTTTATATATAATATTTTTGTTTCTCTTTTTTTCGGAAGTTTACCCATAGTATCAATAGCAAAACTTGTTTTTTATGTTTTGGTATTCTGTGGTGTTATGATTGGAGTAGCACGTAGTAGCTATACATTCAATGTATTTTATTGGTTGAAAAATTGCCTAACAATTATACTATATCTTTCATTGATTACAATCCCTTTACCTTTAGCATATGAAACTAATGGACGTGCATTTCAAGGTATTTTAGATCATCCTAATATGTTCGGCATATTTTTTGTTATGTATCTAGCGCTTATAGTATCTGGGCCACTTAAAAAAATGGACTACCTTAATATAATTATGACACTCGTTATGATAAGCATTTCCGATTCAAGGACTGCTCTAATTTCTGCACTAGTAGTTTTGAGCTTAAAAATTTTATGTTCATTATTGTTAAAGCCAACATATATAAACCTAGCTTTAATTTCATATAGTTTGATTATATTCGTACTCTTCTATGAAAAAATTGTAGATCTTTTTATAGACTTTCTTGCTAAAGGTGGATCGATTGATAACATTTTATTTTCAAGAGAATCTCAAATTGGGAACTTAATATCTAACATACAATTAAATCCTATATGGGGTAATGGATTTAGCACCCCTGTTCTACCTTATAGAAGTTTTTTATTTTCTACGGATGCTATTGTGGAACCTGGGAACTTAATTCTTGCAGTTATATCGTACAGTGGATTAATAGGTTTTATTATTTTTTTAACATATATGTGGTTGATTTTATTTTCAAACAAAGAAAGTCTACTGAAGAGGTTATATCTTTTTATTACTCCTATAATTGTAAGTATGGGAGAAATGGTTTTCTTCAGTAGTAATAGTATCGGTCCATTTTGTTATATATTATTTGCAATTTATATTATATATGACGAAAAGAATTATGAAAATTCGAAAGCATCTCTGTAGTTCATTATTTTTAAAATTCCTTAATTGCATTATGATATTAATAATAGATAATTGTTCAGCTAGTTTTAAAAATTTTGGAGTTAAAATTTCGATTTATATAACTTTATAGGCGTACTGGATACGGCGGAATAATAAAACGCAACAAAGAAGGATAAGCACATAATAAACAAAAAGACGGAAATTTATTTATCATTTGAAGAAGTCTGCATACGACTTCGTATTTCAGACACTCGATGTCTATAACTTAAGAGTCAGTAATTCTACGGTGATGTGTCTATTTTGACTGAAATCCAGGTGTACGGATACGATTTTATAAACAGCTTTCAAAAAATGATATACTTGAGAAAGAGTGTAATACGGTAGATTTTCACGTATATCAGAAATTCAACTCATAATATAAAGAATATAAGGGAAGAAACGACATTCCGACAATTGGGAAGAGAAACGCTTAACATATTTTAAGATACTTACTTGTTAAATAATATTAAACCGTTTCTTAAGACCTTTTAGACAAGTGAGTTATTAAAAAGGTTGGTTAAATTTAAAACAATGATATAGTTTTTGAATATGCTGAAGATTCCATCCATTATATTATAAGTGAAAATATTTTAAAAAATATAGAGACGCGTTAGGCTAATCATATTTATTGATTTAGATAATATATCTACTCTATCATACAAGTTCAAGATAGGTTACTCTTTAATTAATATGCTATCCCATAGTATATCAGTGAATTTCTTTAAATTATTATTTCTACAATGAATAAATCTTATTTCATATTAAAGAAACACTTAAACCTATATAAATTGAAATTAAATTATAATTGTTTGCATTTTTATTATGCATTAATGAAAAACACATATATGTTATTTCATAGATGTGTTTTATGTCTTGAAACTTTATTATTTCGTCTTAAATTTTAGTCATATTATGATAATAAAAATTAATACTGTATAAGGAATATCTAAGTAATAAAATTTTTAATCATTCTATAATGAGTGAGATAATCAATGCAATGTTAATGTTCTTAATAAATTTTAAACAATACTGTGTTTGTATATTTAAATTAAATCTAGTTGTGAAACACAAGTAAATGTTTTTTATCTTTTCATTATAATATGTTTAACTCCAACAACTCCTTATCGGATAAGTTTATCCAATCTCCATACAGGGTAAAACTAATTTAACATATCTAATTAGGAGTGTTTAAATGAATTCAAATATGCCAAAAGATTCTGGTTTTGACAAGACTTTAAGTATTCTTAAAGAAGGTTATGAGTTCGTCATGAATCGTGACAAGGAGCTTGACACAAACATTTTCGAAACGCGTGTCCTCGGTGAATAGACAATCTGTCTCACAGGCAGTGAGCAGGCTGAACTGTTTTACGACAATACCCGCTTCAGACGCAGTGACGCTGCACCCGCCAGAGTACAAAAGACGCTCTTCGGCGAAGGGGGCGTCCAGGGTCTCGACGGTGATGCGCACAAAAATCGTAAAGCGATGTTCATGTCTTTAATGGACAACAAGGCCATGGATGAGATTGAGGATTTGACAGAGAAATACTGGCACGAATTTTTTGCAGAAATCAATTGGAACGATACTGTGGAGTTATACGAAGCAGCGAAGGTAGTACTTCTGCAGGTTGCCTGCGACTGGGTCGGTGTTTCGCTGAAAGGTGAAGATCTTGAAACTCGCGCGGGTCAGATTGTTGATTTATACGAGTCGCCTGCAGCGCTCGGAATCCAGCACTGGAAAGGGCGTAAATCACGGTCTGAGGCTGAGGACTGGATTCAGGGGCTTATTGAAGGTGTGCGTAATGGTGAGATTGAAGCGGATAAAGACAGAGCGCTCTATCAGTTCGCTATGCACAAAGATTTGGACGGCGAGCTTTTAGATTCTCAAATTGCGACAGTGGAGCTCTTAAATCTTATCCGTCCGATTAATGCCATTAGTGTCTGGGTCGCCATGATGGGTCTTGCTCTTCATGAGCATCCGGAGGCAGCAGAAAAACTGCAGGATGCTAATCAGGAGCAGCTCGAATGGTTCATTCAGGAAGTCAGACGCTATTATCCCTTCTTCCCGGTCGCAGTCGCACGTGTGGCGATTGATTTCGAATGGCAGGGCTATGAGTTTAAGGAAGGAACTTTAACGCTGTTGGACTTATACGGTACCAACCGTCATCCTGATGACTGGTCAGAGCCTGTAGTATTTTCTCCAGAGCGTTTTGAAGGCTGGCAGCAGACACCGTTTAACTTTATTCCGCAGGGCGGCGGATCTTATGACTTCGGTCACCGCTGTGCAGGGGAGTTTATCACCATAGTCGTCATGCGGACAACGCTCGACTTTCTGGTCAATCACTTGGAATTCGAAGTGCCGGACCAGGATTTCAGCTTTGAATACAACGATATTCCAGCTGTGCCGAATGACAAAGTGAAAATAAAACCGACGCGTTTAAAATAACTGAAATAATCAAATGAAATTGAATGGAGAAGGATGGGGGAAAATATTAACCCCCATCCTTTTATAGAATCATTTCATTTAATAATTGACCGTACATACCAATATTATTCTCAGATAAGAGATGACCGTAATTTTTAAGAATGATTCTTTCAGTTTTCCATCCCTGATCTCTGTAAAATCTTTCACCTTGTTTGCTTGCTGCCAATGCATTAAACGGGTTCTCATCATTAGAATCCCCGGTATCATTCTCTCCAATAAACCAAGTTATCGGGAAACTTCCATCAATTACATCTTCTTTTCTAAGTGATTCATTCAATTCTCATCAGACTTTACTTTCTATTTAAGTTATATGTGCTATTATAATGCTTATTAATGAATCAAGACAACTGGGAGATAACCATGAAAATAAGAATAACAGTCATCATCATATGTATTGTTTTAATGCTGATGGTGACATCAGTCATAGACAGCTTTAATCATAATGAGACAGACATACCAAAAAAAGCGGATGTTATTATTATGCTCGGCGGCGGAGATAAGGGCCGTATGGAAAAAGCAGCCGAACTGTATCATGAAGGCTACGCGGACTATGTCATCATTACACCGGAGAGTGAGGATATCTATCCGCAGAGTACAGAATTTGCTGTGGAGCTGGGTATACCCGAGGGTGCCATTATAGAAGAGTATGAAGCAACGAGTACTTATACTAACGCAGTTGAGTCATTTAAGCTGATGGACGAACACGGCTTTGACAGTGCTCTTGTTGTCACCAGCGACTATCACCTGAAGCGGTCCAAACTGATTTACGACAGAGTCGGTGATGGGCAGTACGACTTGAAATATATCGCAGCCCTTGGTGCAGGCGGTGAAAAGTGGAACGAAAGATCTTATGCAGACAGAATCTGGTTCAGTGAATTTTACAAGCTGTGGGGATACCGGCTCGGCTTATACAACTTTATAGATGTGCCGGAGGAAGAAACGGATCTGTAAATTATCAGTCAAGCAAAATTACAAAGATTCATATATGAAGAAGAGAAGCCAGCCCGAGCCGGGTTGGCTTATTTTTAAAGTCATTTTACTGCTTGTTTTCAATATTATAATTAATGACTTCTTTTGCAATCATAGCGAGCAGACTTATCATAATCCCCACACCAACGAGTAAATACATCATTGTGAATATTTTTCCTGTGCTGGTAGAAGGACTGACTCCAGCTTCTACACCTGTCGGGATAAGACTGACTACTCCGAAGTAAACTGCATCAAGCACATGCCATCCCTCTACCTGAGTATAAAATAATGTGCCGGACAGCAGTATTAAAAATAATGTAAGCAGCAGGGACTGAAAAACTGGCCTTGCCATGGCTTTCCCGAGGGCTTTAAGTAAACGGGCAGCAGTTAAGAAAAATGAAATCATAGTTTTACTTCCTTTTTAAGAAAATGTAATGAATTGTTAAATAATATTATATCATCAGCATATGCTGAAACAAAAGATTCGGAAAAAGAAAATTTTTAAATTTATAGGGATAAACGGTGAACTTGGTATAATAGATTGGACATTAATTTAATAGTAAATGGGGAATTTATTATGCCAAGAAGAACCTATGATAAACAATTTAATATTCAAGCCGTTAAGTTAGTTATGGACGGCGAGTTTTCAGTTAAAGAAGTATCAGAACAATTAGAAGTCATCATAACATTTTAGCAGTTACACCTGGATTCGGTGTTTTATATGCAATTTCCCATTTTTAATCATATTATATGATATTTTGCACTGATTCAGGCGATAACTTGTACTATAATTAAGAAGCTTCAATTTTTCAGGTCCTGAGAAGAAAACAGGGCAGATGCTAAGCGTGTCTAAAAGTCACAATACTTATGAGAATTTGGACACAGTATTTATTTAAACAAAGTTCAGGAGGCTTATAATGAGTCGAATCAATGTTTTATTTATAGGATTCATGCTTTTCTCTTTATTTTTTGGCGCTGGCAATCTTATTTTCCCGCCTCTGTTAGGCTGGGAATCCGGGGACAATTTTGGGCCTGCGATTACTGGTTTTCTCATCACAGGTGTTCTTTTACCGTTTCTGGCCGTCATGGCTGTAGCACTGGAAGATAACGGTTTAATCTCCATGGGGAGCCGTGTGCACTATATTTTCGGCATCGTCTTTGCTATCATTATTTATCTTTCTATTGGTGCTTTTTATGGAATTCCCCGTGCTTCCAGCGTGGCTTATGAATTAGGTTTCCAGCAGATTTTTAAAATTGATGGCAGATGGGGCGTTTTTGTATTTTCACTGATATTTTTCACTATTACATATTTAATCAGTTTAAATCCTAAAAAAATTGTGAACCGCATCGGGCAATATCTGACACCCATTTTACTGCTTGTTTTAGCTGTGCTTGTCATCCAGTCTTTTATGACATTTGAGAACGTTTCCTCACCAGCTGCTGGAAAGTACGCATCGGCGCCTCTGGTTGCCGGAATCCTGGAAGGATATTTCACGATGGATGCGGTCGCAGCCCTGGCGTTCGGAATTGTCATCATCAATGCGCTGAAAGATAAAGGTGCAGCATCCAAAAAGGAACTCGTCAAGGGGACGCTTGTCTCTGCTCTTGTAGCCGGGACAGGTCTCGTTGCGGTTTACTTTTCTTTAGGCTGGATTGGCCGTGTGATCCCGGGAGAGACCAGCTTTCAAAACGGCGCTGAAATCTTAACCTCTGCATCAGGTATCTTATTTGTTACCAGCGGAAATATTTTGTTTGGTCTTATCGTCATGCTCGCATGTCTCACTACATGCGTCGGACTCATCAATGCCTGCTCAAGTTTTTTTAACGAAATTTATCCAAGGCTGTCTTATTCCCACTATGTTACTATTTTTGTCATCATTGGGTTACTGGTATCCAACTTAGGCTTAAATATGATTTTGCATGTGGCAGTGCCTTTATTGAGTTTCATCTATCCTATCGCCATTATTCTGATTATTCTCAGTTTGTTAGAGCATATTACCGGAAAGAGCAAAACAATGTTCCAGCTTGCGGTAGCTGTGACAGCTTTCTATGCACTGTACGAAGCATTGGTCAGCATCGGGTTTGAACTGGAATTCCTCACCGGCCTGTTAGATATCGCTCCCTTCTTTGAACAGGGACTCGGCTGGGTGCTTCCCGGCTTTCTTGCAGCCATGATCGGTTACGGAATAGATGCAATTAAGAACAAGCCTGTCGATAAATCCCGACAGAATGAGTAATTATAAAATCAGTTTGATTACAGTCAGCGCTTTACCTTTAAGCAGATAAAAAATAAGCCTGGCAATGACCAGACTCATCATCAGTCCAATATTAATTCGACGTCGGACTGGAAGCGTATTTCGCATATTTGGAATCTAAAGTATTCGCAAGTATGGCCGTTTCAAAGCCGAAGGCGCGCATGACTAAAAGATGGACTTTCGCCTGGGTCAGCGTATAGACAAACCACGGCAGGGTCGGTTCATATTCATGAATCGCGACCAGCACTTCGTTTGTATCAAGAATTCTTCTGAACTCCAGGCGCGCCCGTCCGTCTTTTCTTTCCTGAGAAAACCTGCCGCCTTTAATATAGTAGAGAATCCGGTCTTCATACGATCGTTCTTCCGAGCGTTCCAGTATCAGAATCGGATTGTTAAAGAAGGGCAGGGTAATGGATGTTTCAGCATTCTGGACCTGTGTGGTAATGAACTTACCGCCGATTCTCGACAGCCAGTTGACGTAATAGTCCGCTGTATCATCGATGGACCACTGTTCCGGTATGCGTATACGCTGGACGGATTTCACATCATTTTTTTCAAGATCTATTCTACTCACAAACTCCGGAGCAGACGGGGTATTCTGATCCATTTCACCGTCAAGCGCAATTTGAACACTTTCTTTAAAGGTTGTCGGCGCATTCGAAATCCCTTCGACATAATTCTTTTTGCTCATGACCATATTGTGCGACAGACTCTCCAGTAACGGATAGACCATTTCTTTTGGTTTCTGGGCAATCAGCCGTACCCATAACTTCGACAGGAAGATGGGTATAATCGGCAAATCCATCATCGGCAGTTTTTTACCTACAACTTCCGCTGTCTCCTGGAATAATTCTTTGTAAGTTTTCTCTTTTGGCCCGCCGATATCGATGGACTCATTTGCTTTCGGCTGACGTTTTACGACTTTCGATAAGCCTGTAATCACATCTTTTAAAGCAACCGGATGCGTCCGGTTATATGCCCATGCTGGCAATACTAAAGCGGGCAGCCGTTTAACGAGGTTATACAGTATCGGGAAAGATGACCCTTTTGGTCCGACAATGAGACCCGCTCTTAAAGTGGATACCGGAATCCCGTAGGAACCGAGAATTTTTTCGCACTCGAGCCGGCTGGATAAGTGTTCTGACAACTTATCGTCATCGGGTATAATCCCGCTTAAGTAGATAATCCGCTTCACACCTTTACGTTTCGCTGCCCATGCAAAATTATCTGCGAGGATGGCGTCCATATCCTTAAACTTCGCCTGGGAGAGTTTGGAAGACGGCTGCATAGAGTGGACTAAATATATCGCGATATCAATATCTTCCATAACATTTTCTATATCGATCTGAGAATATAAGTCCGCTTCTTTCCAGGTTACATTCTGTTCATCTTCTTTATTTTTTGTATTCCTTGAAATGGCAACAATCTCGTGATCATCTTTCAGACTCTCTAGTAAATTGCCGCCGATGTAGCCCGATGCCCCGGTTAACAAGATTTTCATCTTCTCACTCCTTAAACTTAATATCTTATACTTATACCCGTACTTATAAAAAACAGTCTTTATAGAGTGAAATGTGCAGCGGAATATAAACTGCTTTGTTTGTAAAATTGATGAATAGAAGGAGGAGTGATTATCAAGGGTTAAATACGATTTTACATAAAAGACTGTTATAATTACGGGTGCTACAGGTGATGTTGGAAAATCAACAGCAAAAGGATTTGGAGAAAGCGGTGCGAATGTTGTCATCGGTGATATTGATGAACGTGCAAAAGACACAGTGAAATTAATTGAAGATATTGGCGGCAAAGGCATTTTCGTTAAAGCCGACGTCACAAAGCCAAAGGATGTTCAAAACCTCTTTAAGACAGCAGTGGATACCTACGGCGGTTTAGATCATGCATTTAATAACGCAGGCGTCTTAAAAAAATCCTATAAATTTTCCGATATTCCTGTAGAGGATTACGATACAGTCATGGCTGTTGATGCTAAAGGTGTATTCTTAACGACTAAATATGAGATTGATTATATGAGAAAAAAGGCGGCGGTTCTATCGTCAACACGGCATCCGTTGCAGGAATGGTTGCAGACCCTGAGATGACGCCGTACATTGCAGCAAAACACGCAGTAATCGGTTTAACTAAATCAGCAGGATTTGACCATGCCAAAGAAGGCATTCGTGTTAATGCACTTGCTCCAGGTCTTACAGAAACAGAAATGACTCAAGCTTGGAAAGACGACCCGGAAAAATGGGCGCAAATGACAGGCGGCAACCCAATGAATACTGCAGCCCAGCCAGAAGATATTGCGGATATGGTTTTATTCTTATGCTCTGACTCAGCTAAATTTGCTAATGCACAGACATTCACTGTCGATGGCGGACAAACAGCACATTAATTGAATATAAGCCTCCGATTCAGAACACTGGATTGGAGGTCTTTTCGTATTTACTTGACGGGTAATTTCTGTAGTGATTAAATATGATAGAAAGACTATCAAAATATAATTTGTATTTATTATTGGGAATGAGGAGAGGGAGACATGGGAAGATTAACAGATAAGGTTGCTGTCATTACAGGAAGCGGTTCGGGCATCGGCAGACAAATTGCTTTAACTTACGCAAGAGAAGGCGCAAAAATTGTCGTTGCTGATTTTAATGAAGAGGGTATGGACCAGACCGTCAGCCAGCTGAAAGAAATGGGTGCTGAAGCCATTTGAATTAAGGTAGATGTGACCGTTGAAGATAATATCGCGTCAATGATTGATCAGACAGTCGAAGCCTTCGGGACAGTCGATGTTTTGGTAAACAATGCAGGAATTTCAGATAATATGCTCGCTGCAAGCAACGTTACCGATGATGTGTGGGAACGGGTTATGAATATCAACGTAACAAGTGTCATGCGGGCTACGCGTAAAGTACTGCCGATTTTCCAAGAGAAAGGTCAAGGAAATATTATTAATATGGCATCAATCTCCGGTTTAACAGGCTGCCGCGGGGGATTGGCTTATACTGCATCCAAACATGCGGTGATCGGTATGACAAAAAACGTCGCGTCACAATATGGACCGGACAACATCCGTTGCAACGCTATCAGACCTGCACATGTGCCTACACCGCTGACAACGAATATGTCGAACATCGACACCTTTGGTATGGAAGTCGCGACACGCGGTGTCAATATGATGACCAAGGCGGGCACTACAGAAGAAATCGCCAATATCGCGCTCTTTCCTGCGTCCGATGAATCCGCTTATATTAACGGCGTCACAATTGCAGCTGACTTTGGCTGGAGTGCATATTAATAGATAAATATAGTTTCACAAGCTATTGGGAATACTTCAGATGGCTTTTTTAAATAAGTTTATCGAACTATTTAACGGTATTACCGATTTAAAAAGAGTTGTCTCTCATATACTTTAAGTAATTTGCAGTGTATATTTTAAATTTTAACTTCCCCATACCTCAAAAGCATTAACTACTAATGAATCTTTAACTTTAGTTTCAACTGCTGATAGAATTTCTCCAATTTTCTGTGGTAATTCTTTAGAATTTGTCAGAGACGGTTGACAAGCTACTAATTTTCCACGAATAGGTATATTATCATTGAGGTATTGATTTAAATTATTTAAATCACCTTTTATGACTTCTGCGTAATTTTTTTTATTTCTATCTTTAATTTTTTTCTCTAAAACGTATGAATTCTTAATCCAATTAATAGATTTGATACACTGACCGACTACCTCATAAATATCTCCGGCATTATTATTTTTACTAGTAAGAGAAGAAGCGCTTTTAACATGTACTAATTGGACTTCTATTAGCTTTTCATTTTTCTTTAAAGTAATATAGTCAGCCATTTCACCGGTACCATGATCATAAAATATATAATCATAGTTTGTACTATAATCTTTAAGGTATAACTCTAATGCCTCATGTATAGAAAGTAGGTTGGTATTTCGTTTGTCTTTTTTAGAGTAGAATTCTTTCCTAATATTTGTTTTGTAGCTTTCCCAATCTATTGGGATTATATGTTTTTTATCATAGGGTGTGATATCTTTATATCCCTGTGTTATTTGTTCCTGACTAATCATCTTTAAATTACTTGTGTAAAAAATTAATGGAAATTCATTTAGATAGTCTGCTAAAGATAAATTTTGGTGAGCAACTTTTACTTTTATATTATCTGAATCCCTCAGAGAAGAATAAGAACCTTCTAAATCAATGGAAATTACACTTTTTAAGTTTTCAAATTCAGCTAAGATTTCTAATTGTTCAGTATGTACTTTGAAAATGCTGAAGGATATATCAGTAATATTATACCCAGGGTATGAAGAGAGAGTATGATTTCTTTCATATGTTTTTTGATTTAGTTTACACATAAAAATGCTCTCAGGATATTCAGGGAGAGGCAAATAGTCATAAGAAGTTTCAGTTAAAAAATCTTTATCTAAAGAAAGCTTTTTAGAATTTTTAGAAAACCAATCGACCAATTCTTTTATCCCGCCATAAGTATTAGACCAAATTTTTGATGACGAACTGTAACCAATAGTTTCACTAAACTCTTTTTCTTTGACCTTACAAAATACATGTCCTGGTGAATAGAGCTCTCCAGTGGTGGCATTGAAGGTCGTGCTAACATCGGATCCACTACTAATTTTGTAAGACTCGCCATCACCTTTATTATTAGCTAGTCCTGCATTAAAAAATTCGAAGTTATTATATCCTGAAAGTACTTTATGAATCTCTTTTAATTTAAGTTTTTTGCAACGTTTTCACCACAAAATTGGTTGCACATATACTTATATAATTGTTCGCTTTTAAGGCTAGAATTAATATATAAAGTTGTGCTGCTCATCGTATTGTGCAATTATACACTCATAATTAGAGTTGAAAATATTTGAATCATTATTTGTCCACCTTGGTTTTTCGTGTTTCTGAAAGATGAGAACGCTCGTATTTATATCACGATAAATATAACTTTTAAATAGGTTGTAACCAGATATTTCTATACTCGCCTCAATATTAAAATATGGAGTTCTAAAAACTTTTGCATGATAGTTTAAGTTTATGGAATAAAGATTAAACTCGTTTTCTAAATTATCGTTGAGTTCGAAGGCTTCTATAAATTGTTGATTTGATACTTCCTCTTCAATTCTCTTCTCTGATAAATTGACTATAATATTATTCCACACAGCATCTTCTCTATATAAGTTGATATTCTCAATTAATAATTCTTCATTATTAACTGCTATAAACTTAGCGGATCCTAGTTTTTCATCTGATATCCTTGTAAATCGTCCTATAAACTGCAACGTAGAGGCTAGAGAACGATGAGGCTGATGTATTACTGCTATTTTAAGGTTAGGGAAATCAAAACCTTCAGCCATCATATCTACGCATATCACACCATCTAAGTCTTTCTTCAACAGTTTTTGAATAATACTTTGAACATGTCGTCTTGACTTTGAACTATCAACTACCTCAAGGGAAAGATTTGTATGAGTATCATAAATATTTTTGAGTAACTTAGCATCTTCTTTAGATTTGTACGTATCATAATCGAGTTTCTGTATCCTTGCTCTTTGTCACGAATAAAAATTTCTTCAGCAGTTTTAGCTAAATTCTCATCATTATTTCCACTGTGTTCTTCTACCGCGATATATTCTACTTTACTGTAAATATTATCTTTATAAGCTAGAGATAATGGATAATCATATATGTAATCGGCTTGGATTTTTTTATTATCTCTTCTGAATGGGGTAGCTGTAAAAAGTAGGTGTTTACTAAAATTCATATTTTCAAGTACCGCTTTCCATGTTTTAGCAGGTTCATGATGAGCTTCGTCTATTATTATAAGATCAAATTGGTCTCTAATTTGATGCTCAGATAATGTTAGTGCGCATATAGGTGTAGCTATAGTCACATTACAATTTTTTATATCAGATATCATACTGTCTTTAAATTTTGAAGACATTTCAAATATTTTCGGTTTAACCATTTTTTTTGGAAAAGCACCAATTTTATTTAAAGTTTTTAGTACCTTAAAATCATTCGCCATTTGTGATCTTACTAAATAATAGCACCTTTTTGAGCATTTCTAAGCATAACTTTTTCATCAAAAAAGTTAATCTGTTGATAATGTGATTTAAAATAGTTATTCATTACCTAAAACCTCTCTCATAATAGCGTTAATGTAATTTTAATAATAAATTATAAATATTTAAAATTTTTGAATTAATTTACAAAATATGATAATTTTGAAGTTGATATAATTTCTCTCAGTTGTGTTTTATATTTGTAGGTGTTGTCTCATTATTATGTAGAAAAGAATGATTAAGAAATTTATCAATAAAATAGGAGAGTGATTTAATGGAGGTTCATATTTCAGAACACGATCAAAGTCAAATAAACTTCATGGATTTTTCGACTTTAAACGATCATACTTGGGATTTAGATTATCTAAATGCATGCGTTTATTATCATCAACTTAAAGATTCTGTTAGATTGTCTGAAAATAATTTTGCCGTAGAGTTACTTGATACTAATATTACTAATATATTTAATGATATTGCTAGAGAGATTAATTCTATAGTAAATATAAGAGAGTCACCTATAAAGTTCTTGGGACAAGATGTTATACAATTAGTTGATAACAACTTTGTTACAAATCCCTACACTAATAATAATGGAGAAGTGCGATATCTTGCAGATGCTGCTTCGCCAGAATTTAAAGGGTTTTTAAGTGGTGCATATGGTGAAGCAATTGTACAGTACCTATTTAATCAGTTTAAAAGTAATGGTAGCTATTCGATAGCAAAGCTTGAGAGAAAAAGAATTAAAACCCCAGATTTTATTATATTTGAAAACAGTAGTAATACACCTCATTCATTTTGGGAAGCAAAAGGTACTGTTAGCCATTTGCCAAGTGCTGATAAATTAAAAGAAGAAAAAGACAATCCTCAAAAACAGATTCAATCTATTTTAACTTTTTTACAAGCTGAAGGATTCCAATTTAATAACAATGGCGTTTTTTCTAAGGTTCATGTACCAGTTTCACAAAATAATAGGTTAAGAACTCGAATAGTTGACCCAGAAATAGCGTATGCCTTTAATTTACCTAATGTACTGTTAGAAGATTATATTTTATTGGGTACTTACAAAGATTATCCAGTTGACAAACTTAAAGAAAATTATTTGGCTTTTAAAAAGCAAGATAAATATCAACAAAGCCAATTAGATAGAGAACGGAAAAATTTATATGATAAGTATTCATTTTTAATTAAGGATAAATCTACAAATAACAAAAAAGATTATGAAAAATATTTAGAAGAAATAAAATCATCAGTTGAATATAAAGACATTCTCAAGGAGCAAGATCAGTATATTGAGTCGCTCTTACCAATTATTGGTGAGCCTACAGTGGGTAAGTTCTATAATAAAGTTAATAAAATGGAAGAGGACTTGATTATTCAAATAGCTCAAAGTTTAAGAGAGAATAAAGATTGATTTATTACATTATTTATTTTAACCATAAGTAACCCGATATACTCTAGAATTTAACTAGTTCCGATGATACGTAGTAATAAAAAACCCCTAATCTATGGATATTGGGGGTTTTTATAGTGTATTGGAAGTCATCCAGTTAATTTTCATCATCTTATCATTTCTAATATAATTGTAGTAATATTGTGACAACTACTATTCTATCCAAAAGGGGAACTGACATGACATTTGAAAAGATGGATGATTTTATTCGGCAGCACTGTGACGATCACCTGGACCAGCTGTTTAACTTACTCAAGATTAAAAGTATCAGCGCCGACACTGATGAGATTAGAAATTGCGCCAATGTATTAAAGGTCGACATGGAAAGTCTTGGTATTCATACTGAGATTATCGAAACGGCCGGCAATCCGGTCGTTTACGGTGAAATTCTAAACGATAAAAACCGCTTCACCTTGCTGATCTACGGCCACTACGACGTCCAGGCTGCAGAACCGCTTGAGCTCTGGGATTCGAATCCTTTCGAACCTGAAATTAGAGACGGCAGAATATATGCACGGGGTGTCGGGGATAACAAAGGTCAGCTGATGGCTCAATTGCTCGGACTGAAGACCTATCAGGCGCTCTACGGCGAGCTTCCCATTAACGTGAAGTTTATCTTCGAAGGTGAAGAAGAACTCGGCAGTGTGCATCTGGCGGAGTTTGTGGAGAATCACAAGAAACTGCTTGAAGCGGATTTAGTCTATACGTCGGATGGTTCATCCCACAACAGCGGTAATCCTTTAATTCTGCTCGGTGTCAGAGGAGTGCTGACGCTTGAAATGACGGCGAAAGGTGCGGATTTTGATAACCATTCCGGCAATACGGGCAATATCGTGCCGAATCCTGCGTGGAAGATGGTTGAGCTTCTGAACACTATGCGTGATGATAACGGCAAGGTGCTGGTGGATGGTTTTTACGATCATATACGCGAGCCGAGCGATAAAGAAATCGAACTCCTGAAGCAGCTGCCTTACGACCAGGCAGATATAGCAGAAAAAATCGGCTATAAAGATTTGGATATGGACGGGGCGTCCTACTACCATAAGCTGACCATGGAACCGACTTTTAATATTGCGGGCATAGAGAGCGGTTACACAGGTAAACATGCAAAAACAATTATTCCCGCGAGTGCGACTGTCAATATGGATATCCGGCTGGTGGCGGACCAGGACCCGGAATACGTATTTGAGAAAATTGAAGATCACGTGAAGAAAGTAAATCCAGACGTGGTTGTGACTTATAAAGGCGCCATGCGTCCGTCCAGAACACCGGCGGAACTTGAGATTGTTCAGGTAGTGACGGATGCTGTGGGTCACGCCTACGGCAAAGTACCTTTAGTCCAGCCGAGCATGCCGGGCTCACTCCCGGACTATGTGTGGACAGAAATATTAAACACGCCATCCATCATTATGCCGTACGCCAACTTCGACCAGCACAACCATTCACCCAATGAAAATTTGAAAGTAGAAAACTTTTTGAATGGGATTAAATGCACGTGTAATTTGGTGAAAGAGTTGGGAGAATGGTCTAGGGAGTAAATTAAAATAAAGTGATATTTTCGAGATATTTAGAATATAATATTAGGTTTTGACAACTACTATAGAATCATGGGAAATAGGGCGTTCTACCCCTAATGGATCTGCTACCAGATTAATGCAGCTGATGGAAAAGAACCCGCCGCTCAAAAAATCTCTCAAGAAAGCGATTGAAAAAGAGAAATCAGATGAAAATGATAAACATTTAGTTGATAGAAATAATTTAAAAAGAAACGGCTGAATTTTTGTATTTGTACAATGTCTGATGATATAATTAACTCACAAAAAGGAAATCCATTGCTTTCACCGAAGCCCTAATCTATGGTCGTAGATTGGGGCTTCATTTTATATTTTAAACAATAAGATTGTCTCAAACTGGCAATTAGATTCACATTATGCTAAATTAAAGGTAACAAAAATAGTACACATTACTTCACCAAACCCCCAAGTGCTGGGCTGAGCGCTTGGGGGTTTTTTGGTGTTTTATCGCCTATTCTTTTCTTTGCTGTTCAAGCCAGTACCTAAACAGCTGCACGATGCACCCGACGATAATCGGGCCAACGAGATATACAAAAATAGTACACATAATACTCCACCTCCTCCCGGTCAATATTTCGCCCGGGATGGATAGGCGATATTTCAATTATACCAAAAATAGAACATTCGTTCGATTTATTTAGAAATTTTAAAATATAACTCCGCTATTTTTCGCACTTATATGCTAATATAGAACATATGTTCTATATAGGGGTGATATTCATGTATGACTACAGTGTTTGTCCGCACTACGATATTCTGTGCATTGATTTAAAGAGTTTCTTTGCCAGTGTGTCATGCAGGCTGAAGGGTCTGGATCCGAAGACAACCAAGCTCGCTGTGGTAGGGGACACAAAGAGTATCGGTTCCGTCGTGCTGGCAGCAACGCCCGAGTTAAAAAAGCTCGGTATTAAAACAGGGTCGCGGCTGTTTGAGATTCCTGCGCGCAGCGATATTTACATTATCAATCCTTCCATGAAAATCTATTTGGATTACTCCATGCGTATTACGGAAATTGCACTCAAATACGTCGCACCTGAAGATTTCCATCAGTACTCCGTCGATGAGTTCTTTATGGATGTCACACACAGCTACAAACTGTTTGCCGCTTCACCAAGGGAGCTTGCCAAAAAGATAAAGGACGAAATCTATGAAACGACCTTAATCGAATGTGCGGTCGGAATTGGTGACAATCTGCTGCTCAGCAAGGTTGCACTGGATCTTGAAGCCAAGCATATGCCGGACGGGATTACCGAATGGCGCTATGCCCATGTCAGGGAGAAGATGTGGCATATTAAGCCTTTGAGCAAGTTTTGGGGCATTAACAAGAAGAGTGAGAAGAAACTCAACCAGCGGGGGATTTTTGATATCGGTGATTTAGCCAACTATCCGCACGAGCACTTGAAGCGGGACTTCGGCATTATCGGAGTCGACTGGCACCTGCATGCCAACGGTATTGATTTCAGCAAAATCAGCGAAAAGCATAAAGTACATTCGCCTTCGATTGCAAAGAGCCAGATTCTCATGCGCGACTATAAATTCAGTGAAACGTATGTCGTGCTGTTTGAACATGTCGATGAGGTGACACACCGGCTGCGGCTCATGAAGCAGCTCGTGCGTACCGTCCAGTTTTCCGTCGGCACAAAAGACGGTCATATATACCGCAAGCAGTTTACGATTAAAGAAGGCACGAACAGCGAGGACATCATTATTAAACACGTCTGGCAGCATTTAAAACAAATCGCAGACCCGTATGCGCTGTACCGGACCATCAGTGTCACGTTAACGAACTTTATCCCCGACAGCCAGAAACAGGTTTCACTGTTCCAGGACGTCGATAAGATGCTGAAGGAAGAAGCATTGATGAAGACGATCGATGCGCTGAAAGTGAAATACGGACAGCTCAGTGTTATGCGGGCAATCAGCTGCACGGAAGCCTCTACACTGAAGCTCCGGGAAGGTTTAATCGCGGGACATAAAAGGTAGATTACAGGTGAGGAGTGATATGATGCGGATATTAGTGCTCGGTTTATCAATACTGAACTTAATCTATCTGATTACGACAATCGCCGCCAATGAAGCGGGCAATATTTACCTGTCGCCGATCGGTCTGCCGTATTATATTGCCATCGGTCTCGCGATTTTAAGTGTGGTCATCCTCTTAATTACGAAAACCGGCGAAGGCAGAGCGAAGAAATTGAGTTTGTCTGCAATACTGGTTAACGTCGTAGGAATCTTTTTAGTGAGTATATTGTTTATGTAGGTAGGGGAAGCGTCCGGTGCACATCAGAAAGTCAGGAGTTTTTTATTTAGTGTCCATGTATTATTAGAAAATCGATTATATGCTATCAAAAACTATAATGAAATGTCAGCAGAGAAATGGGAAGAGTATAGAGAACACCCTATTTATAAATTATTTGAAAAAGTTGTTTATCTTAAGAAAATAGTGAATGTCAAAGTCAATTTAATTTGTGAATGAACTCTTTAAGCGTGCTTCATCCGGTATGACTTATCTATGATTCTATAACACTTAACATGGTGGGGTTGGGACAAAAGCCCTGAAAAATAAGAGAAATGGGTTGGAAATCTTAATTTTAAGATTTCCAACTCGTTTTTTGTTGATTTGAGTATAGAAAGTACAGATTGCGCCACGAGTTTTCTAAGGTTTACTGCCATTAAGGTAATGCCAAACTCGTTACGAACCTGATTATTCCCACGAACAGACATCCCAGTGAACCCCAAATTCGCCTTCAAATTCCTAAAAGTCGTTTCGACATCGATTTTACGTTACGCATAGCGTTGTCGACCTTCTGGGCTTTAAAATACTCCAAGTTCATATTTTTTTGAATCTGTGTCGGTTGGTCTGGTGAAGATGTTTTACACAACGCCATCAACAGACAATCCTGACAATCTTCATATATTTTAAACACACGCTGGTATCTTGTCGACGTGAGTCGTTTTTTTAAAAAAAAGGTAACCGCCGGTTGTTTGGGTAAACGTAATAATCATCAATGCCATTATATTCCTAATGATTCGGATGCATCTCATCACCTTCATATTTCTTTTTTTGTTCCTTGTGGTAAGTGTTGTAAGGAATCAATGCCTGACGCTCATATTTGTCAGCGATACATTCATAGTTGGACTCACTTTTGTAACCGGCATCGGGGACAATGTATTCCGGTAAGTGCTGAAATATGTGCTGCATTGTATGCAAAAACAGATTGAGGATGCAGGTATCGGTCGTGTTCCAATAAATATCGTAATCCAACACAAACTGATTATTCGTCGCAATTTGTAAGTTATATCTGGGTTTTAGTTGGCAGTTCTGCATATAATCATCTTTTATGCGCATGAATGTTGCGTCGGTGTCGGTTTTGGAATAGCTGTTGCGGTCTCTCATCAGTACCAGCTGGGTTTGATACCATCATTCATAAATTTCCTGACTCCTTCGCGTACGTCTTTTCTCATAGATATCCTCCTTCAATGTCATAAGAAAAGCATACAAAAAATGTAGGCAAACCAAGAATTCTAAATTGCCGATTTCCTAAAGGCAAAGATTTTACTCGCAAATATTCAATATCATTCTGCTCAGCTTCATATTGAATAACAATTGGCGAAGATTATCTCCGATTAAAGTAACAGCGGTGGTTTCAAGAGTGCGATGGTTGGTATGTTCATGTACCTCCCAACGCATTACAAACCGTAAAAGGAGGTAATACCTGCTTGTTTCCGATTAGTTAACCATATTATATTGCCGTTGAACTTGCAATGTTAAACGTAATTATACTCTAAATAACACAAGCTGGAGAAGCAATAAAGAAGAAACTCAGCTGTTGTCAATACTGGATAATGTGGTAGGGGTATTTTTAGTGAGTACATTGTTTATGCAGTATAGATGAAGCGCCCGATGAATAGGCTGATCACTGTTTTTATACATATTCAAATGATTAATTGAGAAAGTGTAATTAGAGCTTGTTTTAAATATGCCTCGAGTATACTCTTAGAGTATAAAATTATTGTAAATTTTTAAAATGTTATTAATTAGTTATAAAAAAAGATTTATTATGTACTGTATAATTAAAGTATTTACTATTTTAGATAAAGGGGTTTTTGAAGTGAAGTTTTTTCAAAAGAAGGTAAATCAAATACCTACTACTAACTCTCCAAGTGGTATTTATTTGGTTAGAGATAATTGGAATGATTATTGGAAGTATCAAACTATGTTTGATTTTTATTACGTAGAAAAAGATGAAGTTTTTAAACATATAGGAAAAATTAAAATAGGTAGGAAAGGGTTATCAATAGCAAATATAGAAGAGGGACAGTCTGGACACAAAATGTTAGAACTTCCAGACACATTTGAACAACTCTCGGATGAATATTTTTCCTTGGGGCAAGATGTTTCATATTATGAAAATCTTAAAAAAGTTATAAATAATTTTGAAGTTTTGAAAGAATTATTGAAGAAAATTAAAGATATGGCGTTAGACTTTGACATTTATGAGCAAAATCAACATGAAGATTCCATGAGAAATTCAATAACTAGAGATTTTTCTACGCTGACTATCAGAGGTCAGTTTAATAGGGTTATAACTGGTCAAGCAAAATTAACTAAATACAAATTTGGATACAATATTGAAAATGCAGATGAAACTCTTGACTTTAGAGTAACCCCTAATACATTTCCCCCATCAAATGTCCAAGTTTTAATAGGCAGGAATGGAGTAGGAAAAAGTTATTTACTACAATCTATGATTAAAAGTATTGTGAGAAATGAAAATGATAAAAGTTATTTTGTTAGCGAAGATGAACAATCTATCGATAATATGTTTGCCAGTTTGATTGGAGTTTCTTTTGGCTCATTTGATGATCAATTACCTTCCAGTGATAAATTAAGTAATAATATAAACTATCATTATGTAGGTTTGCAAGATACTTCAGATAAGGCATCGGAAAGTGAAGATGATGCTAAAAAAAATACATCGAATAATTCAGTGGAAAAAGTAGAGGATAGACTAAATGCATTGGCGACATATTTCTATGAAAGTTTAGAAAATATAAGTGCAAATACTGATAAGGTAGAACAATGGTATAGAGCTCTCTCTACTTTAGAGCGTGATTCGGTGTTTAGAGAGTTAGAAATAAAAGAATTATTAAGAAAAACGGATAATAGAAATTATCCAATACAGAAAGAATATATAATACAATTTTACAAGAAGAATTTAAGTGCAGGTCATAAGATTGTCTTGCTAATTATTACTAAATTAACTGAATTAGTAGAAGAAAAATCTTTGGTTTTAATTGATGAACCAGAAAATCATTTACATCCACCACTTTTATCTCTTTTAATAAGAGCTATATCTGATTTACTTACATATAGAAATGGAGTAGCAATAATAGTAACGCATTCTCCGATAATAGTACAAGAAGTTCCTAAGGATTGTACATGGATTTTAACTAGAAATGGGAAATACCTTAGTTTCGATAGACCAATAATAGAGACATTTGGCGAGAATACAGGAATATTGAACCGAGAAATATTCAGGATGGAGCTTACAGATTCGTCTTACTATGATTTAGTTAAAAAAATGGTTTTAAAGAAAGACAGTGTTGAAGAAGTGTTTGAAGAATTTGATAATCAATTAGGTTCTGAAGCGAGAGCAATGGTCAGAACTCTAATGTATCAAAAGAAAAAAAGCGAGGATAAGACATGAGTAATACAAGGTTAAATATACCTGAAATAAATTTTGATGAAATGTTTAAAAGTTGTACGGAAAATGTTAAAACTACTGAAGAGAGGAACAGAATTCGTCTTGAGGGTTACTTAGATATCTTACAAAGAAACAATAAAACGTATGTTAGTAACATGCAAGAGACAAAGAGATTTAGTGAATGTTTCCCTTATAAAAAAGATTCTATGGAATACTCTACTTTTAAAAAAGATATGAATTGGCTTTATGAAAAAAAGTTTTCAAATAAACTTCATAATGAAAGGAAATACTATGATTTGATCAATAAAAACGTAAAAAATAAAAGATGTCCATATTGTCTTCACTCGGATATAGATGAAATAGATCATTACTTACCTAAAAGTAAATATCCATCACTTGCTTTGACAACTGAAAATTTAGTTCCTGCATGTCATAAGTGTAATAATAAAAAATTAGAGAAAATAAGATTATTTCCCCATCCTTATTTTGATAATGTAGATATGTATACCTTTATTCAATGTAAGATAAATTTTACAAACACTACATGTGATTTGATTTTAGATTATGAAATAGATGAATCTGCGGTACCTTCTACATTATATATTAAAATTAAGAACTTTGTAGATATCACTGAGAGGTTACATGACTATAGTGTTCATGCAGCAAGTGAATTTAATATTAAAAAAAGAAGTTTAATTAGAAATTTAAAATCTGGTAAAGAGTCCCTTATAGATGAAATTCAAGATGCATTAATTGGACATGAATTAGAATTAGGAAAAAATTGTTGGCAAGCTGCTTTTTATAGAAGTTTATTGAAAAATATAGATAAACTAATCAAGTATTTAGAAGTTATACAAATGGAAGAAAATATACTTAAATAATGAAAAATATTATATAAATACTGATGTCGCAGCTATTTTATATAGGCTGCGTCATTTATTTATCTTGAATTGATAGAGCTAAGTATATAAAAAGCTGAATTAGAGATTTTATTATCTTGAAAAAAATAAATCCAAAATTATTAGAAAGCAATTATAGTGATATTTAAGTAATTTTAAAATCAAAGCTAATATTTAAAGCAATATTTGCTGTTTTCCAATGTGGCGATTCACTTAGATACGCTAACCGAAGAAATTCAAGACAAGAAATTCAAATTGTCGACAATACTGATTAACATAGTAGGAATCTTTTCAGTCAACATGTTATTTATGTACATTATTCAAATTGAAAAATGTAAAAGTTATTCAGCAGTTCTTCCAACCAAGGCTGTATAGGTTCTCGATTTCTAAAAGATACAAAGTTCATGTATGTTTTATCTTCACAAAAGGTAACGTTTTTCATCTGAAAAATTGACCATCAATATGTTCTCGTTAGTAGTTTTATTAATAAATACGTTCCCATGCATATATTCAAATAACGATGCGGTTTTAAATCCATGCTAGTCAGGTTATTTTCGATTTTCTTAAAGAGGTATTTAATTAATATTTTTTCTGAATGTCTTAGAGGTAACTATAAAATCTTCATCGTTCAGCTAACACTTATCGTGGCCTTCCAATGTTAATAGATAAAAGTTCACTTTTTTATTTCGTTTATCAGTTATTATGTAATTTAATTAGAAGGATAGATGTAATCAGAAGTTTTTAAAAATAATGAGTATTATATTTATCGCCAGATAGTCCAATCAATAAAAAGTCATTTCAAAAACTCATTTAGTCTTTCTCACTGCTTTTGAGACTAATTTTTAGACGGTTATTTACTCTCTTTACGTTTATTTTGCCAGTAACGGTAAGAAATCCAAATGGCTGCGAGCGTCGTCATCCAGGCTGTAACCAGGATAATGCCGTTAAAGAGAGACTGATGGGCTGCGAAGGCGCCAAGGGATACAAGTGAAACCTGCCCCGGGATGGAAGCAACCAAGGTTGCTGACAAAAAGACGTACTGGCTGATACCTAGAGCCCCTGCACCGTAATTGACTGGCCAATAGGGCAATCCTGGAATCAGTCGTGCTGTACACATGGCTAAGAAACCTGCATTATTCAAATATTTTTCAACCGTCGGTCCATGTCTGCCAAGGAGTTTGAATGTCAGGTTTTTACCTGTGAGTCTCGCTAACCAGTAGCCAATCCAAGAACCGAGCAATATGCCGGTAAAAGAAAATAAGCTGCCGGCAAGGACACCGTATAGAGAACCTGCGACTAAGGCCGGAATAGTGACAGGGATCGGGGTAATAGCAATCAGGGCTGTAATGCCGATAAAAATCAGCCAGCCAGCCCAGCCGTATCCTTGAATCATCTCTTTTAAAACTGCAGGTTTTGGAATATGTACATTAAAACTTAACCATATCAATATGCCTATGAATACTACTAAAGTTAATAGGGAAATGATTGAACGGAGAGAAAAATCATCGGTATAATCTTTTTCTGAATTCATTATGTTTCCTCTTTCTCCGAATTTTTATCGGATGATATATCTCTTTACTTTAACTAAGGTCTTAAGAAAAGGAAATAGATATTTAAAAATTTTAAAACTATAGGAGGCAGCTGTTCTATGCGTATTTATACTGTCGGTCATTTTGATTATTCACTCGATAAATTTCAGGAAATGCTGCAAACAGCAGATGTGACATTCGTGATGGATGTGCGGGCATTTCCTGACAGTAAAAGCCATCCGCAATATAATCAAGAATCATTTCAGGTGTGGCTAGAAGACAATGATATAAAATATTTTCATAATAAGCTGCTCGGCGGACGACGAAAACGGTCAGGCACTGTAGGGGAGAATTTAAATGAAGGCTGGAAAAATCAATCATTTCATAACTACGCAGATTACACGCTGACAGACGACTTTAAACAAGGCATTAAGTTGCTGATGGAAGATGCGAAAGAAAATACAGTCGCTATTTTATGTGCTGAACGCCATCCTTCCAGATGCCACCGTTTAATCGTTAGTAACTGGTTAACTGCCCATGATGTGGATGTCGGTCATATAATAGTGAATAATAAAGGTGAAATAGAAATAGTCCCGCATCAGCTGGGACAATGGGGTGCCATGCCGATCATAGAAGAGGATGGGGAGGTCGTTTATCCTAAGAAAACAACGAATAATGTTAATCTATAATACGTTAAAGGTATTCAACCCATTAGAAAAGTCATTTCTTTAATTTAATCTCTTCATCTTAATTGAGCGAAAATATAGTAAATACAACATGAAAAGTATATAATATTATATATAAACAAACTAATTGGAGGCTATATATCATGACATTAGACAGAGTTGCAGTAATTACAGGTTCGGCTCAAGGTTTAGGTAAAGGTATTGCAGAAAAATTAGGCGAAAACGGCTTTAAAGTTGTATTAAGTGATATTAATGAAGAAGTGCTTAATGAGACTTTAGAAGAACTTAAAGGTAAAAACTACGAAGTGACAGCAAAAGTTGCAGATGTTTCAAAACTGGACGATCACACTGCGCTGGTTAAACATGCAGTAGATACGTTTGGTAAATTAGATGTTTATATAAATAACGCTGGTGTTGAAGGCGCAGTTGAGCAGATAGAGAATATTACTGAAAAAGATATTGATTTTGTTTTAGATGTTAACGTTAAAGGTGTCCTATTTGGAATTCAGGCAGCAGCCAAGCAGCTCAAAGAGCAGGGCCACGGCGGAACGATTATCAATGCATCAAGTATTGCCGGGCATGAAGGTTTCGACTTCCTGTCAACTTACAGTGCATCTAAATTCGCAGTGCGCGGCTTAACTCAAGTTGCGTCGAAAGAATTTGCCAAAGACGATATTACCGTTAATGCATATTGTCCTGGTATTGCGGCAACAGGAATGTGGGAACGTTTAGATGAGAAGTTTATGGATGTTATTGGTACTAAGAAAGGCGAAGCATTAGAACAATACGCTTCTTCTATTTCTTTAGGACGCACCCAGGAACCAAAAGACGTGGCGAACTTAGTAGCATTCCTTGCTTCTGAAGATGCAGGATATATTACTGGTCAGGCTATCTTAACTGATGGCGGTATTGTCTATAGATAATCTTCAAATTTTTAATCTGTAAAAGCGGAGCACCCCTAATCAGATATTTCTGATTAGGGGTGCTCTTTGATATTTGAGGTATAGCAATGAAAATGGTCAGGTTAACACTACTGGGGAAATGCTGAGGCGAATTGCTCAAGTTTTCATTAAACATGGTAATAATATTTTGTAATTATCATTATCAACTTAAACTTATATTTCTTTAAAACTCTTACATAATATTTTAATAATGTTACAATGATCTAATGTAGGATATATTTGTAAATACGATTTTTATGAAAAGATACGGGTGTAAATAATAGGAGGATAAAGAAATGGCAAAAGAGTTAGATAAAGTAGACGTTGTGACGATCGGTGCCGGCTGGACAGGCGGTATCGTCGCTGCAGAAACAGCTAAAGAAGGATTAAAAGTTAAAAGTTTAGAGCGCGGGGGCTACCGTGATACGACAGACTATCAGCATATACATGATGAATTGAAGTATGCTCAGCGTTATGAACTGATGCAGGACACTTCAGTTGAAACTTTAACATTTAGAAATACCCGGGATGAACAAGCACTTCCTGTTCGCCGTTTAGGTTCATTTTTACCAGGCAGCGGACGAGGCGGAGCCGGTACACACTGGAATGGGCAAACTGACCGTTACATGCCATATGATTTTGAAATTAAGTCAATGACAGAAGAAAAATACGGGGAAGAAAAACTCGGAGAAGATTCCGGTCTTCGTTATCGTGACTGGGGTGTCACATTTGATGAGATGGAAAAATACTATGATAAATTTGAAAAAACTGCCGGAGTCAGCGGTGAAGAAAACCCGCTTGGTGAGGAGCGCTCCAGTCCTTATCCAAACCCGCCAATGCTTAAAACTAAATCTTTAAGACTGTTTGAAAAAGCGGCGAAAGAACTGAATCTGCATCCCATTATGATGCCGTCTGCCAACATGTCACAGAGTTATGAGAATCCTGATGGCGAGGTTTTAAACCAATGTCAATACTGTGCATTCTGTGAACGCTTTGCATGTGAGTATGATGCAAAAGCAACACCTGACGTGACAGTGTTAAAAACAGCAGAAAAAACTGGAAACTATGAAATACGTTATAATTCAAACGTTACTGAAATTGTTACTGATAAAGATGATGATAAAAAAGTAACTGGTGTGAAGTTCATAGACACTATGACGCATGAAGAATTTTTCCAGCCAGCAGATGTTGTTGTACTAACGAGTTTCTTATTTAATAACTATAAGCTGCTCAGAGTTTCAGATATTGGAGAACAATATAATCCTGAAACAGAAAAAGGGACACTCGGAAGTAATTATTGTTATCAGACTGGTTTAGGTGCTACCGGGTTCTTTGATGAACAGTTTAATACATTCATGGGTGCAGGTGCACTGGGTATGATTCTGGATGATTTTAACGGTGATAACTTTGATCATGATGATCTTGATTTTATACACGGAGGATCAATCCACTTTACTCAAACAGGTGCCCGTCCTATTTTATCGAACACAGTTCGTAAAGATACGCCTGAATGGGGAGAAGAATTCAAAGAAGAATCAATTAAAAACTTTACAAGAACATTAGAAGTATATTCTATGGCGCATACAGGACCGCATAAAGATCACTACCTGGACTTAGATGACACATACAAGGATGCATTTGGAAATCCGCAGGTCATGCTCACTTACAATTGGACAGAAGAAGACAATGCAAGAAATAAATATCTGACAGGGAAATGTAAGGATATTATGGAGAAGATGGGTGCAAAACATATAGACGTATCAAATGATGATATCGGTGCATATGATATTGTACCTTATCAATCAACAAATATTTCAGGTGGTACTCCGATGGGTACAGAACCTGAGAACAGCGTAGTTAACACTTGGCTGCAGCATTGGGATCGTGATAACTTGTTTGTTGCAGGATCCAGTACGTTTGTACACAACTCAGGAAACAACCCGACAGGAACAGTCGGCGCGATAGCGTATCGTTGTGCTGAAGGAATAATTAAATATCATAAAGATAACCAGAGATTAGAAAACTAAGACAGACACAAACACACGCAAATTTTGCGTGTGTTTTTTTATCTTTTCAAGTTAATAACTTAATTAGAAAGCAGGAAATCATCGGGTCGTCTTTTTGTAATGATTTCAAGAGAAAGCTCCCCCTAAAGTAGTTTACTTTAGGGGGAGCAGATTAAAGGACGATTTTTCTTCTTACTGTTCGCTGAAGAAAGTGTAGAGTGCAGAGAGCTCTTCATCTTTAATTTGATCTTCGCTGAAAGCAGGCATCTGTCCTTGGCCATTTCTTACGATTTCGCTGAACTCATCCTCGCTGAGACTCATACCTGCAAGCGCTGGACCCATACCGCCTGAGAAGTCTTGACCATGACATGAAGCACAGTTATCACGAGCGATACTTTCAGCATCGACATCACCGCTTGAAGCGCTGCTGTCTTCTTCTGTTGCAGGTTCTTCAGATGCCTCTTCTTCGCCACTCCCGCAAGCTCCGAGAATGAGAACCATGGAAAGACCGCCGGCCATTAGAAATTTCTTCAAATTCATAAACTGACCCCCTCAAAATTTTAAATACTGATACACCTTTAATATATCACAATTTTAAGCATTACGGAATAATATCTGCAATCGTTTTCATTAATTTTGGATTTATTCGACCGAATCATGAATGTCATTCTTAAAATCTTTAATATGTATAAAAAAACAAGGCCTTTAAATATTGAAAAAGAGCAGGATAATTCCTGCTCTTTTATTATTCATCTTTCACTTTTATCAGTCTCAGACTGTTCAATGCCACTAATATCGTTGCGCCCATATCAGATAATATCGCAATCCACAGTGTCAGCCATCCAGGGATAACTAACAAGAGAGCAAGAACTTTAATCGCTATGGCGAACGTAATATTCGCTTTAATGATATTCAAAGTCTTTCTGCTCAGCTTCACAGTAAATGGCAACTTCTGCAAATCATCTCCCATTAAAGCAACATCTGCGGTTTCCAGTGCAGTATCCGTTCCAGCACCGCCCATCGCAATACCAACCGTTGAAGCAGCTAAAGCGGGGGCATCGTTCACGCCGTCGCCAACCATACCGACATGTTTGTACTTCTCTTTGAGTTTATTAATCGCATTCAATTTATCTTCCGGCATTAATTCAGACTGTACGTCTGATACACCAACGTGTTCAGCTATAGCTTTCGCCGTACTCTGGTTGTCACCAGTCAGCATCACCGTCTTATCGATGCCCACTTCATGCAGTTTCTGAATCACACGTTTACTCGTCTCGCGGACTTCATCCGCCACTGCAATGAGTGCGAGCACTTTATCGCTTGTACCAGCAAGCATCACTGTTTTACCATGTTCCTGAAGTGCTGTCACTTCTTGCTGGAGCTCTGAATTGAAGTTTGGTGTGTTTAACTCTGTGAATAAAGCCGGACTGCCGATGTAATATGTTTCATTATTAACATCACCCTGAATGCCCCGTCCTGTAATAGAAGAGAAGTGATTGATTACTATATTGTTATAATCTGCATTCATACTGTCGGCTTTTTTGATAATTGCTGAAGCCAGCGGATGCTGCGAACGGTTTTCCAGTGCGCTGACAATAGACATCAGTTCAGTTCCATTCGTGTCGCTGTCTAGAACTTTGTAATCAGTTAAGGCAGGAACACCTTTTGTCAGCGTGCCAGTTTTATCAAATGCGATGGCTTTTAAGCCGCCCATCTCTTCAAGGTGAATACCGCCTTTAATTAAAACCCCGTGTTTTGCCGCATTACCGATGGCCGAAACAATCGATATCGGTGTTGAAATTACCAGGGCACATGGACAGCCGACGACCAGTACAGCCAGCCCCTGATATACCCATGTGGACCAGTCTGCATTAAAGAATAACGGCGGGATAATTGCCACTAAGAGTGCAAGCACCATAATCACCGGTGTATAGTACTTCGCGAATTTATCCACAAAGGCCTGAGCCGGTGCACGTTCTCCCTGTGCTTCTTCCACCAGATGGATGATTTTTGAAATCGTCGTGTCTTCTATGAGTTTCGTAATTTTAACTTCCAGAAACCCTTCTTCATTCAGAGTGCCTGCAAATACTTCATCGTTATTGGATTTCTCTACAGGCAGTGACTCACCGGTAATGGCTGACTGGTTTACAGATGAGTGACCGGAAGTAATAATGCCGTCCATAGCAATCTTCTGTCCGGGCTTCACCATCATAATATCATTTACTTTTATATCATCGACATGGACCAGCTGTTCATGGCCGTTTCTTTTAATGAGCGCTTCTTTCGGCACAATATCCATTAATGAGCTGATTGATTTTCTGGCACGTTCCATTGAGAATCGTTCCAGTGCTTCACTGATTGCGAATAACACAACAACAATCGCAACTTCTGCCCATTCGCCGATTAAGACACCGCCGATGACTGCGACAGTCATCAATGTTCTCATATCAAATTCCAGTTTTGTTAAATTGATTAACCCTGTTTTCAGCATATTACTGCCGCCGATCAGCATGGACGCGATAAACAACAGCGGCGTTAAAATATTATCGTTGCCGTTAACTGCCATCGATATAAAACCGAAGGCAATTAAAAGAATGGAGTAGAGGAGGGTGCTGTGTTTTTTAAGGAAAGGGTCTTCCTCTTTTTTATCATCTGTCTTCTGATTTGTGACGCCGATTTTCGTTTCCGGTGTGACTTTAAGGTTTTCAAACGCACCTGCCTGCTCCAGTTCGTCTAGAGTTGCTGTACCGTATACCGAAATTTTGGAAGCACCGAAGTTTACTTTGGCGTCCGTTACTTCCGGAAGTTTTTGAACGTTGCCTTCAAACTTTCCTGCACAGTTGGCACATGAAAAACCCTGTACACGGTAAACTGTTTTATCCGCTTCAGACATTGGCCGTCACTCTTTCCCCGGACATGAGTGCAAATGTTATCAGCTGTTTAATATTCGGATCTTTCAATGAATAGAACACCAGCTTGCCTTCTTTACGTGATGTCACGATACCTTCCTTATGTAAGGTGCGCAGGTGATGGGATGTATTCGCGATTGTGATATCCAGTATCAATGCAATATCACAGACACATAGCTCATCATCCTGACAGAGAATATATGTAATCTTCGCTCTGTTCTTATCCGCAATGGCTTTCAGCATTTGCGACATACCCGCAATGTCGACTGTCTTTATATTTTCCTGAAGTCTGTCTACCTTGTCTTCGTCGTAGCAGAATACTTCACATACGTCTTTATTAGTCATGGTCCACCTCTATATTAAAGTATTTACTTGATTGTAATTATAGAGTGTTTTATCTTATTATTCAAGTGGATACTATAATGAGTTTTAAAAAAAAGATAAGCGATGATTAACCGCTTATCTCTTTTAGTTCAGTTCGTACTGTTCGCTGACGTAATCGATAATTTTCGTCAGCTGTTTGACCCGGGATGCATGGACATGTTTCGAAATGGTCGACACAGATCGTTTTGTCAGTCTTGCGATTTCCTTCTGAGTAATACCTGTTAAATAGTACTGCATGACTTCCTGCTGCAGCGGGGTCACGGTTCTAAAAATATCAGTCGCATACATTAACGCAATTTCGATACCCTTCGGCATATCCGGACTTGAAAAATCCTGTACTTTCGATTTTTTAATCGCTTGAAGGGCGTCTCTGACAGCTTTTATAGCAGGATGATCCCAGCGCTCCGGATTGTATTCAGGGTAGTAGTCATCCACAGTATGGAAACTGCATTTTAAGGGAAAGCCTGAAGCCGGCCACAATGACTTAGCGTAAAATGCTAAGAGAATAGAGTAATACGGCTGGGATGATAAGATGAACAGCTCTTCCCCCATACGGTAGTTCATATATAATTTACTATCAGATGAGTTTAAACTGCGGAGTTTTCCTTCGATATGAGAAAGATGGCTGTATATCTCAGGCGGTGCCTTACTACTGTTCGATACATCTAAAATCAGCATGGAAATAATGAGAACCCGCTCCTTTAATAATATAGCTGTATTATATAACAATTCGCCTTAAAAGGCGAATTGTATAAAAAGAGTTCGCTTATAAAGGCGAATTTTATAGATTTATAAATATTAATGTCAAGAAAAAATAGAGTGCCCGGCGAGTCGCCAGACGCTCTAATTTTAAAATTTAATTATTCTCATTCCGTGCATTTCGCCAGTAGCGGTAGGAAATCCATGTAGACACCAGCACCAGTATCCAGGCAGAAACTAAGATAATCCCGTTAAAAAGATTTGGATGAGCAGCGAAGGCGCCAAGAGATACGAGTGAAATTTGTCCTGGAATCGAAGCAATGAAAGTTGCGGATAGAAACACATACTGATTCACACCTAAAGCACCTGCACCGTAATTGACCGGCCAATATGGCAAGCCCGGCATCAACCGTGCAGTACACATGGCTAAGAAACCTGCATCACTTAAATAATCTTTCACTGTCGGTCCATGACGGCCAAGAAGCTTAAACGTCCATTTCTGTCCCGTAAAACGCGCCAGCCAAAAGCCGATCCAAGACCCGATCATAATACCGGAAAATGAAAAGATACTGCCGGCAATGACCCCGTACAGAGAACCAGCAACTAAAGCCGGGATTGTTACAGGGATCGGCGTAATGGCAATCAGCGCTGTAATCCCAATAAAAATTAACCAGCCCGCCCAGCCGTAGCCTTGAATGATTTCCCTTAAAGCATCGGGACTGGGTATATCTACATTAAAACTCAGCCAAATTAATAAGCCGATTACTATGATTAAGGTCAGTAAAGATAGGATTGAACGCAGAGAAAAAGCATCAGGAGTATCTTTATTTGAACGCATGATATGTCCTCTTTCTTGAATACATTATTTTATATATGAAGATATACTTCCTTTTACTTTACCTGTGACCTTCACAAAAGGAAACTGGTTTTTATCTTATAAATTATAAAAAGTAAGTGGTGTATAATACAGGTGAAGGTAAAACGTGGAGAGGCGGCGGTTCGATGCGGATATATACGGCGGGGCATTATGATTATGCGCTGGAGACGTTTTTGGAAATGCTGAAGAAAGCAGGAGTCACCGAGTTCATGGATGTGCGGGCCTTTACAAACAGCAAAAAGCATCCGCAGTACAACCAGACGGCGTTGCGGGAGTGGCTGGAAGCACACGGTGTGGAAGTGAAACATATTGTTGTGAATCATCAGGACAAGATAGAAATCGTGCCGCATGAATTAGGACAATGGGGTGCGATGCCGATTATTTAAGATGATGGTGAAGTGGTGTATCCGGTTAAGGATGATTGAAATGATTACTATCGATTCTAAAACTAATAAACAAATCGCGAAGAACCTAGAAATAGGAGGAATATGTGATAGATGCATCTCATTTCGGAGAATCCTCTAAATCAGGGGTGCATTTTTCGTATAGATGGGTATAGGAAAGTATTGAATACATAATATGTCGGGAGGAAGATGACAGTGAAGCGGTTGAGTATTTTACTGTTGATTTTATTTGTAGGTGCCTGCAGTAATGATGAGAATGCATCAAATGAAGCGGAGACTGGGGAAGAAAGCTTGGACACAGAAACTGTAGAAAGTGATGAAATTTCTGAATTGGAAAAAGAAAATGAATCATTGAAACAAGAGCTGGCTCAAAAAGAGAAGGAAGAAGCGAAGAAAGCTGAATCTGACAGTGATGGCGAAAACAGCAGTGAGTCAGAAGAGAGTGTAAACGAAGAGGAGAATGAAGCGACGGAAGATACTGATGCAGAGAATGAGACAGCTGCAGAAGAGAACACGTTACAAGAGTTTACAGATGCGGAAAAGCAGGAAATGAATCAACTCTTTTATGACTGGGCGGTTGAACGAGCTGAGATTGGCGGTATGGCTGTTACAGAAATGTACTTTACTCATGGTGCGGCTGGCTATGGTGACTGGTATGCAGTGACTCCAGACGGTGAAGTCCAAGCCCAAGATTTAGATAATCCCGGATTCGATCATTTTGATATTCATGCAATCGGGGGTGTGGCCTTTTATCAGCCTGAAAGTGGAGATATTGGAGCAGATAAAAACGCACCTTTCCCGAGTACCGCTGAAGGCTATTCCAGATTAGCCCAGCCGGATACGAATGTTCATAAATATATGCTGGCGGATAATGGTGTCGTCTATGAGTTGATCGGCAAGAAAGAAAATATAAGTTTTTCTTCGGGATTCGGAGAATACAATGATGATGGGTCCAGAGGAGAATATGTCCCTGACGTGGCATTCGAAGTCTCGGGAGACCAGGATGCCCAGAAGGAATGGCAAAGAATACTGGGAATGTATCAAAAATAAAATTTTGTGAAGCGGATTAAGAATAAGAGGGATGTTTTCTGTGAATAGCAGAGAATATGCCTCTTATTTTTTGTTTGATTATGGGGAATTGACCGCTTGTGGGGTCTCATGCGGTAGTAAATAGATTATCGTCCGCTTGTGAGAATCTCATACGGATATAAGTAGTTTATCGATTGCTTGTGAATCGTTCATACGGTCGCAACCGGCTAATCAACCGCATGAAGTCCACTCAAACGGACGCAGCCTCTAAACCTTCAAAGATTTTCGAGGTTCATGTTAAATTGAGAGTGATATACTATGGCTATATAAAGGAGTGGAGCCAGCTTATGAAAAAAGAGAAATTAATAGAATGGGTAAAGCCATATAACAATGATGACAGCCATCCATATTATCGTCCCTTTGTTGTTCAGAGCAAAGACAAGAAATATGATATTTTCTTAGCGGGTATTAATCCGGCCACTCCCATTTACAGAAAAGATATTGATTTAAATCTCTATACTGATTTACTGACGGATTATGCTGAGTTTTATAAAATGTATAACAAAGTAAGAGAAGGAAACAGTAAACCGAAAATGTCACGGACGCGACTGGGGATTACCAGTTTTGTGAATGAGATACAGAATCGTACGAATGAGAAAGTGTTAGAGACGAATGTAGTACCTTACCCGACAAAAAATAAGAAAATATTAAAACAAACAGATTCTGGAGTTATTGCACATGCATTATCACTATTTCATGCAGTGCTTCTTGATCATTCACCAGGCACTGTCATTATTTACAGTAAAGGCAGTTTGGAATATTTTGTGAAAGTACTGTATGAGAATAAGCTGATCGATGCTAAGCCTTCAACTAAACTAAAGATGTCTGACCTTGAAAACAGCAGCGTGCCTTTCTTAGAATTCACCTATCCGACCGGCAAACAGTGCAGTGTTTTCGTATGCAGGCATTTTATGTATTATGGAAAAGAAGGAAAGACTTATTCAGTGTTTAGAGATAAAGTAATTAATCATATTAAAAATAATAGTTAAGATAAAAACAGACACTCCTTTTTGAAATTTGGAGTGTTTTTTTATCTGGGGATAAAATATTAGGGTAGAGTAATAATAGTACCTATAAAATTTAGGCAGTGCCGCCTTATGTAATTAGATGAAACACAGGCTGAAATCTGTTACTATATTAGAGATTGAGAATTGATGAACGGGAGTGCCATTATGCAATTTACTGAGTTAACGCTAGATGAATTTAATGACTATACGAAGATTCACTTCAGTCATTTTACCCAGATGGAACAGAATTATAAATTAAAAACTGACAGCGGCATTGAAACGTATTTGGTCGGTGTGAAGGATAATGAAGAAGTAAAGGCAGCGTGTCTGGTGACTTTGACGCCTGTTATGAAAGTGTTTAAATATGCATATACTAACAGAGGCCCGGTTCTGGATTACAGTGATGAAGCGGTGTTCAATACTTTCTTTGAAGGTTTGACGAAATTCTTAAAACCGAAGAAGGTCATGTACCTGCGTGTCGATCCTTACGAGGTCATTAATAAGCGCAATCACGAAGGTGAGATTATCGAGTCGATGAACAACGATTATATTTTCGATAATTTTAAAGCTTTAGGCTACGCGCACGACGGCTTTAGAAACGGTTTTGATCCTGTTGTTCAGGTGCGCTGGCATTCTGTGCTTGATTTGAAGGATAAAGATAAAAAAGAAGTGTTCGATGACATGGATAACTTGCGCCGCCGTAATATTAAAAAGGCAGAAAAGCACGGTCTCCATATTAAGTATTTAGATTTGGATAATATCGATATTTTCCGCAAGTTTATGAAAGATACGTCTGAGATGAAGGAATTCTTCGATAGAGATGACAGTTTTTATATCGACCGTAAACGCTACTTTAAAGATCAGGTGATGATCCCGATGGTTTACGTAGATTTAGAGGATTATAATGCGTCGATTGCACAGGATAAGAAGAAGATGGCGAAGAATCTCGATAAGGCAGAACGTGCTTTAGAGCGTGATCCGGATAACGAGAAGAACCAGAATAAAGTTAAGAATCTGACTGAGCAGGTTGAGAACATTGACGCCAAGCTGACTGAGGGCGAGAGCCTACTGCAAACGCACGGTAAGGAGCTGCCGCTGTCGAGTGCGTATTTTATCGTCACACCGCATGAAGTGACTTATCTTTCCGGCGGTACGGATAACGATTTCAGGCATTTTGCCGGCAGTTATCTGATTCAGTGGACCATGATTCAGTACGCGCTGGAACAGGATATCGACCAGTACAATTTCTACGGCATCAGCGGTGATTTTACCGAAAATGCTGAGGATTACGGTGTGATTCAGTTTAAAAAAGGGTTTAATGCAGTGGTCAATGAGTATATCGGTGACTTTATTAAACCGATAAACGGTGCGGCCTATAAAGTCTACACAGGCTTGAACAAGCTGCGGAATTAAATAAGAGAAAGAGTGAATCTCATGAAGTTTGTTGAATTAACGGATCAGGAATATGCGTCATTTATCGAAGAAGGGCATGAAGCGGCTTTCTTCCAAATGATTGAAAATAAAACCAACCGGGAAATGACCGGTGAAATTGTTAAACTGCTCGGTCTTAAGGATGATGCTGAGAAAGTTGTCGCGGCATGTCTCTTTACCTTGCAGCCGACAGTCATGGGCAAATATTTTTACTACTCAAACAGAGGACCGGTATTGGATTACCACAATTTAGAGCTGGTTCGTTTTTACTTTGAGGGCTTAACTGACTACTTGAAGAATAATAATTGTTCTTACGTGAAAGTCGATCCGAACTGGATTTACAAAAAATACGATAAGGATGTTGTTGAAAAGGATGACTATCCGGCACAGGATTCGGTCATTGAACTGTTAGAGTCTCTCGGCTACGGCCACGAAGGCTTTACGCGCGGTTATTCTAAAACGTCTCAGGCGCGCTGGATGAGTGTGCTCGACGTGTCGCCGTTTGAGAACGAGCAGCAGCTGATTAAGTCATTCGACTCTCAGCGTAAGCGCAATATGAAAAAAGTTCAGAAATACGGTGTCGAGCTCAGATTTTTAGAGGTGGATGAAATCGATAAGTTCGTGAAGCTCTATGCGGACACTTCAGAGCGCCAGGGCTTCTTTACGCACCCGGATCCTAAAAAGTATTTCTCGAATTTCAAAAAAGCTTACGGCGATAAAGTGCTTATACCATATGCTTATATCGAACTCGATAAGTACGTCGCAAACTTAACGGCTGAATTGGAAGACGTGACAAAACGTCTGACAGCCATGCAGGCCAAAGAGCATAAAAACGAGAAGACTTTAAATAAAATTAAAGAGATGGAAAAACAGGTGTCGAACTTAACCGGCGATCTCGATGAAGCGAAAGTTATTCACGAGAAAGAAGGCAATGTGCTGGATCTTGCTGCCGGTATTTATTTCGAAACACCATATGAGCTGGTCTATAACTCAGGAGCCAGCACTTCGGAATACCCGCAGTTTGTCGGGCCGTATAAAATGCATCTCGAAATGATGAAGTATTGTATTGAACATCATATTTCACGTTATAATTTCTACGGCGTCAGCGGAGATTTTTCTGAAGACGGCGAGGACTACGGTGTTTATCGATTTAAGCGCGGTTTTAATGCTGAAATTGAAGAGCTGGTCGGTGACTTCGTTAAAGTCATTGCACCGCTGCAGCACAACGTATATAAAGTGAAAGCAAAATTGGGACTGAATAAGTAAAGAGAAAGGTTTGATCCAGCGATGGAAGTAAAACCAATAACAGAAGCAGCATTTAAACAATTTGAAGAAAATTATACTGGGCATATGCATTACTTCCACGATGAATTATTTTACGATTACATTTCAAACGTGAATGAAACGCATTTGTTAGGTCTGTTTGACGGTGATGATTTAATCGGCGTCTCTATGCTGAGCGCGACATCGGTTCTGAAGAAATTCAGACTGTTTACGTCTCATACCGGACCTTTAATTCAGGACTTTTCTAACGAACGGTTGAAATTCTTTTTAGAAGAAATCGATCAGTATGCGAAGTCGCACGGCGCCCTGCAGATGATCCATTCACCGTACACGGTCTATCAGATGCGTGACGAAGACGGTAATGTGGCGGAAGATGACCCGCAGAATAACCGTGAACTTATTTCTTTATATGAAGATTTAGGCTATAAACATCACGGCTTTACGACAGAACTGATTACCGAGGAATTGTTAAGATTCCAGGCCGTCATCGATGTCGATAAACCGCTCGATGATATTTTAAAGCAGATGGATACGACGACGCGTTATAATACGCGCCAGACGGAAACCATGCCGCTGCAGCTGAAACTTTTAGATGAAGATGAATACGATAAATTCATCCAAATATATAAAGAAACAGAAGAACGCATCGGCTTTGATCCTGTGCCGGCAGAGAAAATTAAAAATCTGCTGAACACGCTGAAAGACCGCATGTTCTTAGTGCTGACCCACGTTAACGTGGATGATTATTTAAAGCAGCTTGAAGACGAACGCGATATAGAACTGGATCATATTGCGGAAATCGAAGAAAAAGCGGCCAATGGCACAGCGACGAAGCGCGAGAAAAAACGCGTCAACGAACATAAAGAGCAGCTTGCGAGTAAAGACAAGCGGATCAAGAAGATGGAAGAATTCAAAGCGGAATTCGGGACGGAGCTCGATCTGTCGGCAGGAATGTACTATTATAATAACCATGAAATGGTCTACCTGTTCAGCGGCAGCTATCCGGAATTATCCTTCTTTAAAGGCACCAACTTCGCCACTTGGGAAATGATTAAAAAAGCGCAGGAAATCGGCGTCAAACGTTTTAATTTCTTCGGCTTAACCGGGGACTTTACCGAAAACGCACAAGACTACGGCGTTTACCGCTTTAAACGCGGCTTTACCCCGTATATTGAAGAACTGCCGGGCACCTTTGATAAGGTATTTAACAAACCCGTATACGCAATAGCAAAAAAGCTAGGCAAAATATGATGATTTGAATGATTGACCGGAGCAGCGGGTGCTGCTCCGGTTTTTTGTTTGGGTTGGGGGTTTAGGTTCGCTGAGGGTTGGGTGAATTTGGTGAATTTGATGCGGGATTGCGGGTGAATTTGGCCACAATGACGGGATAAGGGGCGTATCGGGTCACTGTGGGAGCGACAATGACGGGATAAGCATCATTATCAGGCAGATGAGCGCTATTCATCGACCTGACAGCGCATTTATCAGGCAGATGAGCGCTATTCATCGACCTGACAGCGCATTTATCAGGCAGATGAGCGCTATTCATCGACCTGACAGCAGATTTAACAGGCAGATGAGCGGTATTCATTGACCTGACAGCGCATTTATCAGGCAGATGAGCGGTATTCATCGACCTGACAGTGAATTTATCAGGCAGATGAGCGGTGTTCATTGACCTGACAGCGCAAATAACATTGGGATTTAGAAGTTTATCGTATGAATTGGCTTGGAATTCGTGTATAAACGGGGTGAGAGGGTATAATGAAGTTGAATATAGAAAAGGAGGCGCTGCAGGTGGCGGTCAGTAAGCCGATTACGGTAGATTTTGCGGAGTTTCAGGCGGATCCGAAGGCCGTGTTTGATTTGGCTGAGCGGGAGAAAAGTGTTGTGCATGTGATGGACGGCGAAAAAATTGCCAGTGTGGTGATGAGTCAGGCGCAGTATGCGTTTGCGCTGGATGAAATCGAATCGCTGTACGATGTGATTGATGAATTGACGGTAAATGATGATTTGGCCAATTCGGATGAAAAGACGTATTCGGTGAGCGATGCAGCGTTTGAGCGGATTAGGGATTGGAAACCGGATGAAGGCTGGGATTAATCATCCGATGATTTTCGTTTCATTTTACAACAGCAACAGCTGATGCTATAATATATGTATAAGCAAAGTGTCCAGCATGGAAACACCGAACGCCCAATCTACTGTCATAGATTGGGCGTTTTTTAGTGGTGTATTGGCGGCTGTCCGGTTAGTCATCATCATCGTTCAGCCAATAAGTGAACAACGACACGATCACTCCGACGGTAATCGGGGCAACCAGTAATTCCAGTAAAGTGTCCTGCATGGTGTCACCTCCCTCCATGCTATACGCACAGAAGTGGGGCCGGACAGCTTTATTAATTTTATCATAATATAATTGATGATACATAATTAAATGAATATTCAGATAATTTAAACCGATAAAATAGTGTGGTCTGTATGCGTGTCATTTATATGAAAAATATCAACGTATATAAGGATTGATTGGAATGAATCCAGCAGCGTTTAAAATTCAGGAATAATGGACGTCTTATAGTATTTATATAAGAATTGGTCAAAATAAACGTAAAATGATGAAATCTATATATTAGTAAAAAACGGCTAAAATGGACAAATTAATGAGTCATTTTAAGAACTTGAGCTGAAGGATTATACGTGAAGAACATTAAATGAGCTGAGAATGGCTGAGTTAAATATAGAAAGACGCTAAGAACGGCGGCTGAATAACAATCCGCAGCATATGGATTCATGATGTGAACTTAAATCAGCATATAAATATAAACAACAAATCAATACCAATATACTTATAAACAGCAATGATTTTACAGACCTATTTTAAAATACTTACTAAAGTTTACATAACATATATTATAGGAAGTTGTATATACAGCATAATATGGCGAGTATATAGTGACCTATTCCCGTTGACTATGTTTTAGAATCCCTAAAACGGATATATATAGTACTGTGTTCGAAAAATTAACTTCGGAGGGATATTATTATGGCACCATTTTTCAAAGTTTATCATAATGACGATAGAATTCAGGAAGATATTGCAATTCTAAAATCCAATCAAGTAGAAAAAGAAAATATTTACGTCCTCTCTCACGATGACGATCGCACAGACCGCATCGCTTCCAATGCAGACGCGAATACAATCGGCGCTGCTGAGCAAGGTTTAGCTGATGCAGTTAAAACGACTTTCGAAAAACAAGGTGATGAACTTCGCAATAAGTTTGAAAATATCGGCTTCTCTAAGGAAGAAGCAACGGAATATGAAGCAGAACTCGATAAAGGCGGCGTGTTCTTAATCGTAACTGATGCAAACGGTGTAGATTTAGATGCTGCACTTTCATAAAATATTGAAATAAAAGAAACCAGCTGTATCCCCCCCCACTATATTGGGCGGTGCAGCTGGTTTTTCTTTTCGCCCAAACAAAAAAACGCTGATCAATAAGCGTTTTAATTCTGGTATTAAATTTCCTTTTTTCGTTCGGCTTCCTCGATCGTTTCTTCTGCCTGACGCAATTCTTTACTGTGTTTGCGATTGCGGTTGACGACCCAAATCGACATTGTAATGACGAATGACAGTACTGCTAAAAATGCAGCGTAGCCTAAGAGCGGCTGCCATTCCAGATTGTCGTAAAAGTTCGGCAGCACGAATGCTGCGATCCCCATCACTATTAGTGTCAAAATAGGCATTATCATGTATTTTTTCAAGAAAAATGCTACAGCAAGTGATAAAATGATCACCGCTAAAATTGAATATAAGTAAAACTGAAAGTCATTGACCATATCCTCACCTCGTTCAATTTATACCCGCTTTCCCCTCCTTTTACTCATTTTGCTATGAATATACAATATTCAAAATTTTATGTATAATATAGTGTGTAACAGAGGGATAAATAACCAGGGAGATGATTTAATGTCAGAATTACAGCACAGACAGGATGTTGACGTCAATTATACGTGGAATCTGAGTCCTCTATTTAAGGACGATGATGCTTGCCGGACGGCAATTGATTCTGTGAAGACGAGTATCGATGCGTTTGAGGCAGATTTTCAAGGACAGCTTAATGATGTCTCTTCTGCTGTCAAAGCGATCGACAGCTACCGGAGCATTTTAGAACAGTTTGTTTTAATCGGTACATATTCGAACTTGCGCTTATCAGGGGACCGCAGTGATCAGGATGCTCAGAAACTCGGTGCACTGGTCGGTAATGCGGGGACAAACTTAAGTTCGAAAACCAGCTTTTTACAAAGTGAATTATTAGCGAAAGATGAATCTTTCTTAAAGGAGATTGCTAAAGAGAAAGAGGAATATACAGGATTTATTGAGGATCTGCTCCGCAATAAACCTTACCAGCTCGACCAGAATGTTGAAAAAGCGCTCGCATCATTTTCTTCAGTCTTCAGCGGCGCATACGATCTTTATCAGAAAACAAAACTGCTCGATATTGATTTCGGGACCTTTACTGCGAACGGTGAAGAGTATTCTTTATCGTATTTAGCGTTTGAAGGCGGCCTCGAGTCTAATCCGGACAAGGCAGTCCGCCGTGCGGCGTTTAAGAAGTTTTCTGAATCGCTGAAGCAGTATGAGCATACGACTGCCGGGACTTATGACATTCATTTAAAACAGGAGAAAGCTGAGGCTGACCTCCGCGGCTACGATTCCGTGATTGACTACTTGCTGCATAAGCAAAAAGTTGACCGCGAATTGTACGATCGTCAAATCGATGTCATTACTGAGGACCTTGCGCCGCATATGAGACGCTATGCTAAGCTCCTGCAAAACGTTCACGGACTCGATAAAATGCGCTATGAAGATTTAAAAATCCCGCTGGATCCTGAAAGCGAGCCGGAAATCAGCGTGGAAGAATCGCGCAAATATATTCTGGACGCCTTAGGTATTATGGGTGAAGATTATACGGAAATGATTAATCGTGCCTACGATGAGCGCTGGATTGATTTTGTTGTTAATAAAGGGAAATCAACAGGCGCATTTTGCTCCAGCCCGTATGGTTCACATCCTTTTATCTTAATCTCGTGGTCTTCTTTAATGGAAGAAGTATTCGTGCTGGCACATGAACTTGGCCATGCCGGTCATTTTTACAACGCCAACCGCGCGCAGAATATTTTCGATACGCGCCCTTCTATGTACTTTATCGAAGCGCCGAGTACGATGAATGAAATGCTGATGGCGAATCACTTGCTGAAAAATTCGGAGGATCCTAAGTTTAAACGCTGGGTGATCAGTTCGATTATTTCACGCACCTATTACCACAACTTTGTCACGCACTTATTGGAAGCAGCGTACCAGCGTGAAGTTTACAAACACGTTGATAATTATGAAACCGTGACGGCTGAACTGCTGAACGAAATTAAACGCGGGGTTATTGAAAAATTCTGGGGCGACGATGTTGAGATTACCGAAGGCGCTGAGCTGACTTGGATGAGACAGCCCCACTACTACATGGGTCTTTATCCGTACACTTATTCTGCGGGCTTAACTATCGCGACGGAAATGTCGCAGCGTATTTTAAACGAAGGCCAGCCGGCTGTCGATGATTGGCTGAAAGTGCTGAAAACAGGCGGTAAAGAAACACCGGTTGATTTAGCGAAGATGGCAGGCATCGATATTACGACCGACGCCCCGCTGAACAACACTATAAAATACGTCGGCGCGCTCGTAGACGAATTAGAAGCGCTGACGAAAGAAATTGAAGGCTAAATTTGAATAATAAGCTGGAGGAATCTGCGGATTCCTCCTTTTTTGTTGGTTTTATATTTTGTGAGGGGGTCTAGTCGGCCAATCAAGCTTGCTCATTGTCCGAGTAAAGGGTCTAGTCGGCCAATCAGATATGTTCATTGTCCGAGTAAGGGGTCTAGTCGGCCAATCAGTTATGCTCATTGTCCGAGCAAGGGGTCTAGTCGGCCAATCAAGCTTGTTCATTGTCCGAGCAATGGGTCTAGTCGGCCAATCAGATATGTTCATTGTCCGAGTAAGGGGTCTAGTCGGCCAATCAGTTATGCTCATTGTCCGACAAGCGCCCAACGCCACCCAAAAAACCGCAAAAAAGCGGAATCCCCATATATAATTCCGGGATTCCGCCTAATCAGTCAATATTATATTATTTTTTTAAGTGCGTGACGCCGTTAACGAATTCGATGCGGCCTTCTTTTAGTAAACCGCCGAGTGCGCGTTTGAACTGGCCTTTTGATAAGTTGAATGTTGCTTTAATGTCTTCAGGGGAACTCTTATCCGAGAATTCCATCATATCACCGTGCATCTGCATATATTCTACGATGCGTTCACCGTCGGTGCCTAAGCGTTTATAGGCTTTTTCTAAAAATGAGCCGTTGACTTCGCCTTTATCGTTTATACCGATGACGCGGAAGTCGACTTCCTGGCCGAGGCGCGGTTCCTGCTCGCGTTCGGTTTCGTGTACGAAGACTTTGTAGCCTTCTTCAGATAAAATAAAGGTGCCGACGCGCAGCAGACGGTAAGGACGCCCTTTCAGCCACTTGTTGCCGAGTGTTTCATAGTCTTCTTTTGTCAGCGGCTGGAATTTTTCATCGACTTCGGTTTCATTAATTAAGCGGCCGTACATTTGATCGTCAGCTTCGACGCGGACTGTCGCGTACACCATATCGTCGACCTGCGGCCAGACTTCTTTCATGCGCGGCAAGTCGATCCACGGAATTAAAATTTCGCGCGGAGAGCCGATGTCGAGATACGCACCGTCACGGTTGACCTCACTGACGCGGGCATAGCCGAATTTATTGGCGTTGATGCTCGGCAGATTCGGTGTCGCAAACAGTTCGCCCGAACGGTTTGGATAGATAAAAACCAGCACCTCTTCGTCGATATCGTAATCTTTATCGCCTTCGATTTCGGAACGGTTCATACGGATATACTTGTCGTCTTCTGTAACGAGCGTGTAAGTCGATCCTTCTTTTTTAATTACTTTTAAAAACTGTGTAGTACCTGAAAGTTTTGTCATATAGACTCCTCATTTAAATTGTTTCTATTGTGTATTTTTCGTTTATCAGTTAATGTTTAATATTGCGTATTTTTAATAGTAAGCACACGGATGAACAGATTAGCATATTTAAATAGTACCATATTTATGGTATTATTTCTTATGAATGTCCATATAAAAATGATTGTTTTAATATAAAGGAGAATGTACATGCTGCAAGTTAGCGACGTGAGTCTGAGATTTGGCGACAGAAAATTATTTGAAGATGTAAATATTAAATTTACACCCGGGAACTGCTACGGTTTAATCGGTGCAAATGGTGCCGGGAAATCTACATTTTTGAAAGTTTTAACTGGTGAAATGGATTCGGACGGACACGTAATTTTAGGACCGGACGAGCGCATGGCGTTTCTTCGCCAGGATCACTTCGGCTACGAAGATACTCGCGTACTCGACGTGGTGATGATGGGCCACGAGAAACTATGGTCAATTATGAACGAGAAAAATGAAATTTACATGAAACCCGATTTTTCTGATGAAGACGGCATCAGAGCGGCTGAGCTCGAAGGTGAATACGGCGAAATGGGCGGCTGGACAGCAGAAAGTGACGCTGAAACTCTCCTCCACGGCCTCGGTGTCACTCACGATTTAGTCGATAAAACGATGGGTGAAATCGATAATACAGCGAAAGTTAAAGTGCTCTTGGCACAAAGCCTCTTCGGCAACCCTGACGTCCTGCTGCTCGATGAGCCGACCAACGGTCTCGATATCGAAGCGGTGCAATGGCTGGAAGAATTTTTAATTAACTTTGAAAACACTGTGATTGTCGTATCCCACGACAGACACTTCTTGAACAACGTATGTACGCATATTGCGGATTTAGACTTCGGCAAAATCCAGCTGTACGTCGGCAACTACGACTTCTGGTATCAGTCAAGCCAAATGGCTCTGCAGATGTCTCAGGATCAAAATAAGAAAAAAGAAGAAAAGATTAAAGAGCTTAAGGACTTCGTTGCACGTTTTAGCGCCAACGCTTCTAAATCCAAGCAGGCGACGAGCCGTAAAAAAATGCTCGAAAAAATTGAACTCGATGATATTAAACCGTCATCCCGCCGCTACCCTTTCGTCGGCTTTACAGCGGAAAGAGAAATCGGCAACGAATTATTAACGGTTAAAAATTTATCGTATGCAATCGACGGCGAAACGGTACTCGATGATTTAACGTTTACTTTATCCCCCGACGATAAAATTATTTTAACCGGCGGATCTGAGCTGCAGCGCACGACTTTACTGCGCATTTTAGCGGGCGAAGTCACACCGGATTCCGGCAGCGTCAACTGGGGTGTGACGACTTCACAGAGCTACTTCCCTAAAGATAACTCTGACTACTTTGAAGGCGTTGATTTAAGCCTGGTTGAATGGCTGCGCCAGTACGCACCGCCTGAAGAACAGACGGAAACATTCCTCCGCGGCTTCTTAGGCAGAATGCTGTTCAGCGGTGAAGAAGCGAAGAAAAAAGCAAGTGTCTTATCCGGTGGAGAAAAAGTACGCGCCATGCTCAGCAAAATGATGCTGTCTCAAGCGAACGTACTCTTACTCGATGAACCGACAAACCACCTTGATTTAGAAAGTATTACAGCAGTAAACGACGGTCTGAAGAAATTTAAAGGTTCTATTATCTTTACTTCACATGACTTAGAGTTTATTAATACGATCTCAAACGCAGTGCTCGACATTAGCGATAACAAGGCGTTAGTTAAGGAAATTGGCTACGAAGATTACTTAAGAGAAAAAGGAATTATTAAGAACTAAGAATTATCTGTTTACTTTGAATCTTTTGTTATGTATAATGACAATCAACATCAAAAACTGAATAGTACGGATGAGGCGCATCGATCAATAGTACTCATATACTTAACTTCTGCGAAAGTGTATATGACGAAAGGGTGAGATGCCGAAATGGTCAGCAACGCAGCTGCGGGCCGTTGGATTCACAGGTTAAGAGCTATGGATTTGTCATTATTTGAAAGAATAATGGAGGGCATCGCTTGTATATAAAATTTTAAACAAGTCCGGTTGCCGGGCTTGTTTTTTTAATTTCTATTCAGAAAAAACTTCCAGGAGGCTGTATTATATGAAACTTGCAATCGTTGGTGCCACAGGTGTTGTCGGTACAAAGATGATCGAAATGGTCGAACAGTATGAAATCCCCTTTGATGAATTAGTCCTTTTTTCATCAAAGCGCTCAAGCGGCAAGAAATTAACGGTTAAGGGTGAGACTTATATTGTTCAGGAATTGACTGAAGAAAAAACGGCAGACGGATTTGATTACGTCATTATGAGTGCCGGCGGTTCGACGAGTGAAAAGTTCGCTCCCCTATTTGAACAGAGCGGCGCGATCGTTATCGACAACTCGAGCTTTTGGAGAATGCACGAAGATATTGATTTAATCGTACCGGAAATTAACGCACCGCTCTTTAAACGCAATATCATCGCTAACCCCAACTGCTCGACCATCCAGTCGGTCATTGCACTGCAGCCTTTATACGATACATTCGGTATTAAACGCGTCCACTATGCAACTTACCAGTCGGTATCCGGTTCTGGTGCCGGCGGCATCAGAGATCTTGAAGAAGGTGCCAAAGGGGCTGAGCCGACGACCTACCCGAAACCGATTTACAATAATGTGATTCCTCAAATCGATGTATTTTTAGACGACGGTTATACGAAGGAAGAAGTCAAAATGATCGATGAAACGAAGAAAATCTTAGGTGATGACTCGCTGCAGGTGACTGCAACATGCGTCAGAGTGCCTGTCATTTCAAGCCACAGCGTTCAGATAAACGTCACTTTAGCTCAGCCGGCATGTGAAGAAGAAGTGAGAGATGCCTTTAGAAATATTCCGCATATCGTACTCATGGATAATCCTGCCGAGGGCGTTTATCCGACACCGTACGAAGCGACTGATGAAAATGAAATTTACGTCGGCCGCATTAGAAAAGATCCGACTTTAGAAAATACATTCCACGTCTGGTGTGTCGGCGATAATATTCTTAAGGGCGCAGCACAAAATACAGTGCAGATTTTAAAATCATTAATTGATCACAAATAAGGAGAGATATATATGAGTCCGATTTTTGAAGGTATTGGCGTTGCTATGACCACCCCGTTTAAAGACAATCAGGTGGATTACGATGCATTCAGAAGACATATAGAATATTTAATTGACAACAATGCTCAGAGTTTAATTATTAACGGCACGACCGGCGAGTCCCCGACGCTGTCAGATGAAGAAATTAAAAATCTGCTGAAAACAGGTGTTGAAACGGTTGCAGGCCGCGTACCTGTCATTGCCGGCACCGGCACGAATTCCACTCAGAAATCGATCGATTTATCGATTTTTGCTGAAGAAACCGGTGCGGACGGCGTCATGCTGATTACCCCCTACTACAACAAGAGTAACCAGCGCGGTTTAATCGCCCACTTTACGGCGATTGCCGATCAGATTAATATTCCTGTTATTTTATATAACGTGCCGGGACGCACGGGCATGTCGATCGAAGCTGAAACGGTGCTCGAACTCAGTCATCATAAAAATATCGTTGCTCTAAAAGATGCAGTCGGTGATTTAAACTACACGATCAATGTTTTAAACCTTGTTGATTCTGAATTTTCACTATACAGCGGCAACGACGATAATTTGCCGGACTTTACGGCGCTCGGCGGCAAAGGCTTAATTTCAGTCGTCGGCAATGTCATTCCGGGTGAAATGCAAGATATCTATGAAGGGATGAAAGCTGGCGACCAGACAGCAAGAAGCCGTTTTAATACGCTTATGCCCGTCATTAATGCAGTCCAAATCGACGTTAACCCGATTCCGGTTAAAGCCTTAACAGCTGAACTCGGCTTCGGTGAATATGCACTCCGCCTGCCGCTCTTGCCTTTAGAAGAAGAAGTGCGCCAGCCTATCGTCGATACATTCAATGCCTTTAGAAAAGGTGTGAGAGTATGAGAATACTCTTAATCGGATACGGCACCATGAATAAAATTGTGGCGGATTTAGCAGTTGAAGCCGGCCACGAGATTGCGGGTGTGATATCCTCAAGTCAGACGGATTATACTGCTTTTGAATCAATCGATGAAGCCAAGGCAGACGTGGCCATTGATTTTTCCAATCCGGAGCGTATATTACCGCTGATTAAACAGCCCTTCACTACGCCTCTGGTCGTGGCAACAACTGGACAAAAGGAAGAAATCGTCGCTGAACTTCAGGCACGTTCTAAAGCGGCACCGGTCTTTTTCAGTGCCAATATGAGCTACGGGGTGCATGTGTTAAATCAGCTGCTGCAGTCAGCGCTGGAACAGCTTGGCGATTACGATCTTGAACTGATCGAGCGCCATCACAATAAGAAGGTCGATGCCCCGAGCGGCACCCTGGTTAAACTGCTTGATACGGCACTCGATGCCCGACAAGGCAGCTATCCGGTCTACGACCGTTCTTCAGTATCACAGCCCCGCTCAGTTGACGAAATTGGTGTCAGTGCGATTCGCGGCGGGACGATTGTCGGCCAGCACGATGCGATATTTGCCGGCCACGACGAAGTCATTGAATTAAAACATATCGCACAGTCTAAAGATATATTTGCCAATGGCGCGATTAAAGCAGCGGAAAGCTTAATTAATAAAAGTAACGGATTTTACGACTATAACAACATATTCTAAGGAGATTTTACACGATGGAAAAATTTACAGCAGAAGAGATCATTCAGTACATTTCAGATGCGGAGAAAGCAACACCGCTAAAAATATATATTAACGGCAGCTTTGAAGACGTTGAGTTTAACCCATCATTTAAAGTATTCGGAACAGCGGATTCTAAAACTATTTTTGCAGATGCACGCGACTGGGAGAAGTTTTATCCCTCAATAGAAGATAAAGTAACGGATATCGTCGTTGAACAGGACCGCCGCAACTCAGCGATTCCTTTAATGGATTTAACGAATACTAAGGCGCGTATTGAACCGGGTGCATTTATTCGTGAACACGCAGTCATCGGTGACGGCGCGGTCGTTATGATGGGCGCGTCAATTAATATCGGTGCGATTGTCGGCGAAGGGACCATGATCGACATGAACGCAGTTTTAGGCGGGCGTGCAACGACTGGTAAAAACGTTCACGTCGGTGCAGGTGCTGTCTTAGCGGGTGTAATTGAACCGCCAAGTGCCTCCCCTGTCGTTATTGAAGATGACGTATTAATCGGTGCCAACGCTGTGATTTTAGAAGGCGTGACTGTCGGCCAAGGTGCGATTGTTGCTGCTGGTGCCATTGTTACAGAAGATGTTCCAGCAGGTGCAGTCGTTGCAGGGACACCGGCACGTGTCATTAAACAAGCGAGCGATGTGACCGGTTCTAAAAAAGAAATTGTCCAGGCACTGAGAAAGCTGAACGATTAACATGTCTGTCTATGACGAAGAACTTGAATTTGTCACAGCGCACCGGAGACATTTGCACCAGCATCCGGAATTGAGTTTAAAAGAATACAAGACGACTGAATATATAAAATCTGTCTTAACAGATTTAAATATTAACCATTATCAAATTTTAGATACCGGTGTGATCGGTGTGCTGGAAGGCAGCAGCGAAATAACGCTGGGCTTTAGAGCAGATATCGATGCCCTGCCGGTGCAAGAGCAAAATGACGTCCCTTATAAAAGTGCTGCAGACAATGTCATGCATGCGTGCGGCCACGACGGGCATACGACTGCCCTCCTCTTATTCGCTAAACGCCTTAAGGGGCTTCAAGATCAGGGCCAGTTAAAACATAACTGTGTCTTAATCTTCCAGCCGTCAGAGGAATCCAATGCCGGAGCGAATTTAATGATTAACGCCTGGCAGACGCGTCCGGACTTCGATGCCATTTTCGGTGTGCATTTAATGCCGGATGAAGATGAAGGACTCGTGCTGTATAAAAACGATGAACTGACAGCCAGCGCCACTGAATTTCACTTTAGAGTAAAAGGTGCCAGCGCCCATGTGGCTCAAAAGCATCAGGGAATTTCAGCGCTCGAGGCTATTTTAAAAATCGCCGCAGAAGTCGGCAATATTCAGCAGTTTCATTTAGACGGCCTCAACCGCAATATTATTCATATGGGGCAAATCAGTTCGGGTGAAGCGGTGAATACAGTGCCTGCCAATGCATCGCTCAGCGGCACGATTCGCACTTACCAGGCAGCAGATCTTGCTGTCATTAAAACGCAGCTGACTAAAATTAAAGAGGCAGCGGAATTATTGTACGGCGTAACGGTTGAATTATATTATACTGAGGGCTATCCGGCAGTGAATAATGACGCGGACTTAAAAGCGCCGGTTGAACAGTCAATCAGTGCAGCAGGACTGTCCGGTATAGAAAAAGATAAGCCGTATTTATTCGGCGAAGATTTTAGTTTTTATAATAATATTGGTAAAACGTATTTTGTCTTTGTAGGCTGCCGCAACCTTGAAAAAGGATTTGCATCGAGTCTCCATACCGATACGTTTAACTTTGATGAGCGCGTGCTGATCAAAGTCGCAGATTATTATCAGGCACTTTTAAACAATTACTAATAGCAGGGAGACATAGCCATGGGCGGTACTTTTCAAATCGATGAAGCGCAGTTTATTAAACAGGCAAAGCAGTTTCAGCTGCCGAATCAAACGATCGCGGTCGTTAAAAATAATGCATACAACTACGGACTGGAATTTGCAGTGAAAGCATTCGCAATTTCCGGCATCCGGGCTTTCGCCACGACATCTATGGATGATGCGGTGAAAATCCGGCAAATGTGCGGTGAACATGCCGACATTATTTTAATGAATCCGACGGCAGACTTTAAACGGGCGCGCATGTTTAATCTGCATATCACCCTGCCCTCTGCTGCTTATTACGATACATATAAGCACGAACTGGCCGGCTTAAATCTGCATATAGAATATGCCGGTCTCTTTAACCGTTCGGGTTTGACTGACATCAGCGAGCTTGAGTATATTTTAAACGATATGAAGCAATTAGATCTCGACTTAAGCTTTACCGGTCTGTGGACTCATTTCGGCTATGCCGACGAATTTGACGGTATCTATGAAGAAGAAAGCGCTTTGTGGCAGCAGTTTGTTAAAGACGTGAAGGCATTAGGAGTGTCGCCTGCTATGATCCACGCTCAGAACAGCGCAAGCTATGTCAGAGACGGCTTGTTTGATGATCATAGCCACGTCCGTCTCGGTATCGGTCTATACGGCTCAAAACCGTTTAATCATTTAGACGATAAAGATTTTATCCAGCCGTCGGTTTTATCAGCACCGATTATTCAGTTCAGAGATTTAAAAGAAGGTATGGCACTCGGCTACGGTGCAGCATTTAAAGCCTATGCAGACTGCCGTGTGGCAATTGTTGATATCGGCTACGGCGACGGCGTACTTCGTGCACGAGCCGGTTATGAATGTGAAATCGGCGGACAAACGTATCCGATCGTCGCTTTAATGATGAGTCATATGGCTGTGCTGGTCGATGATGACGTCACAGCGGATATGGATGTTTATCTGTATAACAGCCGGCTGCGCATCGATAAATTTACCGAGCTCGGTGTCGGTGCAAACTCAGAACAGCTGGGAGCTTTAAATTATCAATCACTAGGGAGAGAATTTATATATGACGTTTAATTATTCAGCGGGAGAACTTCAAATCAGAGGACATAAAATTAGTGATATTGCGAAAGAATACGGCACGCCGGTTATCATATACGATGAGTTGTATATGACAGGCATGATGAAGAAATATCACAATATATTAAACAGTCATAACCTTTCCTACTCCGTATCCTATGCGTCTAAAGCCTTCAGCAGTATACAGATGATCAAACTGCTGGATGCTGAAAATATGGAGCTGGATGTCGTCTCGATCGGTGAATTATACACGGCTTTAACAGCCGGATTCCCGGTTGAGGATATTCATTTTCACGGCAATAACAAGACACCTCATGAAATCGAGTACGCTCTGGATTCCGGTGTGCGCTTCTTTATCATAGACGGTTTGGATGAAATCGGTCTGATTGACAGTTTAGCTGGTGATTTGGCGCCGGATGATTTAGTCAAGGTGCTGATCCGCATTAACCCGAGCGTTGAAGTGAATACACACGATTATATTTCGACCGGACAGGAAGACAGCAAGTTTGGTCTGTCGCTGTCAAACGGTGCGGCTAAAATAGCAATTGATTTGATTGATAAGAGTACGCATCTTGATTTTAAGGGCATCCATTATCATATAGGCTCTCAGCTCGATGACAGCACGCCGTTTGTTAACGCCATTACTAACGTTTACGCCTGGCTCGACGAACATGATATAAGTATAGAAATATTGAACATGGGCGGCGGATTTGGCGTCAAATATGTCGACGGTGATGTGAGATTCCCGATTGAGTCAGGCTTTGACCGGATCATCGGTCATTTGAAGGCAGTCGCTGCTGAATCCGGCCGCGGCATGCCGCACATTATGATTGAACCCGGCCGTTCGATTGCCGCTGAGGCAGCCATTACCGTATATGAAGTCGGTACCATTAAAAATATACCGGGCGTGCGTAAATACGTCTCGATTGACGGCGGTATGAGCGATCACATCCGTACTCCTTTATACGGAGCAGAATACGACGTGCTGCCGGTGCGTGAAGCTGCAGGAGACCGTGCGGCAGTGAATGTCGTCGGCAAACTATGCGAATCCGGCGACATTATCGGACAAGGTAAAAAGCTTCCGGCCGATTTAAAGCGCGGGGACCTGCTGGCAGTGCGGACAACCGGCGCCTACCACTACTCCATGGCCTCGAACTACAACCAGATGCAAAAACCAGCGGTAGTCTTTGTCGGAGAAAGTCATGTGCGTCAAGTCATTAAGCGCCAGACACTGGAACAGCTGATTGAAAACGACGTAATGTAAGCTATATAAGGACGCACCGGCATTTTGGATGCCGGTGCATTTTTTGTGTGGGTGTTTTTTGATTCAGTCGGCCAATGAGCGCGTTTGATTGTCCGACTAGGGCCCTTACTCGGCCAATGAGCGCGTTTGATTGTCCGACTAGGGCCCTTACTCGGCCAATGAGCGCGTTTGATTGTCCGACTAGGGCCCCTTACTCGGCCAATGAGCGCGTTTGATTGTCCGACTAGAGTCCTTACATGGCCAATGAGCGCGTTTGATTGTCTGACTAGAGCCCTTACATGGCCAATGAGCGCGTTTGATTGTCTGACTGGAGCCCTTACTCGGCCAATGAGACAGTCACATCGACCTGACAATAGATCCACTTTAGTCTATTTTAATAAACTGCTGAGTAAACACCTTAGATCCGCCGCACTTACTCTAAATTCCCATAAAAAAACAAGCACCCGGAGTCTATCCGGGTGCTTGTTTAGTAGTTACAAATTATTCTAATGAATCAATTTATAATTATAGTTTAGCAACGTTTGCAGCTTGTGGACCGCGGTCGCCTTCAACTACTTCAAATTCTACTGCTTGGCCTTCTTCAAGTGATTTGTAGCCTTCTTGGTTAATTGCTGAGAAGTGTACGAATACATCGTTTTCTCCTTCAATTTCGATGAAGCCAAATCCTTTTTCTGCGTTGAACCATTTCACTGTACCTTGTTTCATTAATAAAATCCTCCAAAAGACGTAAATTATCAATAAGAAGAACTTACTGATGATTCATATTATACAATATACTTTGTTATTTTGCAAATCGATTTCCAACAATTGTGTGTCTTTTTCAAAATTAATTATACAATTCATTATTTTCCGTCATTATCGGCGTGTAGTATATTTGGACGTCTTCATCACAGTCTTCGCAAAACTCGATTTCGCATGCGTTAAAGAATGCGTGCATGCCATATTTTCCTGTGACATAGCTATTGTAGTCTTCTTTCATCTGCTTGATTATTGATTCGTAGCCGGATATCATGTCTTCTTTTGCTTTAAACGGATGCCTTTTTATTATGTCTTCCTGCCAGCCTTCAAACAGCCACCAGCCTTCATAATCTGCTTTAACGATCACGACTTCATACATGTTTAAAACTCCATTTCATAGCCGATATTATTAATCATTATAAACGCGTATAATTAGCATTATCAAGCATAACGCTTTATAATTGTAAGAAATAGCCTCATATATATTAAGGAGTTTTGAACGATGAAGAGAAATTTTTCTCATTTCATTGCTTCCGTGATTGCCGTTCCGGCAGGTCTGGTTGTCTGGCTTTTATCGTCTAATGTATTGGATATTCATATGTTCTTAGACGTAGTCGCCGGTATCGGCGGATTTGGGGTATCCTACCTCCCCGCCCAGCGCATTTCACATAATAAGCATTTAGAGAAACTAAAACTGACGAACAGTGAATATAAGTATATAAAAGAACAGCTTGCTCAGGCGAAAGAGCACACAAATCGTTTGCGTTCCAGCTATATGAATATCAGATCGCTGAAAGATGCGAAAATGGTATTCGATATTAACAGGATCGTTAAAACGATTATTTCATCTGTAGAAGATGATCCGAGACAGTTTTACAGCGTTCAGCAGTTTTTCCACTCCAATCTGGAGACGGCAGTCAATACAATTGAAAAGTATTTATATTTGTACAAGATGCCGGGGAAATCTAAAAATGAACGCATTCAGCTGCATGAGACGCGTCTGTCAATGTTAGAATTGAAACGTACGCTGCAGTCCAACTTGTCTCATATGAATCAGAGCAGCTACCAGGATTTAAATGTCGAACGCGACTTGATTAAGATGAATGCAACACGTGCTAAAAAACGCCAGGCAGTGCTCGATAACAAGCTCGGTAAACAAAAAATCAATTTGAAGCGAAATGAAAAATCAAAAGTAAAAGAAAAATTACATCGGGGTGAATAGAATGACTGAAGATAAAAATATTAAAGATGAATTATTGATGGATCCATTTAAACAGGCAGATGATAGTGATGACAGTCTTGTACTGGAGCCTGAGAAAGCAGCTGCTGCCAGCCGTCCGGCTGACAGTGAAATGCTGACGACGTATAAGGAACAGTTCAGCGAGGCGGATCTTAAGTCCATTCGGGAAATTAAAGACAAAATTGAACCGCTGGATAATGATGCGCTGATTACTTACGGTGCCAATGCCCAGCAGGCTATGTCGAAGTTTTCTCATCAGATGCTGAATGAAGTTCAGTCTAAAGATGTGGGACCTATTGGTGAAACTTTAGAAGAATTAATGAAGAAATTGAAAGAAATCGATCCAGATGAACTGACCAACGAGAAAAAAGGCGTCTTTAAACGCCTCTTTGGCCGCGTAAAACGTTCAGTGAACGAAATGATATCAAAACATCAGAGTATCGCTTCACAGGTCGACAGAATATCTATCCAGCTGGAACATGCTAAAGAGGTGCTGGTTAAAGATGTGAACATGCTGGACGGCTTATATAACCAAAACAAAGATTATTTTGATGCGATTAATATTTATATCGCTGCAGCAGATCTTAAAAAAGAGGAACTTGAAAATGAGACCCTCCCCCGCCTGAAAGCGAAAGCTGAAGCATCGAATAACCAAATGGACGTGCAGGACGTCAACGACATGATGCAGTACATCAACCGTCTTGAAAAACGCGTGCACGATTTAAAACTGTCGAGACAAATTACCCTGCAGTCTGCACCGCAGATTCGCATGATCCAAAATATTAACCAGACTTTAGCAGAAAAAATTCAAAGTTCAATTTTAACGAGTATTCCATTATGGAAAAACCAGATGGCGATTGCACTGACCCTGCTCCGTCAGGAATCAGCGTCTAAAGCCCAGCAGGAAGTAACGAATACGACGAATGATCTGTTGACTAAAAACAGTGAAATGCTGAAACAGAACTCTCTCAGAACAGCTACTGAAAATGAGCGCGGCATCGTCGATATTGAAACGCTGAAAACAACTCAGGAGAACCTGGTGACGACGATCGAGGAAACACTCAGAATTCAATCAGAAGGCACTCAAAAACGTAAATCTGCTGAAGCTGAACTCGTGACTATGGAAAAAGAACTGAAGGAACGACTGCTCCAGCTTAAAGATAAACACCGCTATTAATTATAAACTTTATAGACAAAAAAGCACTTCTCCGTTTGGAGAAGTGCTTTTTTCGTAACTCGAGCGAAAGCTCATTCACAAATATTTTAGTCCTACACTGTCATTCAAACAACTTTGACTGACAGTGTGAACCAAATCCCAGCTCAAAATTAGGGTTCCTCAGATACTTTTTATCTTAAGAGTACTCTACTCTCGGTTTCTTCAAGCCGATTAAGTAGCCGACAATGTAACCGACAATCATTAATGGAATCCATTCAAAACTGTTAGCGAACAATGGCAGTGATTCGAGCCAGCTCATTTCGACCCAGCCGTTTCTGTGTACAACGGATATGATCGATAATATTGAAACGAGAATAACCGGAATTTGCAGACTGAGTCTTGGTGACGGTAAGAAGTACGTCAATATTAAGAGCAGTACTGTCGTCATAGCGACCGGATAAATAATCGACAGAATCGGTACGCTTGTTGCGATAACCTGGTTCAGACCCTGGTTTGCAAGTCCGAATGAAATCAGTACGAACAGAACCACCCATACTTTATAAGGGATTTTAGGAATGATGCTGTTAAAGTATTCAGATACAGATACGATTAAGCCAGTTCCTGTTGTTACACATGCGAATAATACGATCGCACCGAGTAAAATCGGTCCAAAGACGCCGAATACATCATTACTCATAAATGTTAAGAGGAAGGTACCCAGGTTCTGATCATCGACAGCTGTACCGCCGAGATCAACTCTGTTTGCCAGCCAGCCGAGTGAAATGTAAATAGCAGCTAAGAGGATAGCAGCAAGAATTGCTGATTTTATCGTACCGATCAGTAACTCTTTACGGTTTGTAATACCAAGCTGACGTATCGAGTTCAGCACGAGTACACTGAAGGCAATTGCTGCAATGGCATCCATCGTTAAGTAACCTTCAGTAAAGCCTGTTGTAAATGCTGCTGATCCTTCAAATGTTTCAGCGGCAGGAACCACTGGATTATTGAAGTATGTATAGCCTGCAACGACGATCAGCAGTACAATTCCTATCAAGAGTAGCGGTGTTAGTATTTGTCCGATACTGTTCACGAGTGTGCCTGGTTTTAGACTTAATAATAAAACGACGATAAAATAAACTAATGAGAAAATAAGCAGCCACATCGCTGAATTACTTTCTAAAAATGGCACGACTGACATTTCATAAGCTGTTGTTGCTGTTCTTGGTATTGCGAAAAACGGTCCAATTGTTAAATAAATCGCAATTAGGAAAATTACTGCAAAGGCCGGGTGAATATTTTTTAGTGATTCTTTATACCCGCCTTTAGAAATCGATCCGACGACAACTCCCAGTAAAGGAAGTCCGACGCCTGTCAGGACGAAAGCAAGAATTGCTGTCCAGAAAAATTCTCCGCTTGAAAAGCCGAGTGCCGGTGGGAAGATTAAGTTACCTGCTCCGAAGAACATGGCAAATAATGTAAAACCGACCATTATGACTTGTTTTGTACTCATGGTAATCGCCTCTTCTGTAAATAATTAGTATGTCATAATTCTACAACACAACTATAAATAAATCTATAAATTTTTGAAATTATCTGACTTTTTAACTATAAAAAATAAGTCTTATAGAAGCCGCCGACTTTTCCTGAATTATCTATGACAAAAATATATTCTTCAGTTTCATTAACGACTGTATATTCTTTGCCGACTGTCAGCATATCAGATACTTTATATTTTGCTGCATCCACATGTTTGACAGTAACAGTTCTTAGATTGCTATTTTCCCATTCATTTTGAATCATTGTTTATCCTCCTGATTAAAAAAGAAAAGGTATCCTATATCTCGAGGATACCCTTCTCTTATTATATTATTTGTTTTTCTTAGCCTTCTAACAGAAGATCTTCAGGGTTTTCAATCAGCTCTTTAATTGTTTTCAGGAAGCCGACTGATTCTGCACCGTCGATAATTCTGTGGTCATAGCTTAGCGCTACGTACATCATTGGACGGATTTCAATATCGTCACCGACTGCAACAGGACGTTTTTGAATCGTGTGCATACCTAAGATTGCAGCCTGTGTACCATTGATGATTGGTGTAGACATCAGTGATCCGAACACACCGCCGTTAGTAATTGTAAATGAACCGCCGGCCATATCATCAAGAGATAATTTTTTATCTTTCGCTTTTTGAGCCAGGCTTGCAATATCATTTTCAATTTCAGCGAATGTTTTGCGGTCAGTGTCGCGGACAACCGGTACGACAAGGCCTTCATCTGTAGATACTGCAATTGAAACGTCGAAGAACTCTTTGTAGATAAAGTCCGTTCCGTCAATTTCAGCATTTACAGCCGGGTATTTACGAAGTGCAGCTGTTGCAGCTTTCGTAAAGAATGACATGAAGCCGAGTCTAGTGCCGTCGTTACGATCCTGGAAGCTTTCTTTCTTGCGTTTTCTCAGTTCCATGACGTTAGTCATGTCGATTTCATTAAATGTTGTCAGCATAGCAGTGTTTTGCGATACATCTAAGAGACGTTTTGCAATAGTTTGTCTGCGGCGTGACATTTTTTCGCGTCTAACCGGTTTTTCTGGCGCTGCATCTGCTTTTGGTGCAGCCTGTTTTGTTTCAGCTTTAGCGTCTGCTTTAGGCGCTGGTGCATTGCCGTGATTTTCAACATCCTGGCTGCGTACTAAGCCGCGAGGATCAGACGGGTTGATGTCTGAAATTTTAATGCCTTTTTCACGTGCTAATTTTCTTGCTGATGGTGTTGCAACGACTAATTCGTCATTTGAATCGTCTGCTGCTGCTTCAGATGCTGAAGATTTCTCTTCAGTTTTTTCTTCAGCTTTTGCTTCTTCTTTAGCAGGCGCTGCGTCAGCTTTCGGTGCGCCGCTGCCTTCGCCGATCACAGCGATGACTTGTCCAACTTCAACAGTATCGCCTTCTTCAGCTTTAAGTTCTGAAATAACGCCGGCTTCTTCACTGACGATTTCAACGTTTACTTTATCAGTTTCAAGTTCGAGAACATTCTCGCCCTTTTCTACTGAATCTCCAACTTGTTTAAACCAAGTAGAGATTGTTCCTTCTGTAATTGATTCTGCTAATTCAGGCACGATAATTTCAGCCATTTTAATATATACCCCCTATTATTTTAAAGCTTTCTCAATAATGCTTTGCTGTACGAGTTTATAAGATCCGCCGTTACCTTCTGCAGTCGATGCACTTGCTTTTCTGCCGACGTAATTCAGTTCTGCTTTAGCAGGGACTAAGTCGAGCAGATAAGGCAGGATAAAGTGATATGCACCTTGGTTTTGCGGTTCTTCCTGAACGAAGCGCACTTCTTTCAGATTAGTTAAATCATCGAAGACAGCTTTAATTGCTTCTGCAGGGAACGGATACAGCTGTTCCAGTCTGATGATTAACAGCTCATCATTTTCTGTTTCAGCTTTCGCTTGTGCTTCCAGCAGATCGACTGCGACTTTACCGCTGGCGATGACTGCTGTTTTAACTTTAGTTTTCTTATATTCAGGCACGATAATTTCGTGGAACTGATTGTTTACAAATTCGCTGACCGGCTGGCTCGCTGTTGCGTTACGCAGCAGACTTTTCGGTGACATAACTACCAGCGGACGCATTTTTTCTGTGTTTAAGTACTTCGCTTGTCTTCTTAACAAGTGGAAGTAGTTTGCACTGCTTGATAAGTTCACAACAGTCATATTGTTTTCTGCACATAACTGTAAATATTTTTCCAGTCTTGCAGAAGAGTGTTCAGGACCTTGACCTTCTTGCGCGTGCGGCAGCAGAAGTGTCAATGCAGTTCTTTCACCCCATTTAGAATGTGCAGATGACATGAATACGTCGAAGATCGGCTGCGCCATGTTTGAGAAGTCGCCGTACTGTGCTTCCCAAATTGTCAGTGCGCTGTTGTTTTCAACGTTGTAGCCGTATTCATAGGCAACGACTGCCATTTCAGTTAACGGTGAGTTATAAAGCTCAAATGATGCTTTAGCGTCACTGATATTGTGGAGCGGCGTGTGTTTCTTGCCTGTTTCTGGATCGTGCAGCACTGCGTGACGGTGTGCGAATGTACCGCGCTCAGCGTCTTCCCCTGTAAAGCGGATCGCTGTGCCGTCCTGGTTAATCGTTGCAAAGGCTAACGCTTCTGCATGTGCCCAGTCTACAAGTGCACTGTCATCTTCAAACGGTTTTTTGCGGCGTGATAAAACGTTGTTCAGTTTTTTCATCGGCGCAAAGTCTTCCGGATAGTCAAGCAGTTCTTCGTTAATTTTAGCCAGTCTGTCGAGGGTAATATCTTCTTCAACTTCGTTGGCATGACCTTCTAAAATTTCATCCGGCGTCTTGATATCTTTAGTGACGACTGTATCAGCCTTATCGATTTTATCGTGCTCGGCTCTTAATTCATCCTGAATCGCCTGCATGATATTGTTTTTATCTTCTTCTGTAATGACGCCTTCACTAACAAGCTGGTCGCCGTACAGATTATCGATAGATGGATAGTTGTTCACTTCGTTATAAAGCTCAGGATTCGTCGTCATCGGCTCATCCATTTCGTTGTGGCCGTAACGGCGGTAACCGATTAAGTCAATGACTAAATCTTTTTTGAATTTCTGACGGTACTGAATCGCAATGTCGATGACGCGGAGCACGTACTCCGGACGGTCAGCGTTAACGTGGAATACCGGCATATCGAAACCTTTAGCAATGTCTGATGCATATAAAGTTGAACGTCCGTCCCACTCTTCAGTCGTAAAGCCGATGCGGTTGTTAGTAATGATGTGCAGTGCACCGCCGACAGAATAACCTTCTAAGTTAGATAAGTTCATTGACTCAGGGTTGACACCTTGACCTGGGAAGGCAGCGTCACCGTGAATAATCACGCCGACAGAGTTATCGACATCGTGAACGGCTTTGCCCGCTTGATTCGTCTGTTCCTGTTGAGCGCGTGTGCGTCCTTGAACTACAGGACCGACGATTTCAAGGTGTGACGGGTTATTCGCCAGAGTGACAGTCTGTTCAATCCCTTTGTCAGTTCTTGTTTTCACCCCGCCGAGGTGATATTTAACGTCGCCCATCCAGCCGTTAGTCAGTTTTAATGAACCATCTTCCGGCAGGAATTTCATAGGATCAGTCGACATAAACTCACTCAGCATCATTGCGTACGGTTTTTGCAGCGTATGCGTCAGAACGTTTAAACGTCCGCGGTGCGCCATACCGATTTGCAGGTGTGGAATGTTTTCTTCAGCCATGCGCAGCAGCAGGTGGTCGAGCATTGGTACAAGCGAGTCAACACCTTCGATTGAAAAGCGTTTTGCGCCGACGAAGTTTTTGTGAAGGTATTTTTCAAATCCTTCAGTTTTTACTAATTCTTTAAAAAGGTGAAGTTTTTCTTCATTTGAAAGATTAATTTCTCCATGACTTTCAATGGCATTCTGAAGCCAGTCTCTTTCTTCGCTGTTGTTAATATGAGTGTATTCATATGACAGCGGAGAAGTATAGAGCTGTTCTAAATAGCGCGCTGCATCCAGTGCGTTATCGAACTTGCTGCCAAGTGCTTCTGAAACGATATCCGCTGGCAGGCTTTCCAGATCAGCATCTGTAAAACCGTAGGCATTAAAATCAAAGTCAGGTGCATTGTTGATTTCCGGTTTGTATAACGGATACACATCTGCTTTTAAATGACCATATTGTCTGATGTCATTTAACCACTGTAAAATACCTTTGATTTTGTCCTGTCCGGCTGAACTGAGTGCTTTCTCCGATTGACGAGTATTACTTCCTTCATTTGTTGAAATGCTTTCGAATAAGAGCTGCATTTCTTCCGAAACTGAATTTGGGTCTTCTTTGTACATGTCAAAATACTCAAGAATCATACCCAGATTTGTTCCAAATCTTACAGGAGCATTCTCAACTTCATTTTGTTGCATTGTACTGCCACCTCTTTATATTTTTTAAATACTCTTTACATCTTAAATTTTACCATTTTACCAAACTACATGAAAGCGTAATTGTTTATGTTCACCAATGTTTGACAATTTATTTTTTTGGTTTTGGGAATTTAATGTGAACCGTCGTAGATTCCCCTTCTGCACTTGAAATCCAAACTGTTCCGCGGTATAATTCAACAATTTTTTTGGCGATGGATAAGCCGAGACCATTGCCGCCCTGATCGCGGCTTCTCGATTTATCGACGCGGTAAAATCTGTTGAATACCTGATCGATTTCCTCTTTTGGAATACCGATGCCGCTATCCGTAATTTGAATCTCAATACTGCCGTCATCAGCAGTCTCGGATGACACTGTAATGTGCTTATTCTCCGTATCGAATTTTATGGCGTTATCGAGGAAAATAATCAGCATCTGCTCAAAGTGATAATTATTGATCGGGTACATGACTCTGCCCTGCTCAAGCTTCGCTTCAAACGTATAATCCGGGTGAACTTTATCGAGACTGTCAAGCCGGCTGGTGATTTCATCGTTTAAATTAATATACTCATTTAACAGCGAGCCTTCCCCTTCGTTTTTTGTTAAGAGAAGAAGCTCCTCCACCAGCTTGTTAATGCGTTTCAATTCTTCAATTGAAATGCCGAGCGACTCATCGAGCACTTCCGGGCTGTTTCTGCCCCAGCGGTTAATCAGCTGCAGGTGACCCTGAATAATTTGCAGCGGGGTGCGCAGTTCGTGAGACGCATCTTCGACGAACTGTTTCTGCTGATTATAAGACTCTTCCAAGGCGCTCATCATATTATTAAAGGATTCAATCATATAATCAGTCTCAACAATATTAGTTTTTAGATCCAGACGTTCGGCGAAGCCCTGGTTTTCATTTTTCTTCAGCTGACCGGTAAACTTGCCGATCGGCTTAACCATTTGAATCGAGAAGAAATAACTGATAATCGACGTAAATGTAATCGATAAAAACCCGATAATCGTCGCGATGAACAGCATCATGCGAATAATCGTATTGTATTCGTTTAAAGGATGGACGACCGTCACATAGCCGTGCCAGTAATCCGACTGAAGCATTCTCGTGCCGACGAGATGATCCTCGCCGTCGATGCTCCGTCTTTCAATCACCGGATTGACAGTCGCTTCAAAATCCGTATCGATATCGAGCGTGGACCTGACCGGCCAGCGGTAGACCTCTTCCCCGCTCAGCGTGTATAGCCCCATTTGCTGGTTATCGTAGAGGCTCGTATAGATTTCCCTTTCAGAAATCGAGTTGAACGGCTGATTTTCATACAGGGAACTGACGTCGGATAAGCTTCTCGATACCGACCGGTACTCCTGGTCCTTTAAATAAACACTCGTCGCGTAAATTAAAAGCGAGCTGAATAAGAGATAAGTAATCGTAATAATGAGAATCGATAATTTCAGCCACTGGCTTCTGAGTGAAGTGGACGCTGTCATTGGCGGATCACATATCCGACACCGCGTACAGTCTCAATCAGTTTATCCTTGCCAAAAGGCTTTAACTTATTGCGCAGATATCTGATATACACATCGACGACATTCGTCTCGACTTCACTGTCGTAACCCCATATAATATCGAGAATCTGTTCGCGCTTCATGACGATGCCCATATTTTTCACGAGCAGATGCAGCAGCTCGTGCTCCGTTTTAGTCAGCTCGATTGGCGTATCATCAATGGCAACCGTATAAGCTGACGTATCGATAGAAATCCCGTGCAGATCGAGCGTATCGTGACTCGTCTCAGCCGACTTGTTGCGGCGCATAATCACTCTGAGGCGCGCCAGCAGCTCTTCAATTTCAAAGGGCTTCACGATATAATCATCCGCCCCGTAATCGAGACCGACGACTTTATCGTACGTGTCACCTTTGGCCGTAATAATTATAATCGGCGTATCTTTCGTTTTCCGAAGCCGTCTGCAGACTTCGAGACCATTCAGCTTAGGCAGCATCAAGTCTAAAAGAATGACATCGTAATCATTCTCCGATGCCAGATTAAACCCTTCCTGGCCATCCTCGGCCAAAGTTACACTGTAGCCTTCATGGCCTAATTCCAATTCTATGAAACGGGCTAAATTCGTTTCGTCTTCAACAACTAATACTTCCGGCATAAGCCTCACCTACTTTGTCTACATATTATCATGAAATATTTAAAATTTGAAAACTAAAGCTGTGTTCTGGCTGATTCCCGTGCGGGCTGGGTTCATTTGGAGGATAAAGAGCGGGGTTTGGCGAGGATTTTTACTTAGGTGATGAGCACAGTGTCAGTCAAAGCTGTTTGACTGACAGTGTAGTTTTTTAAGTATCTCGGGAATCCTTTTTTGGGCTGGATCTCGGTCACAGTGTCAGTCAAAGTTGTTTGTCTGACAGTGTAGCTCTTTTAAGTATCTGCCAAATCCTTTTTTGAGCTAAATCCAATCCACAGTGTCAGTCAAAGCCATTTGACTGACAGTGTAGCCCTCCCTACAAAAAGTATCTGCCAAATCCCACAAAAAAAGCTCCCCGTCCGGCGTCCGCCGGACAGGGAGCTGATATATTAACTTACAATTGTATTCGGTGTTTCCATCATGTAACTCTGCTGTTTAATCAGCAGATTAGTTTTAACTTCCGGCCACTCGTCATCGATAATTGAATAGATGATTAAATTGCGCGGCACACCATGAAGGGCGCGTTCTTTACGGATGACGCCTTCTTTCGTAAAGCCGATGCGCTCGATGGCCTTGTTGCTGCGGACGTTTCTTTCATCTGCCCGCACTTGGACGCGCATCAATTTTAAGACTTCGAAGCAGTATTCTAAAAGCAGGAATTTGCTGTCGGAGTTTATAAATGTGCGCTGGGCTTTCGTGCCGAACCAGGAGGCGCCGATTTCTGCGCTCTGGCGTTCGTAGTCCATATGCTGAATCCGCGTGGCGCCGACGACTTCGCCGGTTGCTTTTAATATGACAACAAACGGAATTGAAGTCAGCTGATTACGCAGTTCAATTGCACTTTGAATCCATTCGCTCATGGCTTCTTCAGTGGTTGCCTGAAACAGCATGTAGGTCCATATACTGTCGTGATTAATTTCCTGCAGTTCTTTTGCATGACTCAGCTGCATGGGCACCAGTCTGATTCTGTCGTTTTCGAGCGTAATGTTTTCGTATAAATTTATTGCCATATTTTCTCACCTCGCGTTATATTTTCAGAAAGCAATTTCATTATAGGTCCTGGAAATATTTTAAGCAATAAAAATATGAGCAAATAAATTTATTTAAATCAGCGCCGGTTTTTTAAGCTTATGATGGAGCAGCGCACTCGTGCCGACAACGACTGCCAGACCGATGACAACGCCGGCCAGCACGTCTGTTGGATAGTGCACGCCGAGGTAAACTCTGGATGATGAAATCATCAGTATAAATGTCGCACATACGGTCATCAACAGTGCTTTATTATTTAAATTAGTATGACCGATAATCGTGCCGAGCGACCCGAAAAATATCGTTGATCCGACTGCGTGACCGCTTGGAAAACTGAAGCCCGAAATTTCAATCAGACGAAGGAGAGACGGACGCTCGCGGTCGAATGAATGTTTCAGCGCCGGAACTAAAATCGTCGATGCCAGCATTGAAATAACGATAAAGAGCGTATGAATCTTTAATTTATACAGCATTAAAATTGAAATTAGAATTAAAGACATTACGATCATCGATAATACTTCGCCGAGCTGGGTGAAGCCGAGCATCAGCGCCGTCGTTATAAAACTTTCCGATGCGTAAATGAATTCGTAGACTTCGCGGTCGATCCAGCGGCCGAGTCTCGATTCATGAAAGATGGCGATAACGCCGAATATTAAAGTGAAGACTAGAAATAAAGACATTTTTTTCTGGCGGCTCACTGTGACGCCTCCTCGATTAATTTGTCTGCAAGCGATGCAGGTTCAAAGCCGTGCTTAAACTGAGTCATTTTATAAGTGATTTCACTGTAATTTTTTTCGATAAAATCCAGTTTCTCAAATAAGTTCTCCCGATTCAAATGCTCTTCCTCGAGCAGTTCAGCGTAGCCCTGTTTTTTAAAGTACTTGGCATTTTGAATTTGATCGCCGCGGCTCTGATCTAAACCGAGCGGGACGAGAATCATTGGTTTTTTTGCCAGCAGCAGTTCAAATATTGCGTTAGAGCCGCTCCGTGAAATAACAATATCGCTAATTGCCAGCAAATCGGCGAGTTCGTCGTTAACAAATTCGTACTGTATATAGCCGGGGCTTTTAATTTTATCGTTTGTATTGCCTTTACCGGTTAAATGAATCACCTGATATTTGTCAGTGAGTGCGTCGATATTAGCATGCACAAATTCATTAATCTTTTTGGCGCCAAGTGAGCCGCCCATAATAATGACGACAGGTTTAGCCGAATTAAAGCCGGTTAAAGCATGGCCTTTTTCGTTGCTGCCGGCTAAGAGCTCGGGACGAATAACTGGTCCGAGATATTCAGCGTTTGTATCAGTGAACTTGTCGACTGTTTTTTCAAAAGTACAGTACACTTTAGTCGCAAATTTTCCGGCGATTCTATTAGCGAGACCCGGCGTTAAATCCGATTCGTGAATATAGACCGGAACATCTGTCGCAGCCGCTGCCAAAACGACAGGAACTGAGACGAAGCCGCCTTTAGAAAAGACGAACAGCGGTTTTTCACGTTTTAAGATTTTCTTGGCATCGGTGACGCCTTTAACCACTTTAAAAATATCTTTTAAATTTTCAAATGATAAATAACGGCGCAGCTTGCCGCTTGAAATTTCATGATAAGGAATATCGAGATCTTTAATAATATCTTTCTCGATTCCTTTTTTTGAACCGATATAATGCGGTTGGACATTTTTCTTTTCCAGTTCAGGGATTAAGAGTTTGTTCAGCATCACATGGCCGACTGTACCGCCGCCTGTCAACATCACTTTTTTATTTTCTGAAACCATACGCGCCCTCCATAATACTTATTGACTTTACTTTAAACTATTTATTATTCAGCGACAAGAAAAATTCCGTACATGCTCTCGCCGGTACGGAATTTTATCTTATTCTTTGTCTTCTTCTGTTAAATTCTGCTCATCTTCAACGACCGGCGGAATGTGCGTGGCATTATTCCGGGCCTGCTGTTCGATTTCTTTAATGGACATGTCGCCGTTAATATAATCGATTAAATAATTGAGCTGAGCATCGTTGTTATTAATTTTCTCGCGGATATCGCTGAGTAATTCCGTTGTTGTATCACCTGTGACAATGCCGTCGGCTTCCAGGTTTTTATCGTTTTGATAGCTTGTCACTGCCTGAGTCAGATTTGCATCGAAATTCTCATCGAAAGTTGTAATATTGTAGCCGAGCTCATCGAGTGCGACCTTAATGGACAATACTTTTTCATTCGTCTGACCTTCTGTGAAGACTTCGTCTTCGGTCAGAAGCTGAATGCGGTAGTAATCCGGATTAATCAGTTCGATATCCGGTGTAATGCCTTCGTCCTGCACCCATGTTTTTTCAGGTGTCAGCCATTTAGTGTTCGTATATTTCAGCATAGAGTTATCTTTAAACTCTGACGTCCGCTGTACGACACCTTTACCGAATGACGTTGTCCCTGCAATCTGCACGTCAGTTAAATCATTTAGAGCGCCTGTAAATACTTCTGAAGCACTGGCTGATCCTTCATTGATTAAAATGTAGACATCATCGAATGATTCTGTATTCTCATTTTTCTCATTTTCAGTGACGATTTCCTGCTGATTGCCCTGGTTGTCTTCAAGGTAAAGCGCAGTCGTATCAGGATCGACGAACTGGTTGATCAATGTCACGGCTTCGTTTAGCAGACCGCCTGGATTATAGCGGAAGTCGACGATCAGTTCTTTGACACCGTCTTCTGCTGCCTGATCGATAAATTTACTGAACTCATCGGTCGTGCCCTGCTGGAATCTGTTGACACTGATATGGCCGACGCCTTCAATTTCTTCGTAAGTGACACTGTCGATGTGAATCGTATCTCTCGTGACGGTAACATCTGATGAGCTGCCCTCGCCGCGCTGAATCGTTAAGACAACATCTGTGCCTTTTTCACCGCGGATCAGCTGGACTGCATCCGTCGTCGTCATACCTTCAAGCGATTCACCGTCAACAGCAAGAATCTGGTCACCCGGTTCAAGGCCTGCCTCTTCTGCAGGTGATCCCTTCATCGGACTGGAAATGATAATCTTGCTGCCTTCCTGCATCACTTCAGCACCGATGCCTTCAAAGTCACCGGTAATGCTTTCTTCGAAGTCGCCGGTTTCATCGATATTCATATATTCACTGTAAGGATCTTCAAGTCCTTCGACCATGCCGCGGATCGATGATTCAATGAGAGCGTCAGAATCGACATCCTCGTAATAGTTTTCAGTCAGCGTATCGTAGACGCTGTACAGTTTAGCAAATTCAGTACGGGTATCCGTGCCGACGTTAACAGCGCGTTCCTGGTTATTGGAAATTGATATTGCTGTAATAATCACACTGATTATTATCGTCGTTAAAATAATGACGATAAACCAGAATATATTCATTTGAACGGAACGGGTTTTTCGCTGTTCGTTCGGTTGCTTGTTATCTTCGCTCAAAATATGCACCTAATTTCTACCTATGTATTACTCATATATTATCAGTTTAGCGGCCTAAAGAAAAGAAAAGAACAGTGAAATCACTGTTCTTCATCATGATAGATATATTATTTTCCGATAAACGGCACTGCTGCATCGAGTGCAACTTCAATCATATCGTTGAAAGTAGTCTGTCTTTCTTCTGCAGACGTGACTTCGCCTGTAATCAGGTGATCAGAAATTGTCAGAATAGCAAGCGCACGCGCTTTGTATTCTTCAGCAATAGTAAACAGGGCTGCAGATTCCATTTCAACGGCAAGTACTCCGTAGTCAGCGAGCTGCTTCGTGTCTGTTTTAGAATCGTAGAAAGAGTCTGCTGTGTAAACATTGCCGACTTTAACATCGAGACCGCGTTTTTGAGCTTCGTTGTAACTCGATAACAGCAATTCAAAGTTTGACGTCGGAGCGTAGCTCACATTGTCGAACAGTTTAGTGTTTTGGAATGAGTCAGTCGTTGCACTTTGTGCAATCACAACGTCGCGGACTTTAACTTCTTCTTTTAAGGCACCGGCCGTACCGACGCGGATTAAGTTTTTAACGCCGTAATCGCGCATTAATTCATGAATGTAAATCGAAATTGACGGAACACCCATGCCTGTACCCTGTACAGAAATTCTTTTGCCTTTGTAAGTTCCTGTATAGCCGAACATGTTGCGGACTTCGTTGTAGCAGACCACGTCTTCTAAAAATGTTTCAGCGATATACTTGGCACGGAGCGGATCCCCCGGCAGTAAAATAGTATCGGCGATATCGCCTTTTTGTGCATTAATATGAACACTCATACTTTCATCTCCTCTATGATTGTAGCCATTCTTTGTAATCTGAAAAACTTTCATCAAACGTATCTAATGATATATTAAGATACGGGTTCTTTTCAAGATAATCTGAAATTTCATGGTAATTATTTGAGTATTTTGGAAAAGACATGTCGTCAGCGATATGATTTGCCAGTTTACCGGTGTCATTTTTCGCACCGGCTTGTGTTTTCATATACTGATAATATGGACGGTCTTTCATATTACTCACCGGACTCTAAGAGATTGACGTATTCACCGTAGCCTTCTTTTTCAAGATCTGCTTTAGGAATAAAATCAAGCGCTGCAGAGTTGATGCAGTATCTTAAACCGCCGAGTTCTTTCGGTCCGTCGGGAAAGACGTGGCCGAGATGGGAATCTGAAGTTTCACTTCTGACTTCGGTGCGGCGCATGCCAAAAGTCGTATCGAGATGTTCCGATACGTCTTCTTCGGACGCTGATTTGGCAAAGCTCGGCCAGCCGCATGAAGAATCAAATTTATCATTAGACGTAAACAGCGGCTTGCCGCTCAGTTTATCGACGTAAATCCCCTCTTCGAAATGTTTCCAGTATTCATTTTCAAACGGTGCTTCCGTACCGTTCTCTTTCATCACTTGTCTTTCAAGATCTGACAGTTCATTAATATCTTTTCTAGCCATTATTTTTCACCCCATACATTTTCGACGAATCCTTGTCGTCCTGAACCTTTATAAAAAGCATTGTAATGCCCTGTATTTTTCTTGTAGAAATCCTGGTGTTCTTCTTCTGCTTTGTAGAAATTTTTATACGGCAGCACCGGCGTATTAATCGATGCGCTGAAAATTTTTGCTTCGTCGAGTTCTTTAATGACCTGCAGTGCGATTTCATGCTGGTTCTCATCGTGATAAAAAATCGCCGGCATGTACTGCGGTCCGCGGTCGCCAAACTGGCCGCCGATATCTGTCGGGTCAAATGTTTTAAAGAAGATTTCAAGCAGTGCGCGGTAGCTCATCGTATTTTCGTCAAAGTCGATTTGCACGGCTTCTACGTGGCCTGTTTCACCTGTAGAGACTTGTGCATAAGTTGGATCGGGCTCATCCCCGTTAGAGTAGCCTGAAATAATTTCATTGACGCCGTCCCACTGATCGAACGGTTTAATTAAACACCAGAAACATCCGCCTGCTAAAGTTGCAGTTGCCATAATTTAATTCCTCCTAAAAAGTGTTGTTAATTGAAAAATACCATGCATCGTTTTCATAGTCTATTGTATCGACCTGAAGTTCGACGCCAAAATACTGTTCGAAGATCGACATATCGATTACAATGGCCCGCTCCTCTTCGCTCATCTCAATACCTGCAGGTAAATCGACAAGATTTCTGAGCGCGGTATAGAGCACATCTCCATTGATAGGCAGACCCGCTAAGTTTAAATCTGTCAGCTCGATAATAATCGTATTGCCGCTGACGACGGGTTCACCGGAAATGCTCGAGTTAATATCGAAACCGAGCAGCTGTTGAGCAATATCGACATCGATGCCGTTCGTATTAATATCCACTGTGAATTCTTTATAGGGAATATTTTCGTTAATGAGCGATTCGACTGTACTATTCGATAAAATAAATTCTATATCCTGCGGTTCTTGCGCAGACTCATTTTGAGCTGTCTCTTCATACGACTGATTAAAAAATAAAAAGACAGCAATGAGACAAACAATGTTAATCGCCAGCAGGATAAAAAATAAGGTCATCCATACTTTTTTAGTCATGACTTACAGCCTTCTTGTCAGCTGGAAGAAAGTATGCGGATAGCGGTTTTTATCGTCTTGAATGCCTTTGATTTTTGATTCCACGGTCCATTGATTTATATCGTAGGACGGGAAGAAAGTGTCTCCGGCAAAGCTGGCGTCGATGACTGTAATATACATTTCATCGACCAGGTGCATGGCCTGTTTGTAAATCGTGCTGCCGCCGAAAATAAATACTTTACCGGGCAGAGATTCAATCTCTTCAATCGAATGAATCACATCGAAGCCTTCTGCCGAAAAGTTTTGATTGGACGTGAGTACGACATTTCTCCGGTTCGGCAGCGGTTTTTTTAAGGTTTCAAATGTTTTTCTGCCCATTACTATAGTATTACCCGTTGTCAGTTCTTTTAAATGTTTTAAATCAGCCGGCAGACTCCAGGGCATATCGCCCATAAAGCCGATGACGTTCTGTCTGGCGTGTGCCACGATTAATGATACCATCTTCATCCTCCTATACTGCAATCGGCGCTTTGATTGCCGGGTGGGATTGATAATTTACAATTTCAAAGTCTTCGTATTCAAGTTCGAACATCGATTTGTCCGAATTAATTTTTAAGTCAGCTGCCGGATAGCTCGTCCGTGATAATTGAGTATTGACCGCATCGTAATGATTGGAGTAAATATGCGCATCCCCAATCGTATGAATGAAGTCGCCTGTTTTTAAGCCGCATTCTCTGGCTACGAGCGCCAGCAGCAGACTGTAGCTCGCGATATTAAATGGAATGCCTAAAAAGATATCCCCGCTCCGCTGGTAGAGCTGCAGGCTGAGGACGCCGTCGGCTACGTAAAACTGAAACAGCGTATGACACGGCGGCAAGGCCATAGTCTCGATCTCAGCCGGATTCCAGGCGCTGACGATATGCCGTCTTGAGTCCGGCTTGTTTTTAATGCCGTCGATCAGATTTTTAATCTGGTCGATGACTTCGCCGTTTGGCCCTTGCCAATGGCGCCATTGCTTGCCGTATACATTGCCGAGCGTGCCGTATTTTTTACTAAAGGCATCATCCGATAAAATCCGCGCTTTAAACTCATCCATCTCATTTTTGTAGTCTGCCTTAAATGTTTCATCAGTCAGTGCTCTACGGCCGAAGTCTGTCATATCCGGGCCGGTATAGTCGGATGATTCAACATATTTTTTAAAGGCCCACTCGTTCCAAATGTTGTTATTGTAGCCGAGCAGATATTTAATATTCGTATCCCCTCTTAAGAACCAGATTAACTCTGTTGCAACGAGTTTAAAGGATACTTTTTTTGTCGTTAACAGCGGAAAACCTTCGTTTAAGTCAAAGCGCATCTGGTGGCCGAAAACGGATTTTGTGCCGGTATTTGTACGGTCTGTCTTTTCTGTGCCTTCAGTCATTACGCGGTTCATCAGCTGGTGATACGCATCATCAAATGAATTCATAAAAATCACCCTTTTCTTTTATTATGTAATTCTATATAATTAATATTAACGACAGAGAAAATATACGAGTGATCGGAGTGTTTTGAATGGAAATTTTATTCACAATCGGTTTAACTTTACTTGCAGGCTACATGATTACAATGTGCATCTACGAGTAATATAATACTTATGAAAAAAGGAAAGGGCATGCCCTTTCCTTTTTTATTTTGCACAGTATTTATCGAAATCTTCTTTTAAGTCCATCATAATATCTTCAATCGATCTGTTTTCAATATTTTCACGTGCAGTAAATGACACCAGCTCTTTGCCTTTAAATAAAGCAAATGACGGGCTGGATGGGGCTGCATCAATATATTCGCGCATGGCGGCAGTCGCCGGACGCTCCTGGCCGGCAAATACTGTAGCCAGACGGTCAGGTTTAACCGGGTTCTGATTAGTGACAGTCACAGCTGCTGGTCTTGCCAGACCTGCTGCACAGCCGCAGACACTGTTAATTACAACGAAAGTTGTTTCGTCTGCCTTAGAGTTATCCATAAAACCGCGGACGTCATCTTCAGTTGTTAATTCTTCAAAATCGTAATTTGTCAGTTCTTTTCTCATCGGTTCTGCAATTTCTCTCATATATGCCTGATATGCATCCATGTTTATCGCTCCCTGTTCTGCATTTGTTTCCACACGCTGCCGAGTGCGGACTCACCCTGTTCAATACGGGTGATCGCCATTTCTATTTGCAGTCTGACGTCGTATTGTGAATCATCCTGATGTGGACGCAATGCTTGGAGACTGCTTTCATCTCCCATTTCATATATAAACATGGCAGCGCGCCAACGGACGATTGGGCTCTTGTCACCCAGTGCCTCGTACATATCTGTCAAGCCTTCTTTAAAGCCTAAATCACTGTATGCATCCGCAGCCGTTCTTCTGACCGGCACTGCCCGGTCTTTCATGGCCTGGCTTAAATACTGCAGTGTCTCTTTTGATTCAATCATGGCCAGCAGACTGACTGCAATACGTCTGACCTGCATCTTCTCATCATCTAAAGCATGGGATAAGAGCGGGTAATCCGCTGCGTCCGGCGTATCAAAATGACTGAGCATATACAGCCTTTCTTTCCAGTCTTCAGTATTTTTAAAGTCTTCAAGCGATACTTTAAAATACTTTTTAGGTGCAGGCTGCACGCGATTTTTTGCTTCGTCAGTCATCTGCTTCAGCACATCAGCCGGGTACAGGGCTTCAAGCTCTTCGATCACTTCTGTAAAGACGTCCTCCGGGCTGCCGTAACGAGATGACAGACTTTCCCACTTACGTGAGAAAATAATATTATCTTCAGGTAGAGTCGCTGCTGTGACAGCTTGTGTAAAACGGTCCGGCAATTGGCGGCGGTGTTCTTCACCGTCATTTAACTTCACTTGGTAAGGAATCCCTTTAAAAGTAAGAACCTGAGTGTCTACTTCACCGAAGTTTGACTCAGGTGTCAGCCTTTTTTTGTATCACCGGCATCAGTCTTGTTAAATGTCGCCTCAATTTCAGGAATCAGATCATCCCATTCAACTTTCGCTTTTTTATCTACAGAGATAAAATCAAGCGCATGAAAGACGCTGGTTACACTTTCAAGTTCAAGAACACGCGCGATAAAAGCCGGTGTATCCTCTGTGATCTCTTTATAAGTTGAAGATTTCATGTCCTGTTTTGTTTCATTAACAGTAATCTTCATAGTATTTGGACTTGGTGTCGGTTCTATTCTAACAATTTCCATGGTGGTGCCTCCAGTATTATAGTTTATTGCCGTACATTTTCATATCAATGCCGACGGAACATTCCGTAATGCAGAATGAATGGGCAGCGGACTTGCTGCCTTCAGTGCGGTTAACTTCTTTTAACAGACATCCTTTGCAGTAGGTCTGTTCCAATTTATTAATTTTTTCAAGTACTTTCGTATCCATTATCATACCTCATTATTAAAATTACGGCATCATTAAAAGAATAGATTTTTAGTCTTTATATGATTTTCTCTCTTTATACAGGCACGCCTTTGCTAAATTGTCCGCACCGCGATTATTTTTTCTCGGTGTATGAGTAATTATAAACATATCGAGTGCATTTGTTAAAGGAAGGAGTTTGTCAAAGTACGATTTAAATACTTTGTTTTTAACGTGCTGTTTATCGAAAGTATCTACAATAATTTTAGAGTCTGTATAGACAATCATCGATGTAATGTCGAGCGCAGCCGCTTCACGTACAGCAAACAGCAGCGTGGCCCACTCCGCTTCATGGTTGTCCATTTCACCGAGAAATACCGTCTTTTCAAAATTTAGCGTATTGTCTTTAATAATGACGGCACCTGCAGCGAGCTTAGGATTTAAGCTGGCTGCGGCATCGATATAAACTTTAGCCATCGTTATCACCTGAAGTTTAAAGTGGATAAGTATTTTTGTGCGACGCTGAGGTCATGATCAGCAAGAACATTGTTAATATGCACAGTATCCAAATTTAAGCGGCTGTTGTCCATCATAGTATCTATTTTAAGCGGGACATCCGTAATGATGCGGGCCAGTCTTTGCGACATCTGCAGAGACTCCATATCATTATTGATCTTCTCCTGCATTTTTGGCGTCAGCGTATCGAGATTATTTAAGAGTGCTTCGACGGAGCCGTGAGTCTGAATGAGTTTTAAAGCCGTCTTTTCCCCGATGCCCTGGACACCTGAATAGCCGTCACTCGCATCTCCCATCAGCGCCTTCACATCGATAAACTGCTCGGGCGTAATGCCGTACTGGTCTAAAAAGGCATCGTAGTTGTAATGATGGTATTCTGTATAGCCTTTTTTTGTCAGCCAGATTCTGTTGGTCCGGTTAATCAGCTGCAGTAAATCACGGTCGCCGCTCACAATAGTTAAATCATCGATATGCTGTGCCACTGTGCCGATGACATCATCCGCTTCATAGCCTCTGACACCGTCCTGGTAAAAGCCGATATCGTGAATGACATCTTTAATCATGTCGAATTGCGGCACCATTTCTTCCGGCGGTGCGACCCGGTTGGCTTTATAGCCTTCGAACCATTCATTGCGCACGGATTTCGAGCCCATATCCCAGGCGACGATGACATGGTCAGGCTGGGTGAGTTCTAAAAGTTTAAAGGTATGTCTCAGCATGCCCTGTACGCCGTTTGTCGGCAAGTCTTTCTTGTTGTACATAAACTGATTGCGAAAACTTGTCGCGTAAAAGTGACGAAACAATAAAGCCATGCCGTCGATAATAAGTGTATGCTGGCTCACATCTGTCTCCTCCGTTCTATTCTATAATATTTTGTACTTGTTTCAAGAGCGCTGTATCCTGATCGTAATCTTCTCTCGATATTTCTTTCGGTGCTTCTTGCAATGCCTCAGTAATTGAACTTAAGTCATCTTCAAGCTGGGCATCGAGTAAGTTCGTATATTCTTCAGCCAATGTTTCCATTTGCTGTTTAAGCTTATCTGTATCGATCGACTGAACGATGGCAATAGCCATATCGAGCAGCGCATCTCTGTATAATTGAGTTTTGTTTTTATGCTGGTAGAGTATTTTATCGAACGGTGCGAGTACATCCCCGCCGATTTCTATGACCGGCTCTTTAGCTTTGGCACTTTGTACAGATAAAGTCCCGGGTGTCCCCGACTGATCGAGCCGTTCGTTAAACTGAGTAATCATCTGCAGCGTTTTTTGGTCCGCCTGGCGGTAAATCGCGTTAAACGCAATACTCGTCTCCAGTGTCATAAAGCCCTCGATGTTTTGAGTCAGCATGGCTTTATTTTCTTTAATGTAATGCTTATTGCTCATTTGAGACACGGTGAGTATGCCTTTTAAATGATCGTAGAGCTGCAGTTCCAGCCGCTTAGTTAAGTAAGTCAGAATAATATCAATTTCCTGTTTTAAAGTATCATTCAGACTGGCTGCCTGCATACTTGGAAGATCATTTAATAAGTGCTGTCTGCGTTCAATCAGCTGCCTGCGCTCTTCTCCGTTATCTTCATACTGGCGGAGATTACTCTTTAATGTATTGACGAGCTGGCTTTGTGTTTCCTGTAAAGTTCTGTATTGCACGTTATGCGATTCTTTATCTGCAATAGCCATAATGTCTTTTTCAGCGGCAGTAAAGTATGCATCTTCGCTTTCAAGCGCCCGTTTACTGGACACCGGATACAGCACATGCTTAATATTCATCGTATTCAGTGCGTTTCTCATATAGTCGAGGACTTTGTCTTTATCGTCTTCTGACTTCATTAAATCAACAGCATTGATAATGAATATAATCGGGAAGTCCTTCCCTTTTAAAGATTGAATGTAATGCAGGAAGGTTTCATCTGACCGTGAGAACACATGATTGTAATAAGAGACGTAAATAATCATGTCGCTTTCAGTAATAATATCTCTCGTTTCTGACGTGTGACGGGCGTTAATAGAATTAATACCCGGCGAATCGATCAGCGTATAAGATTCTGTAACTTCTGTGTCTAATGAGACATTCGCTTTATGAATAAAAGTCGAATCCTGATCATTGCTGATTTTTTCAATCAAGATATTCGTATCGATCGTCACAGTCTGGCCGAGTTCATCTTTATACTGATCGTAATTTTCCAGTATGCCGGCTAAGAGCGGTTTATACGTTTCATCCGCCTTGGCAATATTTTTACGGATCCATTTTTTATAGCCTTCTGCTGTGTCGTGCGTCTCTCCTGATAAGGTACTGAGCGTATCGATTAAATCCGCTTCAGATTTATAGACAACAGTGCTTGTAGGTTCGTTATTGATCTCTGTAATTGTTGCCGTCGTCGGATTTGGACTGGTCGTTAAATACTTATGACCAAGCAGCGCATTAATAAAGGTCGTTTTACCTGCACTAAATCCGCCAAAGACACTAATATTCGCCTTGTTGTTTTCAATCCGTGATAATTTATCTTTAATCAGTTTATGATACTCCGAGTATCTTTGTGACTGCTCGAGCAGATGGCTTAATGCTTTAAACGGTTCGAGATTAATATCCGAATCATTGTTAACCGTAAATTCATTATGTCTACTTTCTTGTATAATATTGTTATTATCTTTATCGAACGATAAAGTAATCTCTTCTAAGAGATTCAGCTTATCGATCTCATCATCCATATGAATATAGAAGTGACGGTAGTTCTGTGTATCGAGCGAGTCGATTAGACCGAGCAGTGATTTGGCTTCTGTATACAGTGCCTTTTCAGACTGCAGTGTCGTCTGGGCTTTCACTTCCCCATTATCTTCTGCTTTTAGAGTCTCCAGATGGCTGTCTGCTTGTTCTGATACCGCTTTGACTAAAGCAGACTTCAGCTTATCGAAGTAATTTGTAATATAAGTCTGGTTTAAGGACGTCATCTTTTCATCTCCGAGATAGGCTCGGTCCCAAGTGAATTTAAAAGGCTGGCCCGTTAAACTGAGCGACTGAAAGAAGCTGTTAATGTTAGCGTTGATTTCCGTTTCAATGACCGGCTGTATTGCAGTATCAACATCGGCGAGTGCCTCATTGTACATGAGCGCTTCTTTTTTCTTTTTACCAAACAAGCCGCCGGCTTTCTTTTCCCCTGCCATCACTTTTAAATATTCCGTAATGGCATCCTTAACTTGGTGCGGGAATAAGTAGCTGTCTTTAACGAGTTTTTTCACCGACTCTTTAACATGTTCTCTTAAGACGTTCTCGTCGCTTCTTAAGTCATTGACTTCAGCTTTAGTGATTTCGCTGTTTAAATAGTCGATGCGTTCAGCTGCTTTGTCGGCATTTAAAGGATAATCGAGCTGCAGATCTTCTAAGCGTTCATCGAGGGCATCTCTTAAATAGACCAGCTGTTTATCTTCTATATTTTTTGTAATTCTTTCGTCATAAGCCGCTTCAAGTGTACTGCGGTCCGCTTCGGTCTTTTTAATAAATGCTTTTAAGTCGTCGATTTGATTATACGGCGACTCGTAAATAGACGTTGTAAAAATATGAGACGGCTGGATCGACCAATTGGACAGCGTTGCTTTGACACGGTTTAAAAATGTATCGAGTGTAATTTCAGCGTCATCGTGTTTATCGATCTGATTAATAATGAGTACGAGCGGAATATTAAGGGCTGCAATTTCTTTTAAGAGCGTTAAATTATGCTCGCTTTCGACGTGGTTATATTCAACCGTAAAGAAAATTAAATCGCTGTTCAGTAAAAAACGGTTGGCAGATTCTTCGTGGCTGTCATTATTCGAATCGACACCCGGCGTATCTTGAAACACTGTCCCTTGCTGATACTCATCGGAGTCGACTGCCATAGTAATGGCCTGAATATCTAAATCTTTAGTGTTTAAAGATTTTAAGTCTGAATAGTTATCGACAACCGCATACTGATATTGGTTTATAAAGGCGTGTATATTATCATCGCCGCCGATTTCCACAGATACCGTATTACTCGTCGTCGGTACGGGTGACGACGGCAGTATTTCTTCACCGAGCAGGTAATTAATCAGACTCGATTTCCCCGCAGAATAATGGCCGATAAAAGAAAATACCAGCTGTTCGTTATACGTTTTCTGAATGGCGTGGTCAATTTGCGATACGAGGGTATCATTGTCCGATTTCAGAATTTCTTTTTTTAATTTATAGAGCGTATTAAGTGTTTCTCTGTTTTCCCCTTCTTGTGACAATTATTCTTTCACTCCCCAGTATTGGAAGAACGTCGTTTCAATATAGCCGTTAAACAGCTTTCTGCGTTTCGTTGCTTTCTTGCCGACAATTTCTTCAAACTCTTTATTTGATGTCATTAAATAGACATTCAATGACGGGTAATCATTCATTAACGTTCCGATTTTACTGTACATAGCTTCAACCGCTTTGGCTTCCCCGATCCGTTCACCGTATGGCGGGTTGGTAACGAGCTGTGCATTTTTATCGAGCTGGTTTAAATCGTGCACATCGAGCGTTGTAAATTCGATATCATCTTCCAAGCCGACTTCTTCAGCATTTTTAACAGCGATATTCACCATGTCGCTCTCGATGTCAGACGCGTATATTTTAAGCTCTTTATCGTAATCCGCTTCATTTTCACACTGCGTGCGCACTTCTGTCCACAATTCTTCAGGAATAATGTCCCATGATTCAGAATCAAAGGTGCGGTTTGAACCGGGCGCAATATTGCGGGCTATCATCGCTGCTTCTAGCGCGATGGTACCCGAACCGGTAAAGGGATCGTAAAGCGTCTTGTCCCCTGTGTAATTTGCCAGCTTCAGCATGGCTGCTGCCAGCGTCTCTTTAATCGGTGCATCGCCTTGTGCCACTCTGTAGCCGCGTTTGTGGAGTGCATCGCCGCTCGTATCGACTGTCAGTACAGCTCTGTCTTTTAAAATATTAATATCTATTTTATAGCGCGGACCGTCTTCAGGCAGTTTGCCTGTCATTTTAAAGGCCTCTTTTAAATGTTCAACGATCGCCTTCTTAGTAATCCGCTGCACGTCAGGGACACTGTACAGCGTCGATTTGTGGGAGCGCCCCGTTACCGGGAACTCTGCGTTTGGTCCTAAGATATCTGATAAAGGCAAGTTCTTCACAGCTTCAAACAGTTCGTCAAAGGTTTTAACTGTAAAGTCTCCGAGGACAATTCTGATCCGGTCGACCGTGCGGAGTTTTAAATTAGTTTCGACGATGGTCCGCTCGTCGCCTTCGAAATATACGCGGCCGTTTTCGAGCTCGGTCTCTAAACCGAGCGCTTTAATTTCATCCGAAACGACGCGTTCAAGTCCCATCGGTGTGTTGACAATAAATTTAAAGTTCATATAAGACGCTCCTAAAGTTTGATTTACCTATATTATAGTATGAAAATGGGCATAAAAAAAGCTCTCCTGTATTGGAGAGCGTTTGTGTCTAGTCCGGTTTCTCTATAAGCCATGTTCTGTCCCGCTGTGCTGCATTCGTGCACTAGTATACACTCGCACATTGGTGATAATCATCTGTCTATATTAAATTAATAATATCTCTCCGCCAGTTGAATTCCTGTTGGAAAGTGCTCCTACCTAATTTGGATTGCTCACTCGAGGGGTTTACCGCGTTCCACCTTCAGCATTTCTTTTGAAGTTCGTCACTGTGGCACTTTTAAAGCTACTCTATTCATATGCAGTAAGCACTTAGAATATTTCGCAGCCGTCAAGATATCTATATATCATTGCCCAGACTTATTGTTTCATCTGGCACGAACACTACGGCCATCTCAGGTCCGTGTGAGCATGGACTTTCCTCTATGCAGTCTGGCTGCATAGCGATTATCCGAGTTACCGTCTGTATTATTTTAAAAAATCTTAAAATACCATATTAAATTATACTACTGTTTTGTCGCGCTGCCAAAAACTTGTTTTTCAAGACTCGACAGACGTTTTAAAATGTCTATCTGCTGATTTTGACCATTGCCGCCCTGAGTGCGTGTGTTTGTTGCCACTCTGATACGGAGATCTTCAACTTCTTTTTTCAATCGTGCATTTTCATCTTCAAGTTTTTTAATGTTATTGTTCATGTCTGCCATTTTTTGATAATCACTGATAACGTCGTCAAGAAAACTATCTACCTCTATCGGTTTAAAACCTCTAAGTGATTTTTCGAATTCCTTTTCGAATATATCTTTTGCAGACAGCTTTAGCGTATAGTCACTCATACTTACACCTCTCAACTATCATATCTGTCATTAATGAATTCATTAATATCATCAAATTGTATTCTTTCAATATTATAATGACTTTTCTCACTTAATTCAAGCATTACGCTGAATATATATTTTAAATTTGTTTCTGTCTCGCTGTCGTAAACAATTAAACCATAGTCCGTATGCGACGTAATGAACTGATTAATTGCTTTGAACATGCCGGGATCGCCGTATTCACGCTCAAAAATAAACTGATGAAAGTCCGCATGCTGTAAAATGTTATTTAAATTAATCTGATCCGACTCGCTGTAGCGGTCGTCAAATTTGTGAAACGGTTTTAAGACACCGAGCTTAATATCGTATTCTTCTTTTAAATCGATAATTTCATTCGCCGCGTACATTTCTATTCCCGTATAGCCCTGGATGATAAACCACTCAGCCCCCTCTTCAATTAAATGAATAATTTTTGAGCGGAGCAAGTCCCGGAGCACTTTCACTTCGGGCTGGGAGTCTTTAAAGATGCCAAGTTCGTAATGGCGGTAGCCTGTAATAAATACTCTCACAGTAAATCTTCCTTATGTGCGTGGTTAATCCACATATTGATATATTTGAATTTTTCGTGGTACAGCTTTAAACTGAAACGGGATATATGGCAGCTCATTAAGAGCTCCATCAGCTCATCGCTCATCGTCTCTTTGACCTGTTCGGTGAGCCGCTCATCCGTATTGATGTGCAGCAGCTGGTCTGCCAGCACTTTATATTGATTTAAAAACGGTTCAATTTCTGTTTTAAAGTCAAATTCATAGCCGTCTTTGGCCCGGCTGTACCGATGCTCAATTTGATCGAGCATGTGCCGGTAGTCGCTGTATACAGCATTTCTTGACAATTTGGTCACACCACCTATAATAATGAAATGTTAATCAAACTCTAATTAATATATAATATTAAGTATATATAATAATAGTTTGGAGTGCGAATTAAATGAAGTACCCTCAAGGTGTAAGAAAACAGCAGTCCGACTCAGCACAGCGCAGTAATGAAATTAACTACGGCCAGCGCGGCATGACACTGGAGAAAGATCTCGATAAGACCAATCAGTTTTATCTGGATTCCAAGCGGGCCATTATTCACAAAAAGCCGACGCCGGTGCAGATTGTCGATGTTGATTACCCGTCACGGAAAAAAGCTAAAATAACGGAAGCGTACTTTAAAGTACCCTCGACCAGCGATTATAATGGAATATATAAAGGGAAATATATCGATTTTGAAGCCAAGGAAACCCGCAACAAAACCCGCTTTCCTTTCATTAATATTCATGCGCACCAGGTCGAGCATATGCGCGCCTGCCATAACCAGGGCGGCATCGTCTTTATCATTCTTAAATTTACCGTCCACGATGAAGTCTATCTTTATCCGTTTGAACATTTCGTTAAACATTGGGACGTATTTTTAGCAGATGGCAGAAAGTCTATCACCTATGCTGACATTAAGAATGAGAGTATTTTGCTACCAATAAAATACAATCCGCGTTATGATTACTTAGCTGCAGTTGACGAATTTTATTTTGAATAGGGAGAATATATATGGAATCGAATTTTAAAAGGAGTAAACAGCCTGACAAGAAATCCGAACAGAAAAAGCAGTCGAAATCCAAATCATCAATTATTAAAAAAGTGTTTTTATACGGTGCACTGCTTGCACTGGTCGTCCTTGTTATCGGTGCGGTGCTATTTGCATACTACGCATCACAGGCACCGGCTTTCAGCGATGAAAAACTGAAAGACCCTGTTCCCGCTGAAATTTATGATAATAACGATGCACTCGCGACCACCCTCTTTCAGGGGCAAAAACGGGAATACGTCAGTATAGAGGATGTACCTGAACAAGTGACAGATGCAGTCCTCGCCATTGAAGATGACCGTTTTTACGAACACGGCGCCATTGACTTTATCCGTCTCGGCGGTGCAGTCGTGAGCAACATTACAGACGGCTTCGCCTCACAGGGCGCCAGCACCATTACTCAGCAGGTCGTTAAACGCGCCTTTCTGACTGAGGAACAGACACTGGAACGTAAAGCCCAGGAGGCTTACCTCTCCTACCGTCTGGAGCAGGAATATTCTAAAGATGACATTTTAGAAATGTATCTGAACAAAATTTTTTACTCGGACGGCATCTACGGTATCCGTACAGCCAGTCTGTATTATTTCGATAAAGAACTCGCAGACTTAAATATCGCAGAGAGCGCTTATTTAGCCGGCCTGTCGAACTTGCCGAACGTCTATAACTTATATGTAGACCCTGAAGCGGCTCAAAACCGTACAGATACAGTACTCTACCAGATGCTTCAGCACGAGAGAATTACACAGGCAGAATACGATGAAGCCATTAATATCGATATTACAGAAAACCTAGTCCAGCGCGATGAAAGTGAACGCGCATCGACAGAACAGGAAGATCCGGAATACGCATCATACATTAATCATATTAAACGGGAATTACAGCAGCATGATGAGTTTAGAAACAGAGATATCAATGAAGTGTTATCAAGCGGCATTCAGATCTATACAAATATGGATACAGAAGTTCAGTCATACTTACAAAATATGACGAACAACCGCAACTACTATTACAACGATAAATTCCAGAGTGATGATTTCAATATCGCTTCGACGATACTGGATACATCAACCGGCGGACTGGTTGCAATATCCGGCGGACGGGATTATCAGGATATTGTCGATAATAACTTAGCGCTCGTCCAGCATAACGTCGGTTCGACGATGAAACCGTTCCTGGCTTATGGACCAGCTATAGAAAATATGGAATGGGCAACCAATCAGACGATTCAGGATGAGCAGTCATATACACCTGAAGACAGTCCGAACAATACGATCTACAACTACGATAACCGCAGTCACGGCAATGTCACGATGCGGGATGCATTAAGACAGAGCTTTAACGTGCCAGCTGTTAAAACATTCGAGACTGTTAAAGAAGAAGCCGGCAACTCAGCGCCTGAAGAATTTGCGCGTCAAGTTGGACTCGACTACTCGACTAAAAATGAGGGCGAATATACACTGTCATTTAACGATGTCCTCGGCGGCGGCGAATCACGCTTCAGTCCCCTGCAGATGGCACAAGCCTATGCAACACTCGGTAACAACGGTGAATTTAATGAGGCGCAGTCTATCCGTTATATTGTAACGGCAGAAGGCGAAAAAATTGAATTTGACAATGAGACGCATAAGGCAATGGAAGATTCGACAGCATTCATGCTGACAGATATGCTGAAAGACACATTTGAACCGAACGGCAGTGCCGACTACATTCAAATGAACGGCTTAAATATTGCAGCAAAAACAGGAACGACATCTCTCGATACCAGCATTTTAGAAGAAAATAACTTGCCGAATAATGCTGCCAAAGACGCTTGGATTGTCGGTTACACACCGGAATATACAATGAGTGTCTGGACTGGCTTCGATAATGCCAATGCAGGCTATTCGGAAGACAAGCTCTTTATCGGTACAGATGAACACATTACACCGCAATGGTTCTTTAGAGATATGATGCAGTACATCAGCACATATAATGGCCAGGACTTTGAACAGCCGGACAGCGTTGAACAAATTAACGGTGATGAATTCGCAGTTGCTGGCGGCGGATTCTGGAACAATAACAGCAGCAGTAATAATGATTCAAATTCTGACAGTGACAGTTCTTCCGGCAGTAATTCGGATGACAACTCGTCAAACGGTACATGGAGCTGGGAATACAACGAAGATGGTGAAATCGAAACCCAGGGCGACGTCCCTGAAAGCGAATTGCCGGACGACGCCGAACTCGCAGAACCTGAGAGCAGTGAATCAGGAGCTGGATCTGGATCGGATTCGGATGCAGGCGGCAGTGAAACATCAGAACCGGAAGAACCCGCATCAGAAGACCCCGGAGCCGATGGCTCCGGTTCGGGATCAAGCACTGAAAGTGAATCAGGAGCTGGATCTGAATCAGACTCTGAAGCGGCTGACGAAGAATAATATAGTTCAAATCCCCAATCACATAAGATTGGGGATTTTTTTGAGCTGGGAGTGAAGATTTTGAGTTGGATTTTGATCACAGTGTCAGTCAAACCTATTTGACTGACAGTGTAGACCTAAAAGTATTTGAGATATCCTTTTTAGAGCTGGATTCTGATCACAGTGTCAGTCAAACCTATTTGACTGACAGTGTAGACCTAAAAGTATTTGAGATATCCTTTTTAGAGCTGGATTCTGATCACAGTGTCAGTCAAACCTATTTGACTGACAGTGTAGACCTAAAAGTATTTGACATACCCTATTTTGAGCTGGATTTCTGTTCACAGTGTCAGTCAAACTTATTTGACTGACACTGTACCCCCTAAAATTCTCTTCAACCGTTAAATCCACCAGACAAACCCCCATCTAAAAACATATCAATCCCAAAACAAAAAAGCCGCACCCTATACATTAGGATGCGACAAAAAAACTAAATATTAACCAAGCCTTGTTTCAATCGTTTCTGCCCTTCCCGGCACTCGGCAAGAAGCGGGCATTCATGGCATTTTGGGTTTCTCGCCAGGCAGTGATAACGGCCGAAGAATATTAGCTGATGGTGGGTTTTGCTCCAGCGCTCAGCGGGAATTTTTCTCATCAGTATTTCCTCAACTTGTAGCGGCGAGTCTTTGTAGCGCGCGATACCCAGCCGCTTTGATATGCGTTCAACGTGTGTATCGACAGCGATTCTCGGCGTATCGAAGGCAACGGAAAGAACGACGTTGGCAGTTTTCCGGCCGACTCCGGCGAGCGAAATTAAATCGTCATAATTGCCGGGGATTTCGCCGTTGTATTTATCGATTAAATCCCGGCACAATTTCTGTATATTTTTCGCTTTTGTCCGGTATAAGCCAATGGTTTTAATATATTTTTCAATCTCTGTCACTTCGACTGACAGATAGTCTTCCGGCGTTTTAAAGCGTTTAAACAAACCTTCTGTCACCCTGTTGACCCCGACGTCTGTCGTCTGTGCGCTTAAGAGCACGGCAATGGTTAACTCAAAGGGATTGGTGTAATTGAGTTCTGCTTCTGCATCGGGAAACATTTCTGCGATAACGTCGATGAATTCCATCGTTTTCTTCTTACTTGTTGTCAAGTCTGCTACCTCCATCGAGCCATGATATAACAGGCAGTCCTGTTCCTTTCACCGGCTCGCTTTTCGATGTGCTGCTCAATATGCGTTCGACATACTGCAGCGATGTAATATTACTCTTATAGGCGATATCCACCGCGTCCTGAATTTGTTCCGGCTGGTAGTTCGAGTCGTTCATCCAGCTGTTTAACCGCTGATATTCGTTCGGACTAATCGTCCGGCCGTACAATTGCTCGATGTACTCGAATAGCTCACGGAGTGTCGTATCATCTTTTTTCGGCTGTTTATCCTCTAAGACGATAAAGTCCTCGAGCTTATTGTAAAGCGGTTGGAAGTTATACGTTTCAATGTACTTGCCGTCGAGCTCATGTGTATCCAGCTCGAGCAGCCGTTCTTTAATCAGCGACTGGATGATATGCGTCAGACTGCTCTCGTTTAAAGTTGTACCCTGCAGCAGCTGGCTGAAGTCCATTGGCGTACTGCCCGATCTGTCCTGTTCGAGCAATTTAATTAAAATAATAACGCCTGCCTCATCGAGGCCGAGTTTAGCATAGTTATCCAGCAGTATTTTATTGACTGGAATTGTAATATATTTTAAATAATCGTTAACCACAAGTTTCCCTCCAATAACATAATGGAGATATTAGGCAGCCTAACATCTCCATTGATTTTATGGGTATAAACGATTTAATAATCTTGGGAACGGCGCAGTTTCTCTCACGTGCTGGACGCCTGAGAACCATGCGACTGCACGTTCTAAGCCGAGACCGAATCCTGAATGCGGCACACTGCCGTATTTACGCAGATCTAAATACCATTCGTAAGCTTCTACATCAAGGCCTGACTCCACAATACGCGCTTTCAGCTCATCGTAGTCAGAAATACGTTCACTGCCTCCGATAATTTCGCCGTAGCCTTCAGGGGCGATTAAATCAGCACACAGTACTGTACGCGGGTCTTCCGGATTTGAGCTCATATAGAATGATTTAATGGCTTTCGGATAATTGACGATAAAGACCGGTTTTTCAAAGCTGTTGGCAATTTCAGTCTCATGCGGAGAACCGAAGTCATCGCCCCACTCGATATCATCGAAGCCTTTTTCATGCAGTAAATCGATCGCTTCTGTATATGAAATACGCGGGAACGGTGCTTTAATTTTTTCAAGTGCTGTCGTATCGCGGCCGAGTGCTTCTAAGTCCAGTTTGCAATGTTCGAGTACATTTTTAACCAGGTATTCTACATACTGTTCTTGAACCACTAAGCTGTCTTCATGATTGTAAAATGCCATCTCAGGCTCGATCATCCAGAACTCGATTAAATGACGGCGTGTTTTTGATTTCTCGGCACGGAAAGTCGGACCAAAAGTGAAGACTTTGCCGTGTGCCATTGCGCCGGCTTCAGCGTACAGCTGACCGCTTTGTGACAAGTAAGCATCCTCATCGAAATATTTAGTATGGAATAATTCCGTCGTACCTTCAGGAGAACTGCTCGTTAAAATCGGCGAGTCAATTTTCTTAAAGCCATTGTCGAAATAAAAGTCATATGTGCTCTTAATAATCTGGTTTCTAATGTTCATCACAGCATGCTGTTTTCTTGAACGAAGCCATAAGTGTCTGTTATCGAGTAAAAATTCAGGGCCGTGTTCTTTCGGTGTAATCGGATAGCCTTCATTGTTTTGAATAATTTCAAGTCCTGAGACTTCCATTTCATAGCCGAATGATGACCGCTCATCTTCTTTAATCGTACCGGTCACATACATCGATGCTTCCTGGTGTAATCCTTTAGCAGCGGTAAAGAGTTCTTCATCGTTTGCTTTAACGACAACGCCCTGCATAAAGCCGGTACCGTCGCGGAGCTGTAAAAACTGCAGCTTGCCGCTGCCGCGTTTTTGCAGCAGCCAGCAGCCGATTGTAACTTCCTGGCCGGTATATTTTGGTGCCTGATTAATAGAAATTTTCATAGATAAACTCATCCTTATGCGTTAGTTTTTTCTTCAATAAAGTCTTTAATACGTCTAATAGCTTCGTTAAATGAAGCCTCGTCTATAGAGTAGCTGATTCGTGCATATTCCGGTGCCCCAAAGCCTGAACCCGGAACAAAAGCGACATGTTTTTCACGGAGGATGTCTTTAACGAAAGCATCGACTGTGTCGTAGCCGCACTGCTCTGCACATTTTTGAACGTGCGGGAACAAGTAAAAGGCACCTTCCGGTTTAATACATGTCATATACGGTATGCTTTCTATTTGCTGGAAAGCGTTGTCGCGGCGTGCTTCAAATGTTTTTCTGTACGTTTCAGTATGTTTTGGATCCATATTATATGCAGCAATGGCACCGTACTGAGACGGTTCAGCAACGCTGGTCGTCGACTGGGAAGTCAGCGAAGCGAGTGCTGAAATCAGCTCTGCATCACCGCAAGCATAGCCGACTCTCCAGCCGGTCATGGCGTGTGATTTGCTGACACCGTTAACAATTATTGTCTGTGCTTTTATTTTATCATTTAATGATGCAATTGAAACATGCGGTGTGCCGTAAGTCAGCACTTCGTATATTTCATCGACGACGATGATGATCTCGGTTTCTGCCAGTACATCTGCCAATTGCTGCAGTTCATCTTTCGTATAGACTGTCCCTGTTGGGTTGTTTGGAGAATTCAAGACCAGCATTTTTGTTTTTTCTGTCATATGGGCTTTTAAGAGTTCCGGTGTTAATTTAAAGTCAGTGTCTTCAGTCGTTACCGCAGTGACAGGTTCACCGCCGGCAATTTTAATTTGTTCTGTATAGCTGACCCAATACGGCGAAGGCACGATGACTTCATCGCCTTCGTTTAAAGTCGCCATAAAGATATTATACAGCACTTGTTTAGCACCGTTGCCGACGTAAATTTGATTTTCATCGTAAGTCAGATTGTTGTCTCTCTGCATTTTTTCAGCTATGGCCTGACGGAGTGCCGGCAAGCCTTTAGATGCAGTGTATTTCGTGCGTCCTTTTTTTGAAGCATCGTATACTGCATCGATAATTTCATCCGGCGTATTAAAGTCCGGCTCCCCTGCTGACAGGCTGATAACATCAACACCTGCAGCTCTTAACTGTCTTGCAGTATTCGTAATTTCAATCGTTTGGCTGGGTGTAATCGATTTGACCTTTTTGGATAGTTCCATGATGCAGCAGTCTCCTAACAAATTGGTTTTCCTTATTATAAATCAAAAAGCAGTGCTTTAAAAGATTCTCTAGTGTCATGAAAAATATTTTCTTCAGGGAAATATTTTAAAAAGGCATTTTTATACGGCTTAGTCATTATTCTGTCATCGAATAAGAGTACGACGCCTTTGTCTTTATCGCTTCTTTTCACTCGGCCGATAATCTGTCTGAAGTGAATGACAGCTTCCGGTAAATCTTCTGTATAAAAGTCTCTGAAACTGTCGCCTTTAGGGACAGGGAATGGCAGTTTTGTCAGCATCAGCGCCTTGTCTTTATCGCTGACGAGATTAATACCTTCAGTAAAAGTATAGGTGCCTAAGAGCAGACACTGACTGAGCTGATTGTATTGATTGAGCAGTTTTTCGTTGTTTGAGTTATGAGCCTGCCTTAAGACAGGTATCTGCTCGAACAGCTCAATATCTTCAGTATAACTGTATACTTTTTCCAGCAGTTCGTAATTTGAGAATATAACGATCAGCTTGCTGTCTGTCTCGCTTAAATACAAGGCAATGTAATCGAGAATATCGATTATATAAAGAGAGTCTTTCACATCGTAGCTGCTGATATCGTTCGGTATAAACAGCTTGATGTCATTATACATCTGACTATTCTCCATGACAGTCGTTTTAAAGTCATAATCTCCGAACCAGTATTTTAAATGCTTAAAGTTGCCGTGAACTTCCAGCGTGCCGGACAGTAGTATTTGGCAAGGGATCGCTCTCAGTGCATCTGCCAGCGTATCGAGCACATCGGTGCGGATAGTAATTTCCGTCTTTTGGAAATTTTTGTTCGCTTTAATATGATAGTCGTCATATTGCAGAGCATAGCTTAAATTTTTCAAAGAATGATCGAAAAAATGCATATGATTATACAAAGCCTGATAGCTGTCAGTGCCCCTGATCGTACTGAGGAACATATCTGTAAATTTCATCAGGTTATCCAGTGTGTCTAAAGCATCATCCAGCTTTTTAGCTGTCACCTTCTGAAACAGAATATCGATATTTTTATTTAAGTTTACGACGATATCCTCAAGTAAATATAAGGACACTGCACTGTTACTTTTACTGTAGTCAGCGAGCAGACGGTCCTGATTAATTAGACCGACCTGGCCGATAAAGAACTTCAATTCCGGATAGCTGAACTTGCGGCGTTCTTTTAAGTCGAGCGCTTGTTTTAACTGGTGCGCTTCATCGACGATTAAAGCCTGAATACCGTCCAGGCTGTTTAAACAGTCATTTAAGAAGTAATGGTTGGTAACGATAATCGGCACTTTTTTTGCATTCGATAAAGCCCGTTTAAAGTAAAAATGATGCTTTTGATCACCGGCTTGTATCCGCATCGTTTCGTAGTATGATTTTTCAGGTCCTCTTAAATTCACTTCGGATAAGTCGCCCGTTTCTGTTTCTAAGAGCCAGACGAGCATCCGCATTTTTAAAAAGCAGATTTCAGGATTAGTATCGTCGAGTTCTAATAAGGCTGTAAACGCACTTAAGTCGAGATAATTGAGCTTTCCTTTTAACAGCGCAAACGGCGTATCATATGAGACCACTTGTCTCAGCAGCATGAGCGATTCTTCAATTAGCTGATTCTGAAGAATCTTCCTGGAAGTCGAGACGACCACCTGGGCATCGTAGTCTGAATAATAACTGAGTGCCGCAATTAAAAAAGCGTCGCTTTTACCGAGCCCGGTATAGGCTTCGATGGCATGATAATTTTCATTGACCAGGCTGTCGTAAATTAAAAGTGCCAAATCATATTGATCTGTTCTGTATTCATTATCCGTAATGTCCAGATATTTATAATATAAATCGTGGACGCTGACCGGCTGAATTTTCTTATGGCTGACTTCGGTCTCTTTGATGTAAAACTGGTTGTAGCTAATAATGCCATCGTCATTGTCATCCGTATATCGGTTTAAAACAGAAAAAAGCAAATCTGTTAAATTGGTCCGCATGGATTTAGACAGATGGTAAATTTTTATTAGTGTTTCTCTGTGAAGCTGGGTCATTTTCTTTAATATATGAATGAGTATTTCCGCTGTGGCATAGGCATCTTCGTCTGCCCGGTGCGCCTGGGACAATTCAATCCCGAGATCGCCTGCAACTAAGTGCAGCTGATAGCCCGGCACTGTCGGTAGAAAGATTCTCGACAGTTCGACCGTATCGATCTTTTCAGCAGGATTATAAGAAATACCTGCTGAGTCAAAGGCAGTTTTTAAGAAATTTAAATCAAAATCGACATTGTGTGCGACAAAAACAGCATCTTTCAGCTTATCTTTAATATCCGCAGCAAGGTCTCTAAATTTCGGTGCCCCGATCAGCATATCCGGTGAAATATTGGTCAGCTCCCGTATAAACGGGGACACATTTACTTCATCGCTTAAAAAAGTATTGTATTGTCCGGTAATTTCAAAGTTGCGCACGAACACAATACTCAGCTGAATAATATTATCTTTTTTTAAATTGTTTCCAGTCGTTTCAAGATCGACGACTGCGAAAGTTTTATTTAACATTATATCACCAGGTTAAATTTCAATATCGGCACTGATCACCTTATGTATGTTGTGGTCGTCAGTCAAAATGACTAAGTAACCTTCATCAGTAATGTCGAGCGCTTTGCCCTTAAATGTTTCATTTACAGTTGTAATTTTCAGTTCCCGATTGAAAATTACAGCATGTTCCAGCCAATGCTCTTTAATAGTGCTGAACGGTTCACTTAAAAATTTACCATAATAAAATTCTATTTTTTTAAACAGAATGCCGATAAAGTGATTCACATCGAAATGATCCTCTGACAGTTCATCGCGAATCGCTGTCGCTGTACCGAGCTTCTGTGTTTCTTCGGACTGTTTTATATTAATGCCGACACCGCAAACAATCGTATCGACGATATTGTCTGTACTGATGACTTCAGTTAAAAATCCGCATACTTTTTTATCGTTAATAAAAATATCGTTTGGCCATTTTATACCGCTGTTTAAACCTGCAGTCTCGCGTATCGTTTCACTGATGGCGAGCGACATAAATAAATTAAAGACAATCATATTATGATTGCTGATGTTCGGTCTAAAAACCAGCGACATATATAAACCCGCGGCTTCAGGCGACAGCCATTCGCGTTTAAAACGGCCGCGTCCTTGTGACTGATGGCCGCTTACAATTACTATATTACCATCATGCTGGTCTAAAATCCTGAACGCGTGGTTTTGAGTGGAATCAATTGTCTTTTTATAGATTAAAGTCTCGAACAGCTCTGACTTTTCAATTTCTGCTCTTAACAGCGTTTCATTTAAACGGTCCGATGTTTCAAGCAGTTTGTAGCCCTTATTCGTTACAGCAATGATATTATAGCCGTCTTCTTTCAGTTTCTGAATATTTTTCCAGATGGCGGTTCTTGATACACCGAGCTGTTTGGCAAGTTCGGCACCGGAAATAAAATCACTTTCCGTCAGTAATGATAATATTCCCGTTTTCGTTTTTAACATGTGTCTTCACCCAATTAATTATTTCTGCTTCATTATTTTTAATTTTGCCTAAGACGACTTGTCTCTCGACTGCAAACAGACAATCCTTCAGCCATGGCCCGCCCTTAAGTCCGAGAGCAGCCATCAAACTATTGCCGTTTACAGCTAAAGCGCTTCTGTCAGCAATCGGCAGCTGCACTTTGACGGCAGCGGCTTCACTCAGCAGCTCCCCTGCTTCATTTAAGAAGCTGTTATCTTTAATTATATCACTGACCAGCTGAAAAATGTCCGTTTCATAACGGTAAGCCAGTAATTTTGCATCGATTTTTTCATTCAGCTCATCCAATAAGTTCAAGGCTTGTTTAATGACTGTTTTTGAACGGTTAGACAATTTTAATTCCGGTAAATGACGCTGTAAATCACGCGCTTTATAAATCTGAATAACAGCTTCTGCTTCCAGTGAAGAAGCGACAGAATTTAAATAATTATCTTTAGAAATATATTTAAAAAACGGCATATATTTCAGCAGGCTGTCCGCTATAATATTTTTGGCGTCCGCTGTATTAATACCGCTGTATAATTTTTCAAGTTCAGCAGTCATTCTTTCAACTGCTATATGCTGCAGCAGTCCGGCATGTTCTTTAACTGCAAGTTCTGTTTCTTCGGACAAAGTGAAATCAAGCTGGGACATAAAACGCACTGCTCTTAACATGCGCAGTGCATCTTCGTTAAACCGTTCACTGGCTTGGCCCACAGTGGTAATCAGCTGTCTCTTTAGATCTGCTGCGCCATGGTAAGGATCATAGAGATCCATAGTCTGGGTCATGGCCATAGCGTTTATAGTAAAGTCTCTGCGGCTTAAGTCCTCTTTTAAATGCAGGGTGAAATAGACCGCGTCCGGTCTCCGGTGGTCACTGTAGTCCCCTTCAAGGCGGTAAGTCGTCACCTCAAAAGGTATATCATCCATCATGACGATAATCGTCCCGTGCGCTTTACCGACATCGATTGTTTTATCGAATAATGATTCAATCACGTCAGGCAGCGCATTGGTCGTAATGTCGAGATCGTTGACCGGACGCTGCAGCATATAGTCCCGCACTGCCCCGCCGACAAAGTAGCCTTCATAATTATGATGTTCCAGCTGATCAATTATTTTTCTGCCAGCTTTAAAAAGTGTCTCTTTCGTCATTATCTGCACCTGCTTGCAACTTAATATATAAATTTTCGTATTCTGTAACGATTTTTTCCATGTTAAACCGTTCGTTGACATCTTTTAACATTGCCTGCTGCATCTTTTCATACAGCGCCTCATCATTTAAGAGCCGAATTAAATGTTCAGCTGCCTGTTTATAATTGCCAATCTCAACAACATAGCCGGTCTGTTCGTGCTGGATGACTTCTGAAATACCGCCGGCAGTCGAACCAATCGGAACGGCCCCGCAGTACATGGCCTCCAGCATAGCAAGACCGAAACTTTCTTTGGCACTTAAGAGCAAAAATGCGTCACTCAGTTTGTAATAGTCGCTGACATCTGTCTGCTGGCCGGAAAAATGAACCCGGTCTTCAATGCCTAAGTCACTGACGAGCGTTCTGATGCTGTACATATCAGGTCCATCGCCAACCAGCACTAAATGACAGTCGATGGATTTAGAAGTTTCGTAAAAAGTTTTGACGATATCATCGACGTTTTTAATCTTTCTAAAGTTAGAAGTATGCATCAGCACTTTGGCCTGCTCTGGTATATTTAATTTTTCTTTGAGTTCTTTTTTAATTTCCAGACGATTTTCTGTATTAAAACGGGATTCATCGACGAAGTTATAGACCGTTTTAATATCGCTTTTCGGCTGAATCAGATCATACGTTTCCTGTGTCAGACTGTTGCTGACTGATGTCGTTATATCGGAATGATCGATGCCGAATTTTATAGCGCTGACCAGTGACATGTCGTGGCCGAGGACGGTAATATCCGTACCGTGAAGCGTCGTCACGATCCCGACGTTTTTTCTGTGAGACATCTGCCTTGCCAATATACCGCAGACAGCATGAGGAATTGCATAATGCATATGAATCACATCGAGCTCATAGCGGTCGATGACTTCTGATATTTTACTCGATAAAGTAATATCATACGGCGGATATTTAAAAACGCTGTAATCATTCACTTCGGTCCGATGCGTGTATATATTATCATAATTATGTCCCAGGCGAAACGGCACACTGGACGAGATAAAATGCACTTCGTGGCCGCGTTCCGCCATTTGAATACCGAGCTCTGTCGCTATGACTCCGCTGCCGCCGACACTCGGATAACATGTAATTCCAATTTTCATAATTATGCACCACAATTCTTAAATTTATCGTTAATCATTACTCATTATAATGAATATATGTATATAAGGGAAATGAATCCGTTTATAAAAAAACAAAAAACAGGCCCTCTTTTTAAAGAGAGCCTGACTAATATAAAATTAGTTTTGGTTTCTTGCGATCATGATAAAGCGTAACAGTTCAGCCACTGCCACTGCTGTTGCTGCAACATAAGTCATCGCTGCTGCGTTCAGTACTTTTTTAGCGTGGCGGTATTCTTTACTGTTCACAATATTTAATTCTTCAATCTGGTTCATGGCGCGTCTGGATGCATCGAACTCAACCGGCAGTGTCACCAGCTGGAATAAGACTGCGAATCCCATTAAGCCGATACCTGACCAAAGCAGAATTTCACCAAGTCCGCCGCCGGCTGCACTTTGTGCAGCAGTTAAAATAATACCTGCAATAATCAGGAAGTAAGAAAAGTTACTGCCTAATTGTGCGAGCGGGAACAAAGCTGAGCGGAAGTTTAAAAACTTATAGCCGGTCGCATGCTGAATCGCGTGCCCGACTTCGTGAGCGGCTACTGCTGTGCCTGCAACACTCGGATTGTCGAAGTTGCCGGGAGAAAGGACGACCTTTTTGTTTTTCGGGTCGTAGTAATCTGTTAAGACACCTTGACCGCGTTCAACTGAAACATCGTATATGCCGTTTTCCCGGAGGATATCTTCTGCAACCTGCTGGCCTGTCAATCCGCTTGTAGAACGTACTTTTGAGTACTTATTGAATGTGGATTTGACATTCATCTGTGCAAGCATTGGTACAATCATTAGAATTACAAAATAGATTATAAGATACAAGTTAGTCCCTCCGTGTAGTTCATAATGCTATTTTACTAAATAGCTTTTATATTAGTCAATTATTTGTGTCCCGCTTTGCAAGCTTATACAAGAGTATGAGCACAATAACTGTCAGCCAGAAAGCAAGATAGCCGATTTCACTCGCGTACGGATGCAGATTGCCATATCTCGGATACTGCATATACACATAGTCAATTACGTCATTATGAAACAGCCAAATCGCTGTGACATAAAAATGCCAGGGCTTGATTTCTATATATGGTAAAAACATAAAAGCCATTACCGCCATAGCTGAATGTGATGCAATCAGCATCAGCCCGATCCAAGAGACAAAGCCCATATCGATAAAGTTCCATAAGTTCATAATAACGGCCCAGACACCGTATTTTATCAGCGTAGTAAATGCCAGTGCATCGATCAGACCGAATTTTTTATTAAATAAAATCAGCAGGATGAGAATACACAAAAACAATGTCGCTGTCGGGCTGTCCGGAACAAAGGGATAGAAATACCAGGGCGTAATCGACAGCTGGCCGCCGTACCATATATAGCCGTAAATTGTACCCGCAACATTGCAAATAAGAAGAAAGATTAGAAATATGCGGTTGAACATTAGCTTGTATAAGTTATATATCATCATTTCACCTATAAGAAGACCCTTCTGTTGCCAGAAGGGTCATTATTATTATTCTGCTGATTCTTCAGTGTTAGCTGCTTCGTCTTTCGTAGTCAGTTCGAGACCTGCAACATATTCAGAAATTGCTGTAATTTCTTCATCTGTCAGCTGTCCTTCAAAGGCAGGCATTTCACCTGTACCATTTCTGACGAAAGATTCAACCATTTCCGGAGCCAATTCAGGTTCGATTAAGTTAGGACCTGACCCCCCGGCAAGTTCACCGCCGTGACAACTCGTACAGTTCGTACGAATTAAATCATTGAAGACAGGATCTTCTGCATCTAAGTTAGAGAAGACAATCTGCCCCTGCTGATTTTGCTGCTCCCAATCGTGGTAAGCAACAGATTCCCAAGTAGTATAGAAAATGATACCTATTGAAAGGAGCATCATTCCTGTTGCTACAGGACGTTTTTTCCAGTGACGTTCTTTTTTGCCGTCAAGCCAAGGTGCAAGAAGTAAAGCACCGAAAGCAATACCAGGAATAATCATGGCGCCGACAACGTTAAACGGACCTGAAGAATATGTGTATTTAAGAATCTGATAAAGGAAAAGGAAATACCAGTCAGGCAATGGAATATAACCTGTATCAGTTGGATCTGCCATACGTTCAAGCGGTGCGGGATGCGCAACCGTTAAACATAGGAAACCGATTAAGAATACTGCTCCGACCAACCATTCTTTGAGCAGATAATCGGGCCAGAACTCCTCTGTACGACCAGGGAATTCTGAATAGTCACGATTTAATTTTGGTTTATCATATTTTCTAATTCGTGAGTCACCGACAAAAGTGAGACCTTTACCGCGTTTCATATATTTTCCCTCCCCTTATAGTGGTCCTGAGATACCCTGTCTGCGTATCAGAATAAAGTGAATTGCCATTAATACAAATAGTGCAGCAGGCAGGAAGAATACGTGGATGGCAAAGAACCTTGTTAGTGTCTGAGCACCAATTATCGTTGAGTCACCTGCTAATAGTGTTTTAATCCATTCGCCGACGAACGGTACACTTTCAGCAATATCCAAACCTACTTTAGTAGCGAATAATGCTTTCATGTCCCATGGCAGCAAGTAACCTGTGAATGCGAGTCCAAGCATAACTGCAAACAGCAGCACGCCGACAACCCAGTTCAATTCACGCGGTGACTTGTATGCACCTGTAAAGAATACTCTGAGAGTATGTAAGAACATCATGACGACTACTAAACTTGCACCCCAGTGGTGCATCCCTCTGACAATAACACCTGCGGCAACATCTTGCTGCAGATAGTATACAGAGTTCCAGGCATTAATAATGTCTGGTACGTAATACATAGTTAAAAACATTCCAGATAAAATCTGGATGACTGTAATAAAGAACGTCAGTCCTCCAAAACAGTAGACGAAAGCGGAGAAGTGATAGGCAGGGTTTACATGCTCTGGCACTTCGTGATCAGCTACGTCTCTCCAGATCGGGGTGATGTCAATTCTGTCATCAATCCAATCATAAATACGATTTAGCATTTAATTCCCTCCTATACCAATTCATTCTCTTTTACTGCACCGATTGTAAGGAATCCATCTGATTCTCCTACTTCGAACATATCAAGCGGTCCGCGAGGCGGAGTTCCCGGTACATTGGCGCCGTTCTTTTCATACAGCCCATTATGACATGGACAGAAGAATCTATCCGGGTTAGCGGCATCACTTGCCCAAGAAACCGTACAGCCTAAATGCTTACATACAGGTGATAACGCTACGATCTGATCGCCATCGCGATAAACCCACGCGAAATCGGTCACTTCACTTACATACCAGCCGTCTTGCTGTTCGAATGTGAAGTCAACACTGACTGGTTCCTCAGTGATATCATCCACCGAAACACTTGTAGTAATCATGTCACCTGCAGAAGATTCCTGGAAAAGTGGATCAAGTGCAAATCTTCCCATTGGCAGAATCATTCCTGCCGCCATGAATGAGCCTACACCCATTAATGAGTAGTTCATAAATTGGCGTCTTGTTACTTTTTGCGACATTTTTCTTTCCCCCCTCAACGCACATACTTTTACATATAATATAACTAGGACATTTCAATTTTAGCTTATTAAAAGTGGACGGTCAATATTGTTTTCAAATAATCGACACATCTTATAAAGCAAATTGTGTAATTATACTTTTAATTATTGATTCCACACATTAATGATCTGTTTGATCACCGATTTCACTTCATCATTAATAATCGATATTTTCATGTTGTTATCCATATCGCTGATGGGAATGCTGTTTATTTTAATATTATTGACACCTTCAGATTCAGCTGCATCAAATGAAAGACTGATTACTTTTTTAAAGCCGTATTCAAACAGCTGATCTTTATATGTGATGAGCGAGTCTGTATTGCCGCCGACTGCAGTCAAGGCCGGTGTTATCAGCAGACGGCCTTTCAGCTGTTTCTCAAGCTGGACTGTCACATGCTGAATCAGTTCGAGATTGTTTGCGTGATGCAGCATATTGCCGTCAAAATCAATATTCATTACAGGAACGATTGCTGTATCAACAAATTCGATTTCCTCTTTTAATACTCGTAAATCGCGATTATTATAAAGCACTATGACTAACCTCTTTTATCGTTTAATTTTTGGAGTTCACCCGTCAGTTCGATAAACCGCGCTTTATCTTTTGAAATCAGCGCTTCATCGATCAGACTCTCCAGTTCTTTAATATCTTCGCTTAAAATTTCATCGTTTTTCATCAGTTCCTCACTCATAGCCTGGTTATAGCGGAGATCATTTTTAGAAAAGATAAATTCGACGTACAGCGCATCGGTCTTGTTCAGGTTCAGCTCGTGAAAAATCATTTCACCGTTGGCAGTTACTGTACCGGATTTTTCAAACATTAAAGTCGGCCGGTTTGTTCTGCTTTCAGCGATACGCAGTTTTCTTTCCAGGCCGGAATTGGTAAATGAAATATTGTGCGTAATCAGAGGATGGGATTTTATAAAATTTAAAATCCACACTGCCGTATGGTCTTTGAATTCATAATTATATAAACAATAATTTATAAAATCTTTTTTAAAACTCGTCTTCCTCACCTGCTATTCGTTCGTAATCCAGCTGCCATTCCAGATTATCGGGTTCTAGTTTAATTAGTTTTTCAAGCACATTTTTTCTGCTGTGATGATTAATCTCAGTTAAATAGTAATAATAATCTGTGTAGAATTCAACAGAATCCCCGATCAGATGACTCGCATCTTCATAATATTTAAGGGCTTGTTCGTCGTTTTCATTTTCAGCTTCAATTTTAGCTAATAAATAAATGGACTCCCCGCTCAGGGCATTGAGATCTAGATGTTTAACGTAATCGTCAATCGTCTCTGTCTCACCTGTTTTTAAAATACTTTCAAAGAGCATGAGATAGGCATCATCGTAATCTTCGTCGAGTGAAGTCGCTATACTGAAGTTTTCAACGGCTTCTTCAGGCTTATTTTGTCTGAAGTGCAATCTGCCGATATGGAAATAAATCAGTGCGTTTTTATCGTTTTCACGCAGGTAGTTCTGCAGTGTTTCAAGCGCTTCATCCAGATTGTGCTCTGTCTCGTATATGTTCATTAAGAGAATATAAGCGTTGATAAAGTACGGTTCATTGTCGATAACTTTAAGGAGCAGCGACTTGGCGCGGTCGTATGCTTTTAAATTGTATTCGAGCAGCGCTTCTTTATAAAAATCTTCGTTTGAATAATGCTCATCCGGCACGCTGTCGAAATAGGCACGCGCATCTTCAAAGTTTAATAAATTAACATATATATCGGCGAGTCTTAAACCGATCATAACGCCGTTCACTTCTTCGAGTCCTTCGTTCAGCACTGTTTCGTAAAAACGGACTGCCTCTTCTAAGTCACCTAATGTGTAATACAGCTCTGCGATTGCAAAGTCGATAATAATATCATCGCTTTGGGCCTTCGCTTCGAATAACAGCCGCACAGCGACATCATTCAAATTCATCTGCTGGAATATTTCGGATTTCAGCATCAGCACAGTTGGTGTTTCCGGACTGTTGTTAATCAGTGTCAGTGCATCGTCAAGACGTGCTTCGCTAATATATGAGTCGACGATGTAACTGATCACGTAATCATCGTGGTCCACATTGTCGTTTAGATGCAGAAACACTTGTCTGGCCTGATAGTCGAGCCCTGCGTTGTGCAGTGCATCGCCGAGCACGAATAAGGCTTCGAGCGATTCTTCGGAATGGAACTGATCCAGACTGTTTAATATATAATTTAAATCTTCTTCCGGATAAGACCCCTGACGGAGCTTATCTATAATACTGAGTATATCTTCCTGCATATTACCGGTCCTTTCTTAAACGCTCTAAATCATTAATAAATGAAGGGAACGATACGTCTATTGCGCTTTGATCATCTATTTGAATATGAGTTTCTGCTGCAATCGCCATAACGATCAGCATCATAATGATGCGGTGGTCATGATAGCTTTTAAACATTTCACCGGCTTTTACTTTACCGTAACCCGGCATGATTTTAAAGCCGTCTTCGTATTCTTCGAAATTGACGCCGAATTTTGACAGTTCGTTAACGACTGCTGTAATTCGGTCGGTCTCTTTAAATCTGAGTTCTTCAGCACCGCGGACAGTGCTGTCGCCGTCAGCGAACACACCGAGCACTGCGAGAATCGGAATTTCATCGATTAAACGGGGAATTATTTCGCCGTCAATATGAAACGGTTTTAATTGTTCCGTATAGCGGACTCTAATATCACCAAACGGCTCCCCTTTTGAATCGTGTTCTGTAATGGTAATATCTCCGCCGCACATTTTGACGACATCGATGATACCCGAACGCGTTTCATTTAAGGACACGTTTTCAATAGTTATATCTGAGCCTTTAGTAATTAAAGCGAGGACGATTAAAAATGCGGCAGATGAAATATCTCCCGGCACTGTGACGTTTGAAGACGATAAATCTTTGCCGCCCTTCAGCGTGACAGTATTTTCATTCACTGTAATATCCGCGCCGAACTGTGCCATCATCAGCTCCGAATGGTTGCGGGACTGGTGGGTTTCATGAACGATTGTTTCACCGCTTGTAAAGAGTCCCGCAAATAAAATGGCGCTTTTTACTTGGGCAGAGGCAATCGGCATCTTATATTCGAGCGGTTTTAATTGTGCCGGCTGAATATTGACCGGCGGGTACTTGCTGTCTTTTAAAGTGATATCAGCACCCATTTCAGACAGCGGAATCACAACGCGGTCCATCGGGCGTTTAGCAATGGTTGCATCTCCTTCAACCGATGCAGTAATCGTTTTAAGGCCGGCAAGGAGTCCTGTAATTAACCGTGTTGTTGTGCCGCTGTTGCCGGTGTAGATTGTGTCTGATGGTGACTTTAAGTGATCGTGTCCCTTAGATACTACTGTAAAATCGTCACCCTGACGCGTCACTTCGGCACCGAGCTGGCGCATATTGTCAAATGTTCTAAGCGTATCGGCGCTAATTAAAGGACTTTTAATATGTGTCGTGCCTTGACTTAAAGCACCGAGCATCAGCGCACGGTGAGTAATCGATTTATCGCCGGGCACGCTGGTTCTGCCTGTGAATGTACCATTTAATAATTGTTTCATATGCGCTCCTTTAACTTCGTCAGCATCATTTTAAGATCACTGACTTTAATATCGGTCACTGTCAATGTGTTCTCATCTTTAAAAAGCACGTAGCTGATATAATCGCTCTTATGATTTTTTTTGTCTTTTTTAATCAGCTCGAGCATTTCATCGACGTCCATGTCTGTAATCAGGCCGACTGGATAGCCGTGATGTTTCATATAATCGACGTAATAATCCAGTGCAATCTCCAGCTGATACACTTGATTTGAAATATATAAACTTGCAATAATTCCGAGCATGACTGCCTGGCCGTGAGGAATTTTATACTTATATTCTATGGCATGTGCGAGCGTATGACCTAAATTTAAAAATTTACGGCTGCCCTTTTCATGTTCATCTTCAATAACGATGGTCATCTTTGTTTCAATACCTTTAATTATAAAAGGTGTGAGCGTCTTAAGATCAATCGTCTCTTTTGTTGCCTGGAACAAGTCTTCAGTTAATTCCGGGCTGTGAATCATGGCGTGTTTAAATACTTCGCCGAAACCGCTCAGTACTTCTGAGCTCGGCAGTGATTTTAGAAAATCGAGATCGTAAATCACTGCTTTAGGACGGTAAAATGCACCGATTAAATTTTTGCCGTGCTTAGAGTTAATGGCCGTCTTGCCGCCGATCGCTGAATCATGGGCCAGCAGTGTCGTCGGCACGTGAATGTAATCGACGCCGCGAAGAATAGTACTGGCGATAAAACCGCCCGCATCGCCTGTCGCTCCGCCTCCGATAACGACGATTAAATCATTTCTTTTAATGCCAAAGGCAAGTAATTCTTCCATAGTGTGCATTAAAGGAGAAGCGTATTTAAACGATTCTCCTCCAGTGACGACCAGCGGTGCTTCTATAAATGATAATTTACTGTTTTTGTAAATGCCGTATACATGTTCATCGATAAGGTAATATACATTATCATACTGAGCTGTGTATTCAGACAGCTGACTTTTGAGTATATTTTCTGCAACGTGAATTTTGTAGTTATTATCTTTATAAGCCGTCGATATATCCATATTAGTACTCGCTCAGACGTTTGTTATATAAATCGAGAGATGCTTTTAAGTCGCCAAAGTCATCGCTTGGAAACTTATCGAGAATTGCTTCTGCCACTTCGATTGCTACCATATGTTCAGCTACAATGGATGCGGCCGGCACAGCACAAGGATCACTGCGTTCAATCGTTGCCGTGAATGCTTCTTTCGTATGAATATCGACACTCATTAAGGGTTTGTATAATGTCGGAATCGGCTTCATTACACCGCGGACAACAATCGGCATGCCCGTCGTCATTCCGCCTTCAAAGCCGCCGAGGTTATTAGAACTGCGGTAGAAACCGTCCTCGCTGTCGAATTTAATCTCATCCTGGACTTGTGATCCCGGCGTTTCTGCCATTTTAAAGCCCATACCGAATTCAACACCTTTAAATGCGTTAATGCTGACGATGCTGCGTGCAATTTTAGCATCGAGTTTACGGTCGTAATGAACGTGAGATCCGAGACCGACCGGCGGGTTTTCTACGATAACTTCGACGACACCGCCGAGCGTATCCCCTGCCTTTTTAGCAGCATCTATTGCCTTTTCAGCTTCTTCTGTCGCCTCGTTAGAAATCATCCGCACACTTGAGCCGTTAGATTTTTCACTTAAAGTCTTGTAATCATAGGCACCGTCATCTGTTACTGCACCGATTTTTGTAACTCGGGAAGTAATGTTGATATCGAGTGCGTGGAGCAATTCTTTGCACAGTGCACCGACTGCAACACGAGCGGTTGTTTCACGTGCTGAGGAACGCTCCAGAATATTTCTCAGATCATGATGGTTATATTTCATACCGCCGACTAAGTCAGCGTGACCCGGACGGGGCTTAGTAATAATGCGTTTCATTTCCTCTTCTTCTTCTTTACTGATCGGTTCTGACCCCATTATTTTTACCCAGTGCTTAAAGTCATCATTGTTGACTTCCATCATAATTGGGCTGCCGAGCGTCTTGCCGTGGCGGACGCCTGAACCGAATTCAAATGTATCCTTTTCAATCTGCATACGGCGTCCGCGGCCGTATCCGCCCTGACGTTTAAACAATTCCTCCTGCATGCGTTCTTTATCGATTGGCAAGTTCGACGGAAATCCTTCAACGATAGCATTGACTTTTGGACCGTGCGATTCTCCTGAAGTTAAAAATCTCATTGTAAGCACCTCTATTTGAATTATTTATATATATGAAAAAAAGACTGAGTAATGTTATTACCCAGCCTGGTTTATTGTTCTTAGTAAATCCAAGCGCTGTTTGATAAGTCGTAATCAAGCACTTCAGATTCGTCGAAGAATAAGTTGATTTCTCTTTCAGCACTTTCAGGTGAATCTGAACCGTGAATAATGTTTTTACCGACAGTTAAACCGAAGTCGCCGCGGATTGTTCCCGGTGCAGCTTCCTGAGGGTTTGTTGATCCAACAACTAAACGTGCAGTTTTAATAACGTTTTCACCTTCAAGAACCATTGCAAAAACCGGTCCGGAAGTGATGAATTCAACAAGCTCGCCGAAGAAAGGTCTTTCGCTGTGTTCACCGTAGTGAGTTTTAGCTAAGTCTTCCGATACTTGCATTAATTTAGCACCAACGATTTTGAATCCTTTGTTTTCTAATCTTTCAACGATAGGTCCGATAAGATTTCTTTGGACACCGTCCGGTTTGATCATAAGAAATGTTTTTTCCATTATAATAGCTCCTTAAATGTGATTTCGAATATTATTTTAGCATTTTCTCACATGTCATTACAAATTAATTTCTTCTGTTTTTTAACATATCTGCAATTTCGATAAAATATTGTTTAATCGGCGCGTCGATATGTTCAGTTTCAGCCAGTGCTGCATCGAGATGTTCCGTGCTGACTTCGAGTGCCCGGTCGAGAGCATCGGTATTTAAAATGTACTGAATCAGCTGCTCAGGATTTTCTTTAGTCTCTGAAAATTCCTCAAGCATTTTTTTAAATTCAGCGTCGCTGTCTCTTAAAAGCAGTACAGGCAATGTGTAATGACCGTTTTTGATATCGGAATAATTCGGTTTGCCAAGCGTACTAGTGCTGCCTGTAAAATCAAGGCAGTCATCGATAATTTGGAAACTCATACCGATATGATAGCCGTACGTGCTTAAATGCTGCATCAGTTTATCATTGAGTTCAGCAGCATAGCCGCCGAGTTCGATGCTCAGAACGATGAGCAATGCCGTTTTACGGTAAATTTTTCTATAGTATTCATCGAGGCTCTGACGGGCATCGAATTGAGTATCGAACTGGATCAGTTCACCCTGGACGATTTCCCGTATGCCGCTAGAATAAGTTTCATGGAATTTAGGGTTGTTAATTTTACTGACTATTTGCAGCGCTGAAGACAGCAAATAGTTGCCTGTATTAATTGCCTGAAAATAGCCGTGTTCGTAAAACACAGTCGGTTTTCCGCGGCGGAGTGCACTGTCATCGATAATATCATCGTGTACCAGTGTTGCCATATGAAGCAGTTCGAGACTGGCGCTCGTTTTTAAAACATCTTCATAATGTGCTGTGTCCCCCAGTTTCCCGGCGAGTATTGTAAACATGGGACGCAGTTTCTTTCCCCCAGAGTTATACAGCTGAAAACTCATATCGTTAACGATAGTGCCATTTGGTTTCAATGACGATTTAACAATTTTTTTGACGCGGTTAAGTTCCCCCGACATAAATTTTTTTAATGGTTTCACATTGCAGCCTCAATTGGTTTGTATCCGATATGAGTTGCTGCAGTACCAAATGTATGAGGGATTACTTTGATATTTATATAGCCATTTTGCTGCATCATAGTTTTCAATTCCTCTTTAGATAGAAACTTGCTGGTCGATTCAAACAGCCAAGTATACTCCTGGCCGCTGCCGGCAATTTTCTCTCCAAGAACAGGCATGATTTTGCCGAAGTAAATTTTAAAACCAAAGTTCATCAATTTGCTTTCAGGATTGGATGTTTCAAGAATAACCAGCTGGCCGCCGGGTTTTAAGACGCGGTAAAATTCTTTAATACCGCTCAAATAGTCCGGTAAATTACGAAGACCAAATCCAATCGTCACGATATCAAATGTATTATCGTCATACGGCAAGTCTGTCGCATCGCCCTGGGTCAGTGTAATATTATTAAACTGAGCTGTTTTGCCGGCAGCGACTTTCAGCATATTTCCACTGAAATCAAGGCCTGTAATTTCGGCTTCCTGATTTTCTGCCAGCTGGATTGTCCAGTCACCAGTGCCGCAGCACAAATCCAGCACCTTTTGGCCGGGTTTAACGAAGATTTCTTTGTTAGTCCGGTTGCGCCAAATCGTGTGCTGATTAAAACTGATTATGTCATTCATATGATCGTAATCATCTGAAATGGAGTTAAAGATTGTCTGAATTCTATTTTCTGTTTGCATTAGCGTTCACCTTTAGTATTTATTATGTAGGCCAGTTCTCTTTGATCCATGTTTTTAATTACACGGTCGAGAATATTATCGAGATCAGACTTCACATATCCATTATCTATTAAATACAATAGCGGTGCAAACAGCAGATACTTTAAGTCGCTGTCAGTCAGCACTTTTTTATCTTCGTACTGTCTCGACTTTTTAGATGACAGTTCTTTTGATATGCCCACCATATCATGTACGACCTGCATTTCTCCGTGCTGAGACAGGGCTGAATAGAACTCGCTGAAATAGAAATCTCCTGTCAGGACATGCCCTTCCCGATTATTAACATCCGGTACCTTATCGAGCTGATTTAATGCATGTGTAAATAACAGCACCGCATCGGAAATATATTTTTTATGTATTATATTATTATTATCTGAAAAAAATTCTGTGATTTCATTCTGCTCCAAATCATCAATTAAATCCTGGAGCTGTGAATCATTATAGGGTTGCACGGCTGAGTATTTCATAAATATCACCTTATAAATGAATAGACCTAACGTTTCAAAGTTAGGCCTAGTAGATAAATTATTTAACTGCGTCTTTAAGTGCTTTACCAGCTTTAAATGCAGGTACTTTAGATGCTGGGATTTCGATTTCTTCACCAGACTGCGGGTTGCGGCCTTTTCTTGCAGCACGGTCACGTACTTCAAAGTTACCGAATCCGATTAATTGTACTTTCTCGCCTTTTTGGAGAGAACCTTGGATTGATTCAAAAACTGCGTCTACTGCAGCTCCTGCTTCTTTTTTTGTAAGGTCAGCTTTATCGCTGACAGCGTTGATTAAATCTGTCTTATTCATCTGATAGACCTCCTATAATCTGTATAATGATTTTATCATTATGTTTTGACTTTACCATACGGGCGTAGGGACTGCAACGGATTTAAACGTTTTTTCGCTTAAAAACTGCATGAAATTAACTTTTGTGAACGCTCGTCATAAATATTGCTTCATTATTTTCATCGACTGTCATTTCCGGTGAATAAATCGGCACAATCGGTGTGTATTCATACAAGATTGGACGAATATCCTCCCCTGTCTCAAAGTCGAGTCCTTCGTTTTCTATCATCATATTTAAATCATCTCTGTAGTCGACGATAAAGTCCTGGCCGCCGCTGTAATATACATTCAGCTGCTGTCCTGTGTACGGACTCGTTACCGTCGGGTTTTCAGTCAGATTGTAATGATCGAGATCCAGCTGATAGACATTCGGACCGACCTGGTCTCCGAGTTCAACGTGCTCGCCCATACCGTTAATACGAAGACGCAGCGAACGGAGCTCCTCGATAATTGCAAGGTCTGCAATTTTCACTTCAGGATCTTCTTCTGCATTTAAAATAACGTATTGAAAATTACCGCCGTTTTCATAAGCTGTCGTGGGAATATCGCTTAAATATTCAGGCACGATACTCGTAAACTCAACTTGATAATCTAAATATTCAGCAGTGTCGGACGTTGTTTTAATCGGTAAAATTCCGCCCTCTGCTTCCTGAAAGTTATCGACTGCATTTTGGACGTTCTGAATATCTGTTTCTGGCGGAATGTTACTCCCTGCCCGCTCATCTTCAGGATATAGACAGCCGCTTAATACTAACAATGCGAGTGCCATTGTGAATACATAAGTGAATTTACGCATGCGTGGATCCTCCAATAACGAGAATCATCAGCAGAAAGGCGAGTATTAATAATACCCATGCAATTAAAGAAACAAGAATACTGACAAAACGAATAGTAATTACAAACCTTGCCAGATATATTAATACTGCTGCAAGTGCCATAAAGCCGATCGACACAAATGACACCCACATTAAGTCCATTCTAGAAATATCAAACATACATTTACCTCTAACTATTTACTATTTTTTATTTGGCTTTCGAGCAGTTGTTTTAAGCCTTCCGATTCTGACGTTTTTTCGCGTTTCATTAAAGCGGAAAACGCTTCGTCTTCGCTGATATCATTAAATAAATATCCGTACAGCACTTTTGTAATCGGCATATCGACATCGTATTTCTCAGCGAGCTCGTAAGTGGCCCGCGTCGTATTGACGCCTTCGACGACCATACCCATTTTTTCTGTTGCCTCTTCAAGAGAGAGTCCGCCGGCGAGCATTTGTCCGCAGCGGTAATTTCTCGAATGCTGGCTGGTGGCAGTCACGATTAAATCGCCCATGCCTGCCAGTCCTAAAAATGTCAGAGGATTCGCACCGAGCTTAGTGCCGAGTCTGGCAATTTCATGCAGGCCGCGCGTAATAACGGCGGCTTTTGGGTTATCGCCGAAGCCGTAGCCGGACAGAGCACCAACAGCCAGCGCAACAATATTTTTGAGCGCTCCGCCAATCTCTACACCGACCATATCATTATTCACGTATACTCTGAAGTAATCCGTCATAAAGACATCCTGAATAATTTCAGCGCCTTTTGAGTGAATGGAAGCTGTGCTGACAGTCGTCGGCTGTTTTTCAGCTACTTCTTCAGCATGGCTCGGTCCGCTCAAGACACAAATATCCGAAACGTATTCTGGATCAAAGACTTCTTCAAGCACTTCTGAAACGCGTTTATACGTGTTCAGTTCCAGTCCTTTTGCAACGTGCACGATCAGCACTTCTTTACTCAAGTCCTTGAGCAGCTGATTAATTTCAGCTGCGACAGAGCGCATGGCATTAACAGGAACTGCCAGTACGAGAACCTCTCCGTGGCTGACAGCTTCTTTTAAAGACGATGTTGCTTTAATATCCGATGCTAAATCGATATTTTTTAAATACTGGCTGTTAGTGTGTGACTGATTAATTTCCAAAACAGTATCCTGATTTCTCCCGTACATCATGACCCGATTGTTATTATCATTCAAAACCATCGAGAGGCTTGTACCAAAACTACCTGTTCCAATGACTGAGATGTTCATATTGATACCTACTTTCTAATTTCGTTTACGGCTGATGATGTGAATCGGTGTGCCGGTAAAATCAAAGGCTTTTCTAAGCTGATTTTCAATATACCGTCTGTAGCTGAAGTGCATCAGCTCAACATCATTGACAAAGAGTACAAATGTCGGGGGACCGACACTGACCTGCGTCCCGTAATATATGCTTAAGCGGCGGCCTGTGGAATCAGTCGGTGTCGGATTCATGCTGACACTGTCGACGAGCACTTCGTTTAAAGTGCTGGATTTCACGCGCATATTGCTTGAAGCGTATGCTTGCTGAATAAGCGGGAATAATGTCTTCAGACGGACCTTAGTCGCTGCTGATACGAAAGTAATCGGTGCATAATCTAAATACTGGAAGTTAGATCTGATATCCAGTTCGAAATTGCGCATCGTTTTTTCATCTTTTTCTACAGCATCCCACTTGTTGACAACGATAATAATCGCACGGCCTGCCTCATGTGCCAGACCGGCAATTCTTTTATCCTGTTCTCTGATACCTTCTTCGCCGTTAATGACGACCATAACAACATCGGAACGTTCAATCGCTCTGGTTGCTCTGAGGACAGAGTATTTCTCTGTCGCTTCGTACACCTTGCCGCGTTTTCTCATTCCAGCTGTATCGATTAAAGTGTAGTCTTCTCCGTCGTATGTATACGACGTATCTATTGCATCACGGGTTGTGCCTGCAATGTCCGAGACGATAACACGTTCTTCACCGAGAATGGCATTAACCAGACTCGATTTACCAACATTTGGACGGCCGATTAACGACACTTTAATCGCCGGATCTTCTTCTACTTCAGTCTCTAAAGACTTAAAGTGCTGGACGACTTCATCCAGTGCATCGCCGAGACCTAAACCGTGCGATCCTGATACCGGCCATGGTTCGCCGAGACCAAGCTGATAAAACTCATATATCTCACTGCGCATTTCATAGTTATCAATTTTGTTAACCGCTAAAACGACAGGTTTTTTAGACTTCTGTAAAATACGTGCAACAAATAAATCATCGCTCGTTACACCGTCTCTGCCGTTCACAATCATAATAATAACATCTGCTTCAAGAATGGCGATTTCAGCCTGCATTTTAATCTGCTGCTGAAACGGCTCATCCTTAATTTCAATACCGCCGGTATCAATTAAATTAAAAGTATAATTTAACCAGTCACCTTCAGCGTACAATCTATCTCTTGTGACGCCCGGAGAATCTTCGACAATTGCCTTTCTTTCTCCGATAATTCTGTTAAAAAGCGTGGACTTGCCGACATTTGGCCGCCCTACTACTGCTACTGTTGGTTTATACATTGTTACCCTCCCTGTATGCACATATATTTTAACACAAATAAAATAAAGAGCGATAGTATCATCGCTCTTTATCATGAGTGAATTCTAATATTATAAGTCTAAATCTTTAAATCGATCTCCGAAGACGTCGCCTAAAGTTGGTGCGTCATCATCCGTATCGTCAGTGTAAACTTGTGAATTCTGTTCCTGTTTAGCCTGTTTCGGTCTAGCCGGCGCAGATTCAAGTGCTTTGATAGACAGTGAAATTTTCTCGTTATCCTTATCAAGGCCGATAATTTTCACTTCAATTTCCTGTTCTTCTTTAAGAACATCAGATGGTACGTTGACGTGGTCGTGTGCTATTTCTGAAATATGCACCAGTCCTTCAACACCCGGTGATACTTCTACGAAGGCACCGAAATCAACAAGGCGCTTAACAGTACCATTCAGTACGTCGCCTGTATCATGCGCATCGATAAATTTATTAAATGGTGATTCGCCAGCTTGTTTAATAGACAGGCTGATGCGTTCCTGTTCAGGATTAACATCGAGCACTTTAACATTAACCTTCTGGCCAATTTCTACAGCATCTTCAACACTGTTAACGCGGCTGTAGCTTAACTCGGAAATATGAGCCAGGCCGTCTACGCTGCCGATGTTAATGAATGCACCGAATGAAGTGGTTCTGACTACTTCACCTTCGATGATGCTGCCGATTTCAAGATCCTGAAGTTCCGCTTGGCGATGTTTAGATTTTTCACCTTCAACAATGCGCTTGCGGTTAAGGATTACCCTGTTTTTCTCCTGGTCAATGTCCTCTACTTTAACTTCGAGAGTTTGACCTGTGAACTGCTCAAGATCTTCAATATATTCGTCAGAAAGGAGTGATGCAGGGATAAAACCTCTGACACCGACGTCTAATACAAGACCTGCTTTAACTGCTTCTACAACAGTACCTTCAAGCGTTGCATCAGCATCCTGTTTCTGTTTTAAATCTTCGTATGCTTTTTGTTCATCGAGCTTGCGGATTGAAATAATGATGTTTTTAGCATCATCTTCAACTTTGATTACTACTGCAGTGATGGAATCATCCAGTGCAATAATATCATTCGGGTGCTCGATACGTTTGTTTGTAAGCTGACTGATTGGAATTATGCCCTCGTAGTCAGAATCATCGACTTGAACTTTTACAAACTTATCTTCGATGTTAAAAATTGTACCTGTTACTGTGTCACCTACTGCAAACGGACCGTTTTCTGCCGTTTCAGTATCGTTCTGTACCTCTTCGCTGTTGTCAGGTGCATTATTTTCCTGTGTTTCTTCGATGTTTGAATCTTCGTTCTTAATGTCTTCTGTCGTCATGTGCTTGCCTCCAATTACTATACAGTGTATATAAATAACTTCTTACAATTCAAAGCTTTTGTCAAGTGATTATTCAGAAAATAGTAAATTGTTTAGTTTTTCTTCCAATTTACGAGTTAAATCTTTACGGGAGTTGCCAGCTGCTAAAAATTCTTTAGTATCAATCGGTTTCCCAAATACAATTGTAACACCTTTTTTTCTATTATACTCCCCTTTTATAATAACGGGAACAATCGGTGCTTCAGATTTGGCTGCAATGAAGCTGGCGCCTTCCTGTAAATCCTGCAGTTTTGTAACGTCCCCCTTGTTGCGGTGGCCTTCCGGGAAGATCAGCAGACAGCGATCTTCTTTTAAAGCATTAATCGATGTTTTCAAGGCCGCTCTGTCACTTTTGCCGCGTGAAACTGGAATGGCATTTAACTTCGGAAATACTTTGCCGATGACCGGCAGTTCAAAGAGTTCAGATTTTGCAAAAAATGACAGCTGACGATCGAGTGCCAGGCCGACTAATGGCGGATCAAAGTCCGAGATATGATTTGAACAGAGCATGACCGGACCGGTTGCCGGCACTCTGTCTTTGCCGATGACTGTTATTTTAAATCTGAGTTTGTAATATCGGTTAAGTAAAAATTTTGCAAATTCATACATAATCACTATACCTCCAGTTTATCTTCGACCAGCTGAATGATCTTGTCTTCGGCTTCTTCAATCGATAAATAACTCGTATCGAGGAGAATTGCGTCGTCAGCCTGGACGAGGGGTGAAATTTCTCTCGTGCTGTCAATCTGATCGCGGCGGATGATTTCATCTGTCAGCGTTTGTAAATCGATGGTATTGCCGCGTGCTGTTTCTTCAAGCAGCCGTCTCTTTGCTCTGACTTCAGGTGATGCCTGCATAAAGATTTTCACTTCAGCATCCGGCAGTACAGTCGTGCCGATGTCCCGGCCGTCCATAACGACGCTGTCAGTGCGGCTGATTTTGCGCTGCATATCAACGAGGTAGGATCTGACTTCCCCGATTGCAGACACGCGGCTGACACTGTTCGTAACTTCAGGAGAGCGGATTTCTTTAGAGACATCTGTTCCGTTTAAGTATACTTCGTCATTAATACCAAACGTAATATCGATATGCTCGGAAATATTTTCAATAATCTTGTCTCCGTGCTCAAGCACGTACAGTGTAACTGCCCGGTACATGGCACCGGTATCAATATATAAAAATTGTAATTTTTTTGCGACGCGTTTTGCAATTGTGCTCTTGCCGGCAGCTGCCGGTCCGTCAATTGCGATGCTGATTTGTGACATTTGATGGCCTACTTTCATTACGGTATTATTAATTCCTGCCCGACACTCAGACTGTCCGGTGTGACGCCGTTCGCTTCCATAATGCGCTGAACATTTTCAGAACTGCCGTCGCCGTAATACTGAATTGCAATACGGTATAAATTATCCTGAGGTGTGACGACGTGGGATGCATTGGCGTTTTGTGTTTCAGAAGGTTCGGTCTCTGTTTCAGTTTCCGGAGTTTCTGTTTCTGCTGCAGTTTGAGATTCATTGTCAGCACTTTCGTCTGCTGTTTCTGCGTCATTTGCCGACTCATCTTCTTCATTCGAAGCTTCTTCAGAATCCTCACTGTCACTGCTGTTTTCAGTCTCTGACTCTGCAGGTTCATCTTCCTTACTCCGTATCGCATTAAGTGATGCGTCTTCTAACTCCTGCAATTCTTCTTGGGAATAATTTGCTTCAAGATCGCTCGCTGCTAAGTCGCCGCTGCGGTTTTCAGCCAGCCGTCTTTCGTGCTCGGCTTTTTGAGCCTGCAGCGCTTCATTAAATTCTGCAGAGTTTTGATCCTCTTCTTCACCCTCAGCACCGCCCTCAGCAGTTTCTTCAGATGCATTTTCATTGGCCAGATTAATTTCATCGTTTAAAGACGGCCAGAAGTTTGAAAAGATTAAGAAAGCAAATAAGACTGTAATCGGAATTAAGACAAGTACTGCGATAAGCCATGGAAGCATCCGTTTCTTGCCGCTGCTGTCTGTTTTTTGTTTTTTATTTCCTGCAGTTTTAGAAGCTGCACCAATACTGCCAAGTTTTTCTTTTGAAACTTTCAGCTCATTTTTAATACGATTTTGATAGGCTGAAAATTGACCGGCAAAAAAAGCTTTTCCCTTTGCAGCATTTTCTGCACTGAAATAACCTTTCAGCTTATCCGATAAAGTGTTATCTTTTGGCTGTTTTTTTTGTTCAGGCTTTTTTTTATTCGGTTCTTTGGTGTCACCGGCTTCTTTAGCTTTATGACGTGCACTGCGGCTCAATTTTTCATGTTTTGGCTCTTCGGATTTTTTGCTACCTGCACTTTTTTTACTAGACTTTTCATCCTGTGCACGCTTATGGTTCATATCTTTGTAAAAATCATCTTTCATAGCGCATTCTCCTAGTAAACTCATTCTTAAGTTTAATTATATATTGTTTGTATGGACATTTAAAGAGTAATCATACTTACGGTGTATTGTTGACGAATTCGATTTTTGTTCATTGATAATTTTTTGATTTTCTCTTAATATAAGTTATGAACTAATCGTAAACGTTAAGAGGTGAAATATATGTGCGCAAAAAAGTACACTATTGTTGATCAGGATACTTGTATCGCATGCGGTGCGTGTGGTGCTGCAGCACCAGATATATATGATTACGATGACGACGGCATTGCTTACGTCATTCTGGATGATAATAAAGGCGTAACGGCAGTGCCGGAAGACCTGCTTGAAGACATGGAAGACGCATTTGACGGCTGTCCGACAGACTCAATTAAAGTTGAGGACGGGCCATTTGACGGCGATCCATTAAAATATGAGTAAAAATTAAGAAGAGGACATTTCTATTTGAAGTGTTCTCTTTTATTAAAAGCATGGGTCCTGTTATTCATAGGAACTATGCTTTTTAATTTGGGTTATTGCTGTATCCTGCTTATGATCAGCTTCCGGACGACGTCGTCAAATTCACCACGTCATCCCAACGTCTCCGGACGACGTCGTCAATTTCACCACGTCATCCCAACGTCTCCGGACGACGTCGTCGAATTCACCACATCATCCCAACGTCTCCGGACGACGTCGTCATTTTCACCACGTCATCCCAGTGCTTCCGGGCGACGTCGTCAAATTCACCACGTCATCCCAGTGCTTCCGGACGACGTCGTCAAATTCACCACGTCATCCCAGCCCGCTCCCGCCCCGCTCTCCTTGTCAAATCAGCCTTTTTATCAATATACAGCTGCAGAATACAAAAAACACCCTTAAAGTTGAACGCTAAGAACAAATTTAAGGGTGAAGTCTGTATTAATTTTAAGAACGCGCTATTTTAATACCGTTTTTTAAGGAGCGGCACTGCTTTTTTGTAAATAATATAGCAGATAATACTTAAAATAATTCCTTTAACAATATTAAATGGAATAATACCGGCCGTAATGACTGTTCTCAGGTTATTAATTATATCTGTCTGATCCACGATTAAACCGTAAGCTGGCAACAGTACGAAATAGTTTAAAATTGCCAGTGCCAGCGTCAGCACTATCGTACCTGCGACGAAACCGGCAATCAGACTTTTAGCAGTCTGGCGTTTGTAATAGAAAAAGTATACCGGCAGCAGGAAAGAAAATGCTGCAAGCAGATTGGCAATCGGGCCGATCGGCTCCGATGCCATTAAAATACTGAACAGCACAATTTTCATAATGATGATCAGTGAACCGCCGATGCCGCCGAATAATACAAAACCGATAAAGGCCGGTATATCAGATAAATCCAGCATTAAAAATGGCGGCAGAAACGGCAGCGGGAATTGTATCAGCATCAAAATAAATGACAAAGCACTTAGGATACTGATGTAAATTATTTTTCTGAGTCGCTGTCTGTCCATTTAGCTCATTCCTTTCTATTTTCCGGGAGTTTAATTGTAAATGTTGTTCCCTCGCCGACAAGGCTGTCTGCTGTAATTGTGCCGTCGTGGTTAGTGATAATATTGCTGACGATATACAGGCCGAGACCAGTGCCGTGTTTGCCTCTGGTTCTTGCCTCGTCCGCTTTATAAAACCGTTCGAAGATATGTTTTAAATTCTCTCTCTTAATACCCGTTCCTGTATCTTTCACTTCTACTGTGATATAACCGTCATCTTCACGAGAAACATTAATTGTAATGACTCCGCCGGCTTTTGTATAGCGTATTGCATTATCAATTAAATTCGTAAAGACCTGATTCAGTTTATCGTAATCGAAAGGAAAGACGACAGTATCAGCAGGAATGTTAATTTCGAGCGTCAATTCGTTATCTCTCATTTCAAAGCTGAAGCGCTGTTGAAGTTCCTCCAGCAAGATGTTAAAGTCCTGCGGCGTAATATCGTAGAGTACTTCGTCTGAGTCCATACGGGCGATGATTAACAGTTCGTTGACCAGTTTATTCATGCGGTCGGATTCGTCTTTAATGATTGAGACCATCTCTTTAACTTCATCAGGTTCTGTAACGATATCGTCGAGCAGCGCTTCTGAATAGCCGCTCAGCATGACCATTGGTGTTTTCAGTTCGTGAGATACACTCGAAATAAAATCAGTGCGCATTTTTTCTGTATTATATTCATCTGTAATGTCGCGAATCAGTACTGTTACGCCATTTTCTTCCTCTGATGATTTGACAGGAGACATGGCGACCTGCAGATGCTGATCGTTCATATCCAGACTCTCCAAATGCGGTTCATCTGTTTTTGATATGTCTTTAAGCATGTCTTTAAATTGCCCGAAGGCTTCTTCATTTTGCTGGAACTGCTCGAAGTACCAGCGGCCTTTATCGTTTGAATAAACGAGTTCTGCGGATGTATTAAAATATATGATACCGTTTGACAGTGATGAAAACACCGTTTCTCTTAAGTTTTTCTCGTGTGTCAGCTCACTGATTGTATTTTTTATATTATCGTTCATTTTGTTAAAGGCTAAAGTCAGCTCGCCGATTTCGTCTCTCGACGTCACTTTAAGCTGATTATATTTACCGCCTGCTGTTTTGAACGACGCATTTTTTAATGCGATTAAAGGTTTGGTAATTCTTGAAATTAAGAAAAATGCAAAGAATGTCGTAATCAGGAACAAGACTGCCGCACTGATAATTAAAATAATTAAAACGGTCATGTACGACTGGTTAACCCGGTCCAGATTGTCGTATTTAATAATCGCGGTATCTGACTCAAAGTATTCGCTTAAATCCGATACTTTAACCATGAACTCACGTTCATTAATATCGTTAACGATAAAAGTGCTGCTCGCTAAGTTTTCAGATATCATTTCGTTATAAATTTCTTCTGCAATTTCATTATCACCAGCGATAAAGGTGCCATCGCTGTAAATGATTAGATTTTCTTCAGCTGCCAAATACGCATCGTTTAAATCAAGCGTATGATTGCTGAGCACAACGTTTTCAATCCGGGTCAGTTCAGTTTCAAGCTGATCTTCGGTCGTGCTTAAGGCGTAGTTTCTAAAGTAAAAGCTCAGAATGAGTGAAAATATAATTAAAACTGTAGTCACTATCATTAAGATAGTAAACCACAGTTTCGTTACTACACTGGAGAAAAAACTCATTTATCGTTAACCTCGAATTTATAGCCGATACCCCAGACAGTATGAATCATCTGGCTCGCTTCCGGTGATACCTTATTCAGTTTTTCTCTGAGCCGTTTAACGTGCGTATCAACCGTTCTTAAGTCACCGTAGAAATCGTAATTCCAGACTTCTTTCAGCAGCTCTTCGCGGTTGAATACTTTGTCCGGACTTTTCGCTAAGAATAAAAGCAGTTCATATTCTTTCGGTGTTAAATTCACTCTCTTTTCATCTGCCATCACGCGGTGTGCGTCATTATCGATGACCAGGTGTTCGTAGACTATCATATCTTTTGCTGAAGAATCCTTTTCGATAAAGGCCGTTTCAGAAGAACGTCTTAAAATCGCTTTAACACGGAGCACTACCTCGCGGGGTGAAAACGGCTTAACGATATAATCGTCAGCACCGACTTCAAGTCCCTCAACGCGGTCGCCCTCCTCGCCTTTAGCTGTCAGCATAATAACGGGTGTTGATTTTTCTTTGCGCAGTTCTTTTGCGACTTCAATCCCGTCCATTTCAGGCATCATTAAGTCGAGCAGAATACAATGGAAATCTTCATTCATTGCCAGCTCAAGTGCGGCTTTGCCGTCACCGGCTTCCGTAATTTCATACCCTTCTCTCGTCAGGTACAAATTAAGCAATTTACGAATACGTTCTTCATCATCGACGACTAGTATTTTCTCTGTCATAATTACCCTCTTTTCATATTAAGCGTAGGAATGCAGGCCGGATACAATTAAGTTAATTGCAATCAGGTTAAACAGAATCAGTATGAAACCGCCAACGGCTAACCAGGCAGATTTCTCGCCTTCATAACCGCGGTTTAAGCGCAGGTGAAGGAAGATCGTGTAGAACATAAATGTAATGAACGCCCACGTTTCTTTCGGATCCCAGCCCCAGAATCTGCTCCAGGCCATCTGTGCCCAAATGGCAGCAAAGAATATGCCGCCGAGTGCAAAGAGCGGGAAACCGATAATAACTGAACGGTAGCCGATTTCATCCATCAGGGCAAGATCGGTTTTCTTAGTCAGCGGCTTAACGAGTGCGAATAATCGTTTTCTAATAATCAGCCGCACGATGCCGTAAGTAATTAAACCGATAATAATTGACCAGACCACTGTGTTTAACGAGTGTGCTTTAATTACCGGCGGCAGGTCGATACCTAAGTGGAAATGTTCTGTCGGTTCGTATTCATTATCACCGACATGTTCAACCGGAATGGCGTCATTGTAGTTCACTATGCTCGGCAAGTGATATTCTGCAATGACCTGTTCGCCCTGCTTGTCCGTATAGTAGAATTCATCGTTATAACCGACAACATATTGCATAACAACTGTTGTCACCATGTACATAATGACTGATAAAATACCGATCATTATGCCTTCTAAAATGCGTGCACGCCATGATTTTTCATCTGCAGGAATTGCTTTGACAAGATAGATCAATCCTGCGACTGCACTCATCGACAGTATACCATAAGACAAGGTTACAGTAATAACGTGAATCGCCAGCCAGTTACTCTGCAGCGCGGGAATCAGCGGCTGAACATCTGTTGAGAACAGGCTGCCGTATCCTAAGAGCAGCAGGGAAATCGGAATGGCAAACAGTCCGAACACTTTTGCTCTGAAATAGTGGTAAGTAATTAAGAAACCGCCAATCAGCATAATTGAGAACATGGCGATAAATTCATACATGTTCGATACTGGTGCATGCCCTGTTGCGAGCCAGCGGAAGATAAAGTACAAAAGCTCGAGTGCGAAGGCAATAATGATCGTCCAGATTGATATTTTTTCATATTTTTTTGATTGTGATTTTGACTTAATACTGATGCCGAGCGGTATAAGCGCAACCAGCAGCAGAATAAATGCGATAAATATTAGTATGTTACTCAGTGATAAAAATGTTGACTCCATAATCTAAACACTATCCTTTCAGCTTATCATTTTCCTCTTTTTCCTGTTTATCATAAACCTGGGCTAAATGATGAGTTTTGAGTACTGCATTCATCTCTTTTTTCAGTCCAAAGTAGTTTTTGTTAGTGTGAGCAGCTATCTTCATCGTATCACCGTCAGCATTAATCCAAATTCTTCTGTGATTAATGTATGAACCGATAAATAACCCGATAAGGAAAATTACAAACCCTGTAGCAATAATCGGCATTGATAAGTCTTTTTTCAAGGTCAGTACACTTGCCATGTGTTCTTCTGCTTCTACGAACTTAATGCTGTATTCGTTGTCTTGTGTAATGTCTGTCGAGTTCATAATCTGCAGCAGACTGAGTTCGTTTTTGTCGCCGGTGCTGACTTCAAAGACAAAGGCCGGATTCGTCGGAACCGGTGTTTCAGATACGAGCGTACCGTTTTCATCAATTTCTAAAAAGTCTGGTGAATAAGCTTTCATGTTGATAGTGACATCGTCAGTAATATTGTAGCTGTCTTTCGGATCGTCGAGACTGACTTCGAAGTTATCACCGATAACGTTGCCTTCACTGTCTTCCAGTCTGAAAGTCATCGATTTCATTTGAGAGTTGTCGTAACTCGACTGATACAATTCATAATCATCAAAACGGTAAGGATGGTTAACTCTAATACTGTAGTCATCCACTTCCTCTAAGTCAGGTGATGAGCCGACGATATCAGCCGATTTGTTTTCATACATAGTAATGTCCGTCTGGAAGTTGCTGATCGTCATTGCCTGGTTGTTTTGCAGTGACTGATCGAAGACTGTGCCGGAATCTTCATCGTATGTATCGAGTGTAAAGCCTTCATTCTTAACGTAGTATTTACCTTCTGTCGTCGGAATGCTGACTGTTTCGCCTTCTTGAGCGTAAATCAGTTCATCGACGTAAACGCCTGGGAAAAATCTCAGCATACTGCCTGCCAGTAAAATAATTAAGCCGGTATGGTTAATGTACGGGCCCCATCTGGACAGACGTCCCTTTTCAAACAAGTAGTTGTTGCCGTCCTGTTTCAGCTTATATTTTTTAGCTGTAAAAGATTTTGCGATGTCATCCGGATTAACAGATGTATCGTATTCGTTAAAGACGCGCTGGCGCTTAAAGAAAGAGTCGTGCTTTTTAGCACGCTGATTTTTAAGCGATTTATACAGCGGCACCCCTCTGTCAACGCTGGCAGCGATTAAGGACAGGGCAAGCATCCCCATTAAAAGAACAAACCACCATGATGAGTACAGCTGGGTAAAACCGAGTTTGTAATACAGCGTACCGAACGTACCGTACTGCTCAGTATAGTGCTGCAGCGGATCGACACCGACCGGAATAAAGTATTCCTGCGGTAAAATAGTACCAATCGCAGCTGCGATAGCGATTAATGCAATAATAGTGACACCGATTTTAATGGATGTGAAAAAATTCCATATCTTATCAAAGATACTTTGTGAGCGGACTTTTGAACGTACTGCACTGCCGTCGTAGCGCATTAAATCTTTTATTTTTTTCTTGTCGTAATCTTCATTAATCATTTTCCCGCAAGACTGGCACAGCTGAGTGCCCGGAGGATTAATATGACCGCAGTGATTACATTTAATTTCTTTTAATTCCATAGTAGGTCATCCTATTCCAGAGATTCGTCTATAAATGTGTAGATATCCTCTTTCGTTAGCTGATATTCCTGTTTTTTAACGACTGTGCCTTCTTTATTGATTGCTATAGTCGTCGGCAGCGGACCGATATTATATGCTTTCGTTACACTGCGGTTTTTATCGAGTGCAATCGGATAATCGAGGTTCTCAGATAGTCCTGATAAAAACTGTTCAATCTGCTGGTTATTTTCCGACACGTTGACGGCGATAATTTCGTAATCTTCATGTCCTTCATTGTAGACCTGATTCATGTCAGGCATTTCTTCGCGGCACGGTTTGCACCATGTCCCCCAGAAGTTTAAAATAACCCCTTTTTCATCGGTAATTTGAGACAGTTGAATTTCTTCACCGCTCAATGTTTCAAGTTTAAAATCGACTGCTTCGTCTCCGACGTTTACCGTTTGAGTGCCGTCCCTCAAATTTAAGTAAAGCGTAATGCCTAAGAGTGCTGCAATCGTTATGATTGTACCTGTACGAATAATTTTTCTAGTTCCTTTTTTCAACGTCAGGCCCCTTTCCAAATTGATATAAACCGCAATAAAATGCGTACGTAGCAATTATTATAACACTACACATTTTGTTGCGGTTTGACAGTATTATGACATTTAAACGCTTACTTATTACTGTTGGCAATCAATTTCTTCACTTCGTGCGGTTTTAAGAAACGGTATTCCCCTTCTTTTAAGCCGTCCAGTGTTAGGAAATCGAAACGGATCCGGGTCAGTTTTGTGACGTTTAAACCGAAGTGTTCAAACATTCTTCTCACCTGGCGGTTGCGTCCTTCATGAATGGTAATTTCTAAAATCATGTCTTTGCCGCCCTTGTCGCGGATGACTTTTAAATCACACGGTGCAGTTAAGCCGTCGTCGAGTTTAATCCCTCTTCTCATTTCATCCTGCTGATGGCGGAGAAGAATGCCATCTGTTTTAACTCTGTAAGTTTTCTTCATTTCAAATTTCGGGTGTGTCATATGCTGGGTAAACTCACCGTCATTCGTTACGAGCAGCAGTCCTGATGTATCGTAGTCGAGTCTGCCGACCGGATAGAGTCTGGCATCGATATCGTGGAAAGCATCGATGACAGTATCTCTTTTTTTATCATCTTCAGCTGCTGAAATTTCCCCAGCCGGTTTGTAGTATAAAATGTGTACGGGCTCTTCTTTAGTCAGCAGCACACCGTCTACTGTCACCTGATCTTTGTCAGTGACCTGCAGGCCGGGTTCTGTTACTTTTTTGCCGTTAACAACAACGCGTCCTTCTTCGATCAGCTTATCTGCCTTACGTCGTGAAGTAATACCTGCGTCTGCAATTTTTTTATTAATACGAGTTGTTTTCATTGATTTTGCTCCTTTAAGCTATTGAAGAACAGATCTATTTCTTCCTGTTCTGCTATCATATCATCTGCCGGCAAGTCGTCTAAAGACTTAAGACCGAATATTTCTAAAAAGCTCTGGGTCGTCTCAAAATACTGAGCGCGCTCATCTGTAATGTTTTTCTTTTTTACTAACCCTTTATTGATCAGCGTAGAAATTGGACCGTCTGACTGAATGCCGCGCACGCTTTCGATACCGGACCTTGAAATCGGCTGATTATAAGCAATGATAGCCAGCACTTCTAAGGCAGCCTGCGATAATTTCTTAGCCGGCCGGTCATCGAGGACGCGCTTAATATACTTTTCCATTTCTTCAGTCGTCTTTAAAAAGTACATATCTCCGTGATTGACGATCGTAAAATGTTCCTTGTCGTACTGCTTCACTTCATTTTCAAGCTGCATTTTTGTTATCGGCACATGCATCATCAGCGTTTCTTCACTTAAACCTAAGTCACCGGCGATGTATAATAACCCTTCGATAATATTAATTTTTTCCAAAACTTATGCCAACCTTTCAAGCTCAAAATCATCTTCTGTAAGCAGTGTAATCTGATAGAGATTTTGACTGATGTAATCTAGAATAGTAATAAATACTTGAACGACTTTGTTTCTCGGTTCGTTAAAACTGAGCAGTTCAGTCATTCTCATCGATTTTTTATGTTCGAATTTTGACGCGATAAAAGAAGCCGCCATATCTTTAGTGTACTCTTCTTTACGAACGACGACGTAAGCATCTTCGGTTAAAGAAACGCGGGATTTGACTTTGCTGTAAGCTTCCAGCAAGTCGTTCAGCGACAATTCGAGCGTCGTGCTGTCGTCATCCTCGTCTTCAAACAGATGCGGTGCCTTCACGAAGAGATGCTGGTTTTCTTCTTTTAACTTATTCAATTCTTCAGCATATAATTTATAATTTTGATATTCTATTAGCTGGGACATTAATTGTTCGCGGGGGTCTTCGTAATCCTCATCCGCCATCGGCGGTTCCGGCAGCAGCATATGGCTTTTAATTTTAACCAGCTCGCTCGCCATGACGAGGTAATCGCTCGCAACGTTCAGCTCGAGTTCTTTCATCTGATTAATGTATTCCATGTACTGTTCAGTCAGCATCTTCATTGGAATATCGTATATATCGATTTCCAGTTCTTTAATCAAATGAAGGAGTAAATCGAGCGGTCCTTCAAAAACATCTAATTTTACTTTATAGGCAGTCATTATAAAACCTCAATTTTAGGAGTGATACGTATCGATAAAGAAATACTTTTACAATTCTTTAACGAATTAATTATAAAGCAAGATTACTTCGAATGCCATGAAATCATGGAAGAAGCTTGGAAAGATAAGGGGGAATTCACAAAGGGAGATCCGGAAGTGTTCATGGTGCTCATTGTTACCGGTGAATATCATTACCGCCGGGACAATGTTATCGGTGCTGCAACATCTTATAAACGTGCGCTGAAATTATACGAACAGCATAGGTATGATGTTGGTGAATTTGGCTTTAAAGATGAGCTGGTCGATATGCTCCGGGAAAGATATATCCATTTGGCCGACATCCCATTCGTTCCGCTGCAGTACCCTGTCGAAGACTGGGTCTATGAAGGGCTGTATCAATTGCACGGTGCAGAATTTGAATCGTATACCGCATTTACTTTGTCATTGCTGGAACGCTTTGAAAAAGATGAAACCATCGTCGATAAACACAAGCTCCGTGACCGTGAAGAAGTCATCGAAGCGAGGCTCGAAGCGTTGAACCGCAAATTGATGAAGCGAAAATAAGCGGCGGCATGGGATTTGGGTGCGTGTCCCGTCATTGTGAAAACGACAATGACGGAATAAACGCCATAAAACAAGAACGGTCCAGGCACTAGTGCTTGGACCGTTCTTAATTATTATACAAATACCATCCAATATATAAATCCCCATACGATACTCAAAAGGAGTATGCCGAAGAAGATGACGTATCTTGCTTTTTTCATTTATTTCAGTTCCTTTAAGAAGCTCGTGCCGTGTGTTTCATAGTCGACGCCGAAGTTTTCAGCGATTGTTGCAGCAACGTTGCTGAATGTCTGGCACTGGCTGATTTCTTTAAAGTCTAAGTCTTTGCCTGATGTGATTAATAATGGGACGTATTCTCTCGTATGATCAGTTCCCGTATAAGTCGGATCGTTACCGTGGTCGGCTGTAATGATTAACAGCTCATCTTCACCGAGTTTTTCAGTCAGTTCAGGCAGTCTGTCGTCGAATGCTTTTAGGGCATTACTGTAGCCGACAGGGTCACGGCGGTGGCCGTATTCTGCATCGAAGTCTACTAAGTTTAAGAATGATAAGCCGTTAAAGTCGCGGTCCATTACTTTGAGCAGTTTATCGACGCCGTCGTCATTATTTTTCGTACGGACTGCATCGGTAATGCCGCTGCCTGTGAAGATATCGTTAATTTTACCAATCGCGATAACGTCTTTATCGTTTTCTTCTAAAGCGTTCAGCACAGTTTTACCAAATGGCTGCAGCGCATAGTCGTGACGGTTTTCTGTACGCTTGAACTCACCTTTTTTAGAACCGACAAATGGACGGGCGATTACACGGCCGACTAAGAATTCAGGGTCTTTTGTCATTTCGCGCACTTTTTCGCAGATGTCGTATAGTTCTTCAAGTGGAACGACTGCTTCATTTGCTGCTATTTGAAGCACAGGGTCGTTTGATGTATAAATAATTAAATCACCGGTTTCAATCTGGTGCTCACCAAATTCTTCGATAATATCAGTACCGCTGGCTGGTTTGTTGCCGACGATGCCGCGTCCGGTTGCTTCAGTGATTTTGTTTAAAAGTTCTTCCTGAAAGCCGTCCGGATATACTTTGAATGCTGTATCGATATTTAAACCAGCAATTTCCCAGTGGCCAGTCATAGTATCTTTACCTTTTGATACTTCCTGCATTTTCGTATAGAATCCTTCAGTTTTTTCCTGCTGATCAACGCCCGGCAAGTCATCGATATTGCCGAGTCCGAGTTTAGCTAAATTCGGCAGCGTATTTGGATGAGATTCCAGCGTATGTTTTAAAGTGTGTGTGCCTTTGTCTCCAAAGTCTGCTGCATCCGGCGCTTCACCGATACCTACAGAATCGAGAACGATTAAGTGAATCTTTTTGTACATAATTTTTATACCTACTTTCTTGGATGGAACTGCTTATACATTTCTCTAATTTTTGTCGCAGAGATTTGAGTATACACCTGGGTTGTTGAAATATCGGAATGGCCGAGCATTTCCTGGACTGCACGGAGATCTGCCCCGTTTTCAATTAAATGCGTTGCAAATGAATGTCTGAACGTATGCGGCGTAATATTTTTACTGATCCCGCTGATCAGAACATATTTTTTAATCGTTTTCCACAACCCCTGCCGGGTGAAACCTTTACCTCTGTTCGTAAGAAACAGTATATCAGTATTTTCGTGCTTTAATAACATCAAACGCTGATTTTTTATATAATCGTTTAATTTTTCTGCAACATATTCAGTCGTCGGGACGATTCTTTCCTTGTCCCCTTTACCGTATACATGAATAAAACCCATATCCAGATTCAAGTCGCTGAGCTTTAAATTAATCAGCTCACTGACTCTGAGTCCGCTGGCATATAACAGCTCCATAATGGCATTATCCCGAATACCCTGAGGCGTCTTGTCCGGTGCCTGCAGCAGGGTCTCCATTTCTTCGATTGATAATACGACCGGCAATTCTCTTTCTTCTTTTGGTGTCGACAGCCTGAGTGCTGGATTTGTGTCTATAATACGCTCAAACTGCAAAAACTGATGGAAGTTTCTGAGTGTTGACTGCACCCGTCTGATGGTTTTAGAGCTTTTATTGTTTTCCGATAAAAACTGTAAAAATGCTACGAGGATTTCAGTCGTTATGTCTTCGACTCCCGTAACATTCTCATCTTTTAAATATTGGCTGTATTGTTTTAAATCCTGCTTATATGATGAAATGGAAGCATCACTTAAACCGCGTTCAATTTTTAAATACGTTAAGTACTCATCGATATGACGATTAAGCATCCGTATTTCCTTCTTTCCCTTTGCACTCGCTGCAAATGCCGTGGAAGGTTAATCTGTGATCGATAATATCAAAGTTAAAATCGCGGCTGACAATTTTCTCAACATCTGTCAGTAAATCTTCCTCGACTTCTTCCACTGATCCGCAGTTAATGCAAATTAGATGATGGTGAAAATGCTGGGCACCTTCTTTTCTTAAATCATATCTAGACACACCGTCGCCGAAATTCACTTTATCAAGTACATTCAGTTCATTTAAGAGCTCCAGTGTCCGGTAAACTGTTGCCAGTCCGATTTCCGGATATTTATCTTTAACTTTCATAAAAACGTCTTCGGCACTCAGATGAGAGCTTTCGTTTTCGAGCAATACTCTCACAGTGACTTCACGCTGTGGAGTTAATTTATAACGAGCATCGTGCAATGCTTCTTTAATACGCTCAATTCTAGTTTCCACAACTGCACCTTCTAACTTTTAAATTCTTATTGATAACAATTATACATAAAAGAGAATGATTTTCAATCTTATTGATAATGATTATAAATAACTTTCTCTTTGAAGTACGTGATGAACAGCGACAAGTGTCTTGCCGTCTCTAAATTCACCATTGTCCATTTTCTCTTTCAGCTCGCTCAACGGCACTGTGACGACGTCTAAAAACTCATCGTCTTCCAGTTTTAAATCACCGAAAGTAATATCTCTTGCTTCATATAAATGAATCAGTTCATTTGAGAATCCGGGAGAAACATAAAACTCATACAGTTTTTTTATGTCTTTGGCAACGCCGCCGATTTCTTCTTTTAATTCTTTAATGACTGTTTGATCGGGATGTTCATCAATTTCAATTTTTCCCGCGGGAATTTCCAGCAGTACTTCTTTAGTTGAAATGCGGTATTGTTTAACAAAGTACATATATTGGCTGTCCGTCGCAATAACTGCAACTGCCCCTTTGTGGTAAACTACTTCTCTGTAAGCCTCTTTACCATCAGGTAAGTCGACAGTCAGTCTTTTGACATCGATTATTTTACCCTGGTAAATATCTTCCTCTGAGCGTTTAGTTTCAGTTAAATGTTCGTTAGAAATATTAATCACCGCTTTTTCAAATTTACATTAAATATATCATATAATTTTATAAAAATAACAATTTGATAATTATAACGGGATGATATAATAATATATGTTAATAATAAAGGAGGACCATAATGAATAATTTCATTAAATGGCTGGGCGCTTTGTTCGTCTCAGCAGCCGTGCTGTTTATATCTCTCGGCTATTTTGCATCATCCCAGATTATGTTTTTTAAACTCCGGGACGTTGAAATAGTGAAACGCCGGGAAACACGTGCCAAGCGCATGAACTTGGAAGAATACGATAAACTTCCTAAAGACATTGTGAATGTCCGATCTAAATTCAGCTACAATATCAGTGCAACATTTATCTACCCGAACGACACAAATAAATGGATTGTTATTTGCCACGGCGTATCGGAAAATAAACTCAGTTCGACGAAGTACGTTAATTTATTTACCGGACTCGGTTTTAACTGTGTTGTATATGATGCCAGACGCCACGGCGATTCAGGTGGTGTCGATTCAACATACGGTTTCTATGAGAAATTTGATTTAGAAGCTGTCATTGACTACCTGCTGGACAATTATGGAGATGATATAGAATTTGGTGTCCACGGCGAATCGATGGGCGCAGCAACAACTCTGCTGTACGCCGGTGAATTATCAAATAAGGCGAAATTCTATATTTCCGATGCTTCATTTGCTAAGTTCAGCGATCAGCTGGCGCATATATACAGCTCGTATTCACGCGTCGCATCACCGGTTGTACTGTTCTTTACTTATGTCTTTTTAAAAGTCCGCAGCAAGTTCAGTCTATATCACGTGTCACCGGTTAAAGTTGTCGACAAAATCGAACAGCCGGTCTTATTTATTCACTCTAAACGCGATTCTTTCATTCCTTATGAATCAACGGTTGAATTATATAAGAAAAAAAGAGGACCGAAAGAACAATGGTATCCTGCCCGGGGCAATCACGTTGAAAGTTACAACCGAAATCCCAAGCAGTACCGTCAAACGGTCGCTGAATTTATTGAACGTTACGCGGGATGGGAAGTTCAAAATAATCAAAAGCAATAGCGGCTTTGTCATTTAAAGCAGCACTGACTTCCCTGATATCTTCATCTGTATATCTGCTGCTGATATGTACGAATAGCAGCTGTTTGTAATTCAGTTCTGAAAACATATTGAGCACCTGGTTAATTTCCGAATGGAAATAATCATGTGCTTTTTCTTTTTCATCTTTTAAAAATGTCGCTTCGTGCACGATCAAATCTGCATTAAACAGCTGATTTAAATAGTCTTCTTTACTATTTAATCTCGTATCGCCGTGCACTGCTATTTTTCTGCCGTAAATCGTTTCACCGATAAAATCAGCGGTTTGATATTCCTTACCCTCAACTGTGAATGTTTCACTGGCTTTGATTTTACCGTAAACGGGACCGGGCTTTAAGCCGAGTGCCAGCAGTTTATCGGTCAGCAGCTCGCCGATTTTGTCATTCTCTTTAAAAATATAAGCAAAGGAATCGATACCATGTGATAATGGAAGCACACGGACTGTGAAATCATTCAGCCGAATGGTCATATCAGCTTCGACTTCTATAATTTCAAGCGGGTAATTGAGCGTGCTTTCAGATATTTTGAATGTTAAGTCCAGCCATTCTCTTAAACCGGCTGGACCGTAAATCGTCAGCGGAATCCCCTCGCCGCCTTGAAATGCCCGGGACGATAAAAATCCGGGCAGACCGAAAATATGATCGCCGTGCAGATGCGTAATAAATATATTTTTGATTTTAGATGGTTTAATATGAGTATGGAGTATGCGGTGCTGCAGCGCTTCACCGGCATCAATTAAAATATATTCATTGTATTCAAGCACGCAGTCTATAACAAAGCTCTGCGTATTTCTATCTTTGGACGGCAGCCCTGCTCCCGACCCCAAAACAGTAAATTTCATTTCGACACCTCGTTAATTAATTGCTTCATTATATCATATAATGAGTTGTGTTTTTAAGCCGGGGGTGGAATAATAAATAAGAGTAAACTAAGTAAGGTGATTACATGGAAACGATTCGTTTTGTAGAAAGATTTATCGTGTATATAGAAGACCACCTCAGAGAAGATATCGATTTCTCAGAGGTTTTGGAGAACATGGGTGTAGAACAAAAATCATTCCTGACGATATTTACATCTCTCGTCGGTATGACACCCGCTCAGTATCAGGAAAAGCGCTGCATGACTGAGATTGCCTATGAAGTGTTTCAGGGACATAGACGGCTCGTTGATATTATTAAATATTACGGCTACCGTGATGTGGATCAATTTAAGAAAATATATAGCCGCACGTTTGGTATTTCAGTTCATGAAACTGAACGTAATATTAAAAAAATGGATCTGCTCGACTTTATTTCTTTTGAAGTTGTACCGACGAAACAGCCGAAATACAAATCTCAGCGCGTTTTTATTAAAAGTTTTCGTTTAATCGGCATCGCCCAGTATTTTGATATCAATTCATATCATTCCAGCTATAAGTACAAGTTTTTAAAAATACTTGAACGCGAAGGTTTAATCGATGAAATACTCAGATACAATGATGGTTTTGTAAAAGGTATCTTTGTGCAGGAACGCGTAGTAGATAATGAAATCGAAATATTTGTCGGCACAGCGAGCAATCAACAGACTCCGTTTGATGAAACATTTACAGAATCGATGTATTATCAAATATTCGATACGTCGGGAGCACCGGATTCAGCAATCGACCAAGTCTATGAGTATATTTTCCGCAGATGGCATTTCAGAGAAGAAGTGAATTTAACTTGCGACTTCTCATTAGAACTGATCAAACACACTTATTCGCTCGATGATGCGGACACAAAAATTCAAGTCTGGCAGGCCTTGGATGAATAAGATTTATTCTATTTGAACATAAAAAATGGGTTGAAACTAAAGCTCAAAGAATATCATCTAATTTATACAAGACAAAGAAATCCGTACGCTATTCCCTTAAGGAGTCTAGTGTACGGATTATTTATTCTGGAGATATTTATTTTATTATTTAACTGAATTATTTCTTTTCGTTTGCGTAGTGCACTTTAACAATTTCAACGATTAAATCAGTCATTTTATACAGTTCTTCAAGCGGCATGCGTTCACTTGTCGTATGAATATATTCGTAGCCGACACCGAGAATAGCTGTTGGTACGCCCTGGCCGTGGAAGATATTACCGTCACTGCCGCCGCCGAGACTAATAATATCAGCTTGTCGGCCAATATTTTTTACAGCTTCTGCTGCTGTCGTAATCACAGCTTCATCTTCTTTTGCGTGGAGTGATGGATACATTAAATCAACCTGCACGTCAGCGCTTCCTCCGAGAGCTTTTGCTGTTTCTTCGAAAGCAGTTTTAATTTTTTCAGATTCAGCCTGCAATTTTTCATCTGACAAACTGCGGACTTCGGCTAAAATTTCTGCGTGGTCAGCAACGATATTTGTTGCCTGTCCGCCTTTAATAGTCCCGATATTTGCTGTCGTTTCTTCATCGATGCGGCCAAGCTCCATTTTACTTATTGCTTTAGCAGCTAAGTTAATTGCACTGATGCCTTTTTCAGGTTCAATACCGGCATGCGCTTTTTTACCGTAAATCTGTGCTTTGATCTTAGTTTGTGACGGTGCACGGTTAACAATAGTACCGACCTGGCCCGTTCCGTCTACTGCGTAGCCGAATTTACTTTTAATGTTTTTAATATCTAACGCTTTAGCGCCAACGAGACCTGTTTCTTCACCGACCGTAATGATGACTTCTACATCACCGTGCGGAATGTTTTCTTCTTTTAGAACTTTAACAGCTTCGATCACTGCAGATACCCCTGCTTTGTCGTCGGACCCGAGAATTGTCGTTCCGTCTGAGTATACATAACCGTCCTCAATATGCGGTTTAACACCGACGCCTGGTGTTACCGTATCCATGTGAACCATGAATGCAACAGCTGGAATGTTTTCTTCACCTTTAAGCGTGTAGATTAAGTTCCCAGCGCCGTAGCCTGTCTGTTCTCTAGTATCGTCTTCAAAACCGCTTAATTCCAGTTCAGTTAAAATATTTTTTAAATAATCTGCAACCTGGCGTTCTGCACCTGATTCAGAATCGATTTGTACGATTTCTAAAAATTGTTCTGTTAGTCTGTCTTTGTTCATAAAATTATGCCTCCGGTAGTTGATGAATTGGTTTGTATTCATGTATAGTGATGATATCAATAAATTCTTAAGGATGATGGACGAATGGGTAACAGAAAAGTACAAAAATTTATTATATGGTTCATGGTAATATTAATAGTAGTTTCCGGCCTCTTAATGGGCGTCAGCTACTTAACTTCATTTTAAATACTAGAAAAACACCCTCTTTTGGCAGCGAGCTGCCAGTTGAGGGCGTTTTTTTATGCTTCTTTACCGTATTCTTCGAACCATGCTTGAATGCCGGTCATGACGCTCATAATTTCATGACCTTCGATTTCGTGGCGTTCGATCATATCCACGATTTTTCCGTCTTTGAAAAAGGCGAATGATGGAGATGACGGTAAATAATCCGGTGCTTTGTCACGCATCTGCTCAGTTGCTTCTTTGTCCTGGCCAGCAAATACTGTTAAAAGCTGGTCAGGGCGCTTGTCGAAGTTTAGAGAGTGGATGGCAGCAGGACGGGCGATTCCTCCGGCACAGCCGCATACGGAGTTAACCATGACTAGAGCTGTACCCTCTTTGTTTAAGTGCGCCTCTACATCTTCCGGTGTACGCATTTCCGTATAACCGGAATCAGTTAATTCCTTGCGTGCATTTTGTACTAAATCCTGCATGTATAAATTAAAATCTAAGTCCATATTAAAAACTCCTTTGTCCGACTCGTAAAAGTCTTATCACTACTGTTTATTTTATCGGCCAATAGAGCGTTTGTAAAGTTAATAAACTGAATCGGCATCCGGATCGAGATTTTCAATTTTATCTTTTACTGCCTGCAGGAATTGTCCCGCTGCGAGACCGTCGAGCACCCGGTGGTCGATAGACAGACACAAATTCACCATATGGCGTGCTGCCAGCATATCTCCGATAAATACCGGTTTTTTCACGATCGATTCAACTTGGAGTATAGCAACCTGAGGCTGATTAATAATGCCCATAGACTGGATTGAACCGAATGCACCCGTATTATTGACAGTAAAAGTGCCGCCTGACATATCGTCGCCGGTCAGTTTGTTTGAGCGTGCTTTATCAGCTAAAGTGCTGATGGATTTGGCAATGCCGGTAAGTGACCGTTCATCAGCATTTTTAATGACCGGTACGAACAGTTTATCTTCATTAGCCACTGCAATAGATAAGTTAATATCATCATGCACGGTAATTGTATCTCCGTCCCATGAGCTGTTTAAGATAGGATAATCTTTCAGCACTTCTGATACGGCTTTGACGAAAAAACTGAAGAAAGTTAAGTTATAGCCTTCCTGCTCTTTGAATTTTACTTTGTGTTTATTACGCAGGTTAACGAGATTTGTCGCATCCACTTCCATCATCAGCCAGGCATGCGGAATTTCGGTTTTAGACTGAACCATGCGTTTAGCAATTTCTTTACGCACGCCCGTCACTTTTATAGATTCACCGCTTTGAACAGCCGGCGCTTTTTTAGCTTGAACTTCTTCAGCCGGTTTTCCAGCTGATTTAACAGCTGCTGCAGTCTCTTTAACCGGTCCGTTCTCTAAGTATTTCTCGACATCCTTTTTAGTAATTCTGCCGTTAAAACCAGTACCTGTTAAGTTATTTATATCGATTTGATGTTCCCCGATTAAACGCATAACGACAGGAGATAATCTACGGCCGTCTTGTTTAGCTGCAGCCGGTTTTTCAGTTTTTTCAGTTTGCGTTTCGTCTGTTTCAGCCGCTGCAGTTTCAGCTTTTTGATCTGGCTGATCATCCGGCGGTGTTTCCTCACCGGCTACCTCAATTTTACAAATCGGCACGCCGACGTCTACTGTATCGCCTTCTTCAACCAGGATTTCAGTAATTACACCGTCGTATACAGACGGGACTTCAGCAGTCACCTTGGCAGTATTTACTTCGCATAACGGATCGTATTCATTGACGGTGTCACCGACTTTAACCAGCCAGTTTTCTATCGTCCCTTCAGTCACACTTTCTCCGAGCTTAGGCATCGTTATTTCAGTCATAGTATTCACCCCTTAATATTCGCTCAGTTCGAGCATTTTTTTATATATCTTCTCAGGATTCATCATAAAGTAATCTTCCATTGGCGGTGCGTAAGGCATCGACGGCACATCGGGTCCTGCGAGCCTCATAATTGGTGCATCGAGATCGTACAGGCAGTTTTCTCCGATAATTGCAGATACTTCACTGATCAGGCTGCCCTCTAAATTATCTTCGGTCACCAGCAATACTTTACCCGTTTTACTGGCAGCTTTAATAATCGCTTCTTTATCGAGCGGGTAAAGCGACCGTAAATCGAGTATTTCAGCTTGATAACCGTCTTTTGATAATTGTTCAGCGGCCTGGATTGCGTAATTTACACATAATCCGTAAGTGATAACTGTAATATCATCACCTTCACGTTTAATATCCGCTTTATCGAGCGGGACTGTATATTCTCCTTCAGGCACTTCACCTTTAAGCAGGCGATACGCTTTTTTATGTTCGAAAAACATGACGGGATCATTATCTTTAATTGCTGCCATTAATAAGCCTTTTGCATCAGCAGGTGTTGACGGCACGACGACTTTAAGTCCCGGTGTTGAAACGAAAATAGATTCGATGGACTGAGAGTGGTACAAGGCACCGTGAATACCGCCGCCAAACGGCGCTCTAATAACCATTGGCGCATTCCAGTCGTTATCGGAACGGTAGCGGACTTTTGCTGCTTCATTTAAAATCTGGTTAACTGCGGGTAAAATATATTCAGCAAACTGAATTTCAGCAACCGGACGTTTGCCCATCATGGCTGCACCGACACTCGTGCCGACTATATTACTTTCGGCTAGCGGTGTATCCAAAACGCGCATCTCGCCGAATTTTTCCTGAAGACCTTCGGTCACTTTAAAGACGCCGCCTTTTTTACCGATATCCTCACCCAGTACAAATACACTTTCATCCTGTTCCATCGATACAAACAGCGCATCGCGGATCGCATCGAGATAAGACATTTTAACCATTGTCTACCTCCTCGTAAACGTGTTTTAAAGCATGCTCTGCTTCAGCATAAGGGGCAGCTTCCGCAGCTTTTGTTGCTTGATTTACTGTGTCTTTAATTTCTGCTTCAGCTTCTGTCAGCCAATCTTCATCGATTATATTTTCATCGAGTAAATATAATTTAAAAGACTCGAGACAATCGTCTTCTTTATTTTTAGTCAGTTCATCCGCTGTGCGGTATTTATCATCGTCATCGGATGAATGCGGCGTTAAGCGGATCGACAAGGCTTCGATTAATGATGCCCCTTCACCGTTAATTGCCCGTTCTCTCGCTTCTTTCATCACTTTATATACTGCGATTGGATCATTGCCGTCTACCTGCTCTCCGTGCATGCCATAGCCGATTGCGCGGTCGGACAGTTTGTCAGCAGCATATTGCAGATGTGTCGGCACGCTGATTGCATATTTATTATTTTCTATCAGGCAAATAAACGGAAGTTTATGTACGCCTGCAAAGTTTAGCCCTTCATGGAAATCACCTTGTGAAGTTGAGCCTTCTCCTAAAGTAGCTAAAGATACACGTTTTTCCCCGTCCATTTTCATGGCGTAACTCGCACCGACTGCATGAGGGATTTGAGTCGTTACGGCAGATCCTTGTGTCATAATATTACTCGCCTTTTTACTGAAATGACCGGGCATCTGACGGCCGCCGCTTTGTACATCTGCACCGCGGGCAAAGGCAGACAGCATCGTTTCTTCTGGAGTCATGCCAAAGTGTGTCACGAGTGCTAAGTCTCTATAGTAAGGATTGATAATATCATTTTCTTTATCGAGTGCGAAAGCTGCACCGACTTGAGTCGCTTCCTGGCCCTGGCATGAAATGACAAAGGGCAGTTTTCCCGCGCGGTTTAATAACCACATGCGTTCGTCAAGACGTCTTGAGATCAGCATGGTTTTATACATTTGCTGCAAGTCTGATTCAGTTAAATCTGTTTCTTTATAAGATAGCAAAAATGTCACCTTCCTAAACGTGAATTGCGATACCTTCGGCATCGAGTCCTATTTCCTTAATAATCTCACCGACTGATGGATGAGCAAAAACTGCACTCGACAGTTCTAATGCTGAAGCATCCATAAATTTAGCCAGCGACAGCTGGTTAATCAGTTCAGTCGCGTGCGCACCGACGATCGATGCACTTAATATGTCGCCGTTTGGTGCAATGTTCATTTTAATAAAGCCTGTTCCATCATTGTCTATGACGGCTTTAGCAATAGAAGACAGCGGTAATTTATGTGTTTTAAACTCTATTTTATCTGCCTTTAACTGCTCAGTGGTCGGACCAATCGAGGCAACCTCCGGCGACGTATAGATACATCTGGGTACATTGTCGTAATTCATCTCAAGCGGCTGATGATCCGTAATGTGTTCCGCTGCGATCAGTGCTTCTTCTATGGCAACGTGAGCCAGCTGGTAAGATGCTGTCACATCGCCGACTGCGTATATGTGCGACTCGTTTGTCTGCTGATATTCATTGACTTCAACGATACCGTTATTGACTTTAACTTTAGTATTTTGAAGGCCGAGATCTTCTGTGTTTGCCTTTCGCCCAATCGCAACAACAGCATGATTAAAGTATTCAGCTTGGCCGTCCAGCGTAATAGAAATACCGTCATCTTTAATATCGGTATCTTCAGCATTCAGTTTAACACCCGTTTTAACAGTTACGCCACTCTCAGCCAGTGATTTTGCGACGGCTTGTGCCACGTCTTTATCTTCAGTCGGTAAAATTTGAGCTGCGGCTTCGATAATTGTAACGTCCGTACCAAATGCTGACAGTACCGTTGCAAATTCCACACCGATGACCCCGCCGCCGACAATGGCAATTTTTTCAGGTATATGTTCTAAATCCATTAAATCATCACTCGATAAAATCACTTTACCGTCAAATGGCATAAACGGCAGCGCTGCAGGTTTTGAACCCGAAGCGATAATAACAAAATCATTGACGAGTATTTCGCTTTCTTTGTCTTCATCTTCATAACTGACACTGACAGCGCCTGCTAAAGGTGAAAATAAGGAAGGTCCGAGTACTGTTGCTGTGCCATTATAAATGTCTATTTTATTTTTATCCATCAAATATTTAATCCCGTTTTGCATCTTATTCACAACGGTATTTTTACGCTCGACGATATTTTTTATATTAAACGAAGGTTCTGCAGCGTCTATTCCGTACATATACGCGTGCTTCATCGTGTTGATCACTTCAGCACTTTTTAAAAAACTTTTCGTTGGAATACATCCTTTGTTTAAACATGTTCCGCCGAGATGTTCTTTTTCAACGACTGCGACTTCCTGACCGAGCTGGCTCAGTTTAATGGCAGCAATGTAGCCGCCGGTTCCGCCGCCGATGATTACAGTATCGTAATTTTTAGTCATGACTTCCCTCCGCCTTGTAAGTTTTTAATAATGTTCTGTCATTTGAGACAGTATAGGCACCGTAAGCCAGCGCCTCCATTTCAAATTCCCCCGGATAAATGGTTACAGGGGCAATAAATGAAATATAAGGTGTGATGAGATCCATTACATAATTGCTGTAGCTGACGCCGCCGGTAAAAATAATCTGGTCAACTTGACCCCGAAGGACAGCTGCCTTAGCACCGATTTCCTTGCCTATTTGAAAGGCCATGGCCTCCAGCACCTCAGCGCTGTGACGGTTGCCATTATTAATATCAGCCGTAATATCTCTGACATCTTCCGTATTTAAATGAGACAGCAGTCCGCCCGCTTTAGAAATTAAATGAATCATTTCATTTTTAGATAAATTACGTTCTGCCATGTATTTTAACAAACCGTCAGCCGGCAAGCTGCCCGCTCTCGTCGGACTCATCGGTCCGTCCCCGTTCAGGCCGTTGTTGACATCAATTACCTTGCCGAGATGATGTGCACCGACTGTAATGCCGCCGCCCATATGTATGACAATTAAGTTTAAATTCTCATAGGTTTGACCGACGCTGTCAGCATACTTTCTCGCTGCTGCTTTTTGATTTAAAGCATGGAATATTGAAGTTCTTTTTACATTTTTAAGTCCAGTGTATTTAGCTTCGTTACACAATTCATCAACGACGACTGGATCGGTAATGACTGCTTCAATCCCATGATTTTTAGAAAACTCCGCAGCAAGTATTCCGCTTAAGTTTGATGCATGGTCACCGTATTTTCCTGATGTTAAGTCTAGAAGCATATCATCGTTAATCAGATAGGTTCCGCCTTCTACCGGATGGAGCAGTCCGCCGCGGGAAGCGACGATACTAATATCTTCAGGTGTTATCCCTGCTTCTGATAAAAACATCATCACCGTATCGTAACGTGCTGCTTTTTGAGCAGAAATATCTTGACTGATTAGCTCCTTGTCATGGGAGTAGGTCTTAACTATGTGGCAATTTAAATCCCGGAAGAGCGCAACTTTCGTAGTTGTACTTCCGAGATTTAATACAAGTATAAACTTTTTCATCATTATTTTCTTCCGGAAAGGATATTTTTATCTGATTGAGAATAAACGCTTTTCACATTTTGAATTGCTTTTATACGGGATTCAGCCAGATGATCTGCTGCCAGCTGAGGTGAAATGTTTTCCTCTTTAGCAATCGTGAAAATTTTATCTATTTGGTTGTAAACATCGTTCACTTTAGCAGTTGCGCGTTCTTTGTTGTAGCCTTCCAGCTCATCAGCAACGTTAATAACACCGCCTGAGTTTACGACGTAATCCGGAGCATAGACGATGCCTCTGTCTTCTAAGGCTTTACCGTGCGTTTCAATATCTAATAGCTGGTTATTGGCACTGCCGCAAATCGCTTTCACTTTCAGCTCTGGAATCGTCTTGTCGTTTAAAATGCCGCCAAGTGCACAAGGTGCAAAAATATCTGCATCGACGCTGTAAATGTCATCCAGACCGACTGATTCAGCGCCGAAGTCATCTACTGCACGCTGGACTGCTTTTTCGTTTATATCTGTAACGATCAATTTTGCGCCGGCTTCGTGAAGGTGTTTACACAAGCTGTAAGCGACGTTGCCGACACCTTGTACAGCCACAGTTTTATTGCTGAGATCGTCGCTGCCGAAGGCTTCTTTCGCTGTACGTTTCATTGCAACATACAAGCCGAGTGCTGTAAATGGACTCGGGTTGCCGCTTGAGCCGTAGGCTTCGCTGACACCGCACACATAATCTGTTTCCTGATAGATAAAGTCCATATCTTCAACAGTCGTACCGACGTCTTCTGCCGCAATATAGCGTCCGCCGAGGTTGTTAATGTAGCGTCCGAGTGAACGGAAAAACGCTTCTGATTTATCTTTTGAAGCATCACCGATAACCACTGCTTTTCCGCCGCCTAAGTTTAAACCGGCTGCAGCATTTTTATAAGTCATCCCTTTAGCCAGTCGGAGCACATCTGTAATCGCGTCTTCTTCACGCTCGTAATTCCAAAATCTAATGCCGCCGAGTGCTGGTCCAAGGGTTGTATCATGTATACATATAATCGCTTTAAGGCCGCTCGCTTTATCCTGGCAAAATACCAGCTGTTCGTAGTCGCCCTGTTCCATTTCAGTAAAAATCATATTAAACTTCCTCCTTGTTGTGTTCTAACATTTTAATTGCCAATTTAATTGAATTATACTTCTCTTCTTTTGAATCTGCACGTGAAGTCAGTACGAATGGAACTTTCAGTCCCGTAATCATTCCGGCAACATGTGCCCCTGCCGACGTGATCAGCACTTTATACAAAATATTTCCGGCATCAATATGCGGCATAATCAGTATATCTGCGTCACCTGCGACTGGTGATTCGTATTGTTTAATCTCAGCAGCCTTTTTGGACATGGCCAAATCATACTGCATTGGACCGTCCACTATGGCATGGTCAAATTTATGAGACTTTACTATTGTATCATTAGTTACCGTAGAAGCTATTTTTTCATTCACTTTTTCAACTGCTGACAGCAAAGCGACTTTTGGTTTTTCAATGCTGAGCTTTCTCGCTACCGCCGCTGCATTTTCTATGATTTTAATTTTCGTCTCTGCGTCGGGATCGATATTCATTGCAGCGTCGCTGATAAGCACCGGCTTGCCCCTGTTAGGAAGACTAAATAAAGCAACATGTGACAGCAGTTTTTGATCAAGCAGATTTAATTCCTTGTTTAAAACCGATTTTAGAATCACACCGGTAGAAATCAAACCTTTCATCAGTATATTTGCATGGCCGTCAGCTGTAAATTGTGCAGCATTTGATGCACAGCTTTGATCACCGGCGCTGTCGTGGATTTCGACTTTGTATTTTTTATAGTCAAAATTCATGGCTGTAAATGACGATAAAATATTATCCCTGTTGTCAAATAAGTGCCATTCTATATCGAGTTCCATTGCTGAATCCATTACCAGCTGAAGCAGGTCAGGTGAATCAGCTCTCACGAGTGCGATTGATGCATGGCTGTTAAAAGTACTCTTTAAAGTTTCATCAAAATTCATGATTTCGCCTCCTCACTGTATTATACAATAATTAAGTAAAAAGCATTTGCCAGACCCTTATTGTAAGCCCTTACAAAAAGCATACATTTAAATTCAGCAAAAGAAAAGCGGATTAAAAATGTTTAATTATTGAGAATATTTACGCCTTTTATTTCATTAGGCCGTCATAAAATATAAATTTAACTTTCTAGTATTTATTGTATAATGTAAGAGATAAATGTTTTATAGGAGAATACTATGCTGAAAATAATAGCTTTAATAATATTGGTCATTCCCGGAATAATTGCGGGAGTCGGAATAAAACTAATGCGTGACAGCATGTTCGGAATCGTTATCGATCCGTTTACTTATACAGCACTGCAGTTTTTTATCGGTCTTCTAATGACTGTTTTTGGAATATGGTTTATCGGAGGCTACCTCCTTTACCGTGAGAGAAAAAACAAGCGCGCTCAGGAGCGCTTCATGAAAAATGCAAAAAAATCCAGCGAAGATTAATCTTCGCTGGATTTTAGCAATTCTTTGGCGTTCATGCGTGCAGCTTCTGTTATTTTAGACCCGCTGATCATACGAGCGATGTCTTCTATTTTATCATCGTAATTTAAATACGAAGCCGTCGAATGGGTTCTGTCACCTGTCACTGATTTTTTAACATGCAGCAGATGATCGGCTGTCGCTGCCGCCTGCGGCAGATGAGAAATCGCAATGACCTGACGCTGTTTTGATAAGAGTTTCATCTTCTCCACCATGCGCGCTGCGACCTGGCCGCTGACTCCCGTATCAATTTCATCAAAAATAATCAGTGAATCACTGTCGAATTCAGAGAATATTGTGCGGAGTGCGAGACTGACTCTCGATACTTCTCCGCCGGATGCAATTGCTTTCATCGGTTTAAGCGGTTCGCCTTTGTTCGTGGCAATTAAAAATTCTGCATCGGTAAAACCGAGCGGATTAAAATGAGATTCTTTTAAGGCGATTTCAAACTGGACATCCGGCATCTCGAGATCGCTTAATTCGCGTCTCAATTTACTTTCAAGAAAATGTTTTCTTTCCTCCCGGTAGCTGTGCAGTTTTTTAGCCGATGATTCCATTTTATTAAACAGTTCTTGCTGTTCCTCTTCCAGTCTGCCGAATGACTGCGATATATTTTCCAAATCGTCAATATCTGCCTGCAGCTCCTGCTGAAATTCTAAAAGTCCGCTGTATGTCTTAGTATATTTCCGTTTTAATTGGTTGAACTGATTCAATCTCGACTGAATTTCATTTAATCTTTCAGCATCGTAATCAATCGATGACAAATCATTGGAAACATGTGAATTTAACTCGGTCAATAAGTAATATGCATCCGTCAATGTATCTTTATAAGATGTATATGACTCATCGAATTTAGTGACCGTATCGAGTGACTGATTAATATCATACAGCATGCCCTGGGGCGGATACTCGCTGACAAGCAGCGCTTTAATCTGGCTGAGGGAGGCATGAATATTTTCATAGTTGGATAAAAACTCGAGCTCATTTTCAAGCTCTTCTTCTTCATCTTCTTTCAGCTCCACAGCGGACAGTTCATTATACTGCATTTTCAGTACTTCAAGCTGTGTTAACCGGTTGCGGTCTTTATATTCCAGCTCTTCAATACGCTTTTTAACGGAATGATAGGCATGGTAGTGACTTTGATATTCTGTAAATATGTCTTCTTTTCCGAGCCCGATATAGCGGTCCAGATATTCAATCTGTTCGCCTTTTTGAAGTACTGTCCCCTGTGAGGACTGAGACTGTATTGACAACACCAGTTCCATAATTTGTTTTAAGTTATTTAAAGTAATCATCTGGTTATTAATTTTAATCAGACTTTTACTGTTTGCCATGACTTCTCTTCTGATAATGTATAATTCATCTTCTGCGATACCGAGCGATTCGAGCACACGGCTTAACTTACTGCTGGCAGGAAAATCAAAAACACCTTCGATGACTGCCCCGCTGCTGTTATAGCGAATATCTTCTGCAGAAGCTCTGCGCCCTTCTAAATAGCTGATTGCCTCGATAATTTTCGATTTACCAGCTCCCGACTCACCGGTAAGCACGGTCATGCCTTTTGAAAAATCCAGCTCGATATTTTCAAGCACGGCAAAGTTTCTGACACTTAGTCTCAGTAACACATTTAACACCCCAATTAAATAAGATTAAAAATACGATCCTTAATTAATTGCTGTGATTCTTCATCACGGCAAATTAACAGACATGTGTCATCGCCGCATATCGTTCCGATTACTTCTTCCCACTCCAGCTGGTCAATAATAGCTCCGATAGACTGAGCATTGCCCGGCAGCGTTTTTAGAACGAGCAAATTCCCTGTAAAATCGAGCTTAACAAAACTGTCCATTAAGTAGCGTCCCAGCTTTTCAAGCGGGTGGTACTGTCTGTCTTTAGGCATGCTGTAAACATATTCTCCGCCTGGTGAAGGCACTTTAATCAGCTGCAGTTCCTTGATATCTCTGGAAACTGTTGCCTGTGTCACATTAAATTTATGCTCGATCAGCTTGTCAACGAGCTCTTCCTGTGTTTCGATCCGGTTGTTCGTAATAATTTCTCTGATTTTAATTTGTCTGATAGATTTGTTAGACATTAAAATCCCCCCTTTTTAAATGAATATATGTATATTTATTCATCATATTATCATAGAGCGGCTGCCTTGCATAGCAAAAACCAAAGACATCAGCCGTATACTACGGAACTGATGTCTTTGGTTGTGATTGCATATTTATTTTCTTTCTTATTTGATATAAAGAACAAATATTCTGTATTGCCTTTCGTTCCGGTAATGGGAGACTTTTCTATAGCCTGGACATTAAATCCGAGAGTTTCGGCTTCAGCTAACACGCGCTGAATCACTTGAAAGTGAGTATCTGGATTCGTAATAATCCCGTTTTCTTCACGTTCTTCCAAATAGCTCTCGAACTGCGGTTTTATCAGTGCGGCAATATTTAATGGCTGGCTGAACAAACTTTCAATATGACGGAGAATCGGCACTATCGAGGTAAATGATACATCGATGGATATGACCTCCGGCAAAGGATCAAAGTTTTCAATCACCGTCTCTTTAAAGTTGGTCTGTTCCATTACACAAACACGGTCGTCAACACGCAGTTTATAATCGAGCTGATTTGTGCCGACATCAACAGCATAGACAAATCGCGCCCCGTGCTGCAGGGCACAATCTGTAAATCCGCCAGTCGATGAGCCGATATCGAGCATGACTTTGTCTTTAACATCGAGACCGAGCACATCAATGGCATGTTTTAGTTTCAGGCCGCCTCTTGATACAAATTGTTTTACATTTTTAAATCTGATATGTGCTTTTAGAGGATCGATTTTATCGGAAGCTTTGTAGACCGGTTCATTATTATTTAATACTTTGCCTGCCATAATCAGCTTTCTGATATCATCGATTGAGCCGACGTTAAAATGTTCAAAAATATAATCATCTGTTCGTATTTTTTTCATGACTGACCCCTATCAGCTGTTTGGTGCGAAGCGCGATATTATCTTTAGTAATTCCAATATCACGGAGTAAGAGATCCACGTCACCGTGCTCGATATACTCGTTATCGATACCGAGACGCTGAATTTTATTCGTAAACAGCTGGTCGCTCATAAATGTTGAAACCATGCTGCCGAGACCGCCTGTCAGCATTGACTCTTCAATGATAAAGAGCGGTGAATTGTCCTGTCCGAATTCTTTCAGCATCGATTCGTCCATCGGTTTAATAAAACGGGCATTTATAACTTTAACGCTGATGCCTTCAATTTCAAGCAGATCTGCAGCTTCCATGACTGTTTGAAGTGTTGGACCGTAAGAAATTAAAACAGCTTCAGAACCTTCTCTCAGAACTTCCCAGCTCATGTCATCAAGCGATGCTCTGTCAGCTTCCATATCGACACCGAGAACGTTGCCGCGCGGATAGCGGATAGCCATCGGTCCTGTTGTATTTAATGAAAAATCAATCATCATTGCTGCTTCTTTTTCATCTCGCGGCATCATCAAAGTAATATTCGGCAGCGGTGAAATAAAGCTGATATCAAAGACACCCTGGTGGGTTTCTCCGTCCGCTCCGACTAGTCCGCTCCGGTCGATACCGATCAGTACATCTAAATTTTGTCTGTCAACATCGTGCAGCAGCTGATCGTAGCCGCGCTGCAGGAAAGTTGAATATATTGCGAGATACGGTTTCATACCCGCGGCTGCCAATCCTGCTGACATTGTTACCGCATGCTGTTCTGCAATGCCGGTATCAAAAAATCGCTCCGGCAGTTCGCTTTGGAATTTAGTCAGTTTGCTGCCGACCGGCATGGCCGGTGTTAAGGCAACAATCGTGTCGTCTTGATGGGCCCGGTCGAGTACAGTGTTTGACATAAAGGCACTCCAGGACTCAGTTTTCTTCGTACCGAGCACTTCTCCTGTATCGATCTTATAAGGTCCGAGACCATGCCAAATACCCAGCTTATCGTGCTCTGCAGGATGATAGCCTTTACCTTTTTTAGTGATCACATGAATAATTACCGGCCCGTCGTACTCTTTCGATGTTTTAATGGCCGCACCGAGATCTTCAAAATTATGGCCGTCAACGGGTCCGATATATTTAATACCGAGTTCTTCGAAGAAAATGCCGTCGACAAACATGTATTTCGTACTGTCTTTAAAACGGTCTGCTAAGTCTCTGAGTGTCGTGCCGACTTGAGGCAAGCGTTCGATAAAGCCTTCTGCGCCGTGTTTAAATTTGTTGTATTGAGTGTTTGTACGCATTCTTCCGAGCATATTATGAAGTGCACCGACATTTGGTGCAATACTCATTTCGTTGTCGTTTAAAATAATCGTCATATTGGTTTTGTCACTGCCGATATGGTTTAACGCTTCAAGCGCCATACCGCCTGTCAGTGCACCATCGCCAATAATCGGTACAACGTGATTTTTTTCACCTTTAATATCACGTGCTTTGGCAAACCCCATTGCTGCAGAAAGTGAAGTCGATGAATGGCCCGCTTCCCATACATCGTGTTCGCTCTCCCGCATTTTAGGAAAACCGCATAGGCCTTTATATTGTCTGAGCGTCGCAAAATCTGCGCTTCTGCCCGTTAATATTTTGTGTATATATGCTTGATGTCCTACATCGAAAAGCAGTTTATCGGACGGGGAATCAAAGTACTTATGAAGTGCGATTGTCAACTCAACAACACCTAAGTTTGCTCCAATGTGGCCGCCTGTCACTGCACATGACTCGATGAGGAATTCTCTAATGTCACTTGCTAGCTGTACGAGCTCTTCTTCATTTAAGTTTTTAACAAATGATGGCTCGTCAATACTATATATATTCATATAGCAACCACCTTTAATTTTACTATTGATAATTATAACACTTTACTGTTCTGACAAAAAGAAAATGATAATCCATACTTGCATATGAATTATCATTGATCTCTTTGTGCGAACATCTGAACGATTTCACGCAAGCCTGATACAGCAATTGAGTCATCCAGCTTGTTTAATATGCTGTAAGCTTCTTCCTCTTTTTTTCTAAGGGCTTGTTTAGCACCGTCTATACCAAGTTCACTCACGTAGGTGACTTTGCCTTTTTTCTCATCACTGCCCGTGTTTTTGCCTGTAAGTTCAGGATTGCCTTCTAAGTCCAGAATATCATCTTTAATTTGAAACAGCACGCCGATAACCTCGCTGAAACGTTCAAGTTCACTTTGAATATCTTCATCTGCCCCGGCAATAATACATGCAGCTGTTACTGGTGCTTTGATTAATGCCCCGGTTTTAAATGTGTGTATTGTCTCCAGCTCATCTAAAGATGCGGTTTTCATTTCAGCTTCAATATCCAGCATTTGACCGCTGATCATGCCGGACTGGCCTGCAGCATCAGAAATCGTTTCTACAAGTTCGATGCGTACTTCAGCGGATAAAGACTGATCTTTTGCAATAACATTAAAACTTTCATTGAGCAAGTTGTCGCCGGCCAGTATGGCAGCAGCTTCACCAAAAACAATATGATTCGTCGGTTTGCCCCGGCGGAGTTCGTCGTTGTCCATTGCCGGTAAATCATCATGAATTAACGAATACGTATGAATCATTTCGATTGCGGATGCTGCAGAAATCCCTTGATCTAAATCAGTACCGAGCGCATCTAGAGCTGTAAATAAGAGCAAAGGACGGAGGCCTTTGCCGCCTGCCTCAATGGAGTATTTACTCGCTTCGTAAATCGTTGCTGAGTGTTGAAAGCTGTTTAAATGAGATAAAATATGGGCTTTGACTTTATTAATATAAGCAGTATTATTCCTCATCGGATTCGTTATCCTTATTAAGCTCTTCTACTTTTAACTCTGCGTTTTTTAAAATATTATCGCATTCCTGTGAAAGTTTAATGCCTTCCTGGTACAGTTCTAAAGATTTCTCCAGAGAAATCTCTTCTTCATCAAGTGATTTTACGATAGTTTCCAGCCGAGTCATTTTCATTTCAAAAGTCTGATCATTTTTCGTCATCTGTATTCACCTCTGTCACTTTCGCGCTGACCGTGCCTGAATTAAACGAAGTTTCAATCACATCGCCAACATTTAAATTTTTTGCGTCTGTTACTATTTTATTATTAAAGGTTGTATAAGAATAGCCTCTTTTTAATATTTGCACCGGGCTGACGGATTCGAGCACATTAATATTGGCAGCTAAACGTTCTACTTTTTGTGAAATCATCATTTTCATCTGCCGGTTTAAATCACCGGAGGTTCTTTTAAGCTCCGACTGATACTTCTGTATATCCGGTGCCGGATTGTTATACGCCAGTGCCGACATGTATTTATCGAGTCTGTGTCTTAAGTTTAAAAGCTCTTGGGACATAAAATTATCCAGAGTGGATGATAAATCACGCAGGCGTTCGGTTTGTTCAGTATATAATAAATTTGGATTTTTAAATTTATAGTAATTTGATAAGTTATCCAGCATTTGACGTGAATTGCTGATGCGGCTCAGCGTCAAATTATCGAGCTGTCTGTGCAGTTCGCCGAGACGTGTATTTAAGTCTTTAATATTCGGTACTGCCTGTTCAGCTGCCGCCGTTGGTGTCGGTGCGCGTAAATCACTGACATAATCGACAAGTGTAATATCAGTCTCATGACCAACGCCGGTAACGATCGGTGTCTTCATGTTAAATACAGCAAGAGCCACTTCCAGCTCGTTAAAGGTCCATAGATCTTCAATAGAACCACCGCCCCGGGCAAGAATCACCGTGTCTGCCTTAAGTGCGTCTGCCCGCTTTAAATTATCTATGACACTGTCTTTACTGCGGCCGCCCTGGACATATGTATTTAATGTGGTGACTTTGACTAGCGGATATCTGCGGCTTAAAGTTGTAATCATATCTTTAATCGCAGCGCTGGTCGTCGAAGACACAATGGCTATATGTTCCGGAAACGCTGGGAGCGGCTTTTTGTGTTCAGTCTTTAAATACCCTTTTATCTTTAGCAGTTCTTTGTTCTCTTCCAGTTTTAAAAACAGCTGGCCGATACCGTCAATCTGCATTTCTTTAACGTAAATCTGATACTGGCCGCGCCGTTCATACAAGGTAATATTACCCGCCAGCAAAACATTCTGCCCTTCTTCAGGTTTGAAATTCAGTTTGTCGGCATCATAGCGGAACATGACCGCACTGATGACTGACTGATCATCTTTTACAGAAAAATAAATGTGGCCGTTCGTATGATGCTTAACATTCGACAGCTCACCTTTAAGAAAGACCCGTTGGAGATACGGGTCTTTTTCAAATTTATATTTAATATATTTAGTTAAGGATTGAACCGATAAATACTTAGTACTATCCATAGCCATGTCTATCTATCCTTCATTCTGCACAGCGAAATTCTTTAAGACACCGTTAACAAAACGGTGGCTGTCTTTATCACCGTAATTTTTTGCGAGTTTAACCGCTTCATCAATAACAACCTTGACAGGTGCACCGTGACTCAGCAATTCACTCACAGCAAGGCGTAAAATATTTCTTTCTACTTTGGAAATACGCTCGATCGTATAGCCGGTTAAGAAACGGCTGATTTCCTCATTTACAGCATCCTGATGATGCACATAGTAATCGATGACTGATTTAACAAATGTCTCAGTCTGATACACCTCGTAAAAACGCGTGTCTTTTAGCTCGACAACACTTTTATCAATTTGGAATAACAGCTGAAATGCTTTCTTTCTTTGTTCATGTCTTTTCATGCTTACACCTAAACCTATCTATTAACTTATTTAATAATATTAACGATGTGCACGTTCGTTTCGTTAACCGTGACTTCGAGCATATCATTTACAGCTTGTTTAACATTTTCCTGAATACGTTCAGCAACACTGTGAACGTTTCGGTCAGTAGATAATACTACATAAATTGCGATGTGAATCTGGCCGTCGCTGGTCTCAACTTTAACGCCGCGACCGCGGAACTTTTTCCCAATCTTTTCGATATTACCACTGGCAAAGTTATTTTGCAATGAGTGAACACCTTTAGTCTCTTCTACCGCAATACTTGCAATGACTTCAATCACTTCACTGGAAATCTCAATGCTGCCGAAATTTGTATTATGATTTTGTAAAATCATACAATCACCTCACTGGTATATTATATCACGTGATGACGCTAATATTAAATGGTTTGCTAAAGTATGTGCTAAACAGTACGGAGCTGTTTTCTTATCTTAAATATATGGTTATTTTGGAGTTTAGTCAATTACTTATGAGCCGGTATCGGCACGTCTGTTCTTATCCGGCTTTATAAAATAAAAAATGACCAGCCGAAATTAACTGGTCAATAAAAATATATATTTCGGATTATCAATAGCATATTGTGCTTCTTCCGGTGTGAACTGCTCCCCGTATTCGGAGACGAGCTGATCATAAATACCCGCTTTAGACATACTCATTATTTCTGCGTAATTGTAAGCACTATTTAATGCTGACTCCCACTCCCTCGGAACTTCACCTGAATCAGTTTCAGAGAATCCAGGTTTATTGGTTATGTGAGGGGTCTGGTCGGCCAATGAGATAAGTTCATTGGCTGAGTAAAGGGGTTAGTCGGCCAATGAGATAGGTTCATTGGCTAAGTAAAGGGGTTAGTCGGCCAATGAGATAAGTTCATTGGCTAAGTAAAGGGCCTGGTCGGACAATGAGAAAATCTCATTGGCCACCCTATCTAACACCCACCCTGCAAAAGATAAAAACCCGTTTCTCATAATAAGAAACGGGCTCTAAATCAATCTATTTCATTATATCCTGTTCTTCCAGGAAGTTAGTATTATAGTTATTGTTTAAAAATGCATCGTTCAGCAGCAGATTTTGATGGAATGGAATTGTTGTATCGATACCGCTGATTTCGAATTCTCCTAATGCGCGTTTGGCAGTTTTTACTGCTTCATCACGGTCTTTGCCGTGAACGATTAGTTTAGCGATCATCGAATCGTAATACGGCGGGATCACATATCCTGCATATGATGCAGTGTCCATTCTGACACCGAAGCCGCCCGGCTGAAGGAAGCCGGTAATTTTGCCTGCTGACGGCATGAAGTTTTTGTACGGGTTTTCTGCATTAATTCTAAATTCAAATGCATGGCCTTCAAATTTAATATCTTCCTGCTGATATGGAATCGGTTCGTGCATCGCAACTTGAATTTGAGATTTCACAAGGTCTACACCGGTAATCATTTCTGTTACAGGGTGTTCGACCTGGATACGCGTGTTCATTTCCATGAAGTAATATTTATGATCGTTCAAATCGTAAATAAATTCAATCGTACCGGCGCCGATGTAATCGATGCTTTTCGCTGCACGAACGGCTGTTTCTCCCATTTCACGGCGTGTTTTTTCACTGATTACCGGGCTTGGTGCTTCTTCAACGAGTTTTTGCATTCGGCGCTGTACTGTGCAGTCGCGCTCGCCCAAGTGTACAACGTTGCCGTGGTAATCTCCGAGTACTTGAATTTCAACATGACGGAAGTTTTCAATATATTTTTCAATATATAAACTCTTATTGCCGAAAGCACTTTCCGCTTCCTGCTCAGTCAATTTATAATTCTGAGTCAGCTCTTCTTTTGATCTCGCGACTCTGATCCCTTTTCCGCCGCCGCCGTGGCTGGCTTTAATAATAACAGGGTAGCCGATTTCCTCAGCGATGTCATATGCATCTTCTAATGATTTAACGACACCGTCACTGCCTGGTACCGTCGGTACATCTGCTTCTATCATCGTTTTCTTAGCAACATCTTTAACACCCATTAAGGAAATGGTTTCAGACATCGGTCCGATAAATATTAGACTTGATGATTCGCACATTTCAGCAAAGTCGCTGTTTTCAGCTAAGAAACCGTAGCCGGGATGGATCGCATCGCAGCCCGTTGTCTGTGCAATAGTGATAATGCCGATCATGTCCAGATAACTGTCTTTAGAAAGTTTTGGTCCGATGCAGTATGATTCTGTCGCTAGTTTCCGGTGTAAACTATCCTGATCTGCTTCAGAGTATATACTGACCGTCTCGATTCCGAGTTCATGACATGCACGGATAATTCTTACCGCAATTTCTCCTCGGTTGGCTATTAAGACTTTTTTAATCATCGTAATTTAAATAATGGCTGATTGTATTCAACCATATCTCCATCATCGACTAGGATTTCAACAATTTCACCGGATACTTCTGCTTGTATTTCATTGAATAATTTCATCGCTTCTAAAATACAAACGACGGATGTGCTGGTTACTTTGTCACCCACTTTGACGTAAGCTTCTTCTTCAGGAGAAGGTGCTTTGTAGAAAGTGCCGACCATCGGTGCTTTTACAGTAATCGCTTCTTCTTCAGCTGGAGCAGCAGCTGCTGCCGGCTGAACTGGAGCTGATGTTTTAGTTTCTGCAGTCTGAGGGACTTGAGTCACTGCAGGTGCTAATTCTCTTTTTAGTTTAATATCTACATCTTTGTCTTTATAAGAAATTTCAGTAAGCGATGCCCGCTCCATTTTTTCAATTAAAGAATCGACTTGTTCTAAATTCATTAGTTTTACTCTCCCATAAAATAATATGTACTACATTTTACATAGGTGGTCATACCAATTCAAGTATAAATTAAGAGCAGCCTTTTAAAACTGCTCTTAGATTGTCTACGCTCTAGAGACGTATGACCCTTCTTCAGTATTAACGACAAGCATATCACCCTGGTTAACAAATAATGGCACTTGTAATGTAACGCCTGTTTCAAGTGTTGCTGATTTAGATGCTCCGCTTGCTGTGTCGCCTTTAATTCCTGGTTCTGTTTCTGTAACTTCGAGTTCAACAGTTTTTGGAAGTTCGACACCTAAAGTTTCACCTTCGTACATCATAATAGATACAGGCATATTTTCTTTTAGGAATTTTAATTCATATTCAAGCTGATCGCCGGGAATTTCAAGCTGCTCATATGTGTTGTTATCCATAAATACATAGCTGTCGCCGTCAGCGTATAAGAACTGCATTTTATTATTATCAATCTGAGCTCTGCCGACTTTTTCACCAGCTCTGAAAGTTTTTTCCTGAGTCGCTCCAGTACGGAGGTTTTTTAATTTACTGCGGACAAAAGCCGCACCTTTACCCGGTTTAACATGCTGGAAATCTAATACTCTCCAAATGCCACCGTCTACTTCTACTGTAAGTCCTGTTTTAAAATCGTTTACTGAAATCATGTGTTTCCTCCTATATTGTCTGTTTTATACGATAAACAGCTTTTTGCTGCTGTGTGTTAACTTTTTAAGACCCTTTTCAGTGACTACAGCATCGTCCTCTATACGGACGCCGCCTAAGCCGTCGACATAAATGCCGGGCTCTATCGTAATTACCATGCCGGGTTCTAAAGTCATTGTACTTTTTTGTGACAGTCCTGGCAATTCATGAACTTCCAGTCCTAGTCCGTGACCTAATGAGTGGCCGAAGTGTTCGCCGTGTCCCTTAGCTGAAATCACATCACGTGCAATACTGTCGGCTTCTTTGCCTGTCATGCCCGCTTTAATTTCATCCAGTGATTTTAACTGGGATTCGAGAACGATATTATAAATCTCTTCCATTTCCGGCGAGACTGACCCCACAGCAAATGTACGTGTAATATCCGAGGCATAGCCTTTGTACCATGCGCCGAAATCCAGTGTAACCATATCGCCATCTTCGATCACTTTATCAGAAGCTACGCCGTGAGGAAGAGCCCCTCTGTGTCCGCTGGCAACGATTGTATCGAAACTCGGACCGCTGGCTCCGAGGCTGGTCATGTGTGCTTCCAGCTCATTTTTAACTTCCAGCTCAGTCATACCGGCCTTAACGTAAGTTAAAATGTATTCATAAGACTGATCTGCAATTTCACATGCTTTAATAATTAAATCCAGTTCTTCATCTGTTTTAATTAAACGGATTTTTTCAACCTCACCTGTTAAAGGCACAACATCAAAAGATTTGCTCAATTGGCTGTATGTATTGTAGTTCACGTGCTCCCCTTCAAACCCAATACGTTTTAAACCTTTTGAATTCATAAATGATACGATAGATTCGAGCAGACCTTTTTCCTGCAGAATAAATTCAAATTCTTCAGCTTGTTCTGCCCCCTGTGCTTTATATCTGAAGTCAGACATTAAAAATCTCGATTCTTTTGTAATGATGAGTGCGCCGCTGGATCCAGTGAACTCGCTTAAATAACGTCTGTTTTCAGCACTCATTACCAGTAATGCATCAAGGCTTTCTCTTTCCAGCAATTGCTGGATTTTATCAAATTTAATCATTTCTCCTCCACCTCTCAGTAATCATTTTACATGAAATTAAAATCTATTTCATTTTCTTTTTATATTTTAACGCTAACATGTTAAAATAGTCTAATGAAATATAGGAGAATATGCGATGAAACTTAGACTTTCTGCACTTACATTATTATTGCTTGCTGCGGGCTGTCAAAACAGCTCACCTGAAGCAGAACTCAGTGAAAAAGAAGAATATAAAAGTGAACTCGAAGGACTGCTGCAGACTGAAAAAGTCCGAAATCAGCAGCTTACTTTGCATTTAGAAAATCTGGATACGCAAATCGTAAACTTCGAGCGCGACAGAGATAATCCAAATATTGAAAAATACGTCGGCATCGTGACTGATTATGCTGATGATCTAACGGCGCAGTTAAATCAGCTCAATGAATATATTACTCAGTACCGTAACGATGAACAGCTGAATACCGGAGATATTGTAAAAACGAGAGATGATATTCAGGAAACAGTTGAAACATACAATAACGCTGTCGGAGAATTGGAACTGACAGAAGTTCTGGACAGGGAACATTCCAATATAGTCCTTGCCAATGAAGAAATCACAGAAGCTGTTAATCAGATTGCAGATGCGATGGCATCTGAAGATGACGACCTTTTAAATGAGTCGATTGAACGGCTGCAGCAGGCAACAGAATACTTGTAGAAAGAATGATCAAAATGACAAAACCAGTTTACGGCGGCCAGGCAGTGCCTGAAGGTGTGATGTTCCAGTCAAAGACTCATATGTCCACAGCGATTAGACGAACAAACGGAGAAATTGATTATTTTGATATGCCGAGACCGAATCAGCCGCTATTGACAAAATTAAAGAAAATCCCATTAATACGCGGCAATGTCGCGATTATAGAATCCAGTGTCTACGGCATGAAGCATATGGATTTCGCAGCAGATCGCTACGAACGGCATCCGTCGGAAGATCATAAAATAGCTGATGAGAAAAAATCGGTGAATACGACTAAAGTCGTGCTTTCTACTGTAATTATCGGTATACTTACATTTTTAATTGGTAAATTTATACTGACCCTGATTCCGGTATTTGTCGCCGAAGTATTTTCCGGCATTATTCCAGGCAAGTTCGGACAGGTTGCACTGGAAACAATAATTAAATTAATTATACTGCTAGGCTACATATATTTGCTGTCGCTGACACCGATGGTAAAAGGGCTGTTTCAATATCACGGTGCGGAACATAAGGTCATTAACTGTTTTGAATCCAGCCTGCCGCTGACTGTAGACAACGTTCAGGCGCAGTCACGACTCCACTATCGCTGCGGCAGCTCGTTTATACTCTTTACAGTGCTCGTCGGCTTTGTCATATATATGTTTGTTCCGGTAGATCCTTTGTACGTTAGAGTGTTGAACAGAATTTTACTGATTCCAGTCGTACTCGGGCTGTCATTCGAAGTACTGCAGTTCACAAATAAGATGAGATCCGTGCCCGTTTTAAAATATTTGGGACTGCCCGGATTATGGCTGCAGTATTTAACGACAAAACAGCCGCAAGATGACCAGGTTGAGGTCGCAATATCTTCATTCAACCATCTTTAAAGGAGTGATAAAAAATGAAAAGAGCTTTGGTAATTATCGTTTTAGTCATTGCAGCTGTTGGTCTGCTGATGAACCTGGATGTCGTTTTAAATATGATTTTCAGTTCACTGATTTTTCTTCTAGTGCTGGGCTTGATTATTTACGGGATATATTACTTCTTTATCCTGACAGAAGATCAGCGGAAATATAGAAAAGCATTGCGTAAAGCAAAACGTAAACATCGTAAAAAATAATACACATATATATTAAGGAGAGGTTTTTTAAGTGGAAAGCTGGATTATAGCATTAATTATATTAGCAGTAATAATCATCGTCCTGGTGATTAACGCCTTCATTTCAATGAGAGGTGTCAATATGCTGACAGAAGAAGAGTTCGGCAAGGATTTAAGAAAAGTACAGCTGATTGATCTTCGTGAAAAAGATAAATTTGAACACGGACATATTATGGGTGCAAGAAACATGCCAATTTCATCATTTCAAATGAAAAAAGGCGCTATTCGTAAAGATGTGCCGGTTTACCTGTACGATCAAAATGGACGTACAGCATTAAGAGCAGCACGTATGCTGAAAAAAGACGGCCACAAGGATTTAAATGTTCTTAAACAAGGTATTGCGAAATGGACAGGCAAAATCAAGTCTAAAAACCGCTAATGAAATATAGAGCACACGGCTTAATGCCAGGTGCTTTTTTTGTATAAAAAATCCCGCAGGCCTCAGCACTGCGGGATAATAATTGTATTAGTTTTTATGGAATGGAGATTTAACAAATTTAGCAGGTACTTCTTTAGAACGGATCTTGATGACAAATTCTTTGTCTGCTTCATAGAAATCAGTATCGACTAAAGCGAAACCGATTGAACGTTTTGTCGTCGGCGACTGCGTACCGCTCGTCACGTAACCGACTCTATTGCCGTCGTTATCGAAGACCTCATAGTCAGTACGCGCAATCCCTTTTCCTGTTATTTCAAATGGAGACAGACGGCGCGGTGCACCGTTTTCTTTTTGCTCTTTTAAGACCGGCTGACCGATAAAATCACCTTTGTCCACTTTAACAGCAAATCCAATACGTGCTTCCAGCGGAGAAATTTCCGGTGTAAGATCCTGACCGTGAAGCGGCAGTCCTGCTTCTAAGCGAAGTGTATCGCGGGCACCGAGACCACATTCTACAGCACCATTATCTACAAACAATTTCCACAAATGAAGCGTGTCCTCAGGCTTGCAGTATAATTCGAATCCGTCTTCGCCTGTGTAGCCGCTTTGTGAGATGATAACGTCTTTACCGTCAACTTGAGCGTCTGTTACAAAATTAAACATTTTCAGTTCTGACAGATCAGTTTCAGTAAATTTCTGAACCAGTGCTCTAGCATTGGGTCCCTGAACAGCAAGCTGACCGTAATCTGCAGAAACATTTTCTACAACTGCATCATAGCCTTCGATTCCTTTTAGCCATTCGAAATCACCGTCTGTATTGCCGGCGTTCGGGATTAAAAGATAATCCTGATCAGCAAGTTTGTAAATCACAAGGTCATCGATGACGCCGCCTTTTTCATTAGCAATCGTCGTGTATTGAGCTTTGACATCAGTTAACTTAGTGACATCATTCGTAAGAGCATAGTTTAGAAATTCCTCAGCCTGATTGCCTGTAACGTGAATTTCTCCCATGTGGCTGACATCGAAAATACCGACATCTTCTCTGACTGCTGTGTGTTCTTCTTTGATGCTTGAGAATTGAACGGGCATTTCCCAGCCGCCGAAATCGACCAGTTTTGCACCGTTTTCATGGTAGTACTCATTTAAAGGTGTTCTTTTTAACTCACTCATTACAATTTCCTCCTCAAATAAATAAAACAGGACAGTGAATATTCGCTGTCCTGTTGAAATACTCTTCAGGATTACGTCGCAATACTGTCCTTTTGCCTGAGAGATTCACCGTTTAACGGCTTGCTCCTTCGGCGACGCTGCCAGCGTTCTCTCCAGTATTATTCACCCGTAACTGTCTTTTGAATCCGTATTCATTATACTCATAACATATTTCAAAGTGCAAGCCGAAAAGCCCGCGTTTTACTGCTGCTGTTTGCTAAAACTGATAATTGCTTCAGCTGTATTTTCTATCGGCTGAGCAGTGCTGATTTCTTTATCGGAAAGCGCTTGATATTTCTTCAGTCTGGATTGATAAAGATTCCTCACCGTTTCAATATCCTGATTGCCGAGCGGACGGTTGTCATCCGCCTGGATTCTTTCGTATAGATTTTCAAATGGTGCGTTTAAGAAGAAAACAGGCATTTCTTTTTGCGCTTGAAGCAGTTCGTATGACTTATCAAAAGTCACGACTCCGCCGCCTGTTGCGATGATTACATCTTTACTCAAAGTTTCTGACAGCGCCTGAAATTCATATTTTCTAAAGGCCGCCTCCCCTTCTTTGGCAAAAATCTCAGGAATAGTTTTATTGGCGATTACTGGAATCACTGCATCCAGATCAATCACTTGTTTATTAAGTTTTTTACCGAGTTCATGTGCGATCGTCGTTTTGCCGCACCCCATAAAGCCGATTAATATCATTATTTTCACCTAATTTATTATTTGATCAATTTTATTAATATAGATTTCTATTAAACTCATTCGGATATCCAAAATCAGCTGAAATCTACTATAGTAATGATAGTATACCCCGATTAAATATATAAGTAAAAAGTAGACTGATAAACTGAAAAACCCGTCATTTGTTAAAGGTGTATGTTTCATCAGCATCCCCTTTCAGCTTCAGTGTAATTAGACCGTTTGATTCATTTAGTATAAATGTATCGATATTAAACATCAGAGTGACGAAGCCGTCCCCGTCTATACTCTTTATAATCCGTCCGTTCTGATAGCGGTATGATACTTGCCCTCTGTCGGTTTTAAACTGTATCACAGATGCATTTGATATTTTAATGTCTGAAGAGGCGTCGTAAGTTTCCATAATATCCATAGTAAAAATATCCAGATCATAGTCATCATCTATCGGTTCGAGCGCTTGGAATACCGATAAAATTCCCGGCATCACAGCCATAATTAATGCTGCCGTCATAAGTGACAGCAGCATTTCCAAATAAGTGAAGCCGTCAGCTGCATATTTTTTTAAGTCTGTCCTCACATGCAATCCCCGCCTCTTTATAAATTAGTTTTGCAGCTGCTGTAAAATCTTCAGGCGAATCATAGCGGCCTGAGGCAATGTAAATTTCTCTTAAAGTGTTCAGGCGTTCAAGACTGGCCTCATTATTTTGCAAAATAAATATTAAACCGGGCAAGGTCAGTACAATAACAGTGAAAATCGACAGTGCGAGTATGCTGTCGATTAGCAAAAAACCATTATGATTCAATTCTAAAACGTCCTTTCAGTATTTGGAAAATAAATTTAACGCTGTCTTTATCACACGATAAATACACTGTGCCAAAAGCACTGGTATCACCGTTATTTCTATAAGTAAACTGCTTAAGTCCATAGTCTTCCAGCCGGCAGGCTGTTAAGCTGTAGTGAGAAACTAAGTGGCGTTCACGGTTTCGGACTTCAACTGTTTGTTTGTCGTAATTCATAAATACTGTAAATGACTGATTTTTAGCCAAGGCATTCATCTGTGCCCCCTGGTATAAGTAACTGAGGTTTTTAAGCTCATCTTCTGTGCTGCTGTGCCGGTATTCAGGTATATGCGGCACGGAAATTAAAATAATACTGCTGACTAAAAATAAAGTCAGCAGCATTTCAAGCATGGTAAATCCGCTATGATCTCGTCGCTTCGCCATTAGTAATCGTAATAGAATCTCCATTTTGACAGCTGACCTGATCAGCCGTTAAGTAATCCGGAACCAAATCTTGAATCGATGCAGGACCAGCACCTTCGTTTAGTGTATAGGCTTCGATTTGGCTCTGTACCATTCTGACCTGTGCTTCACAGCCGGTATCCTGTACGTTGCGGCTTTGAGCAGCGATATTCGGAATAATTAATATAATCAGCACAGAGATAACGAGCAGCACCAGCAGCATTTCGATTAATGTAAAACCGTCTTCTTCATTTCTAAGTTTGCGTTTAATAATTTCTCTCATAATATATTCCTCCTGAATTATTGGATGTTAGACATCATGTTAAATATCGGCAGAACGATCACTAAATACAGACAAACGATTAAAAGTCCGAGAATTAGAAATATGACCGGCTGAATTTTCTTCGTTAAATTCTCTATTTTGATTATTATATTTTCAAGAGAATATTCACTGTAGATGATTAATTCCTTGCCGACATCACTGTTGTACTCACCGTGGCTGACAAATACAGCCAGTCTCTGATCCAGCACATTCTGCTGTTCGATGGCTTCTGACAGCGATATTCCGGCCAGCAGTTTTTCTTCAAGCATGCGAGCTGTCATATTTAAATAACGGTTAATCGTCTGCGTTTTAAGCAGCATAATAATTTCTTTTACTTCGAGTCCGTTATTTAAAAAATAGCCGAACTCTCGCGAAAAGCGGTAGGTCACATAATATTTAAAATAAGTTCTGACAAGCGGGATGCTCAGCAGCATATGTGCAGCTCTCTTAGTATTTTTCATACGTGTGATCAGCAAAATCGTAACGCTGATAAGCATTATGATTATCAGCACACCGAGTGCCGTGTAAGGCAAATAGTTCAATATAAATGTCAATATATTGACGAGTGATGTTTTATCCGCCTGCATGGCACTGTATAAATCGTTAAACTGCGGAATGACCGTATAGTTTAACAGCACCAGCATAATGATAAAGATCGATACAAGCACCAGCGGATACTGCAATGTTTTAATCAGCTTCTGAACAGTTTTTCTGCGTGTGTTTAAATATTCTCCGGACTGTTCTAAATTGGTAATAATTTCTCCGTGAATTTCTGCAAATGATACCTGCATAATAATCGACTTTGAGAAGCCCAAACTTTTAAGTACAGCACTTAAAGCGGCACCTGAATTAATCAATGCGAGTGCAGCGGCTTTATCTTGTGCTTTGATGACTTCGTACTGCTCCGTTAAGAATATTAAGGCCTGCTGCATCGTAAAACCGTTCTTTAAAAGTGCGGCAAGTTTAATTAAAAAATGCGCATCATATTTGCCAAGCTTATTGGAAGGTCCGATTGTAATATTCAAATTCTTCATCGGTCAGTCCTCCTTCCTTATGCATATCGCTTAATTTATCTCCGATAGTTTTATAATTTGGATGATCACCGTTTAAATGCAGAGCGATCATTTCGGCATCTATATATTCATAGACGATAAAAGAGCCCTGCTCTGCATGAATCAGCCGCTGGTTGACGATCAAAGAAATACTTTCAGTCATTTCTTCTTTGAATAAACCGTAGTCTTTTAAACGGGTCAGCGTGCTTAAAGCACTTTTTGAGTGAAAGGTTGAAATAACTAAGTGGCCTGATAAGCTGGTTTTTAATAATTCCTCAGCAATAATTTTGTCCCTGATTTCTCCAAAGAGCACTATATCCGGGTCACAGCGCAAAACGCCGCGTATCAGCGGTCCATAACTTAAATTGGCTTTGTCATTTATTTCGGCCTGGACGACGTGATCAATGTCAAACTCAACGGGGTCCTCGATACTGATAATTTGCCGGGTCTGTTCAGCAGCAGTTTCGGCTGCCAGTCTGTACATGACAGTGCTTTTTCCTGAACCTGTAGGTCCTGTAAATAAAATAAGCCCTTGAGACAGCTTCATATACTCAAGTAAAAAGTCGTAATCCGACTGGTTATAAAAAAGTTCTGCAGACGTTTTTTCTGCACTGTTGTTCAGCAGTCTGATGACTACAATTTCTTTCATAATGGTCAGCGGAAGTGTACTGACACGGATATTGCACAACAATTTACCGATGTAAAAACTAGTCCGGCCGCTTTGCGGGATTTTGTGCTCGTTAATATCCAGTTCTGCAATGAACTTTAAATAGTTAATCAGCCGTTTCAGCATATCGGTTTCCAGCATGCGGACGGCTGCCATCTTTCCGCGAACACGTTTTCTAACCGATCCGCCGGTTTTTTCAAACGTAATATGAATATCGCTCGCTCCGCTGTCATATGCATCTTTAATAATTGATTCTGCTAACTGTTTCAAAAAAACACCTCCTACCCTATATATAGGCAAAAAGTGCGATTTCCTTTTAAAAAAGTCGTTCAAATACAAAAATAGTAAAACTGCTTAACTTTTTACACCAACTCATATAGTTTTGGAATTTAATTACAGCGAAATAAATGTAATTCCTATTTACATTGTTGAAAGTATTATCTATAATTAAAGCTAATGATATGTGAAAGTATTCAGGTGGGAGGATGTATCACATGGATAAAGTATTTAAAATGCTAGGATTCTGGACTGCAATGTTTGCAATTCTGTTCTACATCGGAGATATGGTTACAATGACTTTATTATTCGTTGCACAGACTGGCTTCTTTGTTTTACTGGGATATATGAAATTAACTGAAAGAATGTACATGTACGTATTCGCTGCATATTTAGTGATATTCTTTGTCGGCTTTACATACTACACAACATTCTTGCTCGAACCATCATTTGGGAATCAGCATTAATCAAAAAAGGCAGGAACATTTTATGTTCCTGCCTTTTTAATATGGAAATTACCGGACGTAAGGGTTATTTTCTTTTTCGTCACCGATTGTGGTCGGTATATTATGACCTGCGTATACAGTAGTTGCCGGATCCAGCTTAAATAATTTTTCTTTAATAGAATACATGAGTTCAGCTTCCGAACCGCCGTATAAGTCTGTGCGGCCGACACCCTTATTGAACAGCACGTCCCCTGATACGATAAAATCTTCGAATTTGTAAGATAAAGAGCCCGGTGAATGTCCGGGTGTATGAATGACATCGAATTTAAAGGCCCCTAGCGTGCACGGCCCTTCTTTTAAGGTATTTGGTCTCACAGAAGAAGTGATCTCCTCAGTGAATCGAATTGAGCCGTTTTTTGAGGTGTCTGTCAGCCAGTCCTTTTCTATATCTGACATATACACTTCTGCACCTGTAAAAGCCTGCACTTCATCCAAAGCGCCAAAATGATCGTAATGTGTATGAGTTAACAGGATAGCATCTACCGGCAGCCCGATATCTTTCAGTTTGCCGATAATTACTTTAGCTTCTGCTGAAGGATCGACAAGCAGAGCACTTTCTTTCGTACTGATAATGTAGCAGTTTGTTGATAATGCACCTAAAGGCAATCTTGTTATTTTCATTAATAATCACTCTCCAAAATGTTCTCGACAAAAGTATATATTAATTATACAATATTATTAAGTGATTGTTTAAAGAGAATGATTAGGGGGTCAACATAATGCCTTTCTTCGATACAGGAGATTTATTTACTATTGGCGGATTAACGATTAGAATCGGTGTTAATGCACTTGCTATTTTAATGGGTCTGGTAGCTGTTTTTGGAATCATCGGGCTATTAAACTCAATGAAAGCTAAAAACTTACTGGGTGCCGCTTTCAGTGCAATTACAGTACTGGTCTTTGGTCTTTGGGCACTGGCAACAATCTTCACATTCGGCTATCCGGATCTCGGTTAATTAAAAAATGAAATGTTAAAATCCCTTCCGTTATTTAAACGGAAGGGATTTTTTATTTACATATGATTTTTAGCAACTTCTATTTGCTGTTTTACTGATTCTGTGCCTGTCGATCCATAACTGACTCGTCTGTTAACAACAACTTTTGGAGATAAAATATTATAAATATCATCCTCAATAACTTCGCTGGCATCTTTAAATGCCTCCAGTGTCAGATCTTTTAAGTAGATACCCTGGTTAATGCATGTCAGTACCAGTTTTCCTACAATTTCATGGGAGTCTCTGAACGGAATACCTTTCGCTACTAAATAGTCGGCCAGTTCTGTTGCATTTGAAAAGTCTTCATTTACCGCTGCTTCAAGCACTGCTTCATTAATCGTTAATGTTTCAAGCATGCCGTTCATAATTTTAAGCGACCCTTTAATAGTCGTTAATGAATCGAACAGCCCCTCTTTATCTTCCTGCATATCTTTGTTGTAAGTTAGAGGCAGACCTTTTAATAACATCAGCATAGCCATTAAATGTCCGGATGTGCGGCCTGTTTTACCGCGGATTAATTCGGCCATATCCGGATTTTTCTTCTGGGGCATCATAGATGATCCCGTTGTAAATGCATCGCTTAATGTGACGAAATTCGCTTCATCTGTCGTCCAGAATATTAACTCTTCTGATAATCTTGATAAGTGAACCATAGACAGAGAAATGTTCGACAGTGTTTCAACGATATAATCTCTGTCGCTCACCGCATCCATGCTGTTGTGATATATGCCTTCAAAACCCAGGTCATCCTTAGTCTGGAAACGGTCGATGTTAAATGTCGTACCGCTGATTGCACCTGCACCTAATGGTGATAAATCAATACGCTTTAATGAATCGTTAAAACGGGATTTATCGCGCTCCAGCATCCAAAAGTAAGTCATAATATGATGTGAAAACAAAATTGGCTGAGCACGCTGCAAGTGTGTATAACCCGGCATAATGACATCGATATGTGCCTCGGCTAAATCGATGATGGTCTGCTGCAGCATTTCTGTCGCTTGTATGACTGCATTCACTTCTTTTTTAACAAATAAATGCATATCAGTCGCAACTTGGTCATTTCTGCTTCTGGCTGTATGGAGCTTGCCGCCGGCAGAACCGATTTTTTCAATCAGCGCTGCTTCAACGTTCATATGAATATCTTCACGAGAGACGCTGAATGTTAACTGACCTTTATTATAGTCCTCTAATATGCTTAGAAGGCCGGCTTTAATTTGACTGTATTCATCTTCAGAGATAATATTTTGTGCTGCCAGCATGCCAGCATGCGCTAGGCTGCCGTTAATATCTTCTTCGATTAAAACTTTATCAAAATGGATGGAAGCATTAAACTCTTCCACCCATGATATTGATTCTTCCTGGAACCTTCCGCCCCAAGCCTTTTTACTCATCCACAGCAACTCCCTGTTCAAGCATTGCTTTAACTTTAGTCGGCAGTCCGAAGATTTCGATGAAACCGACAGATGCTTCCTGGTTAAATGCATCTTCCTTAGTATATGTTGCCAATTTTTCATTATAAAGACTATTTTCTGATTTACGGCCGGTTACAGTAACATTCCCTTTGTACAGTTCTACACGCACCTCACCGTTAACCGGCTGCTGCATATCTTTTAATGTCGCTCTTAAAGTATCGGATAACGGTGTAAACCATAAGCCGTTATACACTTGTTCTGTATACTTCTGTTCAATAACCGGCTTGAAGTGTGCAATGTCTTTCGTCAAAGTAATGGTTTCAAGGTCGTGTTTAGCAGTTAAAATAACTTTAGCTGCAGGTGTTTCATATATTTCTCTCGATTTAATACCAACGAGTCTGTTTTCAACGTGGTCGATTCTGCCGATACCGTGCTTGCCAGCTACGTTATTTAAATGCAGAATCAATTCGTGCAGTTCATATTTTTGACCGTTAACAGCAACAGGCAGCCCTTTTTCGTAAGTAATTAAGAGCTCTTCAGCCTCATCCGGTGCATTTTTAACATTTGCTGTCAGATCATATGCATCTTCCGGCGGTGCTGCCCAAGGATCTTCGAGAATACCGCACTCGTTACTTCTGCCCCATAAGTTCTGGTCTACTGAATATGGTGAATCTAAATCGATTGGAATCGGAATATTGTGCTCTCTTGCATATTCGATTTCTTCTTCTCTTGACCATGTCCATTCACGAACCGGTGCGAGCACTTTTATTGTCGGGTCCAGTGATTTAATTGCCACTTCGAAACGCACCTGGTCGTTCCCTTTACCAGTACAGCCGTGTGCCACGTAATCTGCATGTGTTTCATGAGCAATTTCCACTAATTTTTTAGAAATCAGCGGACGGCTGAGTGCTGAAACAAGCGGATATTTTTCTTCATACATTGAGTTGCCGTAAATTGTATATGCAACAAAATCTTCTGCAAATTCTTTTTGTGTATTAATAATGTGACATTCGCTGGCACCCATTTTAAGTGCTTTATCATGTACCTGATCCAGATCTTTACCTTCACCGACATCGAGACATACAGCCACTACGTCGAATCCTTTATCGATAAACCACTGAATCGTTACGCTTGTGTCTAAACCGCCTGAATATGCTAAAACTACTTTTTTCTGTGCCATTTATGTCACCTCATAAGTTTATTTGTTTTCTTGATAATTAATATACTAACATCATAAACTTACATATTCAAGTATATTTATACATAATATTAATTTGCTTCGTCGACGAGGATCTGCAGCTCTTTATCTTCTATCGGAGAGTCAAGCTGATCTATGGCTTTATTCATATTTTCATAGTCCTGAACTTTTCTGTATTCCAGTATTTTTTCTATGGCTGCCAGTTCATTCGACGGGTCCATTTCATAGCTCTTATCCACATACTCCTGCCCTTTTTCTTCATTGCCGCTTTCACGGTATAATTCGCCGAGTATATAGTAGGTCATATCAGTTGCGACTTCTTTGTTAATTGAATTATTTACAACCTGCAATGCCTGGTCGTACTCTTCATTTTCATAATAGTACATTGCTTCATCATCCATGGGATGGATGGATGTTTGCTGGTTCATACCGTAATGGCTGAACATTGTAAACAAAATAAGTACAATTAAGGCGATAATTGTACATTTAATTTTAACTTTCCTAAAGTTGAAAATGACACCGAGCAGCAGTCCAATGATTAGTCCGCCGATATGTGCATAATGATTAATATTTGCCGTAAACATAGATAAGGCTGAAACTACTGCAAATACAACGATAATCTGGATTATTAATTTTACTTTGATTTTTCTAGTGAGTAATAAATACATAATAATTAATCCCAGCAGTCCGTATACAGCTCCGCTGGCACCGAGTGAAATACCCTCGGTAATAAAAACGAGCGAAAACAGGCTGGCAATCGTCCCTGATGCCAGATAAGTAATCAATAAGTGCCATGGTGTATAAATACCTTCCACGAATTTACCGAGTATATACAGGGCAAATATATTAACTAGAAAATGGCTGATACCGGCATGTAAGAAAGTGCTGGTGACGAGCCTGTAGTATTCACCTGATGATACCTCGTAGTGACTGACTGCTAATAGATTGGTCAGTTCATCTGTATGAAACAGATGAATAAAGATTAAGTTGATTAAGAGAACGATTGTATTTAAAGTAACGAGCAGAAGCGTCATCGGTGTAAACTTAATCATATATTTTTCAAAAGGATGACGGGACATCAGTCTGCGTTTATAAAAACTGTCATCTTTCGTTTTTTTATATTTCAGATCAATTTTGTAAAATGGATTTGAGATAATTTGTTCCAGATTTTTAACGGTGCGGTGATTCACCCGCAGCGTTTTTGATTTAAACTTCCTTGTAAACTTTTTATCTGTCAGATGATATAAATTTATCGTTTTAACTTTAAATCCTGCAGTACGGCTAAGGTTATCCTGAGAATCGAATATGTTATCAGTTATCGCTTCGAGCTCACTGTCAGTTAAGTCCAGGTCGATTAGACATAAGAGTGTTTTCTTTTTAATATCTTTTAGCCAGATAATTTCAGTCGAGCTGTCGTAGTGAAGAAAATCATAATTTGTATACTTTGCAACTTCAAAGGCTGCCTGCCATTTATTCTTCATTATCTCTCACTTCTTTTGTCCTTAAAATTTCTTTGTCTGTAATTAGAATGTCTACAGGCAGATCATGCGGCTGGACGATTGTTTCTCCCAGCTGCTCACTAAAAATTACAGAAGCAGTATCTCCTTTGAAAGTCGTTAAAAAGCGATCATAGAATCCGCCGCCGTAGCCAATACGGTAACCGTCAGTACTGAAAACCAGCCCAGGGACGATTAAAAGATCTACATTATTATTTACAGCTGCATCTGTATTTGGAATGGGTATACCCTTTTCATCACTGCCGACTTCGTCTCTCGAAGTCAGACGGTGAAAAGTCATAGACTTGTCATCATAGTGACACTGTGGTGAATACACTTCGATGTTAAGTTGAATCATTTCGTCAATTAACTTCCATGTATTATATTCTATTTTCATAGGCAGTACGATGCCGACGCTGCTGTACTCCTTATGTTTAATGAATTCTAAGGCGTTCGCTGTAATGCTGTTTTCAGCTTCTAATCTGTTGTCTTCAGATATTGACTTTAACACCTTGATCATATTCTGACGTATTTCTTTTTTAGTCATAAAAATTCCCCCCGCTAATATTTTTACGCATACAGTTATTCTATATGAATATAGAAAAAACCTCCAGAATAACTGGAGGCTTGATAGTTACTGATATTTATTCTTTTCGTATTGTTCACCCGTCTGGATGAAATATATGTGCTCAGCAATACTTTTAATGTGATCGCCGATACGTTCCAGATATTTTGCTGTCAGCTGTATTTGGCCGGTTAAAAATGCATCCGATTCTTCAAATATATCGGAAGTCGTAATTTGAACAAACACTGCATCGATATCCTGATCCCGCGTGATGATTTCATGAAGCAGATCAATATCCTTTTCTTTAAATGCTGTGTATACATCTTCCAGCATTAGTGAAGCCAGCCGCTCCATCGTTTTAAAACGGAGAAGCGTACGCTCATTTGTAATCTTAATGCGCTTTCTGACTTCGGCAATGTTGCCAATATTATCACCGATACGCTCGAGATCATCAGCGATTTTAATGCATGAAATAATCAGTCTTAAATCGCTGGCCACTGGTGCCTGTGTTGTAATTAAATTAATAGAATGTGCATTAATAGCTGCTTCCATCTTATTAATCTCAACATCAGCTTTAACTAAATTTCTGGCTTCTTCTATATCATCCGCAACTAGAATTTCAACAGCTCTGGCCAATCTTTTATGACATTCTTTACCAAGTTTAATACATTCGCTGATCAGTGATTCAAGTTCATCCTGGAACTTCTCACGATAGACAGTCATATTTTAACCGAATCTGCCGGAAACGTAATCTTCCGTACGTTTGTCAGAAGGGTTTTCAAAAATAACATTCGTATCATCTGATTCAACAACATAACCTTGGTAGAAGAAAGAAGTTCTGTCTGATACACGTGCAGCCTGCTGCATGTTGTGCGTTACGATAATAATGCTGTAGTCTTTTTTAAGTTCCTGCATTAAATCTTCAATTTTAGTCGTAGAAATCGGATCAAGTGCACTCGTCGGTTCATCCATTAGAATAACTTCGGGTTCAACAGCCAATGCACGTGCAATACAAATACGCTGTTGCTGTCCGCCTGATAATCCATATGCATTATCATTCAGACGATCTTTTACTTCGTCCCAGATTGAAGCGCTGCGCAATGATTTTTCTACTACTTCATCAAGAATAGATTTCTTTTTAATACCGTGTACACGAGGACCGTATGCAACATTGTCATAGATTGATTTAGGGAACGGGTTTGGTTTTTGGAAAACCATACCTACACGAGTTCTTAATTCTTCAACTGACATGCCGCTGTTGAAAATATCATCTCCGCGGAATTGGATTTCCCCTTCTGTACGAACAATTGGAACGAGTTCCGTCATACGGTTTAATGATTTAACAAAAGTTGATTTCCCGCAGCCTGATGGTCCAATAATTGCATTGATATCATTTTCATGGAAAGTCAGATTGATATCTTGAAGAGCGTGATTATCACCGTACCAGAGATTAAAGTTTTTAGACTGGAAAACAATCTCTTTGTCCTCCTGAATAATTGAATCTCTTTTATCATTTTGCGGCTGTGTATTTTCTTTTACTGTAGTTTTGACACTTTTTAGTTCTGCCATATATAAAACTCCTTTAATGATTAATATCTTTTAGAAAACTTATTACGTATGAAAATTGCGACTGAGTTCATTAGAAGCAGGATCACAAGCAGTACGATAATACCTGCGGCTGCAATATATTGGAACTCCTCAGCTGGCATTTTAACCCAGCTGTAAATCTGCATCGGCATTGCCTGGAATGAATCTAAAACACTTGTCGGTGTGACGAGCAGTGTCGTCGGCACCCCGATAACAACAAGCGGTGCTGTCTCACCAATTGCACGTGATAGTGCAAGAATAATACCAGTAATGATACCAGGTATTGCGGCAGGTAAAATGATTCTTGATACTGTCTGCCATTTAGTTGCGCCCATACCGACTGAGGCTTCTCGCACTGATTCAGGAACTGCACGAATCGCTTCCTGTGCTGAAACAACGATAACCGGGAGGATCATTAAAGCAAGTGTTAATCCTGCAGCAAGCACAGAGTTGCCAAGCGCAAGCGCTCTAACAAACATTGCGAGTCCTAAAAGACCGAATACTACGGATGGAACACCAGCAAGGTTAGAAATATTTATTTTAATGAAATCTGTAATTTTATTCTTTGGTGCATATTCTTCTAAATACAATGCTGTACCGACTGATAAAATAATTGCAACTGGTGCAGTAACAAGCATCAGCCAAAGTGATCCGATTATTGCTCCGAAAAAACCGGCATTTTCAGCTCTGCTCGAGTTGAAATTAGTCAGGAAGTCCATGTTCAGACGATCCCATCCATCCATCAGTGTATCTGCAATGAGAAGAATCAGTACTGCCAGTCCAAACATTGTACAAAGAAAGAATAACCATTTTAAAATCTGGTTTCTAGATTGTCTGCCGGGACGCTTTTTAGCGATAACATCTTTATCTATCAACGTCATGCTTAGTAATCCTCCTTGTATCTGTTAGTGAACCATGCTGCGATGATATTCATTAATAATGTCATTACGAATAATGCCATACCTACCGCAAACAGGCTGTAGTATAAGTTTGTACCGAATGCAGCGTCACCTGAAGTGATCTGAACGATAAATCCGGTCATCGTCTGCAGCGGCTCTGTCACATCGAAACTTGCGTTAGGAGTAGAACCTGCGGCAATAGATACGATCATTGTTTCACCAATTGCACGTGAGATCGCAAGTACAAATGAAGCGATAATACCTGAAAATGCAGCTGGGATAACTACTCTAATTGTTGTTTCAAGACGTGTAGCACCCATTCCTAATGAGCCTTCTCGCATTGAAGCCGGTACTGAACTCATTGCATCTTCACTAAGACTTGCAATCATAGGAATAATCATAATACCAACAACTATACCTGCTGATACTGCATTGTATAAACCAAAACCGCTGTATATTGATTGGAGGATCGGGTTTACAAAGTTAATTGCAAAGAACCCGTAAACTACGGTTGGAATACCTGCAAGTACTTCTAAAATAGGTTTAATAATACGTCTGACTTTTTCAGTTGCGTATTCACTTAAGTAAATGGCAGCACCTAGACCGATTGGCACAGCAATGATGACTGCTATTATTACAATTTTAAGCGTGCCCATAATAAGCGCCCATATTCCCCATTCACCATCACCTACGTACGGCTGCCAGGTTGCTGAAGTCAGGAATTCAGTAATTGGCACTCTGCTGAAAAACTCTAGTGATTCTGTAATAAGGGTTACTAAAATTCCAATTGTTGCAAGAACGGAAACCAAAGTAATTAATATTAAAATGACTGGAATAATTTTCTCGAACACATTGGATTTGTTTCGTGTATTTTTTACGATTTGATCTCTGATTTTATTATTGCTCATCATAAGCCTCTCTTTACTTTAAAAATGGACGGGATAAAAGCCTCCCCGTCCATTTGTTATAAGATTTTATTTTCTTATTGTTCTAAGTTTGGAAGTTTAGCAAGTTCTTCTTCAAGCGCTGCGTCTTCAAGAGGTACATATCCAACTTCCTCAGCTGCTGATTGTGAATTTTTAAGAGTGAATTCCATGAATGTGTGGAAAGTTTCATTCTCTTCTAATACAGCATTATCAGCATATACGTATAGTGGACGAGATAATGGATAAGAGAAGTCCATTACATTTTCAAATGAAGGTTCAACAGCTTCTTCGCTGTCAGGACCTGAAATTGAAACTGCTTTAAGTGAATCTTGGTTTTCCTGGTAGAAACTGTAACCGAAGAAACCAATTGCATTTTCGTCTCCAACTACTGATGAAACAACTTGGTTAGTATCCTGGATAAGCTGACCTTGAACGCCCTCTTCTTCCATTACTTCTTCATTGAAAAAGTCGTGAGTACCATGTGACTGGTCTGGACCGTATGCAGTGATCGGTTCTTCAGGGAAGTCTTCACGAACATCTGACCAGTTAGTCGCTTCGCCGCTGTAGATCATTTTAAGTTCTTCGAACGTTAAATCTTCTACAAAGTCGTTAGCCGGGTTAACTGCTACAGTTAAACCGTCAGTAGCTACTAGGAATTCTGTCCATTCGATTCCAGCTTCTTCAAGAGCATCAATTTCTTCCTGCTCAATACCGCGTGATGCGTTAGCAAATTGTGCTGAACCTTCGATTAACGCACTGAAACCTGATCCAGTTCCGTTACCTCCAAGTTCAACTGCCACACCGTGGTCTGCGTTAAAGTCTTCAACTAAAAGGTTAAGTATAGGGAATACTGTAGATGAACCTTCACCAGCGATTTGCTCGTCATCTTCGTTTACAGTACCTGTAACTTCTGCAGATGAGCCGCCTTCAGCGCTTTCGTCTTCAGTATCTTCCTCAGTAGATTCTTCAGTACTTTCTTCAGTACCTTCGCTTTCTGTACCTTCTTCAGTTGACGCATCTTCACTGCCAGTGTCTTCTTCTGATCCTGAGTCAGAACAAGCCGCTAAAATGAACATTAAACTCATTAGTAGCGCAGCAAGAAACAAATTCTTCTTCATAGCTAAAATTCCTCCAATTAGTATCTAGTAATTTATCTTACATTCATATTCTAGAGTACTATTGTAAATATAAAATTAATTGATTGTTAAGGTTATGTAAATATAGAAAAAAGGCATTAAATCAATTGATTTAATGCCTTTTAAGACTAATAACTGCCATATTCTAATTGAGTATAGAAATCTTCTGCATCGTAATTATATAGAGGTTTACTTTCCTGACCATAGTACAGTTCGTAGTATTTCTCTATAACATCCTGCCCCATATACTGTGCAGGGAAGAAGGGAACGGTACTCGGCATAGTCGGGAATATTATAGAAAATGCCATGTCCGGTTGATCGTACGGTGCATATCCGAGATAAGTCTGATTCAGTACGGGATCGCCGTCACGGAAGCTTTCTGCTGTACCCGTTTTGCCGGCAGCCTTAGGTTCTAAATCGTGATAAGCATCCCAGCCTGTGCCGTACATATCTCTGCTCTCATCATGCGTATTGAATACATCGTAAAAACCATTTTGAATCTGATTCAGCTGGTTATCAGTCATCGGAATGGTATTTAAAACATTTGTCCCGTATGAATTCAAGACAGGTCCTTTATCATTTGCGTTGCTGCCTCTGACTTCTTTAGCTAAATGCTGCTGGACGCGTTTGCCGTCTGCAGCAAAAGTAGACATGTACTGAGACAGCTGCAGCGCAGTATACGTGTCATACTGTCCGATACTTAAGTACAGATAGTTCATAGGGTTCGTCAGCTGAGGTGACAGGCCGATTGCTTCATTTGGAAGATCGATTCCGGTTGACACACCCAGTCCAAACTGATTTAGGCCGTTTCTTAAATCATAACCGGCTTCTGTAACATCGGTCGGCAGCGGCATATCGGCACTATATTGTTCTCCCATTAAAGCGAGGGCAATTTTGAACATGTAAGTGTTGGAAGAAACCATCAAGGCCCGCTGATCGTCTACCGGCACTTGATCATTACGGTTAAAGAAGGAGCTGACCGTATCAGTGCCGGCAAAAGTCATTGGTTCATCGATCAAAGTTTCTCCGACGTCGAGTACATCTTCCTGGTAACCGGTTGCCACCGTCGCACCTTTTACAGATGAACCCGGTACATATGTGGCGGTCAGTGTGCCGTAATCATAATCGACAATATCACCGTCTTCATTAATATGTTTACCGACCATCGCCAAAATATCACCATTATTTGGATCTTGAACGACGAGCTGAACAGTGTCGATATATTCAGGAATAATCGTATAATCTATATCACCGTTCTCTTCGTCCATTTCAACAATTTCTTCAGCCATTTCACGGATGCCTGTCAGGTGATGTTCTGCAATTTTCTCAAGCTCAAGCTGCAGTTCAATATCGATAGTTAAATATAAATCTTCACCGGCTTTACCTTCTTTGATTGTTTCTTCTCCTGTGACTCTTCCCGACTTGTCAGTCGTATATTTAACTTGAGGTTTTTCACCGCGAAGAACATTCTCATACTGGAATTCTAAATAAGATTTACCTACTCTGTCATTTCTTGAGTAGCCGAGCGCCTGATAGTAATCAACGAGTTCACGCGGCAGTCCTTCTTCATTCGTTGACACTTCTCCAAGTACTGTACGCAGTGCTGCATCGTAAGGGTAATTTCTCTGCCAGTCTAGACCGGTTGAAATTCCTGCCAGCTGTTCTAAATCTTCATTAACACGAGCAAATTCTTCCTCTGTAACATCTTCACTTTTTACAATGACAGGATTCAGCTCGCTGGCTGAGGCCATTTGAACATAAACTGCAATGACGTTAAGATCTTCTTCATTTAAAACTGAATTTGCAAATTCTTCATCGATAGTGCTGTATGCATCTTCATTAAACTCATTTTGAGATATTCCGCCGTTTTCAAGCAGCGTCACTTGTTCCGGCATGATTGCTGACAATTCACCGGGATAGTTGTTAATAATGTAATCCTGCTTATCTCTAAGCGACAGTGTCTCAGTGTCCATTTGAATGTATGAGCTGAGGCTTTCAGCAACATCCATTATTTCAAAATTTGACATATTTCTGTGTCTTGTAAAGTAAATTGCTTTTTCTGCTGTATTGCCGACGAGTAGATTACCGTTGCGGTCATATATTTCACCGCGGGGGACACTCTGATTGATTTCGACATATTGAGCATTCTCAACCTGTTCCTGATATGTATCACCGAGAACAATTTGCAAATAGCCGAGCCGTATAATTAATACTAGAAATAAAAGAAAAATAATCAGCATAATTATATTAATACGCGACCGCAGCACTTGTTTATTGATTGCATCTAAGCTTTTAATTTTTGCTCGTTTCAAACCGCATCATACCCTTTTATAAAGTCCACATCATTTTAACATATTTATAAGCAGATAAGCCAAAATAAAAAAGACAGAGGATAAATCCCCTGTCTTCAATATATTACTGTATTATTTAGCAGTTTGGTATAATTCGTTAACTTTATCCCAGTTTACTACGTTCCAAATCGCGCTTAAATATTCAGGGCGTTTGTTTTGGTATTTAAGGTAGTAAGCGTGTTCCCAAACGTCAACACCAAATACTGGAGTTTTACCTTCAGATACAGGGTTGTCCTGGTTAGGCGTGCTAGTAATTTCTAAAGCACCGTTGTTAACAACCAGCCAAGCCCAGCCTGAACCGAAACGTCCAGCTGCTGCTGCTTCAAATTCTTCTTTAAATTTATCAACTGAACCGAATGCAGATTCGATTGCTTCTTTCAGCTCACCTGAAAGTTCTTTTTGTTCTGGTGAAAGTAATTCCCAGAATAATGAGTGGTTAAGGTGTCCCCCACCGTTATTACGTACCGCAGTCTTGATGTTTTCTGGTACAGCGTCTAAGTTTTTAACAATTTCTTCGATAGATTTAGACTCGAGATCAGTACCTTTAACTGCGTCGTTTAATTTTGTTACATAAGTGTTATGGTGCTTAGAGTGGTGAATCTCCATCGTTTCTTTGTCGATGTGTGGTTCTAAAGCATCATAAGCATATGGTAATTTTGGTAATTCAAAAGCCATAATTAAAAATCTCCCTTCAAAATTGTTTACATCCTAAATATAGCAATTTGATGTTAAAATAACAATTAGATTGCTTAATGTTTTATTAAATAAGACTAAGGTCTTATTATTTCACTTATTAAGGATGAGAGAATGAAATATTTTGATTTTATTAAACGTCTCGTGACATTTAAAAAGTATCCTCTATTTCGTACAGTACCCTTTCGGTACCTGCTGTTAAACATATTGATTCTATCTGTTTTTATTTCACTGCCGGTGATCACTTCTCTGACATCGACGGTCAATACTTTTGGACAGCTGACAGAAATAGATGATGAAATACCTGATTTTCAAATTGATAACGGCGTATATCGGGGTGAGGACAGTCTGATCAGTTTAAATGAAAATGAAGTTCTGTTCACATCCGAAATTACTACTGAAAATGCAGATGAGCTGTCCAGCTCGGTGCTGTTCGCATTTCTTAATGACGGCATTTATATCAGCGGCATTCAAAATGGCACATTCAGCTACAGCTTCATCGGAGATATTACCGATGATGAGTCGCTCAAACAATTCGTTACGAGCCAAATGTCGAGTCTGTATTTTTATATTTTTCTGTACGTTGCTATTTATATAGTAGTTATTTATTTTTTCATTTTTACTTTAATGCTGTTTTTATCGCTGTTCTTAAGTTTTACAGCAAAATTAGCAGGAAGAAAAACAGATTATATGAACTGGTTTAAAATTGGTTCTTATATCATGATGCTGCTCAGCCTGCCAATTGGAATTATCGCAGTGTTCACTGAAACATTTTACTGGTTCATACTATTAATTGCTCTGATTCCTTATTATTACTACTTGAAAAAACTGCCGCAGCAAAAGAAAACGCATTCGTAATGCAAGATGGTTACATTTGTCTCGTTTTTTTATTATAATGTAATTATGAATTAGAAAGAATTTTAGATTAGGGGCTTGTATATGTCTGGAATTACACATCGTACACAAACTAGAAAAGTTAAAGTTGGCGATCTTACTATCGGCGGAGCCGATGAAATTATCATTCAGAGTATGACAACAACGAAGACGCATGATGTTGAAGCTACGGTTGCTCAAATTAACGAGCTTGAAGAAGCAGGATGTCAGATTGTTCGCGTTGCATGTCCAAAAGAAGAAGATGCGCTCGCGATTGCAGAAATTAAAAAGCGTATCAATATACCGCTTGTTGTCGATATTCACTTCGACTACAAACTTGCATTAATTGCTGTTGAAGGCGGTGCAGATAAAATCCGTATTAATCCGGGTAATATCGGACGCCGCGAAAAAGTCGAAGAAGTCGTTAAAGCATGTAAAGCAAAAGGAATTCCAATCCGTATCGGAGTTAACGCCGGCAGTCTCGAACGCCATATTATTAAAAAATACGGCTACCCTACTGCCGACGGTATGGTCGAAAGTGCACTGCACCATATTAAGATTTTAGAAGATCTGGACTTCCACGATATTATCGTATCTATGAAAGCATCAGACGTTAATCTCGCTGTTGAAGCGTATGAAAAAGCTTCTAAAGCATTTGATTATCCGCTGCATATCGGAATTACAGAAAGCGGCACATTGTTTGCAGGTACTGTTAAAAGTGCTGCTGGACTTGGCACAATCATTTCTAAAGGTATCGGAAATACAATGCGTATTTCTCTGTCTGCAGATCCGGTTGAAGAAATTAAAGTATGTAAAGAGCTTCTCAAAACTTTCGGACTTGCCAGCAACGCGGCAACGCTTATCGCCTGCCCAACATGCGGCCGTATAGAAATCGACTTAATTGCAATTGCTAACGAAATGGAAGAATATATATCCAATGTTAAAGCACCGCTTAAAGTCGCAGTTCTCGGCTGTGCAGTAAATGGTCCAGGTGAAGCACGCGAAGCCGATATCGGTATTGCCGGTGCACGTGGTGAAGGACTCTTGTTCATGCATGGTAAGACGGTACGTAAAGTACCTGAAGAAACAATGGTTGATGAACTGAAAAAAGAAATCGACATTATGGCTGAAGCTTATCATGAAAAACAGCGTCTCGAAAAAGAAGAAGCCGAAGCGAAATAATTTTTAAAACAAACAGCCCGAATTCCAACTATAGGAATTCGGGCTGTTTGTTCTTAATTTTTATCGGCAGGCTTCACATAATCCGTAAAGCTCAACCTTGTGACTGTTAATTTTTACACCATCCAGTTCATTTTCCCATGTCTGTACAGGACAATACTGGACGACGCGCGTTTCACCGCAGCTTTCACAAATAAAGTGGTGGTGATGATGATCCGTACATGATATTTTATATTGCATTTCTCCTGAGAATGTCGTCTGTTCCAATACATTGATATCTTTCAGTGTATGAAGGTTCCGGTAAATAGTATCGTAGCTGATTCCCGGATATTCCTTATTCATCATTTCCTGTATTTCTTTTGCAGATAAATATCGTTCGTCTTCCATGAACAGTTCTATCATGCGCAGGCGTTTTTTTGTCACTTTAAATTTTGCATCTTTCAGCATGAGTTCGTAATCAGCGAGTTCTTTGTGCATTTTTAACCACTCCTACACGATTTAATACAAGCGTACATAATAAAATAGCAATAGATACGAGAACGATTGTACCGCCTGGAGAAATATCCAGGTGGAAACCTAAAAACAGCCCTGCAATCACTGCAGCTTCTCCGAAAAGTATACTGACAAACATCAGCTGTTTAAAGCTAGATGTAATTCGCATCGCACTCGCCACAGGCAGGGTCATCATCGCACTGACTAAAAGTATTCCGACAATGCGCATCGATGCACTGATAACTAGTGCAACCAGGATGATAAATATAATATGAATATACTTGCTCAGTTTCATGACACCGGCATATTCTTCATCGAATGATATAAAGAACATTTCCTTATAAAGGAAAAAGACGAACAGGACAACAATCACACCGATTATACTAATTAAAATCAGATCGCTGAAACTGACAGCGCTAATGCTGCCGAACAGATAACCGAAGAGGTCCTGATTAAAACCATTGGCCAGCGACAAAAATAAGACACTGAGTGCAATGCCGAGACTCATAATAATCGGTATTGCAATTTCCGAATAATGTTTATACAAACCTCTCAGCTTTTCAATTCCAAGTGCACCGATCACCGAAAAAACCACACCTGAAACAACAGGATTAATCACTATATTAAATATTGACGTTAAATATACTCCAAATGCAATACCGCCAAGTGCGACATGACTCAGCGCATCAGCGATTAACGACAGTCTTCTGACGACGATGAAGGTCCCGAGCAGCGGTGCAATTAAACCTACGATAATTCCGCTGATAAAAGAATACCTCATAAAATCATAGTTTAGTATTGCCTCTATCATTTACAGCACTCCCTCTGGTGATTATGCGATACGAGCTGCAGAGGAAAACCGTAGATCTTTGACAGTTCAGCTTCACCGAGATTTTGGAATTCTGTATTCGTACCGTGGAAATGAAGATGTTCATTTAAGCAGGCGACTCTGTCAGCATTGTCGACAACAACACCAATATCATGTGTTACGAGCAGAATCGTTACATCTTTTTCTTTTAATTTAAATAGCACATTGTAAAAATCTTTCACATGTTTACTGTCTATACCTTCTGTCGGCTCATCCAGTACTAATATAGAAGGGTTATTAATCAATGCACGCGCGATAAAAACACGCTGTGCCTGACCGCCTGACAAATTAGATACATTTTGGTATTTAATATGGCTGATATCAAGCAGTTCAAGTGTTTTATCGAGCTGTTCATTGTCTTTTCTATTAAAGCGCTTGAATAAACCTTTCTCTTTAGTCAGTCCGCTCAGTACGACTTCTTTCACTGTTGCAGGAAAACCTTTGGCATGGGCTGCAGCCTTTTGTGATACATAACCGATATCCTGCCAGGCATTAAACGATTTACGATTTTTACCGTTAATCAGTATTTGGCCCTGCTGCAGTTTATATACGCCGAGTATTAATTTTAGCAGTGTAGACTTTCCTGATCCATTTGGTCCGACAATAGCTAAAAATTCTCCTTCATTAATTGAAAAAGAAATATTCTGCAGTGCAGGTGTTGCTTCCATTTTATCTTTATACTCATACGTGACATCTTTAATTTCAAATACTGGCACAGCCATTAGCAAGACTCCTTTTTTTATGTCCTGTTATATTGTACAGGAATCATTACGCTTTGTAAATAGTAATGATTACGAAAAAGAGCGTCTCATATGAGACGCTCTTTTTACAATTAAATTATTCAACTTCCGACATTGCCGGATTAATCTTAACAAGCAGACTCGGGTCAAATTCACCCGATTTAATCATTTCTATTTCATGCTTATATGGTGCATTACGGTTATTCTTATCCGGCCCGACAAATGGAGTTTCTAATATTTTTGGAATATCGGTAAATTCCGGATGATTAATAATGTAATGCAGTGCATCAAATCCAATATGACCAAAACCGAAGTTTTCATGTCTGTCTTTATGCGCCCCTGCTTCATTTTTTGAATCATTCATGTGTAGTATCTTGATGCGGTCTATACCGATGATTTTATCAAAATGGTTTAAGACCCCATCAAAATCATTCTTAATATCGTAGCCGGCATCGTGAACATGGCAAGTATCAAAGGTGACGCTTAATCGTTCGTTATTTGTTACACCGTCAATAATTTGAGCAATTTCTTCAAAAGTTCTGCCGACTTCTGAGCCTTTTCCTGCCATTGTTTCTAAAGCAATATGCACATCGTTCTCGTTAGTCAGCACTTCATTTAATCCTTTAACGATCTGTTTAATTCCAGCTTCACTGCCTGCACCGACATGAGAACCGGGATGAAGAACGATCTGTTTTGATCCCAGCGCTTCGGTGCGGACAATTTCTTCTTGCAGGAAGTCAACACCGAGATTAAAAACGTGATCTTTTTCGGTATTGGCAATGTTAATAATATAAGGTGCATGAACGACGAAGTTTTTAATGCCATGCTCTGACATGGCCTCATGTCCCTTGTCGATATTTAAATCCTCTATTTTTTTACGGCGTGTATTTTGAGGTGCACCGGTATAAATCATAAATGTAGATGCACCGTAACCTGCTGCAGTTGTCACTGATTCTTCAAGCATTTTCTTGCCGCTCATCGATACATGTGAACCCAATAGCATTTATATCAACCTCTGCTTATTTATCTTTTTGCTTGCGTTTTTTCTCATTGCGGGATTTAGCTTTTGCATAACGGCGTCTTTCCTGACGTTCCAGCTCTTCTTTTTGGAACTTAATTTTTTTCTTATAGCCAGGTTTCACTTTTTTAGGACTGCGCACTTTATAGTTCTGTGTTTTATTTGTTTTACTGCGTTTAGACCTGCCTGTACGCATTGTCCGGTCTTTAATCTCTCTTAATTCTCCGCCTCTGATGTCTTCATGATTAAAGACGTAGCCTTTTTTCTCAAGTAAATCAATTTCGTTTTCTTCACTCGGTTCGTATAAAGTAATTGCGACACCGCTGTATGTCCCTCTGCCGACACGGCCGACTCTGTGCGTGAAGAATTCAATCTGTTTTGGAATGTCGTAATTAATGACATGTGATGCGCCGTCGAAATCGAGGCCGCGTGAAGCCAAGTCGCTGGCAACTACCCAATGGTAATCGAGATTTTCAATCTTTTTAATTTCCTGAGTACGTTCACGCGGTTTTAAGCCGCCGTGAAACAGTCCAACATTGATGCCAGACTCTTTTAAATAAGAAAAGAGTTCGTCAGCGCGTTCGCGTGAATTGGCAAAAATCAAACCGATATAAGGTGTAATATTTTGAGTAAGCTGCAGTGTTTTTTCTAATCTGCTGCTGCCTTTAACCGGAACTAGACTATAATGAATTGATGCTTTGTTAAGCGGAGTATCAATAACTATAATTTCAGTTTCACCTATATATTTTTCCATAAAGTGTTTTAACGGTTCAGGGATAGTGGCCGAAAATACCAGAAACTGGCTGTCAGTCGAAATGCGGTTGGAAATATAATCGACATCTTCCATAAAGCCGAGGTCTACCATTAAATCGGCTTCATCAATGACAATAGCGTTTGCTGCATGAATATCCAGCGCCTGGCTGTCGATTAAATCTTTAATACGCGTTGGCGTACCGATAACAAGCTGCGGATTTTGACGTGCACGTTCTTCGTCACGTTTCATCTCCGTACCGCCGACAAATGCACGGCAGCTAATTTCATCGAATGATTCGAGTACTTTTTTTGCCATATGATCGAGCTGTCTTGCAAGTTCTCTCGTTGGTGCCATAATGATAACCTGCGGCACTTTTTGACTTTCGTCAATATTGTAAATCAGCGGCAGTAAGAAGGCATGGCTTTTTCCGCTGCCGGTTGCAGATTGTGCAACAACATTCCCGCCTTTTAAAATACGCGGAATGACGCGCTCCTGTACTAGTGTTGGATGAGTAAACCCGATGTTCTCTATTGCATCGAGCATTGTATTGTTAAATTCAAATCTTTTAAATGCATTTGACATATATGTCACCTGTCCCTTTCAAACTCCTTATCAATTATAACTAAAAATGCATTTTTACGCTATAATAATCGTTCGGTCATTTGGATGATTTGAATATTGCAGAAAATTAGTTATAATCAAGAGTAAGGAGGAGTTCAACTTATGGATATTATTAAAATCTCACCACGCGGATACTGCTACGGTGTTGTCGATGCGATGGTCATCGCCCGCAACGCTTCACTCGATAAGTCTCTGCCGCGTCCCATATATATTTTAGGAATGATTGTACACAACAAACATGTGACTGATGCATTTGAAGAAGAAGGCATCATTACGCTGGACGGTCCTAATCGCCTTGAAATCCTCGAACAGATCGAAAATGGCACAGTTATTTTTACTGCACACGGTGTATCGCCGCAAGTCAAAGAACGGGCTAAAGAAAAAGGCCTGGTCTGCATCGATGCGACATGCCCTGATGTGGAGTTTACACACGATCTGATCAGAGAGAAAACTGCTGATGATTACGATGTCATTTATATCGGGAAAAAAGATCATCCTGAACCTGAAGGCGCTGTGGGTGTATCTCCGGATCATGTTCACTTAATCGAAACACCAGAAGATGTTCAGGCACTGCCTGACGGACTGTCAAATAAGAAACTGATCGTTACCAACCAGACGACGATGAGTCAATGGGATGTCAGTCACATAATGGAAGATCTAAAAGTCAGATACCCGCACATCGAAGTGCATAAGGAAATCTGTCTCGCAACACAAGTCAGACAAGAAGCTGTAGCCGAACAAGCCGGCGAAGCAGATTTACTAATTGTTGTAGGTGATCCGAAGAGTAATAACTCTAACCGATTGGCACAGGTATCTAAAGAAATTGCACATACTAATGCTTACCGTATCAGTTCGCTGAATGAACTGAAAAACGAATGGCTTGAAGGTGTTGAAAAAGTAGCCATAACTGCAGGTGCATCCACACCGACTCCAATCGTTAAAGAAGTTATCGATTATATTAAAAATTATAACATCGAAGCTCAAACTGCACCTGAGTCACATGTGCCAATGGCAAAAATTCTCCCTAAAATTAAGAATCCAACTCCAGTAAAAGTAATGGAGTAATAAAATAACCGCAAAATCTAATAACAGATTTTGCGGTATTTTTTTATTCAAATGGATTGGTTGAAATTGTCGAAGCTTCCACCGGCACATCTATTTTCTGTGCAAGCAGTTCAGCAAGTCCTTGTTTCATTATCACTTCTAAGTAATGCCCGGCATCAATAATATTAAAACCGGCAGCCTTTGCATCATATGCTTCGTGATATTTGACGTCACCTGTAATCAGCACATCAGCACCGCTGTTAAATACATCATCAGCATAGCTCATTCCAGAGCCGCCGATAACAGCAGCTGTTTGAATAATATCATCATTACCTTTTACCGTATTTACAATATTAATCCCAGTTTTCACCCGGATTAATTCCGTGAGACTTTCCAGTGTATCCCCGTAATTAAATTTCACACCGAGTCCTGTTTCCGATGCTTTATCCAGAGAAAGGATATCATAGGCAGGTACTTCATATGGATGATATTGCATTACAGCATCGATGACAGACTGCTGGTCCTTACCGTCGAACATACATTCAATCACAAACTCATCGACATGTTCCTTTTGACCGGCTTTGCCGATTGCAGGATCAGCTGCCTCTCCGGGAATGAATTGGCCCTTTACCTCGTACTCATAACTGACTTCTGTATACTCACCCATAGTTCCTGCCGGAGAATATTTCAATAAATTCTCTTTGAATTCATCTTTTGCTTCAGCATTAATATTCACTCTGAGCTTTTTAAAATTGCCAGTCCGCGGCAATAGAATTTCAGTTTCATGAAATCCGAGTGCTTCTGCAATCATATGGCTGACGCCGTTGGACTGATGATCCAGGTTAGTATGCATTGCTATCATATTAATATCTTCTTTAATCAGTTTTCTTATTACTTTGCCTGCACCTTCATTAACTACTTTGGACGCATTAGGAAAGATTAGAGGATGATGACTGATAATGACGTTGGCTTTTTTAATAACAGCTTCTTCTACAGTGTCTATACTGCAGTCGAGCGCGGTAATAATCCCCGTGACATTATCATCCATATTACCGACTAGAAGTCCTGTATTATCCCAGGATTCACTATCGGAAAATGGAGCGATATCATTCAATTCTTTTAAAAGGTCACTTATCTTTAACATTCTCCAGCACCTCATCAACATATTTAAGATTAGATTCAAGACGTTCTACTTTATCTATATTCTTCTCTCTGTCGTTGATACCATTTAAAATTTTCTCTATATGACTCTTTTCACGTTCCAGCTGAGCGATAAACACAGGCTCTCTTTTTTTAATATTTTCAGGACCGAAACGCAGTTCAGCTTCACTGTAATCCACAGTGTCTTCTGAATAATCAAAAACTATAATATCGTAAAAATGAGGTCCGTCTTTTAATTGCAGTTCTTCAGTAATTTTGTAATTAAGTTCTGCCATGACTTTACGGATAGGATACGGATATGTATTCGCCTGTATGATAAAACGCGGATGATCTTTGACGAATTTCATACCGTCTTCAATTATACTGGCAATTAAAGGACCGCCCATGCCGCATATCGTAATTGTATCCATGTCGTCTACGGATCTCAGAATTGATAATCCATCACCCAGTCGGACGATAATCTCATCCGACAATTTATTTTCCTGAACATTTTTTACAGAAGAATCATAAGGCCCTCTGGCTATTTCACCGCAAATTGCATTTGTAATTATGTTTTCCTGAACAGCGTAAATAGGTAAATATGCGTGATCGGAACCGATATCGACGAGTGTATCACCAAGAATATATTCAGATACTGTCTTAAGTCTTTGATTTAACATTTTCTCACTCCTGTATATTAAAAAAAGACTCCCATCTATTGAGAGTCTTTTTTATAAGTAATTACTGTTCAGAAAAGAACTGGTATAAAGCTGTAAGTTCTTCGTCTGCAATCTGATCTGCAGAGAATGCCGGCATTGAACCTTTGCCGTCACGTACTGTTGTAGTGAAGTCTTCTTCAGCAAGACTAGTTCCAGCTAATGCAGGACCCATTGCGCCGCTGAAGTCTTGACCGTGACATGAAGCACAGTTATCACGAGCGATACCTTCTGCATCAACGTCGCCGCTTGAAGCTTCGTCTCCACCGCCTGATTCCTCAGAACCTTCTTCTGTTGCTACATCTTCTTCACCATCGTCAGTTGCGCCTACACCAGAAAGTAAGAACACAAGTCCGATTCCTAAGAAAATAATCAATAAGAATGGAATTATAGGATTTTTATTCATCATGTTACCCCCTCATCTGTTATTCATGTTATCTCATATATAATTGTATATCAATTTGTGTCAAAGTCAAAACAATTTTGTGAAAAAATTACACTGTTAATCCATAAAATCCTTTAATTTCTTACTTCTTGACGGATGTCTCAGCTTACGGAGCGCTTTCGCTTCGATTTGTCTGATGCGTTCGCGGGTCACACCGAAAACTTTGCCGACTTCTTCAAGCGTGCGTGTTCGGCCGTCATCGAGTCCAAAACGGAGTCTAAGTACATTTTCTTCACGATCAGTCAGTGTATCTAAGACATCTTCAAGCTGTTCTTTCAGCAATTCATAAGCTGCATGATCAGAAGGACTTTGAGCTTCCTGATCTTCTATAAAATCTCCCAGATGACTGTCGTCTTCTTCACCGATCGGCGTTTCAAGTGAGACAGGTTCCTGAGCAATCTTAAGAATTTCACGTACTTTTTCTGCTGGCAGATCCATTTCTTCCCCGATTTCCTCCGGAGTCGGCTCACGGCCTAAATCCTGCAGCAGCTGACGCTGGATACGAATCAGTTTATTAATAGTTTCCACCATGTGAACCGGTATACGAATTGTTCTTGCCTGGTCAGCAATCGCGCGCGTGATGGCCTGGCGGATCCACCAAGTGGCATAAGTTGAGAATTTAAACCCTTTTGTAAAGTCGAATTTTTCAACTGCTTTAATTAAGCCCATATTACCTTCCTGGATTAAATCGAGAAAGAGCATACCGCGCCCGACGTAGCGCTTAGCAATACTGACAACAAGACGAAGGTTCGCTTCAGCCAAACGGCTTCTGGCAATGTCATCACCCTGTTCAATACGTTTCGCAAGTTCAACTTCTTCTGCTGCTGTGAGTAAATCAACACGTCCGATTTCTTTTAAATACATGCGTACTGGGTCATTAATTTTAACGCCCGGCGGTGCACTCATATCGTTGAGATCGAGTTTATCATTCGTATCAGACGAGTCTTTTTCGTTAATCATCTGAATTTCATTATCATTTAATTCATCGAAAAACTCGTCCATTGCATCTGAATCTAATTCGAAATTTGCTAACTTATCAGCAACTTCCTCGTGTGACAGCTGGCCGTCTTTTTTACCTTTTTCCAGCAGGAATGCTTTAGCCTGCTCAACAGATGTGAATTCAATTTCCTTCGTGTCAGGTGTAATTGCTTTTTTCTTCGCCATACTGTGCCTCCTAATTATCAAAAACTACATTTTGTAAATCCGATTAAGCTCAATCAGTTCCTGTGTCAGCTTAATCTGCAGTTCTATATCATTTTCCTGTTCCGCAATTTCAAGTTTGCGGTTTAATTCCTGTTTTTCGTTTTCACTATTTCTTATACCACTTAAATCTTCCAGATAATCATTTATTTCACTATGTGAGACATCTTCATGAATCGACATGCCGTCCAGTTCAATCAGTGTGTCCGTCAGTGCGGGATCAAGATAATTAAGGGCAAGAGAAAGGTCGAAAACGTCATGTGTTTCAAAATAAACACAAAGTCCTCTAACTATATCATAATATGGCTTGTACGTTAAGACATACTCATCCAGATTATCTTTATATTCCATAAGGTAAGAAGGATTGGTCATCATTATTCTTGTTACATATCGTTCTTTTTTCTGTCTCAAAGACAACTGGGCATGAACCGGTTCGTCTATTGGATAATAATCTTGTGTCTGTTGAACAGGTTCAGGTATTTTTTTAGACAACACATTTTTATCGACACCGAAAATAGAACTGATGGAAGTGACCAGGCGCTCTGCTGCAATTCTGTCTTTAACATACTTCAAATCGCCGGCAATAATATTTAAGTTCTTAGAAAACTTCATATCGTTCTCTTTGGCATCATGCCGGAGCATCTCTGCTTTAAAGTGCAGATAGTGCTGCTGGCGCTCATCGATAAACTGCTCGAATTGCTTATCGCCATATGTTTCAATATACTCATCCGGATCCATTTTGTCAGGGATCTTCTGCACGTAGACATTCATGCCCCGCTGCAGAAGTATATCCCCTACTTTCAGCGTTGCATTGCGCCCGGCACTGTCACCGTCAAACATTATCGTGACGTTCGATGCCAGCCGTTCAAGCAGATTTAAGTTCTCCTGGCTGAGTTCCGTCCCCATAGTTGCGACGATATGTTTCACTTTTGTCATTTTAACTTTCAGAACATCGAGATGCCCTTCCATTAAAATAATATTATCGAGTTTTCTCACGTATTTTCTAGCGTCATGTAGGTTAAAAAATAATTCGCGCTTTTTAAAGATTTCTGTCTCAGGCGTATTTAAATACTTTGGTTCACTGCCGTCAACACTTCTTGCAGTAAAACCGACATGGTGGCCCTGATGATTTTTAATCGGAATCATGATACGCCCGACAAAACGGTCGTAATATGAAAAGTTCTCTTCATTTCTCGATAACAGACCCGCCTGGTATGCAGTCTCTTCATTGTAGCCTTGTTCGAGTAATGCATTTTTAGCAAAATACGACATATTCGGTGCAAACCCTATTTTCTCACTGCGGATCAGTTCTGGACTGAATCCGCGGTCAAGCATATACTGCAGCGGTTTTTCACCTTCGTTAGTATTCATCAAAAGATGATGATATAAATCCGTCATATAATCGTGCATGCGAATCAGCGTCATATCGCTTTCTGCAACATCATTCGTTTGTGTATCTATTTTTATATTCAGCGGTTCTCCGAGTTTCTGGGCCGCTTCAGCAAATGAAACATTCTCTATTTCCATTAAGAACTGAAAGACATTACCGCCTTTTTTACAGCCGAAACAGTGCGCAATCTGTTTATCCGGACTGACGGAAAAGGACGGTGTCTTTTCATCGTGAAACGGACAGAGACCAACATAGTTTCTGCCTCGCCGTTCAAGTTTAATGTAACTTGCGACTAACTCGGTAATGTCGGTCTCGTCTTTTATTTTTGCTATAGTTTCCTCGGGTATTCTCACACTATCACCCTCTAATATTACTCTCACTATCTACATACTTCATAATTGCATTTGCCGTTTCTTCGATTGCCTTATCCGAGACATCGATAACGGGGCAGCCGATTTTCCCTATAATTTCATCGAAATATACAAGTTCTTCTTCTATACGGCGGCTGTTGGCATACATAGCCGTATCTTTTAAGCCGAGCTGGCTTAAGCGTTCTTTACGTATTTTGTACAGCGTATCCGGATTAATTCTGAGCGCAACACACTTATCCGGATTGACGTCGAACAGTTCAGACGGCGGTTTAACTTCCGGTACAAGCGGAACGTTCATTACCTTGTATTTTTTTAGTGCTAAAAACTGTGACAGCGGTGTTTTTGACGTTCTTGATACGCCGAGGAGTACGATATCCGCTTTTTCCAGACCGCTCGTATCCTTGCCGTCGTCGTATTTGACGGCAAATTCGATCGCTTCAATTTTCTTGAAGTAATCTTCATCAAGCCGGTGCACCCTGCCCGGTTCATTATAAGGTTCAAGTCCAGTCGCCTTGGCAATCTGATCCATCAGCGGACCCATTACATCTATATAAGCAATCTCTTCATTATTCAGTTCTTCAGCCATATATTTTCTAAGGGTTGGAGTAATTAAAGTATATACGACAATTGCATTTTTACTTTTGGCTAAATCAATCACATCATCTACATCTTCTGTATTGTTTACATAAGGATAGCGATCGATGACATTATCCGGTGCATCGATTTTAAATTGTGACAGACATGCCTTGGTAACAAGTTCACCTGTTTCTCCTACTGAATCTGATGCTACGATGATTTTAAAAGTCGACATTATTTATTCACTCCATTAAGTTTACAAATACTTTTGTAATATTGGTTTTAGTAATTCTGCCTATCACTTCAATTTTACCGTTTGTTTCTTTAACAACCGGCAATGAATCAATCTGCCTGTCGATAATCTGTTTGGCAACATATAAAAGCAAATCATCCGGATAACACATAGTTATACCCGGTTTTTGAGTCATCACTGCACTGACTGGTGTATTTTCTATATCATCAAAGCTCATCGTGCCCTTCAGCAAATCTTTTCTTGAGACGACACCTTCCAAAGACTGTTCACTGTCAATCACATAAAGAGTCCCGACATCTTCAAGGAACATCTTCACGATTGCATCGTATATACTCGTTGTTGTTGTAATTAAGATCGGCAGACTTTGGACATCTCTCACCAGTATGTTATTGACTTTAAGTGCAATCACATCATTGGTCTCCTTGCCCGTATAGAAATACCCGACACGCGGCCTCGCATCTAAAAAACCTGACATAGTCAGTATTGCTAAATCCGGCCTTAAAGTGGCACGGGTCAATGACAGCTGCGCGGCAATCTTGCTGCCTGTAATCGGTCCATGCTGTTTTACTATGCTTAATATTTTTTCTTGACGTTCGTTCAGTTCCACGTACTCACTCCCAACATAATATATTATATAATATTTACCGGCATAAAGAAATATCCTCGCACTTGCATTCGTCAGAAGGTAATTATATAATGAGCTTAAGCGAGTTAAGGACGGTGTGAGCTTAACAGAGAAAATGGCATATAATTTAAAATCACTATTTAATTAATCTTATATATAAAAGCGAGTTTTATACTAAAATGGGTGGAACCGCGGGCATTGCTCGTCCCTGGATAGCATTTTTATGCTGTCCGGGGATTTTTTCGTACCATCCCTGCTTTTTATATAAGTTAATAATAAAAAGGAGCTGCATTAACAATGAATATGGACACAATTGTAAACTTGTCAAAAACAAGAGGATTTGTTTTTCCAGGAAGTGAAATTTACGGCGGCCTTGCAAACACTTGGGATTACGGCCCACTCGGCATCGAACTTAAAAATAACGTAAAAGCTGCATGGTGGAAAAAATTCATTCAGGAATCTCCATACAATGTCGGTCTCGACGCTGCGATTCTGATGAATCCTAAAACTTGGGAAGCATCCGGTCACCTGAACAACTTTAATGACCCGATGATCGACTGTAAACAATGTAAATCACGTCACCGCGCTGACAAACTGATTGAAGATGTTATGCAGAAAGAAGATGATACTTTCGTTGCGGACGGCTTGTCATTTGAAACAATGAAAGAACTTATCGACGATAAAAATATCGACTGCCCGACTTGCGGTGCTCACGATTACACTGATATCCGCCAGTTCAACTTAATGTTTAAAACATTCCAGGGTGTTACTGAAGGTTCTACAAACGAATTATTCCTGCGTCCCGAAACAGCACAAGGTATTTTTGTAAACTACAAAAATGTTCAGCGTACAATGCGTAAAAAACTGCCATTTGGTATCGGACAAGTCGGTAAATCATTCCGTAACGAAATTACACCGGGTAACTTTACTTTCAGAACCCGTGAATTTGATCAGATGGAACTCGAATTCTTCTGTAAACCGGGTACTGAAATGGAATGGCAAACTTACTGGAAAGAATTTGCAGTTAAATGGCTGAAAGATTTAAACTTAAAAGAAGAAAATACCCGCCTGCGCGAGCATGACGAAGATGAACTCTCTCACTACTCTAATGCAACGACAGATATTGAGTACAAATTCCCGTTTGGCTGGGGCGAGCTCTGGGGTGTTGCCAGCCGTACAGACTATGATCTACGTCAGCACATGGAACATTCAAATGAAGATTTCAGATATCACGATCCTGAAACAAATGAGAAATATATTCCATACTGCATCGAACCGTCACTCGGTCTTGACCGTATGACACTTGCATTCTTAACGGATGCTTATGAAGAGGAAGCACTCGAGTCAGGAGAATCACGCACAGTGCTTCGTCTGCACCCGGCTCTGGCACCGTATAAAGCAGCAGTGCTGCCTTTATCGAAAAAACTGAGCGAAGATGCTATGGAAGTATACAGTACTATTGCGGGTGACTTTAACGTTGAATTCGATGAGTCACAATCAATCGGTAAACGTTACCGCCGTCAGGATGAAATCGGTACACCTTACTGTATTACTTTTGACTTCGATTCTCTTGAAGATAAAAAAGTCACTGTAAGAGACCGTGATACAATGGAACAAACACGTATAGCAATTGACGAACTTCACGATTTCCTGTCATCAAGAATTAAGTTTTAAAAGCTGAGGTGCCCCTTACCGGGGGTGCCTTTTATACATATTTTTATTAATGGAGGATGCATATGAAAAGAGGCACGCTGCTTATTGCACTGCTCCTCATACTCAGCGCATGCGGTACAGACGAAGTAGAAACGATGTCTTACTACGGCAATACGATGGAAGAATTTGAAGCAATAAATCAGCACAATGAGACGTTTTCTTCTGATGATATGGAAGGAAAAGTCTGGCTGGCGAATATGATATTTACAGAATGTGTAACTGTCTGCCCGCCGATGACACAAAATATGACCGAGCTGACACAGGAACTGGACAGTCAGGGCCTTGAAGATATTGGTATTATCAGCTTTTCAGTCGATCCCGAAACGGATAGCCCGGAAGTGCTCAGTGAATATATGAGCTGGTATAGCCCATCAGAAAATATAGAATGGCAAATGATGACCGGTTACGATTTTGAATATATTCGTGACTACGCTCTTAATAACTTTAAAACAGTAGTTAAAGCGCCGCAGGACGGTTCAAATCAAGTCATGCACGGTACAGGCATATACTTAATCGATGAAAACGGTACGCTTATTAAGGATTACACTGGTGTCGATGCCGGAGATAACACATTTGAGACAGAAGAAATTGTAGAAGATGTTAAATCAATGACTGCTAATTTGAATTAGCAGTCAAACTTGAGTCCTGAAACAGAGGATGATCGAATGTAATGCATTCTAAACAAGCTAAAAAAACCGTACGGCAGATCACCATGATTAACTGCCGTACGGTTTTTTTTATTTAAGCGGTTCGATTAACTTTCTGCTTCTGAAATAGACTCCGCTGTATTCATCGTAAAGAACTTCGATAAATTTAAGCAGCTGTCTTGCAAGTGCTTCAGATATTTTTATACTGTTAATGTCATCCAGTTTAACCTGTTTTAAATAGAGTGCGAAATACAGTACTCTGTTGCTGACGGCGATTGCCCGTTCCATCGTTTCTTCTGACAGACAGTCCGTACAGATGACATTGTGATATTTAAACGAATAGTGGCTGTACTTTTTATAATTTGGCTTGCCGCATACTGCACAAGTAACAAGGTTAAGCTCACCGCCGTATGCCGGCAGCATCTTAATCAGAACCAGTGATGTGACTGCATAATTTTCATTGCCTTCATCGAGCAGCTTAAAACCTTTTTTCAACAGCCGGTAAAATGCAGGTTCCGGCCTGTCATCCTCTAAGGCTCTTGTCACCACTTCGAGGACATAGCTGGCGTGCGTGTACACGTCAAAGTTTTCATTGATATTTTTATAACGCTCAGTGACATCGACGTCATTCAGCGTCCCCATGCCTTTAAATCTGTTATAGGTAAACAAAGCTTCGAGGTAGCCCTGGCGGAGTGTAATAAATTGATTTCTCGGTTTATTAAATCCGCGGACCATTAGAGGCACCTGTTCCCCATTTTCTGTTAATACAGTAATAATCCGGCTCGACTCGCTGTAGCTCGTCTGCCGGATCATCATACCGGTTTGCTGATAGATCATTCTCTCACCCAGTTTTAGTATTCTTCGTCTTTATATCCAAGCGATCTGATGAATGTCGGCTTATTGCGCCAGTCTTTCTGTACTTTTACCCACAGTTCTAAATACACTTTGCTGCCGAGTAAATTTTCTATATCCTTACGGGCTTCACGGCCGATTTCTTTAAGCATTTTACCGCCCTTGCCGATAACCATGCCCTTTTGAGATTCCCGTTCGACGTATATCAGGGCTTCAACTTTAACTTTTCCGCCCTCGTCATCACCTTTCATTTTAAGCACTTCGACTCCAATGGCATGAGGCAGCTCCTGGCTCAACTTATGCAGCGCTTTTTCACGAATCAGTTCACTCACGATGAAGTGCTCCGGGTGATCGGTAATACGGTCTTCAGGGTAATACATCGGACCTTCTGGAAGATGGGATTCAATCACAGATAAAAGACGATCAATATTATTGCCCTGCAGCGCAGAGATCGGTACAACATCACTGAATTCAAGTTTGTCTTTGTACACTTCTATTTGTTTAATCAATTCATCCGGATGGATTAAATCAATTTTATTTAACACTAATATAATCGGTGTTTTCGTATTTTTAAGCATATCAATTATAAATTCGTCACCGCGGCCAATTTCTTCAGCCGCGTTAATGATGAACAGAATCACTTCAGTTTCCCGTAAAGTATTGCGGGCAACTTTCATCATATGCTCGCCGAGCTGGTGTTTCGGTTTGTGTATACCCGGTGTATCGATAAAAATCATCTGAGCCTTGTCTTTAGTATATACCCCTTGAATTTTATTTCTTGTCGTTTGGGGTTTGTCAGACATAATTGCCACTTTTTGTCCGAGTACTTTATTCATAAATGTTGATTTACCAACATTCGGTCGTCCAATTATGCTGACAAAACCTGATTTAAAACCATCGAAATCCATTATTCCATATCCTTCCCGCTAAAACCGAGCGGCAACAGATCGTCTACCGTACGTTTTATTACTTCGCCTGATTTACTTGTTAAATAAACTGGCATATCATCGTGGCATAACTCTTTCATTACTTGTCTGCAGACACCGCATGGGCTGGCAGGTTCAGGCGAATCCGTTATAACGACAATCGCTTTAAATTTTCGTTTATTATTAGCATAGGCACTGACCAGCGCTGTACGTTCCGCACAAATAGCAGCTGGATGGGCAGCGTTCTCTATGTTTGCCCCGTATATATATTCATCATCTTCTGTAATTAGCAGGGCACCTACATTAAAATTTGAGTACGGTGTGTAGGCACGTTTCTGTGCATTTTGAACTTCTGTCAGCCATTCTTCTTTAAAAATTCCGTCGTTCATACTTAGTCCTCCTAATATTTAAACAAAATACGGCAAGAGGATAATCATACCGGCAATTACAGCATATAAACTTGAAAAAATCACTGCCGCAGCTGCGATATCCTTCGCATAGCGGGCAAGTATATGGTAATCATCGGTAACTAAATCCACCGTATATTCTATTGCACTATTTAATATCTCTGTAATTAAAACTAAAAATATTGCTGTTATTATAAACAGCCACTCAACAGCGGTAATATTTACAGCAAAACAAATAAATATAACTGCCATTGCAATGATTATATGCAGTAAAAATTTTCTGTCTTTCTTAAACAGCTGTACAATTCCCTGGAGAGGATGTTTAAACCGATTAAAATTAATCTCTGGTCACACCGTAAGCATTGAGTATTTCTTCCTGCTTACCATTCATAACCGCTTCCTCATCGCTCTCCATATGATCGTAGCCCAGCAGATGTAAAAAGCCGTGCAGGCTTAGAAATAACAATTCACGGCGGTAGCTGTGCCCGTAATCAGCGGCCTGCTCTTTGGCACGGTCACTGCTGATCACAATATCACCTAAAGTTCTCGGTGCATCATCGGGAATAATATTTACTTCGTCTTCTTCAAGTGCAAAAGAAATCACATCTGTGACACTGTCTTTATCCCGATAATCTCTATTAATATTTTTAATTTCCTCATTAGAAACGAATGATACTGATACTTCTGCATCTCCCGCTTCTTTTAAATAATCATAGGCAAATGATAACAGTTCTGAAATATCTTTCATTTCTGACTCTGCTGCATAATTATCCTCGTTTATAAAGTCTATATTGATCATAAGTGTGCATCCTTTTCATACGCAAGAATTATTTTAGAAACAAGCGGATGTCTGACGACATCTGTTTCATCCATGCGTTTAATGGCAATGCCTTTAATATTTTCAAGACGTTTGACCGACTCTACCAGTCCGCTTTTCGTAGCGCCTGGCAAGTCAATTTGCGTTTCGTCTCCGGTCACAATCATTTTCGAGCCGAAGCCGAGACGTGTTAAAAACATCTTCATCTGCATTTCAGTAGTATTCTGAGCCTCATCTAAAATAACGAATGCTTCATTTAAAGTTCGACCGCGCATGTATGCAAGCGGTGCTACTTCTATAACGCCGCGTTCAATCAGGCGGTCGGTCGTTTCAACACCGAGTACAGCATGCAGGCCGTCGTACAGCGGACGCAAGTATGGATCGACCTTTTCTTTTAAATCACCGGGAAGGAAACCGAGATTTTCTCCAGCTTCAACTGCAGGACGAGTCAGCACAATTCGTTTAACCTGGTTTTCTCTCAGCATTTGACAGGCAATAACCACAGCTAGGAATGTTTTACCTGTTCCTGCGGGTCCGATACCGAATGTTAAATCATGTTTACGGATATTATCGACATACTGTCTCTGACCGGTTGTTTTTGCTTTAATACTCTTGCCTTTTACATCTTTAGCAATTTCCTCGTTATAAAGATCTTGTAAATATTCGATGGTATCATTTTTCGCCATCATTCCAGCCGACTGAACATCTCTTAATGAGATCGACATTCCGCGCTGGATTATTTTTAATAAGTGAAGCAGCACATCCTCAACCAATTCGACATTTTCTTCATTCTCTCCGCTGACTGTAATTTCATTGCCGAGCGTGTGAATCTTAACGCCGAATTCGTCTTCAAGATATGTGATGTGTGCGTCATTGGCACCTATTAAAGCCTGAGCTTCGTCAAGGCTGTCTATATTAATAATATTAGGCATTTACAAACCCCTTTATAATAGTCTTGTCTATTTAAATTTACCACTATCATATGCTGACTGCAATTATTTCAGAACAGTATAAGTTATAACTCCACCATTTATTTTACTAAAGAAAAAACCGGACGGGCTATCCCCATCCGGTTGATGCTGCAGCTTAATATCAGCCGAGCTTTTTCTCTTTATTCTGTTTTGATTTTGGTTTGCTGAGTATCTCTGACATAATTATACCGTTTACAAATGATTTTGAATCAAATGTTAAATCATCAGAAGTAATGTTTTTACCATTGCCTTGGCTGTTATTTCGCTGCTGCATTTTACTGCTGTCTTCACCAAGTGAATACCTTACCTCTTCAGCGACATCTTTACCGAGTCCTCTCACTTTTTCAGCGCGTTTATTATAGCCTTCAGTATATACACTTTCTTTAGCATCTAGTGCGCGTTTAGCATGTTCAGACCGGTCGGTAACCTTTTTTTCAAAATCTGATAAATTTTTAGAACTGTTCGCTCTGCTGCGGGATTTTTGAATTGTTTCCCGTTCAGGACGTCTGCTTTGTTCTCTATCTCTCTGTCTATGACTCTGCTGTTCACTTTTCTTTTGATCAGTTTGTGTATGTCCGGCAGATTCAGTTTTGTTGAACTCCTCATCAAATGCCTCTTGCAGCGTCTGGAAGAATCCTTTTTCTTCTTTTTTTGCCGTCCCGGTATCAGGCTGTCTTTTACGGGGTGCTGTCTTTTGCTGTCTGTCCAGCTTAGACGTATCGATATTGCGCCCGCCTTCTTTTTCTTTGTTGTTTTTACTGCCGACGATTGAAGAGATAATACCGAGGATGACAATTAGTACTGGAATAAACTCCATACTATATCACACCCTATTCTTCTTCGTTAAATTGTGTAGGGTTTGTCATTTTATTGATTGAATCTCTCATGCTGGTATCTGCTTCTACATTTTTAAGATCATAATAATCAGTTGCTGATATATTACCGTCTTCTAATGCTTTAGCAAATGCAAGAGGTACTCTGGATTCTGCTTCTACTACTTTCGCTCTCATTTCCTGTACGCGCGCTTTCATTTCCTGCTCTTGTGCTACGGCCATTGCACGGCGTTCTTCTGCTTTAGCCTGTGCAATATTTTTATCTGCAACAGCTTGTTCAGTTTGCAGATCCGCACCGATGTTTTTACCGATATCTACATCCGCAATATCAATTGACAGAATTTCAAATGCTGTCCCTGCATCGAGACCTTTAGCTAATACAGTTTGAGAAATACGTTCAGGATTCTCAAGTACTTCAGCGTGTTTGGTAGATGAACCGATTGTTGAAATTACCCCTTCACCTACACGTGCGATGATTGTTTCTTCACCCGCACCACCAACGAGTCGTTCAATATTTGCTCTCACTGTAATTCTTGCTTTCGCTTTAACTTCGATACCATCCACTGCAACACCTGCGATAAACGGTGTTTCAATAACTTTAGGGTTAACACTCATCTGTACTGCTTCCAGTACGTCACGCCCTGCTAAGTCGATGGCTGCACAACGTTCAAATGTTAAGCTGATATCTGCGCGCTGGGCTGCGATTAAAGCATCGACAACGCGGTCGACGTTACCTCCAGCTAAGAAGTGAGATTCAAGCTGGTTTGTAGTCAGCTTAATACCCGCCTTATGCGCTTTAATCATCGGATCGATGACGCGTTTAGGTTTAACACGTCTTAGACGCATACCTACTAATGTGAAAATACCTACTTTCACACCTGCTGCAACTGCAGAAATCCATAAACCGATTGGAACAAATGACAGTATAAATGCAATCGCTATAATGATTACTACAAAAATAAGTAATGTGACGAGTGCACCGCCTGTAATAAATGCTAAATTCATTCTCCACTCTCCTTGTTTTTAATCTTCAACTGGTCTGACTACAACTCTCGTCCCTTCGACGAAAATAATTTTAACTTTAACATCGCTGGGAATATACGAGCCTTCTGCAACCGCATCGATACGTTCATCTCCGAGACGAATAGTCCCTGATGGTCTCAGAACCGTATGCGTCACTGCGATTTCACCGACTAAATACGAGCGGTCATCGAAAGATGTATACCCCGATTCCTTATCCGTTGCATCATTTAAAATCAGACGGTTCAGAAATGGAATTTTACGCTTCTTATGTTTCACAAATATCACCCACTCTATAATCACCATAATAAAAATTACGGCTAAGAAAATACTGTACAAGAATACATTCCCGCTGACGGTCAGTATACTGGCACCAAATAAAAGTACACCGATAAAACCAAGCACCATTCCAATTACAAAAAACTCTATTAAAATAAGAAAACCGCTCAGTAAAATCAGTATCAGCGTCAACACACTGGCGCTGCTAGTAAAAAGGTGACCCGAGAAGAAAATAAATATCGACAGAATACTCAAAACGCCAATAATATTTATCTTCTCAGAGAAGAGCTGATAGACTATGCCCAGAAAGAAGATTGATAATAATAGAAATGCAACAACGGGTGAAGTTACAAGATCTATATAAATATTGAGAATATCATTCATCATATAAATAAGTACCCCCCATGTACATCCCTCCTGATTCCGATTATACATTAACTGCACTCAAATGAGAAATGCAGACGCAAAAAAACAGCGTACAATTATGTACGCTGTTTATATATATCACCTATCAGAGGGAAGAGTGATATTACTTGAATTTACGCTTGCGCGCAGCTTCAGATTTCTTCTTGCGTTTTACGCTTGGTTTTTCGTAAAACTCTCTTTTACGTGCTTCTTGGATCGTACCGTTTTTAGAAACTGTACGTTTGAAACGACGCAGAGCATCTTCAATTGGTTCGTTTTGCTTAACAACTGTTTTTGACATTTGTTTTCCCTCCCTCCGATAATGCAAAAGGCTAATTCACATAGTACTATACTATGTACTAAATTATTATAATATATGACCGTACTTTCAGTCAACTTTAAATTTAGTAATCGCTGTCAGAAACTGCACCTTTAACAATAGCGATACCGCTTGATGCACCGATACGAGTCGCACCGACTTCAATCATTTTATCAGCATCTTCAGCCGAACGAACACCGCCGCTCGCTTTAACACCCATGTCTTCTCCGACAGTCAAACGCATTAAAGTCACAGCTTCAACTGAAGCACCCGGACCGTTAAATCCAGTCGATGTTTTAACGAAATCAGCGCCTGCTTCTTTGCAGATTTTAGATACAGTTACAATTTCGTCTTCGGTTAACAGTGATGACTCAATAATGACTTTAACCAGTGCTTCTTTGTTTGCCGCTTTTACGACACTTTCAATGTCTTCTTTAACATAATCCAGATTACCTGCTTTAAGCTGGCCGATATTAATCACCATATCAACTTCATCCGCACCATTTGAAATTGCATCTTTCGTTTCGAAAGCTTTAACTTCTGAAGTCGTCGCTCCGTGAGGAAAACCGATGACAGTACATACTTTAACTTCGCTGTCTTTTAAATTTTCTGCTGCAGTTTTCACCCATGAAGGCTGGATGCAGACACTGAAGAAACCATGTTCATCGGCTTCCTGGCACAGTACTGAAATGTCCTGTTCAGTGGCTTCAGGTTTTAATAAAGTATGGTCAATATATTTTGCTACGTTCATTTTACAGACACTCCCAATTAATTATATTCAAGCTTATGATAGCATAAAACTGTTATTCATAGAAACTGCCAATTACAGAAAGCGCATAGAGCGGTGCGGTCTCGGCTCTTAGTATCCTTCTGCCGAGTGCAACATTGTCATACGCTTTAAATAAGTCAGCTTCATTTTTAGAAAATCCGCCCTCGGGTCCGAAAATAACTGCGATAGAAATGCCGTTAAAATCGTTGAGGACATTTTTAATAGAGCGTCCGCTGAGGTTTTCATCCTCGTTAGCAAACAAAACCAAATCAAAACTGCTGAAGTCTATCGATTTTAAAGTGCCGGAAAATGTTAATGACGGCACTTTTGTCCGCCTGCTTTGTTCAGCAGCTTCTGTAGCTATTTTTTCATACCTTTTTTGCCTGTTCTCTTCTTTTTTGCTGTTCAATTTAACAACACTGCGGTCAGCCTTGTATAATACAAAATCTGAGACACCCAGCTCTGTAGACTTCTGGACGACAACATCCATTTTTTCACCCTTTAAGAGCGGTGAAAATAGAGTAATATCAACAGGAAGCTCAACTTCATCACCGATCGCTTCCATTACTTTAAAAGTAATATTTTCAGCATCAGTTAATTGAACGATATATGCAATACCCTTATTGTCGACCACTGTAAAAAGATCATCAACACGTGCACGCATGACATTTTTAATATGGTGAATATGTTCTGTATCCATAGTGTAAGTCTCATGGACTTCAACTGTCTGATCGATAAAATAACGCTGCATTACGACACCTTCTCAGCTAAGATCGCAACCCAGCCGTCTTCTTCAAGCACTTCTTTAATAGCAAATCCGCATTCTTTCATATGTGCAGTAATTTCATCCTGCTTTTCAACGATTATACCTGAAGCGATAAACCGGCCATTCTCGTTTAATAATTCGTATGCATCGTCGATCATATCATCGATGATATGTGCGAGAATATTAGCGACAATTACGTCATAATGTTCAGTTTCATCTTTAAGCAGATCAGCAGGCATGACTGAAATTTCATCGTCACAGCCGTTTAAAACAAAGTTTTCTTTAGAGACCTGCAGCGACAGCTCATCAATATCTGTTGCTTTAATTGAACGTGCACCAAGCAGATATGCACCGATTGATAAAATACCTGAACCCGTGCCGACATCGATGACCTTATCGTCAGCTTTAATAACATCTTCAAGCAGAGTCAAACAGAGGCTCGTCGTTGCATGATCCCCCGTGCCGAATGCCATACCCGGGTCAATTTTAATCACTTTATCACTATCGGCTATATCAGCATCATCATACTCCCAGGAAGGAACGATGAAAAAGTTTTTTCCGACTTTAAAATTATGAAAGTATTTCTTCCATTCATTTTCCCAGTCCACTTCATCAATCAGTTTTGCACTGATTTCAATATTGTCTTTACTTTTTAAAGGCGTCTCTTTAACAAACTGTTTTATATCATTCAATTTAGAGTCTATATTCTGCGTTTCATCGAAATAAACGAGAATCCTAATATCACTTTCAGGATAGTCTGTCGGATCCAGTCTGAACTTATCGTCAAAATTATCTATTTTTGACTTTAAAATATCAACGGAATGTTCGACAGAAACACCTTTTGAAATTGTATTTAAAAATATCGACAGTTGTTCTTCGTTCTCTTCTTTAGTACTGATACTGACTTCATGCCATTTCATAGTTTACTCACCTTTGAAGAATCGTTTTGTTTTATCGAAAATATTTTCCTGCTGTTCGGTTATTGTTTCACCGTTAACGTCTGCAAGATTTTTAAAGATTTCTCTTTCCTGTTCTGATAATCGCGTCGGCGTAACAACCGTTACAGTTACATACTGATCACCGTAGCCGAAGCCCTGAACGTTTTTAACACCTTTTTCTTTCAGTCTGAAACGTCTGCCTGACTGAGTCCCTGCAGGAATCGTCAGCATAACTGAAGAATTAATTGTCGGCACTTTTAATTCATCGCCGAGCGCTGCCTGGGCAAATGAAATTTTAAGTTCATAGTGAATGTCGTCTCCGTCACGTGTAAATTGCTTGTCCTGTTTGACTCTAAATACAATATACAAATCACCTTGAGGACCGCCGTTTATACCAGGTTCACCTTCACCTGATAAACGAATTTGCTGGCCGTTATCGATACCTTCAGGGACTTTAACTTCAATGTCTACGTTTTTAGATACTGTGCCGTGTCCGTTACAGTTATCACAAGGATGTTCAATTTCCTGACCAGTACCCGCACAAGTTGGGCAAGTACGCTGAGTTTGAACACGTCCAAACGGTGTATTTTGTTCGACAGCAACATTACCGGAACCTGAACATGTTTTACATGTAGATTTAGATGTGCCCGGTTTTGTCCCGTCACCATCACAGACATCACATGTGACATCTTTTTTAATCGTTACAGTTTTAGTCGCACCGAATACTGCTTCTTCAAAAGTGATGGTCATCGTGTACTGCAAATCGTCACCTTTTTGAGGTGCATTTGGATCTCTGCGTCCACCGCCGCCAAAGAAGGAACTGAATATATCTTCAAAGCCGCCGAAACCGCCGCCTCCTGAGAAGCCGCCGCCGCCAAATCCTTGAGAATTCATACCTTCATGACCAAAACGGTCGTATTGTGCCCGTTTATTCTCATCTGACAGAACTTCATACGCTTCTGCAACTTCTTTAAATTTTTCGTCGGATCCTTCTTTCATATCCGGGTGATATTTCTTTGATAATTTACGGTATGCCTTTTTAATTTCATCTTGCGTTGCATTTTTATCTAAACCTAATATTTCATAAAAGTCTCTTTTAGCCACAATTTTCCCCTCCAACAGTCAATATAATACCATTTAAAAAAGTCAAAGCCAATGCGTTTGGCTTTGACTTAAGTGTTGAAGATTTTATTTTTTATTTTCGTCGTCGTCTACTTCTTTATAATCAGCATCGATTACATCGTCATCTGCTTTCTCTTCAGATGCTCCTGCATCTCCTTCAGCTGCCTGCTGCTCTTGTGCCATTTGTTCGTAAAGTTTAGTTGTTACACCTTGAACAGCTGTTTCAAGCGCTTCTTTTTTCTCTTTAATTGCGTCTAAGTCGCTGCCTTCAAGTGCTGTTTTAAGTTCAGTTTTAGCTGTATCAATTTGCTCTTTTTCACTGTCTTCAACTTTGTCGCCAAGGTCTTCAACAGCTTTGTCTGCAGAGAATATCAACTGGTCTGCTTCGTTTCTCAGTTCAGCTTCTTCTTTTCTTTCTTTATCTGCATCAGCATTTTCTTCAGCTTCTTTAATCATTCTGTCGATATCTTCGTCAGTTAAGTTAGAGCTTGATTCAATAGTGATTTTTTGTTCTTTGCCTGTCCCTTTATCTGTCGCAGTAACATTAACAATACCGTTTTTATCGATATCGAATGTCACTTCGATTTGAGGTACACCTTTAGGTGCCGGCGGAAGATCAGTTAACTGGAAACGGCCGAGAGTTTTGTTATCGCTCGCCATCGGTCTTTCACCTTGAACGACGTGAATGTCTACTGCAGGCTGGTTATCCGCCGCTGTAGAGAATACTTGTGATTTGCTCGTAGGGATTGTCGTGTTTCTTTCAATAAGAACTGTTGATACATTCCCCATTGTTTCAATACCCAGTGATAATGGCGTAACGTCGAGAAGTACAACATCTTGTACATCACCAGTTAAGACACCGCCCTGTACTGCTGCACCCATAGCGACAACTTCATCAGGGTTAACGCTGCGGTTAGGTTCTTTACCAAGTTCTTTAGTAATTGCTTCCTGTACTGCAGGAATACGAGTAGAACCGCCGACTAAAATAATTTCATTTATATCTGATTTGCTGACGCCGGCATCTTTAATCGCCTGACGTACAGGTCCCATAGTTCTTTCGACTAATTTATGAGTTAATTCTTCGAATTTAGCACGAGTCAGTGTTGTTTCTAAGTGTAATGGACCTGCTTCACCTGCAGAAATAAATGGTAGTGAAATTTGTGTTGAAGACACACCTGATAAATCTTTTTTAGCTTTTTCAGCTGCATCTTTCAAACGCTGCATTGCCATTTTATCTTTAGATAAGTCGATGCCTTGTTCTTGTTTAAATGTGTCTACCAGGAAGTCGATAACTAAGTCATCGAAGTCGTCACCGCCGAGACGGTTATCCCCTGCTGTTGCCAGCACGTCAAATACGCCGTCACCCAGTTCTAGAATAGATACGTCAAACGTACCGCCGCCAAGGTCGAATACAAGGATGTTTTCTTCTTGTTCCTGTTTGTCTAAACCGTAAGCAAGCGCTGCTGCAGTCGGTTCGTTAATGATACGTTCTACTTCAAGACCTGCAATGCGTCCAGCATCTTTAGTTGCCTGACGTTCAGAGTCATTAAAGTAAGCCGGAACTGTAACGACAGCTCTTGTTACTTTTTCGCCCAGGTAGTTTTCAGCTGTTTCTTTTAAGTTTTGTAAGATCATTGCTGAAATTTCCTGAGGTGTATATTCTTTATCTTCTACTTTTTCAACATGTTCTGTACCCATATGTCTTTTTACTGACATAATCGTGTTAGGGTTAGTGATAGCTTGACGTTTAGCTACTTCACCAACTTGGCGTTCTCCATTTTTAAATGATACGACAGAAGGTGTTGTACGGTTACCTTCAGCATTTTGAATTACTTTTGGTTCTCCGCCTTCTAAAATTGATACTACTGAGTTTGTTGTTCCTAAGTCTATACCGATTACTTTACTCATTTATATATTCCTCCATTTAAATTAATATTATTCGCTTACTTTGACCATAGAAGGTCTGATGACCCGGTCTTTTAATATATAACCTTTTTGGAATTCTTCAATCACGATATCGCTCTTTTCGTCTGACGCTTCTGTCATCACTGCCTGATGGAAGTTAGGGTCAAACGGCTGATTCAGCGCATCGATTGCTTTAATGTCATGTTTTTCAAGTGTTTCAACTAAGTTGTTGTGCACCATTTCAACACCCTTATGCAAGGATACAAAGCTTTCATCAGAGCCTTCGATAGCGAGTGCGCGCTGCAGGTTATCCAAAACCGGCAATAAGTCTTCGGCAAATTTTTGATCCTTGTACTTATTGTTCAGTTCGGCTTCCTGACGGTTGCGGCGCTTAAAGTTCTCAAACTCAGCATAGAGTTTTAAGTACTTGTTCTCGCTTTGTTCAACTTGTTCTTTTAATGCACTGATTTCTTCTTCCGGTGAAGGTTCAGGTGTTTCTGAATCATATAAAACATCTTCTTCCTGCTCTATAGTTTCAGCAGTATTAGATGTTTCTTCCCTTTCTTTTTCAGCAGCTGCATTTTCTGCAGCCTGGTCAACTTTTTCTTTTTCTTCTTCGTTAGTCAATACCTACACTCCTTTTTTAAATGAGTGAAGCAATTTAATAACGTGTTTATAACCCATTAATTCAGGTCCAACAATAATTAAATTACCACTCAGTCCAGCGTGGTCGAAATTCGTTGTAATGACTGAAAGTGATTTATAACTTTCATCCAGCTCATCACCGAAGTAGATGCTGACATCGTTTGATGTAAATTGTTCAACTGAATTGTACAGCGCTTCGGATTCGATATCACCGTATAAATGTTCAAGCGTCTCAACTTCGTTTCTCATGTCCTGCAGTAAATAATTAAATCCTGCATGACCCATCGTCCGGTTTTCTGTATCGGCGGCTGCTGTAATTTGTGCAGTCACTTGATTGTACAGCGGTCTGATTTCCGGAGGCACATAGGGATTATTTTTTAAAATTACCAGCGTGTCTCCGAGATTTTTGTCGAACAGCAGTTCATTAAAAATTGTACTCAGCTTTTGAAAATCATCTATCGTAACATTGCGGTCAGTTTTAACAGGCATTTGCCTGATGGACCCGCTGTTTAAGACGATAATCGCAATACTGGCAGTATCGGTTAAAGGCGTGATGTACAGACCTTTAACGGTCTCATTAGAGGCCTTCAGCGATACTTGGGCCAAGTACTTCGTCCGGTCGCTGATAGCCAGCGCCAGTTCATCTGCTAAATTTTCAATGCTGCCTGCCTTTGAAGTCAGCTCTAGAGATTTAGACGGTGACTGTTCAATTTTAAGTTTAAGTTCTTCGATGTAAAATTTTAGAGCTTTTCTTGACGGCACACGTCCGGATGACGTGTGCGTTTTAATTAAATAGCCCGCATTTTCGAGTTCAGCCATATCGTTTCTGATCGTCGCACTCGATACATCGAAATTATATTTGTCTAATAAATATTTGGAACTTATGGGTGTCATTACATTTAAGAAATCATCTACGATAAATGTAAGAATGGTTTCCTGCCTTTCTGTTAGCAAAGAATCACCTCGTTAGCACTCTTCTCTCTTAAGTGCTAATTACAATTTATCAAATAGGTCAAAGAATGTCAACAATTAACCCGTATTAATTTACTAGAGCAGAAATTCCATGAAAACATCATTGCCAATCATGCGTCCCGCCTCAGTTAAATATATATGTCCCGCCTTTCTTTTAAGCAGATTTTTCTCGGTAAGCTTTTTAAGGACATCACCGTATACTGCATCGACAGGCAAGCCGTATTTTTCATTAAAACGGACTTCGCTGACCCCTTTATTTAAACGAAGACCTAAAAACATCTCTTCTTCATACTGATCATTTTTAGTCAGCTCTAACTGCTCTTTCACTACAGAGCCCTGTTCATTCATATTATTAATATAATGCGTCACCGGTTTAATATTGTAATATCTCGCACTGCCTGTATAGCCGTGGCTCCCCGCACCTGCACCGATATACGGTTCGTTCAGCCAGTATGTTTTATTATGCATCGATTCATATTCACTTTTAGCAAAATTAGAAATTTCGTATTGAGGATAACCCAGTGCATCGAGCCCAGCAATAACTTTATCGTATTTTTCGCCTTCTTCTAAACTGCCCGCAATACTCATTGTTCCCTGCCTGATTTTGTTATAAAAGACTGTATGCGGTTCAATGATTAGTGAGTACCACGAAATATGTTTCGGCTGCAGTTCCTTCACGTATTTTAAACTCATATCGATATCATCGAACGTCTCACCAGGCAGATTGTACATCAGATCTAGAGAGTAATTAGTCAGTCCTATTTTTTCCAAGTGATTAACACTCTTAAAAATATCATCAAAATTATGCGTCCGGCCGAGCACTTTCAATAAGTCGTTATTAAAAGTCTGCACACCGAGACTGACCCGGTTCACACCGTAATGATTCAGCACATCCAGTTTCTCAGTGGTCAGTTCATCGGGATTTGCTTCAAAAGTAAATTCATCGGTGACGGTAAAGTGTTCCGTCATAAATTTGAGCAGGCGGTCGAGCTGACTGACAGTCAGCGCTGTAGGCGTACCGCCGCCGACATAAATAGTTTTGAGATGCTGCTTGTCATATTGTCCCAGTTCCTTAATAAGAGCGTCGATATACTCGTCTACAGGCTGATTTTTTATAAGAACCTTATTGAAGTCGCAATAAGTGCAGATTCGGTTGCAAAATGGGATATGGACATACATACTATCCATTAAATTCCTCCTAAAATTAGAGGAGAAATCAAATGATTTCTCCTCTTAGTGTTGTTAATCGTCATCCATTTTTAGTACTGCAAGGAAAGCTTCCTGAGGTATTTCAACGCTGCCGACTGCTTTCATTTTCTTCTTGCCTTCTTTTTGTTTCTCTAACAATTTCTTCTTGCGGGTAATATCTCCGCCGTAACATTTAGACAGAACATTTTTACCCATCGATTTAATATTTGTCCGCGATACAATTTTCTGGCCAATCGCTGCCTGGATCGGCACTTCAAACTGCTGTCTCGGGATGATCTTTTTCAATTTTTCAACAATCGCTTTACCCCGGTCATATGCAAAGTCCTTGTGGACGATAAAACTCAAAGCATCGACTTTTTCTGAATTCAATAATATATCCATCTTAACAAGTTTCGATTCCTTATAGCCGATTAAATCATAATCAAGCGATGCATACCCCTTAGTATTAGACTTCAACTGGTCAAAGAAATCAAAAACTATTTCCGATAAAGGGATTTCGTAAATAATATTCACACGCACATCATCCAAATAATCCATCGTCATAAAGTTTCCGCGTTTCTTCTGGCAAAGTTCCATCACAGCACCAACATAATCGTTCGGCACCATAATCTGTGCTTTAACGTATGGTTCCTGAATGCGTTCAGTCTTTTGCGGGTCAGGCATCTGAGCAGGGTTATCCACACTGATCGTCGTCCCGTCAGTTAAGTCGACACTATATATTACAGATGGTGCTGTTGCAATTAAATCTATGCCGAATTCACGTTCAATTCTTTCCTGGACAATTTCCATGTGAAGAAGCCCGAGGAAACCTGTACGAAAACCAAAGCCTAATGCTTGAGATGTTTCAGGTTCATATTGAAGCGATGAATCATTCAATTCAAGCTTTTCCAGTGCTTCTCTCAAATCATTATACTTAGCCGAATCAATCGGATACATACCGCAGAATACCATAGGATTCATTTTCTTATAGCCTTGCAGCGGTGCTTCAGCAGGGTTATCTGCACCGGTTATTGTATCCCCGACAAGTGAGTCGCCGACTCTTTTAATCGAGGCAGATATATAACCGACATCGCCGACAGTCAGTTCATCTACAGCCAGCTGCTTCGGTGTATTAATACCGACCTCGCTGACTTCGAATTCCTTGCCGGTAGCCATCATGCGGATTTTATCGCCCGCTTTTACCGCTCCGTCCATTATACGGATTGATGAAATAACACCGCGGTAAGGGTCAAAAACCGAGTCAAAAATTAAAGCCTTTAAAGGTGCTTCAGGGTCACCTGCTGGTGCAGGCACATCTTTAACGATGCGCTCTAGAATTTCTTCAATACCGATATTTGCTTTGGCAGAAGCATGGATAGAATCCTCTTTCGGGAGACCGATCACATCTTCGATTTCAGCGCCCACTCTGTCTGGATCTGCCGCAGGTAAATCTATTTTATTTACAACTGGAATCAATTCTAAATCGTTATCAAGTGCTAAGTACACGTTGGCCAGCGTTTGAGCTTCAATACCTTGTGCAGCATCAACAACGAGCACAGCACCTTCACATGCTGCTAACGAACGCGACACTTCGTATGAAAAATCGACGTGTCCCGGTGTATCGATTAAATGGAAAGTGTATTCTTCCCCGTCTTCAGCCGTATATTTTAAACGTACAGCGTTCAGCTTTATTGTAATTCCCCGTTCTCTTTCAATATCCATAGAATCCAAAAGCTGCGCTTTCATATCACGGCCTTCAACAGAACGCGTATTTTCAAGCAGCCTGTCAGCGAGAGACGACTTGCCGTGATCTATATGAGCAATGATAGAGAAGTTCCTAATATTTTCCTGTCTTTTTAAACGTTCCATATTGTTCATTTAAAATCCAACTTTCTTCATGTTTACAATGTTATAATTATATCAATGCACAGCACATACTTCAATTCATTTCGGATTGATTATTGCATATTAAGTTTATATTTGGTAAAATATCTGTTGTTGCAATAAAAGTTGTACAACTTTATGTCGGAGGTGACATTATGCCTAATATTAAATCATCAATCAAACGTGTTAGAACTAACGCAACTGCTCAAGATCTTAATATCGCTCAGAAAAACGCTATGCGTACTGCAGTTAAACTAGCTGAAACTGCTAAAAGCGAAAATGCAGATAACAAAGATGAGTTAGTTTCTAAAGCTGTCAAACTTGTTGACAAAGCTTCTAAACGTAATCAAATTCACGCTAACAAAGCAAGCCGTATGAAATCAAAATTAATGGCTAACTAATAAAAAAACCTTCAGTGATGAAGGTTTTTTTATTTTGCCTTTATATTTCCAGTATAAATAATTCAAATAGAGCATTCCGGTCGAGATAGCTCGACTTAAACTTATAATCAATGTCCCGGCATATAATCATTTTTTTAAGCAGTGCATCCAGCGGATACATACGCGTATGGCGCATAGCCAGCTTAACGCGGTAAGGATGGACTTTTAATGTCTTAGCTATATTATCTTCCTGATAGCCTTCCCCATTTAATATCTTTACCTGATACAGTAGTCTAAACTGCCCGATAACTAAATGGAGCAGCTTCATCGGTTCTTCCTTTTGAAGGATCAATTCCCTGGCAAGTTTAACTGCCTTTTCTTTTTCATTTTTCAATATAAAATCTGTCAGCAAAAAGACATTCTGCTCAAGTGATACACTGACGACATTTTCGACATCCTGAAGACTGATATTACCATCGCAGTATAATAATAATTTCGATACTTCATTATGTACCGCTTCATATTTATAACTTGTTTTTTCAAGCAGCAGATTGAGGGCTTCTGAAGATATTTCAACATTTTGGCGGTCTAGTACAGAGCGCACGTAATTCATCAGTTCTTTTTCAGTCATCTCATTTATTTCAATTTGTTTGCCGCGTTCTGTTATTAATTTTGTTACTTTTTTACGCTTGTCGAGTTTTTCAGAAATTACCGTGAATATAAGCAGCGTATCATCATTTTTATTTTGTATATAATCGATCAGTAAATCGATATTGTGCTCAGCAGAACCACCTGCTTTCTGCGCTGTAAACAAAACAGCTTCTTCAATTACAATCACTTTTCTATCTGTTAAAAATGGCAGGGTCTGCGCTTCTTCAATAATTTGTTCTATCGCTGTTTCTTTATAATTTAGTTTAGTAAAACTAAAATCATCGAGTGTTCCTGCATAGTCTTTCGCAATTGTTTTAATCTTGTCTTCTATGCGGATAATGTTTGTGCCATACACAAGCTGCAGCAATTCCATAAATGATGCTCCTTAATTTTTATAAATCTATTATAGCTTTTTTTAAGATTTTAGCCTATACTGTAACTAAGTGTTTAGGGGGTAATTATATGAATAAGTTTGAGAAAAATGTTCAGTCAAAGAATAATGACGTTATCGATGCAGGTCTGGCTTTCGTAGTTGGATTTGTAGCACTTACTGTCATTTATATTATTCCGCAAGTATTCGCTATTATCGCTGGATAAGATGCGTTGATCAGGGCCGGCTATCCGGCTCTTTTTTTATGTCTTTTTTTAAACACTCATCTTGATCAGGCGCTAGTTTTGCACGGATACATATTGTATCATGATTTATACTAAACTCCACCATTCCGAGAGTATTTGTGCCTAGAATTCTAGTGTCTCTGAGTCTTTCTGTCACACTGTCGTGAGGATGTCCGTAACGATTATTCTCACCTGCAGATATTAAAGATATTACCGGATTGACTTCATTTTTAAATTCTTCTCCTGTCGATGTATCACTGCCGTGGTGCCCCACTTTTAAAATATCACTTTTTAAATTGTAGTGTTTAATAAGATTCTTTTCTGTACTAAGACCTATATCACCAGTAAATAATACCGAGAAACGATTTAACTGCACCTGCAGCACAACAGACTGTTCGTTTGAATCAGCTTCAGTTTCAGGAAGCTGCAGATGACTAAATTGTATATCCCCTGTTTGAAAAGAGTCCAACTGACTGCTGTCGACAATCATATTTCTGATTTCGGGTTCGAGCTCAGCTGCCCATTCATCAAACTTCACATCTTGTGTATTCATAATAATATTTCCGGTTTTCTTTTTATTAACGACATGTATCACTTCCCCGCTGTGATCGATATCAAGATGACTGATAATGATTAAATCGATAAAATCTATACCCTGCTCTTTTAAATACGGCAGCAGTGTTTTTTCACTGAGTTTAATTCTGTTTTCATCAAGCTGAAATTCTCCGCCTGTGTCAATCAGCACCGTTTTATAATTGCGGTGGTCCTGTATTACAAAAGCATCTCCCTGGCCGACGTCCACCATTGTTACAGTAAACTGCTTATTAAACTCCTGATGATTTATTACAAGTACAGCTGTGAAGATAAGAATAGACAAGGCAATTTTTTTAAACTTGAAAAACAGTGCATGTAACGTCATACGGTATGTAATAAATAAAAGTATAATCAAAGATAAGACTGACAAATTTTTAATAGGCAGACGGTGTTTAAAATTATCAGCTATTAAGTAAATCAGACACTTTATGAAAGTAGAAATCCATTGATATATTTCATCGATAAAAGGCGGGAAATAGAATAAGTTCAGTACATTAAAAATAATAATCCCAGGGAAAATTATAAAAGAAAACAAAGGTACAAAAACAATATTTAAAATCAGGCCGCTGATACTTACTTCATTAAAGTGAATCAGAATAATAGCCAATGTTGAAAGTTCACTGATTACAGTAACTAAAATCAGCTGAATAAAACCGCTGTACTGCATAAACAGTGGCCGTGTCAGCAGTATAAAGTACGTTGTAACATATGAGAGCTGAAAACCCGCGTGAAACATTACGTAAGGATTGATCAGAAGCTGGATAATCGCGCTTAAAGAAATAATTGCCAAATACGGTTTCTTTTTAAAAAATGAGCTGATTAACAAAAGCACACCCATAAAAACTGCACGAAGCACACTTGGAGAGAAAAAATTCAAGCACAAAAAGAGGATAAGAGATAGAATAATTAATATTTTTATAGTATTTAAGGGCAGTTTAAAAAACTTTAATACTGCAAATATAACTGCTGATAAAAATGCGACATGTGTACCTGAAATGACATAGAGGTGATAAATCCCAAGTTTCTGCAGAGCATCAAAAAAATCAGAACTTATATAATTTTTATTGCCGACTGATAAAGTCAGCATATCAAATTTGTAATCATATTCAGTCGCACTCAGTACTTTTATCATGTAGCTGTGGCGTAATTTATTAAATACCTGCTGCAGGGTTAAATCAGCAGGCAGACAATTTAAAGCTGCAGCATTGTCTACATATATCCTGCCTGAGAGTTCATTAATCTGCAGTGACTGCACGCCGTCTTTCTTTATAAAATTACGCTGCTCACTTGGAATTTTAACCGGTAAGATACCGCTGCACTTATAGCCGATGGGAATGGCTGCTTCTTGTGCTTCGTCATATAATTCATATTTCTTCCCTTTATTTGATACCAGGTAGTGGATGCTGTCTGTATAATATTTATAGCCGTCAATCGTTATATCATGCAGCGTATCTTCAGCTAAATCATTGTCAGCTGTGTAATATACATAAGCAGATAAAACAGCAACAGCTGTCAGTGCAAATTTAAAAAACAAGCTGCAGTGTTTTAAATAACAGCTGTAGAGTAAAATGGCATAAAAAAATAAGCCCATCACTGGACTTATAATTATTGTACTTCCTGTTACGATCGCTATAAAACTGTAAAATAAAATCACTGTACCGACTCAAAATAAGAATTAATTGTACCGCTGTCCAGTTCGATTAATTCATAATGGACATTATTTTTATCAAGCAGTTCTATAGCGTATGGATGGTTTTTATAATCCGCACGATAATAAATGTTTTTTATGCCCGCCTGAATCAGCGATTTAGTACAGTTGATACACGGAAAATGTGTCACATATACTGACGCGCCTTCTGTCGATACACCAAACTTCGAACATTGAAGCAGTCCGTTTATTTCAGCATGTATCGTTCTGATACAGTGACCGTCTTCTACGTAGCAGCCCTCGTCTATACAATGTACTTCGCCGGATACTGAGCCGTTATAGCCCCCGGCTATAATCCGATTGTCTTTGACGATAGTCGCACCGACACTCAGTCGTTCACATGTCGAACGGAGCGACAAAAGCATCGCTTGAGCCATAAAGTATTCATGCCAATTAATTCTCATACTGCCACCTCAGTTTATTGTGATATACGGTTTAAGATTTTCAAATGTTTTGTCACCGATACCCGGTATATTTTTTATTTCTTCCAGTGTCGTAAATAGGCCCTGTTCTTCCCGGTAAGTTAAAATTGCCTGAGCTTTTTTCTCACCGATACCGTTTAGAGTGGTTAATTCAGCTATACTTGCTGTATTAATGTTAACCTGACCCGCTGCAACATTTTCTTTAGCAGCTGTGCTGAATGTTTTTACTGCAGTTTCATCATCAATTTCACCTTCATAAGGAATATAAACAACCATCTCATCTGTCAGTTTTGCCGACTGATTGACAGTTAACAGATCAGCATTCTCACTTAAGACAGCAACATCGAGAACATTCTTTACTCTGGCGTCAGCCGGGAGTTCATAAACACCCGGTGAGACGACCGCACCTTTTACTTCGACAAACACTGTAGTTGGCAGCTCAGGCGGTTCAGCAGCTGATTCTGATATATCCTCAGTATCTTCGCTGTATTCAAAACTCAGCGTCTCTTCAGGCTGATTGATAAAGCTCACCAATAAATACGTAAAAACTATCAAACCCGCTGCAATCGCTAATACATAATACTTATACTGATTTAAAAATGATTTTATATCCATGCCTGTTCCTCCTATAAAAAGTACCTCTCATACTATATATAGGGAAAAACGGCGTTTTATTTTTTTTTCGTACAAGTTAATTTATAAACTTGTATTTTTCAAAAAATTATTTCTTTACAATGTAAAAGTTTCTTTCAGCTACTTCTGTTATAACATTAGAAGTATCAAAGTCACTGAAACTTTTATCAATCGTAAAGCCGGCATCAATTATCATTTTTAATATTTCACTATGTTTATATGTTTGCTGATAATGAGTTTCTTCGTACTTTCTGTACAAATCTGCTGATTCTTTAATGAAAAATGTCAATTCATGCCAAACACTGAGTGCGTGTTCGCCGGGAATCGTTTGCCAGTTATAAAAAATATCGTCCGTGCTGTCGCTGTACAATTCATAATTAAAATCATTCAGCATTTTATGTTCGGTATGAACATCAAACAAAAATGTTCCCCCGTCATTTAAATGATTTCGGACATTTTTAAGCACTTGCATAAATTCAGCCTGGGATGGTGCATAGTTCAGCACATCAGCGGTTGCGATGATTAAATCAAATGATTCGTTTAAGTCCATCGTAATCATATCAGCGAGAATATATTCACTGGACGGATCATTTACTTTTGCAGTATTAATCATCCCCTGTGAATTATCGATACCGAGTTTTCGCGCGGCATCAATTTGTTTTAACACCTCACCGGTGCCTGCACCGATATCGAGTACTGAAGAGCTTTCGCCTTTCACTTCGGTAATAATATCAAGCCACAAATTATACGGCATATCATAATTTAAAATATCGTATACTTTGGCGAATGTTTTGTATTCGCTAGCCTCCAATAGTATCACCGGCATCTTTAAATAAACGTTCTAAATTATAATATTCGCGCTCCGGTTTTAAGAATATATGAACGATAACATCGCCGACATCACAAAGAATCCATTTCCCCTGCTTTTGTCCCTCAATTTTTATATCCAGACCATTTTTATGTGCAGTATCTCTGACTTCATCACTGATAGCCTGAGCCTGACGCTCAGAATTACCGTGGCAGATAATAAAGTAATCCGTTACCGGACTCGTTTCTTTTACATTATATATTTTTATATCAGCCGCGCGCTTGTCATCGCAAGCTTCAGCCATTAGTTCCATTAATTCTTTACTGTGCATCCTGTCACCCCTTAGCCATATTGTAATAATTAAGACATTCAATTGTCTTGTGGTAAATTGTCTGATCTTTATTAAGCAGATGTCTAACATTTGCTTTTGTAATTGTATACACTGCCAGATCAAGTTTTTTTTCTGTAAATACTATATCTCTAATTTCATCAACACCGGGCTGGGTGCGTTTTGGTTCAATATAATCTGCAGTAAAGATAATTTTTTCAATTATCCCCATTTCTTTAGCACCGGAAGTATGATGCGCGATCGCTTTTAAAACTTCCGAATCAGTATAATTAAACTTGTTCTTTATTTTGACTGCTGCGATCGGACCGTGCAGCACTTCAGTTTTATACTCCAGCAATTCCGGATCGAGCTGTTCATTTGTGACTGTCTGGTACATTTTACCAAGCTCATCATATTTAGAATAATCGTGCAGAATTCCTGCCAAATAACATTTGTCGGGATCAGCTTTAAAAATTTCTGCCATTTTTAAAGCGGTTTCTGCCACGCGTTCACAATGTTTAAATCTTTTTTTGGGTAGTTTTTCTTCTGCTACTTTTAAAGCCTCTTTACGTTTCATATAATCGCTGCTCCTTAATGTATCCGTACACATTTTCATGCATTAAGTGCCTGACTTCAGTATTTGATTTCAGCCTTTGTCTAATCAGTGAAGATGAGACTTCTACTATATTCGTACTCAGTTTTATAAAAGGTGCAGTGACCTCATATAATTTATCATCTCTGTCCAGTACGACAAATGTAGCAAGTTCATGCAGTTCATCTGACCGTGACCATTGATCAAAGGCCAGAAAGTGATCTGTACCAATGATAAAATACAAATCATCCTCCGGATATTTCTCTTTCAAATATGTCAGTGTATCAAAAGTATACGTTACGTGATGCTGATCAAGTTCATATGTGTCTATCGTAACAAAATCATAATCTTCCACTGCGGTTTTAAGCATCTTTAAACGATGCGTGTTGTTCGTTCTTGCATCGGTTTTTAATGGTGAGATAAAGGTCGGTATAATAATAATCTTATCGAGATTCAGTCCGATATAAGATTCAACGAAGGCATTGACATGTCCGTTATGAACCGGATCAAAAGTACCACCGAAAATACCTATTTTCATGGCAGTGTAATTTCTTTGTTATCCTTCGATTCTCTGTACAGCACAATAGTATTACCCATTACCTGGACCAGTTCTGCATCAGTCGCACTGATGAGTGATTCCACGATAGAATCTTTATCTTCCATACAGTTTTGCAATACCGATACCTTTACCAGTTCGCGTTTTTCAAGTATATCTTCAAATTGGTCTGTAAAACTTTCTGTTACGCCGTTCTTGCCTACTTGAAACAACGGTTTTTCATGATGTGCCAAAGAGCGCAAGTAACGTTTTTGTTTACCAGTTAAAGTCATTATCTTTCCTCCATATAATTTAATAGTGCTTCCTGCACTGCGTGATTGCTGCCTGTTTCACCTGTCCAGATTTGAAATGCATCCAGCGCCTGGTTCACCAGCATGCCAAGCCCGTTTTCACTTTGTTTAAAATAAGTCATAAAAGGCGTTGTTGCCGGATTATATATCAGATCCATGCCCGCAGTCTTGTCATTTATAAATGCGGGATCCAAATTCATTATCTCAAATACATCTTCACCCTTTAAGCCCAATGGTGTTGCATTAATTACAGCATCGTAAGTGCCGCCTTTAAATTCAGTATTCAACACTGCTGTAAAATCATCACTTTTAAAAGTTTTAAAACTGTCTGACCGTCTCGCGACTATCGTCACATCATCGCCGTTATCAGCGTGTGCTCTGTGAACAGCTTTAGCAGCACCGCCGGCACCGAGAATGAGCACTCTCCGCTCAGCTTGTCCAAAAGCACTGTTAAAAGCCTTCATATAGCCTGTGACATCTGTATTGTAACCGTAATATTTTCCGTCCACTATATGAACCGTGTTAACTGCACCTATTTTTTTTGCTTCGGGCGCAATGTCGTCCATATACTGCATAATTTCTTCTTTATGAGGCACTGTGACATTAAAACCGTTAAGTTCAGATTCTGCTGCGACCGCTTTAATTGTTTCGAGCGATTCAGGAGCGATCTCAAGCGCCTGATATGAATCATTCATATTGAGTGCTTTAAAATTTGCCTCGTGAATCAGCGGTGACAATGTATGACTTAAAGGATAGCCAATGACAACATAATTCAATATTACTGCACCCCTTTAAATATAGTAGAACGCACTGAAACATTAACACCTTTCGGTACAGTTACGGTAACTTTTGCCTGTTTAGTAACTGACACAAATGTCAGGCCGCTAATCAAAATATCACTTGCTTCATTCAGCTTAAATTCAAATTTATCATAATTTTGGCTTAAATAAGGCTCATCAATTTCAGGCGGCGCAAGCAGTCCGTTGTAATGTTTATCGTAAAATTCATCAGCATTCTCCGTCTTCGTACGATGTATATTTAAGTGGTGATTGCGGTAAACAGAAAAACTGTTCGAGCCGCCTTCTGTATAATCGACACGCGCCAGATTACCGATAAATAAAGTCTGTTCACTGTTTAACTGGAAAGTTTTTGCTTTGATTTCCTTGTCCGGTGATACATATTTTAAATCTCGTGTTTTGACATAATGTGAAATTTGAGAATCGACGACTATCCCCGGCGTATCGTAGAGTGTCTGAGTATCTCCAAGCGGAATATCAATCATGCCGAGAGTTGTTCCCGGTATGTTGCTCGTCGTAATAACATTTTTCAAACCTGTATTATCTTCCAGAAGTTTGTTGATTAAAGTCGATTTACCTACGTTTGTCGTACCGACAATATAGACATCTTTACCGTCAGCCATGTCACTGATTTTTTTCATCAGGACATCGAGATTTTGCCCTTTTAAGGCACTGATTGCAATAGTATCGTTTGCCGTAATCCCTGCATCTTTAAGCATTTTTTTTGCGCGTTCAACCAGGCGGCTGACATTTGTCGATTTCGGGAATAAGTCCGTTTTATTAATTATAGCCAGTACTTTCTTATCACCGACAATTCGGTTAAACGACGGTATGATACTGCCTTCAAAATCGAATACATCGATGACTTTAACGATCAGGCTGTCCGTTTCATAAAGTGAATTAAGCATTGTTAAAAAGTCACCTGAGTCCACGTTCAGCTCCTGCACTTCATTATAATGTCTTAATCTGTAGCAGCGCTGGCAAATCGGTTCTTCTTTATGAAGTCCGCTTGCTGGAATATAGCCCTCTTCATTTTTATCTTCTGTTTGTAAAATGCTTCCGCATCCGACACATTTAATTTCAGTCACATTAATCCTCCCAGTTAATCATGTTTTTACTTCTAAAGTACTTCATTATAACACGTTCTATTCTGCGGTTTAAGTATGTCGCCCAGCCGTCTTTTTCTTTAACAGGGACAACGAGAATACTGTTTATATTCGCCCGGTTGGCACCGAGGACGTCTGTCATCAGCTGGTCGCCGACCATAATCGTATTTTTCTTTTTTGTACCCAGCAGTTTCAAGCCCTGATGAAAATTACCGAGCATTGGTTTTTTTGCCTCTGCGATATATTCAATGCCATGCGGTTCAGCAAAAGCCGAAACCCTTTTCTTATTACCGTTCGACAGAATAAGCAATTTAATATTAGATTCATTTAAAGTTTTAATCCATTTCAGTACATTATCATCGGCATCTGCTGCATCAAAAGCAACAAGTGTATTATCAAGATCAGTCATGACCGCTTTAATGTTATGTGCTCTTAAAAATTCAGGTGTAATGTCCTCATACCGTTTAACAAAATGACTTGGCAGAAATTTATCTTCTATTATTTTCATACTATCTCCCCGGATATTAAATTCATATATACACAAAAAAAGCACCTTAAAATTAAGGTGCGCATGCTTTACTCGATTATTTCTGAATCTTCTGTGTCAGTTTCAGTAAATACAACGAAACCGATAATAACCGTTATTACAATTGAAAGGATCATTAAAAATAACATAGTAACCTCCACATCACAGTTCTCTTAATAATGATTTTACAACTTCAGACGAATGAACACAAGCTTTCGCTAAAAATTCTTCGTAATTCATATCTGCTGTATCGTCTGCTGAATCACTCATTGAGCGGATGATCACAAACGGTGTATTAAATTGCCAGCATGTCTGAGCGATACTTGAAGATTCCATATCAACACACATCGCGGCTGGAAAATGAGAATATATATTATTTTTTTCTTTGTCGCTGTCTATAAATGAGTCTCCGCTTACAACGAGACCGCTGCCGCCAGAAATTTCTTCATTTAAGGATAAAGCATTCAGGGTCAGTTCAACTAGCTTTGAATCACTTGGATAGACTTCCGGCATGCCCGGCACCTGACCGTATTTATAGCCGAAAGTCGTTGCATCCACGTCGTGATGAATGACTTCTTCAGATACGACCATATCTGTTACTTTTAAGTTTTCACCCATAGCACCGGCGACTCCGGTATTGATTACACATTTGATATCGTAGCGTTCGAGTAAAAGTGCAGTAATTATACTGGCATTCACTTTACCGATACCGGACTGGACAAGAACAATATCCTGCCCTTCCAGTCTGCCGATATATGCCTTTGCATGTGCAATCTGTTCCTCTTTATTAATAAACATCGCACTTTTCAGAAGTTCAACTTCCGGTTCCATTGCACCGATGATGCCGACAGCCTGCTTAGTCAATTTTAACAATCTTCACTTTCATTTCGCCGCCGTTAGGCAATGCTACTTTAACTTCATCTTTAAGTTTGGCACCAAGTAATGACTGCGCCATTGGTGATTCATTTGAAATTTTCCCTTCAAATGGATCTGCTTCTGCACTGCCGACAATTTGGTAAGATTCTTCATCGCCGTCTGGAATTTCTTTAAAAGTGATTGTTTTACCTAGTGAAACAGTATTATTATCACCTGTATCTTCAATAATTACTGCGTGTCTGATCATTTCTTCGATTTTAGTAATCTCTTTTTCTACGAAGCCCTGTTCGTCTTTCGCTGCATCGTACTCAGAGTTCTCAGAAAGATCTCCGAAACTGCGGGCAACTTTAATTTTTTCTACAACTTCCGGTCTTTTTACTGTTTTTAACTCTTCTAAATCTACATGAAGCTGATCAAAGCCAGCTTGAGTCATTGGGTATTCTTTTTTGTTTTCCATCGTAAATCCTCCGTTATTTAAATTACTTCTAATATTATTATTCGTTAATCAGCGAGCGTATTTTAGTTGTGATAATGTCTATCGCCACCATGTTTTCGCCGCCTTCTGGAATGATTATATCACTGAAGCGTTTAGTCGGTTCGATAAACTGCAGGTGCATTGGACGAACAACAGACAGATACTGTTCAATTACGGAATCAAGTGATCTGCCGCGTTCTTTAATATCTCTGCTGAGCCGGCGCAGAATTCGAATATCAGAATCCGTATCGACGTACAGTTTTACATCCATAAGATCTCTGAGTGTTTCGTTTTCAAGCGCAAAAATGCCTTCAATTATAATCACTTCTTTTGGCTCAACTGTAATCGTTTCACTGCTTCTCGTATGATTTGCATAGTCATATGTCGGAATATCGATTGTTTCACGGTTCATTAACTGCTTTATATGTTCAATTAATAAATCGTTATCAAAAGCGAATGGATGATCATAGTTTGTCTCCAGACGTTCGTCCATCGTTTTTTCACTTTGGTCTTTGTAATAGTAGTCCTGTTCAATCAGCACTATACTGTGACCTTCTAATGATTCCATAATTTTTCTCGTCACTGAAGTTTTTCCTGAACCGGATCCTCCAGCTATACCGATAATTGTCGGCTTGTCCATTTTGCTACACACCCTTAGTAAATTACCAGCAAGCCGTCGCCGACATTTAAAAATGACGTCGAATACTCGCTGTCTTTCATGGCCTGGTTAAAATTTCTAACCTTGTCACGCAGTTTTCTTTTGTTTCTGTTTTCAACATTATCATCTGTTATGAGGCCCCGGACAAATATATTATCAACGATAATTAAAGCATCATCAGTTAAATATTCTTTGTATTTATCAAAAAACAGCTGATTATTACCCTTTGAAGCATCAATAAAAAGAAAATCAAAACGCCCGTCTTTTAAATCAACTTCTTTGGCATCCGCTAAAATCGCAGTAATTTTATTTGAAAAACCGGCTGCATTAATATTATCTTTTGCAAGATTATGACTGGCTTCATCTTTTTCTATTGTCGTCACATGCACACCGTCAGCTGCACTTGCAAAATGCAATGCACTGTATCCAATTGCAGTACCAATTTCAAGTATGTTTTTTGCACCTTTAATCTGAATGTATTGTTTCACTACATTTAGTGCATCACTGTCAATAACCGGCACGCGGTTTTCCAGCGCATACCGGTGAATAGCAGGGAACAGTTCTTCCATTGTATTTAAATCTCTTACATATTTTATAAGTTCCATATCTAATCACCATATACAAAAAATACAACTGATAACAATAGTTATCAGTTGTTAGTCCATTACAAAAGATAGTACCATATTCAAGCACTTTTGAAAAGTGCTTATTGCTGGCTGTCTATATATTCTTCTCTGTTAGCGAGATGTTCCTCATAAGTTTCAGCAAAGTGGTTATTCCCTTCACTGTCAGCTAGGAAGTAATAGTAATTCGTATCTGATGGATTCATCGTACTCTGCAGCGATTCCTGACCCGGTGCCGCAATCGGTCCCGGTGTTAATCCGCTGTGCAGATATGTGTTGTACGGGTCTTCTACTTCCAAGTCCTCATATAAGACAACATCCTGGTGCTGACCGAGTGCATAAAGCACTGTCGGGTCTGTCTGCAGAGGCATGGCCGGGTTGACAGACATGCGATTTAAAAACACACTCGCAATGCGTGAACGGTCTGCCAGAGATGTCGCCTCTTCTTCTATTAGAGAAGAGAACGTTAAGAATTCATGGAAAGTCAATGCTCTGTTTTCACCTTCATAATCAATTGCGTACTCAGGCACTGACGTAAACAGGCTGTAACTGTTTGCTTCGGTCGCATTCAGCATATCTCTGATCAGCTGTTTTAAATCAGGTTCTTCTGTCGTAATGTCATACGTTGCTGGATATAAATAACCTTCCAGCGGATATTTGATATCTTCTGCTAATATTTCATCAGTCAGCATCTCAGGATATTCGCTGATCAGTTCTTTAATAAATTCATCATCGTCCATTAATGCCATGAAATCATCTGCTGAAACCGGCAGATTGTTTTCAAGCTGCAGGCCGATTTCTTCCACAGTATAGCCTTCCGGCACCGTTACACGGTGAAGGACTTCCTGATATACAGTTCCCGATTCAAGCGTTCTGGCAATCTGTTCAAAGTCCATTGCCGGTGACATCTGATAAGTACCCGCCTGATAACTGGAAATACTGTTTAAACGTAAATATAATTCAAACATCGTACCATTTTTTACTATGCCTTCTTCTTCAAGAATATCTCCGATATCACCTGCAGAATAACCCTGGTCGATCGACAGCTCAACTGTTTCTGTAGAATCTTCGTCCACCGGCTGCAATCCGCTTCTTATGTACAAAAAAGCAGATATAATACCAATAATTAGAACAATAACCAAAGCCAGGACGATAAACAGAGTCAGGTACGATGAGACATTTTTAGAAAATCTGACGTCGTCGTATTTACTCATATGTTTCTCCTATCTGAAAAAATAGCTTCCAATATAAAATTGGAAGCTCAAGTATTTTTACTCGTCGTAGTCATCCATTTGTGTGTTAACTACTTCTTCAATCATGTCCCATTCATCATCTGTTTCAACCGGTAAGAATTTACCGCCGTCACCGTCTTCGTCAGGAACGTTAATCATCGGAATCAGTTCTATATCTTCTTCATCATCACTGAAGTTTCCTTCTTCTGCTAAGATGACGTAGTTTTTATCGAAATCCGGGTGGTAAAACTCCAGCATCTTACGATAAAGTACTTCAGAACCATCCTCATCATAAAGTGTCAGCAGTTCTTCTTCTTTGTTAAATTCAGTGTTTTCTTCGCTCATTGTTATGCTCCTTTGTGGGGTTATCCAAGTACCCCTGTAATATAAATACCGCTGCCATCTTGTCGATGACTGCTTTTCGTTTCTTGCGTGATAAATCAGCTTCCAGCAGCGATCTTTCCGCTGCAACTGTACTCAGACGCTCATCCCACAGAGTAATTTTAACATCTGTGAGTTCAAGCGCAAGTAATTTGGCAAAATACTGAGATCTCTCACCGCTTTCACCGATGGAGTTGTTCATATTTTTAGGCAGTCCGACGACGATTGTGTCCACATCATTTGCTCTTGCAATTTCTACAACCTGATCGATGCCGTAATCACCTTGCGGTGTATTTATTTTAAGCGTTGTCAGTCCTTGAGCTGTCCATCCGAGTGCATCGCTTAAAGCTACACCTATCGTTTTAGTTCCTACATCCAGCCCGAGAATTCTAACCATTTATCTCTTTTGTTACATAGTTTTTAACCAGGACTTCCATAATCTCGTCACGTTCGACATGGCGAATCTGATTCCGTGCTTCGTTATGGCGCGGAATGTATGCGGGATCTCCGCTTTGAAGATATCCGACAATCTGGTTAACAGGATTATAACCGCGCTCTTCCAGCGTTTTATAGACATTTGTGAGCACTGCTTTTACGTTTTCTTCCTTCCGTTCATCAACACTGAACTTCATTGTTTTATCGAACTGGTCCACAAAAAGCACTCCTATTCCTACTTCTGTATTTATAATCAATTATAACATTTTAAAAATACTAAAGAAAATCTTTAATATATTCGTCAACAAATTGTAATGCTGCTGTTATACTCTCGATATTTGTTCCGCCGCCCTGGGCCATATCCGGTCTGCCGCCGCCTTTACCGCCGACAATATTCGCCATGCCTTTCATAATATCTCCGGCACGCACTTTATCTGTCAACGCTTTTGGCACTGTGACGACCAGAGAAACCTTATCCCCTGTTACAGCGGCAAGCGCTACAATTGAATCTTGATTTTGTGATTTAATTAAGTCCATTTGTGCACGCAGATCTTTGCCGTCTTCTGCCTCTACTTCTTTTCTAATCACCTGTACGCCGTTCACTTCAGTTGTCGCATCACTTAAATCATTGAGCTGTGATTGCTGCAGTTCTTTTTTCAACTTGTCGTAATCGTGCTGCAATGCTTTTTTATCTTCGAGCAGCTGATCAACTTTATGTTCAACATTGCTGATTTTAGCTTTAACTTTGCCTGCAATATTTTCAAGTGCCAGTTCACTCTCTTTGTACAGGTCCGCAGCATATTTGCTGGTTACTGCTTCGATGCGGCGTATACCTGCACCGATACCATTTTCAGAAACGATCTTAAAGAGTCCGATATCCGACGTATTTCTCACGTGTATACCTCCGCACAGTTCTACGGAATACTGATCGATATCGACGACGCGAACAATGTCGCCGTATTTTTCTCCAAAGAGTGCCATTGCCCCTTTTTCTTTCGCTTGATCAATTGGCATTTCCTCGATTGTTACATTCAGTCCCGCATAAATTTTTTCGTTTACGATGTTTTCAATTTCTGTCAACTCATCATTAGTTAATGACTCTAAATGCGAGAAGTCAAAACGCAGACGTTCTGCCTGTACTAGTGAACCTGCCTGATTGGCATGTTCACCGATAACATCTTTTAATGCCTGGTGCATCAGGTGAGTTGCAGTGTGGTTTTTCATAACAAAACGGCGTTTTTCACTATTCACTTTAAGAGTGTAGCTTTCTCCGCTCTGAATTACACCCTCAATGACACGGATAACGTGAACATTTTGACCATTCGGCGCTTTATAAACATAATCCACTTCTGCTGTTCCATGAGCATTTGAAATGATGCCTGTATCTGCAATTTGTCCGCCGCTCTCTGCATAGAAAGGTGTTTCTTTAAAGATAACTTCAGCCGGATTTTCACCGCTGTACTCCTGAACGATTTCATCATCTGACACTATAAAGCGCAATTCACTGTCACCCTCTGTATTCTCGTAACCCGTAAAGACACTCGGTTCTGTAATACTGTGGAAGGTTTCAGACTGAACCTGCATGGAGTCCCCAGATTTCCTTGCATCTCTGGCACGCTGTTTCTGTGCTGTCATTTCTTCGTTAAAAGCCGACTCATCTACAGTCAGCCCGTCAAGTGCAGCATATTCAACTGTCAATTCATAAGGAAAACCATAAGTGTCGTACAGTTTAAAAGCATCTTTACCTGAAATTATTTTATCTCCGGCAGCCGCTTGATCACGCAACCCCTGATAGATTTTAATCCCATCGTCCAGCGTTGTCAGGAATCGTTCTTCTTCACCTTTCACGACGTCTTTAATGAATGATGTTTTCTCTTTCACATTCGGATAAAATCCGCCCATCACTTCAGCAACTACATCGACCAGGCGGTACATGAATGCTTCCTTAATATTTAAATCCTTGCTGAAACGCACGGCACGGCGGATTAATCTGCGGAGAACATAACCCCGTCCTTCATTTGACGGCAGCGCGCCGTCAGCTATTGCAAATGATACGGTTCTGATATGGTCTGAGATAACTTTAAATGCAGTATCCAGTGCATCTGATACGCCATATTTTTGTCCGCTGACTGTTTCAATTTCTCTTATAATCGGCGTAAATAAATCCGTATCGAAGTTCGTCTTCGCATCCTGGATGACGCTCGTTATTCTTTCAAGACCCATGCCGGTATCAATGTTCTGTTTGGGGAGGGGTGTGTAGCTGCCGTCCTTATTATGGTTGAATTCACTGAATACCAGATTCCAAATTTCAAGATAGCGTTCGTTTTCTCCGCCCGGATACATTTCTTCAGCCGGTGTTACGGTATCGTATGCCTCACCCCGGTCGTAAAATATCTCACTGTTTGGCCCGCATGGTCCTTCACCGATATCCCAGAAGTTACCTTCGATTCTAATAATGCGTGATTCATCGAGTCCGATAACATCTTTCCAAATATTTAGCGCGTCATTATCTTCAGGATGAACAGTGACATAGAGCAGGTCCTTATCAAAACCTATCCATTGATCATCCGTTAAAAATTCCCAGGCGCGGATAATTGCCTCTTCTTTAAAATAATTGCCGATAGAAAAGTTTCCGAGCATTTCAAAGAATGTATGGTGACGTGCTGTAAATCCGACATTTTCAATATCGTTAGTGCGAATGGCTTTTTGTGCATTGACTATACGCGGATTTTCAGGGACGACCCGGCCGTCAAAATATTTTTTTAATGTAGCTACACCTGAATTGATCCAAAGCAGTGAATCGTCATCGATCGGCACGAGGGGCGCACTCGGTTCAACCATGTGATCATGCGCTTTAAAATAATCTAAAAACATTTGACGTATTTCATTACCAGTTAATTTTTTCATTATCATCACTCCTGTAATTTATATAAAATAATACAAAAAAACCGCCCCTTAACAAAGGGACGATTGCTACCGCGGTACCACCCAAATTATGACAAAGTCATCACTTTAGTATATTTTCACCTGACTGAAAAGCAGCACATGAACAGATAATCATTGTTTTCACCAGCCACAATGTCTCTTAAATTTATTATCTGCACATTCAAAATTTCAGCTTGAATTCATTCCAATTATAATTTTTTAATCATCGGGTGTCAACAAATTCGTAAGGTGTAACTGTATCCATACCAATCATCGGATCCACTGTCATATTTTCTATCATTTCTTCTGTCAGATAATCGGGCAGTTCTGCTGGTTCTGTTTCGTAGACTTGGCAGTATTTTTGTAAAAACTGCTGCAGCATCGTGTTTCTCGGAATACCTTCTCGTTTAATCGCACTGTAGAATGCATTTTCGTCGCCGCAAATGATGAGCGATTCTTTAGCTCGGGTAATTCCTGTATACACAATATTTTTCATCAGCATATGATAGTAGCTTGAAACAATCGGCATAATTACAATCGGGTACTCGCTGCCCTGAGCCTTATGGATACTCGTACAATACGCATGGGAAAGTTCAGTCAAATCGCTTCTTTCATAGGCAATTTTTACATTGTCATAATCGACAATCAGTGTATCCTTATCGACGTCATCTGTATCTTTAAAATAAATATTATCGATAATACCTGAATCTCCATTAAAAATATTATCTTCCGTCCGGTTAATCAGCTGGATGACCTTATCATCTGTACGATATACTTTATCGCCAAATTCTATCTCTTTTTTACCATCTGCTTCTGGATTTAAAATCCGCTGCAGTAGCTGATTTAAGTTATTAATTCCCGCAGGTCCTCTGTAGATCGGTGCAAGCACTTGAATATCCCGCATATCGTAACCTTTGTCCACTGCTTTTGAAACGAGTGTATCAACGACTTCTGCAATTTGATTAGTCCCCGCAGGGATAAACAGCCTGTCTTTAAACTTGTCGTTTATATTCATGGGTACTCCGTTATCGATATCGTAAGCGAGCTTAACGATTGATGAGCCTTCACCCTGACGGTAAACAGTGTCTAAAATAGTTGTTTTGATAACACCTGAACCAATTAAATCTTTGAAGACTGTCCCTGGTCCGACGGAGGGCAGCTGGGCACTGTCACCGACGAAGACAAGCTTAGTATGCGGCATCACATTTTGCATGAACTGATAAAACAGCCATGTGTCGACCATTGACATCTCGTCGACGATAATGAGTTCCGCTTCAATCTCGTTATCGATAATATCATCAACTGCTGTATCCTGACCCCAGCCAATCAATCTGTGTATCGTACTTGCTTCAATACCTGACGTATCTGCCATCCGCTTCGATGCACGTCCGGTCGGCGCTACGAGTTTAATTGGATAATTTTTCGGTTCGTAAGAATCATAGTCCTCATATTCAAAAATTTCCTGATATAAAGTAATAATTCCTTTAACGATTGTTGTTTTCCCAGTTCCCGGCCCGCCGGTAATTATCGATACTTTTTCTGTCAGTGCATTTAATATTGCATGGCGCTGATTATCGTTATAGCCGATACTTAAAGACTTTTCGATCGATTGGATTACATCTTTTGCCTTATCCAGATCAATTTCATCTGGATTATCCCTTAGAATATGACTCAGTTTTTCTGCCGATTTATGTTCTGAGTAATAGATATTCGGCAAAGTGACCCGGTCTTCAGTAATAATCAGCTTTTTATTTAAGGCCAGCTGTTCAACAGCCACTGATACATCTTCCTGACTAAAATACTCGGCGGCATTATTTAAACGTTCCAGCGTTTTATCCTGTAGTTCCATGTACATAATATAAGTGTGGCCGATACTGGAAATTTCGTCATTCAGCGTATACATGACACCCGCAACGAGCCGTTCCGGATCGCTTGGTTCAATACCGGCATTAATGGCAATCTGATCCGCTTTCTTAAAGCCGATGCCAAAAATATCACTGACCAGCTGGTAAGGATGATTTTGAAGTACATTCAGCGTATCTTCTTTATATGTATCGATAATTTTTGACCGTTTTGACGGTTCAATATTTAATTTAATCATTAGTAGATATGCTTCGTCTGCGGCATTGGAACTGCGGACTGTTTCAGTTATCTGCAGTTTTTTTGCTTTAGTTAAACCGCTTACGTCATTTAAAGCATTATCATCCTTAGTAATTTTACTTAAAGCATCCAGGCCGAGCGCCTCGACGATCTTTTCAGCTGTTTTCGTGCCGATACCCGGAAATTTATCGCTGGAGAAATACTGTACGAGCCCCTGGCTCGTATTCGGTATTTCTTTTTTAAATTCAGATGCACTGAATTGCTCGCCAAAACGTGCATGCTGAGTCACTTTGCCCGTAAATTTATAGCGTTCAGATTCTTCAATATCATGAAAATGACCGGTAACAATCGCATCTTCTTTAAACTGGGTATTCGTTTTCTCCACAGTAACACGAAGCACATGAAACCGCGTATCTTCACTCATGAAGATAACACGGTCTACATCGCCAATTATATAAAGTTCATCATATATAGATGTCTGTGCATCATGTGCCATATTGATCTACTCCAGCTCTTCAAATTTTTTTAGTGCATGATGGGCTAAATGATGGTCGGGCTGTATCGCTGCTGCTTTTCTAAAGTGTTCACGTGCCGACTGAACATCCTCATTTTTCATATAAACAGCTAGGCCAAGATTGTATTCTGCATCTGCGTGATCTGTCTTTTCTGTTACTGATTTCAAAAGCTTGACAGCCGGTTCATACTGTTCCAGCTGACACAGTGTTAAGCCGTAGAGAAAACTGATATCCGTATCTTCCGGACGGCTGTTATGTGCAGTTTCAAAAAATGGAATACTCATTAAAAAGTCGCCGCTGTTATGATAAGAACGGGCAATCATCATATTTAAATCCCCGTCTTCATGATGCTTATCGTATACATTTAAGTACAATGTCAAAGCTTCTTTATAACGTTCTGCATTAAAATATAAGTTGGCAAGAGTATAGCAGGCACTGAAACTGTTCGGTTCAAGTACGAGCGCCTGCTGCAGGAAGCGTTCAGCTTCTTCCACTTTGCCAATTGTGCTTAAGACGACCGCACCATTAATATAATGCGTTTCATCGTCAGGGTTTTCATCAATCGTTTTAAAAATTAATTCCAGCGCTTTTTCATAGTCTTTATTTTCAATATACTTTTGATATGAAAACATTAGGCTAAGTACTCCAGCACTTCGTTATTTCTTAATACAGTATCGATTGTTGCACCGCCGATGACCCGGTCGCCATCGTAGAGGACAACTGCTTGTCCCGGAGTGACTGCACTCGCGCTGTCATATGAAATTTCAAGCTGGTCGTCGCCAGTGACTTTCACAGTAACCGGCACATCTTTTTGACGGTATCTGAATTTAGCAGTACATTCAAATGTTTCAGGCATAGGATTGATAAAATTCACTTCGCTGGCAAGAAGACTCGTAGACAGCAGCGCTTCGTGGTTATCCCCTTGTACGACGTACAGCTCATTCGTTTCCAGGTTTTTACCTGCAACGAAATAAGGACCGCCGTCCCCGCCGATTCCAAGACCCTGGCGCTGTCCGATTGTGTAATACATCAGACCGTCATGCGCGCCTTTGTCTTCCCCTGTTTCCATGTTGATCATACGGCCTGGATTGGCAGGAAGATAAGTGCTGAGGAATGTTTTAAAGTCCCTTTCGCCGATAAAGCAAATTCCCGTAGAATCTTTTTTATCTTTTGTTGCTAAATCGTATTTATGAGCCAATTCACGCACTTCAGGCTTTTCTAAATGTCCGAGCGGGAATAAAACTCTTGATAACTGTTCTTTAGTCAGCTGGTTTAAAAAGTAAGTCTGATCCTTGTTGTTATCGACACCGCGGAGCATTTCTACATTCTCACCGTCGTGAGTTACACGGGCATAATGTCCTGTTGCCACGTAGTCCGCTCCAAGTTTCATTGCATGGTCTAAAAATGCTTTAAATTTAATTTCCTTGTTGCACATTACGTCAGGGTTCGGTGTCCGCCCTTTTTTATACTCATCGAGAAAATATTGGAACACACGGTCATGATACTCTTTTTCAAAGTTTACAGAATAATAAGGAATGCCGATTTCTTCTGCGACCAGTCTCACATCTTCGTAATCTTCAGTTGCAGTACATACTCCAAATTCATCTGTATCATCCCAGTTTTTCATAAATATACCAACGACATTGTAGCCCTGATCGAGCAGCAGTTTCGCAGTCACTGAGGAATCAACGCCTCCGCTCATCCCAACGACTACTGTCGTATCTTTATTCGTCATTATAAATCTTCCTCTCTTAATTAAATAAATCCTTGGTCTTTTAATTTTGTATATATACTTTTAAGCTTTTCTGCAATAAATGTCATATCGTCTTCAGTCAGTTCTTTAGAGAAACTGAATCGTATGGAGCGTCTCGCTCTGTCTTCAGAGTACATCGCCTGTATGACATGCGACGGCACTACAGTCCCTGCGTTGCAGGCAGAACCGCCCGAAGCGTATATTCCTGCCATATCCATAGCTGTCAGCAAATATTCCGATGTCGTCCACGGGAAGTACAGATTAACGATGTGATTCGTCTGAAAAGCAGTGCTGCCATTAATTTCAAACGGCACTTCCTGTGTTTGTAATTCACTGATTAATTTTTCTTTCAATGCTTTAAGCACTTTTGTATTTTCTTCCCGCTTCTCTTCTGCCTGAGTCATCGCCAGACTCATAGCGTGGGCATAAAGTGTGTTCTCTGTTCCCGCACGGCGTTCTTTTTCCTGGGAACCTCCGGTCATTATTCGATTCAGATGGGTATTCTGTTTGATAAATAATAAACCGATTCCTTTAGGTGCATGAAGCTTATGGCCGCTTAAAGTCAGAAAGTCACAGCCGAGTGACTTAGTGCTGATTTTAAGCTGCCGGAATGCTTGGACAGCATCGACATGAAGGAGTGCATTACTTTCAGAGACTGCTTTTCTTATTTCTTCCATCGGCTGAATTGTGCCTGTTTCATTATTAACCATAATAATCGAAACAAGTTTCGTTCTTTCACTCAAAGCATCTTGAAGATCTTCTATGCTGATTTGTCCATGCTCATTAACATCTAAATATGTCACGTCTGCATAGTCTTCCATCGCCTGATAAGTTTCTTTTACAGAAGCATGTTCAACAGACGTCGTAATAATATGCGGTCTCTCATAATAAGACACAATACCGCGGATGACCATATTATTCGCTTCAGTGGCGCTGCCTGTGAACACTATTTCATCCGGCTTTGCCTCAATCAGCTCAGCTGCATTTTTGCGTGATTTCTCATAAAATGCCTTACCTTCTTTACCGATTCTGTGAATGCTTGACGGATTGCCGAATTTATCAGCATTGTCGAGCATACTTTTTAATATTTCCTTATCTACAGGTGTCGTGGCTGCGTAATCCACATATATTGACATGTTATCCCTACCCATCATCTACTTTTAATTCTTATAGATTTTACCACGTTCAGGCAGATATTTATACTTTTCTGTTTGAGTATTAGAGAATACTATATGATAAATAAAATTCATGGAGGTTTCAAGATGGCAAAACAATTAAATATATCAGTGCTTAATTTAGTGCCTGTCAGAGAAGGCTCTGATGCAACTGGTGCTTTTAAAGATATGATCACACTTGCAAAACATGTCGACGGCACATCTTATCAGAGGTACTGGATTTCTGAACACCATAACATGGTATCAATCGCATCCAGCGCAACACGCCAGCTGATTCAGCATATTTTACAAAACACTGAACATATACGTGCCGGCAGCGGCGGTGTGATGCTGCCCAATCATTCGCCTTACATCGTTGCAGAAGAGTTTGGCACTTTACATGCTATTTTCGGCGACCGTCTCGATCTCGGTCTGGGGCGTGCACCGGGTACAGATATGATGACGGCCAGTGCCATTCGCCGCAATAACCACGACGGTGTTTTTTCTTTCAGTGATGAAATCGAGGAGCTGCAGAGATATTTATCAAATTCAGGCACTTCTCTCATCGCATATCCCGGCAATAACACCCATATCCCGCTATACGTACTCGGCTCATCTACGGATTCAGCTCATATTGCGGCAAAGCTGGGGCTGCCCTATGCATTTGCTGCCCACTTTGCACCGGCTCAAATGAAAGATGCTTTTACGATCTATGAAGCTGACTTTAAACCCAGTAAACAGCTGCAACACCCATATAAAATGGTGTCTAATAACGTAATCCTCGCTGACACTAAAGAACAAGCAGAATATATTGCAACAACACACTATCAAAATATTCTCGGCATGTTCAGAAATAATCGCCAGCTGCTGCAGCCGCCTATTGATTCCATGGAGGGCATCTGGTCACCACGTGAAAAAAATGCCATTCACAGTCAGTTCCCGCTGCAGTTCTTAGGAACAAAAGACGATGCAGTCAAACATCTTCGGGACTTCCAGACAGCATTTGATGTCGACGAAATTATTGCTGCTGCTTATATTTACGATATGGATGCTCTATTAAAGTCTTATGATTTATTTGAAGACGCTGTGAAAGAATATAATGAACAGAATAGCTAGAAATTAAAATCACCCGGCTTTCGTCTCTATTGAGAAACAGCCGGGTGATTGTTGCTGATTATTCTTTTTTTCCGTCTTTTGTATAGGCAATGACAGAAGATGATTTGTTATTAGCAATCTCTTCAGCACGCTCTAAAGCATCGGTTTTATATTTATACGTCCCTGCGGCGCGTTCAGCTTTAACAGACTTTACTGACCATTCTTCTTTATCATCATCGTATGAAACAACAACATCTTCATCAAGAAGGTCAGGATTTGTATCACTCGTATCGTGAGAATCATTTTTTGACGGATTTTTTTCTTCATCAAATGCTTTCAATTCTTCTTCAGATGCAGACTCGTACCATTCTTTACCTTGTGAAATGGCAATCGGTATCGCCCGGTCTTCACTATATCCGCCGTCCAGCAGCGCATTTGCAATATCGATCATCTTTTTTCTTTTCAATGCGTCAAAGTTTTTTAGAGAATCCGGATAATCCTGCATATTCCAAGCCATATTATCAGCCCTCTTCAGCTTAAATTATGATTCTTTAATTGTTTTCCCTTTATAAGTGCGGCTAAACTCAAGATTTAGTATATACACTGACAATTTCATGATGGACATTGTCTATCATTTTTAAGTTTTCCAGGACGGAATCAAGTTCAGACTCTTCGGCGAGTGTCAGCACCGTCGGCCCTGCACCGCTGATTACCGTAGCTACTGCACCTGCACTTAGAGCTGTCGTTTTAATCTCATCAAATTCTTTAATTAAAGGCTGACGGTACGGTTCATGGAAACTGTCTTTCATCATGAGTTCCCCCATCAGCTTATAGTCTTTGTTCTGCAAGGCTAAAATCATCACATTAGCTAAAGCATTTTCAGAGACTGCTTCGTCCCTCGTATAAGCATTTGGCAGTACATCTCTCGCTTCTTCGGTATTGATTTCATATTCTGGAACACTGACAATTAAACCGATATCGTCGAGGTTTAAATGATAGTAATGCAGCTCGCCATTGCCGTAATATCCGACAAATGCACCGCCCGTAATACACGGCCCGATATTATCCGGATGACCTTCGATGATACAGCCGAGCCGGACTTTATCGTAATCGCTTAAATTTAAATCCAGAAAATGATCAGCCAGTTCAATACCGGCAACGATTGCACTGGATGACGAACCGAGACCGTGAGATAGAGGAATTTCACTCTGCATTTCAATATGCATTGGCGGCAAGTCCTTACCGTATCTTTTTGCAATACTCCTCGCCGTTTTAAAAACGAGATTTGATTCATCAGACGGCAAAACGGATAAAGAAAAATCTTTAAACGTCACTTCAAAAGTGTCTGCTAAATTCGCATCAATGTATAAGAACTTATTTACCGCGACGCCGATAGAATCAAAGCCCAGTCCAAAATTAGCACTCGATGCTGGTATTTTCAATGATAAATCTGCCATATTACTGTCCTAAACTTTCGATATAATCGATAATCGCCTGCTCATCAAGCGGCAATTTCTTCGGCTGGTCGAGTGCAACTTCCATTGCAGTATCCGGGTCTTTTAAACCATTGCCCGTTAATACCGCAACAACTGTTGCACCTTTTTTAATGCTGCCATTTGCCACTGATTTAATCACACCCGCCAGTGAAGCTGCTGAACCGGGTTCACAGAAGACACCTTCAGTCGATGCCACTTTTTTATACGCTGATAAAATCTCTTCATCCGTTACTGAATCTATAATACCGCCGGACTCATCCCGAGCCGCTTCTGCTTTTTTCCAGCTGGCCGGATTGCCGATTCGGATAGCAGTACCTACAGTTTCCGGCTGTTCGATCACTTTTCCTTTGACGATCGCCGCGGCACCTTCTGCTTCAAATCCATACATTTTAGGCAGCTCTGAACCTTTTTTTTCATTGTATTCTTTAAATCCTTTCCAGTATGCAGCTATATTGGCTGCGTTGCCGACCGGAATACATAAATAATCAGGCGCCTTATTTAAAGTATCTACTATTTCAAATGATGCTGTTTTTTGACATTCAATACGGTAAGGATTTAATGAGTTAACCAGTTCAATACCATCGCTGTCTTCAGAAATTTTCCTGACAATTTTCAAAGCATCGTCAAAGTTGCCGTCAATTGTAATTGTTTTGGCCCCTGCCATCATGGCCTGTGTCACTTTACCAAGTGCCACTTTGCCTTCAGGCAGTACAACGATTGAATTTAACCCCGCACGTGCTGCATAGGCTGATGCTGCGGCAGATGTATTTCCTGTCGACGCACAAATTACAGTATGCGCCCCTTCTTCTTTTGCTTTTGCAACAGCCAGCACCATACCCCGGTCTTTAAATGAACCTGTGGGATTCAGCCCTTCAAATTTAGCATGCAGCTCGATGCCCAGTTCTTCAGATAACTTCTCAAGTTTAATTAATGGCGTATTTCCTTCGTATAGTGTCAAATTTGGTGTATTGTCATTCACCGGTAAATACTCTTTATATTCTTCTAAAACACCCTGCCATGCCATTATTATTCAGCTCCATTTATTTTATACACTGCTTCAACTGCAAGTGCATCTTTAATATTTTTAAGTTCTGCTTCATTGATTTTAACTGTTTTTACTGCTGTTTCAGCTGTACTAATAATATCAAATTGAATATCTTCCGATGCTAAATACGCTTCTGTTTCACTTAAATGTGCGTTAAAGCGAATGTAATACGCGCTGTCTGCTTTCTCTTCTGTCTTCAACCCGTATTCTTCGGGGCGGACACTGCATTCTGACTTTACAGTTACGCTGTTGATCATATCGCTGACAACCGCAGATGCTGTTTCGTAGCCGCCGGCTCCCGGACCGTAAAACATCGCTTCTTTAATCATATTACCGTTAACGAATACAGCATTTTTTTCATAATGCACGTTTGCAAGCTGATGTTTTGTACTGACAAATATCGGTTCAACAGCCAGGTGATATTTATTCTCTATTTCTTCAGCTACACCCAGCAGTTTTAATGTTAAACCAGCATTTTCAGCTAATTTAATATCTTTAATATCTACAGCTGAAATTCCTGTTAAATCTACATCTTCTAATTTAAACTTTTTATTAAATGCTAGTCTTGCTAAGAGCAGTGTTTTTCTGGCTGCATCGATTCCTTCGACATCAGCAGTCGGATCTGCTTCTGCATAACCGATTGCCTGTGCTTCTTTTAAAGCATCCTGATAAGTCCATCCGTCGAATGTCATTTTCGATAAAATATAATTCGTCGTCCCGTTTAAAATCCCCATAACCTTACTGATTTTATTTGCATTCAGACTGTGCTGCATCGTGTGGATAATCGGGATTCCTCCTGCGACGGCTGCTTCATAATACAAATGGCTCTGATGTTTGTGTGCAGTGCCTTCCAGCTCGTCAATATGAATCGCCAGCATATCTTTATTTGCGGTCACGACAGGAATACCACGGCTTAAAAATGAATGAATAACATCCTTCGTGCTGTCAATACCGCCCATCACTTCAACTGCAAGATCGATGTCCGCATTTTGGATTTCATTTATATCATCGGTCACTCGAATGCCCGATACATCAGCGTTTCTGGTTTTTTCGGTGTTTGAAACCAGAATGTGGGTAATGGTAAAGTTCACCCCTGATGATGAATGTATCAAGTCTTCGTTTTCTCTCAGCAGATTAATGACACCTGTACCTACTGTGCCCAAACCGAGTAAAGCAATTTTTTTATTCATAGTGACCTCCAATATTGTTAGTATGAATACTCATATTAGAGCGGTTTGCAAAAAATTTCAAGAGATTATTCTGAAAACTCTACACTTTTCTAAACTTTTCCTGTATTATGAAACCTTAAAAATAATATAAAAAAAGGTGTTTATTATGAAAGTAGCTAAATTTGGCGGAAGTTCCCTGTCTAACGCGGCACAAATTCAAAAGGTGTCGGCGATTGTTAAAAATGATAAAGATATAAAAACCATTATCGTCAGTGCACCGGGCAAACGGCATGATGAAGATATTAAAGTAACAGATATGCTTATTTCACTATGGCAAAGTAAAGTGTCGAATATCGGTACTGAAGACATATTATCGGACATACTAAAACGCTACGCATCTATTATTGAAGACTTGTCTATCGATCATTCGCTCATCGACGATTTCGAAAGTATTTTAAGAAATTATCTAGAGACGATACATGACCAGGCCCTCTTACTCGATGCACTAAAATCACGCGGAGAAGATTTCAACGCGCGCCTAATCAGCAACTATCTCAACACACTTGGTATTCATGCAAAATATGTATCGCCAAAAGAAGCCGGCATAACTGTCACAGATACACCTGCAAATGCACGGTTAATCCCTGAATCCTACGATGAAATCAATAAACTGAAAGACTACACTGAAGATGTGCTCGTTATTCCCGGATTTTACGGCATTGCAGAAAACGGCAATATCGTCACTTTTGCACGCGGCGGTTCCGACATTACCGGTGCTATTATCGCACGGGGGATTAAAGCAGATATTTACGAAAATTATACTGATGAATCCCATATATACGCAGCTCATCCAGGCATCATTGACGACCCGTACAAAATTGAAGAAATTACTTACCGTGAAATGCGTGAACTCGCATATGCCGGTTTCGGTATTTTCCACGATGAAGCATTGGAACCTTTATATCAGGAAAAAATTCCGGTCATGATCAGGAATACAAATGCACCGCATATTGAAGGCACTAAGATCGTGCCTGAAAGAACGCTCGATCCAAATGTTCCGGTCATCGGCTTCAGCTGTGATGAAGGCTTTACATCTATATCTCTCCACAAATATTTACTGAATAAAGAAATTGGTTTTACCCGCAGAATCCTTCAAATCCTTGAAGATTACAGAATCTCTTACGAGCATATGCCGTCTGGAATCGATGATATTTCAATCATTATGCGCAGCAGCCAGTTCGACAATAATGATTCACTCGATAAAATTATCGAAGAAATCAACACGCAGCTGCAGCCTGAATGGATTGAAGTTGAAGAAGATTTAAGCCTGCTCTTTATAGTTGGACTCGGTATGGCCCGCCAGGTCGGTACCGTCAGCCGTGTGACAGGCGCACTGGCTGAGGAAAAAGTGAATATCAGAATGATGAATCAGGGTTCAACTGAGTACAGCATGATGTTTGCAATTAAAACTGAAGATCATGTTCCTGCGATCAAAGCTTTATTTAAACAGTTTTTCTAAGTAATTATGCTTTAACATAGACGGATTGAACTCTATAATGGAATATGTATATAAATTTTAGGAGTGACCGGCTATGAGCCTTCAGACACGGGTAAAATATATTAACCGCTACCGGGAAATTGCGATGCAGTTTTCAAAAAGCGGACTCGGCTTCATCATTGAAGAAATCGGTTTAGACCGGGTACTTTCCCTGCCTAAACGTATTCTTCTCCGCCAGCAGAACGATGAATATCTGGAAAAAACGTATGCCGAGAGAATACGGATTTTTATCGAAGAAATGGGCACGACTTTTATTAAACTTGGACAGATTGCTTCCACACGTGCTGATTTACTGCCGCCGGATTTAATCAATGAACTGGAAAAACTTCAAAGTCATGTTTCTCCTTTTCCAGCGTCAGATGCACGCGCCCTGATCGAAGAATCACTGGAAGCGGATATCGATGATATTTTTATGATTTTTGACGATGTGCCAGTCGGCTCAGCATCTATCGGCCAGGTTCACCGGGCTATGCTCCATACCGGCGAAGATGTCGCAGTTAAAGTACAACGTCCGAACATTGAAAAAACTGTCCGGACCGACCTTGAAATACTCCGTCACCTCGCTTTGCTTGCGGAAGCCAATCTCGAATGGGCCCGTAACTATCAAGTGACCGATATGATCGATGAGTTTTCAGATGCCCTGATTAACGAACTGGATTACACGATCGAAGCTCGAAATGTTGAGCGTATCGGTAAAACTCACCGCAATGATAAAAAGGTAAAAATACCTGAAATATATTGGGATTATTCTTCTAAAAATGTCATGGTCATGGACTTTATAAAGGGTACACCAGTTAACCAGCTGAAAAAACTGGATGAACTCGGCATTAACAGAAGCATGGTCGCAGATACGTTAGCGCGTTCTATTTTTAAACAAATTTTTGAAGAAGGCTACTTCCACGGAGATCCGCATCCAGGCAATGTCAATGTACTCGATGACGGCACTGTCGTCTTTTTAGACTTTGGCATGGTTGGCCGGCTGACCAGTGATCTTAAAAATAACTTTGGTTCACTGCTGATTTCCCTAATGAAACATGATTCAGATGGTGTCGTTAAATCCATTGTAAAAATGGGTGTTGTTCCGGCTGACGTATCCATACGCGATCTTAACCGCGAGGCAGAAATTATGCGGGATAAGTATTACGATGTTCCGCTCGCCAAACTTAATTTCAGCGATGCAGTGAACGATTTATTTGGCATTTCCAATAAATATAAAATTAAACTGCCGCAGGATTTTACAATACTGGCAAAAACCCTGCTGACACTTGAAAGTGTCGTCAGCCAGCTCGATCCGGATTTCAGTATTATGGATGTTGCCGAACCTTTTGGCAAAGCGCTCCTCTTAGAACGCTACAATCCAAAAAACCTGCTGAATTTCCAAATCGATGAAGTACAGCAGCTCGGCAGCGAACTGAGAGAAGTCACAGAAAATGTCCATACTTTCTCTAAAGGATTAAGAAATCAAAATCTGCCGATAGAAATTGATGTTAAAGGACGCTCAGAATTTTCCAAACACTTGGACAGAGTCATTAACAGGCTGTCCTTCAGTATTGTTTTACTCGCCTTCAGTATAGTCATGGTCGGCTTAATCGTCGGCTCAGCTATTTTAGGTGAAGGCAGTATTATATTCAGAATACCAATTATTGAAATCGCAGCAATCTTCGCAATGGGCATGTTTGTTTGGCTGCTCTGGTCCATTGTTAAATCCGGCCGGTTTTAAATATTTAACAGAAAAAAACCGTACGTCTGACTCCCTGAATAATCGGGAAGCCAGCGTACGGATTTTATCTTATATATAGAACATATAGCCGTCGAATTCATCGGTATCATTGTCTACAATATCATGTAGTGTCGTATGATCCAGTACATCATTCACAGCATCTCTGACACGTTTCCACAGAAAACTTTCATTTTTAGTTTCCTGATTGTCAGCATCGACGATCATAATATTTTCCTCAACTGCACTGAAAACCTGACCGACAGTAATCTCATCCGGAGCATAGTTCAGCTCATAACCGCCGTAAGCCCCTCTTGTGCTCTTAACCAGTCCGTCTTTTTTTAAATTCGCAACGATTTGCTCTAAATACAAATCACTGATATCGCGCTCTGTTGCGACAGATTTAACACTCCGCTTTTTAACACCGTAATCTTTCGCCAGTGTCAGCATAAAATATAAACCGTATCTTCCGCGAGTGGATATTTTCATTGTTACACCTCAATAATTTTAGTTCATATGTTTTTTATATTATAATTAAATATAACATATCTTTTAAAATAAGGTGAATAACTATGAATAAACAACCATTAAGTTACCGCATGAGGCCCGAATCGATTGACGAAGTGCTCGGACAGCAGCATCTCGTTGGTAAAGGCGGCATTATCAGACGGATGGTCGACGCGAAAAGACTGTCTTCAATGATACTTTACGGTCCGCCGGGTATTGGCAAGACGAGTATTGCCAGTGCGATAGCAGGATCAACACAATATAAATTTCGTACGCTGAACGCAGTAACAGATACGAAAAAAGATATGCAGATAGTGGCAGAAGAAGGTAAGATGAGCGGCAGTGTAATCTTACTCCTCGACGAAATTCATCGTCTTGATAAGGCGAAGCAGGATTTCCTGCTGCCCCATCTTGAAAAAGGCACCATTATTTTAATCGGTGCAACAACATCCAACCCATACCATGCCATTAATCCGGCCATTCGCTCCAGGACGCAGATTTTCGAATTGGAGCCGCTGGATACTGAAGATATCAAAGCAGCAGTCCACCGTGCTTTAGAAGATAAAGAACGCGGCCTCGGTGACATGGATATTAAAATCGATGAAGAAGCCGTGGAACACTTTGTCAGTTCAGCTCACGGTGATGTCAGAAGTGCATTAAATGCCCTCGAACTCGCTGCTTTAAGTACAGAAAAAGATGACAGCGGAACGGTAAATATCAGTTTGCAGGATGCACTCGACTGCATGCAGAAATCCGCTTTCTTACACGATAAAGACGGAGACATGCACTACGACGTCATGAGCGGTCTGCAAAAATCAATCCGCGGCAGCGATGTCGATGCCTCACTTCACTATCTGGCCCGATTGATTGAAGCCGGAGATCTTGTGACAATTGCCAGAAGGCTTTTAGTCATCAGTTATGAAGATATATCACTCGCTAATCCGAACATCGCATCCCGCACACTCGATGCAATTATCAGCGCAGAAAGACTCGGATTTCCTGAAGCTCGAATTCCTTTATCCCAGGCAGTCATAGAACTGGCGCTGTCACCAAAATCCAATACAGCGATTTCCAGTATAGACAGTGCATTGTCGGACGTCAGAAAAGGACGCGGCAGCGCTATGCCTAGACACCTGCGCGACGGTCATTACAAAGGCGCCAAAGAACTCGGCAACGCAGTCGGTTACAAATTCCCGCACAATTATCCAAATCACGTTGTCGCCCAGCAATATCTGCCGGACAGTCTAATCGATAAACGTTACTTTAAAGACGACGGTATCAGTAAATACGAAGCATCATTAAGTGAAATTTACCATAACTTAAAGAAAATGAATAAAGACAGTAATTATGGTCGAAAAAAATAATTGCTTTGTGATAGGTATAGCCCGCCAATTTTGGCGGGTGTTTTTGATTTTTGGAGATATCGATTTTGGTACACTGTCAGTCAAATCAGTTTGAATGACACTGTCGGATCAAAATGACGGGAATTGACTTAGTTTATCCTTAAATCTTGGTACACCGTCAGTCAAATCACTTTGAATGACACTGTCGGACCAAAATACTGGAAATGAACTTAGTTTATCCTCAAATCTTGGTACACTGTCAGTCAAATCACTTTGAATGACACTGTCGGACCACCCGAAACCCAAAGCGCCCTACTGACTCGCTTATCGCAAGTCAGTCGCTCAAACATAATTTTTCATCCGCCCTATGTAAGCCAGAGCCCAAAAACCCACAAAAAAATAGCCATCAAGTAAACTTGATGACTACCGAAATACCCAACTTAAGCCGTGTGTTATAGTTGATTATTTTGGCCTGCTATTTGCAGGTGGGTGCCCTGTTTCCGACTCCAAACGTCCTACAACATACATAGGCATGTTTTTCGAAGGAAAACCTATTAAGCTCCCGATAAAAAAAGTGTTAGGTCAAAATATAATTCAACACATCACGAACTCTTCAGGAATTTCTATTAATATTATAATACCACATTTTTTCTAGAAGTAAAACAAAAAGCTTGAAAGCGCTTTAAAACACTTGGCAAATATCGATGTGACAGTTTTCGCAATTGATCAGATGGCGAAGTTTTTCGATATTATGAATGGTAATAATTTTTTGCTGAACTGAAATAATCCCCTCTTTTTTCAGTTCACCCAGCAGCCTGCTGACGACTTCTCTTGAAGTGCCGCACATCAGACCGAGTTCTTGATTGGTAATCTTTACCGAAATTCGCACACCTTCCGGCACGGTTTCCCCAAATGAGTTAGACATTCTGATTAAATTTGAACACACAGCGCCAAGCTTGCCGTACATCACGCTGTCGCGCATTTTAGTCATCGCACGCTGACGGTCAATTTCCATCCACTGCATCCACTCGTTTTTTATCAGCTCATCTTCAAGAATCATCGACTCAAATGATTTTTGCGGCAGGCGCACTACAACAGCATCGGTCTTTGCCTTGGCTGAGGCTGCATGTGTTTTCGGTCCGCAAAACAGAGTCACCGCACCGAATATTCCATTTTCATCGAGCAGGTTCGTTGCCAGCTCTATGCCTTCTGACTGCATTCTGCTGATAAAAACCTGACCGCTTTTTACTGTGTATATATAATCTGTCGGATCTCCCGGATGGTATATGTATTCACCCTTCTTCATGCTGATTATATTACCTTTTTCTTTGATTAAACCAATCAGACGTTCAGGATAAAATATAGTGTTTTCAGTCATAATTATCCCTCCATTATTTAATTAAATTTTATCACAAAATGTGATATTTATCACTTTTTTAAAAATGAAAGTATTTTACAATTTACCTATAGAAAACGTAAAAGAAGGTGAAAACATGACTGAGAAAAAGGACAGAAACGAAGAAGAAAAACAGCATCATGATGCGGATGATCATCATAAGCTGGACTTGCGCGGCACCTTTATGATGGTTATGACAATTGGCGGACTAATGGTTTTAAGCTGGTTCGCAGTATTTATATTATTTATGGAAAGGATGTAAGGTGAAACGATATGCATAAATTCGAGAAAATCTGGCTTTCTGCCGGAACAGCGTCTCTAGCTATATTTTTAATTATTATCGGTATTTCAGCTGTTCACGGCGGCCACACACCTGCTGCAAGCGGCATTGAAACAATTAATCCGGAACACGTTCGCGATGATGCCCGTTTTAAAGAACCCGGCTTAAAAGAATCAGCTGACGATGACTACGATTATGATTTGTACTTCGTTGCCAGTGCATTTATGTACGAACCTGGAGAAGTTGAAATCCCCTCTGGTTCAACAGTAAAAATTCATGTAACGAGCCCAGATGTGGTTCACGGTTTCCAAGTGGTCGGCACTAACATTAACATGATTGCCGAACCTGGTTTAATCTCTACATATGAAATGACATTCGATGAACCCGGCGAACATCTAATTGTTTGTAATGAATATTGCGGTGTCGGCCATACGGATATGACTTCTATGATTAATGTTGTTGCAGGAGGTGCTGACAATGAGTAACTACACTGGTGAAGAAATTTTCTCAAGTAAAACTAAAGTTGATAAAAGAGATGGCAAACTCGTTCTTGCCAACATGGCCTGGGTGGCATTCGCACTCATTATCGGCGGTACTGCGGGTCTACTTCAGACGCTCGTCCGCTCTGGACAATTCGAACTGCCGTTTGGCATCGGCTATTACCAGCTGTTAACACTGCACGGTGTCGTATTAGCGCTGGTAATGACTTTCTTCTTCATTATGGGATTCCAAATCGCAGCCTTATCCAGAACTGCTGGTGCGTTTAGTAATACAGAGCGTCGTCTGGGCTGGATTGGATTTGCGGTAATGACTGCCGGTACTTTAATGTCGGCAACGATGATCGCGCTTAATGAAGCAAGTGTACTTTATACATTTTACGCTCCCCTGCAGGCTCATGTTATCCACTACATCGGTTTAGCACTTGTAATCATCGGTACATGGATTTCTGTTGCAGGACAGCTAATGAGATACTTCAGATGGAAAAAGGAAAATAAAGGACATAAGTCACCCCTGTTAAGCTACATGACGGCAATTAACAATGTCATGTGGATTGTTTGTACAATCGGTGTGGCAGCGACCGTCTTATTCCAGTTTATTCCATGGTCCCTCGGCTGGGTCGACACGATAAACATCACCTTAAGCCGTACTTTATTCTGGTACTTCGGCCACCCGCTCGTTTACTTCTGGCTGCTGCCGGCCTATATGGTCTGGTACGTAGTTATTCCTAAAGTACTTGGCGGCCGCGGTTTTTCAGATAACTTAGCCCGTTTAGCATTCGTACTGTTTTTATTCTTCAGTATTCCTGTAGGTATTCACCACCAGCTTGTCGATCCCGGTATCGATGCGTTCTGGAAAGGACTGCAGGTTGTCTTAACCTTTATGGTTATCGTTCCGTCACTGATGACAGCTTTCAGTATGTTTGCAGTATTTGAGACTTACGGACGGTCACAGGGTGCGAAAGGACTCCTCGACTGGTTTAAGAAACTGCCTTGGACTGATGCGCGCTTTGTACTGGTCTTTATCGGCATGTTATTCTTCATTCCAGGCGGACTCGGAGGTATTATTAACGCATCAGGTCAAATGAACCAGGTGATACATAACACGATATGGGTGGTGGGTCACTTCCACATTACTGTTGGTGCACCTGTTATTCTGACTTACTTTGCAGCAATGCTGTTTCTGCTTCCGCATATTACAGGAAGAAAAATTGATAAAATTGCGAACAGACTCGGATTATTCCTCGCTTATACTTGGGCATTCGGCATGGGTATTATGTCATTTGCAATGCACTGGGCAGGTCTTCGCGGTGCACCGAGACGCTCACAGTACTCAGAATACGGCGGAGCTGAAATTGCAAACGAATGGATCACATATCAAGTGATGCAGGCTGTCGGCGGATCCTTCCTGCTGATTGCAATTATTATAGCGATTCTCATGTTCTTAAAACTGATTACAGGACCGAAGGCAGACCAAGCTGAAGAGTTCCCTGTAGCAAGATTCATGGATCAGGATGCACCACTCTTAAAATGGGTTGAAAACTGGCGCTTACTGATTATCATTACTATATTCCTGATTTTAATTGCCTATACAGTACCGATCACTCAAATGTTTACAGAAAACATTCCTGGTGCCAAAGGCTTTAAACTCTGGTAAATTCAAAGAAAAAACACTGGTTTTATACCAGTGTTTTTTCTTTGCTATTTTCTGTTTTTAACTTTTTTGCTTGAAAATAATTAATTACTAAATGAATGATCAGGGCAACAATTACAAAACCGATTCCTATACCGAACATATTCAGGAAGAAATATACAGGTTCGTTTAAATCATTCAGAAACGGCCTGTCTTCCGTATAGAAATAATTACTGCCGATTGCATTGTTTAACAGCTGCATACACGTTAAGTAAACAGCAAACGTGACTGCTGCCTGCAATGCTCCCCGAATTGACGGTACGAATCCGTTAATAAATGAACGGATAATGGGATAGATAATTATTAGGCTGTGGAGCATAAAGAATGAAATACCGAGCATGTGAATTGCCGGAGATATTCCGACAGGGTAAACAAATGATGCATATGCAAAAATTCCCCAATAAAAAATAACCTGATCCAGCCATGGTTTCCTAACAAAAAATTGGATGATGATTAAGTAACACACGACTCTGCAAATATGCAGCGGCAAGGAATCTGTTACAGTGAATTCACCAACAATAAAGTAGTAACTGGCACTAATAATGCGCTGGACAACAGCTACAATTAATATTCCAAGCATGACCTGCTTAGGGTATTCCTTAATCTGCTTACGAAATGTGAATACTGCAAACAAAATAACAGAAATACCGATAAGATACATCAAATGGTTCATATCTCCTATTTGTACCAGCGGTGCGTTTGGATCGAGAAATGACTGCATATGCGCCTCCTTGAATATAATAAATAAACTGAGATTGTTACAATCTCAGTTTACCTAATTTGCCTAGTCTTTTTCAACATCCAGGTCTATATGAAGTTCTTTTAATTGGTCTTTTGACACATCTGACGGTGCATCCATCATTAAGTCGCTTGCATTTTGTGTTTTAGGGAAGGCAATCACGTCTCTAATATTGTCGGATCCTGTTAAGAGCATCACAAAACGGTCGAGTCCGTAAGCAATGCCGCCGTGCGGCGGGGCACCATATTTAAAGGCTTCTATTAAGAAACCGAACTGGCTGTCGCGTTCTTCATCTGAAAATCCGAGTACTCTGAACATTCTTTCCTGCAATTCGGCGTCATTAATTCTTATCGAACCGCCGCCAAGCTCGTAGCCGTTCAAGACGATATCGTAAGCATTCGCCTTCACTTCATGTGGTGCAGACTCCAGCTTATCAATGTCTTCAGCTTTAGGTGAAGTAAATGGATGGTGCGCTGCGAAATAGCGGCCGAGTTCTTCGTCGTATTCAAACAGCGGCCAATCCGTTACCCAAATAAAGTTGAACTGTCCTTTATCAATTAAGTTTAAGTCCTTAGCCAATTTATTGCGGAGGTTACCAAGTGAAGCGTGAACAACTGAATCTTTATCTGCTGCAAATAAAATTAAATCGTTTGCTTCCAGAGTCAGCAATTCGCTTAATTCGGATTTTTTATCTTCGTCGAAGAATTTGGCAATCGGTCCCTGCAGTCCTTCTTCATTCATCTTCATCCATGCCAGGCCTTTGGCACCGTAATTTTTAACGAATGCTTCCAGTTTATCTATATCCTTACGCGAGTAATCTGAAGCAGCATCTTTAACGACGATAGCTTTAACAGATCCGCCTGATTCTACCGCAGATTTAAATACTTTAAAATCAACGGATTCACTGAAGGCAGTTAAATCCTGCAGCTCCATGCCAAAACGTGTATCCGGTTTATCTACACCGTAACGCGCCATAGCATCATCAAAAGTAATACGCGGGAACGGCGCAGGTATATCGAGCCCTTTAACAGTTTTCATAACATGCTGGATTAAACGTTCGTTCATCTCGATAATATCTTCCTGATCGGTAAACGATTTTTCTATATCAATTTGTGTAAATTCCGGCTGTCTGTCTGCACGCAGGTCCTCGTCGCGGAAACATTTAACAATCTGGTAATAGCGCTCCATGCCTGACAGCATTAACAGCTGCTTGTAGATTTGCGGAGACTGAGGCAGTGCGTAAAATTCACCCGGGTGTACACGTGACGGCACTAAGTAATCACGGGCACCTTCCGGCGTAGATTTAGACAGCACCGGTGTTTCAATATCCATAAAGTCCTCTTCTGCTAAAAAGTCTCTGACTGCTTTATTAATCACTGAACGAGTTTTTAAAATATTTTGCAGTTTAGGACGGCGCAAGTCAATATAGCGGTATTTCAGACGCGTATCTTCGTTAATATTATCGTCACTTACTTGAAACGGCGGTGTTTTCGCTTTTGATAATATTTCAATATGTTCAGCGTATACTTCTATTTCACCGGAGGCAATATTTTTATTTACCTGTTTCTCATCACGCTGTTTAACAGTCCCTTGTATATCGACAACGAACTCCGTACGGATCTTATCGGCAACAGTTAACGCTTCTTTTGAAACATCCGGATTAAAGACGACTTGGATCAATCCTTTTTTATCTCTTAAATCGATAAAAATCAGTCCGCCTAAATCTCTGCGTTTTTGAACCCAGCCCTGCAGCCTTACAGTCTCTTCTTTTTTATTTATTGTGACTTCATTTGAATATATACGTTTCATTTATATTTCCTCCATTGTGGAAATCATTTCTTCGAATGATAACTTTTTCGTTTCGCCTGTTTGCATATTTTTAAGATCAGCTGACTGGTTTTGTATTTCATCTTCACCCAGCACAATTGTATACCGTGCATTTTTTCTGTCAGCATCTTTCATCTGTGCTTTAAGTTTACGGTTTTCATAGTCCATATCTGCACTGATACCGCGGTTTCTTAATTTGTGGAGCAGTGTACCGGCCAAATCGCGCGCTTCATCTGTCATTGTGCAGACATATAAATCAAGCCCTTTTTCATTGGGGATGTCTATCCCTTCAGCTTCCAAAGCTAATATTAATCTTTCAATGCTGAGTGCAAAACCAATACCTGTTTTATCCGGACCGTCCATCATTTCTAACAGGCCGTTGTAACGTCCGCCGCCGCACAATGTTGTAATGGCACCAAATCCGTCAGCATTGCTCATCAGTTCAAACGCTGTGTGCGTGTAGTAGTCGAGGCCGCGTACAAGATTGTAGTCGACTGCGTAAGCAATATTTAAATCATCGAGTTTTGCTTTGACTGTTTCAAAGTAATTTTTAGACTCATCATTTAAATAGTCATACATGCGCGGGGCATTTTTAACCAGTTCATGGTCTCTGTCTTTTTTACAATCCAAAATACGCATTGGATTCGTGTGAATACGAGATTGGCAGTCCGAGCAAAATTCACCGATTCTCGGAGAGAAATGCTCAACAAGTGCCTTATTGTATTCATTGCGGCTTTCCATATCACCGATTGAATTGATCACCAGCTTAAGATTTTTCAAGCCGAACGACTGATAAATATGCATCAGCATGCTTAGAATTTCTACGTCGATCAGCGGATCTTCAACACCAATTGCCTCTACGCCGAACTGTACAAATTGACGATATCGGCCTTTTTGTTTACGTTCATAACGGAACATCGGTGCTACATAAAATAACTTAACCGGCTGTTCCACATTGTGCTGCATTTTATTTTCAATATAGCTGCGGGCTACCGGTGCAGTTCCTTCCGGACGCAGTGTTAAGCTGCGGTCCCCTTTATCCTGAAATGTATACATTTCTTTATTTACGATATCCGTTGAGCCGCCCACTGCTCTGACAAACAGATCAGTTGATTCGAACATCGGTGTGCGGATTTCATCGTAGTTATAATTTTTCGCAATTTCTTGAAGTTTTTTCTCGATAAACTGCCACTTATATGACTCTTTCGGCAGTATATCCTGTGTGCCTCTCGGTACCTGTATCATAATATCACTCCTGGATTAAATTTTTGAAATTAAAAAAACCTTATACCGAAAACGGTATAAGGGACGAAATGGTCGTGGTGCCACCCTAAGTTCAGCACGAAAACGTGCACTCTATTACAGATAACGGCTGTCACCGCTGTATAAACAGTTCCTGTTGCGAAGTGTCGGCAAATATCTTTTAAAGCATTCACTTTCAGCCCCGGGTGAATGTCTCTGTGTCTTTTTATAGATATCCTCTTCGCTTTGGAATTAATTATTTAGTTGAATTATTCTCTTTATAATAGTCAGATTGCTTCGCTTTGTCAAGCTAACGGCTTAAATAACTGTTGATTCCTTCGGTAATTGCTGTCACCATTTCATCCTGATAATCTTCCTGATTTAAAATATAATCGTCAAACTCATTGCTTAAATATCCGAGTTCAATCAGTACACCTGGGTAGTCCAGCTGCCAGACGACCTGATACTGCATTACCTGATTGCCCCGGTTATACAATAAAGAGTGTTCATCGAGCGCTGCATTCAAATGCTGGCCGAATGCTTCCTGGTTTGGATAGGTATAAAAGGTCGTGAAACCGGATATTGCTGGATCGTCAAAAGCATCACTATGCAGACTGATAAACAAATCCGCTTCAACTTTACGGTCATCGAGACTTACCGTATCATTCTCCCCGCGGGTCATAATGACTTCTGCACCGCTGTCTGTCAATTTTTCTTTCAGCTTAGATGCAATAGAGTAAACGACCTCGTCCTCATTTTCACCATACTGACTCGGTGCCCCTGGATCGCTGCCGCCGTGTCCGGGATCCAGAGCAATCGTCGTCCCGCTGAAATCATAACTTACTTGATCATTCTGTGAAAAATCCATCGTAATCAATTCTTCAGGCTCATGTATAACGGCTTTATAAAAGTATACTGCCAGTAAAACGATACCGAGTGCAATAATGATAAAAAAGAGCGGCTTAACGTACAGATGCTTTTTATACTTCAGGAAATTTCCGATTGCATTCAGAGTGTTTTTGAGAATTGATTTAATTGAATCCATTAGATAATTTTACCGCCCTCGGCCTCGTAAATAATAGTAATCGGCCCGTCATTTGTCAGTCTGACATCCATATGCTCGCCGAAGAATCCCTCTTTAACTACGATATCTTCGCTTCTCAGCGCCTCATTAAACACTTTGTACAGCACTCTCGCATCATCTCCTGCTGCAGCTTCGGTAAAGCTTGGACGATTTCCTTTTAAAGTTGACGCATACAGAGTAAACTGCGATACGCTTAAAATTTCTCCGCCGACTTCTTTAATCGATAAATTAATCTTGCCGTCTTTATCTTCAAAAATTCTTGCATTGGCAATCTTTTTAGCCAGCACCCTAGCATCATCTTCAGTCGATGTTTTGCTGACACCGACTAATAAACAGTAGCCGTCGTTAATTTCATTGTACATTTCGTTATTGGCAACCAGTGCATGAGAAACTTTCTGTAATATAATTTTCATGTTTTCCCCTCACTTAAATACGCGTTCAACGCTGTATATGTCTTTCAGCTGTTTAATTCTGTCAACTGTCCGGTGCAGTTCATGTTTGTTCGGCACCATAATCGATAAACTGACTTTGGCCAGTTTCGTTTCATCAGCCAGCCCGTTCACTCTAGTAATCGGCACTTTTAAACTCGCTACTAAATTTAAGATTTCATTGACTAAACCGTTTCGGTCGTAACCCGTAATTTCCAGATCCACCTGATAACGCTTGTCGACATTCTTATTGCCGACCCATTCGACGTCGATCAGGCGTTCTGTTTCATGAACGATATTCGGACAAGTTTTAACGTGAACTTTAACCCCATGTCCTTTAGTAATATAGCCGATAATATCATCGCCCGGAATCGGGTTGCAGCACTTGGATAAATTAATCAGCATATTATCCATACCCTCGACATAGACTCCGGATTCAGTCGTAATATCTTTATAATGATGAGTACGGTCTATCTCTTCTATTTGGTTGGATTGAATTTCCGCTTCTTTTTCTTTAATTTTTTCAAGCAGGCGGTTTGTCACTTGATTCACTGTCACTCCGCCGAAACCGATCATTGCAAAGAGATCATCTTCCTCCCGCAAATTATAACGGGCAAGCACGTTGCCGACATTATCGTCCTGAATGACATCATCGGGATTGTAGCCGCGGTTTTTAATTTCAAGCTCTACTGACTGGCGCCCTTTTTCTATATTCACTGCTCTGTCTTCTTTTTTAAAGAATGAGCGTATTTTATTTCTGGCGCTAGACGTTTTCACCATTTTAAGCCAGTCAATACTTGGTCCGTATGACTGCTTGCTGGTTCTAATTTCTAAAATATCTCCGGTTTCAAGAACGTGGTCAATCGGAACAATTTTACCGTTAACTTTAGCTCCGACCATCTTATTACCGACTTCTGAATGGACCTGATAGGCAAAATCAATAGGTATTGCACCCTGCGGCAGTTCAATAACATCACCATCCGGTGTGAAGACGTATACTTTATCGCTTAATAAATCAGTTTTTAACGCAGCCATAAATTCTTCGGCATCCGGATTGTCTGTTTCGTTGCCTACAATATCTTTAAACCAGTCCAGACGGGCATCGAGCGATGCTTTGTTTGCATCGACACCTTCTTTATATGCCCAGTGTGCCGCAACACCATGTTCTGCAATTTCGTGCATTTCATGCGTTCTGATTTGGATCTCTAGCGGATCCCCGTTCGGACCGACGACAGTCGTATGGAGCGACTGGTACATATTCGGTTTCGGCATCGCAATATAATCTTTAAATCTGCCCGGCATCGGGCGCCAGATCGTATGGATAATACCGAGTGCAGCATAGCAGTCACGAACGTCCTTTACGAGTACGCGAATTGCCAGCAGGTCAAAAATTTGTTCGAACTGCTTAGACTGCTTCTGCATCTTTTTGTAAATGCTGTATATATGTTTTGGACGGCCGGACAAACTGTGAGAGACTGAGCTGTCGTCCAATTCGAAATCAATTTTTTCAATCGCTTCCTGAATGACTACTTCACGCTCACTGCGTTTTTTCTTCATCAGGCTGACAATACGGAAATATTTACCCGGATCTATATATCTGAGTGCAGTATCTTCCAGTTCCCATTTAATACTGGAAATACCTAAACGATGGGCTAACGGTGCATAGATTTCGAGCGTTTCTTTTGAAATACGCACTTGTTTCTCTTCCGGCATCGCCTTCAGCGTTCGCATATTATGCAGTCTGTCTGCGAGCTTGACTAAGATCACCCGTATATCTTTTGCGATAGCGATAAAGAGCTTGCGGTGGTTTTCAGCCTGCTGCTCCTGATGGGAACGGTATTTAACTTTTTCTAGTTTCGTTACCCCGTCGACGATAATGGCTACTTCTTCATTGAACATGCCGATTAAATCATCGTAAGTATACTGTGTATCTTCAACGACATCGTGTAAAAATCCTGCCACGATTGTCGGTGCATCCAGTTTCAGTTCGGTTAGAATTCCAGCGACCTGCACAGGGTGTGCAATATAGGGCAGACCATTTTTACGAAACTGACCCTCGTGTGCTTCTTTCGCCAGCCCATACGCTTTTTTAATCATTTGCATATCACTGTCATCAAGATAGTCTCCGCACATTTTAAAAACATCTTCTGCTTCATAAGGGTATTCCTTATTCATGATCACACCACCCTTTTTAAAAAATTAGATAATAAAATAATAATACTACAAATATATGCCTAAAGAAACAGCGCCTATAGAAAAAAGCCTGTAATTACAGGCTTTTCTTAGCTTTCATAAGTGATAAGAGAAATTGTATCATAACCTTCCAGCAATTCCATTCCATTTAAGTATTCCAGTTCAATCAGGAATGCAATTCCAGCAACAATGCCGCCCATCGCTTCGATTAATTTAATCGTTGCCATAATCGTTCCGCCTGTTGCAAGGAGGTCATCTGTAATCAGTACGCGCTGACCGGGTTTAATCGCATCCTTGTGCATAGTCAAGACGTTCGTACCGTATTCGAGATCATACTCAAATTCCAGCACTTCGCGCGGCAGCTTGCCTTTTTTACGTACCGGAGCAAAGCCGATACCCATACTGTAAGCGACCGGACAGCCGATGATAAATCCGCGAGCTTCAGGTCCAACGACGATATCGACATCTTTTTCTGCAGCATATTCCACAATTTGGTCAGTGGCATACTTATATGCTGGACCGTTATCCATAATTGTCGTAATGTCTTTAAAACTGACACCTTCTTTGGGCCAGTTTTCAACTTCTGATACATACTGTTTTAAATCCATAATATCCTCCAATTTACGTTGTAATTAAAGTACGTAAATAATCTTTCATATTTTGGCCGGAAGACATTTTTAGTTTGGCTTCGGCTTCAATTTTAGTCGTTAAGCGTTTTAAATATTGACTGTTTTCTATATTAATTCCGCTGTGAACTTCATCCTTATATACTATACCATTTTCAAGACGAATACGTGATAAATCTGCTAAAATATCGGTAATAATTTTTAAGTTCTTCATGGACGTGCCGATTTTTTTAGCCAGATAAGGTGCGTGAATCGTTAAATCAATTGAAGCATCTTTCGCATTCCTTATAATTTCATCGGTCTGTTCGATCAGCTGTTTAGATGGCAGGCCTTCGAAGAACAATTCATTTTTATCATTGAATATAACGATAATTTTTGAAGCCTGCAGCCCTTTCATCGTAATTTTTAAGTCTTCGAGATCATAAGGAATATCTCTTAAGACAACGGTATCTACTGCAATCGGCAGGCCTTCGCCATAAACGAAGTAATTTTCTTTGCCTTTGTTATCATCACTTGTAACGAATATATCATCTTTTGATATTTGAGTGAAATCCTGTTCATTTTTCGCCCGCATGTCGATAATCTGCAGGTCGTCAATTTTCGCATCCATCAGCACCATCTGCAAACTGCGCTTATGATTAAAATCATTAATATTTAAAGTGCCGATTAAACTGATTTTATCGCCCGGCTGCACTTCCTTATGGAGATAGCCGAATTTAAACCCGATGACATCAATCGCAATATCCTGCAGTGTGATTTTAATGTGTGACAGGTCTTTGCCGACCTGACGAATACTTTTAACTGTCTGATTGGCCATCATAAAAACGGGTGAATTAAAATCTTTGCCGAAGGGCTTTAATCGTTTAATCCGTTCGAAATCTTTCAGCGTTAAATTATCTGCGGTTATTTTATAGTCGATATACTGAACCGGCTTTAAATTCAAACCAAGGTTATTAAAATGCGCTGTCACTGTTTCTTTAAACTCTTCCATTGAATCCTCGTAAACTGTTATGCCTAATGCCTGGGAATGACCGCCTAATGAATCACAGAATTCCTTGTATTCTAAAAGCACACCGAGTAAATCCATACCTTCGACAGATCTTGCCGACCCTTTAAAGACGTCGAAATCACGAGTCATAACGATGGCCGGCTTGCCGTAGGCATCTACCAGCCTTGAAGCAACAATACCAAGAACACCCTGATGCCAGTCTTCACCTGCTACAATATTTATTTCGTTATCCACATTGACCTGACTTTTGGCTTCTTCGTATATTTCTTCAACCAGCGCTTTTCTTTCTGTATTTAAGCCTTCGATCTCTGAAGCAATCTCATAAGCCTTGTTTTCATCGTCCGCGAGCAACAGCTCGACACCGATAGAAGCTTCATCCATGCGCCCTGTTGCATTTAACCTCGGTGCAATGGTAAAACCGATAGTTTCCTCATCTATCACACCCGAATGACTGCTCATTTTTAATAATGATGATAGTCCCAATGGCAGACGGGCATTCAGCTCGCATAAGCCTTTAGTGACCAGACATTTATTTTCATCTGTCATAGAGACAATGTCAGCAACTGTACCGATGGCCACGTAGCCAAGGTATTCATCTTTAGCGAGATCCAGTGACTGGAGGACTTTATATGCCGTTCCCACACCCGCAAGAGCCTGGAATGGATAGGAAGATTCAGGAAACGCTGCATGAACAATAACCGCATCGGGTATTTCTTCCTGAAAAGCATGATGATCGATAATCACCACATCGATATCATTATCTTTCAGCAGCGCTATTTCATTGACTGCTGCGACACCATTATCCACAGTAATGACAAGGTCTGCGTTCCCCACGACTTCAAATTCAAAGAAATCGTAATTTGGTCCGTAGCCGTGCTCCATTCTGTTTGGGATAAAATAAAATACATTTTCATTTTGTGATTTCAAAGCATCGTATAAAATTGCTGTGCTTGTAATGCCGTCAGCATCATAATCACCATAAATTAAAATACGGGAGCCTTTTTCAAGATGTTTCTTTATCAGTGCTGCAGCATCATTAATTTGTGGCATGTACTGATAATTATATTCTGCAGGCGACATGATTTCATCAACTTTGCGCTGTGAAGTAAAGCCGCGATTTTCAAGGAGAGTTGCTTCTAAATGATTTAATTTATAATCTTTTTTAATTTCTTCACTCAATTGTTCCGTACGTTCTCTGACCTGCCATGTATATTTTGAAGTAAACATTATTATCACCTTTTTAAAAAACGCCCGGGAAAACCCGGACGTTTTAATTTACTGATTTTATACTACTACTTTATCATCATTTTTAGATTTTTCATCGTAAACAACAAGTTCTCCGCCCGATTTTCTCAGCTGTCTGCGTTTTAGAACGCCCCATAGCTGAATGGCAATGAAGAATGATGAATACACACCGCTGACTAAGCCGATTAAGAGCGCCAGTGAGAAGTTGAAAATCGATGTCGCACCAAACAGCACGAGCAATACGACAACGACGATGACAGTTAATACTGTATTAAGCGAACGAGTCGCCGTTTGTCTGAGTGACCGGTTGATAATAATATCAATCTCTTCTTCACTTCTAAGCACTTTAATTTTCCGGTTATTTTCACGGATTCTGTCGAGCGTTACAATCGTATCGTTTATAGAATAACCGACGACTGTAAGTACTGCAGCAATAATCGTAATATCCACTTCGATGCGGAAAATAGAAAATACTGCGAGTATCATAAATACGTCGTGCAGCAGTGCGATGACTGCAGGTACAGCCATCCGCCATTCAAATCGAATCGAAGCATAGATAATAATACCAATCGAAGCGATAATTAAAGCGATGATGGCATTTTGAACCAGTTCCTGACCGATAACCGGACTGACAGTGCTGACCATCGGCTCGCTGCCGTACAGTTCACTAAAGTGCGTCTGCATTGACGTCACTTCATCTTGAGATAAATCAGTACCGTATCTGGCAACGATTGTATTCTCGCCTGACATCGTCAGATTTTCCGGCGGGATACCGAGTTCAGTTAACTCTGTTTCAACTTCTTCTGTTGTTGCACTGCCGTCAGTCGCAATATCCGCCCGCGTACCGCTGGTAAAGTCGATACCGAGATTTAATTTAAATATGAAAAGGATAATGAGTCCGGCAGCGACAATGATACCGCTGAATGCGAAAAACTTATTTGCATGCTTAACGAAATCAAAGCGGTCCCACGGCGTCGTTAAATCTTCAATCTCCTTACCTTCGGAAATCTTGTAAGTATTTTTTTGTTTAACACCAAACAAGCCGATTTTACGATTAAAGTAATTTGATTTCACGATTAATGACATAATGACACGTGTTAAGAATACTGCGGTAACAAAGCTCATTAAAATTGATAAAAGAAGCATGGTCGCGAATCCTTTAACACTGCTCGTACCAAAAATAAACAGTACAATGGCTGCGATCAGCGTTGTTAAGTTGGCATCGACAATCGTCCATATAGAAGATGATGCCGCTTTTTTATAGGCGTGTTTTAACGTCCGTCCAATACGGAGTTCATCTTTTAGACGTTCATATAAAATAATATTAGCATCGACCGCCATGCCGACACCGAGAATTAAAGCGGCGATACCCGGCAGTGTCAGCACACCGCTGATTGCGTTAAAGCCGGCAATTGTCAAGTATATATACACAGTCAATGTAACAACTGCCACGAGTCCCGGCAGTCTGTAAAACACCAGCATAAATAGAAATACGAGTCCGACACCGATTAATCCTGCTGTGACTGTTTCATCCAGGGCCTCTTCACCAAACTGTGCACCGACAGAAGTCGAATACACTTCAGTCAGTTTCACAGGCAGCGAGCCTGAATTTAAGAGCGCAGAAATATTCTGTGCACGTTCGACACCTTCCTGGCCGTCAAAACCGCCTGATATCATAACATCCGTAGAATTTATAGGCTGAGAAACAGTTGGTGCCGATATAAATTTAGGATTTTCTTTTTGAACTTCTTCTCTGAATGAATCTTCACCCTCAGTGAAATCCATCCATATGACCATCAGGTTTTCACCGGCAGGTTTTTGAGAGATTTCTTCGGTCACTTCTCTGAACTTATCACTGTCTCTCAGTTCAAGGGATACCATTGCATTATTCATCTCATCAAAACCTTGTGATGCACCGCCCTGAACCAGGTCTTTACCTGATAAGAGAACGTTATCATCAACATCCCGAATCGTCAGCTCCGCCTGCGTACTTAACAGTTCACGGGCTTCCTGCTGATCATCGATGCCGGCAAGCTGGACTCTGATCCGGTTATTATCTTCAATTTGAATATTCGGCTCCGATACACCGAGCACGTTCACTCGTGAATCCAGTGTAGATGCCGTACTTTCGACGGCACTGTCATCGATCGTATCTCCTTCTTCAAGCGGTTCAACCTGGTAAAGAACTTCAAATCCGCCCTGCAGGTCGAGACCTAGATTTACATCTTTCAGTACATCTTTCAGCGTTAATCCGATTGCTGTAAACAATACAACAACTATCATAAGAGCAATTATTAATTTACTAGACTTCTTTTTCACGTTGCCACCTCTAATTTATACAATGTGTTAAGTATAACGCTAAAATTTATAAAGATAAATAAAAAAAAGCCGACATCAGCCGACTTAGATCATTGTATTATTTTACAACTTCTTTTAAAGCAATACGGTCAAATTTAAGTACTGCTGCTTCATCAGTGCGCAGGTACATGTGTTTCTGGTCAAAAGATTCAACCGTGCCGTGCATGCCACCGATTGTTATGACCTGATCGCCTTTTTGAAGTCCAGCCTGCATTTCCTGAACTTGCTTTTGTCTCTTTTGAGCCGGGCGAATCATTAAGAAGTACATAACTAAAACTAAAACGATAATCGGTGCTAAAGTTACGAGTAATTCCATTCTGCAATTTCCTCCTGCTTAGAAATTTTTCGGATTTTCTGTATTCAATCCGTAAGATTCGAAAAATGCTTCTTTAAAATCTAATAAATTATCATTTAAAATGGCAGTTCGAACATCTTCCATCAAGTTTAACAGAAAATACAAGTTATGATAAGTAGTAAGTCTTAATCCGAGAATCTCATTTGCTTTAAATAAATGTCTGAGGTAAGCCCGGGTATAATTTTTACAAGTATAGCAGTCACAATTTGGATCAAGCGGTGTGAAATCGCGCTCATATATTTTATTTTTAACGACGACACGTCCTTGTGATGTCATTGTCGTACCGTTTCTTGCAATACGAGTCGGCAGCACACAGTCGAACATATCGACACCTCTGATAACACCTTCGATTAATGCATCCGGAGAACCAATCCCCATTAAATATCTCGGTTTATCTTCAGGTAGCAACGGCACAGTTTCTTCCAGCACTCTGTACATGACGGGTTTCGGTTCACCGACAGATAAACCGCCGATTGAATATCCCGGGAAGTCCATAGACACTAAATCTTTGGCACTTTGCTCACGCAGGTCTTTATATTCACCGCCCTGGACGATGCCAAAAAGCGCCTGGTGTTTATCGTGTCCTTTTTTAATATGATGGTTTAAACCGCGTTCTGCCCAGCGCGTCGTACGCTCGACGGAATTTTTCACGTATTCGTGAGTCGACGGAATCGCAGCACACTCATCGAAACTCATCATAATATCAGAACCGAGATCATGCTGAATATCCATTGCGCCTTCTGGTCCTAAAAATAATTTAGAGCCGTCGAGGTGACTTCTAAAATGTACGCCGTCTTCTGTAATTTTTCGGCGGTGGCTTAAACTAAAGACCTGGAAGCCGCCGGAGTCAGTCAGAATCGGCTTATCCCAGTTCATAAATTTATGAAGCCCGCCGGCTTCTTTTATAATGTCATTGCCGGGCCGGAGCCATAAGTGATATGTGTTCGATAAAATAATCTGAGACCCGATATCCGCCAGCTCTTCCGGAGACATTGATTTAACCGTTGCAAGTGTTCCAACCGGCATGAAAATCGGTGTATCAATTACACCGTGCGGTGTATGCAGTTTACCGAGACGCGCACCGGTCTGCTTGCAGGTTTTAATATGCTCATAGCGAATTGCCATTATATTCACCTCTTGTAAATTTAAATTCTAATATAAAATCATCGCATCACCGAAGGAGAAGAATCGGTATTTAGATTCAACTGCGTGGGCGTATGCATTTAAAATATTCTCTCTTGAACTAAAGGCACTGACCAGCATAACGAGTGAAGATTTCGGCAAGTGGAAATTAGTAATTAAAACATCCACTGCTTTATATTCGAAGCCCGGATAGATAAAAATATCCGTAAAGCCTGAAGCTGCCTTAAATTCACCGTGGTCATGGATAATCGTTTCAAGTGTGCGTGTACTTGTCGTGCCGACACTGATAATTTTCTTACCGTCAGCTTTAGCTTGATTCAGCATGTCCGCAGCTTCAGCTGTCATAGTATAAAACTCACTGTGCATTTTATGGTCTTCAATAGTTTCCGCTGCGACCGGACGGAAGGTTCCAAGTCCGACGTGAAGCGTAATGTAAACAATATCGACACCTTTATTTTTTATTTCAGCAAGCAGTGTCTCAGTAAAGTGCAGCCCCGCTGTCGGTGCAGCAGCTGAGCCTGATTCGCGTGCAAAAACTGTCTGGTAACGGTCTTTATCGTCCAGCTTTTCTTTAATGTATGGCGGCAGCGGCATTTCACCGAGTTCATCCAGAACATTTTCTAAAATGCCGTCGTAAATTAATTCCATATGATGGATACCTTCATCGAATTTTTCAATACAAACAGCTTGAAGTTTACCTTCACCAAATACTACTTTAGTACCGGGACTCACCTTTTTTGATGGCCGGATTAAAACTTCATAGCCAGTGTCGATCGGTTTCAGCAGCAGCATTTCGATTTTAGCCCCTGTGTCTTCTTTAATGCCAAACAGTCTTGCCGGCAGGACTTTCGTGTCGTTCAAAACGAGCACATCTCCTGCTTCAAAATAATCTGCCACATCGTAAAAGTGTTTATCCGACAGCTCGCCTGTTTGTTTATTTACAGCGAGAAGCCTTGAATTTGTCCGTTCTTTCAACGGTGTCTGTGCGATCAAATTTTCAGGCAAGTGAAAATCAAATTCATCTAATTTCATGTGTGTCCTCCTAGTCAGCTTAATCCATCTCAATATTTTTAAAATATTCGAAGGATTTTGCTGTGGCTTTACGCCCTCTCGGTGTGCGTTCTAAAAATCCGCGCTGGATTAAATACGGTTCATAGACATCGTTTAAAGTCACGACCTCTTCACCGATTGAAACTGCGACTGTTTCAAGTCCGACAGGTCCGCCGCCGTATGTTCCAATAATTGTTTTCATAATTTTATGATCGATAGGTTCGAGTCCTTCCGGATCAACCTCAAGCACTTTCAATGCATAATTAGTCGTATCGAGGGTAATTGCTTCTTCACCCTTGACCATGGAAAAGTCTCTGACCCGGCGCAGCAGTCTGTTGGCAATTCTCGGTGTGCCGCGTGACCGTCTCGCCATCTCAGACAGACTGTCTTCTGGAATCGCAACTTCGAAAATATCCGCAGTCCGTTCAATAATCAATTTAAGACTGTCTAAATCATAGTACTGCAAACGCAGCTGGACACCGAAACGGTCTCTGAGCGGCGCCGACAGACTGCCAAACCTTGTCGTTGCACCAACGAGTGTAAACGGCGGCAAATCGATTCGGATGCTTCTTGCTTCATCGCCCTGGCCGATCACCACATCGATAAAGAAATCTTCCATTGCCGAGTAGAGAATTTCCTCTACAAATCTCGGCAATCTGTGAATTTCATCGATAAAAAGTACATCGCCCGGTTCTAAACTGGATAAAATGGCAGCGAGGTCTCCGGCACGTTCGACTGCCGGTCCGGATGTCGTTTTAATATTCACATTCATTTCGTGTGCAATAATATTCGCCAGCGTCGTCTTGCCGAGCCCCGGCGGACCATGCAGTATCACATGATCCAGGGCTTCTTCCCTCATTTTTGCGGCCTCGATAAATACACTCAAATTATTTTTAAGTGCATCCTGTCCGATGTACTGCTGTAAACGTGTCGGACGTAGCGACAGTTCAAGCGATACTTCATCATCGTGCTCATGCTCATCTAAAATACGTTCATCCATTACTTCACCCCGTTTAATTTAGTAATAGTTTAAGACCGGTTTTTACGGCTTGATCGACAGAACTAATGTCTTCTTTTTCAAGTTTTTTCTCTATACGAGTCAGTTCACGTTTAGAATAGCCCAGTACCTCAAGCGCCATCAGCGCCTCTTCTATATAAGAAGCTGAAGCATCTGCTGCTTTAATTTCAGTGACTGCTTCCATACCTTCCGGTTTCAGCTTGCCTTTTAAGTCCAGAATGATCTGACTGGCACTCTTTTTACCGATGCCCGGAAATTTCTGCATGAACGTATGATCTTCTCTGTCAATCGCGAGGATGATTTCATTCGGCGTTGCTGCAGCAAGTATAGCCAAGGCACTTTTCGGTCCAATCCCTGTAACTTTCAGCAATGATTTAAACATCGACTTTTCACTCTCGCTCATAAAACCGTAGAGAATTTGAGCATCTTCTCTGACAATCAGCTCTGTAAAAATCGTTACATCCGTACTGATATAGCGTTCCAGGCGAAAAGGATTCGGTACTAAAAGCAAATAACCGATCCCGCCTGTTTCTACTGTTACGCCTGCTGGTTTAACTTCCGTTAATTTACCTTTTATATACTGATACATTTATAATCACCTATTCTACAAATTCAAACTCTCCGCCTAAAATGCGCACGATATCCCCGGCTTGTATACCCCGGTCTCTCAGTGCATCATCTATGCCCATTGTACGCATTTGTCTGGCAAATCTGCGCACCGCTGCTTCACGGTTAAAGTCAGTCATCATAAAGAGTCGTTCAATCGCACCGCCTGAAACAACGTAAGCACCGTCATCATCACGGGAAATTGCAAATTTATCCGGATCTTTTTCATGACGATAAACAACGCGGCTCTCCGTTTCAATTTCTTCTTTAATTACAGGCTGCTCTTTCAGCAGATCTGCAACTTTGTATAACAGCTGATCGATATTTTCACCAGTCGCAGCTGAAATTTGTACTATCTCACTGTTTGTATCAATACCATTTATAAAGTTATTAATAATTTCTTCATCATGATCAATTAATTCTACTTTATTTAATGCAATCACTTCCGGACGTTCCAGTAATTCTTCGTTAAAGAGCGCCATTTCACGGCGGATTGTATTATAATCCTCGATGGCATCTCTGCCGTCTGTTTCAGAAATATCAACGACGTGAACGAGTACTTTAGTCCGCTCAATATGACGAAGGAACTGGTGTCCTAAACCTGTACCGTCTGAAGCGCCTTCTATAAGACCCGGCATGTCCGCCATAACGAAAGTTCGGCCGTCTTTAGTCTGCGCTACCCCGAGATTCGGCTGCAGCGTCGTAAAATGATAGTCCCCTGTTTTCGGTTTAGCCTGAGACACAGTGCCGAGCAGCGTTGATTTACCGACACTTGGGAAACCGACGATACCGACATCTGCCATCATTTTCAATTCAAGCGTCACTTCCAGTTCATGACCCGGCTCACCATTTTCAGCAAAATCCGGAGCCGGATTACGGCTGGTTGCAAAACGCGAGTTTCCACGTCCGCCGCGTCCGCCTTTAGCAATGACTGCCTGTTGACCATGTTCAATCAAATCAGCAAGTGTTTCATTATTTTCTTTATTCTTAACAATTGTACCTGGCGGTACTTTTAATACTAACGGCGCACTATTTTTCCCGTGCATATTAGAATTCATTCCATTTTCTCCGTGTGTTGCTTTAAAGTGGCGCTGGAATCTAAAGTCCATTAGAGTTCTAAGTCCTTCATCGACCTCCATAATAATGTCTGCGCCATTACCGCCGTCTCCGCCTGAGGGTCCGCCCATCGGAATATATTTTTCTCTGCGATATGCCACCAGACCGTTACCGCCATTACCAGCTTTTAAGTATACGGATACGTAATCTATAAACATAACACTCACCTCCATGTATTAATTTCTGTTTTTAATTATAGCATTCATAAAAAAAGACATCAGCAGAAGCTGATGCCACAAAATTATTATTTAGCTTCCTGATATACAGAAACACGTTTTTTGTCGCGTCCGAAACGCTCGTATTTAACAACACCATCAATTTTAGAGAATAGCGTGTCGTCTCCACCACGTCCTACGTTTTCTCCTGGGTGAATTTTAGTACCGCGCTGACGGAATAAAATAGATCCGCCTGTTACGAATTGTCCATCTTGTCTTTTAGCACCAAGGCGTTTTGATTCAGAGTCACGACCGTTTCTAGTCGACCCAACCCCTTTTTTCGATGCGAAGAACTGCAAGTCTAATTTAAGCATTCATATACACCTCACTCATATTCAAGTTTTATAAATTCGTTATATTCTGATTCAATAGTTTTCAATGACACAATCATAGTTTCCAAGATCGTTTGAACGCTGTCATCCGATGCATCTTCAAGCTTTACGCTTAAGTATCCACCTTCGTCCGCCATATCGACGTCCGGTTCACAGTCAGTCAGCGCATAAAGCGCATTAACAGTTCCGAATACAACTGCCGAAGCACCTGCACATACGAGATCTTTGCCGTGGACATCAAAATCCGCGTGTCCGCTCATCGTAAATCCGGTAATTCTCTGTTCACTGTCCTGCTGTATGATAACTTTAATCATTACGCGTTGATCTTGCCGATTGTTAATTTAGTATACGGCTGACGATGACCTTGTTTACGGCTGTAGTTTTTTCTGCGTTTGAACTTGATAACATTAATTTTCTTACCGCGTCCGTGCTTTTCAACTTTAGCTGTAACAGTTGCACCTTCAATTGTAGGAACACCAACTTTAACGCTGTCGCCTCCAACAAAAAGTACTTTGTCAAATGTGAAGTCCGCGCCTTCTTCAACTTCTAATTTTTCAACGAAGATTGATTGGCCTTCTTCAACTTTTACTTGTTTTCCACCTGTTTCGATGATTGCAAACATACTTACACCTCCTATTATTTAAGACACGCCACTATAGGTGGGCTTTTGCCGCTTCAACCTATATATGTGCGGTTGACGTTTACGTTTCATCAACTACTGTATTATATAAAAAATATATGCCATTGTCAATTAGTTCTCCTGAATTCTTTTCTTACTTTAGCAGTTTGAACCGCCAGCACGTAAAGGACGACGAAAAACAGAGCATTAATCATGACACTCGGTACTGCTCTCAGCGCAACGTAATCAAAAATCGGCATCGATATAAGATCGAGCACACTGTAGACAGCGTATTGATATAGATCAAATAAAAATGTATTTAACAGCACCACAAAGGCCATTGCCACGAAATCTCTGTAAAACACTCTGAACGCCGTCTGCATAAAAATTACAAATGCAATAAAACCGAAAATGTGAATACCGTAAAGAGAGCCGATATACACGTCCAGCATTATACCAAACAGCACTGCAAAAAACATACTGATTCGTGGACCCGCATAAATAGTCAGAAGGAGAATATACATAAATAACAGCTTCGGCACAAAATAGACTTCTACGCCGAACATCATCACGGGACTAAAACCGGTAAAGGACATATCCAGATACATTAAGACAATACCAGCTATAAAAATTACTATCATCTGCATACAAGTCAGTCCTCCAGTGATTCAGGGTCGCGTTTTAAAACGAATACCGTATCTACATCATTCAAATCGCTGTTCATCTGAACATGCGCATTTTGACTTAGACCGTACTCATCATTTTCCACTTCGACGACTGTCCCGATCACTATACCTTCCGGAAAGGCTCCTGTCAGACCCGATGTATATACTTCATCGCCCGTTTCAAGTTTAACCTGACTCTTAATATTTTCTACAACCAGCGCATTATTTTCAGTATCAAAATTGCGGATATTACCATATACGGCCTCACCATCGTGTCTAACCTCAACGGACATATTATTTTGTGATGCGTTCGTTGATATCATTTCGATAAAGCTGGAATTGCCGTTGACACGTGTAACAATCCCGATCAAACCTTCTGAGGTTGACACTGCCATGCCTTCTTCAATACCGTCTTTCTCACCTTTATCTATAGTGAAAGAATCCAGCCACTGGTCTGGCGAGCGTGAAATCACACTGGCATTGATCGTCTCATAATCCATATTCGAACTGACATCCAAAGATTCACGAAGAGACTCATTCTCTTCTGCCAGCCGCTCGTTATCCGCCTGCAGCTGCGGGAGCATATCCAGCTGCTCTTTTAATTTCTCATTTTCTTCCAGCGCACTGAAACTTCCTATTATATCTGAAAAAATATTTCCGATAAATCCGAACGGTGCATTGACAGCTTTTTGTGTCACTGCAACCGAATCACCGGTAAATTGTTCTGCTTTCGTTGTGGAATCTCTATCCGTCAGCGAAAAGCCAATTAATGCAATTAGTACTACTATGCCAAACAGCACGATTAACATGCGGTTTCTATTAAAAAACTTAGTCACTCTCATGCCGCCCCCAAAAATTAATATCTGGGTAAATAATACCACATTTAATCACAGACTATAAACTAATCTCACCAGAGATTTTTTATCTCGGCCAGTCTTTTTGTAAATGCAGTTAAATCCTGATCGTCCACAGCAAGTGAAATTCTAATATAATCTTCCGCTCTGCTGCCAAACGGCTTGCCCGGTGTCACTAATATCGACTGTTCTTTAAGCAGATATTTAGTGAAGCTCTCTCCATTGAACCCGTCAGGCACTTTTATCCAGCCGAAAATCCCGCCTTCAATCGGTTCTAACGGAATATTTAAGTCTGCCAGCGCATCGCTAATAAATGCTTTTCTTCTATTAAATATTTCATTTTGTGCCGGAATCAGTTCATCTGCATTATCGAGCGCTGCAATTGCAGCATCCTGTGTCACACCAAATACCCCGGCATTCGTATGATCCTGGAATTTATTAATACTTTCAATCATATCCTTATTGCCTGCAGCGAAACCGATTCTGTAGCCGGACATATTGAATCCTTTTGATAAAGAATATATTTCAATTGCAGTATCGAAGTTTGGATCGCTCGTTAATATGCTGGGATGCTTTTCATTGTAACCAAAAGCAGCATAGGCAAAGTCGTGAACAATCTGAGTTTGACTTCCTTTAAATCTTTTAATTACATCGTCAAAAAATGTTTGATCAGCAGCAGCGCCGAGCGGGTTTGACGGATAATTTAAATAAATTAAATCCGTATCTTCCAGCTCATCTGACAGCGCATCAAAGTCCGGCAGATAATTGTTTTCTTTAAGCAGCGGCATATCGATCAGTCTGGCACCGGCCAATTCCACTGCAGTAATATAATCCGCATAGCCCGGATTCGGCAGCATAATGCCGGCTCCCGGATCAACATGCGCCAGCGGGAAATTAACGAGTGCATTTTTCGTACCGAACAATATCGCGATGTTGTCATCTTCCAGAGTCACACCGTAAGTTCTTTTATAAAATTTTCTAATGCTTTCCTTTAATTCAGGCTTGCCGCGAAATGCACCGTATTTCTGATTTTCTTCTTTATCGATTGCTGTTTTAACTGCATCTGTGATGACCTTCGGAGTTTTACCGTCAGGAATACCGACAGCGAAATTTAAGAGCGGTTTACTTCCCGTTTCAAGCTTTTCATTCATCATGCTGCTGAAATAGCTCGGCGATAGAGCGTTTAATAATTTACTGCTCATTTATTCGTCCTCCTCCGGTTTATCGAATCCTTTAAAATCAGCATCGATGACTTCATTAAATTCGTCTGACTGAACTGCATTCAATAAATCTTCTTCTAGTTTACTGCCTTCATCTTCTTTGTTAATAACGATTTGATTTCTAAAGTATTCATTCATATTTTCCAGTGTCAGCGCATCGTCCAGATTCATTTCACTGGCTAAAGCGAAGTTGCCTGGTACTAAAGATAAACCAATCTGGTCAACACTTCTCGGCAGCTGTCCCGCATCCTGGAATATAAATTCAAGATTTTTCTTATTATCAATAATATCGGCTTCTTCAATCGCAAACATATCTGCATCTTCACTAATAGTAATCAGACCGGCATCCTGCAATGTTAAAAATCCGCGGCTGGAGTTAACCGGATCTAAGGGTAAAGCCACTTCACTGCCGGATGAGATATCTTCAACAGAGTCATATTCACTGCTGTAAAGCCCCATTGGCGCCGTAGGCACTTGAACTATATTTTTTAAATCCGCATCATTTTCTTCATTATAACTTTCCATGAACAATACGTTCTGGAACAGGTTGGCATCCAGGTCTCCATTGGCCAGCGCATTGTTCGGCTGAATATAGTCGCTGTACTCAATGATTTCTACTGTGTAACCTTCTTCTTCAAGAACTGGTTTTAAAGCATAGGTTGCCATATCGGCAAAAGGACCGCTGGATGCACCGATTGTGATGACCTCGCCTTCATCTTCATATAGAAGAATGCTGGTACCTACAATGACAACAAGCGTACCAATTAAAAACATTATTATCCCGCGCATTTATTTTTCCTCCCCTCTGTTTGAAATGAAATCTCCTGCCCACTGAACAATCTGAACGATAATCACCAGCACAATCACCGTAATAATCATCGTTAATGTGTCATAGCGGTAATAACCATATCGGATTGCAAGATCACCGACACCGCCGCCGCCGACAACACCAGCTGTTGCACTAAAGGCAATAATAGAAATAATCGTCAATGTAATGGCCTGCGTAATGCTTTTCTTCGCCTCAGGAAGCAGAACATCCGTGACGATTAAATAAATTGGTGCACCGCCTGCGATACTCGCTTCGATCACGCCGTCTTTAACTCCGTTAAAACTCGATTCCACCAGGCGTGCAAACAGCGGTACTGCTGCGATAGATAAGGCAACACTTGCAAAAACCGGGCCGTGAGATGCATTGACGAGCCATGTTGCAAAGGGCATTATCGCCACGATTAAAATAATAAAAGGGAATGACCGGATGATATTGACAATCCAGCCGAGCGTTGCATTTAAAGGCTTTATTTTAAAGAGCAGCGGATGCTGCGTAATATATAACAGTATGCCGAGAGGCAAACCGATTAAAACTGCAAAAAATATTGAAATTGAAACCATCAGTGCTGTTTCAAGCAGTGCCCGATAGAGTAATGGCCAAAGCTGACTGAAATTATCCAATATAACCCACCCTTTCTATACCGTTTGTTTCATCGATATGTGTTTTTAGTCTGCTGATTTCTTCTGTTTCCCCCGACACCTGGAACATCAAGAAACCGAGCGGCTGGTCTTTAATATATTCAATCCGGCCGTTTAAAATACTAATATCTAAATCAAAATCCCTGTACAGCTGATTCAAATAATTCTCTTCAGCATTTTCACTTAAAAACTGAATGGTAATAATTTGATTTTCAGACGATTCTGTAATTTGTTCCGGCACTTCAAAATTATATATTTCCTGCACAAAATCTTTTGTAATTTCTGCTTTTGGATGACTGAACAACTCATATGTTTCGCCGCTTTCAACAATTTCACCGGCTGACATCACGCCGACTCGGTCAGCAATTTCTTTAATGACTTCCATCTCATGAGTAATGATGACAATAGTGAGCCCCAGAGATTTGTTGATACTTTTTAATAGATTTAAAATGCTTTTCGTTGTATCCGGGTCTAAAGCGCTCGTTGCTTCATCACAGAGTAAAATATCGGGGTTATTCGCCAGCGCTCTCGCGATACCGACGCGCTGCTTCTGCCCCCCGCTTAAATTCGAAGCGCTGATGTTTGATTTATCGTTTAAACCGACGAGATTTAACAACTCCTCAATACGTGCCGGAACATCTTTCTTATCATATTTACTTGCTTTAAGTACAAACTCTATATTTTCATAGACCGTTTTTGATTCTATTAAATTAAACTGCTGGAAAATCATACCGATTTTCTGGCGTCTGATGCGAAGATCTTTAGCTGACATCTCAGTTAGATTATCATCTCCGACAGTGACAGTACCCGATGACGGCTGCTCTAATAAATTGATTAATCTGAGCAGTGTACTTTTCCCAGCTCCGGAATAACCGATTAAACCGTAAATTTCACCAGTCTGAACTGATAAAGACGTCGGTTTCAGTGCCTCCACTGTCCTTCCTTTTAAATAATAAGTTTTAGATACGTTATCCAGCTGAATGCTCATGTATTCCCTCCTGTACGATATAAAAATATATTAAAAAGCCATTTATCTAAATAGACAAATGGCTGTGTTTCATTATCTTTCAAGCCGATGCCTGCAGGATTTAGCACAGTACTTGAAAAGCCTGCTGCTGAGACTTCATAGGGCCTGATCCCTCCATCTCTCTGGATAATTACATATTTAATTGTATATCATACTAAAGTAACAAGGATTAATTGTCAAACAATTTTTAATTATTGCTATTTAGGCAGTAATTTCTCTTCTATAAACAAACTTGCTTCGGCAATATCTGCAAATATATCGCTTATTGTAGCCTTTAACTTTTTTAGTAAACTGATAGCCGCATTTTGGACATTCATATAAATACGCATTGCCTTTATAGTGATAACTTCTCGTTTTAGAAATCCCCAGCGCATCCAGCGTCTGAATAAACTCAGCATCGGAATCACGAAAAGGTTTATTTAAAGTATAGAGCGCGTAATGTACACATTCATGATAGAGTACATCTAAAATCGCTTCCTGGTCATTGTGAACGATAAAATTATAAGACATCACAATTTCTTTAGAATATACTGATTTATTTTTGTATTTTATTAGAAAAGCACCGAGCTTTGACTTCATTCTTTTAGATATGCGTATAGATATATTTAAAGGAAGATTAAAATTTTCTAAGAGAAAAGCCTCAGCATAATATTCTAGTGTTTCTGTTTTCAAATCATCACCTGCTTTGATAAACTTTCTTAAAAAATGCAATAAAAAAAGGGAGATCTAAGTCTCCCTAACAGATAAATAATATAATATGATATCTAGGCCAAAGGCACTATCGAAGAACGAGTGAGTTAATGATATGAAGAGTATAGCTTTAACTTATGTGTGTTCGTTCTGTTATGTATTTCTTAATATATTCTCATTATATTTTAATGTTCGGCACATTTCAACCCAATATTCGTATTTTCTGACTTTGTAACCTCGTTGTAATAAACATGGTAATATTTCATTATATTTCTGCCTCATTAGTGTAATTATTACTCATTTTAGCAAATATAGCAAGCGGACTTTTGAAATTTACCTAAAGTAATTTCAAATGGCCTGTTTATCTTTTGCAATTACAAGATGCATATCCACCGTAATATCTTTATTCCCCTGACTTGAAAATGTTTCAATTTGATCTCGCTCTGCATGCCAGCCTAACGGCGTCATCGATATTAAATTTTTCAAGGCTGCTTCATCCAGATTTTTAGTATAAGTCATACGCTCTTCACTAATAATTTCGACGTTTTTCTTCATCAATTCTACAGTATCATTGTTTTCATACTGGCTCTCAGCTGTATTATTAAATAACGCGTGCCGGATTTCCTGTAAATAGCCGCTGCCTGGAATGATTTTTATAATCAAACCGTCTTGAGTCAGAATCCGTTTAAACTCTGAGTAATTGGCAGGGGATAAAAAGTTTAATATATATTTGCATGATTGATCTTTAAGCGGCGGATTAGCAAGGTCTCCGACAAACCACAGCGGCTGGTCATAATGTTTACCGGCCATTATAATGCCTTCTTTTGAAATATCCAGACCAATACCTCTTATGTTTTTGTCATTCACCTGATCCAGTATGCTTTGTAAATGAGATCCTTCTCCAGAACCTGCATCAAACAGCAGCGTGTATTCCTCTGCCTCAGGCTGAATCAGTTCAGCAATCTTTTTATGAATCGGCTCATACAAATCTGCTTCTGTAATAATATTATGACGGGCATGAAACAACGTATCATCATACTGGCTTGATACTGGTTTCTGCAACATATTGACATACCCTTGCTTAGCAAAGTCGAATGTATGGTTATTACAGCATTTTATACTTTTTAGGTCATCTATAGTGACTGTTTCATGACACAGCGGACATCGTAAACTGCTGCTGATGTCAGATGCATTAAGTGCACTCTGTTCGCGTTTTTTCATCGTTAACACCTTCTGATTGGATTATAATTTTTATCAATTTTACTTATCAAAAAATAATTATAGCATAGCGAATTATTAAGTTTGTAAATATATATTTATCATTCTAATATTCATGGTATCTTAGATGTAATCTTAATATCATAGGAGACATACATGAAAAAACTTCGTATACTGTTAGAAATTCTCATCGTTTCAACACGTCTTGGTTTAACTTCATTCGGCGGACCGACTGCCCATCTCGGCTACTTCCACACCGAATATGTCCGCCGCAAAAAATGGATGGATGAAAAAAGTTACGCAGACCTGGTCGCCTTGTCACAATTTCTGCCGGGTCCCGCCTCCAGTCAGGTCGGGATCGGTGTCGGTGTTATGCGCGGGGGCGTTTTAAGTGGACTGACTTCCTTTATTGGCTTTACCTTACCGTCAGTCATCGTACTAATGATTTTCGCTTCATTGTTAACTACATTTAACATTGCAGATGCCGGCTGGATTCACGGCTTAAAAATTGTTGCCGTAGTCATCGTGCTGCATGCCATTATGGGAATGGGTAAAAATCTTGCACCGGATACACCAAGAAAAGTTATTGCGCTCTTAGCTCTGTTAGGCACCTTATTATTTCAATCGGTGTTTACACAAGTGGGTGTCATACTTGTCGCTGCGGTCATTGGTTTTATTCTTTTTAAGAATAATGAAGAAGATGATCATCAGTCAGCATCCTTTCCAATTAAAAAGAGCGCTGCTGCTGGCTGTTTAATTTTATTTTTCATCTTACTATTCGCACTGCCTGCCCTTCGTGAACTTACCGGCTCCTACTGGATTGCTGTAATCGACAGCTTTTACCGGTCCGGTGCACTCGTCTTCGGAGGCGGTCACGTTGTCCTGCCGCTTTTGGAACAAGAACTTGTGCCTATGGGCTGGATTAGTGAAGAGGCGTTTTTAGCAGGTTATGGTGCAACTCAGGCAGTTCCCGGTCCCCTGTTTACATTCGCGGCCTATTTAGGTACTGTGATGAACGGCTGGATAGGCGGACTCATCGCGACTGCTGCGATATTCCTACCTGCATTTCTTTTAATACTGGGCGCCCTGCCTTTTTGGGATATGCTTCGTAATAATGCTAAAATAAAAGGTGCAGTCATGGGTGTGAATGCTGCCGTAATCGGTATTTTAATTTCTGCACTTTATACTCCTATTTGGACGAGCTCAATTTTACAAGCTGTTGACTTCGCACTCGCTGCGGTATTGTTTGTTATGTTAGTGTATTTCAAGCTTCCGCCGTGGGTCATCGTTGTCACCGGCGCACTCGGCGGAACATTAATCGGATTACTGTAATATGAAAAAAACAGCTGCAAATTAAATTTGCAGCTGTTTTTTTATTTTAATATATACTCTGCCTGGACGATAATTTCATTAATTATATCTGAAGCAGGCTGTGTTTTCACTATAGGACGAAGATTCTGCCCTGCCCACAATGACATGTATTCAGGATTATCATTTTTTGAAGCAGCATTTCTAATACTTTTAGTTGCTGAGTTTTGATAAGGATAAGCCAAAGGTTCAGCCTTAAATCCTTTTATATACTGATTCAATATCCCTCTTGCAGGACGTCCGGAAAATACTTTTGTTATTACAGTGTCTTCTTCATTGCTGTCTATTAACTTTTCTTTATAGACCTGGTGGATTCCCGCTTCATCACTCGATAAAAACCGCGTTCCAATTTGAACACCTGAAGCGCCAAGTGCTAGTGCTGCCACAAGACTTCTGCCGTCGTTTACACCCCCGGCAGCTATGACAGGGATTGTCACTTGATCTTTAATCTGAGGCACGAGTGAGAACGTCCCAATATCAGCACCATTTTTATGACGGCTTAATTCAAAAGTACTTCTGTGACCGCCGGCATCAGAGCCTTGTGCCACAACAGCATCTGCCCCGCTTTTCTCAGCCAGTATCGCTTCTTCTGCCGTAGTCACCATTACAGTGATTGTCATCCCTCTATCTTTAGCAAGTATCACCTTATCTTCAGGCAGTGTACCAAAGGCTGTGCTGATGACAGGAACCTTTTCCTCTATTAATACATTAAATTGATCTTCAAAATAATCTGCTGCATTAAATTGAATGTCTGACTCACTTATACTTAAATCTCTGCCGATGTTCAGCAGTTCCTGTTTCACTGCCTCTTTTTCATTTTGCTTTGGCTCGATGCCATGTTCAACACAAAATAAATTTACAGCAAACGGCTGGTCAGTTAATTTCCTTATTTCAGCTATTGCCATTTTGATATCTTCAGATTTCATATAAGCAGCACCGAGCGTTCCGAGTCCCCCTGCATTACTTACACTTGCGACGAGTGCCGGTGTCGTCGCACCGCCGGCCATACCCGCCTGGATAATCGGATATTTTATCTTTAATAAATCACATAAGTCTGTACTCATCGTCAGCATTGAATCATCCCCTCTACTTATTTCAGCTCATAAGATTATCAATATCATAGCATATATGTTAAAACTCCATTCTGTTCAAATCAGAATGGAGTCAACTTAAGAACTTATTCAGGTGTTTTTGAATTATTCATCACTTTAACGATTTCAACATTTGTATGATCAACAATCATATCCTGCTGACCGTCTAGGCCCGCAATTTTCTCCATATCAGATGCATCCAGAGAAAAATCATGTACTTCTAAATTCTCTTTCATACGTTCTGAACGAACAGACTTAGGAATAATGACAACATCCCGATCTAAATGCCATCTTAAAATGACTTGTGCAACAGTTTTATTATGTTTATCAGCAATTTCTTTAAGCATAGTATTTTCTAAAATTCCATGCTTGCCTTCTGCTAAAGGTCCCCAAGATTCAATCTGCACACCATATTCATCCATTATTTTTTTAGCTTCAGTCTGCTGTACAAAAGGATGCAGTTCGACTTGATTTACAGCTGGAACAATGGTTTGGTTCATAATTAAATCGACTAAACGTGCGGCATCAAAGTTAGATACACCGATTGCTTTAATTTTACCTTCACTATATAGTTCTTCCATTGCACGCCATGATCCGTAATAATCACCGTAAGGCTGGTGAATTAAATATAAATCCAGATAATCTGTACCAAGTTTTTCCAGAGATTTTTCAAATGCTGCCTTTGCAGACTCATACCCTTGATCTTCAACCCATAACTTGCTTGTTAAGAAGATTTCTTCTCTTGGCACACCGCTTTTTTTAATCGCTTTGCCGACACCTTCTTCATTACCGTAAGTCGCAGCAGTATCCAGACTGCGGTAACCTGTTTTCAATGCGTCAAGTACACAGCGTTCAGTTTCCTCAGGACCGATTTGGAAAACCCCGTATCCTTCAATCGGCATTTCAATCCCATTGTTCAATTTAACAGTCTGCATTAAAAATCCCCCGTTTTGTAAATTAGTAATCATTAACTCTCTTTGCTTTTATTATACAGCTAAATGAACTCATATAACAGACTGCACTTTTTTCATGATAGCCGATATAATTTGTATTGTTAAATATATTATTGGGGAGCAGATTATATGGATGAAAATATAGAACCCTTAGATAGAGGACCGTTTTTCCACGGTACAAAAGCCGCATTGAATATAGGCGATTCACTCAAACCAAACTATCAATCGAACTTTCAGAACAAAAAATCTAATTACATTTATTTCACTGCCGCACTGGAAGCTGCAAAATGGGGTGCTGAGCTGGCTGCATCAGATAATCAGGAAAGAATTTATATTGTCGAACCCGCAGGAGAATTCGAAAATGATCCAAACCTTACTGATCAAAGGTTCCCCGGCAATCCGACCCGCTCCTACCGTTCATCTGAACCGGTAAAAATTATTGCTGAACTAGGTGTCTGGGAACGGCATTCTGATGAACAGATTAAACAGATGCTGGAGTCACTGGAAGAATTAACGAAACAAGATAAAAATATTATTTATGATTGATTTCGTTGAAAATTCACCAGTCTGATGCAAAATATAGTTTATATTTTTTATTGTCGATAAATTTTGCATGATAGAAATCTGACGCTGCCTGATTAATATACGAATGGTACAGTCTGTCGTATTCATATGTACCAAAAAACGGTCCCGGATAAGATGGCAGCAGCAGATTTGCCTTTTCAGGTGCATAGCGTATTTCATTTAATCTGATATATAGATCATTGATGATATCTTCTTTTAAATGAATTTTTCCTGGATTAGCGATATTGTAATTCGTTTCAAAATATCCCTGCAGTGCATTAAATTTTCTGTAATAGCTGTACTCTATTATTTCACCTGTGTCATTATCTTCAAGTAGCAAATACATATCCAGTCCCATTCATTTCCCTCCATTATATGTAATTCATTTCTTTAAGCGATACGTATTTACCATCACCAATAATAATATGATCCAAAAAATCCACCCCGATTAAATCGCCGCATTCTCTTAATCTCTTAGTCACTTCAATATCTTCATTTGATGGTGTCGGGTCACCGCTCGGATGATTGTGAACACATATAGGTACACTTTATAGCTAAATTACTTTGATTATAGGAAAACGTTATATTATCAATGTTTCATTAAAATCTAAAAGCCTTATTAGTAATGAAAATAGGCTATATTGTACTTTGTTAAAAAAGTAGTTTCTATGCAATAAAAAAAGAGAAACAACACTATTTACGTTGTCTCTCTACATTGAAAACTATTGAATTAGTTTGTGTATGAGTAAATTTCTCTTTTCCTCAAGTAGTTCGTTTTCATAACCTAAATTAAAAATTCTGTCTGAAAGTATACCTGTTTCTATTTCAAACATTTTTAGCAATTTTATATTTGGAGAAGCAAACTTTACCATATTCAACATATTATTTAGTAATAGATTTTTTAAATCAACAAGCTTTACACCTGTCGTATCTGACAATCTATTAAAAAATAGCTTACCTTTATCTTTCATGTTATCTGTGAGCAGATCGATTTCTTTTAGTAATTCTTGTATTCTCAATTCTGAATATTGTGTTCCATTCACTTTTGAAATGGAATCTTTAAAAATATCTACAAAAATATTATTACGTTGATCGATTTTCATTTTTCTTTTAGTTTGATACTTAAATCCTAATCGTAAGAAATGAATCATCGCTGGTAGTTTAACTCTTGAATCTTCATTATGTATCATACGCTTCAGTCCTATCCTTAGTTTTTCAAGTTCTTACTTAATACATCAACTTAACTTATTATATATTACAACCAGTTATATATCTAACTCACAAAATATAGAATGATATAGTTTGCTGACCATTTTCTAAATATTGCTCTAATTAGAATATATAAACAAAAGACACCCTCAAATGGGGATTGCTAGTAGTGATGGAAATAAACAAGCGGAATGACAGGCTTTGAGCGGAGACAAAACCCGAGTAATGAACAAACTGTGTTCATTACTCGGGTTTTATTATTTAATAACTATAACTTATTATCCTTTATACCTGTAAACATCTTCAGTCAACATTTCCTCTTCTCTCAACCAACGAGTTCCTGATACCTCAGGTAAAAGACTTTTATATTTACCGACATTTAAGATGTGTAGATGCCCAACCTTATCTATATTAACGGAATTAATGTTTGCAGTATTGTAAGCTGGCGCATGAATATGAATTAATAGTTGCTCTACAGCACTGATTTTATCATGCCATATTTCGTGTGATGGAGTTACTTGACCACTTAATCTACCAATATAAATGATGAAATGATTTTCTAACCAATACGAGTGTTGTGTTATTCTCGTATAAAATGTCTGCTCATTTGCTTGTCCAATATATAATAGAACATTTTCTCCGTAGACAAGGTGATTTCCATAAATTTGATAGATGCCATAATCCGTTTCATAGTTGTTTAGTGACCTTAAATCTTCGATACGAAAAGGACCTTCCCACTTTAACTCTAAATTAACAATTTGATATTTAAGCATAATTATCAGGTGTTTGTGACCTTAACCACTTGTATAAATCTTTTGCAATAAATGAATAAATCGTATTGTAGTATGATTGGTCAGCATCAAATAATTTTCCATATGCAGATTGATTTTCGGTATATTGTTCTAAAATGAAGTCTTGAAATTGTTCTTTGAATAAATTATTCTCAAACATCTCCACACTATTATTCCTTGCCATATTTACTAATTTTGCATCTGCACTTTTTCTAAGGGTACGGTGCATTGTTTCGACTAAGACTCGGTCACCCTCAGTAAAATCTTCTGGAAAACGTTCGTTTATTCTTTGGATAATTTCTTCTAATCTATCGTGTTCATCTGTCGGTTTAACAGTCGCATCTACAGTACCTGGATGTTCTAACATACCGCTTCCATCATCTTCTGCTATAAGCGATATTTCTCCCTGAAAGTCTTCTTGTAATTTGTAATATTCTAATTTTACTTTATCATCAATACTTATCTTTTCACGCTTTTCCTTGGGGATAAACTTAAGTAAGAAACCTGTAAAGATACTTTCCTCTAGTAAATCTTTATCAAAAGTTCGGTCAATTTGTGCAATGTAGTTATACCACTTATTAAAATTACGTAATGTCACCCTAAAACCATATTGCACATCTTCTTCTAGTTCCTCATAACGACCCAGTATTGGTTTGAATAAGCTGGATAATCTGCCAAGTAATCGTTCGTCTTGTTTATTACCTGCTTGTTCATTTATTTTCATTACTTGTTTAATGTCGTCATCATTATAAACATAAAACTTTCTTAATTTACTTTGTGTATCATAAATAAGGTTAATATTAATTTCTTCTTTTAATGTTGTCGCTTCATAGAAAGGTTGGAAAGCTTCAAATATTTCTTCCTCTGTATTGACAAAGTCTAAAACAAATGTATCTTTTTTACCTGGCATGGTTCGATTTAAGCGTGATAAAGTTTGTACTGCTGTCACACCACGTAATTTCTTATCGACAAACATCGTGTGAAGTAATGGTTCGTCAAAGCCTGTTTGATACTTTTCTGCAACGATTAGTAAATTAAAATCGTCACTATGGAAAACTTCTTTCAATTGATTTTCTTGAATCCGTTCTCCAAACTTTGTGATATTTAATTTCGGTTCCGTATATTCTTCGCCATCATCATTTACTGTTCCTGAAAACGCAACAAGGACATCTAAATCTTCATAACCCTTTTCTTCAATATATTGCTTAAATTCCTTCATATAACGGACGGCATGTAATCTGGATGATGTGACAATCATTGCTTTCGCTCGTCCATTTATAGCTTTTTTGGTTACTTCTCTAAACTGTTCAATGATAATTTCTGTTTTCTGCCTTAATACCCATGGATGGAAGGACTGATATCTAGCAATCGCTCGGACAGCTTCCGTTTTTGGTAATTCAGGATTTTCTTCTATTTCTTTTGCTATACGATATGAAGCCTTATAGGTCATATAGTTGTTTAAGACATCTAAAATAAACCCTTCTTCTATCGCTTGACGCATTGAGTAAATATGAAAAGGTCGATAGCTGCCATCTTTTTGCCTTGTCCCAAACATTTCAATCGTTTTTTCTTTCGGTGTAGCTGTAAAGGCAAAGAAGCTCAAATTGTTATGCTGTCCTTGCGAAAGTAGTGTTTTCACAAGTTGATCTTGATCATCTAAAGATTGGATTTCAATTTCTTCTTCGATTTCTTGGTATTCCTTTAAAGATGCTTCTTTATCTGCTAAAGCTTGCTTTAACTTTTGCGCACTTGAACCTGTTTGAGATGAATGAGCTTCATCAACAATGATGGCAAAATTTCGTCCCGCTACACTATCTATCTCATCGTAAATGACAGGGAATTTTTGCAAGGTCGTAATAATAATCTTCTTTTTATCATTAATGGCATCTTTTAAATGTTGGGAAGTTTTATTATCCCCGATTGTTTCAACTTGCCCTGTCGTATGTTCAAAACTGAGTAATGTATCTTGTAACTGCCTATCTAAGACAGTTCGGTCTGTCACGATAATGATAGAGCTATAGATTGGCTCATCCTCTTGATTATGTAAAGAAGCCAAATGATAGGCTAGCCAGGCGATACTATTAGATTTTCCTGACCCTGCTGAATGTTGAATTAAATAATTTTTTCCAGAACCATATTCCTTCGTATCTGCAACTAACTTTTTCACGACATCTAGCTGGTGATAACGTGGAAAGATAAGAATATTCTTCTTTACTTCTAGGTTCATAAACCGTTCAATAATATCCATGAGTTGATTGCGCTTTAAGACTTCTTCCCATAAATAAGAAGTTGGATAACCTTCAGGATTAGCTGGGTTCCCTGCACCCCCCACATTTCCTGGACCATTGGAGCCTTGGTTAAATGGGAGAAAATATGTCTTATTTCTAGCTAGTTTCGTTGTCATGTAGACATCGTAATGATCTACTGCAAAATATACGAGAAAGCGAGTGTTAAACTGAAAAACAAGTTCTCTTGGGTCACGATTTTGTTCAAATTGCAGTTTTGCATGTTGGACATTTTGACCTGTATATTGGTTTTTAAGCTCTAAGGCAACAAGCGGTATCCCATTTACAGCGAGTACCATGTCAATAGAGTTACGATTGTTTGTACTATAATAAAACTGGCGAATACAGTGAAAACGATTAGCTTCATATAGCTTCAAGTTATCATAACTGATGGATGAAACGGGACGGAAATAAATGACACGGAAATGAACACCACGGTCCCGCATTCCCTTGCGTAGAACGTGTAGTAGTCCATGTGTTGTTACTTCTTCATTAAAACGCCTGACAAAACGGTCTTCCGCAGCTTCTTTATAAATAGAAACATACCGCTTCCAAGCACGTGGTTGGGTTTCTTGAATGAAATCAATCAAGACACTAGCATCCATTCCAATAGAAGAATCATAGTTGGTATCAGCAAAAGACACAGACTGCCAACCGCCTACATTCGTTAGCACAGTTTCAATATCTTGCTCAAAGCGAATTTCCTTTTTCTCCAGCATAAAGCTTACCCCCTTTACACTTCTTTTTTCCCTGTTACATATTCATAGATTAAGGACTTCTTATAATCTTCAAGTTCTTCAATAACTTTTGTTTTATCAGCGATCAGCTTGTCGATACGAGATGTTTGTTCGTCTAAGTAGGAGACGATTTGGCGTTGTTCTTCTATTGATGGTACAGGTATTCTAATGCTTTCGATTTCACTTCCAACAATACTAGGAATAGCAGTTTGGGTTGAATAAACATCCCAGGGTAATGATATTAAGATATAATAGAGCCATCTTGGAAAAGCTCTATTTTCAAAAATATGTGTATAAAACATTGTATCAACTGTCCAAAAAGGTTGGTTAATTATTAATGGTTTTCCTATAGTACCCTTCCTACCGAACAATACAGACTCTTTATCATACAATTTTGTATTTGTATACTTAAATACTCCACCTGAACCAAATACGGGTATATGCCCACCATCGGTTTCAATCTCTTTACCATTCATCACTTTGGCGACAGTTTTAATTTGATTTAGTCCCCAGCGACTAGGAATAGCTCCAATCCACTCAATCCCACTATCTTTCATTTCCACATTCGGGTCTAAGCCTTTTGTCACCGCTTCTGTTATGAGTGATTGTTTGTATTTTTTTAGTTCTTCGATGGATTGTTGGGTTTGTTTTAATATATTATCAACTTTTCGTGTGATTTCATTTAATATTTTAACTATTTTCTCTTGTTCTTTTAGATTAGGATAAGGAACAGGGTTATTATTTACTTGATTAACTGTTATTTGCGGAATTGCTGTATTATCAAATTCAAACCAATTATCTTTTAATCCATCACCGCAATATTTTAGAAACATTATATTGATTTCATTTGAAAATACTTTACTGTATATGGTTGTCTGTGTAGATGTTGCTGTTTTATCTACAACTTTAATGTGTCCTATTGAGTTCCCGCGAGCAGGGATTACCAAATCTCCGCTCTCTAATAATAGTTTTTTGTTTTCTGTATATCCAAAAAATTCATTTCCCTGAGTCGCACTATATACAGGTATTGAATCCTCTGTCTCTCTATCTAATAAATCGCTTTTCAATAGAGTTATACCCATTCCAGACTTCGCAAACCTTTTATATTTTACCAAAAGCCAATCCTCCGGAATCTCTCCAATCCATTCAATTCCGCTGTCTTTCATTTTTCTAGTCAACGTTTTCCACATCCTTCCCTGATAGTGCTTGGAAGTTTGCGACAATTGATTCCTCTAATTTTTTGATGCGTTCAGCAATGACTTCTGAAGGCTCTGGTGCTGTATACTTATAAAACAGTCTTGTAAAGGGAATTTCATAACCTATCTTATCTTTTTTGCGGTCCATCCATGCATCTGGGTTGAATGGTAATACTTCTCTCTCAAAATAGGCATCTATATCTTCTTTTAAAGGAATGTCTTCTGTGTCACGTAATTTCGCATCAGGTTTTGGGTCACCGTTCTTTTTACGGTCGATTTCTCCATTTTCATCTTTCAACGGACTTTCCACAGTGACACGTGTAAAACCAAATTCTTTATTATCAAAAACTTTCGATTCAACAACACGTTCATCTAAGTAATATTCATCATTAGTAAACTCTCCGTAAGCTTTGACAATCATGTCACGACATTCTTCCGAAATATCAACACGCTTTTCACCAATGTTCTTCCTACGTTTTTCAAACATCTTCGAAGCATCAATGAGCTGCACTTTTCCTTGACGTTCAGCAGATTTATTTTTCGTAACGATCCATATGTATGTTGAAATACCTGTGTTATAAAATAAATCATTTGGCAATTGAACAATCGCTTCCAACCAATCATTTTCAATCACATACTGGCGGATTAAACTTTCACCTGCTCCTGGATTACCAGAAAACAATGCCGACCCGTTATGAATAATTGCCATTCGTCCAGTCTCTTTTAACTTTGAAATCCCGTTTAACTGAAACAATAATTGCCCATCACTGATTCTTGGTAGTCCAACCCCGAATCGCCCATTTTCACCAAGTTCATGTTCAGCCTTTACAGCATTTTGGTCACCCTTCCAATCAATCCCAAATGGAGGGTTAGAAATACAGTAGTCAAAAGTATAGCCTTCGAAAGCATCTTTTGATAGGGTACTGCCTAATGCCATATTGTCTGGATTTCCTCCACGAATCATCGTATCAGCCTTTGCGATTGCGTATGTTTCAGGGTTTAATTCTTGACCAAAGGTTGCAACTTCTGCACTTTCATTCATCTCATGAATTCGTTCTGTCATGGCTGACAACATTTGTGATGTACCCATCGTTTGGTCATATACCGTCTTCACCACATCTTTTCCAGTTAAAGTATCCTGATCTTCAACTAACAATAAATCTGTCATTAAATAAATAATATCCCTGCTCGTAAAGTGTGCCCCAGCTTCCTCGTTATAACTTTCCGAGAATTTTCTGACAAGTTCTTCGAAGACATATCCCATATCTGTACTCGTCATCTTGTCTGGGCTTAGATCAACTTCTTTTTTACTAAATTCCTGGATGACATAAAAGAGGCGATCGTTTTCTGCTAAATTACTAATCTCTAAATCGAATTTAAAGTTAGCTAGAATATCCTGCATATTTTCTGAAAAGCCATTTATATAGGCTCTAAAGTTTGTTTCAATATTTGCTGGGTCTGCAAGCAATGTTTCGAAGGTATAAAGATTCGTATTATAAAATGAATAGCCCGAAGCATTCGTCAACATTTTATTCCGCATGGTGTCATTCATATTTTCTGTTTTCTTTGCGACATCTAATACAGCATCACGAGTTGGTTTTAAAGTATCATGTAATCGTTTGATCACTGTCATCGGTAAAATTACCTTACCGTATTCATGAGGCTTATAAAGTCCGCGTAAAATATCTGCTACACTCCAAATTAAATTAGCCTGTCTTTGTACATTAATTGATGTTTGTAAGTTTCGATTAAATTCATTCATTTTGTTCGCTCCTATTTCTCAAATTCTAAAATATCATCCACACGACAATCTAAAGTCATGCAGATTTTTTCAATACTCTCGAGTGATATGTATTCATTTCTTCTCATCCGTGTCGTAATATTTCCCGAAAAACCTGCTTGCTTTTCTAATTCTCTTGTTGTCATATTTCGTTCATCTAATAAGTGAAATAACTTTTCATAACGTACACCCATTTCACTTCCTCCTCATCTTGAACGATTTCTTTCTACCTACCTATCATCATATCACGAGGACGTGAAGCGGTCGCTTAAAACTATAAATATTCGTATATTTTTGTCGATTTAAATAGATTTAATTTTCCTTTTTTAAAAAGGGGTTCGAATCGGTGAAATTATTCGCTTATAGGTGAGGGACATATTTACAACTGTGAAATTTGTCGAAAAGATTCATAAGTGAAAAGACAGATTAGACAAACACACAGATGGATCATTCCCCTCATCGTTCCTTGACAATTGAATAGCTTTAAAAATTTACAGGTAAAGGAGGTGTGTATTTTCTGTGTGTGATATTGAAAATATTCCAGCGGAAATGAAAGAGCATGATATATTTTGCTGCTGGAAAGAAGAAATGCGAAATGGAAAGAAAGCAAAAGTACCGTATAACGCAAGGACAGGCAGTCGTGCAAGTCCAAATGATTTAAGCACTTTTTCTTCGTATGAAGATGCGGTGAAAGTCATGGATGACTATACTGGCATAGGCTTCATTGTCAGCCATGACATTTGTGCCATTGATTTAGATGACTGTGTCAATGAAGCGGGAGAATTAAACGAAATTGCACAAAACATTTTCTACAATTAGTGAAAAAGCATACAGAAATCAGTACAATCAATCCTGAATTAATACGGGAATTTGTCGATAAAATTATCGTCTACCAAGCAGAGAAAGTTGATGGAAAACAAGAACAACGCATTAAAATCTACTACAACTGTATTGGAGCAATTGAAATAGAACCAAATGCAAAGATGCAGACCAGTTGATTGGAACGTAAGGTGGCGACTCCTGCGGGAAAAGCATGAGTCTTGAGACCCCGCAGGAAGTGAACTTCTTCCGAGGAGGCTCAAGCCATGCCCGCGGAAAGCGTCCACCTGAAGGGCAAATCAACGGTGTTAGAAGGCAAGATAAAAAGTAGTAAATAAACTCGCAGCAATAAACGGGACTAATGGAACTTTTGTAATATTTTTATGTGCAAACAGTTCTAGTAAAATCACAGCAAAACCGCCAATAATATAAGTGAATAAAAAGGTGAAAATGAAGAAGTCGAGCGGTGTAATCATCGTTAATACCGAAAATAGCTGAATATCGCCGTAGCCTATTTTTTCTTTAAACAAAAGATAGAAGATATGCAGCACTGCGACAATAAATAGATCAGTTCCTGCTTCTAAATACTCAAGATCAGTTAAAAATAAACCGGAAATAAATAATAATATCAACATATGAGATGGAATAAGCATTGTATCGTAATCATAAATGGACAGCGGAATTATAATACTGACTAATAAATAATAAAGCAGCATATTGTCATAGCTGAGCGGTACAATAACCGGCAAAACGAAGAGTACAATTGTCAGTATTTCTACGAATAAATAACTATTTGAAATCTTAAACTGACAATGCCTGCAGCGTCCTGCATTTTTTAAAAAGCTGATCACCGGTATTAAATCGCTGATACTCAATTCATTTCTGCATGAATCACAGTGGCTTCTTCTCGTTAAGAATGAAATATTATCAGTTTGTGTCAGTGCGTAAAGAAACGATGCAAGTACGCCGCCCATGATTATTAATAGAATCATATTTAACCTCCGCTTCGTGATAATCACAATATAAGGACAAAATAAATTGTTGTAAAATCGCAAAAATTTAATAACTGTGTCATAATCTGCGCAATTTTTTAATTTTTTTATCATTTTTACGAATAAAGAAAAATTAGATGGTCAGTAATTGAAAATTTGTTAATTTATTATTAAACAGAAAAAATCCGCACACATTTCTGTGTACGGATTGAGCAATTTGCTTAAACTTATTCGTATATACCTTCCGGTACAGTTATACCGCTCTCATCATACTCTCCATAATTACCGAGACCGGATGCAATTTCTATATGCAGCATTTCACCCTCAGTAATACCAGGTGCAGACGACATATAGGCAATATGAACCAGCTCCTGGCTTTCCTTATCTACTACACCCACTACCCCATTCTTCTGCTGAGATGTATCGGCATTAGTAAACTCAACGTTGAATAATGTACCGAATGTATCATGCAGTACAGTTTCTGTACCGATGTTATGAAGGTAATAATTATCATCATCTTCCGATACATTTATAACTTCTGAACTCTCCATAAATGCATCGTAAAGATTAGAATATGAACCATAATATATTTGATCTGCAGGTGCCTGTCCTGTATAGTCATTCCACATTCCGCCCTCATTTACGAACAATGATTCCGAATTTGCATAAGCATAAGGAACGACAGTACTTGTTGCAGGATCGAACTGTCCAGAGAACACTTCCATCTCTTCTCTTTCATCAATCTCTGCTGTCAGCCCCGCCATATCATTATCTGCTGGTGTTTCAGTATTACCTGCAGCATATAAATTAATAACCATAAATGTTTCAGCATAATATGTTGTGACATCTTCTTTAGGCATCATAACTTCTTCAATAGATGCATCTGATTCACTTGCGCTGCTGAGCGTTTCTCCAATACCGGAGTTCAACTCAAACTTAGTTGTCATCTCAGTACCATCAGCACCTGTCACAGTCTCATCAATGGGAGCAAAGTCTATATTCCTTTGCTCTGACGTGCCAGCTGCAGTATCTCCTTCGGCATCATCTGAAGCAGCATTGTCTGAACTGTCATCTTCCATTGAACTATCAGACTCTGTTTCTGTGCCGGTTTCACTATCTGTATCCGACTCAGTGCCGCTGTCCATTTCTGAATCAGACTCTGTATCTTCGCTTTCTGTTTCCGCTGAATCTTCACTTTCTGAGTCATTCGTTTCTTCCGTCGCGTCTTCTGATGCATCCCCTTCTGCATCAGTTTCAGTGTCTGTTTCAGACTCAGATTCCGTTTCTGCACTTTCTTCTTCTGCAGCATCATCTTCCGCCGTTTCTTCTGCTGCATTGTCTTCAGCTTCTTCTGTCGTTTCTGCACTTTCTTCTGCTGGTTCTTCAGATTCTCCGGATCCGCATCCTGCTATAAACAGTAAACTTGCAAATAGCATCATTAAATACTTAATAAAATCCATCCCCTTTGAATATATTTAAATAACTCAAATGATATTATGTAACATTCCCTGTAAATTTTAAAATAAACAGAATATTACTAATTTTAGACATAAAGTTGACACAAAGGCACATCTCTTCATTAAATTCTGAATTGATTAAATTGTTCGTCATTTTATTTTCTCAATGATAAACTGTTTTCATATATACAAAGGGGGATTTAAATTGAGTTTAAAAGAAAAGCTTTTTCAAAAACTTGAAGAGAAAGAACAGCAGATGATTGAAACGAGACGGCACTTGCATGCCAATCCGGAACTTTCATTTAAAGAGGAAAATACAGCTAAGTTTATCGAGGATTTTTATCGTGACAAGGATGTTAAAGTTACGGCAAATGTTGGAAATGGTTACGGGATTATCGTTGAGATTAACGGTAAGTCTTCAGGACGGACGATTGGACTCCGTGCTGACTTTGATGCCTTGCCGATCCAGGAAGAAGCAGATGTTGAATTTAAATCGACGAATGACGGCGTGATGCATGCTTGCGGACACGACGTACATACCGCTTACCTGCTCTATTTAGGTGAAGCGCTGATTGAATTAAAGGATGAATGGAACGGAACGATAAAACTGATTCACCAGCACGCAGAAGAAGTGCCGCCGGGCGGTGCCAAAAGTATTGTTGAATCAGGTATTTTAGATGATTTAAACGAAGTTTACGGTATTCACATTTTCCCTATGCTGGAAGTCGGCCAGGTTGGTTTAATTTCAGGCAACTCTATGGCCGGCCGCTCTAACTTTGATTTAACCATACAGGGTTCAGGCGGGCATGGTGCAATGCCTCATACAACACATGATGCACTTGTTGCCGGCAGTTACTTTGTCGCTGAAGCACAAACGATTGTCTCCCGACGTATGGATCCAATGGACTCTGTCGTTGTGTCAGTTACAGCGTTCGATGCACCAGGCGGCTATAACGTCATTCAGGATAAAGTGACGCTTCGGGGGACTGTCCGCTATTTAAATGAAGACAATAAAGTACCTGCCTATGAAGCAATGAAAAAAATTACTGAAGGTATAGAAAACTCATTTGATGTTAAATGCGACTTAGACTATGTGTATGACTATCCTGTTGCATACAACCACCCGCAGGAAACTCAATATGTTGAAGATATTCTTACACACAGTGTCGGTACCTATCTTGATGAAATCGTGCATCCTAAACCATCCAGCGGTTCTGAAGATTTTGCTTACTACACTCAAAAAACACCAGGGACATTTATTCATGTTGGTTCAAAGCCTGAAGGTGTAGAACATCCATATCCAAACCATCACCCTAAGTTTGATGTACATGAAGGCGCACTTTTAATCAGTGCTAAAACATTAGGGTATGTCGTCCTCGGCAGACTTGAGGGTTAATGTAATTTATAAACAAAAGACAGACAAAGGGGTTTGATTACATGTCAGGTATGGATTTTGCCAACTCCCCTGTCGTATGGATTTTCGGTTCTGCGATAGTGGCGCTGGTTATTTTTCAGGCAATAAAATTTTTATCGTTATCTAAAAAAGCAGCTAGAGAAATTGGTATGAGTGATTCAGAAATCAAACGTGCAGTTAAAACAGGCAGTATTACTGCAATCGGTCCATCAATCGGGATTATTATCGTTGCTGTTTCACTGATTTCATTAATTGGAAATCCGCTGACTATGATGAGGATCGGTGTCATCGGTTCAGCTCCCATTGAAAGTATGGGTGCACAACTGTCTGCAGAATCTGCTGGTGCTACATTGGCTGGTGAAGGATTTACACCTGAAATATTTAATCTCGTCGTATGGACTTTATGTATCGGCGGTGCCGGCTGGATGATATTTACATTCTTCGCCACACCTTACTTAAGTAAAATTCAAACCAAATTAACAAGCAAGCCTAAAGGTGAATATTTAATGAGTATAATCGCCAGCGGTGCCATGATTGCTGTGTTTGGATCATTAACCGGCGCTGAAATGATTAAAGGTGCACCTTATATTTTTACGGCAGCAGTGGCTGTAATTTCATCACTCACTTTTAACTATATCGCGAATAAAAAAGGAATTAACTGGCTGAAAGAATGGTCACTCGGATTCTCAATCCTGATCAGCTTAGCTGCAGTTTATTTCTTTATATAAAATGGAGGGGTTTTAAATGAATGAATTTAGAGCAGCCTCTCACAGATGGGGCCGTATTACTATAGGGTTAGGAATTCTTATATCATTAGCAATGCCGTTATATATATCATTTGTTATGGGATATCATCCCGGTTTTTCATTAATTATTAACAGCTTCCTAGCCTATGCAGCTGTTGTAGCGATTGTCTGGTTTTTAGAACCGATTATGTACTTCCCTGTACTCGGTGTTTCAGGAACTTATGTTGCCTTTTTTACAGGTAATATTTCTAATATGTGCTTACCGGCAGTTGCATCGTGCCAGGAAGCAGTTGGTGTGGAACCCGGAACCGATAAGGGTGAAATTGTCGGTACACTGGGAATCAGTGCAGCATCACTCGTTAATAAGATTATACTTATTCCTGTAATATTAGCAGGCTTATGGCTGTTAACAGTCATACCGGAAAGTGTTCAGGAAGTATTTCCATATGTACTCCCTGCAATATTCGGTGCCGTTCTTGCACAGTTTGCCGGAAAGTATCCAATCTACGGTGTGTTAGCGCTTATTATCGGAATACTGGTCAATATGGCACCTATTCCATTATTCACTAAAAATGTACTCTGTATTGTTCTGCTAGTATGTATTATGCTGGCTGCAGGAAAATTAAAATCTAAGAAAGCTTAAAATAAAGTCCCCGGAATCTAATGATTCGGGGACTTTATCATATTGTTATACATTCCAAATCAGTCTGGATATAATGGATTTGAAATTACACATCTCTTTAATCACCTCCCGATAACTTCAACAATTTTCACCATGGCACCCGATTTCGGACGACAGTGCACGAGATTTAATCCGCCTCTATCCGCGAATCCTTGTCACACCGCATATTGGATCAAACACAGATGAAGCCCTTAGCAACATGAAAGAAACCAGCTTTGAAAACTTTGAAGAAACATTTAAAACCGGACACTGTGATAATTTATTATAGAGCACATGAATTCACCCGAAACCATCTGGTTTTGGGTGTTTTTTCTAGCTTTGTGAGTTTTGGGCGACGTCGTCATTTTCACCACATCATCCCAAACCCTTCGGACGACGTCGTCATTTTCACCACATCATCCCAAACCCTTCGGACGACGTCGTCATTTTCACCACATCATCCCAAACCCTTCGGACGACGTCGTCATTTTCACCACGTCATCCCAAACCTTCCGGACGACGTCGTCATTTTCACCACGTCATCCCAAACCTTCCGGACGACGTCGTCATTTTCACCACGTCATCCCAAACCTTCCGGACGACGTCGTCATTTTCACCACGTCATCCCAAACCTTCCGGACGACGTCGTCATTTTCACCACGTCATCCCAAACCTTCCGGACGACGTCGTCATTTTCACCACGTCATCCCAAACCTTCCGGACGACGTCGTCATTTTCACCACGTCATCCCAAACCTTCCGGACGACGTCGTCATTTTCACCACGTCATCCCAAACCTTCCGGACGACGTCGTCATTTTCACCACGTCATCCCAAACCTTCCGGACGACGTCGTCATTTTCACCACGTCATCCCAAACCTTCCGGACGACGTCGTCATTTTCACCACGTCATCCCAAACCTTCCGGACGACGTCGTCATTTTCACCACGTCATCCCAAACCTTCCGGACGACGTCGTCATTTTCACCACGTCATCCCAAACCTTCCGGACGACGTCGTCATTTTCACCACGTCATCCCAAACCTTCCGGACGACGTCGTCATTTTCACCACGTCATCCAAACGTCTTTTTTTTCTGTATATTCGCCTCTTAATAGCTATGTTGCTTTCTAAATTCCAATCCTCTCGCTCTCCACATAAAAAAAAGCGATACTTTCACATGAAAGTACCGCGCTTTATCAAAAATATTATTGTAATCTCTTAATAACTGCTTTAGCAACAGCCTCAGCTGATGCGGGGTTTTGCCCAGTAACAAAACTGCCGCTGGACACGACGTTTTCTTCTCCAGCTGCACCAGCGACGAAACCTGCACCGTTTTCTTCAAGTTTTGTTTGAAGCATAAATGGCATGTCCTCAGATAATTTTGTAGCATCTTCCTCAGCATTAGTAAATGCTGTCAGCTTTATACCATCCACTAAATATTTTCCATCTTTAGTTTTGGCATCCGCAAATGCTGCAGGGCCGTGACATACTGCACTGACAATTCTGCCTTGATCTTTAAAGTATGCCATAATATTTTGAATATCAGGGTCTCCAGGGAAATCGTACATCGCACCGTGTCCGCCAGCTAAGAATATCGCATCATAGCCTTCGTATACAACATCTTTAACACGCTCGGTTTTCTGAAGCAGCTTTGTAACTTCAGTAAATTTCTCATCATTACTGCCGTTTTCTACAGAGTTCGGGTCAACAGGAACACTTCCGCCTTTAGGTGATGCAATATCAACTTTAAATCCGGCACTTTGGAATGCAATATAAGGTTCTGCTGCCTCTGACAGCCAAACACCAGTTGGTTTATCTTTGTCACCTGAAATTCTATCGTGGCTTGTCACAATTAAAAGTATAGATTTACTCATAGTTATATCCACTCTCCTTTTTATTTATTTACCCTGATTACTTAAACACTAATCTCAAACTGATACAAAGATATAAGCATATTTAAACGATAAAAACCGCTATCCATAAGGACAGCGGTTCTGCTTTATTCTTCATCTTTTTGTTCTACCAGTTTTTCTACATCGGACACTACTTCCGCCTGCGGGAAGGTATTGTCGCCGGAGTCAACTCCAGGGTAGTCTTTAATAATTGTTCCGTTCTCATCGATTAAGTAGAACGCTGTACCATGCGTGACCTGGTCACTGCCTTCTGGCGGCGGTGCAACGATTGTTTTGAAGTTATCTTCAGCAAATCCTCTAATAAATTCATAATCGTAACCTGTCAGGAACTGCCAATCTGTATCTTCAGGAATATCATACCATCCTGCATATTCCGTTAAAACTTCAGGTGTATCGACTTCAGGATCAACAGAGAAACTCATTACTCCATAGTTCTCGATGCCCTTTTCATCCAATTCCTGTGTGACCTGAGTCATATTTTGAGTCATCGGCGGGCAAACAGTCGCACAGTTCGTAAAGATAAAGCTGAGGAGCCATACTTTACCATCCATATCTTCTCTAGTGAACGTTTCATCATTCTGATTCGTCACTTCGAAGTCCTGTATTTCATCACCGTACCGGCTCATCGGCTCTACTGCGCCTGCACTGCATGCTGATAAAAACATCAGTGAAGCCAAAACCGCAATTAACCACTTTTTCAAGTGTGTCCCCTCCTACATTTCATCTTACTACCAATGTTATCAAAAATTAAAAATTCTGTGCGTGAAAATTATGCACTTTCTATGACTAATCATTGTCTAGAGGGTCACAATTTTGGTCGTACTCCGCTCATTATCCGGATTCACATATAAGATGTGCTCCATACGTTCTTTCAATTCTTCGACGTGCGAGATGATGCCGATTGTTTTTCCTGTTGTCTGCAGATCAATCAAAGTAGATATCGCAACTTCCAGTGTTTCGTGGTCGAGCGTGCCGAATCCTTCATCAATCAGCATGGTATCCAGTGTAATTCCGCCGGATTCCTGCTGCAGCGTTTCATTTAAAGCGAGTGCCAGTACGAGTGAAGCCTGGAAAGTTTCTCCGCCGGACAGTGAATTAATATTGCGTGCCTGGTTATTGTAGTAATCAAAAACTTCTATATCCAGGCCGCTGTAACGGTTCACTTTTTTCTGACTCCGCTGCAGTTTATAACGGTGGTTCGTCATGGCCGTCAGTCGGACATTGGCGAGTTCTAAAATACGTTCTAAGTAATACGTTAAAACATAGCGCTCCAGCGAAACTTTTTGTCCCTTTTTCCCCTGCACTGCATCGACGAGTTCATTCAGCTGGCTGAATTCATCATAAGATGCATTAAACGTATCAATTAAACCGGATAAGTAATCCCTCGACTGGAGATTGCGATTTTTTCTTTCGTTAACAGCAGCATAATATTCGCGGGCTTTATCGAGTGTTTCTTCTGCTTTTTTAACATTTTTGTCATCTTTTTCAGTATTAACTTTCTCTTTGGTCTCGAGGTTTTTAGACAGCTCATCCAGCTGATTTTTAAGCGTTCTATTACTCTCATCAAATGTTTTAACCTTATCTTTTTTATCAGTAATCGTTTCATCATTAATAATACTGTGGAGCACACTTAAATCGGTGAATTGATGTTCAGACATAAAGGCATCAATACTCTTTTTAAATTTCTTCATACCTGCATCTGTTTTATCGAACTCTGCAGTCAGCGACTTCACCGCTGCATCCGTCACTTCTTTTTGTTTAGTCAGTTCATTGACCGTCTCTTTTAACTGATTCAGATTGCTCTGAAATTCATCGATGGATTCTTTTTCCTGAACCATAAATTGTTTAAAGTCAGGAAAGTTTTCAAAACCGGTCGCTTCATTGAATTCAACTCGCTTATCTGACAGCTGTGCATCATTGTTTTTGAGTTCTTGTAAATTTAAAGTTAAACCGTGCATTGCTTCATTTTTTGAAGAAATATCTTTGTTCAGCTGATCTTTTTTCTGAATGTCTTCATTTGTCTCTTTAAGTGCCGCTTCAATCTCATTTTTTTCTTCTTCTACTGACTTCAGTTCAATATGAAGCATGTCCTGATCCTGATATTCTTTATCTTTCAAGACCTCATCAATCACATCGATTCTCATTACATATTTTTGATTGGCTGTTTCGAGTCTGCTGATTTCGTCATTAATTGCAGTCAGCTCCATACGGTCTTCGTCTGACAAACCAGCGGATTCAGGGAAAGTCAGCACAGTCTGTTCACAGACCGGGCACGCTGTGCCCGGTTCAAGGTGATTGATTAGATGATTAATCGTCTGAATTGTATCCTCATCATAGCCTGCTAAATTGCTGTTAAATAACGACAATTTGTCTTTTTGCGCATTTACCGCATCGTTATTCTTATCAATACTGTGATTGATTTCCAAACGTTCGTTAATCAGCTGCTGATACTGTTTGGCCGATTTAATATCTTCAGTCAGACGATTATACTTGCCGTTAATATCCCCAACTTCCTGCTGCAGCGCCAGAGCGACCGCATGCGTCGCAGTCAGAGACTCAAATTCAGCTCTCATATTTTTAATATTTATCTCAAGCAGACTGATTTCATCTTCTTTTTCTTTCAGTTTTTGTTTACTGTCTGTAATATCCTGATTCAATGTTTCATAATTAGAAGATAAAAACCCTTCCATCTTAAAATACTTCTTATGACGCTGGTTTATATCCGGAAGTTTTTTTTCAAGCTCTGATAATTCATCTGTTTTAATTTTTAGATTATCATTCAGCTCTTCTTGTCTCGTTTTCTCTTTACCGAGTGAATCGGTCAACTCCATAATAGACTCATCTAATTCCTTATGACGGAGCAGTTCGTATTTAATTGCAGACACTTTGTCGAACTGGCTGATCTCATCACGCCAGCTGTCGATAGATGCAGCCTGCTGATTCAACTGTGTGTGTTCGTCTGTTAAGGCGTTTATTTTATCTATTTTTTCGTTATGCTGGGTTTTCTCTACAAGAATCTTTTGTTTTTCATCCAGCTCAGTTTTTAATCTTTTACCCTCTTCAGCGAGTTCTTCCAGTTTCTTCTGATAACTGAAGTTGATGCCGTCATTATATTCAAGAATCATCTTGTAGTTTGGAAAGTCATGCTGTTCGGTGATATCTATATCTTCTGTGTGGATGTGCTTAATCTGCTCGTTAATTCTGAGATCCAGTTTTTCCGCTTCTTTAGACTGTTCTTTTAACTTCTCTTTTAAATTTAATTCAAAGTTTAAAAATCGCCCTGTCTGAAACAGTGTACGCAAAATATCCTGCTTATCTGTACTTGAAGAAACGAGCAGTTCTTTAAATTCACCCTGGGGCAGGATTAATATTTTTCTGAACTGATCTCTATTCAATTTAACAATATCTACTACTGCATCTCTGACTTCATTTAGCTTGGATGCGATAATGTCACCATCTCCGCTGTACAGTACTGCCTTTGGCGGTGTCGCACTCTTATTGCCCGGTTTATGATATTTCAGCGTCCGCTCGACAGTGTACTGTTGGCCTCTAACTTCAAATACTAATTTGACTTCAGCCTGCTGATTATCCGGCGCGAATTGACTGCGGAGTGATTCCTCGTCACGGCCGGTCGTCGATGCACTCCCGTACAGAGCGTATACTATCGCATCAAAAATCATCGTTTTCCCTGAGCCTGTCCGTCCGCTGATTAAAAACAATTTATTGTTGAGGCTCTGGAAATTAATTTCTTCAGACTCAAATGGTCCGAAATAATTTACTTTCAAGTTAATCAGTTTCATTTGGCTCTCCTAGAAAATATGACTTAAACATCGACTTATCAAAGTCAGTGACATCTCTGTCCAGCGTTGTTTCTATAAATGATTGGTAAATATCTTCGTCACTCGTCGTTGTCATATCGACCGTTGTCAGCTCTGATGCACGATCTTCAAGCAGCGGCTTTAATTCGAGTGTATTCGGATAGATCATTTTAATTTTACTCATCGGCTCCGTGACGTAGCTCATATTCGATAATTCAAATTTAAAATACGCATCTTTATCTTTAAAAGTGACCGTTTCATTGATCACATCTTCGTAATCACCTGTATAAACAACTACATCATGCTGCGGCTCAAGCGGTATAAAAGATACTTTTTCTTCTTTTGTATCAATGATCCGGAATCCTTTAGGCTGCTTCCATTCTGAAAATGAATATTTTAGCAAGGAGCCGCTGTAAAATGACTGTGTACTGTTGACTGCAAACGGATGATGGAGGTGTCCTAAAAGCGTATAGTCAAAATGATTGAAGGTATCTTCCGCGACCGCTTCACTCAAACCCATCGATAAGGGACGTTCAGAATCACTGGCAATACTGTCAGATAAGTACAGATGACCAATCAGTATGTTGGTCTTACTGTTATCCAGCACGCTGTTAATTTTTTCGAGAATTTTATCGTAAGCATCCTGATGAGACTCGATACTGTCATCCTCAAAATAATTTCTCGCTTCCAGCACTTCGATATGCGGCAGAAGATAAAAATCCGTATCCCCGATTGTAACCGGAAGATGTGCATTGTCTATTTCAGTATTTATGTAAAAATCTGTCGCTTTAAACCACTCGCTGCCGTAATTCAGTCTTTCCCGGCTGTCGTGATTGCCGCTAATGACAAGTAGCGGTTTTTTAAGAGTAATATTTATACGATAAAGCGTGTCGTTCGCTAATTTCAAAGCGCGCTGAGAAGGATTGGCGCGGTCAAAAATATCCCCTGCGACAACGACCAGATCAATATGTTCTGATTCAATTTTTTCCATTAAACGCTCAAGTATATACGATTGATCATCGATCAAATCGAGACCGTTCATCTTGCGTCCAATATGCCAGTCACCCGTATGTAAAATCCGCATTGCAGTCACCTCTTATTTTCATTATATTGATTTTATCATATTTATAATAAGACGAAAGACTCTCACCGGCAAAAGACCGGGAGAGTCTGATTTTATTTGAGCTGCTGGATTGTAATAATTAAATCATCTAACTTGCTTTCCATGCGGTGAAGCAGGAAGAAAGTGATTACCACCGGAAATCCAACGTCGCTCACAAAAGGTATCCAGTCCATTTTACTTCAGCACAGTTGTTGCTGTATTAACGATTTTTGCAGAGTACAAAGAAACCGGGATTCCTTGTGACGGACGCATAATGTCTTCCGCGATTAAACGCGCTGCTTCCGCTTCTACTTCTTCAGCCGTAATACCTTCTTTTGGATTGTTTACAGTTAGGGTAAATCTTTTATTTTGATTTGTGTTAAAAACGAGTACTAATTTTTCATCCATTGCTTTTCCTCCTCTCTATTTAAATATTAAATGTGATTACTGAACGATGTGTGTCACTACTTTTTCAACGATAGAATACTGTTCGCCGGTCAGATTTTCGTATACACTTGCCAGTGTATTAATGCCGTCGTCACTGGCATCAGTTGCCAGACGATTCAGTGTGCGCGACTTAGTCACTTCTTTACCCTCTTCGTTCAAGACGAAGTAAAATAACTTTGCACTTAGGCCTTTTATCATGTTCCCACCTCCCTTCACACTATATATCGTCACAAATAATTAAATGGACAAACAAAGTTTAAAATCTGTATAATGTGAAGTAAGTAGAGGTGATTACGATGTCATTTGATATTTTCATGATTTTAATTGCGATATGGACATTTATAATGCTCGGTGCAATGGCTATTGGCGGTTTTTTCATGTTTAGAAAATTTCTGAGACGGATGCCTAAAGGTGACGGCTATTCAGAACTTGACTGGCAGGATTTTTATATCGAAAAAGCGCTGCCGCTCTGGAATCAAAACGCACGGGACCTGTTGAATGAACTGGTCAGCCCGGTTCCTGAACTGTTCAGAGATGTAGCTAAAGAAAGAATTGCAGGAAGAATTTCTAAAATCGCTTTAGATGAAGGTGTAAAGACCATTGAGCTCGATCAGATAATGAAGGGCTATATTATTGCAACGCCGAAGAAAGATCATAAATTTATGAAGAAAAAATTAAAGCAGTTGGATATAGATTACACGCCTTATTTAGAACTGTTTGAACTGGCGGATGATGAGAAACAGAAATTCTCAATTTTTGAACAAACTGAAAAAGTAAAAGCAGACAGCAAACCATCTTAAAATGGCTTGCTGTTTTTATTTGAAGATTTTAGGCGTTCATTTATAAAATCCAAATAACCGTTGTCTTTTACAGGTCCGCTTCATCAAAATCCAACTCTGCCAATACAAAAAACAGGCCATCAGCTGATGGCCTGCTGTTTCTTAAATTCGTTGTGTTTTTTCAGCATCGACAGACGCCAAATTCCTATCATGACGAAGGCCAGCAGGAAAAACATGCCGCCGATTTCGCCAGGTGTCGTGTTTAGCGAGAATATATATTTCAAAGCGATTCTTAACAAAAGCAGCCCCATTAATATTATAGGGAATGCTTTGGTCTGCTTAACGTACAATTCATCACGCTTCACTTCGTATTTCGTCGTCCATATCAGGACGATAGAGAATACGGCACCAATAATAACTGTTTCCGCAATATGAACCCAGGATAACCTGAAGTAAGGAAAGATATACATCAATGCGCCTGTAGACATCATGATGGGCGGGATGACTATTTTCTTTAAAGTCAACGGCGTTTTGCTCGCATGCTTCCGGACAAAAATCACGGCAATCCCCATGACTACTGCCCCGATCGATGCAATCAGAAAGAGTTCTTCTTCGATTGATTCTAAAAACTCTATCATCTTAAAACCCCTGGAAGTCTCCAAAGAACGGCTGCAGCCAAATAATAATCTGCGTTAATCCGTCAAAGTATAATAATATTCCCATCAGTATCATGATTACGCCGCCGATTTTCATAATTACGTTTGAATATTTTAACATCCAGCGTGTCTTCGATACGAAGAAGCTTAAAACGAAGAACGGCACGCCAAAACCAATACAGTAAACGACCATCAGCATTAAAGCGTTGCTCGGTGCTGAAGCACTCATTGCAAAAATTGCACCGATGATCGGTCCGTTACATGGTGTCCAGCCTGCTGCAAATGCCATACCGATTAATATGGAACCGATAAAGCCCGAAGGTCTATTTTTAAATTCTACTTTATGGTTTTTCAGCAGGAAATCAAATTTCAGGACACCTGTGATCACCAGTCCAAAGACAATGATTAAAATGGCTCCAATTTGACGGATCAAATTGCCGTACTCTACCAGATAACCGCCTAAGAATGATGTTCCAAAGCCTAAAGCGATATAAATAATACTAAATCCTATTAAGAAAAACAATGTATGTAAAATGGCTCGCCCATTAAATTTCTGTTTTTCAACCTCGTTGTAGCTCATGCCTGTAATATACGACACGAAGGCCGGGAAAACCGGCAGTACACACGGGGACACAAAACTCAGTACACCTGCTCCAAAGGCAAGGAGAAATGTTACTTCTGATCCCATTAAAATACCCCCATTCAGAATTAGTATATCAAATCTGACGGGGGCTATGAATATATTAAACTGATTAATTATGACAAATTATTGTTGACTGTTTTGCAACTTGTACATTTTATAGTAAATTCCCTTTAATTGAACCAATTCATCATGTTTGCCGCGTTCAACAATTTCACCTTTATTTAGAACGAGAATTTCATCGGCGTCTTGAATTGTCGACAGTCTGTGCGCAATGGCTAAAGTCGTTCTGCCGCTTCTCATTTTCATTAATGATGCTTGAATTTTTTCTTCGGTGGAAGAATCTATATTTGCTGTTGCTTCGTCCAGGATTAGAATTTTAGGATCCGTTGCCATCGTTCTGGCAAATGCCAGCAGCTGGCGTTCTCCGCTCGAAAAATCCGCACCTTTTTCAACGACTTTTTCATCGTAGCCGCGCGGCAGTTTATTTATGAAACTGTCCGCACTGACAAATTCAGCTGCACGCTTCACCTGTTCAAAAGTCATCTCGCTGTGGTAAAGCTTAATATTCGACGCTGGTGTCCCGTAAAAAATAAATGGATCCTGCAGCACCAGACCGATATTTTTTTTCATTTCTTCTTTAGGCAGAGTTTTAATCGAATGTCCGTCAATTTCAATACTGCCATGTTCAAACTCGTAAAACCTCATCATTAAGTTAATGATAGAACTCTTGCCTGAACCGGTATGACCGACAAGTGCTGTCGTCGTCCCCGGGGGTACTGTAAAACTGATATTTTTAAGCACATTATTTTTTCCGTCATAACTGAAAGTCACATCTTTAAACTCAACACAGCCGTTCGTTATTTCCTGGTTTTTATCAGCAGCCTGAGCTGGTTCATGACGATTTTCATCGAGGAGTGTAAATACTCGTGACGCTGCAACTAGTGCTTGCTGGAATATATTTAAATTCTGACTGACCTGATTAATCGGTTCAAAAAAGCGCTCCATGTATTGAATGAAAGCAAAAATAACACCCGCTGTCACCGAAGTTTCAAAACTTAAAAATCCAAAATAGCTTAAAATAACAACGATGGACAAGATATAAATCATGTCGATTGCCGGCCTCAATAACAGGCCGTCCAGCTTAATTGTCCGTATATTATATTGATAATGTTCCTCGTTAATGACTGCAAATTCTTTTCTCAATCTTTTCTCCTGATTAAAGACCTGAATAATTTTCATACCTTCAATCGATTCCGCAAGTTTTGCATTCATATCACTTAAAAGACTGCGGGCTTGAGAGAAATATCGTGCAGAATATTTACGGTAAGTCAGCAAGATAAATACAATAACAGGCATAAAAATCAGTGCGATAAACGCCAGTTTGACATCGAGTATAAACATCATCACAAAGCTCGAAATTACCATGAATATTGCCATTAAAAATGTCCCAAGCACTGAAGTAAACATATCGACAATTGCCTGCGTGTCATTTGTCAGCCGGGAGACTACACTGCCGGAGGGGACTTTATCGAAATAAGTCATGCCAAGCTTGCCTATTTTTTCAAAGGCATCAATTCTCAATTGCTGAATCACTTTAAAAGCGAGGCGCTGTAGCAAATATATTTGCCAGTAGGTCGTCAGTACAGCGATAACATTAACGGTAATAAAAGCAATTATTAACCACATAATTTCGTCTTCCGGAAAAATCGAGGGTGTTAAATAATTATCGATAAAAATCATGACGAGATACGGTGTCATGACGCCCATTACAGTTGAAATAACAAGCATTGAAAATGCCAGTATCAACAATCCTTTAAAAGGCACTGTATATTTCAGAAGACGTACTAGCACTTTAAGCTGATCTTTCAGCGTTAAGTTAATCACATCAGCTGTCATTTCGGTCCCCCCTTTCCAGCGTTTCATCAAGGTCCTTCACTAGATGCTGACGCAGTGACTGCGCTTTAAATGTGTCATAATACCATCCTTGATCCTGAGTCAGCGACTCATGCGTACCTCTTTCTATAATGCGGCCATTTTCCATCACTAAGATTAAGTCTGCATTTCTGACCGCACTCATACGATGAGCGGTAATTATATTCGTTTTCCCGCTTCTATTTTCTTCAATATTTTTTAAAATTGCAGTTTCAGTTTCAGCATCGACTGCAGACAAGGAGTCATCTAGTATTAATATTTCAGGATCTTGAATCAAAGCCCGGGCAATCGAAATCCGCTGTTTTTGTCCGCCGGACAATGACACACCCCGTTCGCCGACGACAGTTTCATATCCTTCAGGAAACGATAAAATATCCTCATGTATATAACTGAGATCCGCAGCACGATAGACAGCTTCAATATTAATATCGGGATCAGTAAATGCGATATTATTTTTAATACTCGTTGAAAACAAAAAATTATCCTGGGGCACATACCCGAATAAATGCCTCAGCTTTTTAATATCATATTGCTTAATATCGATATCATTGACCCTGACAGTATTGTTGTCTGCAGTATCAAATTCACGAAGCAGCAGCCTGATAAGTGAACTTTTTCCGGAACCCGTGTGCCCGACAATACCTAAAGTCTCGCCCTCTTTTAAAGTAAAATGAATATCAGAGAGCGATACTTCATCTTCACCGGGAAAGGCAAAACGGTCAATATCAAATGTAATATTTCCTGAAGGCAGACGATCAGTTGTTACTCCATCATCGATATCACTGGCCGTGTTCATGATGTCTTCAATTCGTTCGTAGGATGCTTTCCCGCGTTCGATTAAATTAAAGAACCAGCCGAGTGCCAAGAGCGGCCAAACCATCATACCGAGGTAAGTTGTAAACGTGACCAGCTGGCCCAGAGTAATTTCATCTGCAATCACCATACGTGCGCCAAAAAATATAGACAGAAAATAGCTGATTGCAATAATCGCTGTAATTGTCGGATCGAACAACGCATCAACTTTGGCTACTTTTAAGTTCTTATTCACAACATCATCCGATAAGTCGGCGAAGTCTTTTAAATCTTCGTTTTCGTAGCCGAAAGTTTTTGTAACTTTGATACCCGCAATGGACTCCTGGGTTTTATCGTTTAAAGAACTGAAAGCCGCTTGAGCAACACGGAACAGCCTACTTAAAATCGTGCCGTACCAGCTCGTTAATATCACCATAAAAGGCAGCGGAATCATCGCAATTAAAGTCAGTTTCGGACTAACGGTCAGAGCCATAGTAATCAAAACTGCACCGCCCGTAATGACCGAATCTGCGATTGTTAAAATCCCCGCGCCTGCCGTCATCTGAACGGCATTAATATCATTTGTCGCATGCGCCATCAAATCCCCTGTCCGGCGTTTGCCGAAAAATGAAGGCGACATAGATGAATATTTTTTAAACAGCTGCTCGCGCAGCGTCAAACCGAGTCTGTTCGAGGCACCAAAAATCATAATGCGCCAAAAAAACCGGAATATGTAAGTTAAAACCGCAACAATAATCAGCATGACTCCGAATAAAATCAGCGTATTTGAAGTCAGAGTATCTGTCGTAATTAAATCGATCACCCGCCCGATGACTTGCGGCGGCACCAGTTCCATCAAAGCGACCAGTCCAAGCATTAACAAACCGATTAAATAACTTTTCTTCTCGAGCTTAAAAAACCAGCCGAGCTTTTTAAACACACGCATTGGTGCTCTCCCCCTTTGTTCCACAGCACTAATTCATCTTGAATTTTACCATATATTTCGGAAATTGAAATAAATCTTACGGCTGATTTAAACATGTTTTATATGCATAAGAAAAACCGCAGCTTTTTTAAGCCGCGGTTTGAAAATCCAATTATTTTAATATGACAAGCTTGCACCCGGACCGACCGGAATTCCTAAAAACATCCAAATGACAAACATAATAATCCAGGCAATCAGGAAGACGACGGAATATGGCAGCATTAATGAAATGACTGTCCCGATTCCATTTTCTTTACCGTAGCGCTGGGCAAAAGCCACAACAAGCGGGAAGAATGGCATGAGCGGCGAAATAATATTCGTCGATGAGTCGCCGATTCTATACGCAATCTGAGTCACTTCAGGCGCAATGCCCAGCTGCATGAACATCGGCACGAAAATTGGCGCCATAATGGCCCATTTCGCCGAATCCGCTGCAATAGCCAGGTTGATCAGCGTCGTAATTATAATAAAAACAACGAGCACCGGCATGCTCCCGATATTTAAATTCTCTAACAGACTCGCGCCGTTTACAGCAATGATCGTTCCCAGGTTAGAGAAATTAAACAGTGCAACGAACTGAGCTGCAAAGAATATCAACACGATAAAACCAGCCATTGTCTCCAATGAACCATCCATTAATTTAACGGCATCTTTATCGTTTTTTATCGTCTTATTGATTGCACCGTAAACAAGACCCGGCACGAGGAAAATCAGCATCATTATAAAAATGATACTCGAGATAAATGGCGAACCGATAATGCCGCCATCTTCACCTCTTAACGGTGAGCCGGGAAAAGCGACCAGACTTAAGATTGCGATTATCGTAATCACTGCAGAAATATTCGCCCAGTTTAAAGCCCGTTTTTCCTGCTTATTTAAATCTCTGTTCTCACTGACTTGATTGTTATCGAAATCAAATTTTTTAAGACGCGGTTCAACGATTTTATCAGTAATAATTGTCCCTAAAATAACGACCAGGAAGGTTGAAATGAACATGAAGAACCAGTTATCCGTCGCATTGACGATATAGTTGGCATCTAGAATACCTGCCGCTTCAGTTGTAATCCCTGATAAAAGCGGATCATTCGTTCCGATCAATAGGTTAGCAGAATAACCTCCGGCAACACCAGCGAAAGCCCCAGCAAGACCTGCTAACGGATGACGTCTAAAACCTAAGAATATGATTGCACCGAGCGGGACGAGCACAACATAGCCGACACTGGCAGCGACGTTTGACATCACACCCATAAAGACAACAATCGGAGTCACAAATTTACGCGGTGCTTTAGTCACAACATTTGTCATTAAGGAACTGATATAACCGCTTTTTTCAGCAACGCCGACACCGATCATTGCGACTAAAACAGGACCGAGTGCCACGAAGGTCGTGAAGTTTTCAACAACACTCGTAAACATAAAGCGGATTCCGTCACCGGTTAATAGACTGACTGCTTGCACAGTTAATTCTTCCTGCTCGCCAGATTCCGGATTAATTCCCACATAGCTGACGCTGACACCCGTTAAATATAAAACATGAGAAATAATAATCACTAACAATGTAAGTATTAAAAATATAGTTACGGGATGCGGTAATTTATTACCGGTATATTCAATCCAGTCCAGAACTGAACGTTTTTCTTTCAAACTTTTATTCATAGTAAACCCCTCTAATATAGAATCGCAGTTCATTATACTACGCCTTATTACTTTTTACTAGTGAGTAAGTTTATGATAATAAATGAATGCGTTTTCCGATTTATCGTATAAGTTCAAAGACAAAAAGAGAAGCACCCAAAGTATTTAACTTTAAGGTACTTCTCTTCACTTTTATTCTGCGTTGCCAAATGATGCATTTTCAAGTCGGATATTTCCAACAGGGTCAAGTCCAATATTGTTTACACCGTCATTGTTAACACCAAGCAGGAAGCTGGTATGGTTTAAATATACGGCAGGTGCATCATCGATAAGAATCTGCTGAACTTCACTGTAGGCTTCCTGACGGACTGTTTCATCTGCAGTTGTCCGTCCTTCATCCAGTAAAGCATCAACTTCTTCATTGCTGTAGAATGAACGGTTTCCTGGTGCGCCAAAGTTTTTAGAATGGAACAAAGCATATAAACCGTAGTCAGCATCAGCTGTTACCGTTGTCCAGCCGAGGATAAACATATCATGTTCCCCGTTAGCAGTCTGATCGAGGAATGCACCCCATTCTGACTGCTGGATTTCTACTTCAATCCCAATCTCACTTAAAGCACCTTGAATATATACTGCCGAATCGACGATCGCAGAATCATCGTTCACCCATAATGTTGTTGAGAAGCCATCCGGCTGGCTGGATTCACTTAATAATTCCTGAGCTTTGTCGATATCAACTTCGACACTTTCAAGACCTTCATCGTATCCCCAAACATCTGGTGCCAGCGGACTTTGCGCCGTTATACCGTAACCATCGTACACACCGTCAATAATCTGATCACGATCAACCGCATAAGCGATTGCCTGACGGATTAACGGGTCATCAAACGGTTCCTTGTCCATATTAAAACCAAGGTAGTTCATGCGAACAGAGTCACTTTCAATTAATTCTGTTGCATCGGCACTTTGTATTCTTTCTGCACTTGCTGTATCTACTTCTGCGGCGATATCAATGCCGCCTGTTTCCAGTTCAGCAAGACGTGCCTGAGTTTCAGGAATTACTCTGAAAATAACTTCGTCAAACTCACGTTCCCCATTTTGGAAATCCTCAAATTTTTCAAGCGTTACAGAATCACCAGGTGAACGATCTGCGAGCTGCAGGTGATTGGTACCATCAGTCTCATCACCAGTAACGGAACCGATGTATTCGCTGATTTCATCAGCAACAGCCTGGAACTCATCCCCGCCGGCTTCACGAAGTTCATAATACTCTTCTAATGTCACATCACTGCCGGCTTCATCTAATGCAGCCTGGTAGTCTCTGTCGATTAAATCTTTACTCATAATCCCACCTGCATTATGCGATAAATGCGCAGGCAGCGGAGCAAAAGCGTAGGCTGTATGTAAGTTGACTTCATAATCTCCAACGACTTTTACTTCTTCAATCATTTCGTAGAGGAAAGCCACCTGTGATGCAACGGCCGGGTCATTAACACGGTCAATAGTCGCTTTTACATCTTCAGCAGTGAACGCCTGGCCGCTGTGGAAAGTCGTTCCTTCACGCAACTTAAAATTCCAAACTGTATCTTCTGTTGCCTCCCACTCGGTCGCAAGACCTGGAGTTAATTCCAGATTCTCATCCTGGAAAATTAATGACTCGTAAATATTACGGCGAATCTGAGCACTCGCCGAGTCATTTGAACCATGAGGGTCAACAGTAACCATATCTTCCGACATACCGATATTTATCGTCCCGCCGGAACCATCCTCTGCGTTCCCTTCTCCACCAGCTGCTTCATCGACATTTTCATCACTTGAACATGCCGCTAACACTAGCATCAGTGTAAGAAAAAGTACATATGTAAATCCTTTTTTTGCCATTTATGTTAACCTCCAAAATATTTTGATAATTTGAATTATATAGAAAATAATGAATTTATGCAATATGATAATTTTTTCGCATAAAAATAAATATAAGATACAATTAAATGTATAAAAATACCCTTTAACTGCAATAACAGCTAAAGGGTATTTCCAGATAGATTATTTAAATCTTACATCTCTAAAGTGCAATCCGCCTGCTGGATCCACTTCAATTCCACTCACTTCAGATTCATTATAACCTGCTGCGAATTGAGCGTGGAAAAGATATGACATTGGAGAATCTTCTACTAGTATATTTTCAAGTTCAGTATAGATGTCCTGGCGGGCAGCCTCATCTACTTCTGCACGACCTGCATCTAGCAATTCATCCACTTCCGGATTGTCGTAGAATGAACGATTTCCTGCTGCGCCCTGATTTTTAGAATGGAACAGAGCGTATAAACCGTAGTCAGCATCACCAGTAACAGTTGTCCATCCTAAGATAAACATATCGTGGTTGCCGTTAGCTAAAGTTTCTAAGTACGCGCCCCACTCAAACTGTTCAATTTCAACATTAATATTTAATTCTGCAAGTTCATTTTGAATATAAACTGCTGTATCGATAATTTGCTGATCATCATTAACCCAAAGCGTTGTGTCAAAGCCATCGGCCATATCTGTTTCATCTAAAAGTTCTTTTGCTTTATCAATATTGTATTCTTGACCTTCAAGATCTTCAGAGTAACCCCAAACATTAGGTGCTAAGGGCCCTTTCGCTGGAATACCCATATCATCGTATACGCCAGTCACAATTTCTTCTCGATTTATTGCATAAGAAATTGCTTGACGAACTTTCACATCTTCAAATGGTTCTTTATTAATATTAAATCCAAGGTATGACATACGAACAGAGTCTGCAGAAGTTACCGCAGTATCTGCACCTTCTTCAACACGTGCAATATTTGAAGAATCGACATCTGTTGCAACTTGAATTCCACCTGTTTCCAGTTCAGCGATACGTGCTCCGTTTTCTGGAATCACTTTAAAAGTAACATTTTCAAAGTAGCGATCTCCGCCTTGGAAATCTTCAAATTTTTCTAATACTACTGAATCACCTGCACTGCGTGAAACAAATTTTAAATGGTTCGTTCCGTTTGGTTCATTAGAAACCACAGTTCCTAAATGTTCACTGATTGCCTCTTTAACTGTATCGTACTCTTCACCGCCTGCATCACGTAATTCATAATATTCTTCCAGAGTAACGTCTGATCCGGCAGCATCCAAGGCAGCCTGATAATCAGCATCGATTGTTGCTTTAGAAATTATTCCCCCTGTATTATGTGCAAGATGACTTGCTAAAGGTGCAAAAGGAATTGAGGTATGTATATTGATTTCATAATCGCTGACAACTTCAATTTCTTCAATCATTTCAAATAGGAAAAGTACCGGTGATGCCATCGCTTCATCCTGTACACGATCAAACGTCGCTACGACATCTTCTGCAGTAAAATCTTCACCGTTATGGAAAGTTGTTCCTTCACGAAGTTTGAAATTCCAAGTTGTCTCATCTACTTGTTCGTATTCTGTCGCTAGACCTGGTGATAATGACATATCCACGTCTTGGAAAACTAATGTTTCATATATATTTGCTCTTACTTGGCGTGAAGCTGAATCATTTGAACCATGGGGATCTGTCGTTACCATTTCCGCCATCGTACCAATCGTTAAATCTCCAGTTTTTTCACTGCCTTCACTATCTTCCCCGCTTGCTGCTTCATCGACATTTTCATCGCTTGAACATGCTGCCATGACAATTAAGAAAGCGATTACAAATATGGCTAAAAAATTTTTGCGCTTCATTGCTGTATTTCCCCCTTAGTTTGATAAAGTTATTATATCCATGTGGATGCTAAAATTGCAATAATCTTCTAAAAATTAAATATATATAGAGTTTTAGTGGTGTATTGGTGTTGGGTTGCAATGAACTTCGGTCATTGAAACGCAAATCAGACTGCTCGCTAATGACGCCCGCTCATTGAAACCCAAACCAGCTTGCTCGCCAATGACGCCCGCTCATTGAAACCCAATCCAGCTTACTCGCCAATGACACCCGCTCATTGAAACCCAATCCAGCTTGCTCGCCAATGACACCCGCTCATTGAAACCCAATCCAGCTTGCTCGCCAATGACACCCGCTCATTGAAACCCAAACCAGCTTACTCGCCAATGACGCCCGCTCATTGAAACCCAAACCAGCTTACTCGCCAATGACGCCCGCTCATTGAAACCCAAACCAGCTTACTCGCCAATGACGCCCGCTCATTGAAACCCAAACCAGCTTACTCGCCAATGACGCCCGCTCATTGAAACCCAAACCAGCTTACTCGCCAATGACGCCCGCTCATTGAAACCCAAACCAGCTTACTCGCCAATGACGCCCGCTCATTGAAACCCAAACCAGCTTACTCGCCAATGACGCCCGCTCATTGAAACCCAAACCAGCTTACTCGCCAATGACGCCCGCTCATTGAAACCCAAACCAGCTTACTCGCCAATGACGCCCGCTCATTGAAACCCAAACCAGCTTACTCGCCAATGACGCCCGCTCATTGAAACCCAAACCAGCTTACTCGCCAATGACGCCCGCTCATTGAAACCCAAACCAGCTTACTCGCCAATGACGCCCGCTCATTGAAACCCAAACCAGCTTACTCGCCAATGACGCCCGCTCATTGAAACCCAAACCAGCTTACTCGCCAATGACGCCCGCTCATTGAAACCCAAACCAGCTTACTCGCCAATGACGCCCGCTCATTGAAACCCAAACCAGCTTACTCGCCAATGACACCCGCTCATTGAAACCCAAACCAGCTTACTCGCCAATGACGCCCGTTCATTGAAACGCAAACCATCTTACCCCCATACCACCACCCCATCCCCACGCACAAAAAAACACGCACTGTCCGCCAGCGCGCGTTTCATCAAAAAGTCTTTACTTTTTCTTGTCTTTTTTAGCTTGTTCTGATGATTTATTCATCATACTCAACATTTGATTAATTTTTTTCTGGGAAGGTTTTTGTCCCATTTGCATCATCATAATTCTGAGCATGTCTTCATTAATAGGAGGGTTCTTCTCCAAGTAATCCATCATGTATTTTCTAGAGATCCAAAATCCTAATGCGAAACCACCAATGAGGGCTACGATTACAATTAGTATCCATATCCAAGTCGCCAAAAATGCTCACCTCTTTTCCGTGTAAACCACTATTTAGTTTACATTAACCAACCTTTAAATTCAATGCTTATTTGTTACGGATAATGTTCGACAGATTTTCAACAGTGAAGCCGTAGCGTTCTACTACTTCTCCGCCTGGCGCACTGGCACCAAATGTGTCAATTGTCAGCAGTTTACCTTTAATGCCGACAAATCTGTGCCAGCCGAGGCTTGCAGCCATTTCTACTGCTGTACGGTTGTCGATATCAGTGTTGAGTACTGATTCGATGTACGCTTCATCCTGGTTTAAGAATGCCTGAACATTAGGGATAGATGCGACTTTAATATTCACACCGTCTTCTGCTAATTTTTCAGCTGTTGCCACTGCCAGTGATACTTCACTGCCTGTTGCAAATACAATTGCATCGCTTCCACCGTCATATGCAATGTAGCCGCCGCGTTTTACGCCTTCTTTAACCACTTCAGAATCGATATCCAGTACAGGCAGATCTTGACGTGTCAATACTAAAGCTGTCGGTGTGTCCACAGATTCTAAAGCTGTTTTCCATGCTTCACGTGTTTCATTTCCGTCTGCCGGACGAATGACGTTTAAGTTAGGAATTGCACGGAGTCCTGCAAGCTGTTCTACAGGTTCGTGTGTCGGACCGTCTTCACCAACTGCAATTGAGTCGTGTGTAAATACATATGTTACCGGCAGTTTCATTAACGCACTGAGACGCACTGCAGGTTTTAAGTAGTCACTGAAGACAAAGAATGTTCCTGCATACGGATAAAGCCCGCCGTGTGCTGCCATACCGTTAATTGCAGCCGCCATAGCAAATTCTCTAACGCCGAACCAGATGTTGCGGCCGCCGTAGTTATCTTTACCGTAGTCGGATGCTTCTTTAACGTTTGTTTTATTACTGCCTGCAAGGTCAGCTGCACCGCCGAAGAATGTCGGAATCGCTTTTGATAATTCCTGAATCATATCTCCTGAGTTGCCGCGTGTCGCTTTTTTAGTTCCCGCTTCATATACCGGTAATTTATCAGCATAATCTTTAGGCAGTTCACGCTGAACTGCAGCAGTGAAGTCATTGTAGGCAGCTTCGTTCGATGTTTTAAACGATTCAAGGACTTCATTCCATGCTGTCTCTTCTGATTCGCCGCGGGCAATCAATGTTTCGTTAAAGCGTTCGTAAACTGAATCATCAACATCGAATGTTTTTAAATGATCGAGGCCGTAAGCTTCGTAAGCACCTTGACGCTCAGCTTCACCTAACGGTGAACCGTGGGCATCGGATTTTCCTGATTTATTTGGTGCACCGTAGCCAATTACTGTCTTCACTTCGATTAGTGACGGCTTATCGCTTTGTTTCGCTTCTTCAATCGCCTGATCGATTGCGTCTAAGTCATTGCCGTCTTCTACACGGAGGTAATGCCAGTTATACGCTTTAAAACGCCCTGCTACATCTTCAGAGAAACTCTTGTCGAGGTCGCCGTCTAGCGAAATATCATTTGAATCATAAAGTACAATCAGTTTACCCAGACCTAAGTGCCCGGCAAGTGATGCTGCTTCATGTGAAATACCTTCCATCAGATCACCGTCTGAAGCAAGGACATAAGTATAATGGTCAACGACTTTGTGATCATCTGTATTAAATGTCGCATTGAGATGTGTTTCAGCCATTGCCATGCCGACGCTCATTGCAAAACCTTGTCCCAGCGGACCTGTTGTTATTTCTACGCCGTCAGTATGTTTGAATTCAGGATGACCTGGTGTTTTTGATTCATACTGTCTAAATTCCTTTAAATCATCCATTTCCAGAATACCTGAAAGATGAAGCAGGCTGTATATTAACATTGAACCGTGACCCGCGCTCAGCACGAAACGGTCTCTGTTAAACCAGTCGACATTTTTCGGATTAAAGTTTAAATGTTTTTGCCATAATACATATGCCATCGGCGCTGCACCCATTGGCAGTCCAGGGTGACCCGAGTTCGCTTTTTCAATCGCATCAATACTTAAAGAACGGATTGTATTGATTGCTAATAAATCAGTCTTATCAAATGACATTTACTTTCGACTCCTTCAATTCTCTTCTATTATTATTTTTTATTGCGTAACGCCTTTACTTTGTCAGGGGTAACATCATTACCTTCCGGATCAATCACTTTAGTATTTTTTATCTGATTCTTAAATGAACTTCTAAAGTTTGATAAATATTCCTCTCTTAATCCAGTCAGCTCTTTAAGTTCAGCTTTAGATATATTATCCTCGCGTTTTAACTTAGCCAGCTGGTTAAGACGTTTTAATTTTTTATCATCTAACATGAGCTCCACCCTTTCCAATATAATTTACCATAAAAAAGGTGCGGAAACCAAACGGTCCCGCACTTTAATAGACAATATATACACTTATTAGCTAATTTCTGCTGGAAACTTCATAATTCATCTGCTGATTAAGCATTCCGCTGCTGATAAAGCCATTCATTTCTTCATTGACAGACGATTCATCTGCTGGTTCTTGTCCGGTTTTTTTCTCATCATCAATCGTCGATGCAGAAACAGTCCCGTTCGTCTCCTGTTCGGTTGAATTTTCACTTGTATCTTCACTAACTGCTGTAGTTTCTTCAGAATATACGTTCTCCGCATAATCCGGTTCTACCATATTAAAACTATATAAAAGCCCGAAGTTTAGCATTACGACAAATAAACCTGTGAGAGTTTTGAAATCTTTCTTAGTCATTACTATCCACTCCTTAGAACAAATGTTTGTAATATCAATATAACAGAACACGTGTTCGCAGTCAACAAAAATACGAACAAATGTTTGTAAGTGCATATCGAATATGATAAAATTTAAGTAACATAAGGCTGGAGGTAAAAATATGAAAGATTTAACAGACAGACAAAAAGATATTTTTCAATATATAAAGCGCAGCGTAAACGATAAGGGCTATCCGCCGAGCGTGCGTGAAATCGGCAATGCCGTGGGATTACAGTCAAGCTCTACTGTACACGGCCATCTGGCCAAACTGGAAACTAAAGGATATATTAAACGCGACCCGACAAAACCGCGCGCTATTGAAATTGTACAGGCTGTCGATGACAATGCCTCGCCGGTCATTCACGTTCCTGTACTCGGTAAAGTGACAGCAGGTCTGCCGATAACAGCCGTAGAAAATGTTGAAGAATATTTCCCGCTGCCCGAACACTTCACTTCGAATCATAACAGCGAAATCTTTCTATTAAATGTTTCCGGAGACAGTATGATTGACGCAGGCATTCACGACGGCGACCGCGTCATTGTCCGCAAACAGAATATCGCACATAACGGTGAAATTATCGTTGCAATGACAGAAGACGATGAAGCAACGGTTAAACGCTTTTATAAAGAAAAAGGCTATTACCGTCTGCAGCCGGAAAATACATCTATGGAACCTATTTACTTAGACAATGTTATTGTCCTCGGTAAAGTGGTCGGCCTGTTCAGAGAATTTATTTAAGTCATATTAAAACCGCCTCAGAATTTATCCTGAGGCGGTTTTTTTTAGTGCTGGCACACCGTACAATTCACTATTTATTTTTGTAAATAATTTTCTGTATAGTATGGGACATTCTCACGATCATATTCAATGCCGACACCGACATAATCAAAGGATTCATTCAGTGTATTCACTCTATGCGACGGTGAATTCAACAGACTGTGATGAGCAAATATCGGTGACGTATGTCCCGTTGCAATATTTTCCCCAGCCAGCCGGAAATCAACTGATCCATTGATCAGGCGGTCTTTTAAAGTGCTGCCGTCAGGCGAATCATGATTAAAATAATTATTCTCAGCCATATCCAGGCTGTGGTAATACGCGACTTGATCCGCTGATTCATCACGCTCCAGCGTCTCATAGCCATATTCCCCGCGTGATGCATTAATTAAATTAAAATGCATGACTTCGTTATCTTCCTGTGACGGATGATTATACAGTTCGTTAATCTCAATCACTTCATCTTTATTTATAATGAGCATGCCGTTCGCTTTATAATTTTCATGTATATCGTAAAAGAAATATGCATAATAATTCCCTACATCGAACACGTCGTATTCCTCATGCTCAACTTTCAGACGCTTCCACTGCTTCCTAATGTAATCCAGCGGCTCACCGTAAGTTTCTCTTAGCTTATCACGATCCATGCCTTCAATACTCATTTTGCCAAATGACACATCGCCTGAATTTGTATAACCGCCGGTAACAATTCCGTCCCGAACCAGCGGCATATGAAAGGCACCAGGTGAATTCATCATAACGAAGTCCCCTTCGTATTCAGATTGAATGACAGTTTGATTCGTCGTGTCAAAAGCAGAGCCCAGTGAGTAATCAATATTTGTCTCCTGGGTACCGTGCACCTGTTCTATTTTTGACGTATCGTAATTTGGAATAATATTTTGCTCCAGCCAATGATTAAAATAATCTTCCGTCAGACCATCTTTAAAATCATAGGATTGTACAGCCGGTACGATAAAAAACAGAACCGTATATAAAATTAACAATGTAAATATTCGTCGTACCATATGTTTCCCCCATTAAAGGCTGACGTATAAATTATCGATCAGTCGCGCTTTTTTAAATTGCACTGCAATGAATATAATAACATCCTCGTCTATATATTCAACGGATTTTAAACCGTGTGCAGTGTATATCGCGAGATCATCAACTGTACCGCTCGTCTGTTGTTCGATATGCAGTTTAATAAATGACATGATTTTATCAGTATTCACAGTACCGTTTTTGATCTGTTCGCCGGCATTCAACAAAGCGGTATATATTTCAGAGGCTTCATTAAATTCTGCTTCACTTAAGTTGACATTGCGCGAACTTTTAGCAAGTCCGCTCTCTTCGCGCTCTGTCGGTACACCAATAATTTTAACCGGAATATTAAAATCCGATGTAAACTGCTCGATTATCATCAGCTGCTGGCGGTCCTTTTGACCAAACACAGCAATATCCGGTTGAATAATATTAAAGAGTTTACCGATGACCGTCACGACACCTTCAAAATGCCCAGGCCGCTTCACACCGTCTAACACATCTGCCATGGTGTTAATACCGATTTTAAATTCCATCTCCCCAGGATACATTTCAGATACTTCAGGATGAAAGACTATATCTGCACCTTCAGCTTCACAAATACCGAGATCTCTTTCCAGATCCCTCGGGTAGCTGTCGTAATCTTCGTCAGGACCAAACTGCAGCGGATTGACAAAAATACTGACAGCCACAATGTCAGCGTGTTTTTTTGCTTCTTTAATTAGTGCCATGTGCCCTTCGTGGAGATAGCCCATCGTCGGCACTAGTGCGATTTTTTTATCTTTATACGATGATAAAAGTAATCTTGCTTCTTTAATTGACGCTGTATGCTGCATCTATTCAAACACCCGTTTCTTATATGTTGTTTCTTCTGCTGGGAATAATCTGCTTTTCACTTCATTGCGGTAATTTGTCAGACCTTCTTTGACGACCGAATTTAAATCGGCATAAGGTTTTACAAATTTAGGCAAGCGGTCACTGCCGTATTGCAGCAAGTCATGGTAGACAAGCACTTGACCATCAGTATGAATCCCTGCACCGATACCAATTGTTGGTATGTTCACAGACTCAGTCACCTTTTTAGCCAGATCCATTGGAATTGCCTCCAGCACCATCATTGAGGCACCTGCGGCTTCCAGCGCCTTGGCATCTTCAATCAGCTGGTCAGCCTGTGCCTTCTCACCTGCCTGCATTTTAAAACCGGTAATACCGAAATGCTGCGGCGTTAAACCTAAATGCCCGCACACAGGCACCCCTGCTTTAACGAGGCCCGTAATCACTTCAATTGCATCTGCACCTTCCAGCTTCAGCATATTTGCATTACTATCCTGATACAGCTTAATACCGTTTTTAATGCCTTCATTCACACCGGTATGATGGGAGCCAAAAGGCATATCCGCTATAATAAATGTATTAGCCGCGCCGCGTCTCGCTGCTTTGGCATGATGAATCATATCATCCAGAGTGACTTGTACCGGCGACTCGTAGCCGAGAACGACCATGCCGAGAGAATCCCCCACTAGAATTATATCCGCTTCCGCTTCTTCTGCAAGCTTTGCAGAGGGATAATCGTATGCTGTTACCATCACTATTCTGTCTTTGTTTTTCATGCTGACTAAATCTGCTGTCGACTTCATAGTTTCCCTACTTTCATAAATTAGTTATAATTATTTTACCACAGAAATCGTAAAAAATAACGGAGTGACATTATGAAAATAGGTATTATCGGCGCCGGTGCTGTCGGCAGCATACTCGCCAGAGAATTAAATAAGCTGCCGGAAAATGAGTTCCAGCTGACGGTTATGGCGAGAACTGCTAGAAACGGATTTACTGTACTTGAAGATGGGATTAAAATATTCCATGACATTCCAGTGCATGACATCCTGAGCGTCAAAGACACATTTGATGTTCTTTTTATCGCGACAAAAACACCTGCCCTGTTAACGCTGAAAGAGACAATTAAAAATATGACTCACGGCAATTCTGAAATTATCTATGCACTAAACGGCGTGGGTTACGACGATATGTTTGCCCAAGGAATTCCTTCCGTTGTCTACGTCAGCGGCCAGCAGCATGACGAATACATCGAACACTTCGTCAACCAGAAAATCATATTACCAGACCAGTCATTTACATACCTCGACCGCTTAATCCAGATAATAGAGAATGATGAATCCATTCACTTCGACCTTGTTAAAGATAAACATTTCGAGCAAGTAAGATATGAAAAACTGCTGATTAACGTCGGTATCAATTCAGTGACTGCACTGTCTAAAAACACTGCGAAAATATTTGAAGATGACAGTATGGTGCGATTAACTAGAACACTCTTAAAAGAATCCATAGACATCGTTAATAAAAACAGTCAGACAGTTTATATTTCTCCGGATTTTATCGATTATGCGATGGAAATGTATATGAGCTATCCGAGGGAAATGGGTACCAGCATGTATTATGATGTGATGGCAAATAGAACGACAGAATATCAATATATCCAGGGCTTCGTTTATAATTTAAAGACAGATGATCACCCGCCGACTCCTGTACTTGATACGGTGGTCACACTATTGAGCGGTTATGAGAAATTATAAAAAAATCATCCTAGGTGAAATCACTTAGGATGATTTTTGTTAGGATGACTGCAATTCACAGATTATGGCTAAGTAGCCGAATTGATTAATGACTTCTCCCATAAAATTCTGCATATTAATTTTTTCCTTTTATATTATTTTTACATCACGTTCCGCAGTATGTTTTAAAGTTGGGATCCATATCATCCTCACCCGGTGCATCGAGATATTTACCGCCGAGTTTATCGTTAAACGGTTTTGAGACAGCTTTTAATAGCTGTTTCAGTTCACCGTAGTTGCCTGATACTGCTAAATCAAGCGATTTTTGAACTAAATGATTACGGGGAATAAAACTTGGATTTGCCGCATTAGCAACAGTATTAATTTCATTTTTAGATGCCTTGTGTGCTTTCTTTCTCGCCTGATATTTTTCAAACCAGTTAATAAAATCGCTATCGTTAAACATCGGCAGTTTATCGTAGTGCGTTAAATATAAATCACGGAAAGTGCGCGTATAATCCGCTTCGTACTTAAACATAAAACCGAGCAGCTCATCGATCATCTGAACATCGTACTGGTCTTCATAATCCATATCGAGTATACCCAGTTTATTACCCATTAAAGTAATATATTTTCTATTATAATACAGCGGATATTTATCGAGTACTTCCTGCGCCTGCTTAACCGCCTCATCCTGACTGCTGTTAAACAGCGGACACAGCGCCTCGCCGAGCTTGCTTAAATCCCATTGTCCGATAGGCGGCTGATTTTTATAACGGTAGCGGCCCTCTGTATCGATTAAACTGTAATACGTATCGGGATTATATACATCGATAAAGGCACATGGCCCGTAATCGATTGTCTCGCCCGAAATTGTAATGTTATCGGTGTTCATGACACCATGGACAAAGCCGACAGCCTGCCACTCAGCAATTAACTCAGCCTGCTTCCTGACAACAGCATCGAAAAACATTAAATACTTCTTCTCTTCATCAAGCGGAGATAGATAAGGGTAATGGCGTTCGATTGCAAAGTCAGCCAGCGCTTTAAGTTCGTCTTTCGACTGGCGTGCAGCATATTCAAATGTACCGACTCTTATATGAGAACTCGCGATGCGGGTTAAAATGCCGCTCGGCACTTCTGTCTGCCGCACCAGATGCTCGCCTGTATTGACTACAGCCAGCGCCCGGGTAGTACTGATGCCGATATTTGCCATATACTCGCTGATAATATACTCTCTCAGCATAGAATCGATCGGCGCACGTCCATCGCCCTGTCGGGAAAACTTCGTTGCACCGGATCCTTTTAAGACAACATCAAACTTTTCTCCATTTGTGTTATGCTCACCTAGAAGCACATTTCTTCCGTCGCCAAGCATATTCAGTACGCCGAACTGATGGCCCATATAGGCCTGTGCAATTGGAACAGCAGACTCCGGCAGCTGATTGCCGCTGAAGAATGCCGCATCATTTTCGAGTTCTTTTTCATCTATATCCAGCAGCCTTGCCAAATGGTTATTAAATAAAACGACTTCCGGTGCTTCTGATTCTTCCGGTTCATACGGCGACCAGAAAGTCCGGGGCAGTGTTTTATAATCATGGGTGAAATTAAAGCCTTTATACATTGTAAAATTCTCCTCCCGATACACGCGTTCTGTAATAATCTCTAGTAATTAAGTATACTATAGATAAATATTGTTTCATAATAGAATACCCCTCTTTAAAAAAGTTAAAAACTTTTGTTAACAATTACAAAAACAGGGTATAATTAATTCATATAGAAATAGGAGTTGGAAACATGTCAAATGGTAATAGTCGTGCTTCCTGGAAATATGCATTTGCCTATACCGGCATTGTTGTCGGTGCAGGCTTTGCTACTGGTCAGGAAGTACTGCAGTTTTTCGCTAGTTACGGATTAATCAGCTTTTTAGGTGTTGTTTTAACAGGCCTGATCGTAATGTTTATCGGCCGTCAAGCAGCTAAATTAGGATACTCTACGCATGCAGAGTCCCACGTGCTGCCGCTGAATACCTTATTCGGCAAAAAGTTTGGTCTCGTTATCGATATCATTCTTGCCTTCTTCTTATACGGACTCGCAATTGTAATGATTGCAGGAAGCGGTGCAACTTTTAATGAAGGCTTTGGAATTCACCCGCAAATCGGAGCAATCATACTAATTGTACTGGCATTAATTACTTTACTGATGGACTTTGAAAAAATCATTTCAGTCATTGGAGTGATTACACCAGTTTTAGTCGTTGCGATGTTCTTTATCGCAGGTTACAACGTCTTAAATCCGATGGTGCCGCTGTCAGAAGTTAATCAGTATAATGATGTATCCAGAACACCAACAGGCAGCTGGTGGTTTGATGCAATTACTTATGCAGGCTTTACGCTTGCTACAGCATTCAGCTTTTTATCAATAATGGGGTCTGAATCTGCCCGCCAGTCAATTGTCAGACGCGGTGCAATATACGGCGGACTCATCATCATGATCATCATGCTGCTGATCAACTTCGGTGTACTGTCAATTATTCCGAATGCTTATGATGTATCATTACCGACAATGGAAATGGCAAACAACGTCGCACCTTGGTTCGGTACAGCCTACTCAATAATTATCATTTTACTGATTTATAACTCAATCGTCGGATTTTTATATCCTTTCCTTGCCAGATTCTCTACGCCGGGAACGAAAAAGTATAAAATTCTGCTGGTTGGTTCATTGGTAATCGGCTACTTCGGTACTTATGTCGGTTTTGTTGAACTTGTTAATATCATCTATCCATTATTTGGCTATGTTGGTATGGTCATCGGTATTATGCTGACTGTCCGCTGGGTTTATTTAAAATTCAAAGCGCGTCAGCTGGCAGAGAAAATATCAGACAATGATGAAAAAGAACAATAAAATAGCACTTATACCCTTTACATGGCATAAATGTCATATAAAGGGTATTTTTTTCTTTATCCATGTTTATCTTTTTGTGAATAGTTTATATATAAGTTATGTAAACTACATACGGGAGATGAAATTATGTCACAAGGTAAAAACCGTGCTTCCTGGAGAATCGGCTTTGCATACGCTGGTATTTTAGTCGGCGCCGGATTCTCAACAGGACAAGAAGTTTTACAGTTTTTTGCAAGTCACGGCATGGTGAGTATATTTGGAATTATACTCGCTGCACTTATACTTATGTTTGTCGGTAGACAAGCAGCAAAACTTGGTTTTCGCTTAAATGCGGAATCACATGAAACACCGCTCCGCGCACTCTTTGGTGAAAAAGTCGGTCTGGTTATCGACTATGTTCTCATTTTCTTCTTATACGGAATTGCAGTCGTTATGATTGCCGGCAGCGGAGCAACATTTAATCAGGCGTTCGGTATACATCCTCAGTTAGGGGTATTAATTCTAATACTGTTAACATTCGTTACCCTGCTGCTTGATTTCAATAAAATCGTTAATATTATCGGCGGTATAACCCCTCTATTGATAGTAGCCGTTGTGATTATTACCGGCTATAACATTTTGAATCCGTACGTTCCTTACTCAGAAGTGAATAACTACGTAGATTCTTCAAGAACACCATCTTCATTCTGGTGGTTCGATGCGATTACTTATGCTGGTCTTGCACTGGCGACGGGGTTCAGCTTTTTATCGATTATGGGATCAGAAGCACAGAGACACGCCATTGCACGACGCGGTGCAATATACGGCGGTTTGATTTTACTCGTTATGATGCTCTTAGTTAATGTCGGTGTCCTTTCTATTATGCCGACCGCAAACGAAGTCCCGCTGCCTGCTATGGAAATGGCGGACAATATGGCCCCTTGGCTCGGCGCAGTTTACTCAATTATTATTATTCTTTTGATTTATAACTCGGTGGTCGGCTTAATGTATCCATTCTTGACGAGATTTACTGAACCTTACTCCAAAAAATATAAAGTAATGATGGTTATTTCTTTAATTGCAGCTTTCATCATTTCAAATGTCGGTTTCGTCGAACTCGTTAATATCGTTTACCCTATTCTGGGTTATATCGGTCTCGCAATATCAGCAGCCCTGCTCGTCCGCTGGATCATGAACAAGAATACGAAGAAAAAACTGCTGTAATTGAAGTTTATCCCTCATCCTTAAAGGCGGATGAGGGATTTTTGTTTGGAATACGCGTTTTTTGTATGTGTGATGACAACGGCAGGCTACCGTTGTTAATGACACGCGCATACTTTCAAACAATCTATTACTTTTTACACAAACACGGTTATGGCAAGCCCAAATTTGTGGTATTATGTTCTCTTGTCTTACTAAATTAGGAGGAGATTTTTGTGCAAGCACAAAAAGATGCAATTAAATTTGCTTTTGCCTACACAGGTATTGTTGTAGGTGCCGGGTTCTCAACTGGACAAGAAGTTTTACAGTTCTTTTCAAGTTTTGGCCTCTGGAGTTTTGCAGGTGTAGCGGTTGCTGCCATCTGTGTATTATTTATGAGCAGGCAGACTGCTAAGCTGGGATACAGATACGATGTTGTTTCTCATGAAGTACCATTACATAAATTATTTGGGAAAACTGCAGGAACTTTAATCGATTATATCTTTGCTTTTTTCATGTACGGCATTGCTGTAATTATGATTGCCGGCAGCGGTTCGGCTTTTGAGGAAAGCTTTGGTATTCAGCCATGGGTGGGTTCAATCGTCTTGTTATTCTTAGTATTTTTCACCCTGCTGATGGATTTCAATAAAATTGTTTCAATACTCGGTTCAGTCACACCATTTTTAATCATTGCTGTCTTGATAATTTCGCTCGTTAATATTTTCAATCCGGACGTCGTATTAAGCGAAATAAATCAAACTGCAAATATCAGTCAGACACCGACAGGTCTGTGGTGGTTTGATGCAATTACTTATTCCGGTGTAGTCATCGGCGTGGCATTCAGTTTCTTATCAATTATGGGTTCTGATGCGGATAAACATTTCATCGCCAGACGCGGTGCAGTTTACGGCGGTATTATCTTCATGATCATGCTGTTCCTTTTGAATGCGGGTATGCTCGCTGTACTGGATGAAGCTAATCATGTTGCCTTACCGACACTGGTTATGGCTAATGCCATCCATCCGGTTTTCGGCACTATATTTTCAATCATTATTATTTTACTGATCTACAATACAGTTGTCGGCTTAATGTATGCTTTCCTGGCCCGCTTTACTCAGCCTTATTCTAAGAAATATAAAGTATGGCTGGTCATTGCACTGATTGTTGGTTATGTTTTAACATTTGTCGGATTTGTCGATCTGGTTAATTTCTTCTATCCAATCTTCGGTTACGTAGGCGTTCTAATTGGTATCGGCTTACTCATTCGATGGCTGATGAATAAAAAGACATCAAAAAAACTTCTGTAAAAACAGAAAAAGCGTTGAAGACTGATTGAGTCAGTCTTCAACGCTTTTTAAATATTATAATTTAATTCTTGTACCTGCTTTACCTTCCAGTGCAAGAACTGCTTCATCTAATGAACAGATGATACCTTCTTTGCCTTCGTGTTTAGCGAATGCAATAGCAGCTTCAATTTTAGGAAGCATAGAACCTGCCGGGAATTGTCCGTCAGCAACGTGTTTTTCTGCTTCTGCCACGGTAATTTCTTCTAACTTCTGTTCGTTTTCTTTTCCGAAGTTAATATATACGTTAGGAACGTCTGTCAGCATCATGAATACATCTGCTTCAGTTTGTTCTGACAGTTTTAATCCTGAACGATCTTTATCGATTACCGCTTCAACACCGTGAATTTGGCCTTTTTCATCACGGTAAATTGGAATACCGCCGCCGCCTGATGATACGACGATTGACGTGTCAATTAATGTTTTAATTTCTTCAACACCATGAATCACTTTAGGTTCCGGTGAAGGCACAACGCGTCTGAATCCGCGGCCTGCATCTTCAGCCATTTGGAAACCTTTTTCTTCAGTCATTTTTTTAGCTTCTTCTTCTGTAAAGAATACGCCAACAGGTTTTGTTGGATTGTCGAAGGCTTTGTCGTCTTTGTCGACTTCAACCATTGTAAGCAATGTGACAACGTTAGTGTCGTCCCCGCCTTCGATTAAACGGTTTTTAAGTGCAGATTCCATCATGTAGCCGATCATACCTTGTGATTCAGCATTATTGACGAAAATAGGCATTGCAGGAATTTCTTCTTTTGCTGCTTCGTTTTGAGCAATGATGTTACCGACTTGAGGTCCGTTACCGTGTGTTACAACAATTTTGTGGCCGGCTTCAGAAATTTCCACCATGCGGTTTGCTGCGTTGACGACGTTCTGGTACTGATTTTCAAATGTTGCTTCTTGTTTTGGCTGTAAAATTGCGTTACCGCCTAATGCTAAAACTACTTTTTTACCCATTATTTCATCTCCTGTTTAATGTCATATATATTCCGTACAGCGTATCCCGTCCTGAGCTTGAACCCAGTTCAAGCAGGGCATCCATCGAGTCTGTTCCAGGTGAATCACCGATATCCGTGATCCGTCTTGAAAAAATCCCGTCCAGTGCCAGTCTGATAAAACTCTCACTGACAATGGTCGTTACATTTTCACGAATATAGGAAGACAGTGTCTCAAGATGCTTTCCAGCAATGAACGGCTCCAGACAATGGACATACAATATGCCTGTAATCATATCATCGCCCGACGGTGTCAAACCCTGCCCCCTGCCGACTAAATAGCCGAGCGGGAAAGCAGCTTCGCTGTTGCCGAGATCAGTAATAATACGGCTTAAGATATCACTGCTGAAATCTCCGCTGTTATAATCGCTGAAATCGTAATGCTTTACAGCATGTTTGACTGCTGCTGTATTTTGCGTGCTGACTTTATTATATATAAAAGTTTCGGCATGTTTTAAATTCAGCATAAAATCATGATGATTGATTGCACCGGTATCAGTCTTTAACAAATCACCCGTTTGCAGTGATTCTCTAATATGATGCATCGTGTATTTATTGATGGTAATACCGAAAGGAAAATAGCCGTTCTTATCAGTGCCGATAAAGATCAAATCATTATTATCGTTAACAATATTGAAACCGTTAGTAAAAATACTGTGCACACGCATTCTTTGATTGTTTTTTAACAAGGAAAGTGCGATCTCACCGATCGCACTTGCTTCATATATCATTTATGCTTCAAAACCTAATTTAGCAGCATAAGCTGTAATTGCTTTTTCGAAACATTCGATTGGCGGGTTAACTGTACCTGCACCAATTTGTCCGAAGCCTGCAACTTTGTGTGCAATACCTGTATTAATTACAGGAAGAATGCCTGTTTCTACAACTTTACGTGCATCAATTCCAGTTGGCGCACCTTTGAAATCCCAAGTTGGAATAATGAAGTTAGGGTTTTCCTGTTCTGTAATTTCAGCCATATTATTGCTTGTTTCAAGTGCATCACCAAAACCGCCTGAACCAACAAAGCGTGTTACAGCAGGCGCTGCAATCATAGCCATACCGCCGACACCGATTGTTTCAGTGATTGCTGAGTCACCGATATCTGTATTTGCATCTTCAGCTGAGTAGCCTGTGAAGTACAGACCTTGCGGTGTATTAACCGGTGCAGTAAACCATTCGTCACCCATACCTGCGATACGGATACCGAAGTTTTCACCGTTACGGCACATTGCAGTAACGATTGTACCGTGTTCGATCGTACGTGCTGCGTCAGTCATCGCTTTACCTGTAGCCATAGCAATGTTTAAGAAGAACTGGTCAGTGTCAGCTAAGAACTGCATTACTTCTTCGCGTTTTTCTAATTCAACATCTTCTAAGCTTGTGATTGCCGGAGCAACTTCTTTTAGGAATGCTAATGATGCTGCAATATTTCTTTGGTGGAACTCATCACCCATAGCAATTGCTTTGGCAACAAGTACGTTGACGTTTAAGCCTTCATCCATTGTTTTAAGTGCTTTTGATAATACTGGAGCTAAAACATCTTTCATCCAGTGAAGACGAGTAATAACCTGATCACTGTAAGAACCGAAACGGAGTACTGCACCAATACCTTCGTTTAAAGTACAGTAGGCTTCGTTGCCGTGCTCTTTGTTAACAACAACGACAACAGGCATGTTCATTGACGTAATGCCGCCCATTGGACCTACTGCATTCACGTGGTGACAAGGGATAAATTTAATTTTATCGTTTTCAAGCAGTTCACGTGCGCCCTGCTCGTCGTCAGCCCAGCCTTCGAAAAGGATAGCGCCAACACATGAACCCTGCATAGGGTCTGTCATATTTTCATATTTAATTGGAGGACCGGCATGCAGTAATACATGCTCAGTCAGTTCTGGAATTACTGTATGTGCAGGAACAACATCTGTTAAGAAAGGTGCTGCACCAATCATTTTTTGAACGACAGCTTTATTTGCTTCATTTATAGTTTGGTAAGCCATTATACATTCTCTCCTTCATAATTGTTTAAGAATTGAAGTACTTTCATCAGCTTCTCATCGCCGCCTGCAACTGGACGCCAGTTAAATTGTACAACTTCTGCGCCGCTGTTTTCGACTGCTTCAGTGAAGCTCTTCAGACCGATGTTAATGACGCTTGGATTGTTAGAAATCAGGCTCATCATCTTGTCGTCTACTGACAGATCTTCTGTTCCTTTGTCGAATGATTTCACTTCAAGTTCAGGCTGAGCAACTTTGCCGCCAATCAGTTCGATTGCTGTGCGAACCATTTGATCGTTAGTGTCGCAAATTACTGCACCGGCATCTTTAAGAATTTGACGCTGTTTGTCGTAACCTTGTGCATCTTTATCAGTACCGACAACAGTTGCAAGTACGACAAGTGAGCGTTCTTCTGAAGCTGCTTTGTCTGTAATACGTTTAATTGTTGGTGCAAGTTCTGATGCCATATCAGCATGTGAACCGTAACCGATCACGTTGTCGAGCATAATTACTGCAGTATCTTCACTGTCAGCAGATGTTTCAAGTTTTTCAATACGTTTTTCAGGGTCGATCATTGGGTGAGGCTTACCTTGAGTGTACATATCGTCACCTAAGTCAATCACTTCGTGAGATTCTGATTTATAAGTGAAGCCTTCATCTTTAATTTCTTCTTCGTTCATTGTGTGCTTGATCATCATTGCAGCTTCACTTGCCAGTGTACCGCCTGAATAATAAGCTTTGATTCCTTTTTGTTCAGGTTCAAAGTCAACTTCAATACCTTCGATTGAAGATGGTGTAAATTTAACTTCTTCACCGTTAGAAAGCTGTACAGATGCCACAGCAGTTTCTTCAAGTGTATAAGCATGATAAATGCCTGCTTCTTGATATTCAGGTTTCGCACCTAAGAACAAGGCAACGACAGGTTTATCGATTGAACGGAGCAAGTTTTCTACTTTTTCCTGTACTTCTTTAGCCGGCGGCTTAGAAATAACAGTAATGACTTTAACTTTTGGATCCTGGTTTAAAGCTTTAATGCTGTCGAGCATAGTGATTGCGCCCACTTCTGTAGATAAGTCGCGGCCGCCTGTACCGATTGCATTTGTGACACCTTTACCTAAACGGTCGATAATTGTTGTTACTTCCTGGATACCTGTACCGGATGCACCAACTACGCCGATGTCGCCTTCTGCAACTGTGTTAGTAAATGCTAAAGGCACGCTGTGAATAATACCAGTACCGCAGTCAGGTCCCATTACAAGAAGTCCTTTATCATGTGCAAGCTGTTTCAAACGTACTTCGTCTTCTTTAGGAACGTTATCACTGAACATGAATACGTGAAGACCATTGTGAAGTGCGTTCTCAGCTTCCATTGCTGCGTAAGTTCCCGGAATTGAAATTAAAGCCATGTTCGGGTTGTTGGCTAATTCAAGTGCACGGTTCCAGTTGTGAGCTTCCTGGCTTTTAGCTGAATCGTCAGATCCGCTTCCGCCTGCAAGTTCAGTATCTACTGCGTCATTGACTTCATCAACTTTTGATTCATCATCAGTATCCACAACGATAACGATATCGTTGGCACTTGCAGTTTCAAGTTCAGGTGTGCCTAAGTCTGCACCTTTAAAAATATCTTTGTTGGCAGGTGTCCCCATCATTACTGATGCTTTGTTAACACCGTCCATTGCACTTAACTTCTGGCTTAAAAGCATTAATACGATAGAATCCTGATACGTATTTTCTTTAATAATTGTATATAACATCATGTACCTCCATTTAATATTTATTCTGCAAATCTATTTTTGCCGTGGTAACGATCATAATGAATATCATCGCTCACGAGGTAGTCATATATTTCATCGACAATTTCGATGCCGTCCGCATCGTATTTTTCTGCACGCATTTTACCGCGTTCACCTGGATAATTCACTTCTGTAAATCCTGGAGCCGGTGCTTGTTCTTTTAACTCATCGAGCATCACTGACAACTGCTTTTTAAAGGCAGTGACATCTGTAAAATGAGCAGGATTAATCACGATGTGCAGCTGGCCGAGCTGTCTGCCTGCAGATAAGTCCTTGTACATGCTTGACACATGTACGCCGTGCGGCAGGCCGAGTAAGCTGCCGGATAAAATATCCACCATCATCATTAAGCCGTAGCCTTTTGGCCCTGCAACCGGTACGAGTGCGTGAACATCTCTTGAGTTTGTCGTCGGTTCACCTTTATCATTTACTGCCCAAGTGTCAGGAATGTCATTGCCTTTTGAACGGGCATCGAGTACTTTGCCCCAAGCTTGTACAGTGGTTGCCATATCGAAAGTAATAATTCTTTCATCGTTTGTCGGAGCAGAGAAAGCAATCGGGTTGGTGCCGAAATAGGGTTCAGTTCCGCCAAATGGGACAACCATTGGATCTGACTGACATACCGAGATAGCAACCATATCTTGTTCCGCTGCTTTTTCAACGAAGTAGCCGAGCGCGCCGGAATGTGAAATGTTTGTCATGCCGACAACTGCTACACCATTTTCTCTAGCCATTTCAATGGCTTTTTCCATACCCTGTTTTGCCACTTGGTGGCCCGGGCCGTTATCGCCGTCTAAAATAGCCGTCGACGGTCCAGTTTTTTCAAATTTATAGTCCGGATCGTTTGTAATGCCGCCTTTTGCAATACGCTCAGCATAATACTCAACGCGCACAGCACCATGAGAATGAATACCGCGGTGATCAGCGAATGTTAAAACATCGCTGATATCACTCGCTGCATCTTCTTTTAATCCGGCTTTTTGGAGTTTATCCTTCATTAAATTAAATAGTTCTTCTTTTGACACGCGCATTTACAAAACCTCACTTTTTAATATGGTGTATCCGATTTTAAGAATTCCATGATGTCTTCAGGAATCGGGATACCCGTTTTTTCGTATTCAGCTTTTTGCGCTTCCATCAGTTCGCCAGGATAGTATACCTGATCAAAACCTGTTGCCGGTTTATTTGCATGAAGCTCTTCTACCATCGTATCCATTTTTTCTTCCAGTGCATCTCTCGTACTGAAGAAATCAGGATTAATTACGAGGTGGAACTGTCCAAGTCTGCGGTATTCGCTCAAATCTTTATACATACTTGAAACGTGTTTACCGTGATTTAAACCGAGTAAACTACCAGATAAAATATCCACCATCATCATCAGACCGTAACCTTTTGGTCCTGCAACCGGCAGCAATGCGTTTACTGCATAAGGGTCTGTTGTCGGGTTGCCGTCTTTATCGACTGCCCATGTGTCAGGAATATCTTTATTTTTACTGCGTGCATCGAGGATTTTTCCCCATGCCTGAACTGTTGTTGCCATATCAAAAACGATTGGTGTGTCGTTTTTACGCGGCGCAGCAAAAGCAATCGGATTCGTACCGAAGTAAGGTTCAGAACCGCCGAATGGTACAACCATCGGATCGGACTGACATACTGATAAAGCAACCATGCCTTGTTCAGCAGCCTTCTGGACGAAGTAGCCGATAGCGCCGGAGTGGCTCATCTCGCTGACACCGACAGCGCCAATGCCTGATTCTTTAGCGAGTTGAATTGCTTCTTCCATCGCCTCATAAGCCACGTAATGACCGAGTGAATTATCACCGTGATACACACCTGTAGAAGGTCCGGTTTTTTCAAACTTAAGTTCCGGCTCTAAGTTAAAGCCGCCTTTAGCCGCACGTTCAGAGTAATACTGCATGCGTACTGAACCATGTGAGTGAATACCGCGTTCATCCGCCCAGACAAGCACGTCAGCTGCACGGTCAGCAAATGTATCCGGCACACCGTTTAGCATAAGTTTGTCTTTGAATAAACTGCGGAGTTCTTTAGAATTTGAAGTGACCAATTTCTCTGACATATCATTGCCTCCTGAATGATTAATTAAATTTCAACATCTCTGTTAGCATCTTTAGAGTAAATGTAAGAGAATGACTCATCCAGACCTACAGCGTAAGTTGCCTGCAGTGCATATGCACCCATGAAGATATAATCGCCTTTATCAACCGGCATCCAGTTGTTATCAAGATTGTACATGCCGCGGCCGCTCAATACGTAAGCACCGTGCTCCTGTACGTGCGTTTCGATATAACCGTGTGAAGCACCTGGTTTAAACGATAAAATGTGGAAGTTCATATCATAAGCAATATCAGCAGGCAGCAGATCCTGGACTAATACTTCGTCCATGCCTTCGTATGCTTTAGCTTGAATATCGTTGACGTTTCCTGTAACGATTTCCGGTTTGCCGACGCCTTTAGCTTCCTGATAACGTTTTTTGTAAAGGAACAGTCTGCTGTCTTCGCCATTGTTATTATTAACGAAAGTCAATTCAAGGTGAGGTGGCACGTAGATATAGCCGCCTTCAGACAGTTCGAATGACTCACCGTCTACTGTTGCAGTGACATTGCCGTACACGACATAAAGGAAAGTCTGAACGCCGTCTCCGCCGAATCCTTGTGTATTTCCACCTTGATTTTTAACCGTTACTAAGTAGTCAACAAAACGTGCACCCATACGCGGTGAACCTAAGATTGACATGTCGCAGTCGTCAAAGCCCGGTACGACATTGTTTACTAAGCCGTCCGGTGTTAATACCGCATAAGCATCTTTCTTAACTACTGAACGTGTTTCTAAGAGACCTTCTCTGTATCCTTGCTGATGATTTAAATAACCCATTTTAATATCTCCCTTTCTTAAACTCTGTATATATTTAATCTATTTATTATTTTAGTAAGCTAATTTGTAAAGTGTTTCAGCCAGTACTTCGATACCTTTAACTAAGTCATCGACGTCAGTTTCTTCTTCCACGTTATGTGAAATTCCGCCGATTGACGGCACGAAGATCATTCCTGTCGGCATGTAGCCTGCAAAAATTTGTGAATCATGACCCGCACCCGAAGGCATTACTTTATATGATCCGCCTGCGACTTTTTCTGCTGATTCTTCAATCAGATTAACAATTGAATCATCCATCAATGCCGGTGATTGTTCCATCCACAAGTTAATATCTGCAGTCATACCGTATTTGTCTGCAACCTCATTAATTGTTGATTCTACAGTTTTAGCGAATGCATTCAGTTCGTCTTCATCGATATGACGTGTATCTACTGAAAATTCAACTTCGCCGGGTACGACGTTAACTACGCCCGGAACCGGTTTAACACTGCCGAAAGTCACAACTAGTGGATCGCCGATATCGCGCGCTTTTTGTACGAGCGTCTGTGCGATTTCAGTAAAGGCAACGACTGCGTCTTTACGATAGCCCATCGGTGTTGTCCCTGCGTGGTTGGCTTCACCTTTTAAGTTGATTGTGTAGCGTTTCTGACCAACGATGCCTGTAACAACACCGATTTGTTTCTCTTCTTTTTCTAAAATCTGGCCCTGCTCGATGTGAACTTCAACGAACGCTTTAATGTCGTCACGGACTTTATCGTCTGTTCTAAAATCAAATCCTGACTCTCTCATTGCATCGACAAACTTAATACCTTCGCCGTCCGCAATATCTTTAACATCGTCGTTGTTTTGCAGGTTGAAGAAGTTTTTAACACCCCAGAAAGTATATGGGAAACGTGATCCTTCTTCTTCAGCAATCGACAGTACTTCAATAGTACGTTTCGGCTGTCCATATTTTTCTTTCAAGTAAAGTGTTGCGATTAATGCACTTAAAATACCAAATTGTCCATCGAGATGTCCGCCTTCTGCGACAGTATCGATATGCGATCCGCTCATAATTGTTTCATCAGGCAGTTCGCTTCCAATCAAACGGCCTGAAACGTTGCCGACTGCGTCGCTTGATACTTCAAGTCCGTTTTCTTTGAAGATGTCCTGCAGTGCACTGACTGCCTGGCGCCATTCTTCAGAATATAGTAAACGTGTAATACCGCGCGGCTCTAATCCCCCGTAACTTGTAAACTGTTTATCCAGTTTTAGAAAGGTTTCACGAATATCCATTGTTTTATCCACTCCACTCATTTTATTTCACTTTTAATTATAGATTTAAATGTTACTTCAGGCATTGACAGTTTTCACAATCATAATTTTTCAAATTATTCACTTTAGACAAATACACAAAAATTCATTAGTCTGTATAATAGTTAAAGTAAATAAAAGGAGGTTTTTCTTAATGACTGCAATCACTATAAAAGAAACTGACACGTATATTCTATCTGGCAGCCTGTATGAAAATACCGCAGCAGATACATCTGATGTGCTCGGCACATTAATATATTTGCATGGCGGCGGACTCGTGTTCGGAGAAAAAACGGACCTCCCTTCAGAATATTTAGAAGTGCTGAGACGTCGTTTTAACATCCTCGCTGCTGATTACAGATTAGCGCCGGAATCTGATATAGATGATATCTTTACCGACTTACATGACATATATCACTTCGCAGCCGGTTTGAAACACGAAAACATATATATTATGGGCCGGTCAGCCGGTGCCTATTTGAGTCTCATTACAGCGCGCGACTTCAATATCGCCGGTGTCATTGACTTCTACGGCTATTTCAACTTTACCCATACTGATTTTAATTACTTGCCGCACGATCAAAAACATTTATCTCACCTGTTAACTGAAGACCTGGCAACCAGCAATGTCAGAAATTACATCACTGTAAATGAACCCCCGGACCCAAGATATCTGCTCTATTTATATTACCGCCACAAGGGGAATTGGCGCGATGTTTTAAGTGTCGATACAGAAAATAATGCCGATAAATACCGCTTGACAAAAAACGACCTCGCTTCGCTGCCGCCTATCTTCATCGTTCATGCAAAAAATGATCCTGACGTCCCGGCATTTTTCAGTAGAAAAATTGCTAAAACTGCACCGGTCAGCCAGTTTATTGAAGTCGATACAGCGGTTCATAACTTCGACCAGACAGTCAGCGAAGAGAATGTTGAAATCTACAAGTGCGCTGTACAGTTTATGGCAGACCACACTTGATGAATTGACCTGTTCTGCAACATTATTAAAAAGCTCCGTGCAATCAAAAATTGCACGGAGCTTTAATATTATTTATAAAAATTTACCAATTTTAAGGTCGCTGACGCCATTTTCAAGTGAGTAGATTTCCTCACCGCGTAAAATAGTTGAAGCCACCTGCGCACCGATTTCACGTCCGATGTAAGGACTGATCTGGTTGCGGTATTCGAGCGCTTCTTTTTCAAGTGTATAAGGTGAGTCGCCTTTAATCAGTACAAAGTCAGCGTCATATCCAACTTCAATACGGCCCTTGCCTTCAAGATCAAAACGTGCTGCAACATTTGAAGCAATAATATCAGAGAATTGAACCAGTGACATGCCGCGTTTTTGAACTGCTTCATCAAACAGCACATCCACATTGTTCTGGATACCTGAAATTCCGCCCCATGCTTTAAATGCATCATCTGTATCTTTTAAATCCGGCGTACATGGAGAGTGGTCGCTGGTAACGAACATAACTTTACCGTCAAAAACACGTTCCCACATACCTTCAAGGCGTGATTTTTCGCGGATTGGCGGTGAACATTTTACAACTGGACCAATGTCGTCGAGCTCTTCTTTATAGAAGTAAAGATAATGCGTACAAGTTTCACATGTAATATCCACGCCGTCGTTTGCCGCTTCATTAATTAAATCAATGCCCTCTTCACAAGCAACGTGAACGATGTGCACACGGCAGCCTGTTTCACGAGCGAATAAAATAATTTTTTGAATCGGTTCGATTTCAGTAAATACCGGACGTGAATCTACATAAGCCGCCAGCGATTTTTCGCCGCGTTCTTGTGCAAGCTGACCGAGTTTATCTGTAATCGGTCCGTTCTCTGCATGAATTGACAGGATCTTACCAGTTTTCGCAATTTGACGCATTCCTTCATATAAAGAATAATCGTCAACATTCATGAAGTCTCCTTCAATAGAACGATCTCCTGCTGTTGCGACGAAAGCTTTATATGCAACAACGCCGTTATCGTCGAGCTCCTGAATGCCGCCGTTCAGATTAAATGGAACGAGTCCGCCGTAACTGTATACATCAACAGACAGTTTGTCGTCTCCAGCAGCAAATTTTTTCTCGATTGATTCTTTGTCTACAGTAGCTGGAATTTGGTTTAAAGGCATTTCGATAAACGACGTGACTCCGCCTTTTGCCGATGCACGTGTTCCTGTATCGTACCCTTCCCAATGGTCGCGAATACTGCCGCCCGGTTCACTGATGTGTACGTGAGCGTCGATCATACCCGGTGATACGATTAAACCTTCTGCGTCGACAACGCGTTCTGCATCTGCATCAATAGTATCGGCAATCGCTGCAATCTTACCGTCAGTAATACCGACATCGACATTCTTTTCTCCGCCTGGTAAAATTACCAGACCGTTTTTTATAATCAAATCAAAAGCCATATATAATTCCTCCTGATCATTTTTATCAAAACGTAAACTTAAACCTGCATTCAGCTGTCCGTTTTCTTTACCCTTATTCAAAGGCATAAAACGCGCCATGGGGTATTATATTTACGTTTTATTTATTATTAGTGTACTATTATATGAAGAAATAAATATAGTTAAAATATTACGTCTGAATTTTAAATTTGTGCATTTTGTACAAAATTTTAAATATAGAATTATGGGTGATGAATAAGTGGTATCAATTAAAGAAATATTATCCTTGGAACGTTTCAGTAATTTTACTTTAATCAATAATAAAGCAGATCTCTCCCGCGAAATTACCAGTGTTGATATAACAGAAACGCCGGATGTTAAAGATTATACGTCCCAAAATACACTGATGCTGACAACTGCTATGAACTTTAGAGATGATCAGGAGGCACTGATTCATTTTATCGATGAGCTGAACAGCGTACCGGTTGCAGCACTCGGCATTAAATTATCACGTTTTCTTCATACTATTGATGATAAAGTCATTAAACATGCGGATGCCCTTGGATTTCCGTTAATAGAAATTCCGGAAAACTGGAAGCTCGGCCAGGCGACACACAGCATATCAACTTATATTTCAAAAAACGAAACAGAAAAATTATATTATGCTTTAGAAGTTCAGCAGCGCATGAATTCTATGCTGATTAAAGAATTCAGTGTAGAACGCATGCTGAATCAGCTCAGTCAGTTTCTCCGTCTGCCGCTGATTCTCGTGAATCCTTTTTACAAAGTAGAAGTAACAAGCAACGATTTTAATAATAACCAGAAACTGCTGAAAGAAAATATGAGATATTTCAATACGGTCTACCTGCCGGAAAAAGAACATTTAAATGTCGATTTCAACAGTAAGATTGCCGTTTTTGAAGTGCGGGCTTTCTCGTATTTCCCTTATTATTTAATTGTTTCAAATTTAGAGACGATCAGTTATCCTTTCAGTCATCTGGCAATAGAACAAGCGATTAACTCACTGTCATTCGCACTTTATAAAGATTCGAGAATACGCGCAACGGAACAGGAAGATGTGAACCTGCTGTTCAGTTCGCTGATTAACACTACTGAAGGATCTCCAATCAGTTTAGAAAGTAACCCGGAGTTCTTTGAACGGTATCATTTAATCGATTCATCATATTATAAAGTGATTATATGCGGAATTGATCCGGGCAGTGAAATTGAAAATTCCGAGTATGTCAGCGAACGGTATCAGCTGACTTTTGAATGGCTGCAAAGCGTACTCGTTACACTCGACCCAAACATCAGTATTTTCGGTTTTGGCGATTCTAACAAATTTGCTATCCTGCTCCAGGATAAGCATGAATACTATGAAGCCTATTGCAGACATTTGCAGCAGGAATACAAAAAATTCTTTAAGGAATCCTTGTCATTTGGGATCGGCAATGAAGTATCTGACTTCACTCAGATTCATTCATCCTTCCTCGAAGCGCTGGAAACCTTTGATCTTTCAAAGAAAGATGGCATGACAGAGTTTCTGGAAGTTTATCGTCCAAGAAATTTTGAAGAGCTGCTGCAGCTTTTACCGCAGGATAAAGTTCGCCCCTTTGTGCACAGCACACTTGGGGATCTGGCCTTCCCTTCAAATACAAAAGATAAGGAACTGAAAAAAACACTGCAGATTTATATGGATAACCAATGTGATATTACGAAGACTTCAAATGAAATTTTCGTGCATAGAAATACTGTTAAGTACCGTATAAATAAATGTGAAGAAATGCTGAAAGTAAATGTTATGGATCCCGTCCATTCGCTTAACATACGTCTCGCTTTGTTTATTTCACAGCATATCCAGAATGATTAGTTGTGAACAGTCAATAATTATTAAAACACTCATTGTCCAATGTGAACAATGAGTGTTTTCCTTTTCAGGCGTATACTATAAGTAGTTAAAAATTTATAGAAGGCGTACTTCATGAACGAATTAGAAAAAAACGGCTCCCAGTACTATAAGAAAATTATAGTCGCTTTAGTACTTGGTTGGGTCGCGATCTGGATTTACAGAACGATACTAACACCAATCTATCCTCAAATTCAAAGCTCCTTAGGTGATGTTTCACAATCACAAATTGGTCTTATCGCTTCTGTTTACTTCTTTGCTTATACAGGAATGCAAATTCCCGCAGGTGCACTGGCTGATAAATTTGGTCAGAAAGCAGTCTTAATACCAGCATTTATCGGGTTTGCAATCGGTGCAGTCGTACTTGGTACATCGAGCACAATCATTCAAGTTTACATCGGTTCACTGATTGCCGGTCTAGCAACAGGTAGTTATTACGAATCAGCATACAGTTTATCAGCAAAACACGTGCCAAAAGACAAGAAAACTTTTGCCAACGCAATTATCAGCAGCGGTTCTGCTGTCGGTATGGTAATCGGTCTTATAGGTTCTTCAGTTTTAGTCGGCGGACTTAATATCGAATGGAACTGGATGCTTTACGGTACAGCGTTAATTATCCTCGGCGTCACATTTGTATTCTTCATCAACATCAAGAGTGATAAAAAAGCTGCCGTAATTGAAAACCCAGAGAATGCTGAAGCCACTTCAGCAGATATCGTCACTGATCAAGAAAATGATGTATCACTATTCTCAAGCAAGCACATTACAGTTTACTTTACCTATTTCGCAGTGTGTTACGGTTACTACATGATCGTGACATGGTTACCGTCGTTCCTAGTTGCTGAAAAAGGATTCGCACAATCAGATGTGGGTTATGTTTCAGCCTTAGTTGCTGTTGCAGGTATTCCAGGTGCCTTAATTTTTGCCCGTCTGATCGACAGAAGACAACAGGATCGTTTGAAATACATCCTGATGCTGTTAATCGTTGCAGCAATTATGATTGGTCTGACAGTATACTCCCCAGCACCTTGGGTACTATATATCGCACTGATTATCTACGGATTAATGGGTAAACTGGCTATAGACCCGGTACTGATTACTTATGTATCAGATTCTGTTCCAGAGCATAAAACAGCAAAAGCGCTTGGTCTGTTTAACTTCTTCGGAATGGCATCATCAGTCGTTGCCCCTTGGCTGACAGGTTATATCGGTGACGTTACTGGATCACAAGTCCTTGCTTTCTACATCGGTTCAATCTTACTAATTGCCGCAGCAGTATTTTTCTTCTTTGTAATCTACCTTAGAAGCGGAAAAGAATCACACGCTTAAATATATTTATAAAAGCAGCGGAGTCATCTATTTAATAGATATCTTCGCTGCTTTTTTGTCTTGAATTTTATAATTGCTCACTGACGAAAATGAGTCCCCTCTTTTGCAGGGGACTCATTTATTTTATTTATTAAACTGTTAGAACGGGAATACATGCAGGTCGATACCGTAAACGACCGGCACCCACAGATAAACCACAACGATAATGATAACTGAAGCAATGACATTCAGCCAGAACCCTGTTTTAACCATTTCTGCGATACTTACCTTATTTGTTCCAAAGACAATCGCATTCGGCGGTGTTCCGACAGGCAGCATGAAAGCACAGTTTGCAGCCATTGCTGCCGGAATCATTAAAGCAAGCGGATGAACATCAAGAGCAATCGCAAGTCCTGCAAGTACAGGTAAAATCATCGTTGCTGTTGCTGTATTTGATGTGAACTCTGTTAAGAACAGTATTAAAATTGCCACGATAGCAATCATCAGAATCAGCGGCATGCCGCCTACACCTGCGAGCATTTCACCAATCCAGGCATCTACGCCTGTGGCAACTATAGATCCAGCTAAAGCCAGCCCGCCCCCGAACAGAAGCAGAACGCCCCAAGGCAAGTCTTTTGCGACACCCCAGTCGAGAACACGCCCGTTTTGTTTCTTCGATGGAATCAGGAACAGAAGAACAGCAGCGAACATCGCAATGGAACCGTCGCCGAGCATTTCTGTAAACGCGAACTGATCGAAGAAAAAACCGCGCATAATCCATAGGGCTGCTGCCAGGATGAATATTACCAGCACCCATACTTCTTCTCTTGTCATTTTTCCAAGCTTTTCAAGTTCATCTGTGATAATTTTACGTCCGCCCGGCAGTTCTTTCATACCGTGCTTAAACGAGAAGTAATTCATATATGCCCAGGCAATCGCAAGCATTACAATGACTACCGGTATACCGACGAGCATCCACTGGGCAAAGTTTAATTCAACATCAAAAATCTGTCTCATCTGGCCTGCCAGTATAATCAGCGGCGGCGTTCCGATTAAAGTACCGAGTCCGCCGATTGTTCCTGCATAACCGATACCGAGGACGAGTGCTTTCTCAAATAATTTAACATCGCCTCCGAGTTCCGGCGTTGATAACGAATGTGCTTCTTTAATAATTGCAAGACCGATTGGAATCATAATCATTACTGCTGCTGTATTGGATACGAACATTGAAAGCAAGGCAGTAGAGACCATAAAACCAAGTAAAATTGTTGCTGTTGTCGTACCTATAGCTTTAATAATAGACAGGGCAATACGGGTATGTAAATTCCATTTTTCCATTGCTACGGCGAGTAAGAAACCGCCTAAGAATAAGAATACTATGTCATCTCCGTAAAAACTTGCTGTTTCCTGATTTGACATTACTCCACCCATCGGGAACAGAACCAGGGGCAACAGCGATGTGGCTGGAATCGGAATAGCTTCGGTGACCCACCAAGTTGCTATCCACAATGCCGCAGCAACAACAAAGATGCCTGTGCTGTCCAGTGAATCGGATTTTAAAAACAGCAGAGCCAGAACAAAAAGCAGAGGCCCTAAAATTAAACCGATTAATTGAGCTTTACTATATGCTTTCCTGTGCTCTTCAGGCGAAGGCGCACCGGTCGCTGCATTTCTTAAATCTTTAGTACTAAAAAACTTGAGTAATGATTTTGTCCTTTTGGATTCACTCCAAAGGTTATCATAACTTTTTTGGACAACTCCTCTATCTTTGGAATCGCTCACAAAAATCCCCCCTAAAATAAACATGATTTGAATTTATCATAAATATTCAGATAAATCTATATAAATTTAATGTTTACTGATAAGTTTATCTTATTATTAAAATCATGTAAGCGCTTATAGTAAGAATTGTGCGAATAGTTTGTACCCATCTTTCATAAAAAAACCCAAAGCTGATGTGAGCTTTGGGAAGGTCTTACTATTTAATATTAATTTAATTTTCTACATGCTCTACTCTTTTATAACCTGATTCATCCAGCAGGAATACCGCAATAATACCGACTGCAAGCAGGCCGCCTGCAAGGTAGAAACCCATATCCAAGTTTCCTGTAACATCTGTAATGAAACCGGTAATGTACGGTGCTAAAATTGATGCCGACATTCCGATAAAGTTATAAATACCGAATGAAGTTGCAAGACCGACACGCGGTGCGTTATTAGCTACAACGGCAATCAGTACAGGGTTTGTACTTAACTTACCAACGATACCATAAACGATGAGTGATACATAGAGTACCCATATCTGGTCGAAGAGTACTATAGATATTGTCGATAGAAAAGCCAGCGGAACCATTACTAATAATACCGGGCGCTGCTTGCCTAATTTATCTGACAGCCATCCGAAGAACAGCATACCAGGAATTGATGCCCATGGTACTAATGATGACACGAAAGCAACACTTGAGCCGCTGATGCCGCGTGCTGTTTCAAGGTAGTACGGCAGCCAGGTCAGAATTACGAAGAAACCGTAGATCGAACAGAATATAGTGATAAAAGCCAGTATAAGGTTTCTATTTTTGAACAGTTCCGATACTTTCAGTTTCGCCGGCGCACCGCTTTCGCTCGTTGGCGCCTGATAACCGGGCGGGTGCTCCTTCACTATAATCCACATAATAATACCGATCACAATTACGATAACACCCATAATCCAGAACGGTGTACGCCATGACATGTCCATTTCCTGAACTGTAATACTGGAAATCCAATACCCGGCTGACATACCGATAGCCATACCACTGTTAATAATGGCACTGCCGAGTGTCAGGCGTTTTTGCGGAATTGCTTCAGATGATAATCCGTACTGCGGTCCGTAGAATACCCCCTGGAAAGTACCAGTCAGGAACCACATCATCAGGAACATATAGAATGTTATCATCTGTCCTGAAACTATTGCAAGCACACCAAAGCCGATAAAGGCAGGGATAATCATTTTCTTCCTTCCGAATTTATCTCCGAGATAGCCTGAAGGAATCTGTGTGACAGTATATCCTAAGAAGAACAGACTGCTCAGAAGGCCGAGCTGGGTTGCGTTAATGGCAAATTCAGACTGAATATTGGTCATAATCGGATTTAAAATTGTACGCGTTGCATAAATCGCAATCCATCCGAGCGTAAAAACAATGACGATTTTTATCCAGTAGCTGTTGGAAAGTTTTTTGTTTTCCATGGTTAATCTCCTTTTATAATATTTTTATATTATGATCACCTTATATTTTACAGGACCTCTCCAGATATTACTTTATCTATAGTAGATAAAATTTTTATATACATTGTGCAAAACATCACAAAAAACTGGTGTGAAAATAAGTTTTATAAAAATATTTGTATAATTGCGTTAATAATTATATTATTAACAGTACAAAAAAATAAAAAGACGAAGGATGATGCGCATAATGGCAAGTTTACAAATAAACAAAAGACTGATCATGACACCTGGACCTGTTGCAGTGGATCCGAGAGTATCCCAGGCTATGAGCAATTCTATTCTTGGACAATTCGATCCGGAATTTACCGGAATAATGGATGAAACTATGGAATTAATCCGGAAATCATTTAAAACTGAAAATAAATGGTCATTTCCAATAGACGGCACAAGCCGTGCCGGCATCGAGGCTGTAATTGCCAGTATCGTTGAGCCGGGCGACAAGGTACTCGTTCCGATAATCGGACGTTTCGGTTACCTGGTGACTGAACTGGTTGAACGGGCCGGCGGTGTCGTTCATACAATCGAAGCGCCGATGGGAGAAGTAATCCCTGAGGATGATATTATAAAAAAAATGGATGAAGTACAACCTAAAGTTCTGACAATTATTCACGGAGAAACATCGTCCGGCCGCCTGCAGCCGATTCAGAAAATTGGACATGCAGCAAAAGAACGCGGCATCTTTACTGTAGTCGATGCAGTGGCAACTTATATGGGCCAGGATATAGCGGTTGATGAATGGGCACTCGATGCAGTAATCGGCGGTGCCCAGAAATGTCTGTCGGTGCCGTCGGGAATTACTCCGATTACCTTTAATGAACGTTTCAGCGATGAGATCAATAAGCGGAAACGCGTGGAAAAAGGAATACGTACAGAGAATGACAAGTCGACATCCCATTTCATTACGAGCAACTATCTGGATTTAACCCAGCTGCAGGACTACTGGGGCGAACGCCGCTTAAACCACCATACAGAGGCAACGGTAAATGTATACGGGCTGTATGAAGGACTGAAACTCGCAGTAGCTGAAGGAGTAGAAGCACGAGCCCGCCGTCACAGCTATCACCACGAAGCGATGAAAGAAGGAATAAAAGCACTCGGTCTTGAGCTGTTCGGTGATGAAGAACATGAGATGCAGATGGTCGTCTGCGTTAAAATACCGGAAGGAATTAATGACGCGGAATTCCGTGCTGAGTTGCTATCACGCTTCGGTGTTGAAATTGCCGGCACCTTCGGTGCGGCTGCAGGTAAAATCTGGCGCATCGGTACTATGGGACATGTTGCTGAAAAACAGAATCTGCTGAACTTCATTACTACATTCGGTGTGTTTATACAGTCGCAGGGAGCAGACAATATTGACCCTGCCGCTGGATTAAAAGCGATGACAGACTTTTACGATAACAATTCACTATAACCTGAAGAGCCCGGATCCTGCTTTAACATTCGAGAATCCGCCTTTCATTTATTTCAGCGTAAAAAGGCTCGGAAATCTTAAATTCAAGATTCCCGAGCCTTTTATCTTATTGTCCCAGTTTCTTTATATACTCCGCACTTCAAGAGAAGTTACCAGACTTAAATTAACGTAAACTTCTCCGCCGCTCCGACTCGGAAGTTTCACAAACTGATTATCTTCAAAAGTACCGTCGATTAAGCCGAGCAGCTCATTTACCGCTTCTGTCTTGTTCACTTCCATCGTCGATCCGCCGATATAATGAATCGTAATAATCTGTTTCATTTCCTTCACCTCTTTGTAAACTATACCCGTATTTTATAACTTTAAAAATGTTAAAATTGAGCATATTAAGGAGTGATATTATGTCACAGGGTGAACGTAATTTACAGGAAATGCACGGAACAAAACGCCGTGCAGATGCTTTTTACAACAATCAGATGATCGACTATTTAAATACGGAAATGCAGGAGTTTGTGAAAGCCCGGCAGTTTTTGTTCATGTCGACAAGCGACGCCGGCGGCAACTGTGATTCGACCTTTAAAGCTGGTGAACCGGGTTTCGTTTATATAATAGACAATAAACGTCTCATGTACCCGGAATACCGCGGCAACGGTGTCATGGCATCGCTTGGAAATATTACTGAGAATCCGCATATCGGCCTTCTGTTTATCGATTTCTTTGAAGATCAGATCGGACTGCACGTTAACGGTGCTGCTGAAATTATTGAAAACGATGAACTACATACAATTATTCCGGATAAAAACACCCGAACTGCTCTTTTTGCACAGCACGAAAACCGGACAGAACTCTGGGTCGTGACGACAGTGCATGAAGCTTACATCCACTGTTCGAAACATATCCCTAAGCTCGTCGATACGAAAAATCTAACTGACTGGGGAACCGATGATACTAAAAATCTAACTGACTGGGGAACCGATGATACTAAAAAAAAGGGCGGCGACTATTTTAAAGTGAAACAAAGTAAAAAAGAGCGGGAATAATTATTATTGATTATGCAGTACATCAGCTGCCGTCTGTTTCATCTTTTCAACATAGGACTTACCGAGTTCGTTTTCAATAATTTCAAATGCCTCTTTGGACATAAACGGCCTGTATTCTGCATGGTGAGCATCGCTTGCCACAATTTGAATCAGGCCTTTTTGTATCAGCTCTAGTGAGTTCTCCTGCAGGTCGCTGCCGAATTCTCCGCATACGGAAGCCGCTGTCACCTGGGCCAGCGCTCCCTCTTTAATTAAGCGCGCTAAAATTTGCTCATTTTTAACAAGCGGACGGCAGCGTTCGGGGTGGGCAATAATCGGAGTAAGTCCGAGCTCCCGGAGGGCCGTAAAGACTTCATCCACATCTTCGCGCAGTTCCGTAAAAGAAAACTCGATAAGAATATATTTGCTGCCGGCCAGTGTCAAAGCTTCTCCCGTTCGGAGCTCCTCAATCAAATCATCGTTGATTCGGATTTCCTGGCCCGGATGCACTTTGACAGGCAGCTGGTGTTTATCGATAATATTTTGTACTTCAGAAAGCTTTTCTTTTACAATATCAGCAGGTGTATTATACGTACCGCTGTGATGATGCGGCGTACAGATAATATCTGTAATGCCTTCGTCCGCTGCCTGATTGAGTAAATCCAGAGTTTCTTCTTCAGACTTCGGACCATCGTCTACGTTGATTAATAAGTGATTATGAATATCTATCATTAAATCTCTCCATTCACTGTAGTCACCTATATTATACCGCGGATTAGTGCTTAGATAAAAATATCCGTTTTGATTTAACAAATCTCTTACAAATGTATATCATTTTTTAACAGGATTTGATTTTCACTTAATTATTCAGCACATCTCTGCAGATCCTTCTTTAGGCGTTTTCCTGCCTGAATCAGAAGGTGCTGATATTCATGAATCAGTACTACCAAAAGAAGTCAAAACAGTGATTGTTAAAAACTTCCCGAACAGCTTCCTTAAGACTGATCTTGAAAGTAAATTAAGAGACAATGGTGTCACAAAAGTAATTGTTATCGGCATGATGACGCATATGTGTATTGATGCGACAGCAAGAGCTGCGGTAGATTTAGGATTTGAAATGACAGTGATTGAAGACGCATGTGCTACACTCGATCTGTCTTATAATGAACATGATGTGCCGGCAGAACAGGTTCACTACTCATTCATCGCAGCTTTAAACGGTATGTATGCAGAAATCACATCAACAGAAGATTTTCTAAAATAAGGTAATATATTAAAAGCCAGTCCGAAAATACTCGGGCTGCCTTTTTTGTATGCGGAGAAGCTGGAAGTTGTTTCCTTCCAATTAACTTCTATTTACTGTTTAATAATTAAATAGATTAAAAAAGCCCCCCTTTACAGGGAGCCTTGTTTTAAAGATGTTAATTATAAATCGCTGAAACTTGTAATTTTCAATTCAAGTGTTTCCGGGTCATACTCAATATTATAGCGCGTTAAATATGTCGCAGGGTCATCGATATCATCATGCATTCTGCGTGTTTCTGCATCAATTACAATTGAGTTGCCGTCTTTGCTGTAGTTGCTGAACGATACCCGCTGAATATCCAAGTTTCCAAATGAATCACTGTCGAGATTGCTTTCCAGAATATCCAAAATATCAGAACCTTCGGCAATGTATGGTTCAACCTCACCGATATCATCAAACATGTACATAAACTCCAGAGCATTTAAGTAATCTCTGACCAGATTTTCAACATTTGATTCCATATCTTCTTCAAACGATTCCCGGGTTTCTTCAATCTGTTCCTGTTCTGACACTTTCTCCTGCTGGTCATACATTGCTTCTTCGTCAAATTTCACTTCAAGAGTATAGTAAGGAATAGATTGGTCATAATCGGAAAACAGTTCTTCACTATCTTCATTTATATTAAGCGTTACGCTGTCCATGTTAAAAGTTTCACCGCCGTATTCGACTGTGCCTTCTATTACGTATTCCTCATTATATTTAAATGGACCGATTTTCGGATATGAATCGAGTTCTTCATCCTCTGCGAACGGTTCGCCGTTCAATGTCAATGAAATATCTTCGCTGCTGATATCCAAACCGTAGAAAGAAAGTGCAGGTACAATCAGTTCTACGTTATAAAGATCTGCATTCAAAATACCTTCTACTCTATCATAGGACTCTGCAAAGTTAACTTGCACTGATGCGTTATATTCTTCTGATTCATTAATAATTCCGGTACCTTCAAAATTATATTTACCCGGAATCAGTTCGTTAAACTTACTGTCGCTAGTATCCCACGATACAGTTTCACCATTAAATTCGTAGTTAAAAGTATCCAGTCCGCCGCTTTCTTCAACATATACATTGGATTTCGGAATACTAAACTGATAATCATCGAAGAATAAATATTTAGAACCGTTTTGTTCAATCGACAGCAGCGTATGCAGGCCGTCATGAATGTCATTGCCGGGCACACCGTCACTCAAATACGTCTTTTGTTCATTAATCATGTCTTCATACTGAGACATGCCGATTTCACTGTCTACATAAGCAAAGTAAGCCAGTGCTTCTTCTTCTGATATATCAGTGCTGACTGCTTTTTGAAATGACTCTGTGTCTTCACTCGTTACAGCTTCACTGATCTCGTCGTATGCAGCGTCCGGAGACGCCATATTTTCAAGTATTTTATAAATTATAAACAGGGCAATAATCACTGCTGCTGCAATGCTGATAATCATAATTAACTTTTTCTTTTTCTTCGGATCCATAGGTTCGCGCGCGACATCATCTGAAGCTGTCTGTGACGTCACATAAGCCGGCTGCTCTTTCTTTTCCTCGTCTTGTGCGGCTACAGTCGTACCGCAGTGAGTGCACACTTTAGCGTTATCGCGAAGTTCATGTCCGCAATTCTTACAAAATTTCATTGGCTCCTCCTAATTTAAAACATAAATAAGTCTTCCATATAATACAGGGATTGTGCAATTGCGATACGGACTAAAATATAATAAATAATTGCATTAATAATGAAGTAAATAATTAATGAGTAATAGCTGTCAAACTTCACATTGTGATTCTGTGCGTACCTCAGGAAAATATAAATTGGTGCTGTAATAAATAACAGTGATCCAACTACCCAGAAAAGCATACCGATTTCCACCAGTGTAATTGCTGAAAAGCCAATTGCCACTACAAACAAGCCGAGTACAATCGTTGTTGAAACAGAAAAGTCATGCAGAATCTGCTGCCAGCTCCTCGCATTTTTTAACAATAAAACATTCATGAGCATGGTGACCCCGTAATAAATTGCAATCAATACTGCCAGCACGAAGAAAATTCTAAACAGTACAGAGAATGGAACTGACGTGTAAGGTCCTGCCAGCGACCGCCCCATAATAAAGAAGAGCAGACTGACAATTACTGCTGCCATACCAACCGTCCCAGATGTAACAGATGGAGCGTAAATTTTGTCAGCTCCTATCATTCTTCCCGGTCTTAAAAAAGAATTTTTAATAAAAGATAAAACCGTTTTAAAATATGTATTTCTGTTAGGCGCTGAAGTGCCTGCTTTTCCTTGCTGATTTGTATCAGACACCATCTTAATATGACCGTTGTCAGGCTCGTTTCCTGTGATTTTTGAAACATCTGTTCCGCACTCTCCGCAGAAACGGTCACCTTCAAAAATCTGCGCTTTACAATTTGGACATTGCATAAATTTTCCTCCTTTTCCTTATTTACTTTAATTATAACAATCATTGCTTTTTTAACAATAACTTATCTGAAAATTTATTCTTATAAACCAGATAAAAAGAACATACATTTAACTATTTTCGCCAATATTTTACAGGTAGTTCTTTAAAGAATATATAAAGTTCATATATTGAGATTAATTTATATACATGAGATGGTATTATGTTTAGAAGTATTATAGCTTCAAATCACAAGAAATTTCATCTTGCCCCTGTCAGACAACAGAGTGAGTGCGGTAAATGATATTCCAACAAACAAAGATATTAATTTGATTAATCATCAAAATAAAAGAAATAAGATTGAGCGATAATTAAAAAGCAGAGGTGTAAACGTTAATGAGTTTACACCTCTGCTTTTATTAATTTAGGATTATCCTGAGATTTTCTATTCAGTCGACTTGCCGAACTTTCTGCGTTCCGCTTCAAGTTCCAGGTCGTCCACTTCGTCATCTAGATATGTTTCATCAGGAAGATTTTCTATCGGTTCATTGTAAGACACAGGACCGTCGAGAATCTCTTCTTCTACTGCTACGTTCTCTATTCTGTCTTCGACATCTTCGGCTTGTTCTCCGCCGTAAGTATACGCTCCGCAATTCGAACAAATAGCAGTTTCATCGGTGAGTTTCGCACCGCAATTTTGACATGCATCCATAATGTAAACTTCTTTTCAGTTTATGTTCTTAGACAAATACCCTTATCAAAGATATCTAGTCATTTCAGCATCAAAAAAACTTCCCGGCAACACCGGGAAGCAAGCTTTAGTCTTCATCCGCACGGCCAAAATCACTGCGTTCTTTTTTCTGCTGTTTATTTAACTCGTCTTCAGGATAATTCTCTTCCGGCATATCTTCCATTTTGTTATCTTTACCGGGACCATTTAAGAACTCCTCTTCAGGTGCTCTTTCCTGAATCAGACCATTAGCATCTGTGAAATTCTCATCATCGCGGATAAACTCTCCGCAATTTGGACAAACTCTTGTCCCTTCCAGTACTTCTTCACCGCAATTTTGACATGTCACCATAGGAATCACTCACTTTCAGTAAAGTATTTTCTAATAGATAAATACCCGATTAGATATATATTAGTCATTTATTAATCAATCAAAATAAAAAAACCGTCCTTAATACAAATTAAGAACGGTGCAAATTTAAAATTATACCAGCTGATCTTTAAACATATCATCGTAAAATGACAATGTGAATACCGAGTAGAATGATACCAGCGGTGACTGGATTAAATTGTTTTTCCATGCTGTTTCAAAGGCATTATCGATGTTGTAGTCCAGCACTGTTGTATAGAATACATCATCGTAAATCTTGCTGAGAACATGGTTATTGCTTGCCTGCAGCTGAGTGATAACAATCTTCAGTGTTTCGTTCATGTCACCCGTGTTCTGCTCTACGAGACGCAGCAGCGGTTCTAATTCTTTAGTCAGCTGAATCAGCTGTTTACGGATTTCCTGGTTTTTATCTTCAAGTTCTTTAGGAAAATCTAGAGGATAAAAATCCTGATCCGTTTTTTCAAGCGTGAATCGTTCTAATACTTCAAACTCCGAAGGATACTGAACTTTATCCTCTTCACTTAAAACACCATGAGTACTTTGCATCAGAGACAATCTGATTAAATCGATTCTAACGAAAGCACGGCAAAGTTCGACGACTGATAAATGGTTGAACCCTTCTTCCTTAAACTGAGCTAAAATGTCATCCAGTTTTTTGGACTGTGCTTCAATCATTTCCGGCAAACGTGTCATCCGATATGTGAAGTTTCTATAGTCTGTCTGATTCAATAATTCTTCTTTAGTTTCTTTATAACTCTTCATGTAATCCCCTATTCTTTATGTCATTATTAACAGTTTAACATACAGTGGATTAAAATTTGATGCTCCTGCTGATTTTATTACTGATATCTTAACCGGGATACTCTTCTGTATCTGCTCTTATTATAAAGCAGTTTGTCTTTAGTAAAGAATTTATAATTCCGCAAGAGATATAATACTATCTTCACAGCTTCAGATGAATATTCGAGCAGTGTCGTTTGATGATTAACGCCTATAAATTTTAAGTTTCTGCTCCCGTTAAACACCTTATTAAAAACCATTCTGGTGCGGAAAATGTGGTATTGGCTCGTAACGATGATGACATGACTGTAATGTAACCTGGATAGTATCTGCTGAATTTCTACTGCGTTGTTGTAAGTGGTCGTTGAGAAGTATTCTGTGAGGATATGACGTTCGTCTATATAATCGTAGCTGGAGTTTAAAAGATCTTTCGTACCGCGGAGTTCGTTATCATCATTAAAAGATGTAATGAGTATATGTGCCTGATCATAATCAAATTTTTGATATATATCCGCAACTGCTTTAAAGCGACGGTAATCACCGTCAAGGTAAACAATTAGTGTTTTACTATCATAAGACATAACAGTACTCACCTCATCTGTATTGTTACCTGCAGTGTAATAATACAGTATTTAGATACAGTTTTAGATGCGTAAAATTAGTGTAAATAAAAACCGTGAGACTAATAAATGATATGCCCCTGTAGTAGACACTTAAAAAATAAACTATTTTACGGGGAGTATGTCATTGTCGTGTGGGCACAAAACACTATATCGTTTTTTTACCTGACTACTTGACGGGCAGCAGTTTAAACATCTCACGGCTTTTTTTAATTTTATAGTCATCCCTTAACACTTTTTCCGCATAAATAGGGAAGAATTCCCCAACTAAACTATGATTGGAGTAATTCCCCAAATCCAGTTCATATGTTGCTTTTCTTGTCAGTGTGAGATAATCTAAAAAATGAATCGCATGCTTAGAATATCTCGGTTCTCCTTTCCCAACATGATAAAAAATATGTGGTCTACTCTTACATTTATCAATTGCGTTAAAAATTAAAGAATCAATTAATAGAAGACTACTATTATCATATTCACCCGCTAAATGTTTAATCAACTTTTTTCCTTTTGCTGTATGTCTATGAATCCTACCTAGATATATTGTAGGTGATCCAACTAATGCACTCCCAAAATTATATTTAAAAGTAAAATATAGCGCAGCAAAGCCACCTTTACTAGAACCAAATAAAATTGTATCTTCTTTTTCTATGTTCAATTTTTCCATGACGCTTCTAATCAAATTAATGATTTTAACCTCGTAATTATTATTCCCATTATAATATGAGCATGTCGTTGGCCCAGTCAAAATATTTTCATCCGATAAATAAAGGATATTTGCTTTGTATTCCTGGAATACTTTAAAATAATTAAATCTATTGTTTTCAATAGAACTTGAAAATACTATAATAAGCTTCTTTGAGTCTGTCTGTTCAAACAAAGAATAACTGAGTTCATTTTCTATATCATAAGTTATTGGAAATATATTTTTCTTAGATATAATTTCCCACTTATTCTGTTCCTTTTCATAGAATGCATAGGAATAATTATAATGAGTTTCTAAGTGATAAGAATCAAGGTTAATTTCTTCCAAGTTATTATAATTACTTTAGATACAATAGTTTTATTAGTATCATTATTTATCAATTGGAACTTTAATTGAGATTCACTAATTGGAACTTTAACATTTATTTTAGTAAGTTTCGTATCCATTATTTGATTTCTCCATTTATCTCTCTTCTAGTTTTTCACAATCATTTCTATGACAAAAAAATTCACTTTTAAAATACCTCTTTTAGACTGTACTCATCTAGACGAAATTGATTTAGTCAGCAAGAAAATATTTAGATTCGGAAATTCCGTATTTATTCTGTTTTTATAAAATAGAATAGATTACCGTACTCGACTATCCTGCTATTTTCCACTAACTTTTTGTAGCTAATTTTCCATGTTTGATAGTTTTCATCCTTCCGCACTACACGATATTCAAATGGAGTTGTTTGAAAAATGGATTTATTCCGATCTTTCATTCTTTTCAAAATTTTTGTGCCCTCAGGCTTATCGAGAAATAGAATAGAAATTTCCTCAAAAATATTTATGTATCCGAATAGAGTTACCCATTAGTATATGTGAATACTTGAGGGTATTATTTCTCACACGTTTAATTATTAAAAATGTGCTCCTTTAACTACTACATGAGCATCACTATACATTAAAATGTAATAACTACCTTCCAAATAATTAGAACTATAAATATTATCATCAATTTTAGTAATATAAAAATATCTAGTAGAAGCCACCCCTAAATTCAAATATTCACCTAGTTTCATTTGGTTCGCACAATATCTAAATTTCACTTCTAAACTTGGGTATCTTAATTGTAAAATTTTAATTTCATTTTCGCTTAATTAAAATCATGTGTCATTATTATTGCTTCTATCTCTACAAACTCTTGATCCATCAATACCTTCAAAATACTATTAATATTCTGTTGACGTATAATCGATATAATGCAACTAATATTTTATTGATAATGAAAGTTTGCTTGGAATAAATCAAAAAAATAACCTTCTAAATTAATATATTTAGGAAATACAATGATACATATAGAATTTTTACGATAACTCTTTCTTTGCTCTTTAATAACTAAACGATTTAAATATTTTTCATTGATTATAAAAGTACCTAAAAAAGAAGCTATAAAAAGAGTTTGTTGGCATATAATGCTATCATGTTGTCTTAGTTCTAAAGAATATATCTTTGATTTCTCTATAACATGGATATGCGTTACTTACTACTAAAAATTTATCCCTCATTGCTAGACTCCTCTATTTAATTTACTGTATTGTAAAATAATAATTTTCTTCTTCAAAACTGATTTTAATTTCTTTTTTTCTATTTTGATATTTATATTTTCAAACTCCTTACTAACTATTAAATTGACATGCCGTGAATCAGTTCCTCTTGATTCTATAATTAATTTATTCGTTTTTGTAATTTTATTGAACTTATATGATATCCAATTATCATGTTTATTTGATTTATCTAACATGTTTATATTATTAAACAAACTTTTAAATATTAATCCTGGTTCATCTATGGAATAAGTTTTATCATTAATATGATTAATTGTTATATCAGGATTAAATATAAAGTTAGAAACAAATGTTTCATCTTTTTGAGTATGAAATTGATCAATAATAATTAAAGTTTTAAACTTTTTAAGATAAATAACATTTCTATTTATACTATATATATCAGTAATATTTGTAGCGTTTAAATGAAGTGTTTCTTGTGTATTTTCATGTATACTAGTAGCAAACTTATTTTTTTTAAGCGAGCTTCCTTGATGCTGTTTTATAAATGGAACATTATAGGCACTTTCAGATATTATATATTTTCTAATCTCACTTTGGTAATCATAATTATACTTTCCAGAGTCAACTAATATCTCTGTATTATTTACGTAATATAGTATACCTAATAAATCTTCATGTTTATGGGTATGTTTCAAGAAATTATTCTTCATGTATAGCCAATACTCTTGGTTTTGAAATACAAAAATACCACTTTCATAATCCATGACTTCTGTATAATTTTTTTATTAATAAATTTTGTTAATGACGTATCACCCACCATGGGCAGATTTTCATTCGGCATCATTAACTTAGATAAATAACTTTTTGAATTTTTAATAATCTCTAAAATCTCATATGATAATTTAATGTCTAGCTGATTTAAAACTTCTTGGACCTGAGATATTATATTTAAACTTAACTGGTGGTATTCGGGTGAGTTCTCCAAATGAATTCCTTGACTGGAAAAATCTCTTTTAATGAATTGATTAAATCTTGATATAGCTATAGACTCAGCTTCCTTTCTCATTTCTTCATCAGGATGATAGTAAGCTAAAATTAATAATGATCTATCCATCATTAATCCGTGGTTGTTGAGTTTATAATTATTATTATCCAATAAATAGTTTAAATGCTTATCTAAAATCTCATTGTACAGATTGTAATCATATTCTACCTCGGTCGTTTCAAAATAGTAGATAAAGTTCAAAACTCTTTCAGCTACTGAGTGCTCATTCCAAGCATTGCTATTATTCTCATTAGCACTCCACCAATTTTTAATAATTTTATAAGTCAATAAATCATATTTATTATTTACATTCCTTGCAAAGTATGTAAGATCCTTAACAATCAACAAGGAATGGAAGTAAACTAACACTGTCTTGTTTCCAATACTACTATCCGTCCAGCTATCATTCCTATCGATATAAGGTAAATTGGGCTTAATGTACAATTGTTTGTTTTCCAGAAATGAATGTATTCTCTCCTTATACTTAGAATTTATTTTTATAATATTAGTTATCATCTCTTACCTCTACTTCTTAATAAATAAATAAATAAATAGCAATACAGATTAACTGTATTGCTATTTATATTTATACTAGAATTTTTGAATATTACCGTAGTTGTAGTATTGAACTTCAGAGAAATTATTCGGTACTACATTCTTCGTATCAAAAATTACTTTGTCTTTCATTGTTTCAAAATCGTTATCTGTTAAGATTTTGAACTCACTGTGGTCGCTTAATACTAATACTAATGAAGAATCAGTCACTGCAGACTTCATATCCTTCTCAACAAAGTCCATCTTCACATGCGGATCGTAAGTATTTACTTCCAGTCCTTCTTCTTTACGAAGCAGTTCGTAAATATCAAACGCCGGTGATTCACGAATATCATCCACATCACCTTTATATGTTAAACCGAAAACAGTCACTTTGTTGCCGTTCAGTTTAGACAGCATTTTTTTAGTAATGCTTACTACATATTCAGGCATAGACACGTTGATTGATCTTGATAACTGAATTAATGGAGATTCTTCCGGTGCTTCAGCAATGATGAAGTAAGGGTCTACAGCCAGGCAGTGCCCTCCGACACCAGGTCCCGGTGTATGCAAATTAACGCGCGGATGCTTGTTAGCCATTTCAATTACTTCATGAACGTTAATATCAAGACGGTTACAAATCATAGCAAGTTCGTTCGCTAGTGCAATATTCACGTCGCGATAAGTATTCTCCATCAATTTAGACATTTCCGCTGTCTTAGCGTTTGTCTCAATCATTTCACCCTGTACAAATGTACCGTACACTTTTTTACCTGCTTCAACACACTGAGGCGTCATACCGCCGATAATACGGTTGTTGTACACAAGTTCTTCCATAATTTGACCGGGCAGTACACGTTCCGGACAGTGGACTAAGAAAATGTCTTCCCCGATTTTAAAGCCCTGTTCTTCAAGGTAAGGCGCAACGTGGTCGTCCATCGTACGCGGTGCTATTGTTGATTCTACGATAACAGTATCACCTTTTTTAAGTAATGGAACAATCGATTTAACGCCGCTCATTACAATAGAGATATCTGCTGATTTATGTTCATCATTATTGTTTGGTGTAGGAACCGCAATAATATATGCATCTGCTTCTTCTGCAGTCGTAGACGCTCTGAATTTGCCTGTTTCAAGTACTTCCTCAAGCGCTTCCTGCAATCCAGGTTCTTCGATATGAATGGTTCCTCCATTCAGCATATCTACTGCTTCCTGTTTAATATCGACACCCAGTACATCAACGCCGTGTTTTGCAAACATAATTGATGTCGGCAAGCCGATATAACCTAATCCTATTGTTGTTAGTCTCACTCTGAAAACACCCTACCTTTTCTTATATAAATTACTCTGCTTTTCTTACTATACCAAAACTTTTTACATTAAAAAGGTTAATTTTTTGTAAATAGTGATTTAACTCCTGTCTGTCGTTCTTTTTAGCACTTATAACGGTCACTGCACTGTCAGCAAGTTCTAAAAAAGCACCGTAATTTTCACACTCTTCAAAAGGCGGACCGATAAGGAAAATATGGTCATAATAGCTTTTCAGCGGGCTTAATTTCGACAGTACATTGTGGTCGCTGAACTTAGCCATCAATTCCTCTTCATCCATTTCTTCAACATGAATAATATCGAGTTTTTCAAAGGCTGAATGGTTGATTGCTTCACTTAAAAACATCGAATTTCTTAAAGTCGTAAACAAGTTCGGTTTTGCTTTTGAATGGATATACTCTTCCACTGCCTCAGTGCTTCTGCTGTCGAGATTAACAACCAGCACCTTATCTTTTAATTCCGTGAGTATATAAGCAATATGCATCGCAGCATCAGTCACTGCCATTCTCTTATTTACAGAAGAGAATATGGTTTTGTTATTGGGATTGTCGTGATTTTCATTTCTTATTGCTATAGCTGTATCATACAGCTTGTTAATTATATCTTCGTCAAAGTTATTGAATCTGTCTTCCGTTTCGCTCATAGTCTCACTCCTAGAAAGTACCGAGGGTTCTTTCACCAAGATAGTGCTCGATATCTTCTTCAGTACTTATATTTCTATTACTAAGCGCTGTCACAATACCGATGCCGGCACCGATTAACAGCGACAGTAAAATGATCATTATTTTTAAAGCGTCATTTTGTGTCTCATAGACATTCAGAGCAGTGCTGTCAATTGTTATAGCACCTTCTTCTGCCAGCATATCCATAGCCTGAGCTTGAATGGAATTGTAATTAATTCCCGGTTCAGTCGTAATTGTCAGATGTAAAATGTCAGATCCCGACTGGCCGTCTGCAGCGGCTACAAGAATATTATCCGATGCCTTGTTCACAGTTTCGTTAAACTGAATATTTAAATTTGCAATCGTATTTGGTTCGAGCCCGCTTTCTAAGGTATAATATTCTTCGTACGTTGTACTCATCGGCGGTATGAAGAAATTAACAGCTGTACCTACTACTCCGAGTGCCAATGTCCATATGATAATATTAAGTAAATTTTTCTTGAAAAAATACATACGCCGTCTCCTTGTCAGTGATTCATCTTATATTATACTATTAAGGTGGCGAAATAGAAAACATTCTACGAAAAATACCAAGGAGCATTTTTATGAAAATCGATATTATCGGCAGCCAGTTTGCCGGCCGTTTAACAGAATTCAGAAGTTTCCCATATGATGTAAATAATTTCGTGACTGGCCAGAGTTTCCTGTCACTCTTATCCAAGCCTTACCCTGCTGCAATGAAAGACCTCAACACATCGGACATCGTTAAAATCTCAACTGCGCACAGAGACTTGAACAAGGCGAATTTAAACAAGCTGCAGGAATCCCGGGCTGAAGTTTTAATGGTTGATCTCTTGAGCGAAATGAATACGCTTGTCAAATATAACGGCTCTTATTTCAACAGACAGTCCTTCGAGCTGCTCGACGAGGCAGTGGATTATGAAGAAGTCCGTAAAATTGAACAATTCAAGGCGCTGAAACAGCATTTAAATAAAATACTTGAACTGACATCCTTTTATAAACAGGTCATCCTAATAGACGTGTTTCCGAACAATGAACACGATGATTTCATTGCCGGCATCTATGAACTCCTGTACAACAGCATTGACAATAAGCTTGTACTGAGTGCTGATAACAAAGGCGTAACTGACATGCTGGATGCCCCATTGAAATATACGAGGGCCTCGTCCAGCAGCTCAGAAAATTCAACTCTGACAACTACGAAAACCAGCTTCTGTTCGACGAAAAACTGGAAGATAATATTCTTTCTGTCTATATGAACTATATTGAACCGAGATACTATATATATGAACTTTATAAAGACGGAAAGCCGTATAAGAAATCTCACCGTACCGATTCAAGATACTGTCAGTTTATACTGGATGAGCCAGGGGAATACCGTATTCGAGTGACTGCTGAAAGTGACAAAGCCAAACCGAGATTTTCTGAAACCTATGTCTACAAACCATTGACTGCCGGCAAAGAGAGTCCGGACTCTGAATATTTCGACGCGGCGTTTATACAGCCTGAAATAAAGCTGAAGGCAAAAATACCCGTTATCAGGTAAACCAGGAAGGGTACGTTCTGCACATCGCCCCGGTCCCCCCTTAGGCCGAGTCCGAATATCACATAGAAGACTCCGACCTGGGCTGCCGGCATCAGTATCGCCCACAGTATTCCCAAATAGTGATTTGCGTATTGTGCTTTTATATTGTATAAACTTAACTTCCATATTAATGGGAGGTTCTCAAAGTTCTCTTTTAACAAAGCAAAGACATTTTTCATTATGTAAGCTCCAATTTATAATTTCGAAATTAATTATACGCTTAATTTAAATAAGTGTCACTACACAATAGCGACACTTATTCTTTATAGCTCTATCATATTCTTCTCAGAGAGTTCAGTCAAAGACATTTCGAGCGCATATTTCACGTGTTCGATATGCAGCCCGCCCTGGGCATACACTGTGTACGGCGCTCTGATCGGTCCGTCTGCCGACAGTTCAAGAGAAGCACCTTGCACAAAGGTTCCCGCAGCCATAATAACAGGATTCTGATAGCCCGGGATTAAATCCGGAATCGGCATGAAGCGCGCATTTACCGGACTTGCTTTTTGAATCATCTGAGTGAATGTTATCATTTCTTCTTCATTATTAAACGATACACTCTGAATTAAGTCTGTGCGCGGTTCAGTATATCTTGGTGATGGTTTCATATTGAGCTGTTCAAAGATATAACTCATCATTAAAGCGCCGTTAATTGATTCCATCACAGTATGCGGTGCCATAAAGAAGCCCTGATACATATCAGTCAGAGCATTTAAGCTTGCCCCCATCTCTTTGCCGACACCAGGTACAGTCAGGCGGTAGCTGACACGTTCAATAAGTTTTTCTTTCCCTGCAACGTAGCCGCCCATTTTTGCGAGTCCGCCGCCCGGGTTTTTAATTAATGATCCCGCCATAATATCCGCACCCGCTTCAAGCGGTTCTCTCTCCTCGGCAAATTCACCGTAGCAGTTATCCACGAAAATAATGACTTCCGGATGTTTTTCTTTAATTACTTTAATTATTTCTTCTATTTCATTAATATTCATCGATTTACGCGATGAATATCCTCTCGAGCGCTGGATACCGACAATTTTAGTATTTTTATTAATACTGTTTAAAATTGTCTCAACATCAAACTGATCATCTTTCAGATCAACTGTATTAAAAGTGACACCCATTTCCATCAGACTGCCGACATCGTCCGCGCTGCTGCCGATAACTTTCTCAAGTGTATCGTACGGAGTTCCTGTAATATACAGCAGCTCATCACCATGTTTTAAGAGGCTTAACAGCACCAGGCTGATTGCATGTGTCCCCGAAATAATCTGTGTCCGCACTAAAGCATCTTCTGCTTTAAAGACATCTCTGTATATCTCTTCAAGCTTATCGCGGCCGACGTCATCATAGCCGTATCCTGTCGTGCCGCTAAAGTCGCTTTCTGTGACTGAATGCTCAGTAAAAGCACTCATCACCTTTTTAAAGTTCTTATAGGCAATATTTTTATTTTCTTTAAAGTACGGCTGCAGCGCGTCTTCTGCCTGCTGCATTAAGTCTGTTATTTTCGCTTCATTATTCACTTCTGTCATCCTTCTCTGTTATGCGTTCTGAAAAATTACCCTCGGGTTCAAATCCGGTTATATTTACTTTTTCTTCATCCAAATCCACATTTTCAACGATCGTTTGGCGTTTTAATCTGTACAGCTTATCTTGTCTCGCCAGCGGTATCGTCGTTTCATACGCTTTAAAATGTTTGGTCATAAACGTTTCGATATCCATTAAAATATCTTGAGCCGCCATATTTATATTTACAAAATGATGCGGGGCTGCAGGCAGCAGTCTTTTCTCATCATTCAAGTCCGTCTTATTAAATAAGACCAGCTGCGGTATTTCTTTCATATTTAGTGAATCGATCAAGTCGAGCACCGTATCATACTGGTTTAGAATATCCGGTGCATTATTATCGATCACGTGAATAATAAAATCGCTGTCCGCCGCTTCTTCCAGTGTTGATTTAAAACTTTCTACTAAAGTTGTCGGCAGTTTTTGAATAAAACCGACCGTATCTGAAATAATACATTGAAAACCTGACGGCAGCACCATTTCACGTGTCAGCGGATCGAGTGTTGCAAACAATTTATCTTCCTGCAGTGTTCCTGCATTCGTCAGCGTGTTAAACAAAGTCGACTTGCCCGCATTGGTATAACCGATTAAAGAACATTTGGTGACTTGGTTCGATCGGCGCTTGTCACGGTATCTCAGCCGATGACTTTCGACGACTTTTAACTGTCTTTTAATATCGCTGATTCTTGAATTAATATGTCTCCGGTCTTCCCTATGCCTGCCCCTAAACGAGATAAATTAATCCCCTGCCCTTTTAATCGCGGCACTAAATATTCCAGCTGTGCAAGTTCCACTTGCAGTTTACCTGCTTTCGACTGTGCTCTTAAACTGAATATATCTAAAATGACCTGAGTCCTGTCTATCACACTAGTATCCAGCAGGTTTTCTATGGCTCTATTTTGACTGGCCAAAATTTCATCATTGACGATGGCATAGTCAATATCTTCATACTGCATTTTGACTTCTTCTAAAAAGCCGCTGCCCACGTAGCTTTTTCTGTCGATCGATGTCCGGTTCTGGATATGCGTACCGATAATTTCTATTCCTATCGATTCAGCCAGCTCCTTAAGCTCACGGACTTCCGACGCCACATCTTTATTTTGTACAGTGTTCGTCGCAAGGATTATCCCTGTATGTGTCATATTCATGACATGCGCCTCCAATTTTCTTGTTTATTATTACAATATCATGTTTATCGCATATTAATAAGGCTATATTATAATAACAAATAGTATGTATAGTGATACGGAAAGGAGGATCATAATTATGAAAACTACATTTTATGATCTCTCAGCAGAAGACGCGGATGGTAAACAAATTAATATGCAGGACTTAAAAGGCAAGGTCATACTTATTGTAAATACAGCAAGTGAGTGCGGCTTCAGCGGCCAGCTGAAGGAACTTGAAAAACTGTATAAAGAATATCATAATATCGGCCTCGAAATCCTTGCATTTCCATCAAATAACTTTATGAATCAAGAACCCTGCTCAGCAACAGAAGCCCGGGATGTTTACGGCGAACAGCACGGTGTCTCATTTAATATAATGGAAAAGATCGATGTTAAAGGCGATAATATACATCCCTTGTTTAAATATTTAACAGAAGGAAAATCAGGTTTAATTACTAATTCCGTTAAATGGAACTTCACTAAGTTTTTAGTTACACGTGAAGGTGTAGTCGCTAAACGCTTCCCGCCTCAAAAATCTCCGCTCGATATTGAAAATGATATTAAAAAATATTTAGCGGGTTAAACATGAAAGACCGGACAGCCGTCCGGTCTCTTTTTATGCACGTACAAATGTACTGATTGCATGCTTATATATAATTTGAACTTTCCCCTCTGAATCCAGCTCAACTACATATTTATCAAAGTCGTTGATTTTCCCCTGCAGCTGGAAACCGTTCATTAAAAACACGGTAATCTCCTGTCCTGACTCTTTGTACTCCCCTAAAAACGAATCTTGCAAATTCATTTAATTCTCCCCTTTTGTTTGTAAGAATTGATATATATCCCGAAAGATTATATCTGTACTTGCATACGTGATATCATACCAGTGCACATCCAGCTGATTGCGGAAAAACGTCAGCTGACGTTTTGCATATTGCCGCGAGTGTGCCTGAATGCGTTCCATTACGTCAGTTAATGCCGCTTCCCCTTTGAAGTACGGCAAGAACTCCTTGTAACCGATCGCCTGAGCTGCTGTCTTAGACAGCCCTTCTTTTTGAAGTGCTGCGACTTCTTCTAAAAGCCCTGAATCAAACATTTCAGCCACCCGCTGGTTAATTCTGTCATATATCACACTTCTGTCAGCACTTAGGCCTACTAAGAATGTATCATATTCCTTCTTTTGTGTATACGCTTTCTTTTCTGTTATATCAAGCTTTTCCTTGACCAGCTGTCTCACAATTCTCTTTTTGTTATTCGGGTGAATATCCGTATCCGGCTGAATTTTTAAAAGTTTACTGTACAGTTCTTCCTGTGAATATTTTTCAAATTCATGCGTTAACCGCTCGATATCTTCCTGGTCCTCATCATTAAACTGATAGCCGTCGATCAGCGCTTTAATATAATGACCGGTACCGCCAGCAATTAACACCCGCTTATTTCTGGACTCAATATCTTTAACCAGCGCTTTCACTTGATTTTGAAAGTCCGACACAGAAAATGTCTCGTCAGGATTTAAAATATCGATTAAATGATGCGGTACACCGTCCATTTCCTCAGCGGTTATTTTTCCCGTGCCGATATCCATGCCTTTATACACCTGCATTGAATCCCCGCTAATAATTTCTGCGTTAAATTCTTTTGCAATTTTAATCGATAACGCCGTTTTACCGATGGCAGTCGGCCCGACTAATATAAGTAATTTACTTTTCTGCATAGTGTTCCACCCATTTTACAATGTTCGAGAATACGCTGCCTCTATTTTCTTCAAACAATACTTCATGTCTGGCATTCGGTACCAATTCTAATTTCACATCGTTAAATTGACGCGATAAACGCCAGTTCAATACTTCAAAGTCTCTGCCGAAATGTGAAAAGGGATCATCGGCACCACCAATTAAATAGTACGGAATATCTTTATATTTCTTAATTGTTTTAACTGAATCAGCATGACGGATATGTTTCAGAATTTCAGCCAGTGCTTTAACGCTCATGGACTGGCCGGCATGAGGGTCCGCATTATATTGAAGGACGTGATGTTCATCTGCTGACAGCCAGCGGTTTTTCACTGATCCTTTAAAATTGCCGTCGTAGCCGAAAAATGCCAGTTTGTTCACAAGCTTTGATTTACTTGAAGGAATGATCTGTGCAAGCGTCTGCATGAAAATGTTCGCGACAGTATCACTTAAGGCGACTTTACTGCCGGTCCCAACGATGACAGCGCCGTCGTATATATCCTCTTCAAGCAGACATCTCAATAAGATTGAGCCCATAGAATGCCCCAGGCCGATATGCGGTATATCTGCCGGCATGGACTTGCTGACCACTTTTGCATCATCCATTAACTCTCTGAAGGATGAAAAATGCCCCAAATTTTTTGATTTTTCATCTGAACCGTGCCCTCTGTGATTATGGATCACACAGTGAATATCGTTTAGCGCGAGATAAGTTAAAAATTCTTTGTAGCGGTCTTTATGCTCTGCCATGCCGTGCAGCACTTGAACACTCGCTTTGGGATGTTCCGGTACATAGTGCGTCACTGCAATACTTCGATCTTTGTTCCTCATCGTGCGGTGAATAATCTTCAATGGATACCCCCCTTATTTCATAATACGGTTAAACATTCTTTCAATTTCATAGGTCGTCATATGAATAATCACCGGTCTGCCATGCGGGCAAGTATACGGTGAATGGCATTTGCCCAGCTCTTCGAGCAAGGCGGTCATCTGGTTTTTATCGAGATAGTGATTGGCTTTAATCGATTGCTTACAGCTCATCATAATCGACATCTCTTCACGATACTTTTTCACATCGAAGTGATCGGTATGAGATATAAAATCAATCAGGTCGTTGATATCCTCTTCCGGGTTTTGAGCTTTAATCCATGAAGGGTAACGCGATACCGTATATTGTTTCATGCCGCTTTTTTCAATATCAAAACCGAGCGACTGAAGTTCAGAAAGTTTCTCATCAATCGTAATCACATCATCAAAGCTAAATTCGAAAGTGTAAGGGATGAGCAGCGGAATGCCGTCATCTTCTTTAATAATATTTTTATAAATATATTCATATTTAATGCGTTCCTGAGCTGCGTGCTGATCCATTAAATACATACCGGTTTCGTTCTGCATAATGATATACGTGCCGTGCAGCTGGCCGATGATTTCTAAATACGGCAGCTTCTGTTTTTCAGGCAGCGGTTCCTGTTCGACGAAAGCTGGAATATCTGCCGGCTTGCCCGTTTCTTTTTGAACTGGTGTATTCTGTTTAAATGGATTTGTATACGGCTGTTTACTTTGTAAGTCTTCCATGCTTTTTTCTTGTCTGAACGGTGTTTGAGGCATGTGTTTTGCAGGCGGTTCATAAGTATCGATATGTTCTCGGATTTGTTCTTCTCTCTTAGTAAAATCGATTGCCGGCTGATCAAATTGTTCCTGCTTCGGTTTTTTATGTTCGACTTCAGGAATCAGCTGTGTTTCCATTAAACCATTTTTTACTGTGTCTTCCATCAGTTTTAACAGTTCAGCTTCTTTAGATAATTTCACTTCAATTTTTGAGGGATGAACGTTCACATCGATTAATTTAGGATCCATCGTAATATTTAAAAAGACGAGCGGATATTTATCTTTCGGCTGCAGCGTATGATAAGCATTAATAATACTCTGTGACAATTTAAAGTGACGCACGTGGCGGTTGTTAATACTTAAATTAATATAGTTGCGGTTGCTTCTTGTCACTTCCGGTCTGACGATAAAACCATCAATCGTGTAGTCCGGACTCGTGCCGCTGACCGGTATGGCATTACTCGATACCTGGGTACCGTATAGAATATTAATGACTTCTTTTAAGTTGCCGCTTCCTGTCGTTTTAAAACGGTCCTTGCCGTCAAACACTAAACGGAAGCTGACATCCGGATTGTTCAAGGCCATCCGCTGCATAATATCGATAATTTTTCCCGTTTCAGTGCGCAGGTTTTTAATATATTTTAAACGCGCCGGAGTATTAAAGAACAGATCTTTAATTTCTATAATCGTTCCGGGGCGCTCATGCCAAACGGTATCTGTTTCGTAGTCGCCGCCGCTGATCACCATTTTAAATGGTGTTGAGCCCTCGCTCATACTTTGCAGCGACACTTTCGCAACCGCACCGATACTCGCCAGCGCTTCACCCCTGAAACCGAGCGAGCGGATTTCAAATAATTCATACGCGGTATCGAGCTTGCTCGTCGCGTGTCTTTCAAATATCAGCGACCGGTCTTCATAGTCGATGCCGCGGCCGTTATCGACCACTTTAATCGACTCCATGCCACTGTTTTTAATAAACACTTCGATCACCGTCGCACCGGCGTCGAGCGAATTCTCTGTAATCTCTTTGACGATTGAACTCGGACGCTCGACCACTTCGCCCGCAGCTATTTTATTTTGAATATGTGCAGGCAAGACGTGAATCTGTCCCATGTTTAATCCTCCTTCGCTTTATTAACCAAATCATGCAATGTGTTCAGCGCCGCCATCGGCGTCATATTATTTAAGTCCAGGGCAGTTAATTCAGCTAACAGTTTTTTATCTTGTTTAGTAACGGTTTCGCTGTCATCGAGCGGCAGTTCCAGCTGGAAGATATCATCTTTTGCCGCCGGCTGCTGATTAAAGTTCTGGCTTTCATATGAGCTTAAATAGTCTGCTGCCAGTTCCGTGACTCTGTCCGGCAATTCTGCCAGTTTTGCCACGTGGATGCCGTAGCTTTTTTCTACTGCACCCGGTTTGACTTTGTGCAGGAAGACGAGCTTGCCGTCATATTCCGTTGCTTTAACGTGGACGTTTGACAGTCCCGACAGGCTGTCTTCTAAGTTTGTCAGTTCGTGGTAATGCGTAGAAAAGAGTGTTTTCGCCCCGATTTCATCGTGAATGTATTTCAGCATTGCCTGAGCGAGTGCCATACCGTCATAAGTACTGGTGCCGCGGCCAATTTCATCGAATATTAAAAGCGAGTCTTTCGTCGCATGCTGGAGGGCAGTATTTGCTTCCATCATTTCAATCATGAAGGTCGATTTACCGCTCGATAAGTCATCGCTCGCACCGATTCTCGTATAAATCGCATCGAATATCGGCAGTTTAGCACGTGCGGCCGGCACTCTCATGCCCATCTGAGCCATAATAATAATCAGCGCAATCTGGCGCATATAGGTCGATTTACCCGACATATTCGGTCCGGTAATTAAATAGATAAAATTATCTCCGGTCATCTGCAAGTCGTTCGGCACATAGGTATTTTCGTTCAGCATGCGTTCGACAATTGGATGGCGTGCATCGGTTAAGTCGATGGATTTATCTTTTGTGAATTCCGGCTGAATTAAATGATAGTCATTTGATACGAGTGCAAATGATATCAGTGTATCCAGTGTGGCAATCTGCTCAGCTGTCCGCTGCAGCCTTGTGACGTAGGCCATCATGTCTGTACGGAGTTCAGTGAACATATTGTATTCCAGTTTAACGCTGTCATCTTCAGCGGTCAGAATCTGGCTTTCCATTTCTTTAAGTTCCGGTGTGATAAAACGTTCGGCGTTGGTTAAGGTCTGCTTGCGGTTGTATTCGTGTTTTTCTGCATCGAAGTTCATGGCCTGGACTTTCGATATTTCTAAATAGTAGCCGAATACTTTGTTAAAACCGATTTTTAAATTCTTAATGCCCGTCCGTTCTTTTTCTGTTTCCAGATAGTTGTTCAGCCACGTCCGTGCGTTATTGCTGATGTCTCGGAGTTTATCGAGTGCGTCATCGACACCGTCTTTAAAGATTTTCCCTTCTCTAATCGTCTTAGGCGGTGTATCCGTTAAGACGACAAGACGCTCGAAAGCATCTTCTAAGCTGTCGAAGTCTTTAAAAGTTTTAGTCGATGTCAGCTGTAATGAATTCAACAGCGCTTTCAAGTCCGGCAGTCCGTGCAGCGAGTCTCTTAATTGGACCAAATCTTTAACATCCACGTTGTTAAAAGCAAGACGCCCAACGAGACGTTCGATATCGTAAACGTGATTGAGTATATTTGTCAGACCCTGACGTTCTTCGTAGTTATCGATTAAAGTCGACACGATAGACTGGCGGTTTTCAATATCTGATTTCGTTACGAGCGGTCGCTCGATGAGCTTTCTGAGCTGGCGTTTCCCCATCGGTGTTTCCGTACGGTTTAAATACCAGAACAGCGAGCCTTTTACTTTTTTCGTCTGCAGATTTTCTAACAGTTCGAGATTTGATATTGCTGCATAATTTAACTTCATAAACGTATTAATCCGGTGCTTTTCAACAGTTTTTAAATGCTTCAGTTCCTGCATATTTTGAGCCCGGATATAATTTAACAGCAGATTGATTGCCTGGTGTTCCGTTACATCATCTTCGTAATCGTAATCCGAAGGCTGCTCCGCTTCAAATACTGTATAGAGCGGCGGATCATTATAAATTTGATGAATGAGCCCTTCGCTCTCCTTGTTCGTGACGAGTTCCCGCGGAGTGAGCGTTTCTATCTCACTCTTCAGTTCAGAGCTGTCACTGGTGCTGAAGGCAAAAATTTCTCCTGTTGAAATATCGGCGTAACTGACTTCTGTTAAACCGTCTGTTTCCGTCAAAGCAAGGATGAAATTACTCACGCCATCTTCCATACCGAAATCATCGATTAATGTACCCGGCGTAATCACACGGACGACCTCTCTTTTAACCATGCCTTTGGTCGCTCTCGGATCTTCCATCTGTTCGCAGATGGCCACTTTATAACCGTTGTCGATCAGTTTGGCAATATAGCCCCGCGCAGAATGGTAAGGCACGCCGCACATCGGTATAGGATCCTGGCTTTTATCGCGTGAGGTTAAAGTAATTTCGAGCACTTTCGCTGCAGTAATTGCATCGTCGTAAAAAAGCTCGTAAAAATCGCCCAGTCTGAATAAAAGCAAACTGTCCGGATGATTATCTTTAATTGAAAAATACTGTTTCATCATCGGTGTTGGTTCCCGCATCTTAACACTTCCTAAATTAATCTTGTCGTATTATTATAACATGCACGCTGTCTTATATCCGCAGTAAGGCACCCCGCTTTTCCAATTGTTTTAAGATGAAATACGAGACCGCTGAGCCGATTAAACTCGACAGGAAGAAGGCTGCAGCAACAGCTGTAAAAATGTTCGTATCGAGGTTCAGAATTCGGATTAAAGGATAGAGACTGAGCGCCCCGATGATGCCTGTACCGAGTACCTCACCGAGCGCTGCCAGCGGTAATTTCTTTGTGAACTTGTAGAGAAGCCAAGCGGCTAAGGCACCGATCATGCTGCCGGGAAAGGCGAAAACTGTCCCAGTTCCTGTTAATACTCTTAGCGTTGACGAGATAAACGCCTGAACAATGACCCAGGGACCGGTCATCACTGCACCGAGCACATTTATTAAATGCTGCATAGGTGCCGCTCTGATGATACCGATTGGAAAGGTGATTATTGAACTCAAAATTACGTTCAGCGCGACGAAAACTGCGGTAAGTGTCATATTTTTTGTGAATTTATTGATATTGATGGAGAATCCTCCTTTTGTTTGAATGGATTGTTATGTTTGTGGTGGTGGAAAGTGGTATTCAGCCGCTTGTGCATATCACAAGCGGACGCAAATTGGTTATCAGCCGCTTGTGCACACCACAAGCGGGCGGAAATTGGTATTCAGCCGCTTGTGCACACCACAAGCGGGCGGAAATTGGTTATCAACCGCTTGTGAATATCACAAGCGGACGCAAATTGGTTATCAGCCGTTTGTGCACCTCACAAGCGGGCGGAAATTGGTTATCAACCGCTTGTGCACACCTCAAGCGGACGCAAATTGGTTATCAACCGCTTGTGCACACCTCAAGCGGGCGGAAATTGGTTATCAACCGCTTGTGCACACCACAAGCGGGCGGAAATTGGTTATCAGCCGTTTGTGCACCTCACAAGCGGGCGCAAATTGGTTATCAACCGCTTGTGCACACCTCAAGCGCGCGACCACAACCCAGCAAAACAAAAAAGCACCGGAACCTGCTCAAATTTTGAGAGATTTCAGTGCTTTTTAATATAATAAAGTTTTATTTAAATTGATCGGGATCGCGGTTTGGTTTGTTGCGGATGGCTGCGCCGGTTTCACCTTGCAGTAAATCTCCGCCTGTACTTTCAATGACTTCGCTCGTTACTGTTGAGCTGATTGCATGTGATACCATTTGCAGCAGTTCGTTTACACCGGCTTGTGATTCTTTAAACTGGTTAACGAGCGGCATTTCATTTAGTTCATCTTCGATTTTAGCCAGTTTTTCTTCCGTCATTTGGTAGGCGCGTTCTTTGCCGTAGTTTTGGAAGTTTACTGCTTGCTGCTGAAGGCTTTTCAGACTTGCCATTTTTTCACGGATTTCCTGGTTTTCATGAATTTTAGCTTCTGCTTTTTGGAAAAATTCAACCTGTTCCGTATCGGCCATCATCTTACCGAGCTTTTTTGCTTCTTCTATTATTTCATTCTTAGTATACATTCGAAGTTCCACCTTTATGTTCATATATAGTTTTCATTATATATGATAGCGGTGATTTATTAAATGTAAATCTCTCGATTCGTTTGTCAAAGTACAAAAAATGCACACCCAGCCTGGAGGTGTGCATAACGAATCTATGCCACTTCCCTACGCTGGCATAATCCAGATCAGGTATTAAGAGTATGTCTCAGCCCGTTTCCGGGCACCTCCAGTGGTTGAGCGTATTCATTTATTCTATCTTAACTGACGCATTCAAAGATGTAAATTTATGATAAACTTCGCTTACTGATTTACCATATCATAATATTTACCCTGCAGCTGAAGCAGCTCATCTTCTGTACCAGATTCCAGCATTTCGCCCTGGTCCAGCACGAAAATTCTGTCGACGGCTTTTATCGTGTTGAGTCTGTGGGCAATAATGATACTCGTCCGGCCTTTCATTAGTCGTTCCAGCGATTCCTGGATTTTCAGTTCGGTTATAGTGTCGATACTCGAAGTGGCCTCGTCGAGTAAGAGTATCGCCGGATCAGTAATCAGTGCCCGGGCGATGGATATCAGCTGTTTTTGACCTTGCGAGATAAAGCCTTCGTCTAAGTCGAGTACCGTATCATAACCTTGTTCGAGCGTCATGATGAAGTCGTGGGCATTCGCTGTTTTTGCCGCCTCCACTACTTCGTCATCTGTTGCTGTCAGCCGGCCGTAGCGGATGTTTTCACGTATGGTCGCTTCAAATAAGTACGGATCCTGCAGGACAAAAGCCGTTTGGGAGCGGATGGCGCTTCTTGAGTAATCTTTAATATTCTCACCATCGACACGTATTTCACCTTGGTCTGTCTCGTAAAATCGCGCTAACAGCTGCATGACTGTAGTTTTACCTGCCCCGGTTGCGCCGATTAAGGCAACGGATTCACCGGATTTCACTTCAAATGATAAGTTTTTTATCGTTGGATGCTGCTGGGTTTTGCTGTAGGAGAAAGTGACGTTATTAAATTCAATATGACCCTGAATTGTTTTGTTAGTAATGCTCCCGTCGTCTGACTCAGCTTCAGTATCGAGTATTTGGAAAACGCGCTCCGCTCCGGCAATTGCCGAAAGCACCTGGTTTAACTGGTTCGATAAATCAGCGAGCGGCCGTGTGAACTGACGGGCATATTCTGCAAATACAACGATTGTTCCGACTGTGACCAGACCGTTTGTCGTCAGGGCAAGTATCCCCCCGGCACCGGCAACAATAGTAAATGAAATATTGTTCAGCATGTTCATCACTTTCGGGATAAAGCCCGAATACAAGTTGGCCCAAAACGTCACTTCTCTTAAGTTTTTGGCACGGACTTCAAAGTTTTCAACTGCCCGATCTTCCTGAGAAAAAACCTTAACGATTTCCTGGCCGGAGACAATTTCTTCAATGTAACCGTTTAGTTCACCGGTCCGGCGCTGACGAATCTTGTATAAAGGTCCTGTACGATTCGTAATAAATCTGACGCTGATAATCAGGAGCGGAATAATCATCGCTGTTAAAAATGTTAACAGCGGGCTCAAATACAGCATGACAGAAAACGTCCCGATTAAAGTGACGATACTTGTCGTAAACTGAATGAACGATGAGTTCATCGTCTGCGATAAGGTTTCAATATCGTTGGTCATGCGGCTCATCAGTTCACCGTGCTGGCGTTTATCGTAAAATGTCACTGGCAACTCCTGCATGTGTTCGAATAAACGGTGTCTCAAATTGTAAATCGTACGCTGGGACAGGCCGACCATCAGGTAAGCCTGTATAAAGGTCGTCAATGACAGCAATACATAGGTCGCGAGCAGTATGATTAAAATACGAAACAGTCCGTCAAACGCCCGCGGGATAAAGTAATAATCGACGATGCGGCCGACGAGAAAAGGTCCGACGATACTGAGTAAACTCGTTACGATAACAAGTGAAATGATAAAATACAGACGCTTTCTTTCACCGCGCATAAATTGCCAAATGCGTTTTAAGGTCTGGCCCATATTATCGGCTTTATTTTTATTCGACTGTTTAGTTTTAACAATATCCTCTTTAGTAACAATGCGTTCGTGGCCAAATGGGCGTGTGAAAAAGTTACTCATCGATATGGCCCCCTTTTTGCTGGGATTCGTAGATCTCTCTGTAAAGTGCGGATGTTCTTATTAATTCTTCGTGCGAACCGAGTGCAGATATTTCACCGTCATCCAGCAGCAGTACACGGTCCGCCTGTTCTGCAGTAGAAATCTTTTGCGTAATCACGATGCGCGTGACGTTCTCACCTTCAAGCGCTCCCCACAGATTATTTTCTGTTCTGACATCGAGTGCAGAAGTCGAATCATCCAAAATTAAAATGGATGGTTTTCTGACCAGTGCCCGGGCGATTGACAGACGCTGTTTCTGCCCGCCGGACAATGTCACGCCCATTTGTCCGACCGGTGTATCGTATGTGTCATCAAAATTCATAATATTATCGTGAATCTGTGCTTTTTCCGAAGACATGAAGACATCTTCTTCTTCAGCGTGCAAGTTACCCCAGAGTAAATTGTCGTAAATACTGCCTGTGAATAAAATGGCACGCTGCGGCACATAGCCGATTGTCTGACGGAGATCTGCCGTCGGCCAGTCACTGACATTTTTACCATTCACAGTTACGGTGCCGTCTGTCGCTTCGTACATTTTCGGAATCAGGCTGATCAGAGAACTTTTACCTGACCCCGTACCACCCATAATGACAAAGTTTTCATTGTCGTAAATCTCAAAAGATATATTTTTTAATACATACCGCCCAGTATTCGGATATTTAAATGAGACATTATCAAACTTAACCGTCCCTGCCTGTTGACTCGGTTCATATGTATTTTTATCTTCTTTAGAAATCGGCGAATGAAGAATTTCACTGATTCTGTCGCTGCTCGCTTTAGCGCGGGATGAAGCGATAATCAGAAAGGCAAACATCGAGAAGCCGCCCTGCATGCGCAGCGCATAGTTAATGACTGCGACGATTTCTCCGACAGCCACTTCATTGGCCTGCAGCAGATCAGAGGCAACCCAGAGTACTAAGAGCAAACTGCCGTTCATAATAATAAGAAGGACAGGTAAAATCGATTCCATCAGTCTGAGTGCAAATATCGTATCGTCCCTTAATTTAGCTGCGACTTTAGAAAACTTGCCGGTTTCGTATTGACCTGAGTCATTGGCTTTTATCAGCCTGACTGCTTCTAAATTTTGCTGAATAAAACGGTTGATCCTGTCCAGCCAGTGCTGAACCCGGAGGAAAATCTCCGCTCCCTTTCTCGCCGTGAAAAACAGAAAAATTGCGAGCACCGGTGTCAGCATCGATAAGTAGAGTCCGAGCGTCGGATTAACGATAAACGACATAACGAGCGAGCCGATAACGAGCAGCGGCGCGCGGAACAGAATGCGCAAACTCATGAACAGAAGCATCTCTGTCTGCAGCACATCCTGAGTCATTCGCGTAATTAAACTCGATGTTGAAAATTTAGACAGTGTTGCCAAAGTAAAGTGCTGAACACGGGTAAAAATAGCGAGTCTTAAATCATAGCCGAACATGTTTGTTAAATGACTCGTAAAATATGTATTGAAAATCCCCGCGAGAAAGGCGACGACTGACACACCGAACATGATCAGCAGATACATAATGACATTATCGACATTATTAACCATAATCCCGTTGTCGATGACCTGCTGGATAAAGAGCGGCTGAATCAGCTCGACTACCAGTTCAATCAGCATGAAAATTAAAGCAATAACAATCATCCATTTGTATTTCATAGCATAGCGGTAAACTGTTAACATTGTAACCATCCTTTGTTTCTGTGACGTGAGCGATTTCCTGCTATCCTCTTCGATCGCAGTATTTCGAAAACCGAATTAATTATATTATGCCATAAAACTGACATAATTTTCACTAAACTTGACCGATTTTAAATATTTCTTTTTAAACGATTAAAAACGGACACACCTTTTAAAGATGAATCCGTCTTGTAATTTACTCTTCAATTTTAAAGTTTTTAATTGTTTTACTGTCCGTATCGATAATTACACCGCTGATGACACCCTTGCCCTCGTCCGGTACGACGTGGCGTTCCGGTAAATTCGTAATGAATCGGCGGATGACCTCATCTTTTCTAATACCTAAAATTCCATCTTTAAAACCGGTCATACCGACATCAGTGATGTAAACTGTACCGTTTGGCAGACGCGTGGCATCATTTGTCTGCACATGCGTATGAGTACCCACTACAGCATTGACCCGGCCGTCTAAATGATAGCCCATTGCAATCGATTCGCTCGTCGTTTCACTGTGAAAATCAACAAAAGCTGCGTCGAATTCATTATTATCGAGAATCGTATCAATCACCTTGAATGGATTTTCGATCGGTTCCAGGAAACTGCGCGCTTGCAAGTTGACAATTAACAGTTTTTTACCATTAATGTTCACGATGCGGCTGCCGTCACCCGGCGTGCCTTCCGGGAAGTTCGCCGGGCGCACCATTTTCACATCCGAATTGAGCAGATCATACACATCGCGCTTAGCAAAAGCATGATTACCCAGCGTGATAAAATCCGCACCGCCGTTTAATATTTCTTTATAAGTACTCTCAGTAATCCCTTTGCCGTGCGCTGCATTTTCACCATTTACAATCGTAAAATGTGCACCGTGCTCTTTTTTAAGCTGCGGCAAATAATTCTTAATCATGCGGCGGCCAATTTTTCCAACCACATCACCAATGAATAAAATTCTCATCAAATCACCCTATCTATTAGGTTTATTATACATTATTTTTGTTAGGAATTCTCTAGTGGATTGGGAGGGGGTTTGCGTTTTGTGTTTGGGTTGCGAGGTGCTGATTCTTTTGTGGCCGCTTGTGACTCGCTCATGCGGTTGATAACTCTGTTGCGGCCGTTTGTGACTTGCTCATGCGGTCGATAACTCTGTTGCGGCCGCTTGTGGTCCGCTCATGCGGTCGATAACTCTGTTGCGGCCGCTTGTGACTTGCTCATGCGGTTGATAACTCTGTTGCGGCCGCTTGTGGTCCGCTCATGCGGTCGATAACTCTGTTGCGGCCGCTTGTGACTCGCTCATGCGGTTGATAACTCTGTTGCGGCCGCTTGTGACTCGCTCATGCGGTCGATAACTCTGTTGCGGCCGCTTGTGGTCCGCTCATGCGGACACTATTTGGACGATACATACTTTACTAGCTTATCTTTATATCTCGGTTCACCTGCAGAGGCTTTTGCAGCTTTTAAATCATAATATTTAAATATATGAACCGAACTCCTGCCCTGACTTTCTAAATTGCAATATTTCTTTAAGATACGGCCGACAGCCGATTTTTTAATTTCATAATTTATTAATTTCAATATTGCATTTTTGGTAATCGGCTGATTATAAAATAAAAATTTATAATCATTGATCGCACGTAAAACATGCGTTTCATATGTTTCTCTTGTGCCGCATAAATTACAGGTAAAATGAAATTTGTTTTTTTCCAAATCATAACTTTTACATTCCCCGCAATATAATCCAAGTTTCAACATTGAAATATCTGGGTTTTTATCGAAAAATTCATTTGAAACTTTGTGCTTATTAATAATATTTGCTATCTTTTTCGCTCTATTCCCCCTGTTTCGGCTATTTAATTTTTTCATATAATTTCTCACATAACTCCGAGTCACAGTTTTTTCAAAAACGGTCTGATCCTCAGCGGTCAGTCTGAAATCATCATTGATAAAAATCAAACTACCCTCGACATCAAATTTCACATCTGAATTTTTACTTAGTTTAATCAGTTTCCCTTTAGCCCTTCTGAGTTGCGAAAAAGCATCATCTTCAAGCAAATATCCATTTTTATACCAATTTTCTTTTTCGTAATGCAAATCTCCCTGAAAATTTTTGATTTCATTGATTGTCACATTTTCATCTGAAATGACAATGCTGTCATACTGAGTAACAGAACCGCCAATTTTAAGATAAAGATCTCTAAAAATATAAACATTTTGATGACCGACTTCATCAAAAATCTGATCGTACAAACATTCACCTTCAAATCCCTTTTGAATATTACTAAATTGAAACTGTTCATCCGGACTTAAATTCCTTCTAGCTGCCAGTGCCTGATAATATAAAAATTCTGCAGGTACTTCCCGTTGATTTATAAACATATTTTCGCCTCCCTTAAATTTTGAAAAAGATCCTCCTACCCTATATATAGGCGAAAAGTGCAATTTCCTTTTAAAAAACTTAAGTAGATACAAAAATAGTAAAACTGCTTTACTTATTACACAAACTCATTTATTTATTCCATTTTATGTATGCTCAATTTTAAGTGAAAAATTATAGTACTGATAAAGTAATTCTTATACTATTAACCAGGGATTTCGGCCGCTGTTGCGCCCGCTTGTGACTCGCTCATGCGGTCAATAACCCGGTTACTCCCGCTTGTCACCCCCTCATGCGGTCAATAATCAATTTACAACCGCTTGTCATCCACTCATGTGGTTGATAATCCATTTACGCCCGCTTGTGACTTGCTCATGCGGTCGATAACCCATTTACTCCCGCTTGTCACCCCCTCATGCGGTCGATAACCCATTTACAACCGCTTGTCATCCACTCATGCGGTCAATAATCAATTTACAACCGCTTGTGTCACTCACAAGCGGCCGCAAACCCCAAAAATCCCTCAAAACTGAGCAAAATCCCAAAAAACACCCAAAACACTCAATATAAAACAAAAAAAGATCAGAGACCGCAGTCTCTAACCTTTTATTTAGCGTATTCTATGGCCCTCATCTCACGGACAACTGTCACTTTAATGTGTCCTGGATATTGCAGTTCGTCTTCTACACGTTTCTTAATGTCTCTTGCAAGACGGTGTGCTTTTAAGTCATCGATATCTTCAGGGCTTACCATGACACGGATTTCGCGTCCTGCCTGAATGGCGAATGTTTTTTCTACACCGTCGTAACTTTCTGCAATGTCTTCTAACCGTTCGAGTCGTTTAACGTAATTTTCTAAAGTTTCACGACGTGCGCCTGGGCGCGCGGCTGAGAGTGCATCTGCTGCTGCTACGAGAATTGAAATGACACTTGTCGGTTCGACATCACCGTGGTGTGACTGAATCGCATTAATAACCGTATCTTGTTCTTTGTAACGGGTTGCGAGTTCAACTCCGATTTCAACGTGGGAGCCTTCAATTTCGTGGTCGATGGCTTTGCCGATGTCGTGCAATAATCCTGCACGGCGGGCTAAAGCAACATTTTCGCCAAGTTCGCTTGCAAGCATTCCTGCAAGGTAACCGACTTCAATCGAGTGCTTAAGTACATTTTGTCCGTAACTTAAGCGGTATTTCATCTTACCTAAGTGTTTTGAAAGTTCCGGGTGCAGATTGTGAATATCGAGTTCAAATGCTGCTGCTTCACCTGCATCGCGAATTTCAGTTTCCATATTGCGGCGGGCTTTATCCACCATTTCTTCAATGCGTCCAGGGTGGATGCGTCCGTCTTGAACGAGTGCTTCAAGCGCACTTTTCGCAATTTGTCTTCTGATTGGATCAAATCCTGAGAGAATCACTGCTTCAGGCGTGTCGTCGATAATTAAATCGACACCTGTCAATGTTTCAAGGGTTCTGATATTACGTCCTTCACGACCGATAATGCGGCCTTTCATTTCGTCATTTGGTAATGAAACTACTGAAACCGTAGACTCACTAGTATATTCGGCTGCATAACGCTGTGCAGTTAATGCAAGCAGCTCACGCGCTTCTTTATCTACTTCGCGGGTCATTTTTTCTTTCTTGTCTTTCACCATTACAGCCATATCATGTGACAGTTCATGTTCTACTTGTGAGAACAGTTCCTGACGTGCTTCATCGCGCGTCAAGCCGGAGATGCGGGATAATTCTGTTTCTTGTTGACTTATCTTTTCATTAATCTCAGTATCCTTGGCATCAACCATTTGCTGTTTTTCTTCAATTTTAGCTTCTTTGTTTTCCAGCATGTCATCTTTCTTATCGAGTGATTCACTCTTACGATCGAGCGATGTTTCACGCTGCAATAATCTGTTTTCAAACGCTTTCAAGTCAACGCGCTGCTGATTCATATCGCTGTCAAAAGCTTCTTTCAGATTTTGGTTTTCTTCTTTCGCTTCGAGCAGCTTTTCCTTTTTCAGGTTTTCGGATTCCTTTTTAGCTTCGCTGATAATGTGCTCAGCTGAAGTTCGGGCATCCTGCTGCTTTTTCGTCAAAATGTTTTTGACTATAAAATATCCGATAACAACACCTAGAATAATACCAATCAAGATAAAGAGAATGTTTATAAAGTCCACAATAAACACCTCCCTAACTAAGGTTCTAAAGTGTGTTAAATATAATATGAGTACTAATTAAAATATTATATAATTCAATTCTAAATATAATCATATAGAAAATCAAGCACGAGTATTTTTTATACCCGTGCTTGATTTATTTTACTTCTTTAAGAAGCTTCACTATATTATTTGTCAGTGTCTTCACTGCTGAATAAATCTGTTTCTTCCTCAGCGTCTGCATTGTTTTCGTCTTCAGGAATGTCTTCGCCAAAGCCGAGTGCAGAACGCAGTTTGCGTTCGATTTCTGCAAACAGTTCCGGATTTTCTTTCAATGTTTTCTTGGCATTTTCTTTACCCTGGCCTAGACGTTCACCATTGTAAGAATACCAGGCACCGCTTTTTTCTACGATGTCTTCTTCGACACTTAGATCGATGACTTCACCTGTGTGGGAAATCCCTTCACCGTACATAATATCGACTTCTGCCACTTTAAACGGCGGAGCCACTTTGTTTTTAACAACTTTAATCTTAGTTCTGTTACCGACGATGTCCTGACCAATTTTAAGGCTTTCGGCACGGCGGACTTCAAGACGGACTGAGCTGTAGAATTTTAGCGCGCGTCCGCCCGTTGTTGTTTCGGGGTTACCGAACATGACGCCGATTTTTTCACGAACCTGGTTAATGAAAATTGCTGTTGTATTACTTTTAGAAATGGCACCGGAAAGTTTTCTTAAAGCCTGTGACATTAAACGTGCCTGCAGACCCATGTGAGAGTCTCCCATTTCACCTTCGATTTCAGCTCTCGGTGTCAGTGCTGCTACTGAGTCGACAACAACCATGTCTACAGCGCCGCTTCGGACGAATGCTTCTGTAATTTCAAGTCCCTGTTCACCAGTATCAGGCTGAGAAATATAAAGATTGTCGATATCGACACCTAATTTTGTTGCATATTCCGGGTCAAGTGCATGCTCTGCATCGATGAATGCTGCGATGCCGCCGTTTCTTTGAACTTCTGCAATGGCGTGCAGTGCGACCGTCGTTTTACCTGATGATTCCGGTCCGTACACTTCTATAATACGGCCCTGCGGATATCCGCCTACGCCTAATGCTCTATCTAATGTCACCGATCCTGATGAAGTCGTTTTAACTTTGCGTCCTGCATCGTCGCCGAGCTTCATAACGGCACCTTTACCAAATGACTTTTCCATGTTTTTAATAACAGTATCTATCGCTTTATGTCTCTCGTCCATAATGTACCTCCAGTCGTAATCTCATAAATTATTATATCATGCACAATTTAAAAAAGCGAATATATGTTCGCTTTTAATTTCAAAAACCTAATAATTGCGAACAGTTTTTATATAACCGTCAGCTATTCTTCTAAAACTAATAAAACTGCAGTAAAATCACCGCAGTTTTTATTTATTCTTATCCGCCTTAAACACATCTCGGCCTTTATAAAAGTATTCGATTGCAGACAGTATCGTAAAGAATACTGCGATATACATAAATAAGTGTCCCAGTGAAAACGGCAAGTATGATGTAAAGATGTCTCCGAATAATAAGAAGACCAGTGCAAACATTTGAAAGACTGTTTTAATTTTGCCGAGCTGCCCTGCTGCAGATACGAAGCCCTGCTCAATTTGCAATAGACGCAGTCCGGTTACTGCAAATTCCCGTGCGATAATTACAACTGCTATCCAGCTTGAAATCGTATGCCATTCGACTAAGACGATCAGCCCGGCAGCGACAAGCAGTTTATCGGCTAATGGATCGAGGAATTTCCCCATATTCGTAATTAAATCCCATTTACGTGCTAAATAACCGTCTAAAAAATCGGTCAGTGCTGCAACGACAAATATAATCGCCGCGATAAACTGTTCGGTTAAAATCTCTTCGCCGCCTAAAAATGTCATGCTGCCAAAGCCGAAATCAAGGAGTGCAAAAATTAAAAAGACGGGAATTAAGACGACTCTGAAAACCGTCAGCCAGTTAGGTATATTCATTTATTGTCACTCCCTCGTTATGTTGAATTGATAATAGACTGTGACCGTGTCGCCCCGCTGGGAGTTATCGATTTCAGTCCCGTTTAAAGAAATATTAAATGATGTCGAGTTGCCGAGTGCAAGGTTAATCACTGTTGCCTCAGAATCGATGTCAAAGCTGCCGCCGTCGGATTCTTCATACAGATAATTGTTCTCTAGATCATCTGTTAAACTGATCCATGACGACTGCTCGCCGCTTAGTTCAAGTGTTAGATCATCCGGTGCCGTGACATTATATATCAGCGTATTGCCTTCACGGTTAACGAAGTTTACTTCAGCAGAAGGCTCGCTTTCAGCTTCCTCAGCGGGTTCTTCTTCTGAATCGTCTGCACTTTCTGTCTCTTCAGGCGTCTCTTCTGCAGTATCTTCTTCTGCCGCAGGCTCTTCTGCTGACTCATCTTCCGTCTGTTCAGCCGCTTCTTCGGTTACCTCGTCACCAGTATCATACACTCGTTTCGTCTCGAAGATCTCTCCTTCGGAGCCGATTTGGAGAAGCACCAGCCAGACGATAAAGAGCACCCCGATCATCGTAATAAAGCCGATCAGCACTTTTTTCAAGTACTGTAAATCCTGATTGGATTTCCGGTTACGCTTTTGATTACCGGTCTTGGCACTTGGAATCTCATCGCTGAAGCGTTCAATAATCTGTGTTTCATCGAGATTTAAAAAGCCGGCATATTTCCTGATTAGAAAATGCGCATGCTTCGGCTCAGGCAGCTGAGTTAAGTCGCCTGCTTCAATGATCTGGATCACGCTGCGCTTGATGCCGGAACCCTGTTCCATTTCTTTTAAGGTGACACCTGATTTTTCACGTTTATTTTGTAAATATGTCCCAAGTTTCATAGTTTGTTAGCTCCAATTAGAAAAAGTCCATATTGTCACTTTCGAACCAGTGACGTTTCTTATGTTTTTCATAAGTAATTTCCTGATTTTCATGTTCGCGGATTTCAATAATATAATCGAAATCATCCTGCGTCAATTTAAAGAACGGATCATCGATAAGTAAATCAGGATGTTCGACAACTGTCGTCCCGTCATATTTAATCACATCATTTACGAGTCGTTTATGATCGGTGTTCGTCGATTTCGATGTCACCGCACCGTCGATAATATAAACATTGCCTTTATCGTATTCCTGCTTGTGCAGACTGGTGCGTTCCGTTTGTTTCAGCATCGTTGAAGATAAGAAGAGCCACTTGTCGCCTGCGGACACACTGCCGGCAACCACCGATTCTGTTTTACCGACACGCGGCATACCGCGCACGCCGATTAAGAACGTCTCGTCGATATCGAAAAGTATGGCTAAAAAGTCAACGACCACACTAATTTCAGCGCGGGTAAATCTGAAAATATTTTTATTTTCTTCAGCCCGTTTTATAAATCTTCCGTGGCGGAGCGTTAATCTGTCTGTAATCGTCGGTTTTCTCATTTTACCAACTTCAATTTCATCGACATGTTCACAAATCCATTTAAAACGTTCCAGCTTCCACAAATCATCAGTGCGGATTAAAAGTGCACGCTGTGATACTTCGACCCCGTTGATTGTTTTAATGCTGAGACCGATATTGCCCATTAAACTTAAAATATCACCAAGCAGTCCCGGACGGTCGTCCAGGTTTTTATATTCCAGATAGATTTCCTCATCACGTTCAGGATAAAAAGCAGGTTGTTCAGTATTCACGTATACCAGCCCCCGTTAATTTTTAAAACTTCTCCTGTAATGCTGCGTGCCTTATCCGACCTTAAATACTCTACTGCAGAAGCAACTTCTTCCGGCTCAATTAAACGGCCCTGCGGAAGATCTTCAAGCATCATGCTGATATCACTTTCGTTCAGCTTTAATGTCATTTTACCACGGACGACACCGGGTGCTACAGCGTTAACTGTAATATTTGACGGCGCAAGTTCTTTTGCCAATGATTTGACCAGTGTTTCCTGGGCACCTTTAAATGCAGAATACACACTTTCCATACTGGAACCGTATGTACCCCAAACACTCGAAATCACAATAATACTCGCACAGTCACTGTGCCGCAGTTTACCGAGCAGCGACTGGATAAAAGTGATCAATGCTCTAATACTGACATTATACTGCTTGTCGACTTGTTCCAGTGAAGTATCCTGAATCAGTTCAAACAAGGCTTCCCCTGGTGTAAAAATCAATGTATCAACAGTATCGAATTCTTCAAGTTTCCGATCAATCGCTTCTTTTGTAAACGGCTGTGATAAATCTAAATAGTAATGCCTGCTATTATAAACCGGTGTGTTTCGATGTGAAAAAGTAATCAGATTATGGTTCTGTAAATTACCGTGGATGCTTTTTCCGATATCACCTGTAGCACCGACTAAAACAATATTACTCATAGGCCTTAACGATGACTTCAACCATATTTTTCGTGTCGATCGAACTGTTGAAATAGCGCTTTACATCTTCCAGTGTAATACTGTCGATGACTTTAGGCACGTTATATAAATCATAGCCGTCAAAATAATATTTAGTGTACTGATTGGCAATATATTCAGGCGAGTTCAGACTCGTTAAATAATCACCCATTAATTCACGTTTTTGGCTCTGCAGACGTTTTTCAGTAAAAAAGTCTTTTTCTTTCACTTCATCGATAATACGGGTAATTTCAGCTGTAAATGTTTCCGGATTATCTGTCTCTGCTGCCATAAGTGTATGTCTTGCCAAGGTTTCTTCCTGGTAGGCAAAATTAAACGAATCGTCAATAATGCCTCTGTCCAGTAAATCTTCATAGTACGGTGATTGTTCTCCGAAGACCATATCGAGTGCAAAAAGCATCGCTGAATCGCGTATTTCTCTCGTCTCGTTATCACTGTCATCCGGTAATGCTTTAAAGCCGAGCATCACTTTAGGTGTCGATACCGCCAGCTCCATGACTTTTTTAGATGTCTTAACAGCGTAAGGCTCTTCAGGGAAGTAACGCTCAATATTCGAAGGTTCATAGTCAGGACGGTTATTTTGATGTGCTTCTATATAATTAAATGTTTCATCAATTTCAAAATCACCCGCCAGAATCATCACCATATTGTCCGGTGCATAAAATGTCTTATGGCAAAGATATAAATAATCTGCCGTAATATTTGAAATCGATTCGAGCGTCCCCGCTATATCGATAGCGACTGGCGAATTTTCATACATGGCGTTCAGCGTTTCATGATAGAGACGATAGCCGGGGTTGTCCTGATACATTTTAATTTCTTCATTGATAATACCAATTTCTTTATCTACTTTTTCTTTTGTAAAATACGGTATTTCAACCATATTCATCAGCAGATCCAGGTTTTCAAAGAAGTTTTCAGTCGTACTGAAAAGATAGCTGGTTCTGTCTATCGACGTAAATGCATTGGCCGATGCGCCCATTTCAGAAAACTTGTTAAAGACGTCGCCCGCTTCTTTATCGAACATTTTATGTTCTAAAAAGTGTGCGATACCGTCTGGCACATGATGCACTTCTCCATTTGCCTTAAAGTGATTATCAACAGAGCCGTACTTCGCCGTGTAAGTCACGAACTTTTTGTTGTAGCCTTTTTTATCGATGATAAACACTTCTAAACCGTTGTCCATCACCTGTTTATGGACGACTTCGTCCAGATGATCATAATGTTCAGTCGTATATTTATTTGTCATCATCGTCACCGCCTTTTAGCGTAAATACTGTATCAAGCTGAATTTTTTTTGCTATTTGAATGACATCATCTTTTGAAATCTTTTTAAGCTGTTCTGTCCAGGGCGCCTTCGGCGCTTTCACCGATTGTTCTTTTAACAGGGAATTGTAATTTAGTGAAATTAAGCCCCGCGGTTTATCCATCGATTCTTTTCTTGATGACAGCATATTGCGTTTAATTTCTTCGACAAAGGATGCTTCAAAGTCACCATCAATAACACGCTGAATCTCTTTTTTCACTGCGTCTTCAAAGATTTGAATATTATCATTATCCACTCCGGCTAAAACAAACATATAGCCGTTTTTAACATCCACTTGAGAGTGAATAGAATATGCCAGACTTAATTTCTCACGGATATTAGTAAATAATAAAGATGCCGAGCTGCCGCCGAAAAGCTGATTAAACACATTTAAGCTCATGACATCTTTACTGTCTTGGTACTGAACTCTGAAACCTAAATTAACTTTAGCCTGTTCAATTCGTTCATGCGCTGTCTCATATTTCACTTCTGACACGGAGCGTACCGGGTATCCTGTATAAGGATACATTTTTGCCGTTTCCCGGCTGTGCAGTTGAGATAAGTAATCGAAAATATTATCTTCTACTTTACCTGCGGCGAGAATCGACATATCGTCCGATGCCATCATTTTTTCGTGGGCTGCTTTGACATCTTCCAGTGTTAATGTTTCAAGCGTTTCTAGATCGCCAAACGATAAATGCTTATAGTCTTCCGTTTCAAACATCGTTTCCAGCAGCATTTCAAATGCCCGCTGGGAATAATTATCACGCATGCTTTTTAAGCGGTTGGTCATCAGGCGTTTTTCGCGCTGGAAAAATGCCTGGTCTGAGTCATCGTAATTAAAAGGAGAATACAGCACATCTTTTAAGACTGCCGTAATATCACCGAGCATATCCATATCTTCCATAATAAATTTGCCGTTAACAAACTCAATTGAAAATTTAACGATATGATCGCTGCCCTTTTTTACGACATTCGATGTTAAATGTGCACCGTAATGTTCTGCTAAATATTCTAAGAGGGCTGCATTTGTCTTAAACTTATCCGTCTGTTTAATCATCATTCGGCTCAACAGACTGCGAACAGTGGCCTCCCTGCTTGTGAGCGGTGTTCTAAAATACACGCTCACAACAACAGTTTTAAATTTTTCAGTATATATTTTTACAATTGGCACATTATTAATAATTCTTTTGTCTGTATCCTGCATTTAAAAACTCCTAACTAATCTTCGTGGTTTTCAATCAGAACACTCCGCGGTTTAGAACCGCTTGCCGGTCCGATGACGCCGTTTGCTTCTAAGTCGTCAACGAGACGCGCTGCACGGTTGTAGCCGACTCTGAACTGACGCTGCAGCAGACTTGCTGACGCGCGCTGTTCTTCAATGACAAACCATTTAGCATCCGGGTATAATTCATCTTCTGATTCGACCGGTGCACTGACTGTCTCTTTCTGATTCATTATAACTGATTTCTCATAATTTGCTTTCATTTGATCTGTAATGAACTTAACGACATCCGTCACTTCATCATCATCTAAAAATGCACCTTGGACACGAATCGGTTTAGAACGGCCTGAAGGCAGGAACAACATATCCCCGCGCCCAAGCAGCTTCTCTGCGCCCATAGAATCGATAATCGTACGGGAGTCCGTCTGTGAACTCACACTAAAGGCAATTCTGGACGGGATATTCGCTTTGATAATCCCTGTGATGACATCGACGGATGGGCGCTGTGTTGCGATAATTAAATGAATACCAGCTGCACGCGCCATTTGTGCGATACGCGTAATCGATGCTTCCACATCTTTAGATGCGACCATCATTAAGTCTGCAAGCTCGTCGACTATTACGACGATATACGGCAATTTCTGAACCTTTTCAGGATCGTCTGCCTGGCGGACTAAATACTGGTTATAAGCTTCGATATTTCTCGTGTGCGACGCGCTGAATAAATCGTAACGGCGCTCCATTTCGCTGACGATACGGTTGAGGGCATCGCTCGCTTTTTGAGGATTGGTTACAACCGGCGCTAATAGATGAGGAATGCCGTTATAGACATTTAATTCAACCATTTTCGGGTCGATCATCATCAGTTTAACTTCGTGCGGCTTGGCATTCATCAGGATACTGATAATAATGCCGTTAATACATACCGACTTACCGCTTCCCGTTGCCCCTGCAACTAGCAGGTGAGGCATCTTATTCAGTTCCGCCATAATCGGCGCCCCTGAAATATCTTTACCAAGTGCGACTTCCAGCGGGTTATCCGATGATTTTCTTTTCAGCACTTCTCTTAAAGTGACCATGCTGACGACGGAGTTCGGCACTTCGATACCGACTGCAGATTTGCCTGGAATCGGCGCTTCGATACGGATATCTTTAGCAGCAAGACTTAAGGCAATATCGTTTTGCAGATTTATAATTTTAGAGACTTTCACACCGACATCCGGCTGAATTTCAAATTGCGTCACTGCCGGTCCAATTCGAATCTTAGAAACTTTGGCATTCACACCGAAGTTTTTCAGCGTATCTTCAAGTACACGGCCCTGCTGTATCACTTCTTTATTGCTGACTTTTTCTGTCGGTTCAGCATCATTAAGAAGATCAATGGCAGGCAGTTTATACTCGATTAACTGCTTCAGCTCTTTATCATCAAACTCTTCGAACTCGCTGTCACCCGTCTCACCTTCAGGCACGTCATGCGCTAAATCGTCGTCAGGCGTGTCGTATTCCAGTTCTTTCTTCTCGACAGCCTCTTCTTCGATTTGTAAATCATGATCCGCTTGTGTCTGCTTATCAACCGTCGGCGTATCTTCGTATTCTTCCATAAGAATTTCTGAGTCGTACACTTCCGGCTCTTCATATTGTTCTGCTTCTTCGAGCAGCTGAGCTGTATCCGGTTCTGGTTCTTCAGTTTTCTTGGCAAAACGGGATTTACGTTTTTTCTGAGTCCGTTTTTCAACAGTCTCTTCTTCAGCTGGAGATTCAATAATCGGTTCAGCTTCTTTTTTAGGCGGACTGGTTTTCTTCGTTTTCTCTTTCTTCGGACGGTTTTTAAACCATTCAGCAATTCTATTAAACAGAGCTGCCAGTCCGGCGCCAATTGCTGTTAGACCGCGGATAACAAAAGTAAAGTCGTTTCTAAGCGACTCTTCGATACTCTTGTGACGGACGATCAGAATGCTTAAATAGATAAAGATTAAGCCGATTAAAAGCGTTCCGAAGAAACTGATGCCTGTCGCTGAAAAATTGAACAGCGTCTGGCCGATGGTTCCCCCGCCGGTGAAGTCAAAGCCCGGCTCCCTGGTCATCGTCAGCATATCGTTAAATGTATAATAGCTGTCGATTCTCTGTCGGTCGGATAAATACAGGATAGAATGCAGCAGGAAAAGCAGTCCAAACTGCATCATCAAATAACCGAGCATGCGTTTAGTGAAAGGAAATTTTAAATGTGTCGCCAAATAAAAACTCGCGAGTAAAAGCACGAGGTATGTAAAGTAGCGGCTTGTACCAAAAAGAAAATTAAAACCGGCGTCTGCATATTCACCGACGAGGCCCAGCTGAAATGCTGTAATGATAAGTAAAATAATAATGATTAAGGCGAAACTGGCATAATAGGTTTTCTTATCATTATTTTTCTTCTTCGCAGTGCGCTTTCGTTTAGTCGCCATCTTTTACCACCTTCTTTTTCAGTTTTAATTATAAGAACGGAGATATAAGGTTATCCTAATATCTCCGCTCAATTTTAATCTATTATATTTCAGAAATGATTGGAATAATCATCGGACGACGCTTCGTTTCATCGTATAGGAATTTACCGAGGTCATCTCTGATATTTTGTTTTAGAACACTCCACTCAATCTTGCCGGCACTGATGTTATCTTCGACAATACCTCTCACGTGTTCGGATGCCTCTTTCATCAGCTCTTCCGACTCTTTAACGTAAACAAAACCGCGCGATTGAATTTCAGGTCCCGCTGTAATTGCTCTGGCTTCACGGTCAATCGTTACTACAGCGATAAAAATCCCGTCCTCTGACAAGAGTCTTCTGTCGCGGAGTACAATATTTCCGACATCGCCGACACCGCTGCCGTCGATCAGTACATTGCCTGCTTCGACTTTTTCAGTGCTGAACATTTTCTCGCCGTCATACTGAACGACGTCTCCTTTTTCAAGAAGGAAGATATTTTCAGCTTTCACGCCTGTTTCTGTTGCCAGTCGCGCGTGAGCAATCTGGTTTTTAAATTCGCCCTGAACCGGTATAAAGTGTTCAGGTTTAAATATATTCAACATCATTTTAAGCTCTTCGGCATGGCCGTGGCCTGAAGCGTGAATATCTTTAGATGGTGTGTTAATCTGTGCGCCGGCTTTAACGAGTTCGTTAAGCGTCGAGTACAGAACAACTTCCATATTAGATGACGGTGTCGTTAAAATATAAACTTCATCGCCTTCTTTAATATTCGTCACTTCGTGCTGGCCGCGCGACATTTTACCAAGCGCTTCGATCGGCTCACCCTGCGAACCGGTTGCAATGATGACAACTTCGTTATCAGGATAGTCTTTAATTTCGTGGCTCGGTAAGAGCAGGCCGTCCGGAATATCAAAGTAACCGAGTTTTCTTGCCACTTTGAATGAAGATTCAAGCGTGCGTCCTAAAAAGGATACTTTACGTTTAGCTTTAGCTGCATTCGTCAGCACCTGCTGAATGCGCACGAAATTCGATGCATAGCAGGAAACGATAATCCGGTTTTTTGATTTTTGGAAAGCATCTGAAATATGCTCTTCAATTAGATTTTCTGCAACATTATAACCCGGCTTTTCTGCCTCAGTCGAATCACTGATTAAAGCGAGTGTCTTATTCTTTTCTGCAAGTGAATACATCTTCGCCATGTTGTAGTCGTAGTTGCCTTTAAGACTCTGGTCGAATTTAAACTCACCGGTATAGACAATGGCACCGTATGGTGTTTTCATGCTGATACCGTAAGAATCAGGAATACTGTGAGACGTCTCGAAAAATTCGACGTCTGTATTTCCAAAGGTCATTACAGATTCATTGTTAATTGCATAAAATTTAACTTTCTTCTTAACGTTCTTCTCTTTCAGACGTTCTTTAATTAGTGCAAGTGTTAAACGCGAACCGTAAATTGGAACGTTTAAATCTTGAATAATGTATGGAATTGCTCCGATTGAGTCTTCGTGCCCGTGGCTGACAAAAATCGCTTTAAGGCGATCTTTGTTTTCCAGCACATATGAAATGTCAGGTATCACAATATCGATACCGAGCATTTCGTCTTCCGGGAACATCAGACCTGCATCTAAGATAAACATATCGTCGTCGACTTCAACGACATACATGTTTTTTGCAATCTCACCAACGCCGCCGAGAGGAACGATTTTTACATGTGCTTTTTTGTTTTCTTTCTTCACATTTATGTCCTCCTTGTTAACTTCCGGCAGTTCTATTTGTCTTCTTTTTGTTCTTTATCTTCTTTATCTGCTTCGAGCAGCACTTTGCGGGATGCGTTGACGCGACCCTGTCTGTCGATTTCAGTCACTTTAACACGCATTTTATCGCCTAATTTAACGATATCTTCAACTTTGTTGACACGTGATGTGTCGAGCTGGGAAATGTGCACTAGTGCATCTTTACCCGGGAAGAGCTGAACAAATGCACCGAATTTTTCAATGCGGCGGACTTCTCCGTCGTAAATCTCTCCCACCACAGCTTCTCTAGTAATATCTTCAATAATTTGACGAGCTGCTTTAATCGCATCCTGATCTGATGAACCGATGTAAACTGTACCGTCTTGTTCGATATCCAGTTTAACGCCTGTTTCATCGATAATTTCATTAATTTTCTTACCGCCTGGTCCAATGACATCGCGGATTTTAGCAGGTTTAATATGCATGACTTCAACTTTAGGCGCGTGTGCTGATAATTCAGTGCGCGGCGTGTCGAGTGTTGCAAGCATATTTTCTAAAATGTGCTGGCGGCCGATGCGCGCCTGCTCTAATGCTTCTTGTAAAATCGCTTCGTCTAAACCGTCGATTTTAATATCCATTTGAATGGCTGTAATCCCTTTAGGTGTTCCTGCCACTTTAAAGTCCATGTCGCCGAGCGCGTCTTCCATACCCTGAATATCGGACAGGATTGTATAGTTATCGCCCTTTTTAACGAGCCCCATCGCAATTCCTGCAACCGGTGCTTTAATCGGCACACCTGCATCCATTAATGCAAGTGTCGAACCGCAGATTGATGCCTGTGATGATGAACCATTAGATTCAAGCACTTCAGATACGACGCGAATCGTATACGGGAAGTCCGTTTCATTCGGAATCACTTGCAGCAGTGCGCGTTCACCTAATGCGCCGTGGCCGATTTCGCGGCGGCCCGGTCCGCGGATTGGTCCAGTTTCACCCACAGAGAAGTTCGGGAAATTGTATTGGTGCATGTAGCGTTTGTTATCTTCAACGCCCAGACCGTCGATAATCTGGTGTTCGCCAAGACCGCCGAGAGTTGCAACGGATAAAGCCTGCGTCTGACCGCGGGTGAATAAAGCAGATCCGTGAGCGCGCGGCAGTAGACCGACTTGTGAATTTAATGGACGGATCTGGTCCGGTTCACGGCCGTCAGGACGGACTTTATCGTCTGTAATTAGACGGCGGACTTCAGCTTTAACAAGCTCGTCGAAAATATCTGAAGCATCCGACACTTGAGCGTCGTAGTCTTCAGCCTCTTCGTCAAGACTTGCAATAATATCCTGTTTGACTTCAGTGATGTTCGCTTCGCGCGTCTGTTTGTCAATTTCCTGGATTTTAGCGTACAGATCCATCGATTCAGCTTGCGTTGTAATCTGTGCACGGAAATCTGCGTCGATTTCTTCAATGACTACTTCGCGTTTAACCGGATTGATTTGTGCAATCGCATCATTTTGGAACTGTACCATCTCTTTAATGTTTTCATGACCGAACAGAATCGCTTTTAACATAATATCTTCAGGTATTTCCTGTGCCGCTGCTTCTACCATGTTTACTGCGTCGTAAGTACCGGCAACTTGCAATTCAAGCTCCGATTTTTCCATTTGTTCAGTCGTCGGGTTGATGATAAACTCCCCGTCGATCAAGCCGACAGTCACTCCTGCAATCGGTCCGTCAAACGGAATATCCGATACGCTGAGCGCCATCGAAGAACCGAGCATTGCTGCCATTTGCGGAGAAGCATCATTGTCAGCGGACAGGACGATAGACATCACCTGTACATCGTGACGGTAGCCGTCCGGGAATAGTGGACGAATCGGTCTGTCGATTAAACGGCTGGTCAGCGTAGCATCTTCACTCGGACGCCCTTCACGCTTGTTGAAACCGCCGGGAATTTTCCCTGCTGCGTACATTTTTTCCTCGTAAGCTACTGTTAACGGGAAAAAGCCTATGTTTTTCGGTTCTTTCGAACCCGTTGCTGTAGAGAGCACTACTGTATCGCCGTAGCGTACTAGTACAGACCCGCTCGCCTGCTTAGCCATCTCTCCGTACTCTATAATAAGCGGGCGACCGCCCCACTCTGTTTCAAACACTTGTTTAGTCTGTTCATTCATAATATGTTTTCTCTCCTTAGCTTTGGCACTTATAATTATCATATCATTTTTGTCATAAAATATATATATAAAAAGGAATTGGAGGCAGGTGAGGTAAGGATGCTGGTAAAGGATGTGGCAGGGCTGCTGGTTTGGTTTGCTTTGGTTCGGTTCGGAGCGGTTCGGACGACGTCGTCGTTTTCACCACGTCATCCCAAGCACTCCGGACGACGTCGCCATTTTCACCACGTCATCCCAAACAGTCCGGACGACGTCGTCGTTTTCACCACGTCATCCCAAGCACTCCGGACGACGTCGTCATTTTCACCACGTCATCCCAAACAGTCCGGACGAAGTCGTCGTTTTCACCACGTCATCCCAAGCAGTCCGGACGACGTCGTCATTTTCACCACGTCATCCCAGACGCTCCGGACGACGTCGTCGTTTTCACCACGTCATCCCAAGCACTCCGGACGACGTCGCCATTTTCACCACGTCATCCCAGACGCTCCGGACGACGTCGTCATTTTCACCACGTCATCCCAAGCACTCCGGACGACGTCGCCGTTTTCACCACGTCATCCCAAGCAGTCCGGACGACGTCGCCGTTTTCACCACGTCATCCCAAGCAGTCCGGACGACGTCGTCGTTTTCACCACGTCATCCCAGCGACTTTTCTCTCTGCACCTGACCACCCTTTTTAATATTCCGGTATCTCCCGTTGGACGGTGCCTGCTTGAGTGCATCTTCGAAATCGTAATATTTAAACTTATACTCTGTTTCGTTTCCTTTTTTCTCGATAGTACAATACTTAAGTAAATAGCGCTGTACCACGCGGATATCAACACAATCACCCAGCAGGTTCATTAGACTGCGGCAAGTCATCGGCTGCTTATAAAATAAAAACTTGTAATCGCTGATTGCCCTGACGATATGCGTTTCTTTTGTTTCTCGGGTATGACAGGATTGGCAAGTAAAGTGATAGCGTCCCTTGTCCAGCTCAAAACTCCCGCAGCCTCCGCAGTATAATCCTTTTTGAAGTGAATCGGCATCCGCGCATTTATCAAAATACGGATTTTCAATGATGCGTGATTGGATCAGATCGGCAAGACGGCCGGCATAGTCCGTATTGAATGCGTTTTGAAAACTTCTGAAGTAACGTTTTAAATCGAGACGAATCACCGTCTTTTTCCAAATTGAATCGTCATCTGAATACAGACGAAAGTCGTCGTTTGGAAACACAACCTTGCCGGAAATACTAACTGTAAGTCTTTCTTCACGGAAAATACCGTAGAGTTTGCCGATTGCTCTATCGAGCTGAATATAGGCGTTTTCGCTTAGCACGGAATCGTTTTTGACGAATCGGCTGTCTTTATAATGGTATTCCCCGCGGTAGTTTTTAATCTCGTTGACAGTAATTTCGTCACCGCTGATAATGATGCTGTCATACTGCGCACCCGACCGCTCTTTTCCAAGATAAACATCTCGGAAAATCAGCATGTTCGAATGGCCTGTTTGATCAAGAATTTTATCGTATAAAATTTCTCCTTCAAAACCGTTTTGCGACGAATAAAGTAACCTTTTTTCTTCTGGGTTTAACTGTTTTCGATAGCTGAGCGCCTGAGTAAATATTAGTTCCGGCGGCATGTGCCTGTCCGTTAAAAACATATGACCGACTCCTTAAAGTATTTTCTTACTTTAAATATAGTCGAATTCAAAAAGTTTCCCAGTAATACACTGCGAAATTACAAAAATCGCAAAACTGCATATAAAAAACCCGACTCTCTGAGAGAATCGGGTGTAATTTGTAAATTAACGGCGTAAACCAAGTTTAGCGATTAAGTCACGGTATCTAACAACGTCTTTGTTGCGCAGGTAAGTCAGTAGGTGCTTACGGCGACCTACCATTTTAAGAAGACCTCTTCTTGAGTGGTGGTCTTTTTTGTGCGCGCGCAAGTGTTCGTTTAATGTGTTGATTTCTTCTGTTAATACTGCGATTTGAACTTCAGGTGACCCTGTATCAGTTTCGTGTACGCGGTATTCTTCGATTAGTTCTGTTTTTCTTTCTTGTGAAATTGCCATTATAATTCCTCCTGTTTTTTATAAATACACCTGTATCCGAGCATGCGTCGGAGTTTCAACAATACCAAGATACGGTACTCGTCATATTATAAACGTTTACGCCCTCTTTTTCAAGTGCTGATTCTCTAATCAGACTTTAAAAGTCTTTCAAGAGATCGCGGGCAATTTTAGCATCCGAGTCAATTGCTTCGATTAACGGCTCAAGTCCGTCGAATTTTTCTTCGTGACGAACAAAGTTGTGCCAATGTATCGTTACGTTTTCGCCGTAAATATCGCGGGCGAAATCAAAAATGTACACTTCAGTCGTTAGACGCGCATTGTCGTGGAAAGTTGGTTTAACACCGACACTCGCAACACCTTTATACAGCGTATCATCATTTTCAATCGTCATCGTGACAGCATACGAGCCTTTAGCCGGCATGAAGTAACGGTAGTTCGGCTCGATATTAGCTGTTGGAAAACCAATTGTACGGCCGCGTTTTTCACCCTGGACAACGATGCCTTCAATGTCGTAGGCACGTCCGAGTGCTTCGTTTGCTTTATCGAGTTCGTGGTTATCTAAATATTCGCGGATGCGTGTCGTTGAGACTTTGTCATCCAGCATGATGTGCTTATTGACTTCTGTCGTATTAAATTCATCGTACTGTTTTAAATCAGTCACTGTACCGCTGCCTTTTTTACCATATGTATAGTCAAAGCCGGCGATGACTTCTTTAATATTACTGCCGATAATATACTCTTTGACGAAGAAATCCTTGTCGAGCCCGGCAAATGCACTGGAGAAATTAATAACGAAAACGTAATCAATATCGAGTTCTTCCAGTTTTTTCATTTTGATGTCGAATGGTGTTAAATAAGTCGTGCGCTGTTTTTTAGGATCGAGTACGACAGAGGGATGAGGATCGAATGTCATAACTGCTTTTTTTAAACCTTTTTTTTCTGCAATGCCCTTCATCGTATCGATCACGTCGATATGTCCTAAGTGCAGGCCGTCAAAAAATCCTAAAGCTGCCGCTGACGGCTCTATATTTGTAAGTACTTCATCGTTTGGATAGTGTAATTTAATTATTTCCATAAGTCCCCCATAAGTTGTTAAACATTTTAAATGGTTTTAACTGATCAGGTTTTTCCGGATGTGTTTTATAAATTCCGAGCGGCATGTCACCGCGGGTAAATAAAATAGTATCGAGCTCAGTTAATCCCAGCATTGTTAATATATCACTTTTTACTACTTTTTGCCCGTGTGTGATTTGAAATAATAAATCTTCCTCTTGAATATCATGTTTCAATATATCTCCAAGTACATCGATAACCGGAATCGGCTCCGCTTTTACAGTGCCGTCCTGCAGGTCTTCGAGTTTGACTGCCTGGTCAATTGAAAAACCGCATGATGCTGTCCGTCTTAAATATGACATATGGGCAGGGTAACCAAGTGCTGCACCAATGTCTACGGCGAGCGTTCGGATATATGTCCCTTTAGAACAGACTACATCGATATCAAATGACACTTCTCCGTCTTCAAATCTGACGTCGGATGTCAATTCCAGATGTTTAATTTTCACAGTCCGGCTCGGACGCTCAACTCTGATGCCTTCACGGGCATACCAGTACAGCTTCCGACCATTGACACGGACAGAACTGTACATCGGCACAGTCTGTTTATAATCTCCGGTAAACTGCTCTAAAACTGCTGCAGCCGCTTCACTGCTTACACTGCCATCCTCAAGCTCCCCTGATTCAAGTGTTTCACCCGATGCATCTTCAGTGTCGGTTGTGCGCCCGAGTGTGACAGTCGCGCTGTAGCGTTTATCGCGTTCCTGTAAAATTTCAGTCAGCTTTGTCGCATCCCCAATCACAATCGGCAGCACACCAGTCACAGACGGATCCAGCGTCCCCGTATGTCCAACTTTCTTCGTGCCGAGGACGCGCCGCATTTTGTAAATAACATCGTGCGATGTCATACCGGCCGGCTTATCCACCACAATGACACCGTGTATATTATTGTTTGCCATTTATATTCACCTGCTTTATTTATATCACACGATAAAAAACCGCACCCGGCTCCCGGCGGGGAAATCGAGTGCGGTTTATATCGTCATGCTTACTTGTCGTCTCTTTCTTTAATATCGCTTAGCAGCGATTCAATTCTTTGACCGTAGTCGATTGAATTGTCGTATTTGAATTTAATATCCGGTGCTTTACGCAAACGAATATTAGAGGCAACAGCTTTTTTAAATAGACCGTTGAATTTATCGAGCACTTCCTGCACGAATTCTCTGTTGTTGTTCAGCGACGTGTAGTAAGCAGTCGCTGTTTCATTTTCTTTTGTGACTTCAACTTCAGTGATAGTCACCATGCCGATGTCAGGTTCTTTCTCTGTGACTGTCGTCCGGATTTCTTCGCTGAGCACTTTTTTAATTTCTTCTGCAATGCGTTCATTTCTCGTAGACATAATTATTTCCTCTCAATCTCTACCATTACGAATGGCTCTATTTGGTCGCCCTCTTTGATATCGTTGAAGTTTTTAATTGTCAGTCCGCACTCATAACCTGTCGTTACTTCTTTAGCGTCGTCTTTAAAGCGTTTCAGCGTATCGAGTTCACCTTCGAAAATAACGATGCTGTCACGAATGACGCGGACTCCGCTGTCGCGTGTAATTTTACCGTCTGTAACGTAAGCGCCGGCAATCGTACCAACTTTAGATACTTTAAAGATTTCACGCACTTCTACATTACCGATGACTTGTTCTTCGAATTCAGGATCAAGCATACCCTTCATAGCGAATTCAATTTCTTCGATTACTTTGTAGATAATACGGTGAAGTCTCATATCAATTTGATTCTGTTCCGCAGCGCGTTTAGCATTCACGTCTGGGCGCACGTTGAAGCCGATAATAATCGCGCTTGAAGCGTTAGCCAGTGTGACGTCTGATTCATTGATCGCACCGACACCTGTATGGATGATGCGAACGTTAACGCCTTCGACATCGATTTTCATCAGTGAAGCTGCGAGTGCTTCAACATAACCTTGAGCATCACCTTTGATGATGATATTGAGATCTTTCATCTCGCCTTCTTTCATCTGTTCAAACAAGTTGTCAAGAGACACTTTCTGGTTGACTTCGCGGTCTCTCATAATTTTGTTTTCGTGGCGTTTTTCACCGATAGAACGTGCTTTTTTATCGTCTTTAAATACGACGAAACGGTCGCCCGCTTCAGGCACATCGTTGATTCCTGTAATTTCTACAGGTACCGACGGGCCTGCAGATTTAATGCGCTGACCCATATCTGAAACCATTGCGCGGACTTTACCGTATGTCGAACCGACAACGATAGAATCTCCAACGTTTAATGTACCGTGCTGAACGAGCAGGCTTGCTGCAGGTCCGCGTGATTTATCGAGTTCTGCATCGATGACTGTACCAACTGCTGGCATATCGCTCGTCGTTTTCAGTTCTGAAACTTCACCGACCAGCGTAATCATTTCAAGCAGATCATCGATTCCTTCGCCTGTTAATGCTGAAAGCTGAACGAAAATTGTGTCGCCGCCCCAGTCTTCAGGGTAAAGACCATGTTCACCAAGTTCAGTCATTACACGGTCCGCGTTAGCTGTCGGTTTATCCGTTTTGTTGACTGCAACAATAATTGGTACTTCCGCTGCTTTAGCGTGGTTAATCGCTTCGATTGTTTGCGGCATCACACCGTCATCTGCTGCAACAACTAGAATTGTAATATCAGTAACTTGAGCACCGCGTGCGCGCATTGTTGTGAATGCTGCGTGTCCCGGTGTATCAAGGAAAGTGATTTTATTGCCTTCATGTTCGATCTGGTAAGCACCGACATGCTGAGTAATTCCGCCGGCTTCGCCCGCAGTCACTTTAGTATTTCTAATAGAGTCTAACAACGTTGTTTTACCGTGGTCAACGTGGCCCATAATCGTTACGACACTTGGACGTACTTCGTCGAGTGTTTCTTCTTCCAGATCAAAGAAGTTAGTCAGATCCGACTCATCAGTGTGCACTTCAAGTTCAGAAGTAAAGCCGTAGTTTTCTGCGACAACTTCGACTGAATCCTGGTCGAGTGACTGATTGATATTCGTAACGATACCAAGCATGAATAGGTCTTTTACGATTGCAGAAGAATCTACGCCGATTTTATCTGCAAGTTCTCCGACAGTAATGCCTTCTTCATAAGTGAAGTGTTTTTCTTTAGGCTCTTCCTGTTTTGTTTCAGGTTTTTTAGCTGCAGCAGGTTTTTGATTTTTACTATTTTGCTTGTTTTTTTGGTTTTGTTTATTATTTTGCTTATTGTTTTTGTTTTCCTGGTTCTGTTTATTGTTGTTCGGCTGATTTGCAGGTTTTTTAGCTGCAGGTTTGCTGTCCTGTTTTTTGGAATTTTTTTTGAATTCCGCATCCAGCATTTTAAGCACATCGTCCTCTATTGAAGACATATGGCTTTTAACCTCTACTTTTTTCGACTCTAAAAAGTCGATAATTTCCTTGCTTGTTAAGCCGATTTCTTTGGCGTATTCATGAATTCTAATTTTACTCATTGAACCAATCCCTTCTATAGGAGCTCTTTTATCTTTCTGGCGAATCCCTTATCGGCAATTGCCAGGACGACCCGGTTATATGATCCGGTCGCCTGAGACAGCTCTTCGTTTGTGTACTTGTCAACTAGCGTGACATCATATGTTGTACATTTATCTTTTATTCTCTTACTGGTACTTTTACCCGCATTTGCTGCCAATAACACAAGTTTTGTTTTACCGGTCTTAATAGCTTCAAGAGCCTTTTCTTCACCGGTAATTGTTTTCCCTGCGCCAGTTGCAAGTCCGATGTAATTTAATATTTTATCATTCATCGTTTTGGAATATCCTCTCTGTAAATGAGGCGGATAATCTCATCGTAGACCGGGTCAAGTGTTTCGGTACTTTTACCGAGAACTTTTTCAAGCACTTTTTTAGCACGTGCATTATTGACTTTGTCGAGGTCTTTAACGACGTAGCTGCCGCGGCCGTTTTTCTTGCCTGTTGCGTCAGCTGCAACTTCGCCCTCTTTCGTTACAACGACGCGGATTAAATCTGCTTTTGGATGCATTTCATTCGTCAGGATGCATTTTCGCATCGGAATTTTCCGTGCCATGTCAATCACCTCTAGTCGTTTACGATGCCAGCTTCTTCAGCATCGGATTCGCTCTTAATATCGATTTTCCAGCCAGTAAGTTTTGCAGCGAGACGTGCGTTTTGTCCTTTTTTACCAATTGCTAAAGACAGCTGGTGGTCAGGTACGACGACGACTGTCGATTTGTTTTCCTCATCCACTTTAACACTTACGACCTGCGACGGGCTGAGTGCATTTTTCACGAAGACTTTAGGATCTTCATCCCACAGAACGATATCGATTTTTTCGCCATTTAATTCGTCAACGATTGCTTCGACACGCGCACCTCTCGCACCGACACATGAACCGACAGCATCGACGTCTGGATTTTCTGCATGAACGCTGATTTTAGAACGCTCGCCCGCTTCACGAGCGACACTCATAATTTCTACAGTACCATCAAAAATCTCAGGCACTTCTTCTTCAAAAAGACGTTTTAAAAGATTTGGATGTGTTCTTGAAACGAAAATCTGAGGTCCTTTAGTCGTCTGTTCAACCTTGTTGACATATACTTTAATTCGTTCATTTGGAATATACGATTCTGTCGGCATGCGTTCTGACTCTGCTAGTACTGCATCAGTTTTACCGAGCTGAATATAAACAAAACGGTGGTCAACACGGTCGATCAGGCCTGTCAGCACTTCGTCTTCTTTACTAATAAACTCATCGTATAAAATACCGCGTTCTGCATCTCTAATGCGCTGCATTACTGCTTGTTTGGCTGCCTGAGCACCGACGCGGTTAAAGTCATTCGGAGTGACATCTTCATCATACGGATCTCCGATTTCATATGCAGGGTTGTATTCCTGTGCAGTTAAAAGATCAATCTCAGCAGTCGGATCTTCAACTTCTGCAACGACGTCTTTTCTTGAGATTACACGGTAAGCACCGGTTTCCATATTTAAATCGATAGTGACGTTTTTATGATCACTGTAGTTTTTCTTGTATGCAGTTATCAGTGCCGCTTCAATTGCATCAGTCAGCACTTCCATTGGAATATTTTTCTCTTTATGAATAAATTCAACTGCATTAATCAGTTCTTGATTCACTCAATTTTCCTCCATTCTATAATAAGACAGCTTTTCTTATTGTTGCGATTTTATCCCGATCCACTGTAATTGTTTTTTTACGGGTTTTCACTTTGTAGTCGATTGTCACGGAGTTTTCATCGTAAGCAGTTAAAACACCTGTCCACTCTTTTTCACCGTCAATCTGCTGATACGTTTTAACGTAAATACCTTTGTTCAGTGTGAGTTCTAAATCTTCTTCGTCTTTAATCGGACGCTCTGCTCCAGGAGATGACACATCTAAATAGTAAGCGCCTTGAACGAGATCCCATTCATCGAGCTTAGCGCTGATTACTTCAGAGAACGCTGCACAATCGTCGAGTGAAATACCGCCTTTTTTATCCAGATAAATACGCAGGAAAAAATCTGGTCCTTCTTTAACATAGCCGACTTCAACCAGCTTTAAATCGTTGTCTTTTGCAATTGGCTCGACATGAGTAAATATTTTTTGTTCTGTTGTGTTCACGTCAAAGTCCCCCTTTCAAAACTAAGAGAAGAACGGGGGAAACCCGTTCTTCTCCTGCAGACTGAGTATTTTTAATCACTAATATTATACCATAGGCATATAAACCGCGCAACAATGCTAGATGTCAAATATCGACAGCTGAGCTTTGTCCGGCAGATGATCAAGACTGCCGAGCTCTGTTAAGTAGTCGATCAGTTTTTGTGATACGCCGGCTTTTTTATTTAAATCCTCTTTAGAGATAAAGCCTTCGTCATCTCTCGCTTCAACGATCCGTTTCGCAACGGATGCCCCGAGACCCGGTACAGCGATAAACGGCGGAATCAGCGTATCGCCTTCAATTATAAAATCAAAAGCATCTGATTTGTCGACGCTGACCGGCTGCATTTTAAAGCCGCGCTGTGCCATTTCATTCACGAGTTCCAGTACGACAAGCGTGTCTTTTTCTTTTTTCGACAGCTCCTGGAAATTCTGGTTCAGTTCTTTAACCCGGTGACGGATAGTTGATTTATCTTTTACCATCGTCAATAAATCAAAGTCAGTCGCTCGGACTGTAAAATAACTCGCATAGTAAAACAATGGATGGTGTACTTTGAAGTAGGCAATACGCACTGAGTTTAATACGTAAGCTGCAGCGTGGGCTTTCGGGAACATGTATTTAATTTTTTTACATGAATCGATATACCATTTTTCAACACCGTTATCTTTCATCGCCTGTTCGTGCTCTTCAGTCAGTCCCTTACCTTTACGCACTTTCTCCATTATGTTGAAAGCGAGACTCGGTTCAAGGCCTTTGTACATCAAAGTCACCATAATATCATCGCGGCAGCCGATAACATTCGATAAGTCACACGTCCCTTTGCGGATTAAATCCTGGGCATTGCCGAGCCAGACATCCGTTCCGTGAGACAGACCTGATATTTGGACAAGTTCGCTGAACGTCGACGGTTTCGTGTCCTCCAGCATCTGGCGGACGAAGCCTGTGCCGAATTCAGGAATACCGAGCGTCCCTGTTTTACATAAAATCTGATCCTGGCTGACTCCTAAAGACTCTGGTCCGCTGAAAAGTTTCATCGTTTCATCATCATCAGTCGGCACTGTCGTCGGATCGATGCCTGACAGATCCTGCAGCATGCGGATCATCGTCGGATCATCGTGCCCCAGTATATCCAGTTTCAGCAGGTTGTTATCGATAGAGTGGAAATCAAAGTGCGTTGTCTTCCATTCAGCTTCGACATCATCTGCAGGGTATTGTATCGGTGTAAAATCGTAAATATCCATATTGTCCGGAACGACGATAATCCCACCCGGGTGCTGACCAGTCGTACGTTTAACTCCGCTGCATCCTAACACAAGACGGTCCACTTCAGCGCCGCGTTTGTGCAGGCCGTTATCGTTTAAATATCCTTTAACGTAACCAAAAGCAGTTTTCTCAGCGACTGTGCCGATTGTTCCTGCACGGTAGACGTAATCTTCACCGAACAAGTCTTTCGTATAATTATGAGCTTTCGGCTGATAAACACCACTGAAGTTTAAGTCGATATCCGGGACTTTATCCCCTTTAAAGCCTAAAAACGTTTCAAACGGAATATCCTGTCCTTCTTTAATCAGCTCGACATTGCAGCTGCTGCATTTTTTATCCGGCAGGTCATAGCCGCTCGATACTGAGCCGTCGGTAAAGAACTCTGATTCTTTACATTCCGGACAGACGTAATGCGGCGGCAGCGGATTGACCTCGGTAATCTCTGTCATCGTCGCTACCAGACTGGAGCCGACAGACCCCCTGGAACCAACTAGGTAACCATCGTCGAGGGAGCGTTTAACGAGCTTATGAGAAATTAAGTATATTACGGCAAAACCGTTGCCGATAATACTTTCCAATTCTTTCTCCAGACGGTCTACGACGATTTGCGGCACGTCTTCACCGTATAAAGCTTTAGCGTTATCGTAGCTCATCTGTCTGATTTCTTCTTCTGCACCGTCAATTTTCGGCGGGAACAGATCTTTTTTAATGACTTCAACGCGGTCGATCATATTCGCGATCTTCTGGGTGTTTTCTACGACGATTTCAAATGCCGTTTTTTCATCCAGAAAGTCGAATAATTCCAGCATTTCTTCTGTTGAACGAAAATGCGCTTCAGGCAAATTGCCGCGTGACAATGGATTACCCGGATTTGATTTAACTAAAATATCCCGGGATAATTTATCCGATTCTTCCAGATAATGCACATTACCTGTCGCAACTACTGTTTTATCAAGTTCTTTACCGAGTTTAATTATATTTTCAATAATTTCTTCCAGCGTTTTTTCGTCGCGTACCACTTCCCTGTCTAAAAGACGCTGATACAGCGGTTTAGGGAAAACTTCAAGATAATCGTAGAAGTGCGCTTTATCTCTCGCTTCCTCGTATGATTTTTGCATCATCGCCGTAAAGACCTCACCGTTATCGCAGGCACTGCCGATCAAGAGCCCTTCTCTGTGTGCCTCAAGAACCTGGCGTTTAATTCTCGGTGTCTTATAAAAGTGTTCAGTTAAGGATAAGCTGACAATTTTAAACAGATTTTTAAGTCCCGTATTGTTCTGAACAAGAATTGAAACGTGCGTCGGCATGGCGCGTTTATAAGAATCGCTGTTGGACAGACTCGAATTAATATCCTTATGGTTGACAATCCCGTAGTCGCGTTTAATCTGCGCCATCATTTTAATAAAAATATAAGCCGTTGCCTCAGCATCGTATATCGCTCTGTGATGCTGAGTTAATTCGACGTTATATTGCTTGGCCAAAATATTTAAGCCGTGTTTTTTCATTTTCGTGTTTATCGTGCGGGATAATTCCAGCGTATCGATGACACCATTTGTTGATTTGCCAAACCCTTCTTTTTCATAAGCTTCATCGATAAAGCCCATATCAAAACTCGCATTATGGGCAACAAAAATCGCATCACCCACCCATTCTTTAAAGTCGGTAATGACACTGCTGATGTCCGGCGCGTCGACGAGCATATCATCGGTAATCCCCGTAATTTCTTTTATCAGTTCTGACAATTTCTCACCCGGGTTGCTGAATCGTTCAAACTTATCGATGACTTCACCATTTCTCACTTTTACGCCGGCGAGTTCAATAATCGAATCGTATTTTGACGACAAACCTGTCGTCTCAACGTCGAACACGACAAACTCATGCGTATCCAGCGAATAATCCTGAGGCCGATAGGCAATCGGTGCCCCGTCATCGACCAGCATACCTTCCATACCGAAAATCATTTTAAAATCTTCGTCGCCAGCCACTGCATTAAAAGCATCAGGGAAAGCCTGAACATTATTATGATCGGTAATTGCAAGTGCAGAGTGACCGTACTGTTTGGCACGTTTAATATATTCAGTAATACTCGTCATGCCGTCCATCTGGCTCATCGTTGAATGCAAATGCAGCTCAACGCGTTTCTTATCTGCTCTATCCTGTTTTGGTTTTTTATTAATCGCCGTTAAGTTGCGGATATTTAAAACCATATCTTTAGTGAATTCATCGTATTCCACTCGGCCTTCGATGATGACCCAGTCTCCCGCTTCCAGCACGTCGAAAACTTCATCGTCGTTTTTACCGTGGCGGGAAAACATTTTCGCCATAATTGAATCCGTATAATCGGTCAATTTCAGCTGCAGTATTTTACGGCCGCTTTTAAGATCGCGGACTTCTTTAGAAAATATGTGTCCTTCAATTTTCACGCTGTATTCTTCATCAAAAATATTTTCCAGCGGTCGCACACCGTCAAAGGTTTGAGGTTTGCCGATTTGTTTAGGCACATTGCCCTGGCGTTCCATCTGTTCTTCCTGCTTTTCCCGATCTGAGATAAACTGTGTAATCAGCGCTTCTCTTTCGTCATTAATCCGTGTTTCGAGTGCTTCTGAGCGGGATGACTGCAAGTCATCATCAATTGTCACTTCAAGGCCGTTTAAATGAATACCGAAATATTTATAAGCGTTTAACAGATTGCCGTTTATATGTTTATTAAAATGAGACTGTTCAATGGCATTTTTAACCGCGATATAAAGCACACCATCTTTGAGTGATTTATACGTTCTTTCCAGCTGATGTTTTATATTATCGTTAATCGTTAAACTGTTGACAGCGAGCGGAAAGTAATCGGTAACCAGCTGTTCATCATATTCACCCGCTGCCATAATCAGCTCAGTTTTTGCGATATCTTTAAATGCTTCTTTTATACTGGTACTCATCAATTGGTAGAGCGCACTCGGTATAATGCGGTCTGTTTTTAAATGAAACTGCCAAATACGCGCATCATCATCGACAACAACGCGTGACAGTTCGGCATTTTCTAAATAGTTATTCTGAGTAATGTTTGCCTGTTCAAGTAAAACTTTTAATTTATCTTGGCTTTCCAATTAGAAAACACTCCCGTTTAAAAATTCCATATCCAAATCTAAGCGGTCTGCTTAGAAAAACGCGTAAATCTAAGATTTACGCGTAGTCATTGTCTGCCAGATATGATGTTAGTTCTGTAATGTTTACTTCTGCCGATTCTTCGTCCTGACGGCCTTTTACTTCAACGATTCCGTCTTTCGCACCGCGGCCGACGACGATTCTTACAGGCAGTCCGATCAGTTCTGAGTCGGCAAATTTAACGCCTGCACGTTCATTTCTGTCATCGTACAATACTTTGTGATTTTTCGATAAAATATCGTAAATTTCATCAGCAGTATTCGTAATTGTTTCGTCTTTGGTATTCGCTGTAATGACATGAATATCAAAAGGTGTGACTGATTTAGGCCAGTAGATTCCTTTATCGTCATGATGACCTTCGACAATTGCAGAAAGTACCCTTGAAATTCCAATACCGTAACAGCCCATCAATACAGGTTTGGCACGGCCGTTCTGATCCAGCACATTAAAGTTCATGGACTCCGAGTACTTCGTACCAAGTTTAAACACCTGACCGACTTCTATCCCCCGCATAAATTTAGCAGGACCTGAGCCGTCAGCAACGATTTCACCTTCGTTAATAAATCTGAAGTCAGAAATACCTGAAGCTTCAAAATCACGGTCATGGTTAACATTTAATAGATGATAACCAGTTTCATTAGCACCGACAGGGTAATTTCTCATCGCTGCCACTTGATAATCTAAATATACAGGAATTGAAGAATTTACAGGGCCTAATGAACCTGGTGATGCATTCAGTTCAGCTGTAATTTCCGCGTCTTCTGCCATTTCTATAATTTCAGAATTAAAGTAGGCTTTCACTTTCACATCATTTAATTCCTGATCACCGCGGATGACGATCATTTTTAAACCGTCATCTGTTTTAACGACCATAGTTTTCGTCGTCAAAGTTAAATCTGTCTTTAAGAAATCCGCCAGTTCTTTAACTGTTTGAATATCCGGCGTTGCAATTTTTTCTGTTTCAAGCATGGCCTCACTGCTGCTTTCAGCAGGTGCTGAACATTCTGCTTTTTCAATATTGGCAGCATAGCTGCTCTCATCTGTATAAACAATCGTATCTTCACCGATATCTGCCAGCGCCATAAATTCATGTGTATGGCTGCCGCCGATAGAACCGCCGTCAGCTTCGACTGCCCGGAAGTTTAAATCCAGTCGTGTAAAGATGCGGCTGTAGGCATCGTACATATCCCGGTATGTCTGATCGAGCGATTCTTCATCGATATGGAAGGAGTATGCATCTTTCATAATAAACTCGCGTCCGCGCAATAGGCCGAATCTCGGTCTCAATTCATCGCGGAATTTTGTTTGAATCTGGAACAATGTTAAAGGAAGTTTTTTATAACTTTTTAATTCATCGCGCACGAGAGCGGTGATGACTTCTTCATGTGTTGGTCCAAGAGCGAATTCTCTGTCGTGACGGTCGCTGACTCTCATCAGTTCTTTACCGTATGCGTCCCATCTGCCTGATTCTTCCCATAATTCACGCGGATGCAGCACCGGCAGATGTACTTCTGCACCGCCGATGTTCATCATTTCCTCGCGTACTATATCCTGAATATTATTCAGCACCAGCTGTGTAATTGGCAAATATGCGTATATACCGCGTGCGAGCTGTTTAATCATGCCTGATTTCAACATCAGGCGATGACTTAAACTTTCGGCTTCTGTTGGTGTTTCCCTAAGTGTCGGGATAAACATTTGTGATTGCCTCATATTATTTCACTCCTATAAGAAAAATGTTTTTATATCATTCCAGGTGACAAGCACCATAATAACCAGAACAAACAGTACGCCGATTAGCTGGATATTCAGTTCGACTTTTCTGTTTAAAGGACGTCTGAAAATACCTTCGTACAAGACGAACAGTATCCGTCCGCCGTCCAATGCCGGAATCGGCAGCAAGTTCATTATACCTAAGTTTACGCTGAGCAGTGCAGTAAAATTCATCAGTACTAAAATACCCTGAGACGCAACTGACTCTGTCACTTTATAAATACCGACCGGGCCGTTCAGCATATCAAAACTGAAAGTGCCGGCAAAAATTGTACCGATCATATTGACGACGAGTTCAAAGATTAATGACATGCTGGATACAGTTTCCTGTATGCCCCACCAAATTGGAGCGATAATGCCGCTTTCGAAATCTCTGCCGACACCGATAATCAGTCTTTCCTGTACCGTGCCGTCAGGCAATTCCGTCGATTCAACGACCGGCTCCAAAGTTTCAGTCCGCGTATCGTCTCCCGAAGCGATAACGAGTTCCTGAGGGTTCCCTTCGCCTTCCTGGATCAGCTGAGTCATATGTGCCCAGCTGTCGACTTCATTGCCGTCTATAGACTCGATGCGGTCACCTGACTCTAAGTTAATCTCAGCTGCAGGAGTATCTTCAACGACTGTACCGACAATCGGTTCATCTACTGGTTTCCCCTGTATAAAGAAAAGTATTGTAAACAAGACAAAAGCCAGCAGGAAATTGAACAAAGGACCGGCAAACAGTGTTAAGAAACGCGCCCAGACGCTTTTCGTTTCAAATCTTTCAGATACGGGGGCAATTCTTTCAAGCTCAGAGTTTTCAACGAAATAGCACTCGTCGCTGAAATAATACGTCCGTTCTGTATTATCATTCAGTTTAAGACCCGTGACATACATTTTTTCTGAAATATCACTGTCTGTGACTTCGATTTCTTCAACTTGCTGGAAGTTGTGTTTATCATCCAGCAGTATGTGTGTAATTTCATCATTACTGTTTAATTTAATATTGATACGCATTCCTGCATTCAGCGGGTTGACTTCCATATCTTTTGAAGCCATTCTGACGTAACCGCCGATCGGCAAAAGCCGTACGGTGTACTGTGTATCGTTGTATTTATATGAAAAGATTTTCGGTCCCATACCGATCGCAAATTCGGGACACATAATACCTGCGCGCTTTGCGAAGAACATATGACCGAATTCGTGCACGGTAACCAAGAGACCGAAAACAACTATAAATGCTAAAATACCTGCCACTTATTTCACCTCATATTCGATTTGTAGCGCGCGTCAAGTTCGAGGATCGTTTCTAAATCAGGATTTTGAATATTATTGTGTTGCAGCATACGTTCTTCAACAATTTCTTCAATTTCCAAAAACTTAATTCTGCCCTGTAAAAATTCAGCCACTGCAAATTCGTTAGCCGCATTCATCACAGTCGGCAGAGTACCTCCTGCTTCCAGCGCATCATAAGCGAATTTTAACATTTTAAAGCGGTCAAAATCCATTGGTTTGAAATTCAGCTGTGTTAATTCATTCATAGATAATGGATTATTTTTATGAATTCTCTTTGGATGGGTAAATGCATACTGGATCGCCGTTCTCATATCCGAGTTGCCAAGCTGCGCCATAATACTATTATCGATAAACTCCACCATAGAGTGAACGATGCTTTCTTTGTGCAGCAGAGTAGTAATTTGTGAAACTTCTACATCGAATAAATGTTTTGCTTCTATGACTTCAAAACCCTTGTTCATCATAGTGGCAGAATCGATAGTAATCTTTTGGCCCATAGACCAGTTTGGATGATTCAAAGCATCTTTCAGCGTCACTGAATGAAGTGCTGTTCTATTTAAATCTCTAAAAGATCCGCCGCTGGCTGTAATGATAATTTGACTGATTTCTTTTTCATTTTCCCCTTTTAAACATTGGAAAAGTGCTGAATGTTCTGAGTCTACAGGAATAATATTTACATTATTTTCGCGTGCTGCATTCATTACGATATCGCCGGCAGCGACTAAAGTTTCCTTGTTAGCGAGCGCAATATCGATGCCCGCTTCTATAGCCATAAGCGTCGGACGGAGTCCGACACTGCCTAAAATTGCTGTTAATAAAAGGTCTGAATTATAAACTGCAACTTGATTGAGGCCCTGTTCCCCATATGTAAATTCAATATGAGGATAGTCTTTTTGCAGCGCTGCAGCATCATTTTCATCCTGCACCGAAACGAGCGGCGGATTAAAATCCCTTAACACTTCCTGCAGCTGCTTAATATTTCTTCCGGCAGACACTGCACCGAGCTTAAAGTGCTCCGGATTATTTTTAATGACATCGAGTGCCTGGCTGCCGATCGAGCCGGTCACTCCGAGTATTGAGATTGTTTTTATCATAGAATTCACCTGTTATTATGAAATAATCGGTAAGATGTTCATCAGAGGAAGCACGAAGATGAAACTGTCAAAGCGGTCTAAAATACCGCCGTGTCCCGGTAAAAATGTACCTGAATCTTTAACGTCAAAGTGACGTTTTAAAGCAGACTCAACAAGGTCGCCCATCTGCCCAAATATGCTGAGGACAATAGTAAATGGAATTAACAGCCAGAGTGAACCTTCCATTACGCCGAAGGACACAAAGACTATCGGTATAATGGCTGAAACCAGCGTACCGCCGACCGAGCCTTCGATTGTCTTATTCGGGCTGATCTGCGGCCACAATTTACGTCTGCCGAAAGCCTTGCCTAATATATAAGCACCTGAATCAGTCAGCCAGACGATCAGGAGTGCATATAAAATATAAATTAAACCAGCTTCCCGTGTCTCAAAGAAATACATGAAGCCGATACCGATGTATGCGACTGCAAGGACGCAAAAGCCCATATCAACGAATGTAAATCTGTTTTTAGATACCACAGTCGTCGACAGCATTATTAATGCCAGTCCAACGATTATTTCCAGCTGGTATTCAGCAATGTTCGGAGAATAGGACTCCTGCGGAATTAATACCATACACAAGGCGATTAACGATAAAATGCCCGGCAAAGAAAATATATGAATCCTGTTCATCTTTAGTATTTCATACAAACCCGTAATCGCCATGAGGTAGACTAATACTAAAAGCGGCCAGGAACCCATAATGACAATCGGCAAAAATAACAGCAGTGCAATTACTGCAGTTATTGTTCTAGTCTTCATCTATAGCATCCTCCTCATTTAAGCCTCCAAAACGCCGTTCCCGCTTTTGATACTGAAGAATTAAATCATCCAGTTCATCGGTGGAAAATTCCGGCCACAGCGTATTTGAAAAGAACAGTTCGCTGTATGATGCCTGCCATAATAAGAAATTACTCAGCCGGTATTCACCTGAAGTTCTAATGATCATTTCAGGATCCGGCATATTTTTAGTCATCAGATAATCATCGATCGTTTTGCTGTCAATATTATCGGCCTGCAGTCTGCCTGCAGATATATCAGCTGCAATATCTTTTACTGCGCCGATTAATTCATCTCGGCCGCCGTAATTTAAAGCGAAAACAAGAGTGAGCCCCGTATTTTCAGCAGTTTTATCAATTGCTGTGCTGACAGCTTTACGCGTATGTTTTGGCAAGGCTTCGAAATCACCAATCGTTTTTACTTTTACATTTTTCTCAATTAATTCAGGCAAAAATGTACTTAAAAAATCGGTCGGCAATTTAAGCAGGTAGTTAACCTCGCTTTTTGGCCGTGCCCAATTTTCTGTTGAAAACGCATAGAGCGTTAAATATTTGAGATTAATATCCGCAGCATGTCTGACGATGCGCTTAACATTCTGCATTCCTTCATAATGACCTTTTATGCGCGGTAAATTGCGCAACTTTGCATATCTGCCGTTACCATCCATAATCATTGCAATATGTTCAGGTACTGGTCTCTCAATCAGGGATTTATCTTTAGTGGCTTTAAACATGACAATCCTCCGTGCCAAATATGTATCTGTAGTTAATTTTTATATACTTCTTCAATTATTTTATTTTAACATAGTTATATAATAAAAAAACAGGTAAGTCCCCTTACCTGTTTGAGTAATTATACTGCAAGAATATCTTGTTCTTTTGCGTCGCAAATTTTATCGATTTCTGCAATGTACTTATCAGTCAATTTCTGAACGTCATCAGTCAGACTTCTCAGCTCATCTTCTGAAATATTGCCGTCTTTTTCAGACGCTTTCAGTTCATCGTTGGAATCGCGGCGCACGTTACGGATGGCAACTTTAGCGTTTTCGCCTTCTTTACGCGCATCTTTAACAAACTCTTTACGGCGTTCTTCTGTCAGCTGAGGTACAGTAATACGGATTAAAGTACCGTCACTCGTAGGGTTGACACCAAGGTCTGCCATTTGGATTGCTTTTAAGACACTGTCAACAGAGCTTTTATCGTATGGTGTAACAACAATCATACGCGCTTCAGGAACAGTAATGCTTGCCAGCTGATTAAGCGGTGTTGGTGCACCGTAGTAATCCACATTTACACGGTCAAGCATGCTTGAATTTGCAGCACCTGTACGGATAGATGCAAGTTCACGCTGCAGACTGTCAATTGTTTTTGACATCTTATCTTCAGATGTTTTCAGAACGGATTCACTCATTTTAATATCTTCTCCTATTGCTTCGTAATTTTAGTGCCGATCGTTTCACCGGAAACAGCACGTTTAATATTACCTTCTTCTGTAATTGAAAATACCACAAGCGGGATGTCGTTGTCCATACAGAATGATGATGCAGTCGCATCCATCACCTGAAGATTTTCCTGTAACATTTCAATGTAAGTCAGATTTTCGAATTTAACAGCTGAGGAATCGTGTTTCGGATCTGCAGAATAAACGCCGTCGACGTTATTTTTACCCATCAGGATAACATCTGCTTCGATTTCTGCTGCACGAAGTGCTGCTGTCGTGTCAGTTGAGAAGTACGGATTGCCGATACCTGCTGCAAATATAACTATGCGGCCTTTTTCAAGGTGACGAATCGCACGTCTTCTAATATAAGGTTCAGCAACTTGCTTCATTTCAATTGAAGTCAGCACTCTGGTTTCATGACCGAGCTGCTCTAAACTGTCCTGCAAAGCTAAAGAATTCATAACTGTTGCAAGCATGCCCATATAATCAGCAGTCCCTCTGTCCATACCGAGATCACTGCCTACTTTTCCGCGCCAAATATTTCCGCCGCCGACGATAATTGCCATTTCTACGCCCATTTTCTGTGCTTCAGACACTTGTGACGCAATGTTTTTAATGACTACCGGGTTGATCCCAAAACCATCGTCACCAGCAAGCGCTTCTCCGCTGAGCTTTAGTACGATACGATTAAATTTAGAAGTTTCAGCCATGTTTTTCAATCCTTTTCATTGAATTTATTACTTAGAAAAAAAGACACCGAAGTGTCTTTTAAATAAATTTATTTTTTAACTTGTCCTAATACTTCATCAGCGAAGTTCTCTTCGCGTTTTTCCATACCTTCACCAAGTTCGTAACGTACGAAAGAACGCAGTGATGCATTTTTAGTATTTAGATATTGCTGTACAGTCTGATCAGAGTCTTTAACAAACGGCTGATCAACGATGCAGATTTCTTCTAAGAACTTACGAACTCTTCCTTCAACCATCTTGTCGACGATTTTTTCAGGTTTACCTTCGTTTAAAGCTTGCTGACGCAATACTTCACGTTCGTGATCAAGTTCAGACTGATCAACATCTTCACGAGATACATATTTAGGGTTAAGTGCTGCAGCGTGCATAGCAACGTCTTTAGCAATTTCTTCATCAGTTGTACCTTCAACAACAGTTAACACACCGATGCGTCCGCCCATGTGCATGTACTGGCCGAATGCGTCGTTATCTGTTTTAGTTTCTACAGTGAAACGTCTGATGCTTAATTTCTCACCAATTGTTGCTACAGCGTTATTCATTACTGAAGTAACACTTTCACCATCAATTTCTGAGTTATATAGAGTTTCAACATCTGCAGGTTTAGTTGCAAGGATGTGAGATGCGATGTTTTTAACAAGTGTCTGGAACGCTTCGTTACGTGCAACAAAGTCTGTTTCAGAGTTAATTTCAACGATTACTGCTTCATTGCCTTCAGAAGTAATGTAAACAGCACCTTCTGCAGCAATGCGGTCAGCTTTTTTAGCTGCTTTCGCAATACCGTTTTCACGGAGGTAGTCGACTGCTTTGTCGAGATCTCCATCAGTTTCGATTAGCGCTTTTTTACAATCCATCATGCCAGCGCCTGTTTTTTCACGTAATTCTTTAACTAATTTTGCTGAAATAGCCATTGTTCAGTCCTCCATATAATTGTTTTAAAAAAGGTGATAAGTATTACGCTTATCACCAAGATTTCAATTAATTATTGTGCGTTTTCTTCTTTAGTCTCAGCTGAAGCTTCTTCTTTTTCATCTTCTTTTAAGTCGATATTTTGTTCTGCTGCAACTTCTTCATCAGAAATTCCGCGCTGACCTTCTAAAACAGCGTCTGCCATTTTGCTTGTCATCAGTCTAACGGCACGGATTGCGTCGTCGTTAGCAGGGATAACGTAGTCAACTTCGTCCGGATCACAGTTAGTGTCGACCATTGCGACGATAGGGATTCCAAGTTTTTTAGCTTCTGCAATTGCGTTGCGCTCTTTACGAGGGTCAACGATGAAAATAGCACTAGGCATTTTCTTCATGTTGCGGATACCGCCTAAGAATTTGTTTAAACGTGCATATTCTTTACGCAGTTCAACAACTTCTTTTTTAGGAAGTACTTCGAAGATACCGTCAGCTTCCATTTTTTCAATTTCAGAAATTCTCTTAATACGTTTGCTGATTGTTTGGTAGTTAGTAAGGATACCGCCTAACCAGCGCTGGTTAACGTAAAGCTGCCCTGCACGTTCAGCTTCTTCTTTTATAGCATCCTGTGCTTGTTTTTTAGTACCAACGAACAGAACTTGTCCGCCTTCTTCAGAGATTGACTTAACGAAGTCGTAAGCCTCTGCAACTTTCTTAACTGTTTTTTGTAAGTCGATAATGTAGATGCCGTTACGTTCCGTGAAGATGTATCTGCTCATCTTAGGGTTCCAGCGGCGTGTCTGGTGTCCGAAATGTACACCTGCTTCAAGCAATTGTTTCATAGTAATTACTGCCATGATTTGTTTCCTCCTAATTGGTTTATACCTCCAGCATCGTGCTGAATAACCACCTGCTTCAGGCACCGGTTACTCCCATACTTTGCTGTGTGTATTTGGTCTTTTGACCGATTAATACTATATCACATATTTTCTTTGGCTGCAAGCTTAACTCTCTTTGCGAAGTTCCGGCAGGAAGTCTTCTTTTTTAACTTTGATAAATGTCCCTTTCATACCTAATGAACGGGATTCAATTACGCCTGCACTTTCAAGTTTGCGGAGGGCGTTAACGATAACTGAACGCGTAATACCGACACGGTCAGCCACTTTAGACGCAACGAGCAAACCTTCATCTGCATCGAGTTCATCAAAGATATGCTCGATTGCTTCGCGTTCTGAGTAAGATAAAGAACGGATTGCCATAGCAATACTCGCTTTATCGCGTGCTTTTTGTTCAACTTCTTCATTTTTCTCACGCATAATTTCCATACCGACAACAGTTCCTGAATATTCAGCAAGCACTAAATCATCTTCAGAGAATTCATTTTCTCTGCGGCCAAGCACTAAAGTACCGAGACGGTTGCCTCCGCCGTAAATCGGCACGATGCAAGTTTCAGAATCCTGATATGGATCTTCCGCCGGGAAAATTGTTAAGTCATCTTCAAAGGCAATGTTTTCGCGCGTTTCAGTAATGCGCATAATTTGCTTCACATAGTATTCAGGGAACTGTCTGTTGTCGAGCATGTCGACGATACGTTCATTTTCAATAGTCTGTACGACACCAATACCGAGCAGTTTACCTCTTTTTGAAACGATAAATGTATTACATTCCAAAATACGGCTTAACTTATCTGCGACTTCTTCGAAATCGACTTTAATGTTTGAACTGCCCTGGATTAAATTATTAATTTCACGTGTTTTTTGTAATAAGGTTGGCATGATATTTCACTCCTGTTAATTATAAAATAAATTCGCTTAAGTTTTTGTCTGTAGAAATATGGTCAAGTTTTGAATCGACGTACTGCTTAGTAATTTCAACATGTGCACCCTGCATGCCGCTCGCTTCAAACAGCAATTCTTCGAGCAGTGTTTCCAAAATGGTATGCAGACGGCGTGCACCGATATCGTCTGTCGATGAATTCACCTTGTAAGCAATCTCAGCCAGTGCTCTGATTGCTTCATCTGTAAATGACACCGTAACATCTTCAGTTTTCAGCAGTGCTTCGTACTGCTGAAGCAATGAATTTTTAGGTTCTTTTAAAATTCTTTCAAAGTCGTCTGTCGTCAGTTTATTCAGTTCAACGCGGAGCGGGAAACGCCCCTGCAATTCAGGAATCAGATCGCTCGGCTTGGCAACGTGGAATGCGCCGGCACCGATAAAGAGAATATAATCTGTTTTAATCGAACCGTATTTCGTCTGAACAGTAGAACCTTCGACAATCGGCAGTATATCTCTTTGTACCCCTTCACGGGAAACATCTCCTGAGTTTTGGCTGCCTTTGGCAATTTTATCGATTTCATCGATAAAGATAATACCTGTCGTTTCTGCCAGCTGTATTGCTTCATCGTTGACGTTATCCATATCGATCAGTTTTTCAGCTTCTTCATCGATTAAGTACTGACGCGCCCGCTTAACAGTCATCGTCCGTTTTTGTTTTTTCTTAGGCATTAAGTTCTGCAACATGTCACCCATACCGTTGTTATCCATGCCCGGCATCATCATACCGAGCTGATTAGAACTTTCGGCCACTTCAATCGTAACCTTTTCCTCTTCCAGCTGGCCGGCGAGGAGTTGAGACTTAATATCCCGACGTTTTAAGCGGATAGAATCATCGACCTCTTCTACTTCATCATCTTGATTTTGCTGGTTCATCAGCATTTCGAATGGATTATTGCTTTCCGGTTTCTTTTTCTTACGCCCCGGAGCCAGCAGGCCTGTCAATCGTTCATTAGCTAAATTCTCAGCATCTTCTGCCACTTCGTTTTTCTTTTGATCTTTAACCATACGGACAGCACTGTCGACCAGATCTCTGACCATCGATTCAACATCGCGGCCAACGTAGCCGACCTCAGTATACTTAGTCGCTTCAACTTTCGTATACGGGCTGCCGGTAATTTTAGCAATCCGTCTTGCAATTTCAGTTTTACCGACACCTGTCGGTCCAATCATCAGAATATTTTTCGGAATCACTTCTTCTTTTAATTCATCATCGAGCAGCATTCTTCTGTAACGGTTGCGCATTGCGATCGCTACTTTTCGCTTCGCTTCCGACTGGCCGACAATACTTTCATCGAGCCGTGCTGTAATTTCTTTTGGAGAAAGATTGTTGTTTGACATTTATTTCACGCTCTCTTTTAATCGATTGTTTCTACTATTATATTACTGTTAGTAAACACACAGATCTCACTCGCTAAAGTCAGGCTGTCTCTGGCAATCGTTTCAGCACTGAGATCCGAACCGTGTTTTTTAAGTGCACGGCCGGCTGCCAGCGCGTAGTTGCCGCCTGAGCCGATTGCGAGAATGCCGTCATCCGGTTCGATGACCTCGCCCGTACCTGAAACGAGCAGCAGATTGTCTTTATCCATGACAATCAGCATTGCTTCCAGCTGGCGGAGAATTTTATCCCCCCGCCACTCTTTAGCCAGTTCCACAGCTGCACGCTGTAAATTGCCGTTGTACTCGTGTAAGTTCGCTTCAAACTTTTCGCTCAGCGTAAAAGCATCTGCTACACTGCCTGCAAAGCCGGCAATCACCTGGTCGTTGAACAGGCGGCGTACTTTTCTCGCCGTATGTTTCATTACGACCTGATTACCGAGCGTTACTTGACCGTCTCCAGCCATAGCCATGTTGTCTTTGTGTTTAATCGCAAAAATCGTCGTCAATTATGTCACCTCTTCTTATTACTCGGGTGTGCATTTAAATAAGTCTTTTTAAGCTGTTCAGTCGTTACATGCGTATAGCGCTGCGTAGTCGATAAAGACTCGTGGCCGAGCAAATCCTGCACTGCCCGTAAATCTGCTCCGTTGTTCAGTAAATGTGTTGCAAACGTGTGCCTGAAAGTATGCGGATGAATATCGAGATGAAGTGCGCTGCGTTTAACAACCATATCAATAATATGACGCAGTCCGCGTACAGTCAGCGGTCCGCCTCTGTGATTGACCCACATCGCATCATTTTTGAGTATGTCTTCGCTGTATATATCCACATAGTTTTTCAATGCCTCCGCTGCACGGTCGTGAAACGGCACAACCCGCCATTTCCTTCCTTTACCCAATACCCGAATCACCTGCACTGTAAAATCAATATCGCTTAATCTAAGCCCGATTAATTCAGATGCACGCATTCCTGTTGCGTAAAGCAGCTCTAGAATCGCCAAATCCCTTTCATACATCTTATGATCAGCATCCAGTGAATCAAAGAGCGCTTCAATTTCATTCGGATATAAAAAGTCAGGCAGCACTGCTTCTTTTTTCGGAAACGGCAAAGCCGCAAACGGATTAATATCGACGCAGTCCCTGTCAGCTAAATAATTATAATAGCTTCGGAGCGTCGATATCTTTCTGGAGACACTCGATTTTTCCAAGCCTCTCCCGTACAGCATTGCCAGGTAATTTCTTGCATCAATATATTTAAATGCTGGTACTGATAAACTTTCTGTCTTTAAAAAAGTTATGAATTCATGAATATCATTATCATAACTTCTAATAGAATGATCTGAAAAATTGCGCTGATACTTAAGCATCCTTAAAAAGTCACTGACGTAAATATCATCACCTCATTCTTTGTCTGAATTTTATCATAATTTAAAATATTTATCCAAGCAATACAATATTCACTTGTTCGAATTTAAACAACATTAGCTATTTTAAACCATTTGCCGATAAAATGCACTTAATTGTACAAATATTTATAATTCAGTCAAAAATACATACAATGATAGCGCATACACGGAAATAAGGCTAAATTGGCGTGGTGAGTTTGGGTCACACTGTCAGTCAAATAGGTTTGTCTGACACTGTGGGACTTTTATCTGGATAAATTCCAGTTTTACTCGTGAGTTTGGGTCACACTGTCAGTCAAATAGGTTTGACTGACACTGTGACCCGAATATTATCCACTCACAAAATAAAACACCGTACCTGACCGGGTACGGTGTTCTCTTATTAGCTTGCGTCTTCTGTGTAATCACAGTTTGTACATTTAACTTGTGCTTTTTTACCTTTTTTCGTTTCGACGAGATAGTGTTCACATTTAGGGCAGTCTCTGCCGATTGGACGATCCCAAGATACGAAATCACATTCAGGATAGCGTTCGCAGCCGTAGAATATTCTGTTTCGTTTAGATTTACGCTCGACGACTTCGCCTTCTTTACAAGTTGGGCATTTAACGCCGATTTCTTTAACGATAGCTTTCGTGTTACGGCAGTCCGGGAAGTTTGAACAGGCCATGAACTTGCCGTAGCGTCCCATTTTATAAACCATAGGCGAGCCGCATTTCTCACAGTCTTCACCGACTGGTTCATCTTTGATTTCTATTTTTTCCATTTCTTCTTCCGCACGTTCGACCTGCGGACCGAAGCCTTTATAAAACTCATCGATCACCTGGCGCCATTCTTTTTCGCCTTCGGCTACTGAGTCTAAGTCTTCTTCCATATTGCGGGTAAAGGCAATATCGATAATATCAGGGAAGTACTCAACTACTTGTTCGTTAACAATTTCACCGATTTCTGTCGGGATAAATCGTTTCTGATCCATTTTCACATAGTTGCGTTTTTGAATCGTATCGATTGTCGGTGCGTAAGTAGACGGACGGCCAATCCCCGATTCTTCCAGTGTTTTAACCAGACGGGCTTCAGTAAATCTCGGCGGCGGCTGAGTGAAGTGCTGAGACGGATCGATTTTTTCCGAAGTCACCGTTTCGCCTTCGTTCATTTCCGGCAGTTTACTATTTAAATCATCTTCACCGTCATCTGTGCCTTCGATGTAGATCTGCATGAACCCTTTGAATTTTATCGTCTGCCCAGTACTTCTGAACAGTACACCATTGTTGCTTAAGTCAATTTTTACCGTGTCGAGAATGGCAGGTGCCATCTGGCTCGCGATAAAACGATCCCAGATCAGCTTGTAAAGTCTATGCTGGTCTCGGCTTAAATATTGTTTCATATTATCTGGCGTACGAGCAGCCGATGTTGGACGAACAGCTTCATGGGCATCTTGCGATGATGCTTTGTTCGCCGTTTTCTGCGTGCCTGTAAATTCCTTGCCGTATGTTTCTTCTATTAAATCATACGCTTCATTTTTAGCCGTCGGAGATATGCGGGTGGAGTCCGTTCTCATATAAGTGATGAGCCCGACTGTGCCTTGTTTTTTAATATCGATCCCTTCATATAACTGCTGAGCCAGCATCATCGTTTTACGCGCTTTGAAATTTAACTTGCGCGCCGCTTCCTGCTGCAGTGATGACGTAGTAAACGGCTGAGCCGGGTTACGTTTTTTCTCTTTCTTCTCAACTGAATCGATATGGAAGTCTTTCCCGTCAATCTGATTCATAACATTATCGACGTCTGCTTTAGTATTCAATTTCGTTTTTTGTTTATCTGATGCCAATTTATTAAATTTACCAGTAAATTTTGAACGTCCTGTTTTAAAAGTTCCTTCAATTGTCCAGTATTCTTCCGGAACGAATTTACGGATTTCATTCTCACGATCGATAATTAATTTTAAGGCAACCGATTGAACTCGTCCTGCCGATAAACCTTTTTTAACTTTTTTCCAGAGTACCGGAGAAATGTTATAGCCGACTAGACGGTCCAATATGCGGCGGGCCTGCTGAGCGTCTACCAGCTGCATATCGATTTCAGATGGTGTTTTAAAACTTTCTTTTACCGCATCTTTTGTAATTTCATTAAAGACGACACGGTAATAATCATTATCTGGACCCAATGCGTGGCTTAAATGCCAGGCAATTGCTTCCCCTTCTCTGTCGGGGTCACTTGCCAGGAATACTTTCTTCGCTTTTTTTGCTTCTTTTTTTAATTCTTTCAGTAATGGGCCTTTACCCCGAATTGTAATATATTTAGGTTCGTAATTATTTTCAGTATCGATTCCAGTTTGACTGCGCGGTAAATCTCTCACGTGTCCCATGGAAGCTATCACTTTATATCGTTTACCGAGGTACTTTTCAATTGTCTTTGCTTTCGCAGGTGATTCTACGATAACTAAATTGTCTGCCACTCTGCTGCCTCCTCATTCACTTTTAATCTATTCAAGACCAAATGATACACAGTCAAATTTTACTTTGTCAATGAAAATCGACTGAATAAAAATCCCGGCACAGCAAATTTCAACTGAAATCTGCCTGTATATCACTTGCTGCTGTTACGGCTGAAGCACCTTCTTGAATACGTAAATTCGTACCGGCAGATAAGGGCGATGTAATATTCCCAGGCAGACAATATCCGTTTCTATTTTCATCCAAAGCCATCTCTAAAGTGATCAGACTGCCGCTTTTTTCTTCCGCTTCAGTGACGAGAACACCTTGTGCTGCACCGGCAATAATTCGGTTTCTGGCCACAAACTGCCATTTATTTATCGGCGTATCGGGCGGATATTCGCTGATGGTAATATGGTCCTGTTCCATTTGCCTTCGAATGTCCGCAGTAGTTTTTGGATAATGCGTGTGATGACCGAAAGCAAGCACGCCGATTGTCTTCATATTGTGTTCGACAGCAATACGGTGAGCCGCCTCATCAGCGCCGTAGGCAAGTCCTGAAACCACCGCAATGTTGTCTAATTCAGGCAGTATTTTTTCTAATGCTTTTTTAGTATATCCACTTGCTTTTCTGCTGCCGACAACGCCGAGCATTTTTTCTGATAAAATCGATAAATTCCCGCGATAATATAAAATATAAGGAAAATCATATATTTCTTTTAATAAAGGTGGATAGAGTTCATGTTCATAAGTAATATAACCAATATTATCTTGATCCAGCCGGCGTATAATATCATGCCTGTTCAGCGTTTTTGTCCGCTGAATTTTCGCGTACAATGACGGTGTTATATTGCCTTGCTGCTGAATCGTTAAATATTCTTTTGCTGTCACCCCTGCAAAACTCATCAATAATAAATCCATCGCTGCCCCCTGTATATATTTGTTTATAAGTCACTTATATTATAGTAGGTTTTTATCTTGCCTGACATTTCAATTCAGCAACAAAAATTTCCATAAAAATACAAAAAAAGACGGTAATCTGTTAAGATTACCGCCAATTTCAATCACTTGAGTGATTTATATTACAATTATTTTACTGTTAAGCATTTTTCGTAAAGACCGTCTTCTTTTTTGATGCGCTCAATTAGAGTTTCACCAATTTCTGAAGGAGTTGCAGCAGTTTCGATTCCGCATTCGTTCATGATACGGATTTTTTCGTCTGCTGTCCCTTTACCGCCTGAAATAATCGCACCAGCGTGGCCCATGCGTTTTCCTGGAGGTGCAGTTTGCCCGCCGATGAAGCCGACAACAGGTTTAGTCATGTTATCGCGAACCCATTCTGCCGCTTCTTCTTCAGCAGTACCGCCGATTTCACCGATCATTACTACAGCGTAAGTTTCAGGATCTTCGTTGAATTCTTTTAATACATCGATAAAGTTCGTTCCGTTAACCGGGTCTCCGCCGATACCAACAGCAGATGTCTGACCGACACCTTCTTGTGTTAACTGATGAACTGCTTCATAAGTTAACGTACCTGAGCGTGATACGACACCAACGTGTCCTTTTTTGTGGATATAGCCAGGCATGATTCCAATTTTAGTTTCATCGGCAGTAATAACACCTGGACAGTTTGGTCCGATTAGACGCGTTTCTTTATCTTCTAAATAACGTACAACTTTAACCATATCTAATACTGGGATATGTTCAGTAATACAAATTACTAAGTCTAATTTTGCATCGGCAGCTTCCATAATTGAGTCCGCTGCGAATGGTGCAGGCACATAGACGACAGAAACTGTCGCGCCTGTTTCTTTTTTAGCTTCTTCAACAGTGTTGAATACTGGAACACCTTCAACATCCTGTCCACCTTTACCAGGTGTCACACCAGCAACGATTTGAGTACCGTACTCAAGCATCTGCTTTGTGTGGAATAGTGCTGTTGAACCAGTAATACCCTGTACAATTACTTTAGTATTTTTATCTACAAATACAGCCACAATATATTCCTCCGTTATTATTTATTTTCATTTACAGCAGCAATGATCTTCTGTGCACCTTCAGCCATCGTGCTTGCTGGAGTGATTGCAAGACCTGAGTCTGCAAGAATTTGTTTACCTTCTTTAACGTTTGTACCTTCTAAACGCACAACTAGCGGGATGTCTAAGCCGACGTTATTCACTGCTTCTACGACACCTTGTGCGATAACGTCACATTTCATAATTCCGCCGAAAATGTTGACAAAGATACCTTCTACAGCTTTATCACTTAAGATAAGTTTGAATGCTTCAGTTACTTTCTCAGCAGTCGCGCCGCCCCCTACGTCGAGGAAGTTAGCAGGCTTTCCGCCGAAGTGGTTAATTGTATCCATCGTTGCCATAGCAAGTCCGGCACCGTTAACCATACAGCCGATATTACCTTCTAAAGCGATATAAGCAAGATCGTGTTTTGAAGCTTCGATTTCTTTTTCATCTTCTTCATCAAAGTCGCGTAATTCTACAACGTCTTTGTTTCTGTACAATGCGTTAGCATCGAAGTTTACTTTTGCGTCTAATGCGATAACTTCACCTTCGCCAGTCGTTACAAGCGGGTTGATTTCCATAATTGCCGCATCTTTTTCAGTAAATACATCATATAAAGAAAGCATTAATTTAGCTGCTTTGTTTACTGATGCAGTTGGAATATTAATATTGAACGCAAGTCGTTTAGCCTGGAATGGCAGAAGACCGACTGCAGGATCGATTATTTCTTTAAAAATCTTTTCAGGAGTTTTTTCTGCCACTTCTTCGATTTCAGTTCCGCCTTCTTCAGAACCCATTAAAGTAACGCGGTTCGTCGCGCGGTCAATTACGAAACCTAGGTAGTATTCGCTGTCAATATCGCATCCTTCTTCTACAAGAAGACGTTTAATTTCAGTCCCGTCCGGACCGTTTTGATGCGTAACTAATACTTTACCAAGTAATTCCTCAGCGTATTCTTTAACCTCATCTAAAGATTTTGCAATCTTAACGCCGCCTGCTTTACCACGGCCACCTGCGTGGATTTGAGCTTTGACAACGTAAACATCTGAATCAAGTGTTTTTGCAACTTCTACTGCTTCTTCTGGTGTAAGAGCAACGTCACCTTTAGGTACGTTTACACCCATTGAGCGAAAAATTTCTTTTCCTTGATACTCATGGATATTCATGATTTTCCTCCTAAGACTTTTTAATAAAGCTTGCTACTTAATTATAGGAAATCTGTACTGGATTGTAAACTTGTAAGTGACGATGATTTCAACAAATTATCGTTATTTTGCGAAAGTTTGAAAAACATTTCACAAATTGTATCTAATATATTACGAAACCGCACTATTATCGTGTTTTTACTCAATTCATTGTGAAAATAAACACTTAAAAATACTATCTGATCATACTTTTTACCGGTTCGAAAGTCTTTCTGTGGATCGGCGACGCCCCGTATTTTTCCAGTGCCGCTAAATGATCTTTTGTACCGTATCCTTTATGATTTGAAAACCCGTAATCCGGATATTCTTCATCGTATTCAGCCATCATGATGTCCCGTGTAGTCTTCGCCATAATCGATGCTGCAGCAATTGAATTCGATACAGCGTCCCCTTTAATCAGCGAAGTCTGTTCAATATTGTTATCCAGTGTCATCGCATCGATTAAAAGATAATCCGGTTTAACAGTCAGCTGATCCAAAGCCCTCTGCATAGCTATTTTTGTTGCGTTGTAAATATTATGCTGATCAATTTCTGCCGCACTGGCAATACCTATGCCGTATTCAGCAAGTTCCATAATTTCCTCACGAAGCTGTAAACGTTTTGCCAGCGGTACTTTTTTAGAATCATCAAGCCCGATAATTTTATGATCTTCAGGCAGGATCACTGCTGCTGCCACGACATCACCAGCCAGCGGCCCTCTGCCCGCTTCATCAATGCCCGCAATAATCATATCTGGATGTGTATTTTCATGCATCATCATGGTTTCGTATTTTTTTATTAAATCCGCTTCTTTTTGGAGGATGCGCGCCCTTGATTTAAGCGCGGCCTGCACCCCTTTTCTGTCGTCTAAATTGTATTCAGAGGCCGATAAATCGCCCATGGTTTTTATCTTGTTAATTTCGAGTTTTATATCGCTTATCTTCATATAATTATTCAACATCCTCAGCTAAGTCAAATGTAAATTGTCCTATTTTTGCATTCCGTGTATCGTAAATCACACGCTCGGTCACACGTTCATAATCGATTTCATTGCCGCTCATTTTAAAACCGCGCGCTGTGCCGATAGCATCGAAAATATCTACGATTTCAGTGTCCGCATCGATATTAATATTATAAAATGTTTTCAGCTCATCAAGGTGATGCTGCTGCATAAATTTCAGTGCAAAAATCGCAATATCATCGAGCGTGACAACATTGTCTTTAATCGCACCAGTTAAGGACAGTTTCTGACCGATTGATTCATCTTCAAATTTTGGCCAAAGTACTCCCGGTGTATCTAGAAGCTCCATTTTTGACCCAGCTTTAATCCACTGCTGCGCTTTAGTCACACCAGGTGTGTTACCGGTTTTTGCTACTTTCCTTTTAGCAATATTATTAATAATCGTCGATTTACCCACGTTTGGAATACCGACAATCATTGCCCGGATTGCACGCGGATTAATTCCTTTACGCGCCATGCGGTCAAAAATCTCCTGGGTTGCCTCAACCACTGTATTTTCAATTTTCTTCAGCGCATTTTGCTCTTTACCGTTCAGGGCTATAGGATAAACACCCTTAGCTTTAAGATGATTAATCCAGCGGTCTGTTTCCTGCTTGCTGGCCATATCTTTCTTATTCAGTACAACCACTCTCGGCTTCTCGCCAATAACGTGATCGAGCATCGGATTTTTCGAGGCGTATGGAATACGCGCATCCAAAATCTCGATAACGACATCCACCTTTTTCAAACTCTCTTCAATTTGACGGCGCGCCTTAGCCATGTGCCCCGGGAACCAGTTAATTGACATATACGGTTGCCCCTTTCTCTATCGTTTCGTTATATTTTCGTTTTTATCTTCCCTTTATATTTTATCATGATTTATGTGTGACTTGTGAGAGAGAATGTTGTGCAGATTGAATTGGAAGTACGTTTTAGGCCTACACTGTCAGTCAAGTGCGTTTGTATGACAGTGTGACTCAGAATTTGGTGAGAAAGGCATATTTTTTCAATAAAAGCCCTACACTGTCAGTCAAATCACTTTGAATGACAGTGTGCTCCTAAATAAGACAGAAAAGCCAAACTCATTTAAGATAATCTTTATATTTTCTTCCTGGGATTTCTTTTCTCATCGCTTCATCAAAATCATAGTACTTAAATTTGTAATGGGTGGATTTTCTTCTTCCTTCAGCGTAGCAGTATTTATTTAATGCTCTGAACACTGTTCGATAGTCGACCATTTCTCCAATAAATTCCATGATTCTTTTTGTAGTCATTCGGGCAGAGCCAAATAAATATTTAAAATCGCTCATTGCCCGAACAAGGTGGGTTTCAGTGCTTTCACGGGAACCGCATGATTGACATGCAAAATGGAAGTACTGTTTTTTCAGATAAAAACTCCCGCACCCGCCGCAGTATAGTCCATTCCTGATTGAGCCGAATTCGACTCCAAGCTTAAAATATGGATTCGCAACAATATGTTGTTCAACCAGGTCCGCCAGTTTCGATGCGAACTCCCCGCTGTACTCATTTTCAAAACTGCGGAAATAATCACCCATTTCAGATCTCAAGACAACTTGATTCCATAAGTTTTCTTCCCGGCTGTATAAATGAAAATTTTCGTCAGGGAATATTAATTTTCCGGTCACTGCAAAGTCATAGCCAAGCTTTTGTCTTAATCGCATTAATTTACCCGCAGCGCGCCTAAGCTGGCTGGGCGCGTCGTCAGGGAGTATGTAATTGCCTGTATACCAGCTGCTGCCTTCAACTCTGTATTCGCCTGTGAAGTTTTTAATTTCGTTCACTGCAATACCGCTCTCCGTAATCAGTAAGGCGTCGTACTGTGTGATTGAGCCTCCGATATTTAAATATATGTCCCGGAATATGTACATATTTTGATGTCCAGTCTGATCGAGTATCTCATCATACTTTTGTTCTCCTGTAAAACCCCGTTCCAGCCTATTCTTTCTGTCATATGAATCTTTATCAAGTGAAGCACGATAATTCAAGGCGCGGTAATATAACAGTTCTTCGGGCAATTTTCGTTCGGTGGTGAACAAGTCGTTATCCTCCTGAATATTTTATACTTCATTTATATAACAAAAGACAACATTTTAAAACAAAAACACAACGAATCGTCAATTCAATGTCTTTCCACAACACAACAAATCGTCACTTCAATATCTCCCACTATACAAAAAAATCCCCAAACCTTTACAGGTTCGGGGATTTAAAGCGGTCCTATCGGATTTCTCTGATACGAGCTGCTTTACCGCGTAAGTTACGCAGGTAGTAAAGTTTAGCACGACGTACGCGTCCACGGCGAACAACATCGATTTTCTCGATTTTAGGCGTGTGAACTGGGAATGTACGCTCAACACCAACACCGTAAGAAATTTTACGTACAGTGAAAGTTTCTGAGATTCCGCCTCCGCGGCGTTTGATTACAACACCTTCGAAAAGCTGGATTCTTTCGCGGTCTCCCTCTACGATACGTACGTGAACTTTAACTGTGTCTCCTGCTTTGAATTCAGGGACATCAGTTTTTAACTGATCTTTGACGATAGAATTTAATAATTCTTGTGACATAATATATCTTCTCCTTCTTCCAATTATCTTGCCCGAGTTTCTTTGACAGCGGATGATTGTGATATTTACGTGTATTTACACTCGTACAATATTACCATACAAGCTGTGACCATTCAATCACTTTTATAAATAAAATAAACTTTTTACTCGTCCAGTAAATCCGGACGGCGTTCTCTTGTGCGTTTTAAGCTTTCTTCATGACGCCATTCCTCAATCAGCTTGTGATTACCGGATAATAAGACGTCCGGCACTTTCATGCCGCGGTACTCTCTCGGACGGGTATAGTGCGGATGTTCAAGCATACCCGTCGAGAACGAGTCTTGCTGGTGGCTGGCTTCATTGCTCAGCACATCGGGAATTAAACGGACAATCGCATCGGTCATTGCCATAGATGCAAGTTCGCCGCCGGTTAAGACGTAATCCCCGATTGATACTTCGTCGGTAACGAGTGAGCGAATACGCTCATCGTAACCTTCATAATGTCCGTTTATAAAAACGACATTGTCTTCTTCTGCAAACTCCTCGGCCATCTTCTGATCAAAAGGTTTCCCCTGCGGGCACATCAGTACAACGCGTTTAGAACCTTTGATTTCAAGACTGTCCATCGCTTCAAATACAGGTTCCGGTTTTAAGACCATGCCCGCACCTCCGCCGTATGGATAATCATCGACTTTGTTATGTTTATCGTTTGAGAAATCACGGAAGTTAATCATATGATAATCAACGATGCCCTTATCCTTAGCGCGTTTTAAAATCGATGCACCGAGAACCCCTTCATACATGTCCGGGAACAGTGTTAAATAATAAATATTCATTAATCCAACAATCCTTCGAGTGGTGTAATTTCAACGATGCCGCTTTCGATATCGACAGTTTTAACCACCTGTTTGATATAGGGAATTAAATATTCTTTCTCGCCTTCAATTACCCAAACGTCATTAGCGCCTGTGAACATCACTTCTGATATTTTACCAAGCTCTGTATTATCATCGAGATTGATGACCTTTAAGCCGATAATATCTTTAATGTGATATTCATTGTCTGCAAGATCGAGATCTTCTCCGCTTTCTTCGATAAACACATCCTTGCCTTTTAAATGAAGAATATCATTCATGTTCGATACCTCTTCAAATTTTAACAGATGGAAATTTTTATGAGTCCGGTAAGATTGAATGACGAAAGTCTCCCCGCCGATTTCAAGTTCATTGCCTGCGGCAAACCGTTCCTCTAAAAAGTCGGAGTTGCTTAATATTTTAACTTCGCCTTTGACACCGTGAAAGTTAACTAATTGACCAATTTTAATTCCCAAGATGAACACCTCTTATAAAGAATAAAAAGACACACTGATAAAGTGTGTCTTAATGCAAATCAACAAACACTTTCTTTGACGAATCTCTGTCAGCGCTGGAAACGACGATGCGGAGCGCTTTGATAAAGCGTCCGCCCCGGCCGATAATACGGCCGACATCGGATTCATGCACGCTGATTTTATACGAAATCTTATGCGTTGTCTCGTCACTTGTAATGACGAGTGCTTCCGGATAATCCAGCATCGGTTCAAGAATTGTTTGAAGTAATTTGTCCATCGGAATTATTTCCCGAATTTAGCATTGTGGAACTGTTCCATGATGCCTCTGTCACTGAAGATGTTACGTACAGTGTCGCTTGGTTTAGCACCATTTTGCAACCACTCTAACGCTTTTTCGTTGTCTAATACAACGTTATCTTCAGATTTAGAAACCGGATTATATGAACCGATTTGTTCGATGATTCTACCATCTCTCGGGCTGCGTGCGTCCGCAACTACGATACGGTAGAAAGGATTTCTTTTAGAACCCATACGAGTTAATCTAATTTTTACTGCCATGTGTGAAAACTCCTCTCTTTACTTCTTTTCGACTTTCTTATCATAACAAACAGAAACACACATGTAAAGAGTTTTTTCTTTACGTGTGTGTTTTTATTTTAAAATGGCAGTCCCATGTTGCCGAACGGGTTTTTGCCTTTCTTTTTACCGCTTGTCATCTGCTTCATCATTTTCTTCATATCGTTAAATTGTTTCAGCAGACGGTTAATTTCCTGCAGTGAACGGCCGGAACCTTTAGAAATACGTTTTTTACGGCTGGCGTTCAGTTTCTCAGGGTGTTCGCGCTCATCGAGCGTCATAGAACGGATAATTGCCTGAACGTGATCAATTTCCTTGCCTGAGAACTGCATTTTATCTAGTCCTTTGATCTTGTTGGCACCAGGCATCATTTTTAAGAGATCATCCAGCGGTCCGAGTGTTTTCACCTGATCCATCTGACCGAGGAAATCATCTAAAGTAAAACTCGAATCTTTCAGTTTCTTCTCAAGTGCTTTTTGATCTGCTTCATTAACGTTGTCCTGTGCTTTTTCGATAATTGACATCACATCGCCCATACCGAGAATTCTTGATGCCATACGTTCCGGGTGGAAGGCTTCCAGGCCGTCCAGTTTTTCAGATACCCCGATAAATTTAATCGGTTTTTCTGTAACCGAGCGGATAGACAATGCAGCCCCGCCTCGTGTGTCGCCGTCCAGTTTAGTCAGCGTCACTCCGGTAATATCGAGTAAATCATTGAAACTTTCTGCGACGTTGACCGCATCCTGCCCGGTCATCGAGTCGACGACGAGCATAATTTCATTTGGATTTGAAATTTCTTTAACGTTTTTCAGTTCGTTCATCAGCGCTTCGTCGATATGAAGACGCCCGGCTGTATCGATAATTACCGTATCCAGGTGTTCTTCCTTAGCGTGTTCCAGTGCCCGTGTCGCAATTTCTTCAGGTTTAACCTGATCGCCGAGTGCGAAAACAGGAATATCAATTTGCTTGCCGACTGTTTGCAGCTGATCAATGGCTGCCGGACGGTAAATATCTCCCGCGACTAAGAGCGGGCGCTTATTGTGTTTTTTACGAAGATGCAGCGCCAGCTTGCCTGCCGTCGTTGTTTTACCGGCACCCTGCAGACCGACCATCATTATTACAGTCGGCGGTTTTTGAGACAGATTAATCTTTTGATTCTCTCCGCCCATCAGTGCCGTTAATTCTTCCTGAACAATCTTAATGACCTGCTGGCCGGGTGTCAGGCTCTGCATGACATCCGCACCGAGGGCACGTTCTTTTACATCATTAACAAACTGCTTAACCACTTTAAAGTTAACGTCCGCTTCAAGGAGTGCAAGGCGCACTTCCCGCATCATGACTTTAACGTCAGATTCAGTTACTTTACCTTTACCTTTAATACGGTCCATTGTGGACTGCAGTCTTTCTCCAAGACCTTCAAAAGCCATAGTAGTGTCCTCCTTAATCTAATTTCTCAAGTTTATCTATTATCTGTTTAACGTCCTCAGTTATATTGCCGCCAAGCTGTTTCTTCAGCTTTGCATACAAATCCAGACGTTTATTAAAATTTTTATACATGCCAAGTGTTTCTTCATATTGCTCCAGCATATCTCGTGAGCGCTTAAGGTTATCATAGACAGCCTGCCGTGTCACGTTCATCTCTTCTGCAATTTCGCTGAACTGAAAATCTTCCAAATAATAGAGTTCTATATATTTCTGCTGTTTTTCAGTTAACAGAGATTGATAAAAGTCGTACAGATAATTCATCCGCATCGTGCGTTCTAAATCAGTCGTCATTTTTATCTTCCTCTAATTTTTCTTCGAGTGCATCCGACTCCTGAATCATATCAGCAAATAAGCCGTACACATAGTTTTCTGCATCGAACGGCTGCAGATCATCCAGCTGCTCTCCGAGACCGACGAATTTCACCGGAATACCGAGTTCATTTTTAATAGCCAGAACGATACCGCCTTTAGCCGTCCCGTCAAGTTTCGATAAAATAATACCGGATACATCCGTCACTTCTTTAAATGCTTTCGCCTGGCTGAGTGCATTTTGCCCAGTCGTTGCATCGAGCACCAGGAGTACTTCGTGCGGTGCTTCCGGCACGACTTTTTGAATGACTCTTTTAATTTTAGACAGCTCATTCATTAAGTTGCCTTTATTTTGCAGACGGCCTGCAGTATCACAGAAGAGAATATCTGCGCCGCGTTTTTTCGCTGCATTCACTGCATCGTACATTACCGCTGCTGGATCAGAACCTTCTGCCTGTTTAATAACATCTACACCGACACGGTCGCCCCACACTTGCAGCTGGTTTATTGCCCCGGCACGGAAAGTATCACCTGCTGCCAGCATCACTTTCTTGCCTTCCTGCGTATATTTATGAGCGAGTTTGCCGATCGATGTCGTTTTGCCGACACCGTTAACGCCGACCATTAATACGACTGTCAAACCGTCGCTGTTAATAGTCATTTCATCTGACAAGTCACCGTTACGTTCATATATTTCAACCATTTTTTCAACGATAGTCTCTTTTAAATCAGACGTTTCAGTAATGTTTTTCAGCTGCGCTTCTTTACGCAGTTCTTCTGTTAATTCCATCACAGTATTAAAACCGACATCGGCTGAAATCAGCACTTCTTCCAATGCTTCAAAGAAATCTTCATCGACGGTGCGGTAGCGTGCCATAAGCGCGTTGATATCCTGCTGGAATTTGTCGCGGCTCTTTTTAAGCCCCTGTTCAAACTTATAGCTGAGCTGTTCCTGTTCCCACTCTTCGAATTCATCGAGTGAAATCAGACCGTCATCAAGCATATCCGTCTGCGACTCGAGCGAAGCCGGTTTTGCTTCTTCTGTTTTTTTCTTGCGTCTAAAACGGTCAAAAATACCCATTAAATTCCTTCCTCTCCTGCCGGTGCCGGCTCTTCATAATTTTTCAAATCGACGCTGATCAGTTTCGTTACTCCTTTTTCCTGCATAGTAACACCAAACAGGCGGTCCGATTCTTCCATCGTACCCTTACGGTGAGTAATAACGATAAACTGCGTATCATGCGACAGTTTCTTTAAATATTTTGCGTATCTGGTGACATTTGCTTCGTCGAGCGCCGCTTCGACTTCATCCAGTATTATAAATGGACTGACTTTAACTCTCAGTACACTGAACAAGAGACTGATTGCAGTCAGTGCACGTTCGCCGCCTGATAACAGCGACAGCGAAGACAATTTTTTACCCGGCGGTTCGGCAAATATTTCTATGCCGGAATCCAGATAGTTGCCTTCTTCGAGCAGTCTGAGTTCCGCCCGGCCGCCACCGAACATATCGGTAAATACTTCCTGGAAGTAATGATTCACTTGATAGAATGTTTCTTTAAAGCGTTCGGATACTGCTTCATCCATTTCGCCGATGACATCGAGCAGAGTTTGGCGGGCACCGATTAAATCTTCTTCCTGTTCTTTTAAGAACGTATAACGCTCGTTGACCATTTGGAACTCTTCGATTGCACCGATATTTACAGGTCCAAGTTCTTCGATACTCTTTTTGTTTAGACTGATTTTCTGACGCTTGGATTCAATATTGCTGAATTCGCTGAATCCTTCTCTGGCCAGTTCGTAAGTCATTTTGTATGTCTCGCTTAAATACGCCATCTTATTTTCAATCTGCGTATCGATACCTTCCTCGGCAGCGGAGTCAATTCTTAACTGCTGCTGGCTCGCATCCGCCTGCTTGCGCAGTTCATTTTCTTTTTCGGTTTTCTTCTTATAATCTTCTTTAATCGCTGTAAGCTTCTCTGTAATTTCTAAAAGATTGCTGTTGATTTGCTCAAGTGATTTTGACAGCTCAGTTTTGTTCTCTTTCAGCTCTGAAATATTCATCGTTGAAAGATCATCATTCACCATATCTGCTTCACTCTTCGTATTTTCGATATTGTATTGCACACTGCTGATATTTTCATTGATGCGCTCAATTGCTGCATCAGTAAAACGCATTTCGCCTTCTAATGTTATTTTATCATTATTCAGCTGCTGGAGTTCACTTTGAAGCTGTTCGAACTGTGCATCTTTTTCACTTTGTGACTGACTCATCATATCTAAACGCGTGTTAATATCAGTCATCTGCTGTGTGTATTGCTCAATTTCAGCATCAAAGTTGCCTGCATCTTTGTTCGTCGACATGCCCTCTACTTCGCGTTTTAATTCAGCTGCAGTCTCTCTTTCTTTCGCCAGCGTAAATTCAAGCTGGGTCACTTCCTGCTGCAGTGCATCATGTGATGCACCGAATGAAGTTCCCGCTTCTTCCAGCTGTTTCAGCTGAACAGTGGCATCTGCAATTTCTTCTGAAGCATTATCAACCGCTTCTTTAAGCGATGATGTCTGTGTGGAATAGTCTTTTATTTTTTCTGTTATATCAGCGATTTCTTTTTTTGCTTCCATAATCGAACCTTTACGGTTGCGGGAGCCCCCGCTCATCGCTCCGCCCGGCATTATCGTTTCGCCGTCCAGCGTAATAATACGGACCCGCTGGCCGGTCGCTCTCGCCAGTGCAGAAGCGTCGCTCATATTTTCTACGACAACTGTCGTATTAACGAGGTGAAGTAAAATTTTGTGATATTCGCGTTTAATATCTGCAACTTCAGAAAGAATCTGATAATCAATATTCGATGCCTGAAGAGATTTTTCTACATCGACTGACAGATGCCGTTCACGGATCGTATCGAGCGGCAGAAAGGTCGCAAAACCAAGCTTCTTCTGTTTTAAATATGAAATCGCAGTTCGGGCATTATGCTCCACATCCATAACGATGTTCTGGCTTGCCTGACCAAGCGCCGTATCGAGCGCGGTCATATATTCAGCCGGTGCTGAAATTAATTCGCCGACTGCACCGATAACTCCGGGAATGCTGTCTCTATTTTTAAGCACTGCACGAACACCCGGATAATAGCCCTGATAGTTCTCTTCCATATTTTTCAGCATATCGAGTTTTGACTGCTGGTTTTGGATAAAGTTCTCTGCCCGGCTGTAATCACTTTTCGCTTTATCGTACTGGCTATTCAGCTCGTTGAGCTTATTTCTAACATCTTTATAGTCATTACGTGCTGACGTTAATTTTTCAGCCGTTTCATTGAGCGCCTGACTTTTCTCTGAAAAATTTGTTTCCAGCGTTTTAATTTCTTCATTCACCGCGGTTAAGCGTTCAGTTTTATACTGAATACTGTCTGCGAGTTTAGTCTGTTCATCCCGGTTACGGCGTTTATCGTTTTCGAGCGTTGTCTTTTTGACCATCAGCTCGTAGTATTCGTCTTTCAGTTTTTCAATATTGCTGTCGTCCGTCGACTGCACAACATTCAATTCACGTTTTTTGTCTTTTACGGACTTGGCAAGCTGTACACTGTTGTCTGTCATGTCTTTCTTTTTCTGTTCTTCCTGCTTCAGTGATGCTGTTAGAGTGTTCAGTTCTTCTTCATAGTTTTTCAGCCGGTTTTCTAAATCCTGCTTCAGCGTTTCTTTATTCGTTTCGCGCTCTGCATATAAAGCGATGCGCCCTTCAATTTTTTCAAGTTCCCGCGTCGTTTCCAGCAGCGTCTGATTCAGTGTGCGCTCTTGCTGCTGCAGGCTTTCCCTTTCCTGTTCAAGCCCTTCGAGTGCTGAAACTACTTCTTTTAAAGTTTCCCGGGCTGATTCCAGACCGGCTTCTTCTTTTTTAATCCGTCCGGCAATCTCTTCAAGCTCATTTAACAGATTCATCGTATCAAAGACGTTTACTTCAATATCGCTTTGAGTCATTTCTTCCTTCAGCGCCAGGTATTCTTCTGCAATGGCACTTTCACGTTCGAGACGTGTCACACGCGAACTGATTTCTTCGATAATATCATGGACACGTGCTAAGTTCTGTTTAGTTTCATCCAGCCGTTTTTCAGACTCCTGTTTGCGGTTTTTATACTTCATTACTCCCGCAGCTTCTTCGATAATTTTACGTCTTTCAACCGGTTTGGCTTTTAGTATTTCATCGACCTGACCCTGGCTGATAATATTGTAGGCATTTTTACCGAGTCCTGAATCTAAAAACAGTTCCGTAATATCTTTTAACTTAGATTTTTGACTGTTGATAAAATACTCGCTGTCGCCATTTCTATACAATTTTCTCGAAATGACAACTTCTTTATCGTCACCGAGCGTTTTATCGTCGTTATCCAGTATCAGACTGACCGATGCGTAATTCATCGAACTGCGGTTGACAGTGCCGTCAAATATAATATCTTCCATTTTAGATCCGCGCATCATGCGGGCGGACTGTTCACCGAGTACCCATCTGATGGCATCGGTAATGTTGCTTTTGCCGCTCCCGTTCGGACCGACGACAGCAGTTACACCGCTGTCAAATTTAATATTGACCTTATCTGCAAATGATTTAAAACCATGCGCATCGATTTGCCTTAAAAATACCATCTATTTTACACCTCTTGGCCAAGTGCATTGAGTGCACTTTTAGCTGCTTGTTGTTCTGATTCTTTTTTCGATAATCCCATACCTTTTCCGTACATTCTTCCGCCGATTGACACTTCGGTCTCAAACTGACGATGGTGGCTCGGCCCTTTGGAACTGACGAGTTCATAAGTCACGCTCTCCTGGAAGGCCTGATGTGCATATTCCTGCAGCATTGTTTTGTAATCGATGACCGCATTGTAATCTTCCGAAGTAATATGCGGGTAAACGAAGTCTTTTAAAAACTGCTCGGCAGCCTGATGACCCTGATCGAGATACAGTGCACCGAGAAATGCTTCAAATGCATCACTTACTATTGATGGACGGTCTCTGCCGCCTGTTTTATCTTCGCCGCGTCCGAGCAATATTAGTTTCGGCATGTCGAGTTTCGAGGCAAATACTACAAGTGAAGGTTCACACACGATATTTGCACGAAGTTTTGTTAATCTGCCTTCAGGCAGTTCTTCGTACTTATTAAAAATATGATCTGACACCATCAATTCTAGTACCGCATCGCCGAGAAATTCGAGACGCTCATTGTTATATCTTTTATCGAGTCCTAAATCGTTAATATAAGAACTGTGCATAAATGCCTGCTGATAAAGACCGATATTGCCAGTTGAAATATTAATTCTTCCAGCAAATGTTGTAAATAATTCGTTAAATTTCTGCAGCTTCTGTTCAGCTGATTTGTCCGTTTTCACTTTATTTAATACGACTTGAAAATCCATATATTCACCTCATCCATTTTACTATTATTAATATATATTCACAAAGAAAAATCCACTTCATCATAAGTGGATTTTTCAAGTGTTTTATTGTTCTTTTTCAATTTTGTCAATGAAATCTAATGCGTCGCCTACTGTGTTGATTTTTTCAGCTTCTTCATCAGGGATTTCCATATCAAACTCATCTTCAAGTTCCATCACTAATTCAGCGATATCAAGTGAGTCTGCACCAAGATCATCTTTAAAAGATGCTTCTCTTGTTACTTTTTCTTCATCGATGCCAAGTTTGTCAACGATGATGTCTTTAATTTTGTCAATGTTAGCCATTATTCAATTCACCTCCCTTAAATAATATCACAGCTTTTAACCCATGTACATACCGCCGTTGACGTGTATAACCTGCCCTGTGATATACGATGCTTTATCGCTCGTTAAGAAATTGACAGTATTTGCAATGTCTTTCGCTTCGCCGAAATGTTTCAGCGGAATTTGCTGCAGCATGCCGTCTTTAACATCGTCACCGAGAACATCTGTCATATCGCTCTTAATAAAACCGGGTGCCACACCGTTTACGGTAATATTTTTTGATGCCAGCTCTCTTGCTACAGATTTTGTAATGCCGTCAATACCTGCTTTTGTTGCAACGTAGTTCGTCTGACCGGCATTACCCAGTGAACCGACAATACTTGAAATATTAACGATGCTGCCTGACTTTTGACGAATCATTGGACGGGACACGCTCTTAATTACGTTAAACACACCTTTTAAGTTTACGTCAATCACATCGTCAAATTCGCTCTCTTTCATGCGCATTAAGAGATTGTCTCTCGTTATACCTGCATTATTAACTACAATATCAATTGAACCGTAAGTATCTGTAATGTATTTAATCATCGCTTTAACGTCGTCGGCGTTTTGTACGTGGCACTGATAACTTTCAGCTTTGCCGCCATTATTAATAATTTCCTGCACCACAGCCTCTGCTTTATCTTTTGAACCTGAATAGTTCACGATAATTGTATGCCCTTCAGCGCCAAGTGTCAGTGCGATTTCACGGCCAATGCCGCGTGATGCACCTGTAATTAATGCAATCTTACTCATTTAAGAATCCCTCCGCTTGTTCAAATGTATCGATATTTGAAGTCGAAATCTCTTTAGTGATTTTCCGGACCAGACCGGACTGCACTTTCTTCGGCCCGACTTCAACTGCTTCTGTAACACCGAGTGATGCTGCTGTCTCTACGCATTCTACAAAACGGACCGGATGCGTAATCTGTTCAACGAACTGATGTTTAATCGTCGCTGCATCCGTTTCAGCTTTAGCGCTGACATTTTGTATTACCGGAATGTTTGCATCTTTAAACTCAATCGTTTCAGTGAAAGTTTTAAATTCAGCTCTTGCCGGTTCCATTAAGTGCGAGTGGAAAGCCCCGGATACTTTTAAAGGAATAATACGGCGTGCGCCTCTTTCTTTAGCCAGTGCTTTAAAGCGGTCAACTGCTTCAGTATCTCCGGATACAACCACTTGATCAGGCGCATTAATATTCGCCGGTGCTACTTTAGAATCGCCTTCTGACGCACTGCTGCATGCGTCTTCAAGATCTTTAAAGCCCATGCCGATAACTGCAGCCATAGCCCCGCTGTCCGCCTGGCTCATTAATTCACCGCGTCTAGTCACGAGTTTAACACCATCTTTAAGCGATACTGTTCCCGCGTGAACGAGTGCAGGCAGCTCACCGAGAGAATGTCCGAGTAAGTAATCCCCTTTTAGACCAGTTGCAGCAAGTACAGCCAAACTGTGCGCAAATAAGGCAGGCTGCGTATATTTCGTATCGTTTAATCTGTCGTCATCTTCACTGAACATAATTTCTTTTAAATCGAAATCAGTATATGAAAAAATTTCATCGAGCACGGCGCGAGCTTTATCGTTTTGTTCGTATAAATCTTTAGCCATGCCGCCGTACTGGGCACCTTGTCCCGGGAAAATTATTAATTTACTCATTGTTTTCACCTATTAACTCTTTAATTTTGTCGATAGTACCTGAGTCTGCCATAATCTTCGCCTGTTTCACTGCGTTGACTATCGCAGTCGGATCGGAAGAACCATGCGCTTTTATTACATTGCCCTGTAGACCCATCAGCGGCGCACCGCCAAATTGTCTGTAATCAAGCATGTTTTTAAGTTCTCCAAAATCATTTTTCATCGCCAGTGCAGCCAATTTATTGACTGGACTTTTCAGCATAATTTTTTTCACTTCACCGAGCAGGCTTGAAGAAGTTCCTTCAATCGTTTTTAACACAACATTCCCTGTAAAGCCGTCAGTGACTGCGATATCAATATCGCCTGTCAGAATGTCGCGCGTTTCGAAGAAACCTGTAAAATTCAAATTGCTGTTTTTAAGCAGCTGATACGTTTCTTTAGTCAATTCCGTTCCTTTAATTTCCTCACTGCCGTTGTTAATTAAACCGATTGTCGGATTTTTACGCCCTTCAATATTTTCCATATACACACTTGCCATCTGCGCAAACTGCAGTAAATGATTCGGTTTGTTTTCAGAGTTGGCACCCATATCAAGCATGAGCATCCCTTTACCTGAAGTCGTCGGCAGCATCGTTGTAATTGCCGGACGGTCGATCCCTTTAATACGCTTAACGCCGAACAGGCCGGCACTCATTATTGCACCGGTATTCCCTGCTGAGACAATTGCATCCGCTTCATCATCAGCAACTGCTTTGACCGCTCTGACAAGCGAGCTGTCTTTTTTCTTTCTGACAGATTTTACGGGATCATCATCCGATTCAATCTTCTCTGTCACCTCGATGAACGTAACACGCGGGTGATTCCCGTTATAGCTGCCCGCTAAGCCGAATGCCAGAATCTCTATATCCTGAAATTCATCCGCAGCCAGCAGTACACCTTCTTCTATCGCTTTCGGGGCATTATCTCCGCCCATTAAATCTACAGCAATTTTAGTCATCGTTTACTCACCTTCATCTTTATAATACATTTCAAATTTACCAGTAAAAATTATTTTTCCATCGACTTTCGATTCTACTTCGATGTGTGCTTTATTATTGTCCATCGCTGTTACTTTCGCTTTCGCGACAACTTTATCGTGTAATTTTGCCGGACGTTTAAAATCCACCGCCGCATGCTGAGTTAAAGCAAGCGGTTCATCGATTAAAGCCACACACAGCGAGTTCGCCTGAGCGAACAGAAAATGTCCACGTGCAATTTGATTCTTTTCAAACACGTGACCTTCTTCTACGATAAAAAGCGACAGCGCGCTCTGATTCAATTCAATATCGATAATTTCTCCGACTACTTCTTGAATCGACAGTGAGCGGATTTTATCAACACCCTCACGCGCTACATTCTTAATGCGGGCACGCAGCTCAGGAATGTTCAATTCCAGCCGGTCCAGCCGTATCGTTTGAATCGACACATCAAAAATATTAGCCAGCTGCTCATCCGTTAAGAACGGATCTTCAGTAATATGAGATTCTAAACTTGATTGACGCTCCTGTTTTTTTAGCTTCACCATTCTGATTCCTCTTTTAGTAGTTGGTATTAACATCTATATATAACACTAAAATCAGTATATAAAACCTGGCTCCTTATTTCAATTAATTTGGGAAAGTATTTTTATTGTGAGTCATAGCGTTTGCTGATGGGATTTATTTGAAGGGGGGCTACACTGTCAGTCAAATAGGTTCGAATGACACTGTGAGATGACAGGCTGGATTTTTGGGGATTATCGCGACTTTTTGCGTCTACACTGTCAATCAAATGAGTTTGATTGACACTCTGAGCTAAGCAACCAGCTATTTTATCCCTTAAATATATAAAAAACATCCGAATCTCTGAATATAAAGATTCGGATGCTAAATATATTATGCGCTAACCAATTCAGCTTTAACGATCAGCCGTTTTTCAAACAGCAGCGTCTCTGGATTGTATTCTTCACATGTGATTAAAGTAAGTTCCTGGGTCGCACCTTCTGTCTGGTCAAGTACACTGACTTCAGACGGGTCGACTTCGAATATTTCCTTAATTTCATATACCCGTGTTTCGTCTCTCGTAATGAATTTAATTTCATCACCGACAGCCGCACGGTCGATATAATTAAATCGGATTCCTGCCCCTTCAACGCGGTGGCCGGCAATTGGAATGTTCTGCATATCCAGATTATCTGTTTCTTCTAAAAATCCTACGCCGTTACGCATTTTTTCTTCAGTCAGGGGTCCTAAATATACCGGTTCTAATATATCTGCACTGGCAATTTCCAGTATTCCAGCCATATCTTCACCGATGTTAATTCCTTCTGTGTCCTGCTCGATTCCTGTTACAAAGGTTTCTATCGGGTTCAGTTTAACATGTTCTTTTTCAACATCGTTTGCCTGATATGCAGTAATGATCTGCTCGTTGACCTGATCTGTAAAATATTCACGAATATCCTGCCAGAAAAACAGCATGATTGCGGCAATAATCATTAATACTCCAAGCAGTCTAATCAAAATCCTCATGAATATTTCCTCCCGTCAGTGTTATAAATTGTTAGTTTCATATACTTTAACTGCCTCTTCTCTCGCTACTTCGAGAATTCGGTAATCTTCAGTAATATCCGCTACTTTAAATTGCGGCAGACCGCTCTGGCGTACACCGAAATAATCGCCCGGTCCTCTCATTTCGAGGTCTCTTTCACTCAGCACAAACCCGTCAGTCGTACTTGTCATAATATCCATTCGCTGCTTGGCATTTTCCGTCTGCGGGTCACTCACCAACACACAGTAACTCTTCTTGCTGCTTCGCCCGACACGGCCCCTAAGCTGATGGAGCGTTGATAATCCGAAACGTTCTGCGTTAAATATAACAATGGTGGTTGCATTTGGCACGTTTATGCCGACTTCAATGACTGTTGTCGAGACGAGCAGCGGTTTTTCCAGCGCCTCGAAGGAACGCATCGCTTCATTTTTCTCTTCAGCTTTCATTCGTCCGTGAACTAAAACGACATCTTCCGGACTGAAGTAGTCTTCAAAAATCTGGTAAATTTCATAGACGTTTTTCAAATCCAAAGTTTCCGATTCTTCAATTAGTGGTGCAACGATATAAGCACTGTGTCCTTTATCGATTTCAGATTTTACAAAATTGAGTACATAATCGATTTCTTTAAATCTGCGCCACTCTGTCTCAATTGGAATTCTGCCTTTCGGCATTTCCCGAATAACGGAAACATCCATATCCCCATAAGCGGTAATCGATAAAGTTCTCGGTATCGGTGTCGCCGTCATGTACAGCACATTTTGCCGGTAAGCCTTGTTATTCAATTTCTCCCTCTGATTCACACCAAACCGGTGCTGTTCATCGGTAATAATAAAAGACAGCCGGTCAAATATTACATCATCTTCTATCAGCGAATGTGTACCGACCAAAAGATCGATTTCACCCGCTTTCAAGCGGGCGAGTATCTCTCTTTTTTCAGCCGGTTTCGTCGTTCCGGTCAGTTTTGCGATAGTTAATTTGTCACCGTAAGTATCTTTAAAACTTTCGTAATGCTGATTGGCCAGTACTTCTGTCGGCACCATCACCGCACTTTGCTCGCCAATTGTTTTTACTGCATAAACACAAATTCCGGCAACGATCGTCTTACCGCTCCCGACGTCTCCCTGCAGCAGACGGTGCATCGATATGTTCTGCTTAAAGTCGCGGCATATATCATTGACACTCTTTTTCTGATCTCCTGTTAATTCAAAAGGCAGCGTATCGATAAATTCCTTTAATTCATCGATTTTATAATCGACGATAAAGCGCTCATTTCTCACGCGTTCTTTTTGCCGGCGCGCCATAATTTTAAGCTGATAGTGATACAGCTCATAAAATTTAATTGTCCGTCTGGCATTCGCCACCGTAACACTGTCTTTCGGGAAATGCAGCGCATACAGCGCCTCACGGACAGGCATCAATTTATATTTCGCTCGTAATTCGTCCGGCAAATCGACGTTAAAAGTTGCTGTTTCAAAAGCTGACTGGACTATTTTTTGAAAGGTTTTCGACTGCATAACGCCGCCGAGCGGATATTTAACCTGGTAGCCGCCGCCTGCTTCAAAGATTAGTCTGCTGCCGTTAATTTCCAGTTTATTGCGGTTAAACTTACCGTATAGACGGGCAAATTCACCGTTTATAATTTTATTTTTCAAATATGGCTGATTAAAAAAAGTAATTTTTACATATATACCGTCGATATCCATAAAAAAAGTCAGCCGGCTTTTGCCCTTACGAAAAAAAGCAACTTGCGGCTCAGTTTTAACAGTACCCTCCACTGTTAAATTCATACCGTCCGCTGCTTCGTTTAAATTGACCACGCTGTGGTCTATGTAGCTCGTCGGCAAGTGGAAGAGTACGTCATTCATCCCCGTTATCTGCAGGGATGATAATTTTTCTGCCACTTTGTCGCCGACGCCTTTTAATTCTTTAATACTCCTGTCAGGGCTTTGAACGACATGGATGCCGCTCATTATTTCGCACCGAAAAGTTCAGCTTTTAAGCGTTCTCCCGTCGGAGTTCCTGCCAGACCGCCGCGGCCCGTTTCACGGAGTGCTGACGGCATTGTTAAGCCGATTTTGTACATTGCTTCAATCACTTCATCTGCTGGGATACGCGATTCAATACCCGCAAGCGCCATATCTGCAGCTGTCAGAGCGTTTGTTGCCCCTGCTGCATTACGTTTGACACATGGCACTTCAACAAGACCGGCTACCGGATCACAGACGAGACCCAGCATGTTTTTCATAGCAATCGCAAAAGCGTGGGCACTCATCTCCGGCGTACCGCCCGCTAATTCAACGAGGGCGGCTGCAGCCATTGCACTGGCGCTGCCAACTTCTGCCTGGCAGCCGCCCGCCGCACCTGAAATGCTTGCATTATTTGCAACGACAAAACCAAATGCGCCTGAAGTAAAGAGAAAACGGATTTTCTGTTCTTCAGTAATAGACGGGTCTTTTTTAACCATGGCAAATAAAACACCGGGTACGACACCTGCTGACCCTGCTGTCGGCGTGGCACAAATTTTACCCATAGCGGCGTTCACTTCGTTAGTGCTGACTGCATTAGCTATAGCTAACAGATTCAGTTCCCCGCTTAAACCTTTGCCGGAATCAATGTACTTCTGCATTTTAACTGCGTCCATACCTGTTAAGCCTGTAGTCGAATGCACCCCTTCGATGCCTTCTGCTACAGCGCCTTCCATCGTATCAAGATTTGTTTTCATCGTACTATATATATCGAGACGGCTTTGTCCTGTCGCTTCCATTTCCTGCAGCATCATTACTTCAGATAAAGGTATGCCTTCTGACAGCGCACGTTCTACTAATTGATTTATACTGTTAAACATATCGTCATCCTCCCGTCATTTCTATTACACGGTCGACACCCTTGACCGCTCTAATTTCTTCTAATGTTGAAGCTGTCACAGTGTCATCCAACTCGACAGTCATTAAAGCAACCTGCCCTTTTTCTTTACGCGACACGCTCATCTGTGAAATGTTCAGCTGCTCATCGCCGAGTTTAGTCGTCACTCGGGCAATCGTTCCGAATTCATCTTTGTGGAATACTAGGAGCGCATGATAATTTCCTGAAATATTAATGCTGTAGCCGTTAATACTCACGAGCTCAATCTTGCCGCCGCCGATGGACACTCCTTCAATTACGAGTTCTTCTTCGCCTTTAAACAAATGAAGCACTGCTGTATTTGGATGCGAACGTTCTTCATTCATTTCTATAAAATTATAAGTTAAATGATTATTTTCAGCTTCTTTTTTAGCATTGATAATCCGTTCATCATCAGTATCGTAACCGAGAATACCGCCGAGCAGAGCAACGTCTGTTGCATGCCCCTGATACGTATCGCGGAATGATCCGTACAGATAAATATCTACCTTGCTCGGCTGGCCGCCGAATAAACTTCTTGCGAGCATACCGATTCTGGCTGCCCCTGCTGTATGTGATGATGACGGTCCGACCATAACCGGTCCTATAATATCAAACACGCTCTTAAACTTCATAACGTCCCCTCCTAAAGTCCAAAAAGCCACATCGGAATAACCGATGTGGCTGTTATTGTTATTCGACAGATATTAAATAACTATATACCGGCTGCGCACCGTTGTGAATTTCAAATTCAACATCTTCGTGGCTGCCTTCTATACTATTAACGACTGCCTCAACTTCTTCTTCGCTGCCGCCTTCACCGATTAATATTGTTATGATTTCTGTCTCTTCATTTATCATTTCACTGATAAGTGTATGGAGTGTATCTTTTTTGCTGTCATTGGCTGTAATGATTTTTCCGTCAGCAATACCCATATGCTGATCTTTTTTAATCTCTATACCGTCGATTTTAGTGTCCCGGACTGAGTATGTGACTTGCCCGGTTTGAACGTGGTTCAGAGATTCGCTCATCGCACGTTCGTTATCTTCAAGTTCAGCTTCAGGATTAAAGCTCAGCATACTCGTCAGACCTTCTGGAATCGACGTTGATTTAACTACAGCTGCAGGCACGTCTAAGACTTTAACAGCCTGCTCTGCTGCCATTATAATATTTTTGTTATTAGGAAGTATAATAACCTGTTTTACATCCGCATCTTTAATCACATTAACGATATCTTCTGTTGCAGGGTTCATCGTCTGTCCGCCGTTAATAACGTGTGTTACACCGAGACTCTTGAACAGTTCGTTAATGCCTTCGCCTGATGATACTGTAATGACTGCTGTATCGTAAGATTCTTTTTCTGCCGCTGCAGTATTTTTCTCACCGTGGACAGTTCTAAACTGTTCGCGCATGTTTTCTACTTTCATCTTAATGAGTTCACCGTAAGTTGCTGCATAAGTAAATGCCTCACCCGGCGTTTCAGTATGCACGTGAACTTTTACGATCTCGTCGTCATTAATAACCAGCAGAGAATCACCAAATTCGCTCATCTCTTCACGGAATTCATCTTCTTTAAATTCGCGCTTTTCATCTTCAAAACGGACCATAAATTCAGTACAGTAGCCGAATTCAATGTCATCCACGCTCATGAAGTCATCGAAATCATCGTTGTGATCGTGGCTGTCAGCATTTAAAAGTGCTGATTCCTGACTTTCGTCTGCTTCGATTTCCTCACCTGTCAGTGCGCTTAAGAAGCCTTCGTAAACGTAAACAAGACCCTGGCCGCCGGAATCAACAACACCGACTTCTTTTAATACTGCAAGCAGTTCAGGTGTACGTTTAAGCGAAGCTTTCGCCTCTTCAAGTGTTGCAGACATGACGTCTACCAGCGATGCATCTGAGTCTTTAAATTCTTCAGCTTTTTCACCAGCATCTTTAGCTACAGTTAAAATTGTCCCTTCAACAGGTTTCATCACTGCTTTATATGCAGTTTTAACGCCTTGTTTTAATGCTTCGATAAATTCGTCTGCATCGATGTCTTCTTTACCTTCTATCGCTTTAGAGAAACCTCTGAATAACTGCGATAAAATAACACCCGAGTTTCCGCGGGCGCCCATGAGCAGTCCTTTAGAGAAATGTTTCCCAACATTTCCGATATGCTTGTCATCAAGCGGTTCAACTTCCGCCGCACCTGAAGACATCGAAAGATTCATATTCGTACCAGTATCGCCGTCAGGAACGGGGAAAACGTTTAATGAATCGACATAATCAGCATTTTTCTTCAGATTACGTGCTCCGCCTAAGATCATTTGGCGGAACATCAAGCCATCTATTTTATTCATTGTATTGTAAATCCTCCCCAACTATTCGTCTCCGCCGATAATGCGTACACCTTGTACGTGTATATTTACAGCTTCAATACTTAAGCCTAATGTTTTTTCAAGTTTATATTTTACAGTAGATTGTACGTTTGATGCTACTTCTGAAATCTTCACACCGTAACCGACGATAATATATAATTCTATCGACAGTTTCGCTTCATTGTGTTCAACAATTACTCCGCGTGAATAATTTTCTTTACCTAAAAGTTCTGCAAAACCGTCACGAACCTGGTTCTTTGAAGCCATTCCGACTACACCATAAGATTCGACTACAGTACCGCCCGCAATATTTGCGATTACGTCTGTAGAAATTTCTATTTTACCTAATTCATTTTCTATTTCCAGCGCCATTAATTTCGCCTCCTAATACATCATTTCATTATAAGCAAATTTTCACCGGAAATACAAGTGTTATTAAAGTATTTCTCAGTCAATAAAATTTACTTTCCGAAGTTTTCTTGTCGGTTTATTATATCATATTTAACCTTTTCATTGCGTTTTAATCAGTCCATAAGAAAAAGCCTGCACATCAGAGATGCAGGCTTTCACCAATAATTTTCTTATTCTTCTTCCTCATCAGTTTCTGCCGGTGCTTGCGGAAGATCAATCATAACACCTTCTCCGCCGATGGAAATCGGCTGTGCACCACTCCATTTTTCAATCAGCTGCTGCATCAGTACTTCTTCACTCAGTGATTCCTGGATGATTCTGTTTGCCTCGGCTTCACCTTCAGCTTCGATGCGTTTTCTTTCAGCTTCTTCTGTTGCGATCAGTTTATCAGTTTTTTTACGTTCAAGTTCCTGAGTCGCTTTAACTCGGTCATCTATCGCTTTTTGTGTTTCGGCATCAGGCTGCGGCGCACTCAGCATAATGTCCTCAATGATAATGCCGTCTTTTTCCAGATCGTTTTTAGCGATTTCAATCGTCTCCAATTTAATATCCCCGATGCGTTCGCCAAATGCCTGGATGACCGTATATTCCGATACTGTTTGACGCAAAGCATCATTAATACGTGTTTTTATGTAACCTTCTTCCAAATCTTCTATCGTTATGTTACCGAACTTTTTATATACTGCCGACGCTTTTTCGCTGTCGACGTGATAGTTCAGTGAGACAGGCATATTGATTGTTTTGCCGTCGATTGTCGCTACGGCCAGAGATTCATAGTTTTTATTCTGCGTGCGGACCGGATATTCGATGACGCGTTCTGTCGGATAAACTAAATGCCAGCCTTGTCCAAGCACTTCATCTTGTACGCCGCCGTTAATACTGTATATAACACCGACATGTCCGTTTTCAACTTTTGATACCATCAAGATTAAACCCGCGATTAAACCGGCGATAATAATAACACCGATACCTATTGCTGCATACATCTTCTTCATTTTTCCTTCTCCATTTCTGCTGTTAAAAGTTCTAGCTCTTTAATTTCTTCTTCAAGCATTTTGGTTTCCACAGTGTGCCCATATTTTTTTAAGTTCGCATCCAGTGAAATATTTTTACGTTTTATTTCATGCTTAAGTCTCTTCACTTCGTCATAAGATTCGTACTTATGACCCAGCGTCCTGAGTTCATGACGGAAAATATAAGCGAGTGCAATAATTAAAATTGCAATCATTATTCCTGCAAAGAGTATTAATTTAAGCATCTTCCTTTCCCCCTTTTTAAGACCTTCTCTTCACCCTGAGTGACTTTACAGTCTTTCTGCATTTTTAACACCCGACTATCGTATCATGCATCGACATTCATTAGACACACGAATTTACATTTTTACTTATAAATTAAAATTATCTCCGGCTGATATGCCGCTGTTTTTAATACAAAAAATATAGACAATACCGGACAATTCATGTATCATAATTAAAGTATGCATAAAGAAGATATGAAATGATTATGTAAATTAAATTAAAGGAGTGGGATAAATGGTCAAAGAATGTTACGTAACAGGACGCAGATCTAGATCTGGTAACAACCGTTCTCACGCGCTTAACTCAAGCAAAAGAACTTTTGGAGCTAACTTGCAAAAAGTTAGAATCATGGTTGACGGTAAACCTAAAAAAGTTTGGGTTTCAGCTCGTGCGCTAAAATCAGGTAAAGTTGAACGTGTTTAATACTTCAATTTAAAAACTGGTATCACTTATTAAAGTGATACCAGTTTTTTTATGGCTATGTTTTTAAAAGACCGCCAGCAGCCAGACGATAAACATACCGACAAATATTGCAGGAATCATGTTGCCAACGCGCATCTGAGTCACATTCAGCATATTCAGACCAATTGCGAGAAGAATAACCCCGCCTGTCGCACTGACCTGGTCGACCATCATATCTAAAATTTCCCCGGGTATAAAATTAGCAATCTGTCTCGCGCTGATTATAATCGCCGCTATATAAAAGAAAGTCGGTATACTCGATAAAATGACGCCTCGGCCGTAGGCTGTTGTCATGACGAGCGCGATAAAGAAGTCCATTGTCGCCTTCGTATAGAGCACATCATTATTGCCCTGCAGCCCGGCATCCAGACCGCCGACAATTCCCATGGCGCCGACGATAAAAATCAGCATCCCCGAAATCAGACCTTGAGAAATATTACCGCCGTGTTTGTCACCGAGACGGACTTCCATTAAATGACCAAAACGGTTGAGCAGTTCTTCCAGTTTAACCACTTCACCGATGACTACCCCGATGATGAGTGATATCAGCGTCGTTAAAATATCGGTTGCACCGACGACCATCTGAATCCCCATCGTAATAATAAACAGTCCCTGAATTTTCATAATTGCATCTTTAATATGCTCAGGAATAAAAGTAAATACCATTCCGAGCGCGCCGCCGATAATAATCGCTAAGGAGTTAGCGAGTGCACCTGCAAATATCATTCACTCACCTCTAGTCTGTTGATTTAATCATTAATATATCTTGATCAGTTTTAATATCGGCTGCATGATTTTTAAATTCATTACTCACCGTCAGTGTTTTTCCTATACTTACGTATGTATCCTCTATATCATATTTAAAACCTCTCAAAGTCAGCAGCGTTTTATCGTATAGAGGTATAAAGGATACATATTTTTTAAATCCATCACTTTTCACAGTATGACTGCCCGCTGTCAGCAGGACGATTTCATTCTTTTCGTTAATTAAGCGAAGCTCAATCGCCCGCAGTTTTTCATGTGCGAGCAGATGGATGTTCATCAGCTCATGATCTTTTCTGCCGCCGAGCGCACCGTATACATCGATTGACTCTGCACCCTCTTCTGCAAGCGATAAAAGTGCCAGTTCACTATCTGTATAATCCTTAACTCCCGGTACAATGTCGAAAGTTAAATGTTCTTTAAAATTTTCAATATCTTCAGCTGACACACTGTCGAAATCACCGTAGGCTCTCTCAACATCAATTCCCGCTTTTAATAACCCTTTAACTCCGGCATCGACACCCGTCCAGGGGCCGTCTTTAACTGGGGTAAAAGGGACGTCCCTTAAAAGCACGTTAAAGTGTTTCATTTAATCATTCCTTAAACCGGAAATTACGGCAGCTGCATCATCTGCTTTAAACAAATAAGACCCGCTCACTAAAAGATTTGCCCCGTGCGCTTTGCAAATTTTTGCAGTCTCATTATTAATGCCGCCGTCGACCTCGATCTCAAATGGATTATCGATTGTTTTTCTAATATTGACGAGTTCGTCGAGCTTTTCGGCACATGATTCTATAAAGCTCTGACCGCCAAAGCCTGGATTAACTGTCATAATCAAAACAAAATCCACATCGTTTAAAAGATGCCTCACCGCTTCAACAGACGTTTGAGGATTCAGCGCAATTCCCGCTTTCATGCCTTTACTTTTTATCAGCTGTACTGCACGGTGAGCATGCGGTGTTGCTTCAATATGGAAGGACAGCATATCAACGCCCATCGCTTTAAAGTCATCTACAAATTGAGTCGGATCGTATGTCATTAAATGAACATCAAGCGGAATTGACGCTTTTTCAGCAATCGCCTGGCAAACTGGAATACCATAAGAAATATTCGGCACAAATTGTCCGTCCATTATATCTAAATGAAAAATATCTGCACCTGCAGCTTCCATTTTTTCAATGTCCGCTCCAAGTTGTGAAAAATCACCTGCAAGCAGTGAAGGTAAAACTTTAACCATGTCTCTAGTACCTCTCTTTTCTATTATCGATCTCATTATATATTTTTACATAGCTGTCGTAGCGGGACTGCGGCAGTTCACCGGCCTCCACTGCTGCTTTAACACCGCACTTCGGTTCGTTAATATGCAGACACTCTCTGAATTTGCACTGATACTGATTAAAATCAGTAAAACAGAACTTTATATTGTACTTATCAATATTTAGAAATTCAATTGTTGAGAATCCAGGTGTGTCCGCTATAAAACCGCCGTCTATACTAATCAGCTCGACATGACGCGTCGTATGTTTGCCGCGGTTTAATGCATTTGATATTTCATCCGTTTTTAAATCGAGATGCGGCAGCAGTGTGTTCAGCAGCGTTGATTTCCCGGCACCTGACTGGCCGGCAAGAACGCTCAGTTTGTCTTTAAAGACATCCTGCAAATCTTCATTGATATGTGCTTTATCGGTAAAGTAAACGTCGTATATACCGCTATATACAGTTTTAATTTTTTCGATTAAATCCCAATCATCATTTAAGTCATTTTTAGTAACGACGATTACCGGCTGTATGTCATTTGCTTCACTGTATGCAATAAAGCGGTCCAGCAGATAAAAACTGAAATCCGGTGATTTTAAGCTCGCTGTGAGAAGAATCTGGTCGATATTTGCCACCGGCGGTCTGATTATCGAATTTCTGCGCGGCAATATTTCAGTAATATAGCCTTCATCGATATTTTCAATCTGAAATTTTACATAATCTCCGACAAGCGGGCTTTCGGCAGTTTTTCTGAAACGGCCGCGTGCACGTGTTTCATACACTTCGTTATTTGATTCTACATAATAAAAACCGCTCAGCGCTTTAATAATTTGTCCTGTCTGCATATAACACCTCAGATTAATTTAACTTCTATTATATTATAACAACAATTTAACTGTGTTAAAATTGAATTTGTAAAATAGAGCCAGGAGGTTATGAAATGGATATAAATATATCACAAATTGACACAGTACAAGGGGACTCAAATAATGTTATTATCGATGTCCGAGAGTCTGATGAACTGAAGGAAACAGGTTTTTTACCCGGAGCAGTTCACTATCCGATGAGCACTTTTAATTTAGATGATTCGTCCTTGGATAAAGATAAAGATTATTACATCGTCTGTAAAGCCGGCGGCCGTTCAAAACGCGTCCAGGAATATATGAAAGCCCACGGTTATGATGCTTACAATATCGAAGGCGGTATGAGCGAATATACAGGTCCGAGAAACTTCGTCTAAACACATCAGTAAAGTCTATAAAAAAATGCGCAGTTCACAATTTGTGAACTGCGCATTTTTTTATTCATTATCTTCTGTCGACAACTTCTTGAACATTTTTAATTACAAAGCCGCTCTTAACGTAGCCTGGAATACTGTTAAGATCTACTGTTAAGTCCTGTTCAGGCACATCGTAAGTCACTTTTTCTGCAAAGTATTTCATTGTTTCTTCCATAATAATTACTGTAATCCACTCACCGGCACAACGGTGGTTAGTCCAGTAATCGCCGCCGCCTTGGGGAATAAGGTCAAACGGTGAACCGTCCCATCCTTCAAATCTTTCCGGACGGAATTCATTTGGATCTTCCCAAAGTGATTCATCATGCAGAGTTCCGTATACATCGATCGCAAGTCCGTGACCGGCAGGAATCGTAACACCCTGGAAATCGATGTCTGTCTTCGCTTTACCTGGCAGGAATGGAACGAATGGGTAGTAACGGCGAACTTCCTGTGCAAATTTATATGCATAATCAGGTTCGCTCTTAATTTTTTCGCGTGATACAGGATTGTCATGCATTGCTAAGAGTCCGAATGAAACGAATCTGTTAATCGCAATTAATGGACGGAAAGTGTTCATTAAGTCGATTGCGCAATTTCTTGAATCCATCGGGTTGCCTAAATAGTCTTCCCAATGTGCAAATTCGTAAAGGGCCGTTCCTTCAGGCGGGTGAATATTGCCTTTACGCGTTTCAAGAATTTGATCTTCAAGCCAGTCTTCCACACGGCGGCGGGCAGCTTTGGATTCTTTATATCCTTTGAACACGCCTCCGAGCCCTTTGAATGAATCGATCATAATATCCATATCTGTTGCAATTCTTTCGATTTGTTCCGGCGGCGCCTGTACACCTGCCCAGCGTGTACCGACTTTAGTCAGAAGCACGATAGATTCACGGTAAATATTTACCTCATCCATGCTTTCCATACGCTGAGTATTCGCCTGCCATAAAGTACGTGTCAGTTCACGCACATAGTTCAAGTTGCCTTCAGTCATCAGGCTCATGAATAGTGCTTTTCTGTCGACGTGCTTCTTGCCGTCGATAGTATGGATTGCCCCTTTACCGAAAAGCGTGTTAACGATGCGTTTTGGCAGCATGCCCTCACGCTGAACGATATCGTTATTGTAGAACATTTCTGCCCCTTCTTTACCTGTCACTACAGCGAAAGGCTTACCGCCAAGTGCTTTCGTTTCAAATACTGTAGTATTTAAGCGATTTCGCTGATTTGTTGTGTAAAGATATCCCTGTTTCATTACTTTCAAAGTATTATCCAGGCCTTTATCCCTCTTAAGTGATGCCATAATTTCATTCCTCCAATTCGAATGTACCTCACCATTATATATAAACAGTCAGGCCAATGCCAATATTTACTTGTTATCTACAGTTTCCTTTATAACTTCTTTCCCGTCAACTTCTACGCGATATTGACCGGACGTTCCCTCTTGTAAAATGAGTGAAATTGTGTGATTAGTATCTTCAGTAATTTCAATCGTTTCTGAAACTTCTTCTATATCATTGTCTTTATCCTCGATATAAATTTCTGCTTCAAGCGGCTCAGCTTCGGCATCAGACTCAGAGTCACTGTCCTCTTCACTGCTGTCTGAACTATTGCCGCTTTCTTCACTTTCAGGATAAGGAATATTTAAGGAGATTTGATACGTCGTTTCCTCCGGCGGTTCTTCACCGAGAGAGACAATGACGTTAATTTGTGATCCCGGCAGGAAATCTCCGTAACTTGGATCTTGAGACACAATCGCGCCTTCCGGTACTTCATCGCTGTAAACTTCAGTCGTTACATTAACGATAAAGCCCTGACTTTCAAGTTCTGCTCTGGCAGCTTCCAGCGATGTGCCTGCATAATTTGTAATAGGAATCGGCGCTACACCGTCAGACACTGTAAATGTAATCGGGCTGCTGTCAGGTGTCAGTTCTTCCCCTTCAGCAATCGACTGTTCGAGTATTGTCCCGGGTGCCTCATCACTGTATTCAGTTTCAGATTGTATGTTAGTAAAACCGGCCGCTTCAAGATCAGTCTTAACGTCTTCGAACATATCACCGACATGATCATTCATAGTATACGGTTCTTCACCGAGACTGACCAGCATATCCACACTGCTGCCGCGTTCGACATCAGTGCCGGATACCGGTTCTGTTTCTATTATCATACCCTCTTCAAAATTCTCATCGTAGGTTTCAGACACTTCTCCTGCAACAAGATCTTCAGACAGCAAGTACTCTTCTGCTTCTTCAACGGTTGCATTTTGCAGATTTTCTAAACTCACTGTCGGCGACTGGCGCGGCCATAATAAGTAAACTATGACGGCAGCGGCTGCCAAAAGAAATAATAGAATAAATAAAATCCACGGCCACTTGCGCCGCTTCTTCTTCGGTTCTGTTTCTGCTTCATTATTTTCCTTTGACACAGGTTCTTCTTCAGCAGCTTTAACTGGTTCTGATGGTTTTGCTGCCGGTATGGGAGTCACCATAGTTTTTTCCTGTTCTTCTTTCTTAACCGGCTCATAAGGTTCTGAAATATCTTTATAATAAACAAGTGCGGATAAAACATCATCTGCATGCCTGTATCTGTTAACCGGTTCTTTTTCTGTACATTTCATTATTATATTTTTCAGGCCGACCGGAATATCTCTGTATTCAGAAATATTCGGGAAAGGTTCCGATATATGCTTCAGCGCAACTGATACGGCGGTCTCCGCTTCGTATGGCAGACGCCCCGTTAAAAGTTCAAACAGCATGACGCCAAAAGAATAAATATCAGTACGTTCATCCGTATTTTGACCCTTAGCCTGTTCAGGCGAGATGTACTGTACAGAACCAATCACTTGATTGGTCTCAGTCATACGCGTTTCACTCAGTGCTTTCGCAATTCCGAAATCTGTGATTTTTACTCTGCCGTTTGTATCCAGCAAAATATTCTGAGGTTTAATATCACGGTGAATGATGCCCCGGTCATGGGCATGTTCTATGCCGCGAAGCGTCATCATAGCTATTCTGATGACTTCATCGATATCCAGCGGACTGTTTTTTAAAATATGTTCTTTTAAATTCACACCGTGAACGACTTCAGTGACCAGTATGTGATATTCATCCGTTTCGTCAACATCAAGGACGCTGACTATATTCGGATGTGACAGCTGAATCGTACTTTCCACTTCCCGCTGAAAACGGCGGACTGATTTTTCCTTATCTAATGGATCCGCTTTGATCATTTTGACGACCACTTCACGATTTAAGATAATATCTGTCGCCAGATAAACGGAACTCATCCCGCCGCCTAAGTATTTAACGATTTTATAACGTTCAGAAATAACTTCGCCGATCACTGGCTGTCACCTGCTTTCAGGTCAGCAAGTAAAACGCTGATATTATCGCGTGAATCTTTATTTTGTGCTGACAGTGTTAAACCGCCTGCTTTTTCCGATAAACTCAGTTTAGTACTGTACATCATGTGATGAATTTCATCAGCTCTGACTTTATCTGTCAGACCATCTGTTGCCAGCACTATATAATCGTACTGACGGCCGCGAAGACGGAACACATCAGCCTGGATCATTTTTTCAGTTCCCATAGCTTTTGTAATTAAGTTACGGCGCGGATGTGACAGTGCTTCTTCTTCTGTTATTTCACCGCTCGAAACGAGAACATTAACAAAAGTATGATCTTCAGTGACCTGTTCAATTTTACGGTTATTCATAACATAAGCCCTGGAGTCCCCGACATTTAAAACCAGGATCGATGATTCGATTACTGCAACAAGCACTAATGTAGTTCCCATTCCGCTGTACTCAGGATTTTCATCCTGATAGTCGTAGAGCGCTCGGTTTGTTTTCGTCACCAGCTCGCGTAAAAAATGCTCTGCTTCATCAATATTAAACAGGTTGTGACTTTGCCAGGCATCTTTGATCTGATCGTATACGAAACGGCTCGCCACTTCGCCGTATTGATGTCCGCCCATACCGTCTGCGATTAAAAGCAGCGGCTGGCCGGTGCGGTTATAAAAATGGCCTGTTAAATCTTCGTTAGTCTCTCTGAAATTTCCGCAAATACTTTTCTCTATAATTTTCACGTTTACCCCTCCTGCAAAAACGTTAGCTGTCAGACTTTTTAAATCTCGCTATGAAGAAACCGTCGGTTTGATGCTCATACGGAAGGATTTGTCTGTATGGTCCCGTAAAGTTGAACGCCGGAATGCTGAAATTATCAAACTCAATGTCACTGTGCTTTTTCTTAAATGTATAAGCAACATTTTCATTTTCCAGCTGATGAATGGTACAAGTTGAGTAAATCAATACACCGTTTGGTTTTAAGTAGTTTTTTACATTATCTAAAATTTCCAGCTGTAATTCAACTAAGTCGCCGATACTCTCTTCATTACGCTCGTATTTAATTTCAGGCTTCCGTTTCACTACACCGAGACCGGAGCACGGGGCATCGACGATAATACGATCGTATAATCCTTCGTAGGAACCAGTTGCAGCATTTTTAATAAAGGCGTCGTAGTTGTCGTGCTTCAGCCGCTGTCCTTCATTATCGATCAGCGTAATTTTATGTTCGTGCACATCCCCTAAAGAAACATGTCCGCCGTCCATGGACTCAAGTGCATGAAAACCTTTACCGCCCGGTGCACTGCAGGCATCTAAAATCTGCTCGCCGTCTGCAGCTTCAAGTGCCATGTTCACAAACATTGATGACACATCCTGTATAGCGAAAAAGCCGTCTTTGTATGATCTGCTCTGCGTAATATTCTGACCGTTAAATTCGACAGCATCCGGATGCAAGTCTGATGCTCTGACATCATAGCCTTCGTCTAAAAGCATTTCAATCAGATTATCCCGGTCTACCCGCTTTTTATTGACGCGTAAATACATTTGAGGTTTTTCGTTCAGAGATTTTAAAATATTTTCTGTTTCTTCCAGGCTGTAATGCTTAAACCAGTGTTTGACTAACCATTTCGGCATACTGTATTTAAGCGATAAACGCGATGCATCATTTTTAATATCATCAATCAGTGGCCGTTCCCCTCTTAAATAAGCACGGAGAATACCGTTAATCTGTTTTCCTGCCTGCAGGCCGCCGCGCTCTTTAGCAATTTCAACTGCCTCGTTGATTACAGCAAAATCCGGCACGCGGTCTAGATATTCAAGCTGATATACAGAAATCAGCAGCAGGTAGCGCTGCCAGCGTCGTAATTTTGTTTTGATGAAAGGTCTCACGTAATATTCAAGTGTCAGCTTATGCTGCAGCGTACCGTATAATATTTCAGTCAACAGTCCTCTGTCTTGTGCATTTAACTCTTCAAATCTTAAAGCCTCATTTAACACGATGTTGCTGTATGCTTTATCATCGATAACTTCTTCATATAATTCTAGTGCCAGTGATCTGACTGTCATTCGCTCTCACCCAGTTTTCTGCCGATTAAAGCACTATTATTATTAATAAAATCAAGCGCATTATTTTTCTTCTTGCCTGCGAGCTGAACTTCTGTAATATTCACCAGCTTATCTTTTGCAGCAACGAAAAAACCGTTGTCGCTCTGACCTGTAATCGTACCCGGCGCGGCGTCTGTATTTATCTCTGTCAGCTCAGCACTATAGATTTTCAAGCGCTTGCCGTCGAGGATTGTGTGCCCGACCGGCCAAGGTGCCAGTCCTCTAATATGATTAAAAACGTCTTTTGCCCCTTTGTTAAAAGTAATAACTTCATCGCTTTTTGATATGTTCGGGCTGAAAGTTGCTTCCTTATCATTTTGCGGTGTCCGCGGGTTTTTACCAGTGAGTACGTCAGGCAGAGTTTCCATTAATAATGACGCACCGACCCGGCTTAATTTATCGAAAAGACTGCCGGTATTATCACTGTCGGTTATGTTGATACTTTCTGATGAAATAATATCGCCAGCATCAAGCTTTTTAGCCATATACATAATCGTTACACCCGTTTTACTGTCACCGTTTATTACCGCACGGTGAATCGGTGCGCCGCCTCTATGTTTAGGCAGCAGTGAAGCATGAACATTTAAAGCACCATTAACTGGTATATTTAAAATACTCTCCGGCAGCAGCTGGCCAAAAGCCGCTGTAACAATCAAGTCCGGATTAATATCTGACACTCTTTCCAGCGCTTCTTCCGACGTCATTGTTTCAGGCTGGTAAAGTTCAATACCGAGTAGTTTTGCTGCAGCAGCTACAGGCGGGTCCGTCATTACTTTTTTGCGTCCGACAGGACGGGCGGGCTGGGAAATAACCAAATCAACGCCGTAAACTTTATGCAATTCTTTTAATATCGGCACAGAAAAATCCGGCGTACCCATAAAGATAATTTTAGTCATGTTAAAACTCCTACATTATATATTGTGGATCGACATCTATTTTTAAAGACAGTCCTGTTTTTTTATAAATTTGAGTATATTTTTCATCGAGTGCATTCAGCACATTTTGCAATGCCGGCTCTCTCTTATATTTAAGTAATATTTGAAATCTGTTCTTATTTTTAATCCGTTCAATAGGACTCGGGGAAGGACCGATAATAATACTGCTGTCACTGACATTATCAACCAGCGTCTTATGAATATCAGTCGTCGCTTCCAGACAGTCTTTAATACGTTCTGCCGAAACGGTAAACAGGATATGGAAATAATACGGTGAGTAGCGGGCAAACTTCCTAAACTGCATTTCTTTTTCATAAAACTCAGTATAGCTGCCGTCCGTTGCCAGCGTAATTGCATAATGTTCCGGGTTATAAGTCTGGAAAATAATCTGTCCCGGCAGCTCGTGCCGGCCGGCACGTCCGGCGACTTGAGTCAGCAGCTGAAAGGTGCGTTCATTTGCCCTGAAGTCAGGCAAGTTCAGCATCGTATCCGCATTTAATACACCGACCAGCGTCACATTAGGATAATCGAGACCTTTGGCAATCATTTGAGTACCTAACAGAATGGGCGCTTTTTCAGTTTCAAAGCGTGATAACAACTGCTCATGCGCCCCTTTTCTTTTCGTTGTATCGACATCCATTCTAATAATATCCACATTGAATGTGTCTCTTAAAATTTCTTCTACTTTCTGGGTGCCGGTTCCTCTAAAGGTTACATCAGTCGATCCGCAGTCCGCACATTTTTTTGTCACCTGCTCTTCATAACTGCAGTAGTGACACAAAAGACTATTGTTATTTTTATGATAGGTTAATGAAATATCACAATTCGGACAATTCGGCACATGACCGCAGTTCTGGCAGATTTGAAAGTTGGCAAATCCCCTTCTGTTTAAGAGCAGTACGGTCTGTTCGCCTTTCTTAATACGTTCATGAATGGCCGTTTCTAACTGTCTCGATAAAATCCCTGAATTGCCATCCTTATGTTCATCGCTCATATCCACAATTTCCGCTTTCGGCATTTCCTGCATTGCCGGCCGATGTGTCAGCTCAAAGCGCTTATATACATCTCTGCTGCTTCTGGCATAGGACTCAAGCGATGGAGTTGCCGATCCTAAAACGACTGGACAGCCATGATATTCCGCCCTTAACTTAGCAGCTTCTGCGGCATGGTACATCGGACGCTCAGACTGTTTGTAAGTCGTTTCATGTTCTTCATCGATAATAATTAGCCCGATATTTTTAAATGGGGCAAATACAGATGAGCGGGCACCGACTGATACTCTGGCCCGTCCGTTTTGTATTTTAAGCCATTCATCGTACTTTTCACCGTGAGAAAGTGCCGAGTGCAGTACTGCAACATCGTCGCCGAAACGGGCTTTAAACCGGTTTACCATTTGTGGTGTCAGCGCAATTTCCGGTACGAGCATAATCGCTTCTCTGCCGTTATCAAGCGCTGTTTGAATCAGCTGCAAATATACCTCAGTTTTACCGCTGCCCGTAATACCGTGAAGTAAAAATGTTTCATTGCTTTTTGCCAAAAGTGCCTGATTGATGTTGGTATAGGCATCGGCCTGCTCTTCGGTTAATTCTTTTTTATAATCTGCTTCAAATACTCTCGATTCATACGGGTCTCTTTCAACAACCATATCAAGTTTTCTGACATAGCCTTTTTTCTCAAGTTCCCTGACGATGGCTTCGGAATATCCTTCACTTTTTAAAGTCTGCAGCAGCATAGGTTCGCTGCTGTCTTCGATCAGCTGCAGCGCTTCATATTGTTTCGGTGCACGTTCAAGCGGCGCCTTATTTACATAAAGGGACTGCACACCTTTTTGAAGCTTCTGTCTGGTGTGCTGCTTGATTAATATATCTTCATAAATGTCCCCCGCCTGAATATACGGCATAAGTTCTGCTAAACTTTTAGTCGATAAATTTTTCGTTTCTATCTCACTGTTTTGTGCATAGCTTTCATATAAAAACTTCGCTTCACTTGATGCATCATCAGCCAGTACCAGCACTTTTTTTGATTTTGTTTTTAAAGCGACCGGCAATATCGTTTCTATTACTGAAATATACGGTTCTATATAATAATCTGCCAGTTTTTTTGATAAGTGGATAAGTTCGCCGGTTAAGACCGGTTCAACATCCATTACTTTTACAATTTCTCTGACTTTTGAAGCAGGTACATCACTTGTGTCATGTATTTCCATGACGTAAGCCTGCACGTGTCTCGGCCCAAAAGGGACGAAGACACGGTGACCGACTTGAATCACACCTGCTAAATGATCAGGAATTTTATAGTCGAACAGGCGGTTAACGTCTTTTGAATTCACTCCGACAATCACTGCTGCAAACATCAGTCCATCACCTTACCGGCAATGACTGCTGCAATTTCTTCGGCCAGCGCTGTCTTAGGCATTTTAGCCAACGGTATTTTTTCGCCGTCCTTAAACAGCATCGTAACTTCATTATCGTCACTGTTCATACCGATGGATGTGTCGGAAACATCATTCATAATAATCACATCAGCTTTTTTAGCTTGAAGTTTACCCAGTGCATAGTTTTCTACATCTTCGGTTTCTGCTGCAAAACCAATGACATACATGCCGTCGCTGTGATGGCCGGCATATTTTAAGATATCTTCGGTTTCAGTCAGTTCAATCACCGGCGGGCTGCCGGCTTTCTTTTTAATTTTCTGTCCGCTTTTTTCTTTTACTGTAAAGTCGGACACTGCTGCTGTGAATATGCCGATGTCAGCATCCAAGTGATTTTTCACTGCTTCGAACATTTCTGCAGTCGATTCAACATCGATGACCGCAGAAACGTTAGGTGCTTGAATACTGACCGGACCACTGACGAGTATAACCTCAGCACCGCGGCGGCTGAAACTGTCTGCGATGCTGTAGCCCATTTTCCCGCTCGAAAAATTAGAAAGGTAGCGGATCGGATCCAGACGTTCTCTCGTCGGCCCAGCTGTAACAAGCACTTTTTTACCTTTTAAATCCTGCTTCCGATTCAGCATACTGTTAATTTTCTTCATAATATCAGGCACTGATGCCAAACGGCCTTTAGCATTATAACCGCAGGCAAGAAAACCCGTTTCCGAGTCGATAAATTCTACACCCTGGCTGCGGAGTTTATCGATATTTTCTTGAACGGACGGCTGTCGGAGCATATGCACATTCATTGCCGGCGCCATTAATACAGGTTTCGTATTGGCTGCGAGCACGTTCAGCAGCATATTATCGTATATGCCATTGGCGAATTTGCTGATTGTATTGGCTGTAACCGGCACAACTGCAATAATATCTGCCCATTCCCCTATATTAATATGCGCAATATGACTAGGATCTTCTTCTAGAAATGTATTAGTGTAGACGTGGTTTCTGCTGATAGCCTGAAAAGCAAGCGGCGTCACAAATTCCGTTGTATTGTCAGTCAGCACGACGCGGACTGCATGTCCGGACTGGATAAGTTTACTCGTTAAATCAATCGCTTTGTAGCTTGCGATTCCCCCTGTAACACCGAGGACAATATTTGCCAAATTAATCACCTCTTTAAAAAAAGCTGACAATTTCTTGTCAGCATAATTATATCTCTTTTATTTGTGTACAGTCACTTTTCCGGCTGCAATCTCTTCAAGAGAATAGCCGACATTTGTTTTAGAACGGTATGAATCGAGAACTAATCCTTCAGGGTTTTCCTGTAATTGTCTCGCACGTTTCGCTGCCATTGTTACGACAAGATATTTAGAATCTACATTCTTTTTAAGTTCATGACCTGCTGGGTATAACATTAATTATTTGCCTCCAGTAAAAGTTTTCTTAACTTGTTTTCAACACGTGAACGTTCAAGATGACTGGCTTCTACGATACACTGCACTTTTTGGCGTGCGGTATCAACATCATCATTAATGACGACATAGTCATATAAGTTCATTAAGTTTAATTCGCGTTTGGCTTCTTTAATACGGTGATCTATTACTTTCTGAGAATCCGTTCCGCGTCCGATCAATCGTTTTTCCAGCTGCGCCAGTGTCGGCGGAGCTAAAAAGATAAATAATGCATCCGGGAATTTTTCTCTGACCTGTTTAGCGCCTTCGACTTCAATTTCCAAAAAGACATCGTGACCTTCTGCAATTGTATCTTTAACGTAATCTACCGGTGTGCCGTAATAATTACCAACGTATTCAGCGTACTCGATGAATTTATCCTGCTCAATTAAAGCTTCAAATTCTTCGTGCGACTTGAAAAAGTAATCTATGCCATCACGTTCGCCTTCTCGTTTCTGTCGTGTTGTCATTGAAATAGAGTATTTAAAGTTCGTCTCTGGATGATCGAAAACAGCTTTTCTCACTGTGCCTTTTCCGACTCCCGAAGGTCCCGAGAGAACGATGAGCAATCCTTTATCAGATACCATAGAATGTAACCTTTCTAATTTTGATTACTTCTTAATGTATCACAGATCAAGCAAAATTTCATCAATTAAAGCGGACAATAAAGAGACATTCATGATAAAATAACAGTTAATCATTTTGAGGAGGATTCGCCATGGCTTTTGACGGAAATTTTACACACGCACTTGTAGAAGAACTGGGATTTTTAGTGCGCGGTAAAATAAATAAAATTCAACAGATGGACAATTCATCTCTTCTTTTTAAAATGCGTGCCGGTGGGAAAAATCATCAGCTCTTATTAAGCAGCCATCCGATGTATGCCCGCTTTCATATCACAGAGCAAAAATATGAGTTTCCATTTGAACCGCCGATGTTTTCACGTATCTTAAGAAAACATATCGAAGGCGGTATTATTACTGACATTAAACAGCTTGGCAATGACCGCCAGGTGCATATTCATATACGTGCGATAAACGATATCGGTGATGATATTGAACGCATACTCATATTAGAAATTATGGGCCGCCATTCAAATATTATTTTAACAGATACCGCTTATAAAATTATCGACAGCATTAAACATCTGACACCAAATAATAATGTCAGAACGATTATGCCGGGCTTTACTTATGAAAACCCGCCGACAGATAAAAAACTGAATCCGAGAACTGAAGAATTGAACGAACTGCCGAAGTTTATCGATTTCAATTCGGGTAAATTAAAGCGCCAGATTTTAAAAAATATCGAGGGCTTCAGTCCGATTTTCATAGATGAAGTAGAATCCCGGGTTAAATATTTCAATACTGATAATATCGTGCCGGCGATTAAAGAAACGCTCGACGCATCAAAAAATATTCAGCCTGTGTACTATAATCTTAAAAAGCCGATCTTTTACTTTACACCGCTGACCCACTTAGGTGAACCCGATAAAGTATTCAGCAGTTTAAGCGAATTGCTCGACGACTATTATCACCGCCGCTATCAGATAAGTTTAATCCGCCAGAAATCATCGGATTATTTGCAGGTAATTGAACGCGAACACGAGAAAGTTATTCGTAAAATTACTAATCTGGAACACGATTTAGAAGAAGCTGCTGAAAAAGATAAATATCAAAAATACGGGGAATTAATTACTGCTTATATGCACAGCATTAACAAATATCAGAATTCTGCAGTGGTGATGGATTACTATACAAATCAAGAAATAGAAATTCCATTAGACCCCCAGCTCTCTCCAGCAGAAAATGCCCAGCGTTATTATAATAAGTATAATAAGCTTAAAAATCGTGAAAAAGTAGCCAGAGAGCAGCTCCGACTTGCACATATGGATGTAGAATATTTCAGTAATCTGCTCCACCAGATGGAAAATATTACGACACGTGATGAAGTCGAAGAAGTCCGGCAGGAACTAATCGAGCAGAAGATCATTAAAGAAAGAAACCGCGGCAAGAAGAAAAAGAAAGTCAATAAAATTAAGCTGCACGAATTTAAAACGACCAGCGGACTGCCAGTATTTGTCGGTAAAAATAATAAACAGAATGATTATTTAACCAATAGAAAAGCACAGAATAATCATCTGTGGTTCCATACGAAAGACATACCGGGATCACACGTCGTTATCGCACATAACTCCAGTGAAGTTTCAGAAGAAGATATTTTAGAAGCGGCCATGCTCGCTGCCTTCCATTCAAAGGCCGGCCAATCAGCCGGTGTACCGGTGGATTATACTGAAATTAAACACGTTAAAAATATTCCAGGCACCAAACCCGGCTTTGTCACATACAGCGAACAATCAACTGTCCTAGTTGACCCCAATGCAGACAAAGTTGAAGAGATGAAAAACGAAAATGAATAAAATTATATGAGAAAAGCGCCGGATTCCCGGCGCTTTTTTGTTTGATTACTTTGTTTGGCGCAGTGCGGCCGCTTGTGATTCGCTCATGCGGACGCAAACTAATTATCAGCCGCTTGTGATTCTCTCATGCGGCCGCAAACTGATTATCAACCGCTTGTGGCCCCCTCATGCGGCCGCAAACGGATTATCAACCGCTTGTGACCTACTCATGCGGCCGCAAACTAATTATCAACCGCTTGTGATTCGCTCATGCGGACGCAAACTGATTATCAACCGCTTGTGGCCCGCTCATGCGGCCGCAAACTGATTATCAACCGCTTGTGGCCCCCTCATGCGGACGCAAACTGATTATCAACCGCTTGTGGCCCGCTCATGCGGACGCAAACTGATTATCAACCGCTTGTGGCCCGCTCATGCGGCCGCAAACTGATTATCAACCGCTTGTGACTCGCTCTTACGGTCGCAAACTAATTATTAACCAACCCCAAATCCACACAAAATCATAGTCCGTCTCTAAATTCCCGGACTTCCCCAGCGCTTTTAGTATCCAGCGCGCCCCTGCTTTCAACAACTTCAAGGAGCGTGTCTAAATCACATAATACTTTGTACGGACAGCCGGCCGTCTGGAATTTATCGTCTGCGCCTTTAATCCCGTATGAAAATATGGCAATGACTCCGATAACTTCGGCGCCGTCCGCCCGGAGGGTTTCGACCGCGTTCAGGCTGGACCCGCCGGTTGAAATTAAATCTTCTACAACAATGACTTTTTTACCGTCTACTGCAGCGCCTTCGATTTGGCGCGCCGTCCCGTGGCCTTTTTTACTGCCTCTGACATAAGCTGACGGCTTATTCAGACGGTCTGCAATCAATGTCGCATGTGGGATCCCGGCAGTCGCAGTGCCGACAATGACATCTGCCTCACCGAATGAGCTGACTTCATCGATTAACAATTGAATTACTTTTCGGTGGGCTTCGACGTTGCCAAGTATTTGTCTGTTATCGCAATATATTGGTGATTTTATCCCGCTTGCCCATGTGAATGGTGCTTTAGGTGACAGTTTCACAGCATCGATATCGAGCAGAATTTCTGCAACTGAAGTATGCATATTATTCTCCCTCCCATAATCGTTTAATTTCAGCGTAGGCTGCCGGCGGATTTTCATGCTGAGTAATCGGACGGCCGACGACGATATAGTCGGAACCTAGCAGTCTTGCTTTTTCAGGTGTTACGACGCGCACCTGATCGTTCGTTTTATTATTTTGAAGTCGAATACCCGGCGTTACCGTTAAAAAATCAGCCGAGATTTCGTTATGAATCATTCTGCTTTCTAGCGGTGATGATACTACGCCGTCAAGTCCAGCCTTATACGCGAGTGATGCATAGTGCAGCACACTGTCTGTTAGGGAGAGTGATGTCTGCTGTTCACGCTGCATAGTTTTCTCATCCGTACTCGTCAATTGTGTCACAGCAATAATTTTACCGTTTTGATTTTCTTTTCTAAAAGCTGCAGCGCCGCGTTGCATCATATCAAAACCGCCTGCTGCATGGACGTTTACCATATCCACATTAAGTTTGCCGAGTACCGACATCGTCCGCTCTACAGTGGTCGGAATATCGTGCAGTTTTAAGTCTAAAAAGACATCGTGACCATAGGCTTTTATCACGTCGATAATTGCCGGTCCGCTTTGCATATATAACTCCATCCCCACTTTAACGTAGAGTGTTTCATCGAAGCCGGCGAGAAATTCTTTCGCCGCTTCATATGTACTGAAATCTAAAGCAATAATCGGTTTCGCTGTCATTTTAAAAATCCTCCTAATGTGTTAAAGAAACGCGCGTCCTTTTATATCGTGAATGTGATTTAAATTCATATTGTGAACTTTTTCTTCCAATTCATCGATCAGCACTTTGCATATATACGGGTTTGTAAAGTTCATTGTCCCGATGGCAACAGCATCTGCGCCTACACTGATAAAATCCAGAACATCATCGGCAGTTGCGATACCGCCCATGCCGATGATTGGAATATCGGGCAGTGCCTGGCGGACCTGATAGACCATATTCAAAGCGATCGGTTTAATAGCAGGTCCGCTTAATCCGCCGGTTTTATTTGCTAGAAGCGGTTTGCCTGACTGATCGAGCCGCATGCCGACCAATGTATTAATCATGGTAATACCATCTGCTGCTTCAGCAACGCTCTTTGCCATTTCAACAATATTAGTGACGTTCGGGGACAGTTTAACATAGACAGGCTTCTGACTGACATCTTTAACTGCCCGCGTCAGTTCCAAGGCTGTTTTTGGATCCGTGCCAAACTGAATACCCCCTTCTTTAACGTTGGGACATGAAATATTTAATTCAAGTGCGCTGACGTTGGCTGCCTGAGATATTTTTTCTGCGACTGCTGCATAGTCTTCGATTTTTGTTCCAGCCACATTTGCGATAATCGGTACATCAAACTGTTCGAGATATTTCAATTCGTGTTCGATAATATGATCCACACCCGGATTTTGCAGTCCGATTGCGTTCAGCATACCACTGGATGTTTCAGCAACACGCGGTGTTGGATTACCCGGACGCTCATGTTCAGTCGCTGCTTTTATCATAATGGCGCCTAAATCAGATAGATCATACAGTTTTGAAAACTCTTCGCCGAAGCTGAAACAGCCGGACGCCGGCATAATCGGATTTTTTAAGTCGAGTCCGGGTAATGATATTTTCAATGGATTCATCACAGCACAACCGCTCCTTTTCTAAATACAGGGCCATCCGTACAAATTTTAGCCTGGCCGCCGCCTGTCATTTGACACACACAGGCATAGCACACGCCAAAACCGCAGCCCATTCTTTCTTCCAGCGATATAAAGCCGTCCATCGGCATCGATTCATCGAGCACTTTTAGCATTACTTTCGGTCCGCAAGCATAAAATTTATCGAAATTATCATCTAGGTGTTTAAGGATATCTGTAACAAAGCCCTCAGTACCGTAAGTCCCGTCAGCTGTTGCAATATATGTATCTCCCAGCGCTTTAAACTGCTGTTCGTAAAAGACATCTTTTTTACTGTTAAAACCGAGAATATGTGTGGTTTTGACCCCTTGTTCATTCAGCTGTTTGGACAGTTCAAATAAAGGCGGCACGCCAATGCCGCCCCCGATAATCACTGCATGGCTGCCGGCTTGAGACTGTGTAATATCATAGCCGTTGCCGAGCGGCATGAGTACATCCACCGCATCCCCCGGACGTATTTCAGCAATTTTTTTCGTACCCTGGCCCTCTGCCCGAAAAGTAATTGTAATCTGATTATTTTCATAATCGATTTGTGAAATGGATATCGGTCTTCTCAGAACATGTTCCGTCGATTTCCCCACTCTGACGTGAACGAACTGTCCAGGACGAAGTGTGTATTCATTTAGATTTATACTTAAGACCAGTTCAAAAATGTTATCGGCAATTTTACTTATTGATATTGCACTTGCAGACTGCAGCATATCAACACTCCTGTCTTTTACTTATTATCGTATACGATTTTTCCGTCAGCGATTGTCATCACAATGTCGCTCGTCAGATTTATACCGTGAAATGGTGTATTTTTGGCTTTAGAGACAAATTCATTTTTATCGAGTTTATATTCTCTATTTAAATCTATCAGTGTCAGGTCTGCCGGCTTGTTCGCTTCTATCGTGCCGCTGTTCAGTCCAAATACTGCACTCGGTTTTATTGTCATCCAGTCAATCAGCTGCTGCAGTGTAAAGACACCTGTCTTCACTAATTTTGTATAAAGTAATTGGAATGCATTTTCAATACCGACAATGCCAAATGGTGCAGTTTCAATCCCCGCTGCTTTTTCATCTTCATGATGCGGTGCGTGGTCTGTCGCGATAAAATCCAGTGTCCCATCTAGCAGTCCCGCAATCAGTGCCTCTCTGTCATCTGAACCTCTTAAAGGCGGATTCATTTTAAAATTCGGATCTTTCTCAGTAATATCATTCTCATCGAGAACAAGATGATGCGGTGTGACTTCGGCTGTCACTTTAATACCAGCGCGTTTGGCATCTCTGATGACGCGTACACTTTCTTTAGTTGAAACGTGACAGACATGATAATGACATCCTGCTGCTTCAGCGAGCAGTACATCTCTCGCAATTTGTGTCGACTCTGTAATTGCCGGTATCCCTTTGACACCCAGTTTTTCACTCGTTTTACCTTCGTGTATCGCACCGCCGTAAATCAATGTGTTCTCTTCTGTATGCGCCACGATTGCCATATCAATTTTAGCAGCCTGCTGCATAGCACGGTACATCATATCTGCACTTTGAACACCGACACCATCGTCGGTAAAGGCAAATGCACCGCCTTGTTTCAAGCTGTTAAAATCGACGAGCGTTTCACCTTTTAATCCTGTTGTAATCGACACGTAAGGTAATACTTTGATCACTGCATCCTTTTCAATGCGGCTGTTCAAATCATTCAGTCTTTCTGCAGTATCGATAATCGGCTGGGTATTCGGCATCGGACAGATTGTCGTAAATCCGCCGCGGGCTGCAGCCTTAGTTCCGGATTCAATTGTTTCCTTGTGTTCAAAACCAGGTTCTCTTAAATGGACGTGAACATCAACCAGACCCGGTGTTAATAGTAAACCGCTGCAGTCTATAACTTCTGCATCAGCCGAAAGATTTTTGCCCGTTTCTTTTATTTTACCGTCCTCTATTAGAACATCGATTATTTCTTCTTTATTATTGTGTAACAGCGTAGCGTTTTTCAAAAGCATTGGTCTTGCTCCCTTCTCCGTCTAATACTGACTCTAATATACTCATGCGCATAAAGACACCGTTCGTCATCTGTTCAAAAATAACACTCTTGTCACCTTCTACGACCTCATCTGTAATTTCTACGCCGCGGTTTATCGGCGCCGGGTGCATAATCAGTGCATGGTCTTTCATCTTGTTCATACGTTTCGTGTTCATGCCGAATTGCTGATTATACTCTTCTTTGGCCATGTTGTTATAAGCATCATGACGTTCGTGCTGAACGCGCAGAAGCATAACGACATCGCAGCTTTCTACTGCCTGATCAATTGTAATTTGCGGGATATTCAATGCATCATCCTGCAGTTCAGGCGGACCAGAGAAGTAGACTTCTGCTCCCATTTTAGTCAAAGCCTGGGCATTGCTTTTAGCGACTCTTGAATGTTTAATATCCCCGACAATTGCGATTTTCAATCCGCATAATTGTCCTAAATGCTCATAGATTGTCATCATATCAAGGAGGGATTGTGTCGGATGTGAGCCGCTGCCGTCACCGCCATTTATTACAGGTATATTCAAATTGCCGAGCGTCTCATAGTACTTATTATCCGGATGTCTGATTACAAGTGCATCTGCACCGATTGCTTCAAGTGTTTTACACGTATCGTAAAGAGATTCTCCTTTAGAAACTGAACTCGTTGAAACATCGAAAGGCAGGCGTTCAACATTCAAATTTTTCTCGGCCATTTCGAAGCTCAGCTTAGTACGCGTCGAGTTCTCATAAAATAAGTTAACAACAGTTTTATCGTTTAATTTCATTACTGTTCTGCCGTGTTTTATGTCGATTGCTCTCGTAATTAATGCTTCGATTTCCTTCGGGCTCACATGTTCCATGGATAATAAGTTTTTCATTCAGTTCCTCTCCTTTTTAGGTAAAATCAAATTGAGAATAATTCCTGCAACTGCAGCGAGGGCCATTCCTTCGAGATTGAACGGGATGTTGCCGATAGTAAAGTCCAGGTGTGCCTTGCCGATACCGATGACCAGAATGACTGAGGCAATCACCAGATTTCGTTTATTATCAAAGTCAATTTTTGCGTCGACCAGCATACGCAGTCCGCTGGCAGCAATAATACCGAACAGCAGTATGGACACTCCTCCCATAACCGGTGAAGGGATACTTTGGACGACTGCTGTAAACTTGCCGACAAAACCGAGAATGACAGCCAGTATTGCGGCTCCGCCGATCACCCAAATACTGAATATCCGAGTGATTGCAAGGACCCCGATATTTTCACCGTAAGTCGTTGTCGGCGGTCCGCCAATCGTGCTTGAAAACATCGTTGCCACTCCGTCACCGATTATCGAACGGTGCAGTCCGGGCTTTTTAAAGAAATCCCGGCCGACAATTTTATTGATGACCAGCTGATGCCCGATATGTTCCGATATCGTGACAAAGACAATTGGCAGCATCACCATGAACAAGCCGAGATTCATCGTTGGTGTGTAATCCTGATAAGGGATGTAAAGTTCCGGCATGGCCAGCCAGCTTGTGTTCTTAATCGGCTCAAGGTCAACAATGCCGAACAACAAGGCTGTAATATAACCGCCGATGATACCGATTAAGATCGGGATGAGACCGAGCACACCTTTTAAGAAGACCGAGGCCAGTATGGTGATAGTCAGTGTAATCAGAGCAACAATGATATAAGTCATGCTGTAGCCTTCCTGGTTGCCTGAGTCCGTATACATCGCCATATCTACTGCTACTGGTGCAAGACCGAGACCAATCACCATAATGACCGGACCAACGACAATCGGCGGCAGCAGACCAATCAGCCAGTTAGAACCGGCCAGTCTAATGACCAGTCCGATAATGACGTAGAGTATGCCGGAGAAAAAGAGTGCTGTCAGCACTTCACCGAGTGAATTCGCACCGAGTGCGATAGTGATCGGTAAAATAAATGCAAAGCTTGATCCAAGATAGGCTGGAATCTGTCCTTTAGTAATTAAAATATAGAGCAAGGTGCCGATTCCGCTGGCAATCAGTGCTGCACTTACAGGAAGTCCGGTTAAAAAAGGCACCAGCACTGTCGCACCAAACATTGCAAACAGATGCTGAGAACTTAAGAGCAGACCCTGAAAAAATTTCGGTCTCTCATGTACATCGAGCTCCGGTTCCACCGTACGCTCGTATATTTCATCTTCAAACTTCGCCATGTTACAGTCCCCTTTTTCTTAAAGTATTGTGACGCTGGATTCCTGATCGACTTCTTCTACTTTGACTGAAACTTTTTCTGATTTAGATGTTGGGATGTTTTTACCGATGTAATCGGGTCTGATCGGCAGTTCTCTGTGTCCTCTGTCGACTAAAATTGCCAGTGATATCATCGTCGGTCTTGCTGTATTTAAGATGGCATCGATTGCTGCTCTGATTGTGCGTCCTGTCTCCAGCACATCGTCGACGATGACGACACTTTTATCACTAAAGTCCGTATCGACGACGACTGCGTTTTCTGTATTAACATCTTCCGGCCGGTCATCGCGAAAGCCGCTAATGTCGATTGTACCTGTCGGTAATGTTATCCCTTCAATTTCAGCAATTTTTTCCTGAATTCTCTTCGCCAGATGCTCACCTCTCGTCTTAATGCCAAGCAGTACTATGTTTTCGCTGCCTTTATGTTTTTCTAAAATTTCATGAGTCATGCGTGTCACCGCTCTTTTGATTTGTGCATTGTCCATAATTATTTTTGCTGGCATTATTCTTCCTCCATTTTTTTCATAAAAAAAATACTCATGTCAGAAGACATGAGTATAGAAACTATCCTATATTTTGCACACAGAATTTTAACGCAAACTGCCCATTTCGGCCCAGCTCGCTATTCTGTATGCGGTTCACGTCTTCTCAGCCTCACAGGACTAAAATTTAAAGACTTCGTATTCAATTGATTGGAATTATCATACCAATCCGCACATTTTAAGTCAAGCTGTTTATTACTTTTCTTTTAATTTTAATTCTTTTAAAATATCGGTAAAATATGCTGGCAACTCTCTTGTGAACATCAGGCGTTCTCCCGTTTTAGGATGTGTAAAGCCCAATGTTCCCGCATGAAGCAGCTGGCCGTCAGTTTCCAGTGTTTTTCTCGGACCGTATTTCGGATCTCCAGCCAGCGGATAGCCGATATATTTCATATGCACTCTGATTTGGTGTGTACGGCCGGTTTCGAGAATACATTCGACAAGTGTAAAGTCATCAAATCTTTCTAAAACATTAAAATGAGTCACAGCATCTTTGCCCTCATCGACAACAGCCATATCCTGACGCTCTTTAGGATTACGGCCAATCGGCGCTTCAATAGTCCCGAGATTATGCGGAATGACACCGTGAACAAGTGCAGTATATTTTCTTGTGACTGATTTTTCTACCAGCTGGTCAACTAAATGACGGTGAGCCACATCATTTTTAGCAACCATTAATAAGCCGGAGGTATCTTTATCGATTCGGTGAACAATACCCGGTCTAAGTTCTCCGTTAATGCCTGATAAATTATCAAGCTGGAACATCAGACCATTAACCAGTGTACCGGATGCATGCCCTGCAGCCGGGTGAACGACCATGCCGCGTTCTTTATAAACGACAGCAACATCTTCATCTTCATATACGATATCGAGATTTAAGTCTTCAGGAACAATATCCGCTTCGACATTTTCACGTTCAAAAAACTCTATCAGATCATCCGTTTTCACTTTATAATTCGGTTTGACAGTTTTTTGATTGACCGTAATGTGACCCGACTTAACGCGATTTTGTATATCTGTACGGGATGTATCGGGAACGATGCCTGCCAGTACTGTATCCAGTCTTTCGCCTGCATTTTCTTCAGTTATAATTACATTCATTTTTTATTCTTACCTCTTCCCGTTATAAATACTTCGATTAACAATATAATCACGCCGACTGTCAGTGCACTGTCAGCCACATTAAAAATAGGGAAATCGTAATTAATAATCAGCACATCGACAAAGTCCACCACTTCTTGAAACAAAAGGCGGTCGATAAAATTACCGAGTGCACCTGCCATTAAAAGTGTGATGCCGACCTGCATCAATAAATTGTTTTTCGCTTCTGTCTTATAAAAATATATTAAGAATACGAGTACAGCGACGGTAATAATGTAAAAGAACAACATGCGTCCTTCAAACATACCCCAGGCTGCACCGCTGTTGCGGTGGGAAGTAATTTTTAAATACTCCCCGATGACGGGAATCGATTCCCCGAGAGACATTTGTGTTGCAACTAAAAACTTCGTCAGCTGATCAATTGCGAGCACGATGATGCCGACGATTGCCATCGGTAATATTCTGTATTGTTTCATCTCTTAAGCGTTGTCCACAACTTCACGGCAGCGCGGGCAAATATCATCATGGCCGCTGACGATTGAATCAGCCGTAGAATAGTTCCAGCAGCGATTACAGCGCTCGCCGTCCGCATGTTCAACTTTAACAGTCACGACGTCGTACTCAGTACCGTCAGCCACTGTGTCAGCCACTTCAACCTGCGACACGATAAAGAACTGCTCTAAGCTGCCTTTAATATCAGCGAGATTAAAATCAGCAGGCTGTGTAATGGTTACTTTAGCATCCAGCGATTTACCGATGACTTTTTCATTACGTGCAGTTTCAAGTGCTTTATATACATCATCTCTTACTGCCATAAATTTCTGCCATTTTCTGACAAGTGCCGCATCTGCTTCTTCACGTTCCGGATAGTGCTCAAGGTGAACACTTTCTTTGTCCGTGTGCGGTGTATGTTCATAAATTTCTTCAGCAGTGTGAACTAAGACTGGTGCTAAAATCAGATTTAATTCTTTCAAAATTTTATAAAGAACTGTTTGCAGACTGCGTCTGATCGGTGCATCTTCAGCTTCGATATAAAGAATATCTTTACCGTAATCCAAATAGAAGTTAGACAGATCAACGTTGATAAAGTTCTGTACCGTCTGATACATCGTAACGTAGTCGTAACGGTCGTATGCATCCAGCATAAATGTTTTCAGTTCAGCAAAGCGGCTGTACATGTACTGATCCACTTCATACAAGTCTTCATATGCTACATTATTTTCTGCCGGATTAAAATCATTAACATTACCTAATAAGAATCTGAAAGTGTTGCGGATCTTACGGTACACTTCTGATACTTGTTTTAAAATATCGTCAGATACTCTGACATCTTCCTGGAAGTCCGATGACATCACCCACAGGCGGATAATATCTGCGCCCATCTGCTGCATAACTTTTGTTGGTAAAATAACATTGCCGAGTGACTTAGACATTTTTTTACCTTTACCGTCCATAACGAACCCGTGAGACAGCAGTTCTTTATATGGAGAATGTCCTTTTGTAGCGACACTTGTAATCAGCGATGAGTTAAACCATCCTCTGTACTGGTCAGAACCTTCAAAGTACAGGTCAGCCGGATATGTTAAGTTTTCTCTGTAATCCAGCACACCGCGATGTGTTGAACCTGAATCAAACCATACGTCCATAATGTCAGTTTCTTTAGTAAATTGACCATTTGGTGCACTTTCATGCGTAAATCCTTCAGGAAGCAGATCTTTAGCATCCCATTCAAACCAAATATTTGAACCGTGCTCTTCGAACAATGTTGCAACATGTTCAAGCACATCTTCATCGATAATTTCTTCACCGTTTTCACCGTAGAAGAAAGGAAGCGGCACGCCCCAGACACGCTGACGTGAAATAACCCAGTCACCGCGGTTTTTAATCATGTTGTACATCCGTTTACGGTTCCATTCCACTTGGAATTTCGTATCCATCAGCGCATTTAGAATATCTTCTCGAACGCCTTCAATCGATGCAAACCATTGCGGTGTCGCGCGGAAAATAACAGGTTTCTTCGTCCGCCAGTCATGCGGATAAGAGTGAGTGAAGAATGCCATTTTTATTAACGCACCTGCTGCTTCAAGATCTTCCGTAATCACTTTGTTGGCGTCATCATAAAACAGACCTTCGTATTTTCCTGCTTCTTCTGTAAATACACCTTTATTATCGACAGGACTTAAAATATCTAAACCGTATTGCTGTCCGACTTTAAAGTCATCGTCCCCGTGTCCAGGCGCAGTATGAACCACACCGGTACCAGCATCAGTAGTCACGTGGTCACCTAAAATAACAAGACTTTCACGATCGATTAACGGATGCTGTGCTGTAATATATTCAAGATCTGCACCTTTAAATTCTTTAGTGCGGGTAATTTCTTCTTTATTGAACTCTGCTTCATCAGCAAACTGATCGAGCAGGTCTTCAGCTACGATATATTCCTCGCCTTTATAATTAAACTGAACATAATTTAAGTTTTTATGAACTGCTAAAGCTAAGTTTGATGGAATTGTCCAAGGTGTTGTTGTCCAGATAACAAATTTAACTCCTGTATCAACTACATCTTTGCCATCTTTTACTTTAAATGAAACATAAATAGATGGTGATTTTTTATCCTGATACTCAAGCTCTGCTTCAGCCAGTGAAGATTCACTTGTCGGAGACCAGTAAATCGGTTTTTTCCCTTTATAAATCAAACCTTTAGCTACCATATCTTTTAAAACGCGAACTTGTGATGCTTCGAACTCAGGTTTGTAAGTTAAATACGGATTATCCCATTCGCCGTCTATCCCCATACGTTTAAAGCCATCACGCTGAATATCGATTTGTGAGTTAGCGAATTCGATACATTTGTTACGGAATTCCTCAATCGACATCGATTTTCTGTCGACACCTTTATTTGTCAGCGCTTGTTCAATAGGCAGACCATGTGTATCCCAGCCGGGCACGTATGGTGTATAGTAACCTTGCATCTGTTTGTTGCGGTTAATCATATCTTTAATAATTTTATTCAGTGCATGACCCATATGAAGGTTGCCGTTTGCATACGGCGGTCCATCATGCAGCACAAAAGGTGTATTGCCTTCATTCAATTTTAATTTTTTGTTATAAAGGTCGATGTTTTCCCAGTGTTCCTGCATTTTTGGTTCTTTGTTAACGAGTCCGCCGCGCATTTTAAATGCTGTTTTCGGCATTAGTAGAGTGTCTTTATAATCCATTATAATTCTCCTTTTTTATAATAAAAGGACTCTAAGCAAGTTAAGGGGCGAATGACCGCGGTACCACCCTTCTTGACTGCTTAGAGTCCACTTTGTTTACTTATATTTTATAAATCATTAGTGATTTCAAAACCTTCATCATTGCCGGAGCTCTCACCGTCCTCCGATCGCTGCATTCTAATGAAAGCCTGCATGTCTAATAATACATATTAATTATGCTAAATATCTTACAATTCGTCAATGTAATTTTTCTATTTGTCAGATTCATCATTCTCAAATCCAAGTAATCTTTCCCAATCTTCAGTTTCCAACAGGTCGAGCTGGGCTTGAATCAGCATCTTATAACGTGCTCTGAATATTTTCGCCTGACGTTTTAAATCTTCATTATGCTGTATCATGTGATCACTTTGCTGAGTAGCACGGCTGATAATCTGTTCTCCTTCAGTTTCAGCTTTTTTAATTATACTGTCACCGTAATTTTGAGCACGTGCTTTAATGTCATCGCCGGCTTTAGCTGCACTCAAAATTGCTTCTTGAATTGATGATTCAACACTCTTAAAGCTGTTTAAGTTTTCCTGACGCTCGTTCAGCATCTCTTCCAGCTGAGCAATCCGATTATCTTTCTCATCCAGTTCACTTTTCACTTCTTTTAAATGCTGTCTGACCGCCTGTTCATCTAAACCGCGGTACACAGTTGAAAATTTTTTACTTACAACTTCTTCTCTATCCAAACTGTTCACCTCAATTATCAGTTACTATCATTACTTCCAGCCGGTATTTTCCTTTTTTTGTTTCGGCTATTTGTTCTGTTACCGTAAAGCGGCCGAAGCCTCTGACCGAAATTATATCGCCGGTTTCTATTATAAACGATGGTTCATCGACTATCGAATGATTCACTTTAACCTTTTCTTTTTCTATGCGTTCCTTAGACTTTGCTCTACCCTCTTTTAGGACCAGTGAAACGATTGAATCGATACGGTAAGAACTGCTGAGAATAGATACAGCTTTAGTATTAACATGTGCATCGATAAAATCATTATGCGGCACTTCAGTTAATTTTAAAGGTGCATTTTTTATTTTAGTTAATTCTCTTTTAAATAAGTCTGCAAAAGGGGATGTCACAGCGAATTGTATTTTATCACCGTTAACAATGTCACCGATAAGCGCACGATCTACCCCGATACTCATTATTGCCCCCAGTAAATTCCGATGTGACAGAGTAACGAATTTGTCTGGATATGATACTTCAAACACTGTAATCTCAAAATCATCCGCCGTATATACAAAGTATGCCGGCAGGAGCAGTGCCCTTAAGCGTTCTCTCTCGCTGTTCTTGCCGCCGCCGTAATAATGGACAGAAATATCCGGATATTGACCGCTTAAACTTTCAATCATTTTCTGTTCGCGGGGATTTAAAAAATCAGTTAAAACAGCATAGTAATTATTAGATGCCTGTTCGAACTTACTATTTAATAATGTCAGTATTTCGCCTTCTTCCGGCCTGAAATGCTGATATATACCTTTCATAAAATCACACCTTAATAAATAATGGAGATATTGGTTTTACCAATACCTCCCTTTAAGAAACCCAAACAATCAGGACTCTGAATATTTCGTTTAAACCAAACGCGAACAATCTCATCACAATAATTAAAATTATCGGAGATAAGTCCAGCACGCCGCCTAATGGCGGAATCATACGTCTGAATGGTTCGAGCAGCGGCTCGTAAATTCTGCCTAAAAAATCTCCAAATGCAGATTCTCTTAAAGCCGGCAGCCATGAAGATAAAATATATATGATGAGTCCCCATGTGAAAATCGGCCAGACAAAGTTAAAAAATTGCCAGATGTATATTAATATTTGTACTAAAAATGAATTATCCAAACTAACTCTCCTTACATTTCATCGAAAAACTCTTCTTTGTCAGAAATTTCGCCTTCAACACCGAAACTGTTCGGTGTACATAGGAAAATATCTGCACCGACTTTTTGAATATCGCCTTCTAAAGCATATACGGTTCCGCTTAAAAAGTCCACGATACGCTTTTTCGGAATCGAATCAATTTTAGTTAAATTAACCAGCGCAGCACGATTGCCTTTTAGTTCATCGGCAATATCCTGTGTTTCTGCAAATACTCGCGGTTCAAATAAACATACTTTTGTATTTTGATCATTAACAGGCATTGTTCGATTCTCCTTGCTGCTTGCTTGATTTACTTTTCTTTGATTAAGCTGCGGTTTCTGAGTTTTTGGTTTAGCTTTTGTTCTTGTCTGCTGTTTTGAATGTATCGTCTTGTCATTAGTCTGTGCTGTTTTTTTAGGTGCCGCCTCTTTTGGACGGCTAGCCGGCTGTTTACTGGTATTCAAATTCGTCACTTTAGCAGGTTCTTTTTTCTGTACAGGCTGCTTATCCTGGACAGGTACTTCTTCTTCCACATCTACGACGAATAAATCTTTTATAAACTTTGTAATAGCCATTTTTCTCACCTAGCTTCCCATAATTTTACTGCCTATTCTTATGTAAGATGCACCGTTTTTTACTGCAATCGGATAATCATTGCTCATACCCATGCTGAGTTCTTTAACTTCCGGATATTTTTGCATCAAAGTATCCCGTAAATTGCTAAGACCGGAAAATGTTTGTTCTATAACTTCAATGTCTTCTGTGTGCGGTGCCATAGTCATCAGGCCGATTACTTTGACATAATCGTAATCTTTAAGTGTTTCAAGAAAGCCTTCGACGTCTTCAGGCTTAAGACCATGCTTTGATTCTTCATCAGAAACATTTACCTGTATAAAACAGTTTACAACATGCTGGGCTGCCTGTTCAATTTTTTTTGCTACACTTTCGCGTTCAAGTGAGTGTAAATAGTACAAGTCTTCGATAACGTCTTTTACTTTTCTAGACTGCATCGTTCCGATAAAGTGTACTTCAGCATCTGCAGGCAGAGCCTGACGTTTTTCAATAAAACCTTCGATACGGTTTTCACCAAAATGTCTTACACCTGCTTCATATGCAGCAAGTGTTTCTTCGACCGAATGATACTTTGTCACAGCGATAACATTAACATTGTCGCCGACTTCATTTTTAATTTCTTCAAAATTTTCTTTGATCATTATTCTTCACGCCTTCCGATAAAAGCCAGTGCGCGTCCGGTATTCCCTTTTTCCAAACGAAATGAGAAAAAGTCATCCATCTCTGTGCCAAGTCCTGTCACACTGATATTCGCTTCATTTATACCGGCCTCTATTGCCTGGTGTTTATTCACTTCTTTTAAATCGAGCAGCCAGCCCGAATCAGTTGCCTGATAAGCACTGCCGGTCAAAGGTTTTAGCGCGTTAATCACCGCATCATCCACTTCGTAATAAGCCTGGTTGATACCGACACCGATAATCACTCTTAAATCATTTTTGCTGCCTCTATAACTGTTTATCAGTTCGGCTGTAATTTTTTCTGCGGTGCCGCGCCAGCCTGCATGGGCAAGTCCAGTAAAATTATCAGACACACTGTAAACATAAACGGGTATGCAGTCTGCATAGTTCATAGTAAGCAGAATTCCTTTATCATAAGTATAAACAGCGTCTATATTATCCATGCCTTGACCAAGTGACTTTACGTTAGTGCCGCGGTCTAATTTCGAGACTTCCAAAACGTTGCCGCCGTGCTTTTGAATCGGCAGCATCCATGACGATACAGGAAAGTCTATTTCTTCTGCTAGCGCCAATTGATGTGCATGGACATTATCTATTTCATCACCAATGTATAATGCCATATTAAAACTGTTTTTTGGATAGGTACTTTGGCCATTATGACGTTTAGTATAGCCGAATGTCAGCTCTCTTCTGTCATTGCCCCAATAGAATTTGTATTCTTTGAACACGTTTTCATTTGTCAAATTATCCCCACCTATAAAATAAAGGAGATATTGGGATGCCAATATCTCCGATATATATACAAAGCAAAATTTATCTTCTGCGTCTTTCTCTTCTTGAGCTGTTACCTTTTAAGAATGTCGGAACATCCGGCTCTTCTTGAGATCTGCTGTCAAATCTGTCCGGTTCACGTGTGAAGCCTTCATCTTCAGCAATATCCCTTGAGTTATATGCAGGCGGCTGGTTAAAGTTGCTGCCTCCGCCGCGTGTTTGAGTTTGTTCACTTTGTTCAGCTGGTCTTTCAGAAGATCGCTGAAGCGTTTTTTCATTGAATCCTGTAGCAATTACAGTAATTACAATTTCATCTTCGAGTTCAGGATTAATAACAGTACCGAAGATCATATTAACATCTTCATCTGCAGCATCCTGAACGATGTCAGCTGCTTCCTGTGCTTCAAACAGAGATAGTGACTCTCCGCCTGTAATATTCATCAGGACACCTTGAGCACCGACGATAGATGTTTCAAGGAGCGGACTTGAAATTGCTTTTTTAGCCGCTTCAACTGCACGGTTTTCACCAGCTGATATACCAATACCCATCAGTGCAGAACCTTGGTTTTGCATGATAGTTTTAACGTCTGCAAAGTCGAGGTTAACTTCACCGCTGACTGCGATCAGGTCTGAAATACCCTGAACACCTTGGCGAAGCACGTTATCCGCTTCTTTAAATGCTTCCATCATCGGTGTAGATTTATCTACGATATCAAGTAAGCGATCATTTGGGATAATAATCAGTGTGTCAACCGCTGCTTTCATTTGTTCAACACCAGCAGCAGCTTGTGTTTGTCTCTTTCTTCCTTCAAAACCAAATGGACGTGTAACAACACCAACAGTCAGTGCGCCCATTTCTTTTGCAATTTTAGCAACGACTGGTGCAGCACCTGTACCAGTACCGCCGCCCATACCAGCTGTAACGAATACCATATCCGCACCCTGGATTGCATCTTCAATTTGTTCGCGTGATTCTTCAGCAGCTTTTTTACCGATGTCAGGATTTGCTCCCGCACCCAGACCGCGTGTTAATTTTTCTCCAATTTGAATTCTTGACTCAGCTTTAGATAAGTTTAAAGCTTGGCCGTCTGTATTAATAGCAATGAATTCAACGTTGGACATTCCGTCCTCAATCATGCGGTTAACGGCATTATTACCGCCGCCGCCAACACCGATAACTTTTAACGTCGCCATGTGGTTGAAACCTTGTTCAAATTCTAACATTAATCTTTCCTCCCAAATGTACTTCTACTCAAATAAATTTTTAAATATTTTTTTAACTTTAGTGCCTAGATCGCCTTTTTCTTTCGGCTCTCTGTCAGAGTCTTCCAGACGATTGTCAGCGTCATCATCAGTATAATCCTCGTATTCATCATCAGCATCATTTTCAGATGGAGATTCTTCAATACTTTCTTCGTCAGGATAGTTGTATTCATCTTCATATGAATCATCATCCTGTGCTTCATCCCGATTTACCTGAAGCTCATTCTCTTCTTTACGTTTAGCAAACAAGCCTGTAAAGAAATTACCTGTTTGAGCTTCCTGTTCATCATCTGCTGCACTGTGAGATTCAGCTTCTGGATAGTCGTCATAATTATCAATTGTAACATATTCCAGTAACTCATCAAACATTATTCCGCTTGATAATACAGAGATTGCGCTTGTAAATTCAGGTTTTCTTGCACCCATTTGATTCGGTACGTGAACTCTTACTTTTTCAGCAACGAGATCCTGCATCAATTCTTTAATACCTCGAATATTCGCAGTACCGCCTGTTAATACAAAGCCGCCTTGTACATTGTTGATGCCGTTAGCAGCTAAGTCTTCAAAAATACTCATCAAAGTATCTTCAATAACCAGTTCAATCACATCTGCCAGATCTTTCGACGTTACTTCTGCCGGTTCAGCAGAGTCATTTTGTACGAGTGATACTTTCTCATCATCGCTCGCAAGGTCGAAGAATGCATGACCGTACTGTTCCTTAGCCTGATCAGCTTCATCGTAAGATGTATTGAATTCTTCAACTAAATCAAGTGTGATTTCACGTCCGGCAATGCCGACACTGTTTGCATATTTTAATGAACCTCGCTCATAATAAGCGAATTGAGTTAAATCAAGACCCATATCAATAACGACAGCACCAAGTTCTGCTTCAGCATCTGTCAGTACGTGCTGATAGTTTACCGCATCTGAATACACATCTAAAATTGTTAAGCCTGCTGCTTCAACACACTTAACAATATTAATTAAGAGCGTACGATTCGCCGTAACGACCCCCGCCTTAACAGCCAGACTTTCTTCTGCGATCATTTCTTTTGGATCGTTCACTTCATGCAGACCGTCTACGATAAAAGAAACCGGGTAAACGCTGACTACTTCATTTTGCCCTGCAAAATCGTGCATGCGGACATTTTCCAGCAGCTCTTCTATATGTTCACCATTAATTTCTGTGGCTTCTCCGCCGAAGCGTATTGCTTCCTCTCCAAATTGTATATGCGTATCCGCAATTGGGATTTTCACAAACACTTCATCGATATCTACACCTGAAGCGATTTTTGCTTTTTTAATTGTATCTGTAATTGCATGTTTAGCCTGATCAAAATCATTGATCATCCCTTTAGAAACCCCATCAGTGAAGGTTTGACCGGTACCGATTACATTCACACCGTTGTGAAATTTTTCGCCGACCACTACTTTGACACTAGACGAGCCGATATCAAGGGCAACATAATAATGTTCCTTCACCTTATTGCCTCCTACACAGCCTTTTTCATATTACTATTTCTAGTTTACATTATACTCTGATTAATGTGAACTATTTCAAAACATTTGTTTTACTTTATCTGTCTTTTATTCTTCTGCAGTGCTGTCGATACCGCCAAGTGATGACCTGACACCCTCGAGCGCTCCATTAATATCTTCGATATATCCTGCCTGAGTCGGTTCATTATATATATTATCTTTAATTTCCCGTGCATCAGCACTGTCGTACGGTAAATAGCTCGTTCCGACTTCCATATCGATAATACCTTCTGATTCATCGCCGATTTCATGGCGGATACCAATGTAATAGTTCATTTTCTCACTGAACGTTTCGTAATCGGCAACAATTTCCTGCCCGTCATTCATAAATACATGAATTCTCCGCATCGAATTATCAGTCGGCCGGAAGTATATTTCGGAAATACTTTCCAAAATATCCACTTCAATATTATTCAGCGCCTCGACCAGGGCATCGAACTCTTCGCCTTCAAAGTTATAAATAATCGGAGCATTCCTCGGCGCAGTTGGATATCCGCGTTGTATTCTGCTGTTTTCAAGCACCGGGAAATACAGTGTATCACTGTTAATGTATGCAATTGCCTTATACTCATTCACATTAACCGTAATGCCGTTTGGCCAGTCTCGGCTGACGGATACATCTTCAATTACCGGCAGCAATTCAACATTCTCCTCGGCTTTGCCGGCGGAAATACTGAACATCTTATCACCGGTACTAAAACCGATACGCTCTTCAAGCTCTGCTTCAGATACGAGGCTGTTGCCCTCAAAGTTAATTTCCTTCACATCGCTGGCACTCGAAAATACATACCATAATAAAGCAGCTAGAAAAAGAACAAGAAGTACGATCAAGGCGATATACATATGTACGCGTTTAAACTCGAATTTCTTTTTCTTCTGTTTCGGAGTATTTCTTTTTTCTTGTTTTTTACTATTCTTTTTAGCTGATTTTTCTTTTTGACCAGTCTTCTTCTCTTTATCGTCAGTTTTTTTAACATCTGACTGCTCGTCATCAAAATCTTTATAATGTTCGATTTGCAATGATAAGTCGCCATCTGATTTTTTTTTATCATCCGGAACTTTTTGACTGCCTTTTTTTGCTTCAGCCTTATTAACATCGCTTTTAGGTTCTTGTTCTTTAGCAGGTTTGGCTTGTTCATTGTCTTTGCTTAAAGCAGATTTTAGAGTATAGCCCTGATACTCAGCATTCTGACGTTTCTTTTTAAGTTTTTCTTTTATATCATCTATATTATTGTCGTCATGAGCCATCGGCTATACCTCCTTTAAATTCTAGTTCAATTTTGCAAAGCCTTCTTTAAAATGATCGCCGCGCCGTTCATAGTCTTTATACTGATCCCAGCTCGCACAAGCGGGTGAAAATAAGACTGTGTCCCCCGGCACTGCATGACGGTGAGCAAGTGCCACACCCGTGTACGGATTATCCGTCAGCTCTGAAGGCACATTCATCTTCTCTGCCAGGGCAGTGAATTTAGCTGCCGTTTCACCAAAAGTAATAATATGCTTAACGTGACCGGCATACTGCATTAACTCATCCAGAGTCTGACCGCGGTCTAAACCGCCTGCCATCCAGATCACTGGTGTATCAAAACTTTTTAAGGCAAATGATGTTGCCAAATTATTCGTCGCTTTAGAATCGTTGTAATACATTACACCCTCTGCGGCACCCAGACGTTCCAGCCTGTGAGCAATACCGCTGAAAGTAGTCAGAGTTTTTCTGACAGCATCAATGCTGACACCATGTGCGTGTGCTGCAAGCAGCGTCGCCAGTATATTTTCAATGTTATGATCACCTTTTAGAACAATATCTTTAATCGGCATGACAACTTTACCGTGAACGATTAATTGTCCATTGTCAGTGCAGGCATCTGCCGGACCATCAGCATCAAAATACTCAATTCGGCATTTTATATCGTGTCCATCGAGCAGATGCGCCTGTTTTTTATTAAAGATTAATAAATCATCTTCGGTCATATTTTTAAAAATAGACAATTTAGCGTTTCTGTATTCTTCAACAGAACCGTGGTAGTCTAAATGGGCTTCATATATGTTAGTAACCACCGCAATATTTGGTCTGAATTCTCTGATTCCCATCAGCTGAAATGAAGATAGTTCCATTATAAGCGAATCATTATCGGCTGCTTCCATAGCTGCATCTGTTGCGGGATAACCGATATTTCCGCATAAAATCGGATGTTCATTATTTTGTTCAAGCATTTCACCGAGGAGATAAGTACATGTCGTTTTACCATTTGTCCCGGTCAGAGCATAAATCGGCGCTTCGCTTATATGATGAGCAATTTCAACTTCTGTAATAATTGGAATATTTCTGTCCGCTGCTTCTTTTAAAAATGGAACAGTATAAGGAATACCCGGGTTTTTAACGATTAGATCCGCATTATTTAAAAGATTGACCGGATGGTGGCCATCCACAATTTCAACGCCCCAGCCTTTATATTTTTGTTCCGCTTCTTCATCCGAGAACACTTCGTTAGTCGTCAGGGTTACATTGGCATTTAACCGAACCAGTGCATCTACAGCACTTTTGCCGCTTCGGCCATAGCCCAGCACAATAACGTTTTTGTTGTCGTATCCGCTGAATGATTTCATCTTACATCACTCCTAAAATTATACCGATAATCCCGGCAATCAATCCGACTGACCAGAATACAATAACGATTTTCCATTCATTCCATCCTGACAGTTCAAAATGATGATGGATTGGTGTCATTTTAAAAATTCTCTTGCCTGTCGTTTTATATGACGCGACCTGGAGCATAACACTCGCAGTCTCAACTACGAAGACGATTCCGATAATTAAAAGCAGCAGGCTGTTGTTTAAAAGAATCGAGACAATCGCAATAATACCGCCGAGTGCCAATGACCCAGTATCTCCCATAAATAATTTAGCAGGATATTTATTATAAATTAAAAATCCAATCAGCCCGCCGATTAAAATGAACAGGAATAATGCAACTTCCATTTCTCCTGTCATCAGGCTGATAACAAGAAATGATGCGAATGCGATAATCGAAGTCCCTGTCGATAATCCGTCAAGACCGTCAGTTAAGTTAACTGCATTGGAGAATCCAACCAGCCAGAAAACGATCCAGACGACAAAAAATATACCCAGCGGGATAAAGAAATCTGTCCCCGGAATCTGTATGCCGGCCTCGATATCCGGAATCCAATTGATCATTATAATGTAAATAATAACTGCCACTGCAATTTGCGCCAGAAACTTCTGTTTTGATGATAAGCCTGCATTATTTTTTTTAACAACGATAATGTAATCATCGATAAAACCAATCAGTGCAAAACCGAGCGTTACGATAATCAGTACAAGCATTTTATAAATATCATCGACAAAAAACACGCCGATGACAGAGAGGAGTATTGTCACTGCGATAAATGACAAACCGCCCATCGTCGGTGTTCCTGTTTTAATTAAATGACTCTTAGGTCCTTCTTCACGAATGGACTGGCCAAATTTCATCCTTTTCAGCAAAGGGATTAATACCGGTATTAAAATTGCAGTGAGCACAAGCGCCGCTGCTAAAAATATATAGTTCATAGCTCCTCCTAATCGTTCGGGTCGTTAGACGACAGAGTGACTTCTACTGCAGTATCCTCAGTGACTGCCGTCCCGCTGTTTTGTGACTGGCTCTTAACATAACCCTCTCCTTCTACAGTAACTTCAATACCCATAAAGTCACCGAGTGTCAGTGCCTCCCGTTTAGAAAGCCCAGTAAAGTCCGGAAGAGTTAAATCGCCCTCTGTTTTCACAAATAAGGAATCATAAGGCAGCAGCCTGTCGTCTTTTGGATAATGTTCGACAATTTCATTGCCGTTCCCGACTACTTTTACATCAATTGTATCATTTAATTCATCGGTCAAGGCATCGATTTCCTTACCTGTATAATCACCGATTTCAACTACGCTGTTTTCTTTGGAAACATCTGCTTCAGATACTTCTAAATATTTAAGCGTCCTTTCCATTAACGGATTAAATCCGCGTGCAACCCCATTGTCCCAAGTTTCACTTTTATTTTCACTGGCCAGTTTAATACCGTAATACACAATGACCTCCGGGTCATCTTTCGGTGCATAGCCTAAAAATGAAGTAAAGAACTGGTAGTCGCCGTCCATATATCCGCCGTTTTCCGGATCGTAAATTTGTGCAGTTCCCGATTTACCCGTCACTTCATACTCATCTGATTTGTACTGCGGGTTATGGTCAAGCGAACCGCCGATTAACGTGTTCATCTCGGATACCGTTTTTTCAGCCGCTTCCGGCGAAATAACCTGACTCACTGTTTCTTCTTTGCCATCGTAAACAACGTCACCAGCATCATCTGTAATTTCGTCAACGACGTAAGGTTTTTTCATTTCCCCTTCATTCAAGAGCGCAGTCATGCCCTGGATCAGCTGTATAGGGGTAACTGTTGATGTCTGTCCAAATGAAGTTGTTTTTTGCTGTAATTCATTGTCCCAGGCAATTTGCCCTGCTGATTCAGTCGGGAATTCAGAGCCGGTCGTTTGACCGAAACCAAATTTCTGATAATAGTCGAGCATTTTATCGGCACCGACTTTATCTTGCAGAATCATCATCAGAACGTTTGATGAATACTGCATGCCTTCGTTATAAGTAATGTATCCCCAGCCTTCTGTTTCCCAGTCATATATTGTCGTATCCATAACATCCATAGACCCGGAAGTATAGACAGTATCAGGGTCATAGACACCTTCTTCAATTGCAGCTGCAAGACCGAATACTTTAAATGTAGACCCCGGTTCAAATGAATATTCGTAAAGCATATTCAGCCAGCTCTCACCGAACCCTTCACGAGTTTCCGGATTAAATGACGGCCGCTGGCCGCTGGCGAGAATTTCCCCTGTATCTGCATCGGCAACAACAGCAATCAATTCTTCAGGTTTAAAGTGCTCATCCATATCATTTAATGTTTCTTCAAGATAGAGCTGAATATTAGAATCAATCGTTAATTTAACATCGTGTCCATTGACCGGCGGTTTAACATTATCGGAGTTTGGTACGATATAGCCCCATACATCCTGATCATAATCGATGCTGCCGGGCTCGCCTTTTAAAAGATCGTTATAAATGCGTTCAAAACCGAGCTGGCCGTCCAGTTCATTTGATTCATTATTCATTTCCGCATAGCCGATTAAATGCGATGCAAATTGTCCATTAGGATAAAACCGTCTCGTTTCCGGTTCAAATACAATGCCGGTCGCTTCAGATTCTTCCAGGAACTTTTTATCGTTATAGGAAATATTTCGGCCTGCCTGGCCAAGTTCCATCTGGAACTGTCCTTTTTCTATGTTTTCTTCAATTTCTGTTTGAATGTCTTCTTTCGACATGTCGATGACTTCTGCCAGCAATGATGCCGTTTCTTCTGGATTACTGACATGGTTCGGATAATTTTCATCCGTTATAATTGCGATTCTGTACGCTTCCATATCGGATGCCAGCACGTTGCCCGCACGGTCGACAATATCTCCGCGTTCAGGCTCATTAATTGCACTGACCGAGTATTTATCCTCACCGCGCGCGACCAGGTCTTCATCATCTATCGTTTGAAATACCATTAATTTTGTAAATTGCCCGATAATCAAAAGAAAAAGCACTCCTATACCGAAATATATCAGGAGTGCGCCTAGTGGTATCTTACTATTTTTAAGACTGAATTTGCGTCTAGTCTTCCCCATACTTTTCTACAACCTTTACATTGCTATTGTTCAAATCTAAGCCCAGTTCCTGAGCTTTTTCATATATACGATCGTAGGAAGCAAGGTAGGTAACCTCAGTGTTTAATTCACTGATTTCACCCTCTTTAACTGAGATGCTTTGTTCTATAGATGATTTTTCACTTTGATAGTTATATGCTTCCATTTTTAAAGATAGCACATATATGGAAACCGCTGCAATCAGAACTGCCAGCGCTATGTAAATAGTCATTTCCATACGCTTAATCCCAACGACTTTTGCTTTTCTCTGGGTTTTCGGCTGACTGTCGGATTCTCTGTATACTTTTTTGGCAGGGGCTGTTTCAGTATATCTTTCTACTACCATGTCAACACTTCCTATACTTGTTTCTCAGCAATTCTAAGTTTTGCACTGCGTGCACGCGGGTTGGCCTCTAAATCATCGCCCTCTGCGATAATCGGTTTGCGGTTCACTCTTTTTAATACCGGCTCGTATCCTTCGGGAATAATTGGCATATTCTTTGGCAGTTCCGGCCCTTTTTCGTATTCAACAAACATCTGTTTACATATTCTGTCTTCTAAAGAGTGGAAAGTAATAACCGATACACGTCCGTTTTTATTGAGCAGTTCTATCGCTTGTTCCAGCGAACGTTCGAACACTCCAAGCTCATCGTTGACTGCAATTCTAAGTGCCTGGAAGATACGTTTTGCAGGGTGGCCTCCGGTTCTTCTAAACTTCTGAGGAATTTGTGATTTTATTATTTCTGCGAGTTCTGTCGTCGTTTCAATCGGCTCGATTTTTCTAAGACGTTCTATTTCTCTGGCAATCTTCTTAGAAAATTTCTCTTCGCCATATCTGAAGAAAATACCGACTAATGCTTCGTAAGGATATTCATTTACAATTTCGTATGCGTCGAGTGATTGCGTCTGATCCATTCTCATGTCGAGCCGTGCTGTCTTAGAGTGGCTGAAACCGCGTTCGGTTACGTCGAGCTGCGGGCTCGACACCCCGAGATCGTACAGAATGCCGTCGACACCAGTCACACCTTTTTCTTCAAGTGCTGCTGTTATATTTTCAAAATTTGTATGGATTAAAGTAATGTTATCGTGATCTTTAAATTTTTCCCGGGCATTATTTATCGCTGTCATGTCCTGATCAAATGCATAAACATGGCCAGTTTCAAGCTGTGACAATAAATAAGAAGTGTGTCCGCCGCCGCCTAAAGTAGCATCGACGTATATGCCGTCCGGCTTAATATTTAAACCATCGACTGTTTCTTTTAGTAAGACTGAAGTGTGGTTAAACAATTTGTCACATCCCTAAAGGTCAAAATCAATTAAATCTTCTGCTATATCTTCAAAGTTATCTTCAGATTCTGTATAAAAGTCTTCCCATGATGAGGAATCCCAAATTTCAATTCTGCTCGATACACCAATTACTGTGCAATCTTTTGATAATCCTGCATATTCTCGCAAGTTTTGCGGGATATTAATACGTCCCTGTTTATCAATTTCCACGTTGGTCGCACCTGAGAAGAATAATCTCGTAAATTTACGGGCATCCTTCTTCGTCAGCGGCAGTGTTTTAAGTTTTTCTTCTATGCGGCTCCATTCATCTTCTGTATATGCGAATAAACAGCGATCAAGACCGCGCGTAATGACGAATTGTTCATCGAGTAATTCTCTGAATTTACTCGGCACAATAATGCGGCCTTTCGTATCCAAATTGTGTTTGTACTCACCCATGAACATATTCTCACCCCGCTATACATTTAATTTACCACATCTCCCCACTTTCCTCCACAAATTATAAAAAAGATTGCAAAATTTTTTCGTAAAATAAAAAAGCGATTTCTCCATTTGGAGGAATCGCTTGATAATTATAGGTTTTCTAACTTTTAATCAGTATTAATTTATCAGTGTAACTGAGTGGGGCATAATCCCAATTTTTCGCCGAAAACTGCCAAGGATGGTAAAGTCTTTCCTGCAGTGCCCCATTAGGCATTAATTTTTCGCTTAATTCGTCTAAATTATTCAATTCACTTCTTAAACTCCGCTTCACATCGACTGAATACCGTTTTTTTAAATAATCCAGCTCGTTTATATGACGCTGTTTATTACCGTCGATAATTTTCTTATTAAAGTATTCATCTGCGTATTCATATAGCGGATGGAATGCCTGTTCAAGAGATTCTTTTACCCGTTCAATCTCCTCGGCAATTTGATCATTTGTATGTGCGCCGATTAAAGCTTCTTTACGGGAATTGATCGTTGCAACAATATTTTCATCCAGTTCTATATCGTATCTTTCTAGCAATTTGGCCGTTCTGCTATCGATCTGCATGAACTCCATCCGTTTCATAACGATTGGCATGCTGACATTCATTGCTTCAAATACCTTGTGGAGTTCCCCCCAGTAAGACACCTCTGCACCGCCGCCTAAAAATACTGCGGTATTAAACAGCATTTCCTGCATCAGCGGCCGGGTGACTACATTATTTGAAAACTCTTCAGGCGTCTGCTGAATTTTATTTTTAATATCTTCAAATGTGAAAGTTTCTTCTCCGAGAGAATATTTTCCTTCTTTTTCTGTCAGCAGCGAGCGGTAACTCGATGTATTGCCAAATAGATGTACATTCGTTTCTGTTTGAATTGTCGGCGATTGATTGACCGTTTTTAAAAATGACGCCTGGCCGGTTTTAAATGCCTGGTCAATTTCTTTATGTTTCTCAAACATTTTATTTAAAATCGGCACTTCCAGCTGTCTTGCTTCTGTTAAATGGGAATTAAAAATAATCAGACCGTCATCTTTAAATGTGTCGTGAACTAAACTGTGGAACAATTCTGTCCAAGTTGTACACTGTTCAATTGATTGAGCGACTTTCTCTTTCAGCGTCGCTGTATATTCCGAATCGCCAATATAAGAAAGGATCCTATCCAGCGTTTCGGTCATTGCTTTTTTATCGTACTGATAAAAACCGACGCTCATCGGCACAGACAAATTCGGTTTGTAGCTCACTTTCACACGGCGCTTATAATATGCATCGTACACATGCGTATGATTCACTTCATCAAAATCGTGGTCTTCCCCCGCAATCCAAAACACCGGCACTGCGTCATAATCGTGCTTTTCCTTAATTTCTTTAGTGACAACTAAGATAGAAATTATTTTGTGGATGATATAAGACGGGCTCATAAATAAACCGGCCTGCTGACCGGCAATCACTGCCCTGTGTCCATTTTTCAGCAGTTCTAAATTGTTATGCTGCGCTTCGGTCATTTTGTACTGAGACATATCTTTTTCGATTATCTCACCGAGCGCTCTGGTATGATCGTGCGCCGGACGGCCAAGCACAGTCTTAAGACTCTCTTCGTCATACGATAAACCGCCGTAAAATTGTTTATGGCCGGTTATTTTATGTATATTGCTAAAAAAGTTAATCGTTTCAAAATGCATAAATAGTTCTCCCTAAATTAATCGTTATTCAAAGTATAAAAGTTATTTAAATATAAAACAATTGAATGGCTTGCTAATTATGAATATACTAGATAAAAAGGAGCGTTGCCAAATGTCAAAAGTAAAAAATTTAGCTATTAATTACAAAACAGCAGAAGAATTTAAAAAATTCCGCGAGTACGGCTCTCAAGAGCTGCACATGATTGATGAACTGGAAGCTAACATGATCGATGCAGATATCGACTCCCCATTCTATGGAATCTACCTGGGGGAAGAACTCGTTGCCCGCATGTGTCTATATCGCCGCAAGGATGCTGAGCATCCGATCGATAATGACACAGCTGAATATTTAGTGATTTGGAAACTTGAAGTGCTAGAAAAATACCAGGGCAGAGGATTCGGCAGCGAACTGATTGAATACGCAAAATCATTCAATCTTCCGATAAAAGCCATCAGCCGCTTCCAGAACTCCCGTGATTTCTTTGAAAAACACGGCTTCGAAAGTCACGAATATGACATCGAACGTGATTTAGCTGACGAGTCATTAATGTGGACACCAAATTAATATGGTTTTAGTGAACTTAACCGAAACGGCATGCCGTTTCGGTTTTTTGATTGATACTCAATTACACCATCACTTCCCCGGCCTTAAACACCAAAAAAATACCCCCGTAAAGCATCCGCTTTAACAGGAGTATCCAAATATAAATATTTGATTAGTTAGCTACGACTTCTTCGCCTTTGTAGCTTCCACATTCTTTACATACACGGTGAGCTAATTTAGTTTCACCGCAGTTTGAGCATTCTACCATACCTGGTACTGAAAGTCTCATGTGTGAACGACGTTTATTTTTACGTGTTTTTGATGTTCTTCTTTTAGGTACTGCCATTATTTTTCCTCCTCATCGTTTAGCTTTAAAGCTTCTAGTTTTTGTAATCTCGGGTCGACAGCCGGTTTTTCATTAGCTGCTTCCGATTCATCCATTACTGTCCAACCACTTGCTCCTGATGACCCGGGTAGTTCGTCACTCTCAGTATAAACTGTCGGTAAGTTAACGATCAGCAGTTCTCTGACTACAGGCTCCAAGTCCAGCGTATGGACTAATGGATGGATGTTGTCATCATCTGCTTCTTCGTCTTCTTCAAGTGTTTCATCAAACACTTCAACAGATTGTATTTCGAGTGGCAGACTGACTGCATTTCCGCTTCGGCTGTCGATCATCTTAACAACCGCCGATATGCTTAAGTCAACATCTACTCGTTGACGTCCGATAAACATCTCGCCGGATACCACAGTATCATCTATAGCAAGTATGTCCGCACGATCATACAATGTGTCAAACTGAACAGTTTCATTAAAAGTGAATTTTTCATTGGTATACTTCCCTAGTTGTGAAAGCGACCATTTCATACAATTCCACCTCTTATGAGCACAACAGATATTGTACAATTATAAAGAAAAAGTGTCAAGTTTTTTTCTTAACAAATAACTTCAATCTGTCTAATATTTTGATACACTTAGTATAACATCTATCGGGGGTTTATGTATGAAAATTTTATCATTAATTACAGAGTACAACCCATTTCACAATGGTCACATTTACCATATAGAACAGGCAAAAGCATTGACATCACCCGATGTCACTATTGCGATTATGTCGGGCAGCTTCACCCAGCGCGGCGAAATCGCAATTACAGATAAGTTTAAACGGACAAGAGCCGCGCTCGAACACGTCGACCTCGTTGCGGAGCTCCCCTTCCTAAATGCAGTCAGCGCTGCCGATGATTTCGCCCGGGGCGGCGTCCATATTGCTAACCTGCTGCACTCAACAGATTTAGTCTTCGGCAGCGAATCCGGCAATATCGATACGCTGTTCCAGGCCGCCGAAGCGTCGCAGTCACTTAAAGTTTCTGATGAATTCAATTCGCTGCTTAAAAAAGGATACAGCTATCCGCGCGCAATGAGCGAGCTGACTAAAAACACGCATTATTCTTCTCCGAACGATACGCTCGGTGTCAGTTATATTAATGCAATCAGAGACATTGATGCACCGATTAGACCCGGGACGATTCAGCGGATGGGCAACAATTACAGCGACTCGTCTTTATCATCTGCAGCTTTTTCCAGTGCGACAAGTCTGCGTACTGCTTTATTTAACGGCGACACTGAAGAAGCTAAAAAGTTTATGCCTGAAGGACTCGTTACGGCCATGATGAATGACCATCTCGCTTCTAATGAAGATTTATTTAAAACCCTGAAAACAATTATTTTAAGCCGGTCGCCTGGAGAGCTTAAAAGTATTTATATGATGACAGAAGGTCTTGAGCACCGTCTGCAGGATAAAATCCGCGCTGCCGCCAGTTATTCAGAATTTTTAAGTTCGGTGAAAACGAAAAGATATACATGGACGCGGCTCAGCAGACTCATGATTTCTATACTATTAAATATTACCGAAGACCTTATGGCAGAATATACGCTCCCTGATCACGTGAGAATTCTCGGCATGACACAAAACGGCCGCCAGTATTTAAAACAGCTCGGCAATGAAAACATTATTACTAATGTTAATAAAAAAAACCGTGACCTCGTGTCACATGAAGTGACGGCCACGGAAGTATACAACACATTTACCGGCGGAAAGAGTAACGATTTCAATACACCGGTTATTATTGTTCCTTAAATTTTTCTTTTAAAGCATCTTCTATTAACGGCGGTACGATATCTTCTATCTTGCCGCCGTATTTTGCGACTTCTTTAACAATCGAAGATGATATGAATGAATAATTATTATTTGTCATAATGTACATCGTTTCAATGTGGCTGTCGAGCTTTCTATTCATGCTCGTCAGCTGCATTTCGTATTCAAAGTCACTGACAGCGCGCAGCCCTCTAATAATCGCATCTGCACCCACCTGCTGGCAGAAGTCGATTAACAAGCCGTCGAACTGAATGACCTCGACTTTATCCAGATGTTTTGTAACTCCTGAAATTAAATCGATGCGCTCTTCAGGTGAAAACAATCCTTTTTTTGATGAATTTCTTAATACTGATACGTAAACCTTATCAAAAATCTTACAAGCACGTTCAATAATATCCAGATGACCATATGTAATTGGGTCAAAACTTCCTGGCACTACTGCTATTTTTTGATTTGTCACAATCATCCCCTACTTTCCTTCGTGATTAAGCAGCCACACTTTAATTGAGCCGTATTCATTTTCCCTTATAATATTAAAACCCTCATGGTTAAATGCTTCATTTTTACCGGCTTCAGCGACAATTCGGCCGCCGTCATTTAAAATATTATACTCTTTAATAAGTGCAAGACTTTTATCGATTAATTTTTTGTTGTACGGCGGATCTAAAAAGATTAAATCAAAGGATTTTTCACGTTTTGCCATCGCTTTAAGTGCTCTTTTAAAATCATTTCTGAATACTTCTACCGGCTCATCGATATCTTTCGTATTCTCTTTAATTATTTTGATCGCGTCACCTGCACCATCGATAATCATCGCACTGTCAGCGCCTCTGCTCAGCGCTTCTACCGCCAGACCACCTGTGCCGCCAAACAGGTCCAGTACAGGGCCATCTATCTCTCCGAGCATACTGAATATGCTTTCCCGCACTTTGTCCGTTGTCGGACGTGTATCATTTGATTTTAACGTATGTAATTTTTTCGCTTTGTATTTGCCGCTGATAATTCTCATAAGTATTGCCCTTTCATTTGGCTCCCTGGTCATATATTATATTGTTAGGAGTTGATTACATGCAAAAGTTCATAACGATGGGTGAAGGCTACCACGAAATATTTGAATTGCAGGCTTTGATTGAATATAATCATGAACGTGTCCAGCATGCAATATTTTTAAGCAACGATCAATCACCCGCTACATTTTTACTGGTGATGAAACCTGTTGAACAAAATGTTCAGGCCATCTATACTATTTTTAACGGTATCGCTTATAATGAAGGCCAGGGTAAAAAGTATCAGTTAATAAAATCATGGTGTGAGGATAAAGACCTCAGCATTGTTGAATTTTCAACAAAACCGCCGGAAGAGTTCTATGAAAGAGAACAGTTTTACCAGTACTTGACCGGCATTTTAAGATTAAATCATCTGATTTTGCCGATGACTTAAATTATATAACGCGGTAATCCCGTTTTTCATGATCTTCAGTATTATATTCGCGTTTTATATTTGGATATTCGCTCATTACAATATCGGTAACAAATTTTAATTTTCCGAGATCGGCGAGCGTTTTATCGAGATCGGCTTCATCGATATAGAGCAGCACGTATTTCTTATCTTTATTAACATAAATTAAGTGTCCGTGCCGTTTCAATTGTCGAATGAATTTATTTTGTTTAAAATAAACATATATACCAATTCGGTTAACTATCATTGACTGACCCACCTATCTAAATCTTTAGAATCATAATAACATATTTTCATTATGTTTTTTAATGAATATCTCATGGAGGTTTCTAACATGGCAAAATGTTTTAAAAGAATGGTTACAGCAGTCGGAGTCGCAGCCGGAATTACTATCGGACTGTGGGCAGGAACAAAACTGACGAAAGAAACAAAAGTAAGAGATATCAAACCGTATTTCAAACAGCGTTCACCTTACATTTTCGCTCACCGCGGCGGTATGGGGCTCGCACCTGAACATACGCGCATCGCTTTCGACAAAGCAACAGAATTTAATGTTGAAGGATTTGAAATTGATATCCGTTTAACGAAAGATGAAGAAATTGTAGTCTTCCACGATGCATATGTAGACAGAACATCTAACGGTGCAGGAAAAGTCAGCAATCTGACACTGGCTGATTTAAAAGAGTTAGATTTCGGCTATCACTTTACAGATGTCGAAGGCAATCATCCCTACCGCGGCCACGACAAAGCAAAAATTATTACGCTGCGCGAATTAATTGAGGAATACCCTGGCACGCTGATTAATCTGGATATTAAAGATGATCCTGAAACGTATGCAGGCAGTCTGGTGCCAAGTCTTCTCTACCGTCTCATTACTGAACTCGGTGCGGAAGACCGCATACTCGTTACAAGTTTCCACGATTCTCAAATTAAACAGTTTAACTTATACGCAGAAGGCAAAGTTGCTCTCGGCGCAGGTGTCGATCAGGTCAGCCGTGCATTCTTCCTGCACCGCAGCGGATTCGGCCATATGTATGAACCGGCAGCAGACACATTCCAAATCCCTGTAGAATATAACGGTATTCATTTGGATACACCGCGCTTTATCGAGTTCTTAACGAGCTTGAATATCGCTGTCGGCTATTGGAATATTAACAAGATGGATAAGATGGATGAACTGATTCAAAAAGGTGCCCACACTATTGTGACTGACTACCCTGATATCAGCTATCATCTGCTTAAAGAAAGATATTAATTCAGAGTTATTTAAGACCCGCTTAAAGTGCGGGTCTTTTTCTTTTTCAAATAAAAAAACACGCTCTGTCATCAGAACGTGTATGTATATATTAACCTGCGCAGCTGCAGCTTCCGCCTGTTGCACAGCCGCTGTTTGAACTGTTTGAGAAAAATGGATTACTGCTCACGATATTTGCATGCGGACTGACCGATTGACCGACGATGAACAGTATTTCGTCCAGCAGCGACTGCAGCTGAAACTCTGCTCTTCGGTACTCCATTATAATCGGATGCATATCCAGCATTTTTTTGTACTGGTTAATCTCCCTGCGTTTTGAACTGAAGTCCGGATGGTATTTGCCAAATCGTTCAACATCGATAAAATCTTCTTTTAAACGTGCAAAGTGTTTAATCATATTTCTGACTTCATCGTCCGTATCCAGGAGACCTTTATATTTACAGTAGTTCTTATACTCTTCTGTATTCATAACCATATCGTTTAGAGAGTCTAGCGAATCCATAATTTCAAAATCCATAGTTGCCAGCATATAATCACCTCTCCTCATTCATTTTATCATAATGGTACTTTTGTTACTATATCATAAATACCATTTGCAACTGTTATTGTAATAGATTAAAATTAGGGTAATGGAATAATGATAGGGGGCAAAATGATGGTTTTTGAAAACTCAGGTATTGAAAATGTAGTCATTCCGCAAGGCTCGCTGCAGGAAATTATGAACCACAATGGTTGTGTTCTTGGCGGCAGCTGGGATTATGAACGTATGACTTTCGATTATAAATACGAAATTCCTGAAGGTATTTATTACTTACGTTTTCCAGGATATGCAGTAGACGGTGACGTCGGTGCAAATAATGCTACATTACAGCTGATGGATCCATACATGGGTAAACATTACTATCCAACTGGTATCGAATACGGCAGCGATGAAGTATTCCCTGAACGCATTGTTGAACATGCGATCAGTAAAATCAGAACAATCGGTAAAGAACTGACTGAAGTTGCCAGCTTATAATTTAATAACTGGCTACATAAAAAACCTCTTACAGAGATCTCTGTAAGAGGTTTTCTTTAGTTCTGATGGAATATTGCGTTCCATAAGCCGGTCGTTTCTCCGCCCGGATATAAAATATAAAGAATAATATATACCATTATGCCTGTTACTGCTGTGAAGAACCAGATCGTTGCAGCCGTCATGCCGAATTTTCTATGCTGACGGAGTTTGTTTTTCTTACCGGTATAAACTTGTATACCTCCAAAAATACCGCCCGTCGTTGCCAAAATGATATGACTGACAAGGAATATCACATAATATAATTCTAATGACTCAGGTCCGCCAAACTGAGTGTTTCCAAGAAATATTGTTTTCGATACGTATATAATAAAAAATAGTAATGCTGACCAGGCTGCCAGAGTCATGAATTTTTCATGAGTCTGAACGTTGCCTTTTTTTATATGAAAAATACCGATGCTCATCAGTATCGCACTCAACACTATAAATGAAGTGCTTATTGTGGGCAGTACAAAATAAATATCCAAGAATAGTTCCTCCTATGCTCTGAAGCGATTGTGCATGTCTTTTTGTGCTTGTGCTTTAGCCAATGCCTGCTCAGTAATTTGATCTTCATTCCTGCGTTCTTCATTAAACCATTTGAAGAATATATGTGCCAGCATAACGCCGAAAAATACTTCCTGTAGAACTTTCATAATAATTCCGCCCGTCTGCTGATCCACAAGCGGTGTTGAATTAGAGAAATATTCCGGTCCGGATATCATACCGGCACCAGCGATACTGTCCAAGATGCCTGACGGCACACATAGTTCCATAGCGCTCAGCCATGCCTCACCATCGGTAAATGTAGCATACATTGGATTACTTGCAAAAATGATCAATGCGCATGCTGGCGTGACAAATGCACCGATACCAAAGATATAGAGCAGTTTAAACAACCCGCCCATCTGTTCTTCTTCCGGTTCAACTTTATTGAACATCGGATAAAATGCCATAATCGCTGTCAGGAACATGATCGCAAGTGCAATAGTATGTAAAGTTGCACTCATTTTCAAGTTATCCATAACGACCGGTAAGTGATATATTGAAAACGCACCGATTAAAAGCATCAGTGTAACCAGCGGTTTTTTCTCGCCCAGACTCAGCACTGGTCCAATCACCGGCAGTGATGCTATATATTTTTGTAAATAAGCCGGCACACTGAAATATACAAGCGGTGCAATTAAAAATAATACAAAAGCCATCTGCACCATGTGGAATGTAAACAGAATGTGACTTAAAATATCGACCGGTCCGCCATACATGAAATACAGTAATATCATATTTACAGCAAACAATGACCCCTCTTTTCTCGTCAGCGGGCGACCGCCTTCAAATTCGTCATACCATCTCGTCGTTACAAGATAAAATACCGTTGTAACAAGAATGACGAAAGCCAGGAAAAACGGGCTCCAGTTTGCCATGAATCCAAAAATCTTTATAGAAGTTATATTTTCCATCCGTACCACCTTAAATTCGTCCTATTACTTCTAGTATAAATTTATTAAATGTATAACTCAAGACGATAAAAACACACAAAGTGACAAACTATTGACCAAAAAAAAGATGACCTCACCTGGAGGCCATCTTTTTTCGTATTAAATCGGCTGTCCGATCCATACGATATAAATGAATGTGACACAGAATGCAATTGCAAAGAACATGCCGACAAGCATAAACAGTTTAGCGAATTCATGTCCTTTATCTTTCATGTGCATGAAGTAATAGAACTGCATTATCACTTGAATGAATGCAAAGAGCATTACAGCGCCCATAATGAATGTCGCGTTGAAGTCCAGTGCGACCATACCAAATGCCATAAACGTTAAGAAAATCATAAATGAAAATCCGGTAAGCTGCAGACGCATCTCTTTTGTACGCTGACGTCGAAGATTTCTCAGCTGTAAATCTGTCATTGATTTAGTTTCCAGTTCAGACATCTATAACACTCCTAACAAGTAAACAATTGTGAAGATGAATACCCAAACAACGTCAATGAAGTGCCAGTATAGTGCTGCTGTGTTAACTTTAGCCGCTGTATATACTGATAAACCGCGCGTTGCATTACGGATAATCAATCCTGTAATCCAGATCAGACCAATAATAACGTGGAATCCGTGAGTACCGATAAGAATATAGAACGAACTACCAAAAGCACTTGATCTGAAAGTATGACCAATGTGAACATATTCGTAGAACTCATATAATTCCAATGCCAGGAACCCAGCACCGAGTAATACGGTAATTGCCAGCCATAATTGCATCTTAGTGAAATTGTTATTACGCATGTGATAAATAGCATACACACTTGTCAGTGACGATGTAAGTAGCAGCATCGTCATGACAAATGCAAGTTCAAGGTGGAACAGGTCAGCTGCGAGCAAGTGATCTGAACTCGGCACGCTGTCTTTTAAAGCAAGGTAAGTCGCAAATAATGATGCGAATAATACTGTCTCTCCGCCTAAGAATGTCCAGAAACCGACGAATTTATTTTTACCTTCGAGTGTTGCTGTCTCCGGGTGCTCAGGCCACTGTTCATTAGGGACATTATATTTCATTTCAGCCATTACTTAGCACCCCTTTTCTGTTCTTCAAGATCTCTTAATACTTCTTCTTTTGGTACATAGTAGCCAAGATCATCTTTAAATGAACGTGTAATCATTGAGATAAATGTAATTGCAAGTCCGATTGCAAGTACCCAACCTGCCCAAGGTCTAACTGGAAGGTCTGCTACTGCATCGATCGCCCATTCTTTACCTGAAGCAAAGTACAGTGAACCGAATGAAGCAACGAATAATCCAAATGACATTACGAACGGAATGATAGAATTGTTCGGCATATGGAAATCATCAAGTGACTCTGCCGGAAGCATTTCTCCATTTCCTTCTTTTTTCTCAAGCCAGAATGCATCAAGTCCGCGGACTAATGGAATCTGTGCAAAGTTGTAATATGGTACAGGCAGTGGTAATGACCACTCAAGTGTACGTCCGTCGCCCCATGGATCACGGCCGACTCTTTCATTTTTAACAACTGTCATAATAATGTTAATTACTAACACGATAACAGCCAGAGCCATCATTAATGCTCCGATGGTTGATATCATGTTTGCTGCGTTATAACCTTGTCCATCAAGATATGTGAACACGCGGCGCGGCATTCCCCATAGTCCGAGGAAGTGCTGGATAAGGAACGTCATGTGGAATCCTAAGAAGAATAACCAGAACGTTACTTTACCTAATTTTTCATTTAACATCGTTGCGAACATTAACGGCCAATAATAAGTCAGTCCGGCTAACAGTGCGAACACAACACCGCCGACAATTACATAGTGGAAGTGAGCAACGATAAAGTACGAGTCATGATACTGATAGTCAGCTGGAGCAACCGCCTGCATAATACCTGTTACCCCACCCATAACGAATGAAGGAATAAATGCTAAGGCGTACATCATAGGAGTAGTAAATTCTATGCTTCCTCCCCAGATTGTAAAGATCCAGTTAAATATCTTAATACCTGTTGGTACTGCGATTGCCATGGTAGCTAAAGCGAAAATAGCGTTAGCTGTCGGTCCAAGACCAACTGTAAACATGTGGTGTGCCCAAACCATGAATCCGAAGAAACCGATCAGCACTGTCGCAAATACCATCGCTGAGTATCCAAATAATCTCTTACGTGCAAATGTCGCGAATATTTCAGAGAATATACCAAATGCCGGAAGAATTAAAATGTAAACTTCCGGGTGACCGAAGATCCAGAATAAGTGTTCCCAGATAATCGTGTTACCCCCTGCTTCTACAATAAAGAAGCTTGAACCAAACATACGGTCAAAGATTAATAAGAACAGACCAACTGTTAACGGCGGGAATGCGAAGACAATCAGTACACCTGCAACAAGTGTTGTCCATGTCATTAATGGCATTCTCATATATGTCATACCTGGTGCTCTCATTGTAATAATTGTAGTTACAAAGTTAATACCTGAAATTAATGTACCTGCACCTGATACTTGTAACCCAAGTGCATAAAAATCAATACCGTGTCCCGGTGATTGAATTGACAGTGATGCATAGCTTGTCCAGCCTGCATCCGGTGCTCCGCCCATGAACCATGAAAGGTTAAGGAAGATACCACCGAAGATAAACAGCCAGACACCTAAAGCATTTAGGAATGGAAATGCTACGTCACGCGCACCGATTTGGAGCGGAACTGTAGCGTTCATAAACGCAAATAGTAATGGCATAGCCGCTAAGAATATCATCGTTGTTCCGTGCATCGTAATTACTTCGTTAAACAGTCCTGCTGATAAGAAGTCATTATTCGGCACTGCAAGCTGAAGACGAATCAGCATTGCTTCAATACCGCCGACAACGAAGAAGAAGCCTCCGGCAATTAAATAAAGAATAGCAATTTTCTTATGGTCAACTGTTGTTAAATATTCCCAAATCGTTGCACCAAAACCGCGTTTTTTCGCTGTTGCTTCTGACATTGCTAGTTACCCCCCTCTTCTGACTCTTCTTCTGCAGCAGGTTCTTCTAATGACGAAACGTCTCCAGAACCTTCTTCAACTTTAAGTTCCATTAAGTATGAAGCAACTGCATGTATTTCATCGTCAGTTAATTCGTATGCTCCAGTCATTCTGTTATCAGGTTTAAATGCTTCTGGATCTTTGATCCATGCTTCAAGATTTTCCTGATTATGTTCCATGAAACCTGCGATTAAATCACGGTCACCAAAGTTAGTTAAGTTAGGACCCATTGATCCTGGGCTTGTCGGTGTTGCTGCGTGACAACCCATACATGAGTTATTGAAAATTTCCTGTCCGCGCTGAGCATCTTCAGATGAAGCTTGTACAGGTTCTTCAATTGTTTTCATATCTGCAAGCCATTGGTTGTATTCTTCTTCAGGCAATGCCTTAACTTTGAAGTCCATCAATGCGTGAGACGGTCCGCAAAGCTCAGCACATTTACCGTAGAACAAACGATCCGCTTCCTGTGCTGACTCGTCATCAAATACTAAGTAGAAGCTGTTAATTCCGTCGATGTTAGTATCCATCTTACCACCGGCTGCCGGCACCCAGAATGAGTGTTTTACATCTGTACCCTGCAGGTTGAAGTATACTTTTTGATCTGTTGGGACGACGAGTTCCTGTGATGTGACAACTTCTTCGTTAGGATATTCAAATTCCCACCAGTACTGATTTGCTTGAACGTTAATGACTGTTTCTTCAGCATTAACATTACCTTCAGCATCAGTCATTGCATCAGTGTCTGCCTGTTTAAATACGAAGTAGACAGTTGGAATCGCTAAAACGATAAGCAGAAGAATTGGAATTGATGTCCAGATGATTTCAAGTGTATGGTTACCTGAAACATCTTTAGGTTCAAAGTCTTCACCTTTTTTACTTCTGCGGCTCTTCAATACTGCAATTGTAAAGAGAACTGTAACAACTGCGATAACAAGAATCATTATAACAATCGATAATATCATCAAGTTAAACTGTTCTTGTCCAACTTCCCCGGCAGGTCTTAAAGTACTTAATTCATTCTTACCACAGCCAGCCAGGAAAAGAGTAAGTGCAGAAACTAATAGTAGTGCCTTACCTTTTAAAAAACTTAAATTCATTGTTAGACCCCTCTTTCATTCATTTACTTTTTAAATATTCACAAGTAAGCCGGCTACGATGATCATGACAAAAAATATCACAACATAGTTGAGTGAAAAGACAAATATTCGCCCGGCATAGCGATTATAGTCTGTAATCCGTTTGAACTGGTTAATACTTAAATAAAACCATATAACATTAAGTACCGTTGTCAGTGCAACAAACCATATGCCAAGTTCAAACATCATAAGTGGTGTGAACAAAAGAAGTGACACCCAAAAAATAATGGAGTTTCTAGTGCGAACATTACCTTTTACGGAAGGCAGCATGGGTATGCCTGCCTCTTTATATTCATCACTGCGTTTAATGGCAAGTGCATAGAAATGAGGCATTTGCCATATAAACATTACGATAAACATCGACCACGCTAATATATGTAGATCAGGCTCGAAAACAGCCCAGCCTATTAGCGGAGGCATCGCTCCAGGAATTGCTCCTATAATTGTGTTTGAGACAAGATGTCTTTTGGCGAATATCGAATATACAACTGCATAGCCAAACGCTGCGATTAACCCAAGAACTCCGACAGCGGTGTTGATTATGAACAGCATGATCAATCCGGTTCCAAGCATAGAGAATCCAATGGTTAAAATCTCTTTGCCTGAAAACGTACCATCAATACTCGGCCTCGCCTGTTTCGACTTCATCAGCCGGTCAATATCTCTGTCATAGAAATTATTAAGGGCACAAACGCCTCCGATGACAAGTGTCGTACCGAGAAGCATCAGCAGCATCACTGGAATAGCTTCAAAAAATGAAATGTTATAATACATAACAGCAAAAAATCCAGCTGCAAACGCAGGTATTAAATTCGCTTTAATTATGCCGTCCTTGATGAGTGTTTTAATTGCCTTCAGTTTTTTACTGCGTGCTGTTTGATGTACCTCCTGCTGGTAAACATCACTGTGCATCTATACGCCCCCTTTCATAAACAAACACATTTATCTTTAATAATAGATTATCCCGGTCACATTTTCTATACATATTTGAAATAAAATTGTTACTTTTTGCATTGTTCATGAATTATTCATCAATATGTCTGATTATATGCGGGAATCTGCTTTATACTCTAAGAGTATGGTATCAATCTCTACACTCATTAATTTTACCATAGTTTTATAAATTGTTAAGAGCTATTCAAAACTTTGCACATTGCAAAGAATGATATTCTAATATATATTTATTAATTGAATAGCGAACAGAATCGCGATTTTTTGAGGTGTTGCATTTGTATAGAAATTTAAAAATTGTAGCAGTCATTACGACGCTGATCATGATCTTTGTCCAGATTGGCGGTGCACTTGTTACAAAAACCGGTTCGGAAGACGGCTGCGGAGAAACATGGCCGCTCTGTCACGGTCAGCTCATACCGAGAGACTGGCCGCTCGACACAATTATCGAAATGGCACACCGAGGAGTTTCAGGCTTGGCTATTATCTTCCTATTAATATTAGGATATATGGCTTGGAAACAAATTGGACATGTCCGCGAAGCCAAGTTCCTTATCTATGTATCACTCAGCTTTATACTGATTCAATCATTAATCGGTGCAGCTGCTGTTATTGGTATATGGGAAGGCGACTTTATACTCGCTGCACATTTTGGCATATCACTCATTTGTTTTGCCGCTGTCTTCCTGTTGACACTTCTTATATTTGAGGTCTCTCACGGACAGCACGAACGCAAAATAATTGTCAGTCCATTTTTAAGATATAACACAATATTGATTACCATCTATATATATTTTGTTATTTACAGCGGAGCCTTAGTCAGACATACCGATTCTTCACTGGCATGTACTGAATGGCCGCACTGTATGCCGGGATCAGTACTGCCGGCAAACTTTTACCAGGCAGTACAGATGGGACACAGATTTCTCGTTGGTATTTTAGCCATCTGGATGCTGCTGATTCTTATTCATGTGCTTAGAAAATACAGCCGGTCACCGATTATTAAAAAAGGATGGATTATTGCATTTACGCTCTTGATGATGCAGGTGCTGACAGGAATGCTTTCTGTATTCACTCAGGTCAATATTTTTATCGCCCTGTTTCACGCCTTATTCATCACCCTCCTTTTCGGACTCCTGTGCTATTTCATTATGCTCCTGTCGAGAAATAAATAGTACGAGTTAATCAAACCTTTAATTCCTTTATGTGAATTAAAGGTTTTTCTGTTTTTACATAATCTTTATACAATCGGGTATATGTAATTCAATAAAATAAAATATGCAAAGGATAGTGATTGTATTGAAAGATATTTTCGTCTTATTAAAAAAAGGCAGCATGGCTTCTTTAACTGCTGCCATCGTTAACTTTATTTTGGCAGGCTTGAAAGGCGCCGCATTTTTATTAACAGCAAACGTCGCAATGTTTGCAGAAATGATGCACTCTTTAGGGGATGCTATTAACCAAGTCTTTGTTTTTATCGGCTCAAGCCTGTCAAAAAAAGCACCGACTGAGCGTTTCCCTTTCGGCTTTGGACGGCTGGTCAATCTCGTCTGTCTGTTCGCCATCGTTATTGTCGGTATACTGTCTTACGAAACGCTGATGGAGGGAATTCATCATATTATCGAGCCGCTGCCCGTCAATCCAGATACAACGATGCTGCTGATTAATATTGGTGTGCTTGCTGTCGCTGCAGTACTTGAATCCTTTGTTCTCTATAAGGCCGGAAAAGAATTGCTCCAGCAGGCAGAACAGCCTCATGACGGGATTAAGCCTCTGACACTGAGCTTTAAACATATGAACAGAGCAAAACCGGCAACAAAACTTGTATTTTTAGAAGATACCGTTGCAACTCTGGGTGCCGTGCTTGCGATTATTGCTATACTGATTGGCCGTTTTACTGGATTTGCCCAATCTGAAGGTATTGCTTCAGTACTAATTGGATTAATGATGTTCTATATCGTTTATAAAGTATTTATGGAAAATGCAGCCGGCGTACTTGGTGAAAGCGATCCGCATATGGAACAGCGGATTTCCCAAATTGTTTTAAGACATGATGATATTAAAGACATTCAAAAATTATTTGTGCTTAAAGAAGGCGATGCATTGCACGTAGAAGTTGTCGCCGAGGTTTCACCTGACTTAACGGTTGATTACACTAATGAATTACGCGATAAAATAGAAGCACTGATTTTAAAACAGAGTCATGTTGCCGACGTCAATATGGAGTTCGAAGTCGATGACGGCAATCGTTCATGGCCTAAAACCCAAGATCAGCTAGACACAAAATCTAGACAAAAAGAACGTTTTTAGATAGAAAAAAGGATTGCCAAGTATTCGGCAATCCTTTTTAAATCCCTCTATTTTTCAACTCTATTTCTTTTTGTTTCACGTGTTTTGCTGCGATAACAAGCAAGCCTATCGCAATAGACACACTAAGGAATGAAGATCCCCCGTAGCTTAATAACGGCAATGGCACACCCGTTAACGGAATAATTTTTGAAATCCCGCCAATATTTATAAACACCTGCATCGTAATGTACATCGCTACCCCGATACAAATAATTCTATAAAATGTATCCGTTGAACGGTGAGCATACGTTAACGCTTTAATGATAATAATCAGATACAGCGCTATGATGACAAGTACACCGATCAGACCAAGCTCTTCTGCAATAACAGCCATAATAAAGTCTGTATGCGGTTCCGGCAAATAACCAAGTTTGATGACTCCGTTCCCGATACCGGTTCCGAACAAACCGCCATTAGAAATTGCAATCAGCGAGTTCGTCAGCTGATAACCTGTTCCCATCGGATCACTGAAAGGATGGAAGAATGTATCAATACGGTGCATTTGATAGGCTGACAAAACAGAGCCTGTTGCCAAATATCTGATACCCGCAACCATGCCCATTGCCAGTACTCCAATTAAAGCAGACCAGCCTAATATTTTAAATGGAATCCTTACATATAAAAACATGCTCAGTATAATTGCAGCAATAACCATCCACGTTCCCATATCATTTATCATGACAAGTCCCGACACAATCAAGATAAATACCAGCGGGAATATGCTGGAGTAATCATCGTTGCTGATACGTTTTTCGCGCCTTGAATATATGTAAGCCAAATATAAAATGGCAACTACTTTAAAGAATTCTGATGACTGGAGACCGAATGGTCCAAAACTGATCCAGTTCCGCTGACCGTTTACTTCGGTACCAAAAAACATAGTAATTAAAAGCAGAATGATAATACCGATCAGCATAATCAGCTGAACACCTTTCATTTTGAAAAAGTTTCCGCTCATAAAGTAAGTCATAAAAAAGACCAAAGCGAAACCTAAGATGATAAACATCAGGTGTCTGATATAGTAATGTTCAGAGTTCCCTTCATTCATCTGAGCCGGCACCATACTAGCACTGTATACCATAACCAGACCGATCAGCGACAGTGCAACATATGCGATAAGTATTAAAAAATCTACGTACTTTGAATATGATTTTACATAGTGAAAGAAATTTTTTATAAATTGCACGTCTGGTCCCTCATTTAAAAAAGTCTAAAGAAATATTCTTTAGACTCGATTCTTTTCTCTTTCCATATATGCTTCGTGTACTTTAGATACTTCAACTTCAAGGTGATCCAAAATAGCACGTCCATCTTGTGCGTCAACTAAGCCAAGTCTTACTGCAAAATTTATCTCTTTCGATAAGCCGAACATTTGAGTATCCAGAACTTCTTCAAATACAGGACACTGGGGCATCGTTAAATTTTCCATTTGAACTTCGATTAGTTGGAGAATTCTGTCGGCGTCTTTGTCCAATTGTTCATAAGCAACTCTACTCATTTGTTTTTCAACAGACACGCGGTTCCCCCCTCGTTTACTCTTCATAAAATTTTATCTTAACACTCATGAAAAAGCAAGTAACATCATAAAATGCATTCTTAGTGATTCCTGATTTCTATTGTATAATTTTCGTATAAACTTTGCTATAATTTCTAATCAAAGGGAGCGATATAAATGATAATTCAACTTACCGGAAATGTACGGTATCAAATCACTTTGGATCCATCAACATGGATATTTGATGACCGTAAAATAATATTAGAAGATCTGCTGAGACAAACTGAAGATGGTGAAGAGATTACTTTCAATGACGAAACTGAATGGAATCGTCAAATTATCGAAGGTGAAACGAAACCGCCTACTTTAAAATCTGAGAAGAAACACAAGAAACGTGAACTTCTCGAAAATTCATTTGTGATCGGTCTCGCACCATTTTTAGAATATGCTGAGGCATACGATAATGAAGATGCAATCATTAAATTTGTACATAATGACGGAGAAACAGAATTGGCATATAAAGACCGCGAAACGTTTTATGCCCACTTCTCAAATAAAGGTAAACGCCTGCACGAGGACGGTCTATTTGATCTGCTGGTCGTCGATGAAGACGGCAGGGAACAAAATCGACTCGAATATGTTACTAAAATCGAATTTCAATAAAAAAAAGCTCCGGAAACTTTAATAATTAAAGTTTCCGGAGCTTTTTAACTTACTTTGCGGGCGGGCCTTTCGGCTGAGTAATATTTCCTTCTTTTCTTTCCTTATGCAGTCTATATCTGTAACCTGCCAGTACAATCGCAATGACGACCAGACATTCTGCTACAGGGTAAAAAGCACCAAAGAAAGTTAAGAATATTACACCGATAAACATCAGTATATAAATGACAACTGTTTGCCATAATTTAACTTTGCGGGCAAATCCCAGCTGGTAGACGATTGCACACAGTACGAATATCGTAATGAATAAATACCACATACCAGTCTCAGGATTAGAATCAAGACCGTATACTCTCCCGAAGAAAGTGAGTCGTTCTTGTAGATTAGTCCCACTTTGTGCGTTCAGGAGAATGAGAGGGTTAAACAACTGCCTCACTCCACTTCGCTATAATTACTTGCTTTTTTTATTGGCTTTTTCACGCGCATTTTTCTCTAGAATTTTTTTGCGCATACGGACTGTTTCTGGCGTAATCTCCACAAGTTCGTCCTCATTAATATATTCAAGTGCTTCTTCAAGTGTTAATGATCTTGGTTTTTTCATTGTTGTCGTCTGTTCTTTTGTTGCAGAACGGATGTTGTTGGCTGCTTTAACTTTAGTAATATTTACGCCAAGGTCATTTTCGCGTGAGTTTTCTCCGACGATCATACCTTCGTATACTTCAGTACCCGGTTCCATAAAGTTAGTTCCGCGTCCTTCTAAAGCAAGAATTGAGTATGTGCTTGCAGCACCTTTATCAATTGATACAAGTACACCATTTCTTCTGCCGCCGATACGGCCTTTAACTAGCGGACGGTATTCTTCAAAAGTATGGTTAATAATTCCGTAACCGCGTGTCAAAGACATGAATTCAGTACGGTAACCGATGAGACCGCGGGCAGGGATAAGGAATGTCAGGCGCGTCTGTCCATTGCCTGTCGTTACCATGTCGAGCATTTCACCTTTACGGGCCCCCATCGATTCGATAATGCTTCCTGTGTTCTCTTCGTGCACGTCGATTTGTACACGTTCGAATGGTTCGCATTTTACACCGTCAATTTCGCGTACGATAACTTCCGGTTTAGACACCTGGAGCTCAAAGCCTTCACGTCTCAAGTTTTCAATCAGGATTGATAAGTGAAGCTCGCCGCGTCCTGAAACTTTCCATGCATCCGGCTGATCCGTCGGATCTACACGCAGTGACACGTCAGTTTCTAATTGGAGCATTAAACGATCTTCAATTTTTCTTGCAGTGACGTGCTTACCTTCGCGGCCGGCGAATGGCGAGTTATTAACTGCAAATGTCATCTGAAGTGTCGGTTCATCTATGTGAAGAACCGGCAATGCTTCTTGAGCATCCGGAGGAGTGATTGTCTCTCCGACGTTAATGTCTTCCATACCGCTGATAGCGATTAAGTCTCCGGCTTTGGCACTGTCAATTTCAACTCGTGTCAGTCCTAAGAAACCAAAGATTTTTGAAACACGGAATTTTTTAATCGATCCGTCGAGTTTAATCAGTGATACAGTTTCACCGACGTTAATCGTTCCGCGGAATACGCGTCCGATACCGATACGGCCAACATAGTCGTTGTAATCCAGTAATGATACTTGGAATTGCAGCGGTTCGTCGCTGTTATCGACTGGCGCAGGCACATAGTCTAAAATCGTATCGTAGATAGACTGCATGTTTTCATCCTGTTCGCTTGGGTCTAAGCTTGCTGTACCGTTCATAGCTGATGCGTAAACAACCGGGAATTCCAGTTGTTCATCATTAGCATCTAATTCGATAAAGAGTTCAAGAACATCATCCACAACTTCTTCTGGACGTGCACTCGGTTTATCGATTTTGTTTACTACAACAACCGGTTTTAAGTTTTGTTCCAATGCTTTTTTAAGCACGAAACGCGTTTGAGGCATCGTACCCTCATAGGCATCGACAACGAGAATTACCCCGTCAACCATTTTCATAATACGTTCTACTTCTCCGCCGAAGTCAGCGTGTCCCGGTGTATCTAAGATATTAATACGCGTATCTTTATAATCGATCGCTGTATTTTTGGCAAGGATTGTAATCCCGCGCTCACGTTCTATATCATTTGAGTCCATGGCACGCTCTTCAACGTGTTCATTTTCACGAAAAATTCCAGACTGTCTTAACAGCTGGTCTACAAGCGTCGTTTTACCGTGGTCTACGTGTGCAATAATTGCAATGTTTCTAATATTTTCTCTCAGGTTCATCAAGAGGATTTTCCCTTCGTATATAGAGTATCTTTATAACCGTAACAGTATACCATAGTTTTTACCAATTTGAACAATCAAGATTTCAATTTTTATGATATAATTCGAAATAAGACAAATGACTTTTAGGGGAATACTTATGGAAAAGAAAAAATCAAAGGCTGTATTTTTCATACTTGCTGTATTGGCTGTGTTAATGATGATTGCATTTTCAGTCTTCATTGCTGAAGAGATGATTATCTTTGCAATCCTTACAGTCGCAGTGTTTATTGGTATATTCGGTGTCGGTTTTACACTGAAGAAAAAGTACCGTGAAAACGGCTGGCTGTAACTGCAATTTTCGCATAACTGCTTATTTATTATAACAGATTTCCTTTTATGTATTAACAAAAAAAGGAAATCTGTTATATTTTTTTGACTGTTTTTAAATTATCGTCTTTTGACGACAATTTCAGCCCGTTTAATAATGGACCTATCATTGTTAAAGGAGCTTATATATGAGACAAAAAAATGAGAAATTGAAAGTATATGAATTTTTATATAACCGTCTGCCTTTTAGCGATAACGAAACTGAAGAGTATGAAGCAATGCAGCGCATGGATTTACTGGAAGAGCATTTTGATTTATATCTTAGAAAGATCAATACAAAAAACATGGAACTCCACTGGCATTGTGAAGTGGTCGTCGGCACTGAGCACGAAATGATCAACGTGCTGATTGCAACCGAATACTGCTATTATTTGTTCGTTCTGCACGACTACTCAGGAGAACATTATATTAATCCGTTTAATATTTTAATCAACAAACAATACGAGGCTGTATATGATTTAAACCGTACAGCTAAAATCTATGATAAGTTCAAAGAGTCTCTGATTGATGAAGGCAGCTTCCAGCGTCCAATTATTATTAAACATGTCGTTATGAACGAGACATTCAAACTGGCAAAGCGGCCTTCCGATCAATTCCTGACACTTAAAAATCTGCCCTTTTATTTAAAAGCAATTGAACACAGTGCTGTAATTCGAAAAAAGCATCTGCGTCCGGACTTGCGGACTTAAAATACCGTGCGAAAGTCTCAAATAAAACTTTCAACGAGTTTTCATACGGTCTGAAATGCACCCATTGCAATCAATTCGAGCTTGCACTCTTAAGCGGCAAACTCTCACTCTGCGAGTCATGCCGCACTGTCCATAATATAGAAGTCCTCTTAAAAGCATATTTCGAGACACTGGATCTTTTAAATGTACCCATGTGCTTTACAAAAAAAGAAATTAAGCAGCATATCAATCTAACTCTTTCAAGCTACGCTTTAAACAAATATATTAGAAACTCATTTACAAAAACGTCTAGGCATTCCCAATATTATTATTATAAATTGTGAAAGTCATCATGAAAGTCATGGAGCGTTTTATCATTTTTAAAAAATTCGAGTATATCCAAATGGATCTCAGGATTGCCGCTTATTACGCTCGTCGTTCCAAGTAAAGGCAGTTCATTACCGTGTATATCCGTCGTTTTGTAACCTAGCTCACCAGTAATGATTTGCCCGCCTGTATAGTCCCAAGGATGAAGTTTAATAAAGAGCAGTGCGGCAATCTGTCCTTTTGCAAGCATAGCGAATTCCAAAGCTGCTGAGCCGTATGACCTTACACTTCTGGAAGCTGCCATAATATTAAAAAAGGAATCTTTCGTTGCTTCCCTCAAAATACGTTTCGGGTTTGTGGCAATCAGCGATTTACTCAACGGTTCATTTTTTGCATGAGCCAGCGGCTGATCATTTAAAAAAGCACCTTGTTTGTACTTAGCATGATATAAATCACGTTTCATGCAATCGTAAATTAAGCCGCAATATGGTTCACCATCAATGAAAACACCGATGGATATCGCAAAATTTTCTCCCTGATGCACGAAATTTAAAGTGCCGTCGATTGGATCGACAATCCAAATAACCCCTTTTGTATCAGTAATATTTTCGCCGTGACCCTCTTCACCGATAATACGGTGGTCCGGAAACTTTTCTTGTATTTCTGTATATAAAAACTGTTCAGTTTCTTTATCGACATCGGTAACCAGATCATTTGGATTAGATTTACTGTCGACCTTAAATTCTTTCGTCATGCGCGTTTCAACAAATTGCCCGGCTTTAACGATTAATTCTTTGCCAAAGTTATATATATCCATGAAAACACCTCAATCATTTGATTGCTAACCAACTTTATTTTATCATAAGAGAGACCTTTTGAAAGGAGCTCAACCTCTATGAAATATACATTTACACAAACTGACTTCGATGTTTTTAATATCGACGGCCTTGAAAACAGAATGGCAGCACTCATTCAGCATACGCGTCCTAAGCTGGAGGCGCTCGGTGAACATTTCAGCCGCTACATAACAGAAATGACCGGAGATGAAACGTTTGCTCATGTAGCAAAACATGCACGCCGGACGACGAATCCTCCGGATGATACATGGGTGGCTTTCAGTACCAATCCCCGCGGCTATAAAATGATGCCACATTTCCAGATTGGCTTATATAACAATCATGCCTTTTGCATGTACGGCATCATTTATGAATCTAAAGATAAACAGCGCCTGGCTGAAAACTGGCTGAAAAATATAGAAAAATTCGATAAACTGCCGCAGAACTATGAAATTTCACTCGATCATATGAAACCAGAAAAAACACCGCTCAGCGCGCTTAAAGAAGACGACCTTAAAAAAGGTCTGATTAGACTTCGAGACGTAAAAAAAGGTGAGTTTTTAGTTGGTAAAGTATATAAACCCGGTGACAAAGAATTAAGTTCTGATTCAGTATTTATCGAAGATCTGGAACAAGTTATGGAAAATCTCGTTCAGTTTTATCATCAAAATTAAACATTAGAAAAACAAAAAGCCGTAAATCAGTTGCCCTGGAAGACATCTGATTTACGGTCTTTTTTATAATACAGTAATTTTTTCTCTCGTTAACGTTTGATGATTAGACTTTAATGAAAGTTCCTGAATTTCACTCATTCTTCCCAAGTCTAAATTGCCTCCGCTGACGATAACGCCCGTATGCTCGGAATCAATTTTGTCATTAAATGCCAGCAATGCGGCCAGTGCGGTTGCACCTGCACCTTCGACTAATGATTTTGTACGCTCTAACAAATAGACCATTGCATAAGCAATTTGGCTTTCTGATACGCAATATATTTCATCGACATAATCTCTGACAACCTGCTGCGTTAATTGTCCGGGCTGTTTAACTGCAATACCTTCTGCTATAGTGCTGCAGCTGTCTAAAATAACATGATCGTCTTTGCTGTAATATGATTTAAACATCGACGGTGCATTTGCAGCCTGCACACCAATAACTTTAATAGAAGGTTTAATCATTTTTGCAGCGACTGCGATCCCGCTAATTAAACCGCCGCCGCCGATTGGAACAATAATCGTATCCAGATGAGGGATTTCTTCCAGCATTTCAATACCGATTGATCCCTGGCCAGCCATTATATCGTAATCATCAAATGGATGGACATAAGTCGCTCCGGTCAGTTTTTTATGTTCTAAAGAAGCTGTAAATGCTTCCTGGAAACTTTGACCCACGATTTTTACATCTGCCCCGTATCCTTTAGTTGCTTCTACTTTAGCTGATGGTGTTCCTTCAGGCATAAAAATCGTCGCTTTAGCACCTTTACTTTTAGCAGCCAGGGCAACCCCCTGGGCGTGATTGCCTGCAGAAGCAGTCACCACACCTGCAGCCAGTTCTTCAGCACTCAATTTTGACAGTTTGTACGACGCCCCCCTGTATTTAAAGGCACCCGTTTTCTGATGATTTTCCAATTTCATATATACATTTTTACCGGTCTTTTCGTTCGTCGTCTGTGAAGTGATCACAGGTGTTTTGTGCACTTTCCCCTGCAAGTATTCCATAGCATCTCTGACTAAATCATTATTTAACGAATTCCCAAAGAATCACGCTCCTCAAAAGCTGTTATTTTATCTTCATTTAATAAAGTTAATGCAATGTCATCCCACCCATTTATTAATTTTTCTTTATGATAGGCTGGGATGTCGAATTCAAACTTATCGCCATTGCTGTCCGTAATTTTCTGTTCTTCTAAATCAACGGATAAATAAAAATCTCCTGATTTCGCTTTGTTCTGCCAAGCTTCGATTTGTTCTTTTGGCATCTTGATTAAAATAATACCGTTTTTAAAAGCATTTGAATAAAATATATCTGCAAAGCCTGGTGCAATAATCACTTTATAGCCGTAATCAAGCAGTGCCCACGGCGCGTGTTCGCGTGATGATCCGCAGCCGAAGTTATCACCCGCAACAAGTATTGATGCACCATCAAATTTAGGATCATCCATATCAAAATTCTCACGTTTAGAGCCGTCTTCATTAAACCTCCAGTTATGGAAAACAAACTCTCCAAAACCCGTGCGTTCGATACGTTTTAAAAACTGTTTTGGGATAATCTGATCCGTATCGACATTGGAACGCTCAAGCGGATATACTTTTCCTTTATGTTCTGAAATTGCCTCCATTTGAATCCCTCCTAAGCCATGACTTGTTCCTGGTATTTTCTAACATCTACAAAACGTCCATTGATTGCTGCAGCCGCTGCCATTTCAGGGCTGACCAGATGCGTTCTGGCACCATTCCCCTGACGGCCTTCGAAGTTCCTGTTTGAACTCGATGCACAGCGTCCGCCGGCAGGTACTGTATCGTCATTCATCCCGAGACAGGCACTGCAGCCGGCATTACGCCATTCAAATCCTGCATCAATGAAGACTTTATCGATGCCAAGTGCCTCAGCTTCCTGTTTAACAAGGAAAGAACCTGGTACAACAATCGCCTTAACACCTTCTTTAACCCGGCTGCCTTTAATGATATCTGCAGCGCGCTGCAGATCAAGAACACGTGAGTTCGTACATGAACCGATAAATACATGATCGATTTCTATGTCCGTAATCGGCATACCTTCCTCAAGTCCCATATATTCCAAAGCACGTTTTGTTGAATCCTCATCTTGTGAACCGCTGATTGTCGGCGTTGCTGCACTGATAGGCACCACCATGCTTGGATTCGTCCCCCAGGATACTTGAGGTTCGATTTCTGAAGCATCAATTTCAATCGTCGAATCGTACTCAGCACCTTCATCTGTAGCAAGACTCAGCCATTCTTTCGACAGCGCTTCGAATGCTGCATTGTCTTTAGGAACATAACGGCGCCCTTTCAAAAATTCAACTGTAGTCTTGTCAGGTGAAATTAATCCGGCACGCGCCCCGCCTTCTATAGACATATTGCATACTGTCATACGGCCTTCCATTGTTAAATCACGAATGGCTTGCCCCGTATACTCCACCACGTGTCCAGTTCCAAAGTCCACACCGAATTTAGCGATGATTGCCAAAATCAGATCTTTTGCTGTTACACCAACGCCAAGTTCTCCAACAACTTTAACATTCATTGTTTTCGGTTTATTCTGAGTCAAAGTCTGTGTTGCAAAAACGTGCTCCACTTCACTTGTGCCGATACCAAAAGCAAGTGCCCCAAAAGCGCCGTGTGTTGAAGTATGGGAGTCACCGCAGACAATTGTTTTACCTGGCTGAGTCAATCCCAGCTGCGGGCCGATAATATGAACGATGCCCTGATCTGGATGATACATGTCTGCCAGTTTAATACCAAAGTCTGCACAATTTTGTTTCAAGGCATCCATTTGTTTCTGAGCAATTTTATCCTGCGGATTCTCTCTGTCTTTCGTCGGAACGTTGTGGTCCATCGTAGCAAACGTTAAATCCGGACGACGGACTTTTCTGTTATTTAAACGCAGTCCTTCAAAAGCCTGAGGGGAAGTCACTTCATGAATTAAGTGCTGGTCGATGTATAATAAATCAGGCTTGCCTGCTTCTTCATGAACGACATGCCGTTCCCAGATTTTTTCAATTATTGTTTTCTTCTGAGCCATGTTAATCTTCTCCTTTAACTTTTTATAAACTGCTGATAATTTTTTCTGTCATTTCCGTCGTCGTTAAATTTGTTCCGTTCTCAATATTAAGATCACTTGTTTTATAACCTGCTGCGAGGACTTCTTCAACCGCTTTTTCTATTGCAGCTGATTCCTCATTCATACCAAATGAATATCTAAGCATCATAGCAGCAGACAAAATCATTCCGATAGGATTCGCTTTGTTTTCATTTGCGATATCAGGCGCTGATCCGTGAATCGGTTCAAATAATCCGAGACCTTTATCATTAATGCTGGCAGATGGCAGAACACCCAGTGAGCCTGTAATGACAGAAGCTTCGTCACTTAAAATATCTCCAAAAAGATTTTCTGTAACGATGACATCAAAGTATGATGGATTCGTAATCAGTTTCATCGCTGCGGCATCAACAAGTTCATGTTCAACGGTGACATCCGGATATTCCGTGCTGATTTCATTTACTATTTCGCGCCACATACGGCTCGATTCAAGTACATTTGCTTTATCAACAGATGTTAAATGTTTTCTTCTGACACTTGCAGTGTCAAAAGCTTTTCTGACAATCCGCTCTATTTCACCGCGGGTATAAGTTAATGTATCAACAACACTTTGCCCGCCGTCGCGTCTTTCGCTCGGCTGCCCAAAGTACAAACCGCTTGTCAATTCTCTGACAATCATTAAATCACTGCCGTGAACGATACTCTGCTTCAAAGGTGATGATGATTCCAGTGAATTAAAAATTGTCACCGGCCGCAGATTTGCAAATAAATTAAAATGTTTGCGGATTTTCAATAATCCCTGCTCCGGCCGCAATTGCCCTCCGGCCCATTTGGGGCCGCCGACTGCACCAAGTAAAATTGCATCTGCCGCTTCACATGCTTCGATTGTTTGTTCAGGCAGCGGATCATTGAATTGATCAATGGCGTTCCCTCCAATGGCGTGCGACTCAGTTGTAAACTGATGACTGAATTTTTCACCGACAGCTTTAAGCACCGCTTCGGCTGACTGCATAATTTCCGGCCCGATACCATCTCCGGGAAGTGTTACTATATGTTTTTCCATCGCTGATTTCCCCTTTTATGCCTTCGCACGTTCAATAGTTTTCGCAGACTGTTCACTCATCAAATAACGGTTGACCGCATTAATATATGCGTTCGCTGATGCTGCGAGCACATCCTGCGCTGTACCGCGTCCTGAGAATTGATGATTATTAATTTTTAGCTGTACACGCGATTCAGCCAGTGCATCCTTGCCGCCGCCAACTGAACTGATTTGATAATCAAGAAGATTTGTCGATTCTGCAACCACTTCCTGTATTGCTTTATAAAGTGCTTCAACACTGCCGGAACCAGTTACTTCATGTGTGACCTGTGATTGATCAGGTGTCATAATCAATATGCTCGCTTTAGTCTGACCGTCCTGTTCATAATTCACTTCAAAATTTTCCAGAACATAGCGGGAAATATTTGAAGCATCTGTTTTAATTTCCATAATGATAGAATAAATATCGTCATCTGTAACTTCTTTTTTATGATCGGTTAAGGTTTTAAAACTGTTAAAAGCTTCTTTAAGTTCTTCATCGTTTAATTCAACTTTAAAAGATTTTACTTTATCTTTGAATGCGTGACGGCCGGAATGTTTACCGAGGAAGAGTGTGTTTGCAGAATCCGCTGACACCCCAACCAGTGCTGGAGAAATAATTTCATATGTTTTTGCATTTTTCAGCATGCCGTCCTGATGAATACCCGCTTCATGTGCATAAGCATTTCTGCCGATAATTGCTTTGTTAGGCTGAACAGGCATGCCTGTCAGTTTAGCAACAATATCGCTGGACCGTTTAATTTCCTGCAAATTTAAACTCGTTTTATAGGGATAAAAATCACCACGAATATGCAATGCTACAGCGATTTCTTCAAGTGCTGCATTCCCGGCGCGTTCGCCGATGCCATTAATAGAACATTCAATTTGAGTTGCACCGTTTTCAATCCCTGCAATTGAGTTTGCGACTGCCATGCCGAGATCATTATGACAGTGCGTTGACAGGATGGCCTGATCTATATTAGAAACATTATCAGAGATATATTTGAACATGTCTCCGTATTCTTTTGGAGTCGTATAGCCTACTGTATCCGGCAAGTTAATAATTGTCGCACCTGCTTCTATGACAGCTTCAATAATCTCTTTTAGAAATGGCAGTTCTGTGCGTGATGCATCTTCGGCTGACCATTCAACTTCTTTGAAAAGTGTTTTTGAATACTTCACCATGTCTACTGATGTGTCGATGACCTGCTGCTTATCCATCTTAAGTTTAAATTCTCGGTGAATCGGGCTCGTTGCTAAAAATATATGAATTCTGGGATTGGGTGTGTTTTTTAGCGCTTCGTAAGCACGGTCAATATCATGTTTTTTCGTTCTCGCCAGTGCAGTGACCGTCGACTGTGTAATCGTATCTGCTATAAGTTTTACAGATCGAAAATCACCTTCTGAAGAGGCTGGAAATCCCGCTTCTATAACATCTACACCGAGTCTTTCGAGCTGCTTGGCAATCTCCAGTTTCTCTTCTTTATTTAAATTGACACCAGGTGATTGCTCACCATCTCTCAGTGTTGTATCAAAAATTTTAATATCAGTTATATCAGTCATAATATCCGTCCTCTTCTTAAGTTTTTTAATTATCTGATTGGGTTTTTAACAAATGGCATCAGATCTCTAAGTTCTTGTCCAACTGCTGTAATCGGGTGTTTATATTCACTATTATTAATGGCGTTAAACTGAGGACGTCCAGCCTGATTTTCTAAAATCCAGCCTTTTGCAAACTGTCCATTTTGAATTTCTTTTAAAACGTCTCCCATACGTTCTTTAGTTTCTTCATTAATTACGCGGGGCCCGCTGACGAAGTCTCCCCATTGTGCTGTATCTGAAATTGAATAGCGCATATTTTCAAGTCCGCCTTCATACATTAAGTCGACGATCAGTTTTAATTCATGGAGACATTCGAAGTAGGCAACTTCAGGCTGATATCCTGCTTCTGTTAAAGTTTCAAATCCTGATTTAACAAGTGACGTTAATCCGCCGCAAAGTACTGCCTGCTCGCCGAAAAGATCTGTCTCTGTTTCTTCCTGGAACGTTGTTTCTAAAACGCCTGCCCGGGCAGCACCAATGCCTTGTGCATATGCTTTTGCAACATCTGCAGCTTTGCCGGTAACATCCTGGAATACTCCGTATAATGCAGGTACACCTGCTTCTTCCTGATAAGTACGTCTCACTAAGTGACCCGGTCCTTTAGGTGCAACTAAAAATACATCGATATTATCCGGCGGCACAATTTGGTTGTAATGAACGTTAAAACCATGTGCAAATGCCAGTGCACTATTTTCTTTCAGATTATCTTTGATTTCTGCCTCATATACTTTTTGCTGTCCTTCATCCGGCAGCAGCACCATCGTTACATCTGCATCTTTTACCGCCTCACCGACTGTTCTTACATCAAAGCCGTCCTCTTTTGCTTTATCAAAAGATTTCCCTTTTCTGAGGCCGACAACGACCTTATGCCCGCTGTCTCTTAAGTTTTGTGCGTGTGCATGCCCCTGTGAACCATAACCGATTACTGCGACTGTTTTTCCTTGTAAGCTCTCTGTGCTGATATCTTTATCATAATAAACTTTTGCCATAATTAAATTTCTCCCTTATATATGTTTTATGTTGTTAAACACTGAGTGTTTTTAAATCCTGAACGTTTTTTTGCTGTCCGCGTCGGAATGCAGTGACACCTGTTCTCGACAAATCTTTTATACCAAACGGTGACAGCAGTTCGATCAAAGCATCGACCTTATCAGGCTTCCCTGTCACTTCGATAATCAGAGAAGTTCTTGAGACATCGAGCACCCTCGCTCTAAAAGGTTCGATAATGCTTTGTACTTCGCCTCTGGTTGTATTATTCGCACCCACTTTAATCAGTGCAAGCTCTCTTGAAACAATTTTTGATTCGGTAATATCATCCACTTTTAAAATATCGATTTGTTTGTGGAGCTGCTTAGTCAGCTGCTCAGAGTTTTTATCTTTAGCAATATCGACAACAATTGTCATTTTTGATATTCCTTCAGTTTCTGCTGCTCCGACAGTGATACTTTCGATATTAAATCCTCTTTTGGCAAGCATCCCTGTAATACGGTTTAAAACACCGCTTGAATTTTGTACTGTCAATGTGATTACTCGCTGCATGGTCTCACTCCTATCATTTCATGATTCCCTTTGCCTGCTGGGACCATAGGATATACTAGATCTAGTTTTTCAACCCTTGCATCGATTAAAACCGGCTCATCAGATGTCAGAATATCTTTTAGTTCATCGTCAATTTCATCTTCTGAAGTATATCTGACTGATTTTATACCGAAACTTTCGCCGAGCTTCACAAAGTCTGGATTTGTCTGCATCAGTGATTCTGAATAGCGTTCATCGTAAAATTTTTCCTGCCACTGTCTGACCATACCGAGTGCTTCATTATTTACAACGATGACTTTTACCGGCAGGTTGTACTGTTTTAATGTTGCAAGCTCCTGCATTGTCATTTGGAAGCCGCCGTCTCCGACGATAGCAACGACATTTTTATTCGGAAAGGCCAGCTGTGCTCCGATTGCCGCCGGCAGTCCAAAGCCCATTGTGCCAAGGCCGCCTGAAGTGACAAAGTGATTTGGCTGATTAAATTTATAAAATTGTGCACTCCACATCTGATGCTGGCCGACATCTGTCGTTACAATTGCATTTCCTTCAGTTACTTTGTATACCTGTTCGATAAACCATTGCGGAGAAATCAATTCTTTCGTTCTGTCATACCATAATGGATTTTCTTCTTTATCCTGCTGGGTTTTATGAATCCAGCTGTCAATAGCTTTCATATCGCAATGTCCCTGGTTAATTAGCTCCAGTGCTTCTTTTACATCAGCTACGACCGGAATTTGAGTTGGAATGTTTTTTCCAATCTCAGCAGGATCGATATCAATATGTGCAATTTTTGCATGAGGCGCAAAATCACTTATCTTTCCAGTTAATCTATCATCAAATCTCGCTCCGAAGTTTATTAGTAAATCTGCATCGTGTACTGCCATATTCGCTGCATAAGTCCCGTGCATTCCTGCCATTCCAAGGAAATTTTTATCATCCGCATTGAAGGCTCCAAGTCCCAGTAAAGTTGAAACTACCGGGAGATTGTAACGGCCAACAAATGTACGAAGTTCCTCTGATGCATTAGCAAATTGGATTCCGGCACCGGTTAAGACTACCGGACGTTCTGATTTTTCAAGTGCTTCAAGTAATCTATTGATTTGCAGCGGGTTCGGTTTTGTTGTTGGCTGATAGCCTGGAAGACGAATCTCATCATTTTCAGCCGTTTCTGCTGCTGCTTCTGAAATATTTTTTGGAATATCTACAACAACCGGTCCCGGTCTGCCTGTAGAAGCAATATGAAAGGCTTCTTTGACGATGCGTTTTAAATCCTTTACATCCGTCACTTGATAATTATGTTTTGTTACCGGTGTAGTTAAACCAATAACATCTGCTTCCTGAAATGCGTCTGTACCGATGACTTTCGAAGAAACCTGCCCTGTAAAAGCGACAATCGGCAGTGAATCCATCATAGCGTCAGTGATACCGGTAATCAGATTAGTCGCACCCGGTCCGCTTGTCGCGATTACTACACCGGGTTTACTGCTCACTCTTGCATAGCCTTCAGCTGCATGTATCAGACCTTGTTCATGTCTGCAGAGAATGTGTTTGAATGAACTCTCATGTCTGTACAGCGCGTCGTAAATCGGCAGTACTGCACCGCCCGGGTAACCAAATACAGTATCAACGTCCTGTTCTGCCAAAGCTTCAACTAATAAGTCAGCACCTGTTTTTATATTCTCAGCAGTTTCTTCTGAGTGTTCAACTTCAACCTTCATACTTTTTCCTCCTTACCAGCATAAACTGAAATAAAAAAAAGCTCTTTTTCCCTAAAGATCATATAGTAATGACCTTGGGGAGAAAAGAGCCTTTCACGGTACCACCCAAATTCGTATGCATCTTCAGATACATACCTCTGCAACTGGCATTGCCAGTTAAAAATGAATAACGAGTTTTAACCCGTCCCTGCCTACTTGATTCAGCCGGGCACTCAGGGATGAGATTCTAAGCCGCTATATTCTGAGTTCGCACCAAGCACTCAGTCTCTGAAAAATATTTTGCGGCGTCGACGTTCCCTTCAACGCTTTAAGTTCCAATATTTGAATTGTTAGATTATTTAATTTTCTTAATGAATGTATAATACCCCGCTATTTCAACAAAAGCAACCATAAAAATCGAATTATTTTAAATTATCTAACATTTCAGATAATGTAATCGTTTACAACGCTGATATATACGCTTCTTATATAATCAATGTTTTTTATTAACTTTTTACACTTTTATAATAATCTCTTCACGCCGATAAATAAAAAAATCCGTAAACAGGATCCTTAATCAGAATCCAATTTACGGAGCATCTGTTATTTTTTATTCGGCAAGTCATCTCTGTTAAAGAAATCAGTAATCGCACCTTTAGATGACGATGATACCATATGTGCGTATTTACCTAGCACACCTTTGGTATGAAGTGGAGGCAATACAAGTTTTTTGCGTCTTTTTTCCAGGTCTGCGTCAGAGACATTAAACGACAATTCTTTCTTATCCTGATCAATCGTTACAATATCACCTGTTTTAATTAATGCCACGTTGCCCGCGTCCTGAGCTTCCGGGGCAATATGACCGACGACCAGTCCGTGCGTCCCCCCGCTGAATCGTCCATCGGTTAAGAGTGCAACATCTTCTCCAAGGCCTTTACCTACGATAAGGCTTGATAAGGAAAGCATTTCCGGCATTCCCGGTCCCCCTTTTGGACCAACATAACGGACAATGACCACGTCGCCTTTAACGATGTCATTAGCCATAACCGCTTCAATCGCTTCCTGCTCGTTATCAAATACTTTTGCCTCACCGACATGGCGTCTGACTTTAACACCTGAAACTTTAGCAACCGCACCTTCGGGTGCAAGGTTTCCTTTTAAGACGATTAATGGGCCGTCTGCACGTTTTGGATTTTCAAGCGGCATAATTACATCCTGCCCCGGTGATAAATGGTCGACTTCTGCCAAGTTCTCAGCAATCGTTTTACCAGTTACCGTCAGACAATCGCCGTGGATATATCCTTTTTCATGAAGATATTTCATTACACCCTGAACACCGCCAACATTAAACAGATCCTGGAACACATATTTACCAGATGGTTTTAAATCGGCCAAATGAGGCACTTTTTCCTGGAATTCATTGAAATCTTCAATCGATAATTCAACTTCTGCAGCATGCGCAATCGCAAGGAGATGCAAGATCGCATTCGTTGATCCACCAAGAGCTAATACTACAGTAATTGCATTCTCAAATGCTTCACGTGTTAAAATGTCCCTCGGATAAATTTCTTTTTCTAAAAGATTGAGTACTGCTTTCCCCGCTTCATATACATCCTGTTCTTTTTCTTTAGTTACTGCAGGATTAGAAGCAGAACCAGGCAAGCTTAGTCCCATTGCTTCAATAGCTGCTGCCATTGTATTCGCTGTGTACATTCCACCGCAGGCACCAGGGCCGGGACAGGCAGCACATTCTACTTTTTTCAGTTCATTATCTGAAATATCTCCGTTGTTCCATTTGCCGACACCTTCAAAAACAGATACCAGGTCAATATCTTTACCTTCATGGCGTCCCGGAGCTATCGTACCGCCGTAAACAAATACAGCTGGAACATTCGTATTGGCAATCGCAATTGCACATCCGGGCATATTTTTATCACAGCCGCCAATCGCAACGAAAGAATCAAAATTCTGACCTGCAACCATCGTTTCAATAGAATCCGCAATAATATCGCGTGACGGCAGCGAGAAGCGCATACCAGGAGTTCCCATAGCAATACCGTCCGCTACCGTAATCGTATTAAACTGTACCGGAACACCGCCTGCTTCTGATACACCTTCTTTGGCAAATTGCGCCAAATCATTTAAATGCACGTTACATGGTGTTGTTTCTGCCCAGTTGCTGACAACACCGACTTGAGGTTTTTTAAAGTTTTCATCGTTAAAGCCTACTGCACGGAGCATTGCTCTGTTAGGTGCTTTTAAGCCGATATCATCATATACATGAGAACGAATTCTTATATCTTTTTTTTCTGTCATAATAAATCCCGCCTTTTGATTATTTATTAATTCTCTTTTTAAGTTTCACTGGTATTAACTTTGGACTCTTTTGAATTTGTTTCTTCGACATGTTCATCTTTACCAAGCTTGCTCAGCCAGTTTGCAATAATCGATCCGGATATATTGTGCCACACACTGAAAACTGCACCCGGCACTGCTGCGATTGGTGAGAAATGAGTCGCAGCAAGAGTAGCCGCCAGACCTGAGTTCTGCATACCGACTTCAATCGATAATGTTTTTGAATCTTTAAGATCAAATCTGAACAGTCTCCCCAGTAAAAATCCGACCAAATAGCCGAGTAAATTATGAAGTATAACGACAGCAAAGATTAACAGTCCTGTCGACGCAATATTTTCAACATTTGTTGAAACAACAGCTGTCACTACACCTATAATACCAACAACTGAAATAAGCGGCAGTACATCCACTGCTTTATCAACATGAGTACCGAGCAGGTATTGTACTGCCACACCTAATGCAATCGGAATCAGGACTATTTGTATTATTGATATAAACATAGATGAAAACGAAACAGGCAGCCAGGCGCTAGCCAGCAGCAGAGTTAAGGCCGGAGTAATTACTGGTGCTAATATAGTTGATACAGCCGTAGCTGTTACAGATAAAGCCATGTTTCCTTTTGCCAGAAAAGTCATGACATTACTTGAAGTTCCGCCGGGTGAACAACCGACCAGAATAACACCAATAGCAATTTCTGCCGGCAGTTGGAACAAGTATACTAGTCCTAACGCAATGAGCGGCATAATCGTATATTGTGCAACCACTAAAGTTATCACTTCTTTAGGAGCAGTAATGACTTGTTTAAAGTCTTTTAATTTTAATGTCAGCCCCATGCCGAACATAATTATTCCAAGCATTAGACTTATGTATGGAGCAAGCCATGTAAATCCGCCAGGTACTGCAAATGACAAGACAGCAAATATTATGACCCAAATACCAAACGTATTACCTAAAAACGTACTCAATCTTATTAATGCATTCACATGTACAACCTCCATATTCTCTTTATTAATTAAGTTATAAGAGGTATCATATCAGATTTTCAAAAAATATAGAACATGAATATTTGATTATTTAATAAATTCAGATAACTATGTATGAATATAATATGTCATTCACTTGATTCTATCGCTTTGTTATCGTTTACAAATTCTTTAATTTTTTTGTGTAAATTTCCATAAAATAAAAAAGCTGAAGGGGTAGCCTCCAGCTTTTTGTAAAAATATTAACTTCTGTTTCTGCGGTCGACATTATCTCGTCTTGTTTGAGAAGGATCTTCCATCACAGAATCATTCACATTATCAAATTCAGTTTCACTACTGCGTTTATAATCATTATTTCTAGTATCCGCAGTATTATCTACGATTTTTACATCGTCAGTGTCATCGATACGGTTAAACTGGCGCGTGCTTTCAATATCATCATTGCGAACTGAATCCGCATCATTATAACCATATTCACTATCGTTACTCTGACGTATTTTAACATCGTCTTCTCTGTCAGTCATTTGGCGGTGCTGGCCGCTGTCGCTGACTGCATTGTTTCTCTGATTGCGGTCTTTACTGTTTGTATAAGCGTCTCTGTTATTATTTAAGTCATTTGCATGATTTCTCTCGTCATAAGTGTTATCGTCACGCGGACTTTCATTTTTAATTACGAGATCTTTACGAGCAAACAGCAGAATTGCTGCAATTACAAAAAACAGTGATGAAATCAATGTTACACCTAATGGTGCTGCAAGTATTGCTGCAATCAGCAGCAGTATACCAGAGAGAATTCTGCGTTTCATATTCAATAGACCCAGAATTGCTACGATAAGCGGCAATACCAAGTACAGTGCAACCATCCATGTATTGCCCAGCATAGAAATAGTCAAGTCAATCACTGCCTGCGGATCCGCACCTTGCAGATTCATACCTGCCATTTCTGCTTCCATCTGTGCAGTCAGGTCATCAATCATCGCTGAATCATTCATAGTAACTAATGAGAAAAACAAAATACCTGCTGTAATTAATAATAAGATAATCCAGCCAAACCAACCGAATATTTTTTCGGCAATGCGGCTGACAGGTTTAACAGTCTGTGTGTATTCTTTTGCCATAATAAGCCTCCTAAATTGTCTTTATAAATTAATACCCATAGTTGCATAAGTTTAATCAATTTAGGCAATTACGGTTTAATAATATCTGCAGCTTCTGCAGTTTTAAGCTGTTTAATCAACAAATACGGTACATAGCCGCTGGCTTTTTCATATTCTTTAAACATTTTCTTTTCTTCGGATTTTGACGGGACAATTTCTTTGAAATCATTGTATGCTTCTTCAAATTTCCCAGCCAGCACCCCTTCTTCATAACCGATCTCAACTGCCTGATAAAAAGACATGACATGCAAAATTTCTTCCGTAGTCCAGTCAGAATCCAGCGGATAAGAGTATTCTTCATTCATAATATATACCTCCACATAAAATAAAGACCAGAGCAGTACACCCTGGCCTTTAAAGTTTATAAAATTACATTGAGTGAATCGGACGTCCTAAAGCAACTTCTGCTGCTTCCATCGGAATTTCACCTAATGTGGGATGTGCGTGAATTGTTAACGCGATATCTTCAAGAGTCATGCCCGTTTCAACTGCAAGTCCGAGTTCAGAAATAATGTCTGAAGCACCGTTACCTGCTACTTGAGCACCGATTACAAGACCGTCTTCTTTACGCGCCACAACTTTTACAAAACCATCTGTTTTGTTAAGTCCTAATGCACGGCCGTTTGCCTGGAACGGGAATTTACCAGTTGAAACTTCAATGCCTTTATCTTTAGCTTGTTTTTCGTTGTAGCCAACTGTCGCAAGTTCAGGTTCAGTAAAGCATACTGCAGGCATAGCGATGTAATCTACTTCAGATTTTTCACCGGCAATTGCTTCTGCTGCTACTTTACCTTCATAGCTTGCTTTGTGAGCTAGAGGCAGTCCGTCTACGATATCACCGATAGCATAGATATTAGAAATACTTGAACGGGACTGTTTATCTACGTCGATCAGTCCGCGGTCAGTCATCTTGATGCCCAGCTCTTCTAATCCAAGCTCATCAGTATTTGGTTTACGGCCAACTGTAACGAGTACATAGTCCGCTTCGATTTCCTGTGTTTCGCCTTTAGCTTCGTATGTGACTTTAACACCATTTTCTGTTTCTTCAGCAGATTTAGCCATTGCTTTAGTAACTACAGTCGCATTTTTAGCTTTAAGATTTTTCTTAACAAGCTGAGTCATTTGTTTTTCAAATCCGCCTAAAATGTCGTCTGTACCTTCTAAAATAGTCACTTCAGTACCAAAGTTTGCGTATGCAGAACCAAGCTCAGTACCGATGTAGCCTCCGCCGATAACAACAAGTTTTTCAGGCGCTTCTTCAAGTGAAAGTGCACCAGTTGAATCTAAAATGCGGCCGCCGAATTTAAAGCCTGGAATTTCGATTGGACGTGAACCTGTAGCGATGATTGCATTTTTATACTCATAAGTTTGTGACTGCTTATCATCCATTACTTTAAGTTTGCTGTCGTCTACGAAATACGCTTCGCCTTTAACAACGTTAACTTTGTTGCCTTTTAACAGCATGTCTACGCCGCCGACAAGTTTGTTTACTACGCTGTCTTTAAATTCCTGAACTTTAGAGAAGTCTAATTTAACTCCTTCTGTAATAACACCCATGTCTTCAGAATTTTGAGCTTCCTGGTAACGGTGTGCTGATGAAATCATCGCTTTAGACGGGATACACCCGACGTTTAAGCAGACACCGCCGACATTTTCTTTTTCAACTATTGTTACACTTTGACCAAGCTGCGCTGCACGGATTGCAGCGACATAACCGCCGGGTCCTGCACCAATTACAATTGTATCTGTTTCAATAGGAAAATCTCCAACTACCATTTAAACTACCCCTCCATTAATAATAAATCAGGATTATTAAGCAAACGCTTAATGTGATTCAATGCATTTTGAGCTGTTGCGCCGTCAATTTGTCTATGATCATAGCTTAGTGACAGTGCCAGTACACGAGCTGCTACAATTTCGCCATCTCTGACAACAGGCTGTTCTTCAATACGTCCAATTCCTAAAATAGCAACTTCAGGCTGGTTTATAACTGGTGTAAACCATTTACCGCCTGCAGAACCAAGGTTGGAAATTGTTACAGATCCGCCTTTCATTTCATCAGATGAGAGTTTGCCATCTCGCGCTTTACCCGCTAAGTCGTTAATTTCATCCGAAATTTCAAACATAGACAGTTTATCAGCATCTTTAACAACAGGCACAACTAAGCCTTTTTCTGTGTCTGCTGCAATACCTACATTATAATAATGTTTCTGAATGACTTCAAATGTTTCGTTATCAATTGAAGTATTTAATTCCGGATATTTTTTCAATGCTGACACAAGAGCTTTAACAACATAAGGAAGGAATGTCAGTTTGACACCCTGCTCTGCTGCAATTTCTTTAAATTTCTTGCGGTGTGCCCACAATGCATCGACTTCTACTTCATCAATGTGAGATACGTGCGGAGAAGTGTGTTTAGAATTTACCATTGCTTTAGCAATTGCTTTTCTCATTCCGCTCATTTTCTCGCGCGTTTCAAGATCGCCGGCTGCTTGTTTACGAGCTGCAGGCGCTTGTTCTGACTGTTCTTCAGTTGAAGCTGCTTCGCTTGCCGTCTCTGCAGACACTTGTGAATCACTTCCGAAGTTTTCAATATCTTCTTTAAGGATGCGTCCATTTTTCCCCGTTCCGGTTACTTCTTTAATATTCACATCATTTTCACGTGCAAATTTACGGACAGAAGGCATTGCTATAACAATTTTATCACTGTCAGCTGATGCTTCTTTTTGCGCTTCTTTATTTGGAGATTCTTCAGAAGCTTCTTTTTCATCCGCTGGTTTTGCTGCATCGTCTTCCTGTTTTGAATCTGTTTTTTCAGTTGGTTCAGCCGCTTCTTCTGAGGCTGTGTCTTCACTGCCGTCGTCTATTGTTACAATAGTCGTGCCGACCGTCGTGACTTCGCCTTCTTCGACATGAATCTTAGAAATCGTACCATCTACAGGTGATGGAATTTCTACGACTGCTTTATCGTTTTGAATTTCGACTAATACATCATCTTCGCTAATTTTATCGCCTTCGGCTACTAGCCATTTAGCAATTTCCCCTTCGTGAATTCCTTCACCGATGTCCGGGAGCTTAAATTCAAATGCCATAATTATTCCTCCTATTTATAGACTTTAGAAATCTAACACTTCTTTTGCACGTTCAATAATATCATCTTTGTTTGGCAGCCATACACTTTCAGCCTGTGTGAACGGATATACAGTATCAGGTGCAGTCACGCGTTTGATTGGCGCTTCGAGGTGTAGTATCGCACGTTCTGACAGTTCAGATACTACATTCGCTGCAACCCCTGCCTGGCGCTGCGCTTCCTGAATAACTACTGCTCTGTTAGTTTTCTTAACTGATTCGATTAAAGTCTCATAATCTACAGGAGATACTGTGCGGAGATCGATTACTTCAGCGCTGATGTTTTCTTTAGCAAGTTCTTCAGCTGCTTTCATTGATTCCTGCACCATTGCACCATATGCAATCAGTGTTACGTCTGAACCTTCCTGTTTAACACTTGCTTTGCCGATTTCAACTTCATATTCCTCTTCAGGAACGTCTTCACGGAATGAGCGGTATAATTTCATGTGTTCTAAGAAAATAACCGGATCGTTAGAGCGGATTGCTGAGATTAATAATCCTTTAGCATCTGTCGGGTTAGACGGAATAACAACGCGCAGTCCAGGAGTCTGGGCCATCAGCCCTTCTAATGAGTCTGCGTGAAGTTCAGGTGTATTAACGCCGCCGCCGAATGGCGCACGAATAACAATTGGAGTCGATTTGCTGGCACCAGAACGCACTCTGTGACGAGCGATTTGACCGGCAATTCCGTCCATAGCTTCAAATAAGAAACCAAAGAATTGGATTTCAACAATCGGACGGTAGTTTTCTAAAGTTAAGCCTAAACCTAATGACACTATACCGCTCTCTGCAAGCGGTGTATCGAATACACGGTCGACGCCAAATTCTTCCTGCAAGCCTTCTGTCGCACGGAATACCCCGCCGTTAACACCAATATCCTCACCAAATAAGAGGACATTTTCGTCATTTTTCAGTTCTGTAGCCATTGCATTAGTAATTGCTTGTATCATTGTCATTTGTGCCATAATTATTTAGACTCCTTTCCTTTGTAGTACTCGTACTGTTCTTCTAAGTTAGATGGTTTTACATCATACATGAGATCCATCAGCTCAGTAACAGTTTGTTTATCAGTTGCATCAGCTTCTTTAATTGCCGCTTTTACATCTGCTTTAGCCTGTTCGATAATCTCATCTTCTTTATCTTTAGACCATAATTTTTTGCCTTCTAAATACGTACGGAAACGTACGATAGGATCTTTTTTCTCCCAATCGCTGTCTTCGTCTGAAGTTCTGTATCTTGTTGGATCGTCACCGGCCATAGTGTGCGGACCAAAACGGTAGCACAGCGCCTCGATAAGTGTTGGGCCTTCTCCCGCCACTGCACGGTCACGTGCGTCTTTAGTTACTTTATAAACTGCAAGCGGGTCCATACCGTCAACTAAAATTCCAGGAATACCTGCTGCTACAGCTTTTTGAGCTAAAGTTTTAGCTTTACTTTGTAATTCTCTTGGTGTTGAAATCGCGTAGTTATTGTTTTGGATAACGAAAATTGCTGGAGCGTTAAAGGCACCTGCAAAGTTAATACCTTCATAGAAATCCCCTTGTGAAGTACCGCCGTCACCAGTATATGTGATTGCTACATTGTCTTTACCGCGTTTTTTAATACCGAGTGCAGCACCTGCAGTTTGTACATACTGCGCACCGATAATAATTTGCGGGCTGAGCGCATTTACCCCTTCTGGGAACTGATTGCCTTTATAGTGGCCGCGAGAGAATAAGAATGCCTGAGTTAATGGCAGACCATGCCAGATTAACTGAGGAACGTCACGGTAACCGGGCAGAACATAATCCCCTTTAGATAATGCATAGTGACTTGCAATTTGCGATGCTTCCTGTCCTGCAGTTGGAGCATAGAAACCAAGACGGCCTTGACGGTTTAACGCTGTTGAGCGTTCATCAAGTACTCTTGTCCATACCATTCTCGTCATTAATTCTACGAGTTCTTCATCCGATAATTTTGGATCCATGTCTTCGTTGACGATTTCGCCTTTTTCATTCAAGATCTGAAACATTTCAAATTTTGCTTCTATCTCTGAAAGAACATCAACTGGATTCAATTTTTCATTTGCTGCCATGTGTGTTCACAATCCCTTCTAATTTGTTTTCATTATCTTCATCTTATCACACTACTGTTCTAACAGTAAATCAAATACAGGTATAACAGATTGATACAGTTCATGTCTGGCAACGTTTTCAATAATGATACAGTTAAATCTGTTATAGTAACACTTACGATTATTAGTTATTTTCAAATATTTGTTCTATTTCGCCTTTTAACTGGTTAATCTTCTCAGTTTCTGATGCAAAACGTTCTGTTGCTTCACTAATCGGTTCATTATATTCTGCAATTGTATTTAAATGTTCGTCTACAGTATCCTGTGTTATATCTTCTTCACCTAAATATTCAAACAGCGCCTGCTCCGCATTCAATGCTTCTGTATATGTATCAGTCATAGAACCGTGCGCATCGTAGCGTGCGTCCATGGATGTAATCAGCGAGTCAGCCTGTTTCTTATATTCCTCATTCGAAATATTTTCTGCAGCATCTCTGGCACTGTCAAATACTTCGTTCGATGATTCAATCAATGTGCTTTCTTCCTGCAAAAGTTCGAGGCGCTGTTCAGTATTCTCTGTCAGCTCACTGCTTATGTTGTTTATATCTTCAATAGATGCCTCATTCAGCTCTTCCTGCAGCGCAGCCTTTTCCCCTTCCAGCGTATTGTACTGTTCGTTTAATTCACCAAGTCCTTCTTCTTCTGATAAACTCGCAGCAAATTCATCATAAAAATCATTCAGTTCTGATTCAGCATTGCTGCAGCCGCTTAAAAACAGTGCTGAACCTGCGATAAATAATAAAAATTTCTTCACTAGAAATGTACCTCCGTAGTATTTAGGTTTAGTCAGTATTTACAATACCATTTTAACTTAAATGTATTGTATAATAAACCAAGTGTTTGAAACAAAGGAGGTTTTATCGTGCTTACTATGAAAGATATTGTGCGCGACGGTCACCCTATGCTGCGTAAAAAAGTAGATGAAGTGACATCGATTGATGCACAAACAATAGAAGAATTAAAGAGCATGAGAGAATATCTGATTAATTCACAAGATCCTGATCTGAGTGAAAAATATTCTCTCAGACCGGGTGTCGGCCTTGCCGCACCGCAAATCGGTCTCGACAAACGCATGATTGCGATCTATGTTGCTGATGAAGACGGCAAACCGGAATATGACTACATGCTGATTAATCCTAAAGTAAAAAGCCATTCTGTTAATGAAACGTTTTTACCTAACGGCGAAGGCTGCCTGAGTGTTGACGAAGAATACGAAGGCATTGTTCAGCGTAAAAAACGGATCCGCATCAGTGCACAAAACATTAACGGTGAACAGATTGAAATTAAAGCTAAGGGCTTTTTAGCTGTCGTTCTCCAGCACGAACTTGATCATTTAGACGGAGTAATGTTTTACGATCACATCGATAAAAATGCGCCGTTTGATCCAACAGATAATGCTCAGCCGCTGGAATAAGGCGGAGTAAAAAAGACGGTAGCTGATTGCAATCAGCTACCGTCTTTTGATTAAATAAATTCATCTTTTCTGACATTAAAATAAATATTTTCCTTATTCAACTCAGCAGTCAGTGTCTTCATCTCTTCTTCGTTAATAAATACAGGATCTTCTCCGTGGGGCATATACATATCGGTATTCGTATCTTCATTACTTCCGTAATCATCATATAAATAATTCATGATGATCCGCTCATCTCTAATATTGAACTCGATTCCCTTAAACATTTTGTCTGTACGCAGCTTTTCATTTTGGATTCTCGACATTATCTGTTCTGTATTCAAAGTTTCCCCTCCCTCTTCCTATTATAAAGTCTTTGCAAGTACTGAGTCTATATTGTAAAATGAGAATAAGTATATAAGGGCGTGATAGTATGCTAAGAAGGTTACGTGAGAAACTTAAGAAAAAGTTGAAAAGCATCCTCGGCAGAAATGGTTTATTGCGCAATGAATATATGAAGGGCAAATAGGCCTTCGAATAATGTGCTTAAAATTTTTTAGGCACATATTTTTATTTTTTGCATTTATATATATTTATATTTAAAAAGATAATTAATTAATAAAGGAGTCATAAATTATGGCAGTATTTAAAGTGTTTTTCCAACAAGACATGGACACACGTATCATTAGAGAAGATACGCAGATTTGTTATGTAGAAGCAGAAACAGAAGAAGAAGTAAGAAAATATTTAAAGAGCAACAAGACAAACATCGAATTTATCCAGGCACTTAGTCCCGCGCATCTGGAATATGAACAACGTACTAACGAAGACTTTAAAGTTGAGACTATCGCGTAATGACGCTCGAATCAAATGAAGTAGGTGTATTCGCTCTTGGGGGACTGGGAGAAATCGGGAAAAACACTTACTGTATCGAGTATAAAGATGAGATTATTATTATCGATGCAGGGGTCAAGTTTCCGACAGATGCCGAACTTGGCGTTGATTATGTAATTCCTGACTACACATACTTAAAAGAAAACGAAGACAAAATCAGTGCACTGATTATTACGCACGGACACGAGGATCATATCGGAGGGATTCCTTTCTTATTAAGACAAATCTCCGTACCAATATATTCCGGCCCGCTTGCTTTAGGTTTAATTCGCAATAAACTGGAAGAACATCATCTGCTCAGCCAGACAAAGTTAATTCCAATCGATGAAGACAGTGTTTTAAAATTCAAGCACATGGATATCGAGTTTTACTTGACGACTCACTCTATTCCAGAAGCATACGGGGTTATCGTCCGTACACCTGAAGGCAATATTGTTCACACAGGTGATTTCAAATTTGACTTCACACCTGTTGGGGAACCAGCCAACATTGCTAAAATGGCAAAACTGGGTGAAGAAGGTGTCCTAGCGCTTTTATCCGACTCTACAAATGCCACTGTCCCTAATTTTACAATTAGTGAAAAAGAAGTCGGTCAAAATGTTGAAGATATATTCCGCAAATGTACAGGCCGTATTATTTTCGCCACTTTTGCGTCTAATATTTACCGTGTGCAGCAGGCAATAGAAGCTGCTGTAAAATTCGACCGTAAGATCTGTGTCTTTGGACGCAGTATGGAGAACAATATTAAAATCGGTCAGGAACTCGGTTATATCACAGCTCCGCCTGAGACATTTATCGAGCCTAAAATGATTAATAAAATAGAAAAGCATAAAGTTATGATTTTATGTACCGGATCTCAAGGTGAACCGATGGCTGCTCTTTCACGTATTGCCAACGGTACTCATAGACAGATCAGTATTATCACTGATGACACTGTAGTGTTCAGTTCTTCACCAATCCCTGGAAATACACTCAGTGTAAACAGAATTATAAATGCGCTGTACAAAGCTGGGGCAGATGTCATTCATGGTAAACTGTCTAATATCCATACGTCAGGTCACGGTTCTCAGGAAGAACAAAAACTGATGCTTCGCCTGATGCAGCCTAAGTACTTCATGCCGATTCACGGTGAGTACAGAATGCTCGATCTTCATAAGAAATTGGCAATTTCAACTGGTGTAAAAGAAGATAACATTTTCGTCTTTGAAATCGGTGATGTACTTGCCCTGACTAGAGACAGTGCACGTTTCTCACACCGCGTCACAGCGGGTACGATATTCGTTGACGGCAACGGTATCGGAGATATCGGCAACATCGTCTTAAGAGACCGTAAATCTCTATCAGAAGAAGGACTGGCGATTGTCGTCTTGACAATTGACTTTAAAACGGGTGAACTATTAAGCGGACCTGATATTATCTCACGCGGCTTTGTTTATATGAGAGAATCATATGGATTAATTCGCAGTGCTGAGAAGAAAATCAGAGACGAAGTCAGAACATTGCTCGAATCTAAAGAAAATGTTGAATGGTACAATGTTAAGCAGCTGATTATTGAAGAATTAAGCGGCTTCCTGTACAACAAAACAAAACGCCGTCCGATGATTCTTCCTATCATTATGAGAGTCAACGATGAAAAATCAAAATAATAGTAACAATAAAACCGCTGGAAATTTAATTCCAGCGGTTTTATTAATAACTTTTAATTTTAAGAACCTTCTTTAAAATCTCTTTGTTTGTATATGAAGAAACCTAAAATTATTAATATAAAGCTGATGACAATAATCGTGAAAAACACCAAAGGATTAAAATCTTCCGTTGGCATTTCAGGGAGCCAGCTCTGGATTGCTATTTTAAATATCCAGTCAGGCATATCTAAAATATTTCCAAAATAATTTATCAGAAAAGAAATAATCAAATAAATATATACAAATTTCCCCATCTTTGGAATTGCACCCAGTATTAATCCAGATAACCCTGTATAAAATAATACTGCTGGTAAAAAATTGAAACCGGCAATCAAAAATTCAAAAAATTTCATATCAGACTTCCCTTCCATTACTGCAACTGCGGTAAGGCCAAGGCTGCCGGCAGCTATAAATATACCCAGCATGCCAGTTAAAACAGCTAAGAAAATATTACTCCAATAAAGCTTTGCCCTCGTTACTGTCGTTACATAAAATTGACTCAAATGAGAACGTCTTTCCTCTTTGAACAACTTATTAATAATAGCAATAGGTAAAATCCCTACCATAGTTATTAGAACCATCATTATAGTTGCTGTAAAGGATTCTTCTATTGTAAAACCTGATGCAGAAAACATACCTTGAAGTAAGTCGTTACTTTCAATAAAACTTTCCATACTGCCATATATAGATCCATAAGCTGCTCCCATTACTGCAAAACTTATCATCCAGGCAAGAATTACACCACGATTCAATCTGAAAAACAAACCTTTTACAGATAGCAATGATTTCCGCGCCCTTGCTCTGCCTTCTTTTTCAGGAAGATAACCTGCACCTAAATCACGATGTTCTTCAAGAATAAAAGAAGTAATCATCATTATTATTGAAAACAGCAGCGCAAAAATAATAGGCTGCCAATTATTATCAGTAAACGGATACGTTAAATATGTCCAGCCGACGGGATTCCACATTGATAATGATTCATTATTTATGTCAGTTCCAGCTCTGATAATATACATTAAACCAACGAAACCGAGCGATGAGCCTGTAGCTGAAGCAGAATTTGGCATAAGCTGACTCATTAATAACCCAATTGATCCGCCAAGAATACCTGCGGTACCAACAGAGCTTCCAAACAAAATAGATCCCGCTACAGTCATTGACTCTGCACCATAACTAACCATTATTCCACTGATTAAAAGGGCAAGTAGTATATTTATTAAAATAACTTCTAAAATTGTCGCCAATGCGTTTGCCTGACGTCCAACTTGAAATGAACGAACGATTTCAATAAGTCCTTTATCTTCTTCCTTTCTAGTATGACTGACAGTGTGAAGGATAGAAACTATTATAGAGAGTAAGCCGCAGAACAACAGCATCTCATGAGCATACATCGCTCCAAGTGTATAATCTTCGGCGTTATCTACTGATGTTTGACCAACCATTGATATCATTGCAGGATTTTTAAGGGTTTCAAACATTCCCGTTAATCCCTGACCTTTTGAAATCTCTTGAAATGCAGGAACAAAAGCAGAAGAGAAGAGACCAATACCAAGCACCCATATAATAATCTGTTTCCAATCCCGCTTAAAATATTGCACAAACAATAAGTGCCATCCTGAAAATTTTTCTTTCATTTTTAGATCTCCTTTCTTTTATTTATGTATATAATGCTTCATAAATAAATCTTCTAGTGCCGGCGGTGATGATTCAAATTTTGTTACACCAATTCGACCTGCTTTCAGTAAAACACTGTTTAGATGATGATGGTCCACATCAAATTTCACACTGTGCTTTGTTTGATAGAAATTATATACACCAGCTAAGTCAGCAATTTCAGAAGCATCATTTTCTGTCTCCAATATAATATGAGAGCGAGTTAAGTGCCGCAGCTCATCAAGAGTTCCTGATTCTACAATTTGACCCTGGCGTATAATCACTATCCTGTCAGCGAGGCGCTCTACTTCACTAAGAATATGTGAAGATAGTAAAATAGCTTTACCCGCTTCTTTAAGCGCTTTGATTTCTTCCTGAAATACAACTTCCATTAATGGATCAAGACCTGATGTGGGTTCATCAAAAATATAAAAATCCGAATCAACAGATAAAGCAGCAATCAATCCAACTTTTTGTCGGTTCCCTTTGGAATATGATTTAGCTTTCTTTTTAGGGTCAAACTCAAAACGTTTAATTAAATCGTCTTTTTTAGATTGGCTTCCGCCGCCGTGAAGTTTTATAAATAAATCAATAATTTCTCCGCCTGTCAGACCGCTCCATAAGTTTACATCACCAGGAACATAAGATATACGCTTATGAATATCAATACTATCCGACCAAACATCTTTACCGAATATTTCAGCATTGCCTTTATCTCTTTTAATAATCCCCAATAAAATACGTATTAAAGTTGACTTACCAGCACCATTAGGTCCTATAAAACCAATAACCTCTCCAGAATTCGCGGTAAACGACACATCTTTCAATGCTTCAAATTTTCCAAATGTCTTTTTAATACCTTCCACTTTCAATATTTCTGACATTATTATCGCCTCCAATTAATTTCCTGTGTTATTTATAAAAAGTCTGTTTTAATATCTCCGCATACTTATTCCACTCTTTAATATAATATTGTCCAAAATCTTCACTATTTTTAAAACTGTCAATTTCTGCAATCGACTTCTCTCCAAATCCAAACATCGTCCAATTTAATATTTCTATCGCTTTGTCAACGTCAATATTATCTTTAAAATTAGAATAATCGATGTTTTTATATATCTTTTTCAGCCCTTTATTGTATATTTCATTAACACTTTCATTTATTTCATTTTTGATTTCCGGATTATCTTCTTGTATACACGACTTTAAAAAGTCAAATACAAGAGGAAAATCAAGCTGGACCTTTAATTTCTCTTGGCCAACATTTTCAATTCTTTTGAAAAGATCATGTTCTGTTAAATCTACTTTTTTATAAAAACTTTCCATTATTTGAATACTCCAGCTGATTAAATACAAATACAAGTCTTTCTTGCTTCTAAAATAATTGAACAATGATCCTTTAGAAATATTTGCATTTAATACAATTTCATTCGTTGATGCATCATCAAAACCATTTCTGACAAATTCCTCGATAGCTGAATTAATAATGACCTGCTGTTTTTGCTTTGTTAAATTTTTAAATTTTGTATATATAATAAACACACCCTTTATTAAATAATGACCAGTTCAGTCAATATAACACCATTGACCAGACTAGTCAATTTATCAATAAAAAAACACCGTCAGAAAAATCTGACGATGTTTAAAATATTACTATAACTTATCCATGTAATTTTCAAAATGATTCAGCTGTTCATCGCTGCCAATTAAAATTAAAATATCTCCGGATAATATACTAATATTTGGATCAGGGCTCACGATTAAATCGTTATCCCGTTTAATCGCAATAATACTGATACCAAATTTTTTGCGCATATTTAAATCATTAATCCGTTTATTCTCAAATTTTGCACTTGACGTGAATTCTATAATTGAGTGATGATTTGATACTTCCAAGTACTCTACAACTGATGACGATACTAATCTGTGTGCAATTCTACGTCCCATATCCCTTTCAGGGTGGACGACTGTATCGGCACCGATTTTTTCAAGCACTCTGCCGTGATAAGAATTCTGAGCTTTGGTCGTTACTTTTTTTACACCCAGGTCTTTTAAAATTAATGTCGTTAAAATACTCGATTGTATATTGTCACCAATCGCTACAATCACATTGTCATAATTTTTTATACCCAGACTTTTCAGCATAGCCTCATCAGTAGAGTCCCCTATGACACCTTCTGAATAATAGTCCTGATACTCGTTGACACGGGCTTCATCCGTATCGATAACGAGTACATCTACATCCATTTCACTTAACTCCATAACGATGCTGCCGCCAAATCGGCCTAATCCAATTACTGCGATTTCTTTTTTCATAGTCTCAACCTATTCTGTATGTTACTAAGATTTTTTATTCCCTTTAACATAGTCCTTATCAAACAAGAACAATCTCGCAAGCAGGATTAATGATGGAATTAATAATAGTAAACCTAATACAAAGACTGCTGTCAATGCAAATGCCATATTTTCATTGACGACAGAGTCATTAATATTAATATACGGGTAAAGAATGTACGGTAGTTTACTGATACCGTAACCGTAAAATGCAAAACCGTACTGCAGCATAATCATAATAAAAGCTGTACCGTAGTTGCGGCGTTTCCATATTAAGAATACTGCAACAAGCATGGCCAGCAGGCTTAAACCGAATAAGTACCAGTAATTCTGCGCACTGACAAAGTGTTCGTAGTTATGTGATCTCAGTCCTAAAAATGTGAACTGAGTAATTACGAGCGTTGGCAATGTCCAGATTAAAAACCATGTTCTGGTTAAGTCACTGGCTCTTTTATCTTCAGCTTTTGATGCATAATATGTCAAGAAACCGCTCGATATATAGAGCACTGAAATAATTGCCAGAAATACGACTGACCAGCCATAGGTGCTTAATATCAAGTCTGTGAAATTCAAGTCGATGCCCGTTGCAGTTTCTTCAATATATCCGCCTTCTGAAATAACGAGAGCGACTGAAAGTGATGCCGGAATTAATAGTCCTGTAATACCATATAATGCCGACCATGATAGTTTGCTTTCTTTATTATTTGAGTTAAATGCATAATATGAACCGCGTATCGACATCAGTATCAAAGCAAGTGATCCAGGAATTAAGAGTGTCGTGCCTAAATAATAAGCAGTATCCGGATAAAATCCCACAATGCCGACAAAGAAGAAAACAAAAAATACATTTGTCGTCTCCCATACCGGACTCAAATAACGGGCAATTATTGGACTGATGATATTATCATCGCCTGTAAGTTTTGAGTAGAAGTTGAAGAATCCTGCTCCAAAGTCAATCGAAGCAATAATGACGTAGAGGTATAAAAATGTCCACAGAACCGTTATACCGATTATTTCATAATCAAGGCTCATGATAAACGACCTCCTTCGCCTTTATATACATTGCCGGATTCACCGTACCACTTCAGCTGGTCCGCTTCAGCAGATTGGCCTTTAAACATCCTTAACAGAACGTATATACAAGTGATGCCGAGAACTGTATATAACACTGCAAATGCAATCAGCGTTATACCGAGGCCATCTGCCTGAGTGACCGCTTCTGATACTCTCATATAACCTCTGATGATCCAAGGCTGCCGGCCCATTTCAGCCAGGAACCAGCCTGCTTCTATCGCCAGGAAACTGAGCGGTCCTGCGAGAGCGTACAGATATAAAAGTCCCGGATGATGCTCGTTCAGTTTCGTCCAGCGCTTCGTAAACTTAACGATAAAGTAAACTGCTGCGACACCGAGGCCGTACATGCCAAAGAATACCATCAAATCAAAGAAATAGTGGATGATCAGAGGCGGCCGTTCATCTTCAGGTATATCATTTAGACCTGTCACTTCTGTATCAAATGAATTATCTGCCAGGAAACTAAGCGCCCATGGGATTCTCAGTTCATATTTAACTTCCTGTGTTTCCTCATCGAGTATACCGAAAAGTACTAGATCGGCTCTCTCTTCAGTTTCAAAGTGCCATTCGAAAGCCGCCAGCTTTTCCGGCTGATTTTCGTGAAGAAACTTAGCTGAAAAGTCACCTGCAAGGATTGTCAAAGCAGCCATTATTACACCGATTGACATCATTACTTTTAAACCTTTTTTGTGATACGACTTATCTTGCTGATGTGTCGATCTAAGGAGTTTGACAGCACTGATCGTTCCCATAAGAAAGGCAATGGTCATATAGGCTGTAACGACGACGTGAAATACCCGCACCCATGAAGATGGGTTAAACATTGCTGCCAAAGGATCAATGTTTAGCAATTCCCCGCCTTCAAAATCAAATCCTGCCGGCGTATTCATAAACGAGTTCACTGTCGTTATAAATACAGCTGACAACGTAGAACCGACAACAATTGGTATGTTTAACAGCCAGTGATACCACCGATTTTTAAAACGGTCCCACGTATATAAATATATTCCTAAGAAAATCGCTTCAAAGAAAAATGCAAAAGTTTCCATAAATAACGGCAAGGCAATAATCTGTCCGCCGAGTCTCATAAAGTCAGGCCAGATTAATGACAGCTGCAAACCGATAATGGTACCGGTCACTACACCCACTGCAACTGTTACTGTATAACCTTTTGCAATACGGCGTGCCATAGTTAAATAGTGTGCATCGTTTTTCCTCAACCCTAAAAATTCAAGAACCATAAATACAATTGGAACACCGACGCCGATTGTGGCAAATATGATATGAAACCCTAAAGTCATACCAGTCAGTACTCTGCCTATTAATACTTCATCCATCTAAACTCACCCCATATTCATACAACCATTATAACTGTTTTAGTCCAGTCTATTAAATAAGAAGGTATATAATTTAGTGACATATTTGTGAATAATTTAACAAACAAATTTTTAAGCTTGCGGATTAGTGTCACTTATATTGACTTTGCTGTGGAAGTACAAGCCGATAATTACCATCAGTAAAAGACTCGTTATAGCAATACGTGACGCGACTGTACCTAAGTCACTCAAGACGAGTGTAATTGTTCCGTAAATAAAAGGTCCTGCTATAGCACTCATTTTGGCACTGAAAGCAAACAGACCAAAGAATTGTCCTTCTTTTCCAACCGGTGATAATTCAATAATAATCGTCCGGGAGACTACCCAGACAGAACCCATCGCTATTCCAAATAAGCTTGCTGCTATCCAGAATGTCCACATCGGCAGCGGAATTGCAGCGATAGTAATCGCAACCGCGAGCAAGAGTCCGATTATACTGAATGTCGGTTTTGAACCGTACTTTTGATTGATAAAACCAAATACAAGCGCACCGACAATACTAAACAGTGTCGCAACCATAAATACAATTAGAAAAACACCCGACTCAAAACCTACAACCGTCGTTGCATAGGGCTGCATCATAGCAATTGCTGTTGCCAAAGCATCATTAACGAAGAAATACGCAATCATAAAAAAGAAGATAGAAGGATATTTTCTCGCTTCTTTAAAAGTATGGTAAATATCTTTATAACCTTTTAAGAAATTTTGCTTAGGTTTAACTTTTTGAGCCGGGTCCTTATTAATTAAAAATAATGGCAGGGCAAAAATCAGGAATAGTATTCCGCTCAGCCAGAATGCATTATGAATACCGCTGTCACCGACGATTAAGAGAACTGAAAAGATACCAAACAAAGTCCCTAAGTAACCGAGCGATACTCCGAACCCTGAAATTAACGGCACTTCTTTTTTATTACCGAGTGACGACAGCATACCGTCGTAAAAAACGTTGCCTGAGCCATATGTGAATTTAGCAAATACGAAAAGCATAATCGTTAAAAACAGACCGTTTGGAATACCAAGTATAGTCCCTGTATTCATACCGCCAAAAAGACCCATTAATATCGAGGCAGCAACTGTAAGAAGTGTAAAAATAATTATATACTTTTTACGTTTCCCCGATCTGTCCATAAGCACTCCGAATAATGGTGAAAATAATATAAGCAGCAAAGCACTGCCTGCATTGGCATATGCGATAACTGTAGATGATATTTGTTCCAGCCGTTCATCAGTGCCGATTATTTCTGTTATGTATTGCGGGAAAAACAAAGTAACAATGTTTGCGGAGAATATTGTGTTGGCAAAATCAAAGAATGCCCATGCGAGTATCGGCAGTGATAAAAATAAAACTGCAGGTTTACGGCTTTCTTGCTTCATGTATATACTTCCCTTCATCATTTAGTAAAAAAGACATGCAGAAAACTTCTGCATGTCCAGTGTACTATACAATATTTAAGATTAAGTTAAGTTTAAGTGTTCCTCGATTAAATAAAGTACATCTTCCGCACTGTCACAAGACAATACTTCTTCACTCAGATGTTCCATATCCGTTTTTTTAATTCCGGAAACATACTCCCGGATTGACAGCAGGCTTTTCGGACTAACTGAGAGTTCATCAATCCCGAAACCGATGAGCAGTGCAATCGACTTAAAGTCGCACGCCATTTCACCACAGACACCGACCCATTTATTATTGCTTCGGCCGCTGTCTATTACTTTTTTAATTAAACCAAGCACGCTTGGATGATACGGCTGATATAAATCACTGACTTGATCGTTCAGACGGTCAGCTGCCATCGTGTACTGAATTAAATCATTTGTACCGATAGAGAAAAAGTCCACATGTTTCGCCAGCTGATCACTGATCATCGCTGCTGAAGGTGTTTCGACCATTATACCTACAGCAATATCACTCAATTCTAGATCATTTTCAGCTTCGAATTGTTGTTTTTCTTCAATTAGCAATGCTTTTGCTCTGTTAAACTCATCGATTGTTGTTACCATCGGGAACATTACTTTTAAATTGCCGTGTTCACTGGCACGAACCAGTGCACGCAGCTGCGTTCTAAAAATTTCTTCATTTTTTAAAAGAAATCGAATCGACCGCTCCCCTAAAAATGGATTACTTTCTTTAGGTAAATTTAAATAAGACAGTTCCTTATCTCCGCCAATATCAAGCGTGCGTATAATCACAGGTTTGTCAGCCGTTTCTGACAGAACTGTTTTATACGCTTCGAACTGCTCTTCTTCTGAAGGCAAGTTCATTCTATTCATATAAAGAAATTCAGTACGATAAAGTCCAACACCTTCGGCATCATTATCCGTCACATCATTAATATCTTCAGGTCCTTTAATATTAGCAAATAAGCGGATATTAATACCATCAAGAGTTTTTGACTCCTTACCGATATAATCTTTTAATTTTTCTTCCCGCTCTTCCTGGGCCTTTTGTTTCTCACTGTAAGCAGCCATTTCTACTTCAGTCGGTTCCAGAATGACATCACCGCTGTAACCGTCAATAATGACATTATCTCCGTGTCTGACTTTAGAGATAATATTAGAGATTCCGGATACTGCAGGTATATTTAAACTGCGGGCAATAATTGCCGAGTGGCTCGTCGTCCCGCCGTTAGCGGTAATAATACCTTTAACATACTTACTGTCCAACTGCGCTGAAGCTGATGGTGTCAACTCATCGGCTACAACTACTACAGGCTGATCCACCTCAGTTAAATCTGTCAATGCCACACCTTGTATGTTTGCTATTAAACGCATACAGATGTCTTTAACATCAAGTGCGCGGGCTTTCATATACTCTGAGTCGAGAGATTCAAACTTGGTTATATATGATTTCCCCGCCTCTTGTATTGCTTTTTGCGCATTATACAGATTATTAATGTTGTTAATGATCTGCTCATTAAAACCAGGATCGTCCAGCATCATAATATGCGCATCAAATATAGCTGCACTGTCTTCGTCGAGATGTGATCCCACATTTTCTCTCAGTTGACGAAGCTGGATATGAGCGTGCTGAATACTTTCTTTGTATGCTGATATTTCTTTATCAACCTGAGCTTTGTCGATTGTCGTTTCCGATACTTCAATTTCTGCTCTTGTGGAAATAAATATGCTTCCAAAGCCGATTCCTTCACTCAATTTTAAACCTGTAATAATTTCCGGCATTAGTCAGTCAGTCCTTCGCTAGATAAAGTTTCAGAAATTGCTTCAATTGCTTCTGCATCATCTTTGCCGTCTGCATAAATAGTAACTTCTGCGCCTTTTCCTACGCCTAGTGACATTACTCCCATTATTGATTTTAAGTTTACTTTTTTACTGTTGTATTCGAGTTCAATATCCGATTCGAATTTTGTTGCCGTCTGCACTAAGATTGTAGCCGGGCGTGCATGAATCCCGGTTTCGTCGATAATTAGAAATGACTTTGTTTCCATTATGTTTGCTCCTTTAAGTGTGAATTTCTCAATGATTACACTTATTTTACACCACTTTTATGATTCCTGCATTGAACTGTCTATATTTTTTGAATTTAAATAAGAAACGCACTTGTCGATATGATCATTGCCGAGCTTTTTCATCAGGAAGTAACTGATCATTGCTGTTGAACCTTGTGTAACTAGAGGAACGACTCCGAAACGTCCGCCTGATTTACGCTGCTTTTTACTTATCTTATTTACTGCGTAGCCAATCGTTTTACGGGCGACGAACTCTCCTCCGACACTCGATATCATTACAGCTGCTCTCGTTTTCATATCATCGCTGTATTTCGCCACATCATCATGAGTAATCCCGAATATTTCTTCTATCTCGCCGGTAATCTCATTGAGCAGCTTCATATCTGTCCCGACATCAAGCAGCGGTATAGGCAGTGCTGCCGCTAATGCGGAATATGTCGCTTTAGATTTTACATGTTCGCGTGCTTCTTTTGCACGTTCTTCAATTTCTATATTTGTTAATGGTTCAGCCATAGTTAATATCTCCTTCAAATTTCAAGTTTATATTATATGCTATACCCGTTTTTTATTTTTTCGAACTTAAAACACTTTTCTCGATGTTAAAAACTTATAAATAATACTTGCCGCCATAGCACTCGTTCTATTTTCGATATCGAGGGGCGGAGAGACTTCGGAAACATCAAAACTCTTCAAATTATCCAGCACTGCAAATTTGGCTATCAAATCATGTATCTCTTCTGCCGTATAGCCATTAGGACTTGGTGCGCTGACACCAGGTGCTGCAGCCTGCTGCAGAGAATCCATACATAACGTTAAAACAACTGCATCGTAATCTGACAGAGCGTCGATCACTTCGTTTACTGCATCGGTCTGTCTGACTTCATCAATTGAATGGTATTTCACATTAAATTCATCTGCAGTATCATACAGTGTTTGAGTATTCCCTTGCGGCTGCAAACCTAAGCAGTAATAATCCACTTGTTCATCGCTGGATAAAATCTGATAAAACATCGTGCCTGATGAAGGCCTTTCATTGCGAAGATCAAAATGAGCATCCAGATTAACAATTGCCAGCTTGCCTTTAAAGGCTTTTCTCGCCCCTAAATAATGACCGTAGAATGTCTCATGTCCGCCTCCTATAATTACTGGGAAACTGTTGTTTTTATAAATATCGTATATGACATTGCCCAAGTCTTTCTGAGACTGTTCCAAATCCTCTGTCCCAATCACTGTACCGATATCATACAGCGGTTTTGTGTATGCATAAGAAGCCATTTTTTCTCGTACTTTAAACGGTCCTTCTGCCGCACCTGCAGTTCCTTTATTGCGTCTGATGCCTTCATCTGAACTGAATCCCGCTATAACAGGCACATTTTCTTCCTGTTTATATTCCTTTATGATTTGATGAATTCGTTCATGTACAGATTCATTGTCAGTCCGTCCCTGATAGTTATATTTTTCTATTTGAGCCATCATTTTCATCTCCTTTAAATTCTTTAAAAATGCTGATTAATAAGAGCGGTGTCAGTAAAAGGACTAAAAATACATTGAACGGCAGTATGAACAGAGATAATTCAACATCTTTAAACAATGTAATATACAAACTGACCGTTACATTCAGCCACAGAATAAAAATTACAATCATCTGTCTGTGATAATATTTATTTTTCAATAAATTCATAATCGTAAAGTACAGGTATAAAAGTGCCAGTACTAACGTTATTAATAAATTCACCCATTCGTAAATGGTCTGCATATCATTTAGTCTGAAATATCCTTCAACAAACACACCGTTGCGATTATTAAATTCTAAAAAGACGAATATTAGTACGATAATGCCAAATAAAATTTCAATGTAATTCACTTTAAACCACGCAGGCAGATCAGTCTCGAAAAACTGTTTCAGCTTATTTAAAAACTTATTGCGGAAGTCGTAAAGTTTTTCGGAAAACCCTAAATAATGATCAGGTGTAAATTTAGCAGCTTTTCTGCTTTTTTTATTTAACCTCGATAATTTTTCCGGATCATTCTCAGATGGTTTTTTCAGCAGGTTGTTCGCTTTTAATAAAAACACTCCGACCCACAACGCCATAAATGAAGATACCCAGACCATAGCAAAGAACAGATTAATACTCAGTACATCTGTCGGAGTAATCGTCGATTCAATATTTGAATATACAGCGTTCTGCGTCAGAAAATATGCTATACCGTAAAACAGCAGAATAATCATATAATGTTCTTTACGGTGAGCTGGATTCAAATACTCATTAAAGACACTGAACAGCAGATGAATAATAAAGGCAAGAAGAAACATTAATGCCCATAGTCCGTATGCTTGAGTCATCAAAATCGTTGTCACAATAAACAGTACAAGTGACAGTCCGATAAAGAAAAATGTAATCGGCACATCGTACTTTGTCGTCGTCTTTATCCATGAGCCGACTTTAAACATAAACAGTCCGAACAAAATTATTAAAATTCCTGCTATAATCGGAAATCCTCCAATCATAGCTGACAGCATATTCGATACTTCTAAAAAGAAAGCACTAATTAAATCAAAAATCGTTTCGATTTTATCTTCCTGAACAGATACTTCTTCATTTCTAATTTGCCCGGTGTTGAATAAAATAAAAAGACCTAAAATAATAAAAAATATACCGAGTATATAACTGATAATCACTTCACTGCGATTCCTGAGTTTCTCTATCATTCTGTCACCTCAATTGTTCCTATTATATTAAACTTAACGATAAAAATCATTCTTCAGCTTATTTATGTTTGAGCTTCAAATTTCCGGTTATATAAGTTATTAACAGATAATAATATAATACATGATATCTCCCGATATCCGACTCATCCATATACTTAAGTTTTAACGTAAGAGTAAGGCATTATTATATCATTTTAATGCCTTTTACTCATGTAAAGAGGCCGGCTTTGATGTGCATTGCACTTTGCCGGCCTCTTTTATTAATTTGTTAGCATCGCTCTGTGAGCGATGTCTGTCCTGTAAAAAATCTCGTCTTTATCAAATTCTATTTTATCGACACAGCCGTAAGCTGCCTGCAATGCTTCTTTTATCGTCATGCCTGTACCTGTTACAAGCATCATTCTGCCGCCTGAGGATATATAGTCTCCTTCTTCAGTTTGAGCGAGTCCGCTTATAAAACTTCGGTCCATCACTTCATCTGTAAAAGAAATTCCTATGCCTCGTTTATATTCAAAGGGATATCCCGCTGTTGCCAGCATGACACCTACTGTGTATCCTTCTTTCCAATCGATTTTCATTGGCTGTTTTTTCTGTACATGTTCAAGTATGGAAGCAAAGTCGCTGTCGATCATCGACAGCAGCACCTGAGCTTCAGGATCTCCGAATCTCGCATTATATTCAAGAACTTTAACACCATCGTCTGTCAGCATAGCACCGAGATATAGTACTCCGAAATAACTCAATCCTTCTTTAACCATGGCTAAAGCAGTCGGTTCTATGATTTTCTCTATCGCTTCCTGCCTGACCGCTTCACTGATATGAGTAACTGGTGCATAGGCACCCATTCCTCCTGTGTTCGGTCCCTTATTCTTGCCAAAGGCACTTTTATGATCCTGCGCGATGACTTCGAAAGTATGCGTATACTCTTCATTTACCATAACCATCAGCGAGAATTCTTCGCCTTCTAAATATTCTTCGAATATGAGCGGTTCCATCTCCCCGTCTTTAGACGGTTCACCTAGTATTTTAAGGGCATCCAGCCCTTCTTCAACACTGTGTATAATAACGACACCTTTACCTTCTGTCAGACCGTCTTTTTTTATTACATAAGGCGGTACTGCAGTTTTTATATAAGATTCAGCAGCATCATAATTCACAAACACTTGAAATTCAGCTGTAGGTATATTATATTTTTTCAGCAGATTTTTAGTAAAAGATTTACTTGTTTCCATCTGTGCTTCTTTTTTACGCGGACCAAAAACCGTTAAGCCATATTCATCAGTTAAGAAGTCCGCCAGTCCAAGTGATAGTGGTTTTGCATCCCCAATGATGACCCAATCCACTTGCTTTTCAATACATATACCGGCAATTGCATCAAAATCATCCTCATCAACGCGGTACATGACCTCGCATATTTCTCTCATCCCCGCATTCCCCGGTATTGCAAAGATATTTTTAACACTTCTGGCATTTGCCAACATCTTGACAATGGCATGTTCTCTGCCGCCTTTGCCAATTACTGCAACGTTCATAATTATTCCCCTTTCATAATGTCACACTTATGTAATATGAACTTAACATTATTATAACTTAAATTGATTAACACTACTAATTTCCCGATATTCATATTAAATTATATCTATAGCATTTTCTTATGTTTTTCGAGATAATGGAATAGACAAACTTTTAGGGAGGATATTTAATATGACTGCAGAATTACTAAACGGCCGTGAAATTGCTAAGGATTACCGTGCCGGATTACAAAATGAAGTTGAAAAATTAAAATCGATGGGAATTACACCAAATCTTACGGTGGTTATTGTAGGTAACGACGGTGCTTCATTAAGCTACGTCCGTTCAAAAAACAAAGCTGCTGAAAAAATTGGCATGGAGTCATCTATTGTTCGTTTAGATGAAGATACTTCTGAAGAAGATGTGCTGGCAGCAGTTGAAAAGCTTAATCAGGACGACAATGTGAACGGTATCCTCGTTCAAGTGCCGCTGCCAAAACAAGTAGATGAAAATAAAGTACTCGAAGCGATTGCACCGCACAAAGATGTCGATGGCTTCAGTCCAGTAAATATCGGCCGTTTATATACTGGCCAGCGCACTTTCGTACCATGCACGCCGCTTGGTATTATGGAATTACTAAAACATACAGGATCTCTGGAAGGTAAAACTGTTGCTGTTGTTGGACGTTCACACATCGTCGGCCAGCCGGTTGCAAAACTTTTAACGAATGAAAATGCAACAGTGACATTAATGCACTCACGCACGAAAGATATGGTTGAATCACTTAAAAACTTTGACGTAGTTGTCAGTGCTGTAGGAAAACCAGGCCTAATTAAAGGTTCCGACCTTAAAGAAGGCGCTGTAGTTATCGATGTCGGCAATACAGTTGTCGATGAAAAATTGGTCGGAGATGTTGATTTTGAATCAGCTAAAGAAGTAGCAAGCTATATCACTCCTGTTCCAGGCGGCGTTGGCCCACTCACAATCACTATGGTATTAAATAACACACTTTTAGCTGCTAAATGGCATAACGAAGATAAGTAATCTTTATCAAAATACTTTTAAAAGCATTTTAAAATAAAAGAAACCGCAGCTTCCCTTTGAAGTAAAAAAGGAGAAGCTGCGGATTTTTTAATTATCCTCTTATAATAATATACACAAGGTATATAATATACATACTTACCAGTATGCCGCCTGTAATACGCGACAGCTGGTTTTTCCACAAAGCGATAATCATAAGTACTGCGGAGATAAATATGAGTACCCAAACATCTGTAAATAAAGAACCGCTGACACCCAGCGGGCTGATTACTGCAGATAAACCTAGAACGAACATTATATTAAAAATATTACTGCCGATCAGGTTGCCGAAAGCCATATCAGCCTCACCTTTCATTGCTGCTGATACTGATGTCGTTAATTCAGGCAGAGATGTACCAATCGCAACAATCGTCAATCCTACAAGCGCCTGACTCATGCCGAGTGATAAAGCTATTGAAGAGGCGCTGTCAACAACGAGATCACCGCCGAACACAATACCAGCCAGACCGATAACAAACAAGGCAATATTTTTAGTCCAGCTGGAATCGTTGCCTGCCGCTTTTGCCTCGTCATCCATAGTCGATTCTCTCGTGCGTCGTGCTTTAACAAATGTATAATACAGGAATAAAGCAATACCCGCTAAAAGTATAATGCCATCAATACGGCCGATCGCGCTGGCCTCAGCTGAAAACAGCAGCCTGTCAGACATAAATATAAGCACTAGTACAGCCGCAATCAATGAATACGGAATCTCTCTAATTTGAGTATCTTTTTGAACAATTATAGGTGATACTAATACTGTTATCCCGAGCATCAGAGAAATATTTATAATATTACTTCCGATAACGTTCCCGATAACCATATCACCATTGCCCTCGAGGGCAGCAATAATACTGACAACTGCTTCCGGTGCACTTGTACCGAGCGATACGATTGTCAACCCGACAATCATTGGAGAAATATGCAGTTTTCCGGCAATTGCCGAAGCTCCATCTACAAAATATCCTGCACCTTTAATCAGGAGTATAAAGCCAACTACTAATAATATATACGTCAAAATTCCCACTCCATCTCTTTACTATTCTTGGTCGTTAATAAATAAGTATGCTAAAATTAAAAAAAGTATTGTAAACTTAAAGGTGTGATTAAATGAATACAAATACGCTCATAAAATTTTTAATTGGCGCCCTTCCCGTTGCTCCGGTTGCAGGCGATTTCGTTAATACTGAAACAGCAGAGACATCTCAGTCTCCGGACCAGGCTTATGAAAATTACGATGGTCCAACCATGCAGGAAGAAATATCCAGCCATTCGGGCAATATACCTGCACTAAAAGGTGTAAATAATATAAATGTTAAAACAGGTGATAATTTCGATCCGCTGGAAGGTGTTTACGCTTTAGACAATGAGGACGGCAATATAACAGATAATATAGAAGTAACAAATAATACTGTTGATACTAATACTCCAGGTACATACAGCGTATCCTACCGCGTTGAAAATTCACGCGGCGGCTACTACGAATACGTACGTCAAATTACCGTTTCACAAGCAGAAACAGATCCAATCGCTCCCGTGCCTCCGACTGAAGCACAACTCGGCAATACTGATGAAGAAACTACGGAATCATCTCCTGAATCCAGCAGCGTTATCTTCGAAGGAACAGATGATTTAACCATCAGCGCTGGAGAATCTTTTGATCCAAAAGATGGAGTCAGCGTTATAGATGTCGATGGTACAGATATCAGTAATCAGCTTTATATTTCCGGTGAAGTCGATAGTGAAACTCCTGGAGAATACACTATTGCCTATGCTGTCTTCGACAGCTTCGGTGATCCTGCTGCCGATGCACGTACAATCACAGTAGAGTAATCCATAAATAACAGGCTGCAGCAAATTGCTGCAGCCTGATTTTATTTTACCCTAATTGTCTTGTAATTTCTGCATTAAATTGATCAAGATCATCAGGTGTGCGGCTTGTTGCAAGATTATTGCAAACAGCAAGTGCACTGTCTTCCCATTTAGCACCAGCATTAATTAAATCATTTTTGACATTTTTAACACTTGTAACCTTTCTGTCTGTTAATAATCCTGTATCTACTAACAGCTGAGGTCCGTGACAAATGGCGAAAACTGGTTTATCTTCTTCAAGAAAGTGTTTTGCGAATTTACCAAATCTGTCTTCCTTATCTCCGCGGAGACTGTCTGGTGAAAATCCGCCTGGGATTAACAATGCATCATAATCTGAAGCTTCAGCGTCTCCAATTGACAGGTCTGCCTCGAAATTCCCGCCTTTTTTACCTTCTACTGTTGAACCGTCCGGAGAAATCAGCACTGTTTCATGTCCCGCTTTCTCTATTTGTTCTTTCGGACTTGTATATTCAATATCTTCGACTAAGTCTGTCATAATTACAGCAACTTTTTTGGTCATTGTTACATTCCTCCTGTAATAATTATTGTGCTTACTACTCTTCCCGTCAGCTTATAAATTAAACATAAAAAAATCCCGAAAAACGGGATTAAAAAATTATTTTACAGTGATGAGCTCTTCGTTTTCCAGAGCCAATTTTGCACTGCCTTCCTCAACTTCTTTTAAGTATTTTTCACTATTATTAATATGAATATCTAAAAATTCCTGATGCGATACTTCATCACTGCCAAGCATTGATTTAAATTCAATAATTGCCAGTGAACGATTTGAGATAGCAAGCAGCAGATCATCTTTTATTTCTTGTATATACTGTTGATCTCTCTTTGTCAGACTTTCCGGTATTGCAATACCTTCAACTTCTTTTTGCAGCTCCGAAAAGCTGTTGTTTAAAGAGGTTATTTCGTCGGCGGCATCAGTCATCTGAAGTGTGTCGTATTGATAAGCATTATAGAGCGGAGTAAAATACTGATCCCAGACGTTAAAGATATCATCATGTGCTGCGTTAAATTGTTCTGCAATGATGCCGCGGGAAATAATACTGGTTTCATTTGAACCGCTGATCGTGTTTTTTAATATATTTTCATTATGGCCGCTAAAGTTAAGCGTGTTGTTTGCTGATATATTTGAATTATTGCCGCCAGCCGATATAACTACATTACTCATAGTAAAATGTGTTTTTGCTGCGAATTCTAAATTATCTGCTTTAGAAAATTCTTCATTTTGATTGCAGCCGACGAGCAGTAATACGAAGACGGCTAATATTATATGTTTCAAGTTATAACCCCATATACGATGACTTTTCATTTCATACATAGAGTATTGTAACACAGTTGTAACCTTGTTGAAATATAATATTCCCTCTTCAATTTTCTTTAGTACCATACAGTATAAATAATAGAGCAGGCAATAATCATCGTCAGAATAGACAGCGGTGCACCGACTTTAACATAGTCGGTAAATTTATAACCGCCGGGACCATATACAATTAAATTGGTCTGATAGCCAATCGGCGTCATAAAGCTGGCAGATGCTGCAATGGCAACTGTTACAATCAGTCCCATATAATCAATTCCTAAAACACTGGCAATTTCAAGTGAAATTGGAAACATCAGTACCGCTGCTGCACTGTTGGTTATTATTTCCGTGAAAATGTTTGTGACTATATAAGTGATCACCAGCACACCCAGTATTCCTAGCGGTGTTGCAAGCGTTGTGAGTCCGCTCGCAATGTATTGTGCCAGCCCGGATTCTGTCATCGCTTCACCGACAGCAAATGCGCTTGCAATCAGCAGTATGACATCAAACTGGACAAACTTCTTTATTTCATTTGGTGTAATGAACTTAAAACCGATTAATAAGACAACGAGCAGCAGCATGGCTTCAAGCATTGACAGCCAGCCAAGTGTGACAGTAAGAATCATAGAAATGAGCGCAATTAAACCAATCCAGCCCTTTCTCATATCCTGATTTAAATTCTCTGGCGGTGCCACATCATTCACGACGTAAAAGTCCGATGAATATTTATTATTTTCGATAAATGCATTATCTGCTAAGAGCAGCAGTGTATCGCCCGTTTTGAGAACGATATCGCCTACCCTGCTCTTAATCCTCTGATTATTGCGGTGTATTGCAATTACACCAGCATCGTGGCGTGCTTTAAAATTAGCTTGTTTCAAAGTTTTATTCAGCAGTGATGAGTTATGAGAAACAACCGCTTCGACTAAATGACTGTCTTTATTTTTAACATCATCGAGCGTTAATTCTGTCCCTGTTTTAATCGTTACACCTTTAAATTTTTGTATTTTTCCAATGGTATTTAGAGAACCGGAGAATATAATATGATCCCCTGTTAATATTTTCGTATCACCAGCAACCGGATATACTCTGCTGTTATTTCTAATAATTTCTATAATATAAATGCCGTCAAGTACACTGGAACCGAGCTCAGTCACTGTGTTCTTCTGATATTCAAAATTATCTTCTATTATTGCTTCGGCAAGAAACTCTTTAGTCTCCTGACTGATTTGATCTTTTGCACCAAGATGCTCAGGCAGCAACTTGTAACCGACTGTAGACAGATAAATAATTCCTGCAATTGTAATCGGAACTCCGACAACTGTCGTTGTAAAAAATGAAAAGCCGTCCATGCCGCTGCCGAGCAGAAGACCGTGCACAACAAGCGTTGTAGACGTCCCGATCATGGTAATCGTTCCGCCCAGTATAGTCATATATGACAGCGGAATTAAAAACTTGGAAGGACTTAAGCCGTTATCAACGGCCCAGTCTCTAATAATCGGTGTGAGTGCGACGACTATTGGCGTATTATTAAGAAAGCCTGATGCGAATCCAATCGGCAATGTTACCTTGATCATACTTTTCCTGGCATCTTTTGCTTTTCCAAGCAGCCTGTATACAATCATTTCTATAATTCCATGCTTCTGTATCGCTCCTGCAACTATGAATAAGAGCAGGACAGTCAGCATCCCTTCGTTAGAAAAGCCCTTTAAAGCTTGTTCACTGCTGATTACACCGCTTAAAAGAAAAATAACAAGTGCAAGAAATATTAAGAAATCAGCACGAATGACCTCAAATGACAGACCTATTAACATTAGAATGATAATAATTGCGACAAAAATCATTTCTCCCGTCATTCAATCTCCCCCGCTGCAATGGTATTCTGAATCTTAAAAATATTTTATCATATTTGTATATTTATCTATATAATAGAGCTGCTTAATTGTTTCTTTTTTAGCGGATACCGTCTCTCGTCGATCTCGGTTTTGATTTAGAAAAGCCGAGCCATTTCATTACTCTTTTAATTACCGGTACATGGAGCAGCATAAACTCAAGTACTTTTAAATCCCGCTTTACTCTATGCGGCTCTTTTAACAATCTGTACAGCCATTCCAGCTGAAATTTAATCCAGATAGACGGCGCACGTTTTATCTGGCCGCTCAGAACATCAAAACTTCCGCCGACACCGATAAATATCCCCTTCTCAAATTTATCCATGTAATGATAAATCCAGCCTTCCTGGCGTTTTGCACCTAATGCCACAAACACAATATCGGGTTGAGTTCCTGCTATTTTGTCAGCGAGTTCATCGTCAAATCTGTTGAAATAGCCATTTTTACGTCCTGCAATAACTAAATCTGGATAATCTCTCTCAACTCTTTTTGTCACTTTGACATTTACATCTTCCGATGCCCCTAAAAAGAAGACACTTTTCTTATGATCAGATGCATATTGCAGCAGGTCGAACATCATATCTACACCTGTCACACGTTCTACTATTGGATTATTAATCAGCTTAGATGCATTAACAACACCGATGCCGTCAGCAAGTACGTAATCTGCACTTTTAACAACCGTCTTAAAGTCAGGATCATCCCGTGTGGCAATAACCACCTCAGGATTGGCAGTGACGATAAAACACTTTTTATTCTGCTCTATTGACGGATAAACTATATTTTTTAAAAAAGAATATCTGGAAATATTTATAAAATTTATATCCATCAATTTTACGGTTTTATATTCTTTCGTCACTGCTGCACTTCCTTTCTTAAACGTTTTTTAATATTTTCTTTACTTATGAATGTTACACTGTGAATATTAAAGTCTTATGAAAAATTGGAGTGAATTTTATGGTTACTGTATTTGCGCACCGGGGTGCTGAATCCATCTCACCTGAAAATACTAAAGCTGCATTTAAATCAGCAATTGAATGCGGTGCATCAGCTATAGAACTTGATGTTCAGCTGACGAAAGACGGCGTTCCTGTCGTCGTACATGATTACAAGTTAAAACGCTACAATAAAAAGGCAAAACTGGCAGTGAATCAATACACTTTTGAAGAACTGCAGTCGATAGATGTCGGTAAGTACTTCGATGAAAAATTCGAAGGTGAAACTATTCCTTCTTTAAAACAAGTTTTTGAACTGATTCCAGACCATATACTGCTTAATATAGAAATTAAAAATTCACCTGTCGCACATCAAGGTATTGAACAGAAAGTTGCAGACCTAGCTATTGAACATTACAAGCTTGATAATATAATCGTGTCATCATTTGACCATTTGGCATTGCAGCGTATCGGTGAAATTAACGCGCAAATTAAGCTTGGTTTTCTTATTCATTATCCAATGATTAATGCCGGGCGTTATGTCAATATGACCGGTTTGAATGCTGTCAGTATTCATCCCTATAAAAAAATTGCAGATGAATCATTTATTGCTGAATGCCATAAGTATAATTTAAAAGTCTATCCCTACACCGTATCGACTAATAAAGAAGCAGCACGCCTTATAAATATAGGCGCGGACGGCTACTTTACCTCTCTCGAAACTTTGTATTAAATATACATTATAATTAAAATTTACAAACAGCTTATCATTAATAAAATCCGCACGTATTGCTTATCGGGGAAGACTCTCGTCTCAATGATGCCCTAAAAGAATACGTACGGATTTTTTACAGCAATCATTAATTATTGCTGTCATCATCATCATTTAATTCTTCCATATCACTCACAACGTTATTGCTGTGGATCCAAACTGATTCGCTCTCACCTTCAATAACACCTTGATACCAGACATTATTGCCAATTAAAATCGTTTCATTCACATCAAAAATCAGTCCGCCGTGATGTTCGAGTGACTCATGAACATATTGACGTTTGCCGCCCCATGGTTCGCTCGATGCAAAACCGCGTCCTGTTAAATAAAATATTTTCTTGTCATTGTCCACTAGTGTATGAACGTGAGATGATGTTTCAATACCTCTAATCCAGCCGATTACTCCGTCTTCTCCGCTTGGCTGTGTACTTAAAAGATAGTAGTTTTCAAATTGATAAGTTGCCTCTCGCTTAACGTAATATACCTTATTTTTTAAATGCTGTGCATCAGATTTATTTTCATCATCGTTTGGCGATTGATAGACATAAGTCGTATATGCTTTTAGATGCGCCAATCTGCTGACAGGACGCACGGAATATGTGTGGGATGCTTCCAATTCCTCATCGTCATCCAGCACCATTAAATCGCCAAGGTTTTTATACTTGTTGTCAGCTGGATCTTTCGACATTATTTTATTTCGATAGATGTCTCTTTCATCTTTTTGCATATTTTGCCATTTCATTAAAAAGGCTTCGTAGAGCGGCAGGACATCTTTCACTTCTCCGAATGCTTTAACACGTCCGAATTCAAGCCAGAGAATCTTATCACAGAAAGTTTTCATCTGGCCGATTGAGTGACTGACAAAAATCATCGTTTTACCCTGATCTTTAAATTCCATCATTTTCTTCAGGCTTTTATCGGCAAACGCTCTGTCACCTACTGAAAGGGCCTCATCAATAATTAAAATATCGGGGTCGACTTTAACACTGATTGCAAAGCCGAGTCTCGATTTCATGCCGCTGGAATACGATTTTACCGGCTGGTCGATAAAATTCTCCAGTTCGGCAAATTCAATAATCTCCGGTTCAAGTTCTTTAATTTCATCTTTTGAAAAACCGAGCATTAGACATTTTAATTCGATATTGTCACGTCCGGTTAAATCATCATTCAAGCCTGCAGCTACAGCAATTAGTGCCGGCTGCCCGTTAACTTGAACTTCTCCGCTCGTTTCAGGTACTATACCTGCAATTATATTAGACAGCGTCGATTTACCAGAGCCGTTAATACCAATAAAACCGACCACATCTCCCTTGTCCGCTTCAAAATCTACACCGTTCAAGGCATAAAAATCTTCTCCGCGGCTCGTAGGACTGATCAGGTCAAGCATACGCTCTTTCTGATTGCTGTACTGTTTATATTTTTTAACGACATTTTTAGTAATAATAGCTTTTGTCATATTTAAACCCTCTTATAAGTAGTCGATAAAGTTGCGTCTGAATTTAACGTGCAGTACTGAACCGATCAGCAGCATTACGAACATTAGACCCCAGAAGTACAATGAATACTCCCATGCTGTGACAAGATACCACTCTGTGCCGAAAAATGCTGCCCGGTAGCCTTCTATAAGGTATACTAACGGATTCAGCTTCATCAATACCATCAGTGTTGGGAAATCCGACAGCATAGTCAGCGGCCACAGGACACCTGATAAGTAGAGCAGCATGCGTAAAAGCGAGTTTAGGAGCAAGTGAACATCACGGATTAAAGTCGACAATGTTGACGTGATTAAAGCAAATGCATATATCAGTACATATGAAGCAAAAATAAAATACAAGATTTGAATCATGTAAATGCTGACATAATACCCTGCAAATTGAAAGACGATAAACGCTAATACCAGCATAATAATATGAGTATAAAATTTAGAAAAAATAGGAATATTCGGTATTACGCTTAAAGGGAAATTCATTTTAGACAGCATTTTCAGTCTCGTATATATCGACTTTGATGCTTCGATACTTGCCTGATAGAAAAACGTCCAGACGACAAACCCTATAAACAGCCAGTAGAAGAACGGCACTTCTATTCCGCCCATTTCAATCGGCGCACGGGACCTCAACGTACCGAAAACAAACCAGTATATTAGTATGCTGATGACCGGTGTCAGCACTTCCCAGACAATCCCTAAATAGTTATTCTGGTTTTTGCTCTTCACATCATATATAGACAGACGGCGCACCAGATAAAAATGGGCAATCTGTTCCTGTAAAACTTTCCACATAGATTTCATAAGTTAGTCACAACCTCAAATTTTCATCAATGATGAATTATACAATTTTACTTCTCAAATAACAAATAACTTCATCAGCAACACGCTGAGAGGCTTTGCCATCTTCTAAAGAACAAAATCTGTTTCTGAATTCAGCTGTATTATATAATTCATTAAAGTTTTCAGTTTTAGTTTTGTTAATCTCTTCTAATAATGCATCCGTTGTTTTAACGAGCGGACCCGGTGCTTTATTTTCAAAGTCGAAATAAAATCCTCTCAGTTTGTCTCTGTAATTATCGATATCATACGTATAGAAAATCATCGGTCTTTCTAAGTTCGCATAATCGAAAAATACAGAAGAATAATCGGTAATCAGCATATCAGAGATCACATACAAATCACGGATTTCTTCATATGAAGAATAATCATAGATAAATCCTTCATATCCGCTGATGTCCAGATTCTCACTGACCAGATAATGAAGTCTCAGGATGATAATATATTCATCAGACAAAGCTTCATACATTTGCTGCATATTAAATTCCAGATTAAATTTATATCTGCCTTTACCGTGGAAAGAATCATCCCGCCACGTCGGTGCATATAAAATTATTTTTTTATCTGCAGGTAAATTTAAATCCTTTTTCAAATTATTCACAGCTTCTTCATCACTGTTCGTGAATAAAAAGTCATTGCGGGGATAGCCTGTTTCGAGCATTTTATCATCAAATTTAAAGGCTCTTTTAAAAATTTCAGTTGAGTATTCATTAGGTGAAATTAAAAAGTCCCACTTTGCTGATTCCCTTGTGAAATTTCGTTTATAGCGTTCTGTATCTGTACCAGGCATATGCACTTCGTCCATATCCGTTGCCAGTTTTTTAAGCGGTGTCCCATGCCAGGTTTGCAAATAAGTCGTCCCTTTAGGCTTAGGAATCCATAACGGCAATCTGCTGTTTGAAATCCACAGCGTTGCTTTGTTCATATAAATCATCCAGCTGAGTGAAAATCTTCTGATATAAGGCAAATCATAGCGTTCAAATACTTTTTCGTAACGCTTGTCGACACTCCACATAAATCTGTACTCTGGATAATGTATAGACATATATTCATATAAGGCGCGGGGGTTATCACTGAATTGCTTGCCTAAAAAACTTTCAAAAATAATCAGTGAATGATCTTTATTAAAAGACTTGCCTGAGAGCCAGAATAGTATTTTATATAATTTTAATGCTAACTTTTTAATTTTTCTCATTTAATTACACCTGCTAAGTTTTCATATTTATCTTGTGCTATAATTCATAATACTACAAAATACTATAATTTTGCTTTATCGGAGGTAAATTCACATGAAAAAAGTAATCACATACGGTACATTCGATTTGCTCCATACCGGACATATAAATATTTTAAGACGCGCCAAGGCACTTGGAGACTATCTAATTGTTGCTGTGTCAACAGATGAATTTAATATGCTTAAGCATAAAGAGGCATACCATTCATTTGAAGAGCGAAAACAGATACTTGAGGCGATTAAATATGTCGACGAAGTCATCGGCGAAGATAACTGGGATCAGAAAGTCAGCGATGTTAAAAAACACAATATCGATGTCTTCGTTATGGGAAATGACTGGGAAGGTGAATTTGATTTCCTTAAAGAGCAGTGTGAAGTCGTTTATTTGCCAAGAACTAGCGGTATATCTACGACAAAAATTAAAGATGATCTGAAACATAAGAATGATTAAAGAAGCGGCAATCGCACTTTATTTGTTCATACTCAATATTATATTCAACTTTTTCAGCCTGTTTCCTATAAAAAATAAAACAGTTATGCTGACATCGTTCGGCGATAATATGGAATATTTAATCGAAGATATTAATGCTGAAACCCAATCTGACATATTTGTTTTAAAAGAACCGCGCTGTAGAAAATCATTTGCTGGTGTTAAAGATCGCAATATCATTCAGTTCAGTCCAAAAAATCTCCTGTCATTGTTTAAGGGGATGTATCACTTAGCAACCGGAAAATATATTTTCATCGATAATTATCATGTCGTTCTGGCTGCATGTAATTTTAGAAAAGACGTCACTTGTACACAGCTCTGGCACGCTAACGGTGCGGTAAAATACTTCGGCTGGAGAGATAAAACGATTGCCAGCCGTCCAGACAGTGCGTATAAGCGCTTTGAGAAAGTTTACAGCAGGTTTCATAACTTTGCAGTCAGTTCGGATGAAATGGCGTATATATTTGGAGAAGCTTTCAACAGTAAAAAGGACAGTATGCTGAAAACAGGAATGCCGAGGACAGACTTTTTTTACAATACACAGGCTATGCGTATAGAGAAAAAAAATCTTTATAGTTTATTGCCTCAGCTCAACAATAAAAAAGTACTGCTGTATGCACCGACTTTCCGCGACAATCAGCTTAACGCTGCTCGTGTTGCCCTTGATCTTGAATTAATGAAGAAACAATTAGGTGAAAACTGTCATCTGCTGTTAAAACTTCACCCGGCAGTTGAATTATCTAGTTTGAATAATAATGATTTTGTAACTGATGTATCCAGCGGTTATGATATCAATGCCTTATTGACTGTGACCGATATACTGATTACCGACTACTCTTCCATTCCTTTTGAGTTTTCTATATTAAATAAACCGATGATATTCTTTTCTTATGATCTGGACGATTACAAAAAAGAACGCGGCATCTGGTTTAACTACGAAACTTATATGCCGGGACCAGTCGTTTTTAATACACAAAGTGTTATCTCAGTTATTCAGAAAAACATTTTTGATATGGAGAAAATTAAAGACTTTAATAAACAATGGAACAAATACAGTGATGGTTCAGCATCAAAAAGATTAGTTGAATATATTTACAATAAGTAAAGGACGGAAACTGAAGTTTCCGTCCTTTTTCTTATTCATCATCAGCGAGCATCTGTATTTTTTCTACGACACTGTTATAAATACGTTCTGAATTATGATGATCCTGATATTTAAAAATACCAGTAATATCGGGCTGTTCCGACTTAAAATTTAAGTTGATTTGATGTTCTATTAGATCGATTAAATCATCTTCTGTCCTTGCAATTTTACCGATAAATGTATGGAAGAGCGGACGCAGTTTTCCTTGTCTGAAAAACTTCCTGACATCAAAGTGATAATAGATGACCGGTTTGTTCATCAGTGTGAAGTCAAAGCTGACACTTGAATAATCAGTAATGAGTAATGAATGTTCAATCAGCAGTTCCTGAACCGTTTTAGTCCCCAGCCGTATAAAGTTAATATTATTGCTCGGATTTAAAATTTCATCATTAAAATACATTTGAGCTCTGTAATGCGGATAGAAATTCAGCTGGACATCATTGTCCTCGAGCAATTTAATCAATCTCTCATTATGAATCAGACCGTTGTAGTTATGGAAATACTGGCTAGTTAGAAACGCATCATCAGTATTAATCCAGTCCCGCCAAGTCGGCATCAGGAGAATATCTTTAGTTTTGTTGCCGCGCGGCAGTGAGTCAAAACGCGCCAGACCGGTAATCGCTACATCTTCCTCATCGTAACCGAGTTTCTTCATTACAACATCATACTTCTCTGGTTCGCTGCTGACAATAAATAAATCAAACGGCAAATCATAATATTTTTTATGATATTCCACGCGCTTTCGTCCGAGCACGCCATGCTGCAGAAAAACTTTAACCGTATCTTCAAAACTGAAAAAACCTCTGGCTGGTTTATAAGGCAGCAGATTTTCTAAATCATGTGTCCCGAGCAGAACCCCTGCTTTAAATGCGATATCAAAATGCTCTTTTGAACCAAATGGCAGGACATGTGTATCTGATTTTATTTTTTCATAATCCGGCGCACTGCTTTCAATCGTATAATACGCATTGACTGATGTATGCTCTCTCAAGTACTTATAAAATGCATAACCATTGTCCTGGGCAGTGTCATAGCGCTCACCCACCAGCCACGTATTATAATCTTTCTTATGCGCTTCTCCAGGTATAGATGCTTCTTTAGGGATTGAGAACGTTTCAATTTTTAAATTGTCAAAAGGCGTTGTTGTAATTAAATAATAGTGTGTATTCCCTTCACTGTCAGTCTCAGTACGGCTGCCGTAATAATTATCTTTTTTATAATCGGAAAACTGATATTTTATCTTTTCTTTACGGATAATATCACCGTCTGAATGTACCATAGCAACGAAAACATCGAGAATTGTTTTATCTTTACTTTTGATTTCTTTTAGATTCAGCTCAGCTAAATTGATATTAAATTCTTCTTCAGCTTCCACAATAATATTTTCTTTAGAATAACGGTCTTCGATAATTAAGTACGGCTGGCAATCGATAAAGTTTTCCGTTCCCCTGATGAAACCATCAAAATTAAACTGATCAATTTCAGTCACCTGCCGTTTGAAACGCGGTCTTGATACTTTAAACCCAAGCGCCTTATCTTTTCTTTTATAAAACCAGAGCTTTATATTCTCATGTTCAAAATCGAGGACACGTCGTTCACCGAAACCTAATTCATCCAGTTCGCTGACATCCGGCTGTATTACAAGCGGTTCTGCTCCGCCAGTTACGAACTTGAATCTCTTTCTCGTAAAATCTTTTACCATAGTGCTTACTGGTACACGGACTGTGATTTCATTTGCACTGATTCTTTGAACATCAAATGCCGCTTCTTCTCCAGAGATTGTATCTGCAACAATCATCTGGCTGATATCTTTATTATCTGTATATGAAAATGACATAAGTATATTATCGCCGTCAATATTACAAGATGCCTGAGTCATTTCCATTTCGTGATTATCTATAATTGTAAATACTTCATTACCCTCGCGTAAAAACTGTAAATTATGATCTTTTGTCGTTAAATTTTGTTCTGAAATATTAATATTTACCGGTGTCATTTCAAAGCCCTGGACAAGATAAAGTACGCCTCTTCCCATTGTGACATTGTTAAAATCTTCAGCTGTAATGACGGACAGTTCTCCCTGATTTTGGAATTCTACAATTTTGTTCGGATATAAAAGCGCTAAATTATAACGCTCCATGTTACGGTAACTGTCAAAAGTTACACTAAGCTTTTCATAAGAAGTATTCATTTTTTCAGCCTGTACAGCAGACTGCTTAAAAGTATACTCAGCTAGAAGATGCTCTAAAATTAAAGTCCCGTTCACTAAGATGTTATAATATTTCCCTAATTTAAAGAACGATGTCTCATTGAGAATATTTTCATCAGCATCAATAATCATATTTTTACCGTTAACCGATACGGCTATTGTTGAATTCCCTGTGAGGTTTTTAAAGACATTATTATGCAGCTGAATCGACAGCCTATTTTTCTCGATAGAATAATCCAGAGATTCAGTATATTCTCCATTAGACAAGACGATATTCAGCTTGTCATTCAAATTAAAATTATAAAAGTTTTTCAGCATCAGGTTAATAATGACAAAGTTTTCATGAGCCGTAATGTCCTGCAATGTCACTTTTCTAATTAATAATTCCCGCATGCTTTTGGGTATGATTGTTTTTAACGTATTTTTTATTGTACTCATTTAAAAAAACCCCTAAAGATTATTAAATATATTTTTCTCAGTAAATTCATTTTACAATAAAATAGCTTTTCTTAACATTAATAAAAGAGTTTAAGTAACAATATTGTTACTTAAACTCTTTATCGAATATGAAATCATCAAGTTTTTCAATATTTGTCTCCCAGAGAAAATGGGATTTCAGCAGCTTTTTAGAATTTTTTCTGAGTCTGGATTCGAGTTCATTATCACTTTTAATTGTTTTTATTGCTTCTGTAAGTTCTTCAGACGTTGCCTTAACCTTAGCATAGCCAACATCATGCGACTTAATTAGATTGCTGGTATAGCCGCCTAAATTTGTCACAACAGGTACACCTGATGCAATGCCGTCAATCACTTTCCCAGGCAGTACATTTAAAAATATCTCGCTGTCTTTTAGTATAGACAGCTGAATGTTGGAATTCCGTATTTCAGCTAAGCACTCTTCCCGGGTCTTCTCTTCTTCAAAAGTCACATATTTAAAATCCTTGTATTCTATATATGACTGAAACAAGTGTGCATTCATTCCGTACCCGATAATTTTAAAATTGATTTTATTCTCTTCCAGTTGATGTGCCATTTCCTGAAGTTTTTCATAACTTTGCGCAAAGCCAATATTTCCGGTATAGATGACCCTGAATTCATCTGGCGGTTCTTTAAACTCAACTTCATTTTTTGCAAATGCATTAGGTAAAAACAATACTGGTTTATTTTTTACCATTTTCTTTAAATAGTATCTAAATCCTTCGTTATTAATCACTATTTTATCAGACTGTTTATAGAGCATCTTTTCCATAAATTTAAGCACCGGGTAAAACATACTGATATTCATCTTATCAACATCCCGTACACTGTCCGGCCATAAGTCGCGAATTTCAAGGATCCGCTTAACTTTTTTATCTTTCTTTTGGAAAAAAGCAGCCCATGGTATAAAAATATTAGGTGTCGTGACATAGACTGTATCGTATAGATGCTGATATTTTTTGACATAAACACGCACTTTATAAGCGAGTTCAAAATAGTAAAGCAGACGAAATGCCATTGATTTACTCTGCTTATTGGTTCTCATCTTCAGTCTCATGATATCTTTCGATTGATTTATAATGTCACTGCTCCAATACTTCTCCTCTTCATACATCTTTGCATTCGGATAAGCTGGATTAGTCGTAAGCACTTCTACATCATGCTTTTTTGATAACTGAACATACAAATTTTTTAATCTGTTTGCTCCTGAACCAATTTCCGGATAAAAATTCTGTGTGATTAATAATATTTTCATAAGTCACCTTAAATTACTTTCTAAGTTAATACATAAAATTAACATTCGTTTTATTATAACAAAATTACGCACCCTTTTAAATTAAAGTTTGTCGTATAAATTTTTCAAAATGATCTTTTCATTTTCCCAATTATAATTTGTTTTTGCCTTAATAGTATTCTCTTTAAATTTTATTCTCAACTCCTCATTATTGATCATTTTTAATAATGCTGATTCTAAAGATTCTGTACTTCCCTCTTCAACGACTATTCCTATTTCTTCATTTTCAATTACTCGTTCTATTTCAGGTAGATTCGAACCAATTACAGGTACATGTGCCATAATATACTCGAAGAGTTTATTTGAGGATGCCGAATAATGATTGAAGTTCGTATTTTCTAAAAACTGTATACCGATATCAGCTGATTTGGTATAACTGCGAAGCTGCTTATACGGAACTCTATCAATAAATATCACTTTATCTGTCACACCAATTTCATAATGATAATCTATCAAATTTTGACGTTCTTTTCCGTCTCCAATCATAATCAACATGGCATTCTCTACATTTTTAAAAGCATCCAGAAGCTTAAATAAACCTCTGCCTTCCTGCATACCGCCTTGATACAGTACAATTTTTTTATTTTCCGGTATATTAAATTGTTTTCTCAGCGGAAATGGTGTCACATCGTTAATATCATAGAGTTCTGAGTAGTTATGTACCGGCGTGGGGCGTTCTTTGTACAAATCATTATGATAATCAGCTCTCGTATCATTTTCAACGATGACATGATCAGTAAAGTTCAGCATAAATTTCTCTATTCTATATATTTTCTTAAAATTATAATGCGTGCGGCTGGTTTGCACTTCATGTGAATCATAAATTAATGTTTTTCTGTTAAAACGCAGTTTTGCACAAACAATTCCCTGTATTAAAGTGTTTAAGTCATGTGCATGATACACATCAGTATCATACTTTCTGCCGAGCATTATCATTTTTAACATCAGCAGCATATTCGGAACGTGCTTAGTCAAAACAGAAGATTTTATTCTGGAAGTTATAAATTTCGGCAATTCCCATTTTAATGGGCGGTTAACATAAATATTCGCTCTTACTTTTTCGCTTGAAGAAAGATGCTGTTCAGTCAATTCTTTCTTGGCAATAATTGTTACTGTATAATTTAAATCAGCAAGCGCAGAAGCTTCCCTCATTACTCTTGCATCATTGACAAAATTATTCCACACAAACATCGTTACCTTTTTCATTTGCAACCCTCTGATTTTTAATATATTGTTTTAATTTATGTTCAAATAACATTATAATAGAGTTTAGTCTATTTTAAAATCTTAATAAGAAATGGGTCTTAATATTTATGAAAAAAATAATTTGGACAATAGTTATTGTCCTGCTGCTTATATTAATTGGTGTCGGAATTTATATACTCAGCCTATACAATACTTTTGATCAAGGTGTCACCAGTTCTTATGAACCAACTGACAGAGAACGTTCAGACTTACGTGAAGAAGATGCAACAGTAGATGAAAGCTTCACTGTTTTAATTCTAGGTACAGACGAAAATGATTCACGTGCAGAAAAGGAAAATCTGGACAGCAATGATTTTCGTACTGACAGTATGATACTGGCAACTTTTGACAAAAATAATGATGATGTAAAACTGGTTAACATTCCCCGCGATACACTCGCCTACATTGAACCCGAAGGATACTTCGACAAAATAAATCACGCCCATATGTATGGCGGTCCGAGTGCATCCATGGATGCAGTAGAGAAATTATTAAATGTGCCGGTCGATTACTATGCCCGTATTAATATGGCAGGTGTCGTCGACATTGTTGATTCAGTCGGCGGTGTTGAATTTGATGTTCCTTTTGATATGAACGAACCAAACCAGCATGACAACGGCAGAATTGAACTGGAGGCCGGTGAGCAGGAACTGAATGGAGAAGAAGCACTTGCTGTAGTAAGAAGCAGACGCGTCGATTCAGATTTAGGACGCGGCAACAGACAGATGGAACTCGTCGAAGCTGTTTTAAGTAAAGTTAAATCATCAGGCGGCCTGACTAAAATTGATGACTTAATCAAAGTCGTTGCAGACAATACTAAACATAACTTTAAAACAAAAGATATACGTGAACTCGCATCATATTATGCATTTAATGACATTTCATTTGAATCCACTCAACTGCATGGAACGGACTACTGGGCTCAAGGTAACGGCGGTTACTTCTACAGAGCAGATGACGAACACTTATTTGTACTTTCAAATACAATCAGCTCTATACTTGAATTAGATCCATCAGAACCTTATGATCTGCTGCAGCTGAGAATTGGTGATTATTTAATCCCATATGAATATATGGATGACTATATGCTTACAGAACATCGTCCTGAAACTATCCCTTACTTTGCTGAAGAAGGGTACGAAAGTCCTTATGGTAATGGATTCGATACTGAAGAATTTGATTATGAAGAATCAGAAATTGAGGGTGAAGGCGATTTAGAAGATACGACTGATGAAGAAACAGAACAAAACAGCCAGAACCCTCAAAATGAAAACAGCGGCGGTCAGGAACAGCAAAACGGTAATAATAATCAGGATGAACAGTACTACGATGACGGTACTCAAACAGATGAATATTACGATGACGGAACAAACAACCAAGATCAACAGTATTATAATGATGGAACAAACAATCAAGACCAGCAGTATTATGATGATGGCACACAAACTGATGAGTATTACGAGAGCAACACCAGCAACTCACAGAACAATGGCTACTATTATTAATTAAGCGGAGGTGGCTGCTTTGAGAAAATCATATGATAAAGTATCAAATATTCATGAAATGATGGATCACCTTGAAGAGTTAATAAAAAACAGCAACCAGCCCAAAATTGAAAATGAATATTTTTATATGAACCATGAACACAAGGAATTGTACTTATCATTAAGAAGTTACTTTTCTGAATCCAAAAGTAATCCGTCGGTAGATGCTGCATGTTATATTACTGCTATACCGGAAATATATGAACACGTTAATATATTTGATTATATATTTCCGCTGGACTGGGTACAAAAAGATGGCAAATTATCCGATGAATTTAAAAAATTAAAACCGCACATGCAATATATTGCCCTGGCTGCGGCGGAAGCAAGTAATATTAGATTTAATACACGCCCTGCCCTGTCACTCGGGATGGATTACTGGAATATTGAACAGCTTAAAGTATTTTGGCAATATACAATCATTCGAAGAAAAAATGCGATGTAGGTGATAAATATGGAACTTAAAATTACTGATGATCAAAAATATTACAACCAGTGTTTGGAAATAAGAAAAGAAGTTTTCGTTGAAGAACAAAACGTGCCGCTGGAAATGGAAGTCGATGAGTATGAAAAAGAATCGGTTAATATACTTCTTACTCTTGATGATCGTCCCTTAGGAACAGTGAGATATAGAGATATCGGTGATGGTCTTATCAAAGTTGAAAGAATGGCAGTAAGAGAAATTGCCAGAGGCCTTCACCTTGGTCAGGCTCTTATGAACTTTGTTCATATTCATGCTGAAGAGAATGGTTTCACTCGAGCCAAGCTCGGAGCACAAGTCCATGCTATTAAGTTTTATGAAAAACTGGGTTATGAAGTGTCCTCAGATGAATTTGACGATGCAGGTATTCCTCATAAATATATGGAAAGAAATTTATAAAATTAAAAAATGAGTCCTGATAATCAGGACTCATTTTTTTTATGATTTTCTGTTAACTTGAACAGTGTTTCTTTTATTTCCTCAATATTTCCAAGTTCACTGCCGACTACTCTACTATTATTATCTTTAACAATTTCACTGAGAACACTTCCATTTTCATATAACGACCAAATGTCGGTTCCTGATGAAATATAATCACTATATTTTGAAGCCAAATACGGATTTTTCTTCATATAATCCTTTGTATTTGCATCACTTAATATCAGACAGTCAAACTCCTTAGATGCATTAAGAAATTCAAAATATTTCAAATATGTGTTAACTTGAACAATGTCTGACACATTCTGGGTAATAACCTGACTTCGAACTTTTGAAGTATCATTTGTAAAAATATAAAGTTTAGCTTTAATATTGGCGTCTTTAACAGTTTTAGCAATATTGATAATATCTGAAGCACTTCTTGTTTCGTAAAAATTACCAAAATAACCAATGTTGTACTCACTCTGGTCCAATGAGACATAATGCTTATCTATATCATAATAATATTCGTCAAGTGATGGATGTTTAGAAATAACCGATTTCTTATAAACCATATTTTGAAATTCTTCACTGAAGCGTTCAAGCATAACTGATTGTTGGTTAATATTAGTGAATACAATTTCATCAGCAAAAATAAAGGGCAACACTTCACACATATTAAATAAATTATTATTTACATATTTCTCAAAATTTCTTGGCACTTTTTTCTTTAATCTTTTTACTTCTTTAGCGGAAAAATACCCTGCTTTTCTCTCTTGATTTTTAATATCAAATAAAATTGGATCAGAAAACTCTGCTATCCATTTTATATTATTATTTTCCTCTTTAAATTCAAATGCTGCCATATGAGATCCTGGCCATAACGCTCTGCTGTAAATCTGATTATACTTATACAACTCTACACGCTTTTTAACTTTATCCACGAACGATTTTATATAATTTGCATTGGAAAACGAGGATACAGTATTTATCATATATTTTGTGTCGATATACGGATTAGCGATAACTTCCAAAGAAGGATCCATTGCTCTAACATCGGTCATATCATTAAAAACAACATCGACAGGCTGTTTTCCCTGATTGATACGTTTTGCCATTACGACACCGCTTGTATCAACAAAAGGAGGGAAGCAATAACTGATATATAACGTTTTAGCCAGGTCCTTATTAACTTGCTGATACGGATAAAATTCATCCTGCTTAAACTTAATTAAGTCCGTAACCTTACTGTATTCTTCTATGTTCTCTAACAAATATTTATTAATGAATAATGCCTGGGAGCGCATTCTATCTATGATTAAATTTCTTACATCAAGATTATCTTCATACTGCAACAAACTCTGCAGTGCATCTATCACATTGATTCTATCTAAAACATTAAACTGAAAAGATATTTTCGTTCTGGACAAAGTTCCTTGACCTTTATATCTGTAGTAAACAGCCTGACTTTGATTAATTTTAATAATCGGTTTAAATTCAGTAACTAATGCTGCATAAAGCACAACATCTTCCCCATTATTTAACTTCTCATTAAATTGTGTGTTTAATAAGAAGCTTGTAGGGACAATTTTGGCACCATTCAAAGATAAATTTTTCCCTACATCAAAATAACTGTTTGGATACTGATTTAATCTCAGAAGTTCTTTATTAATCACATTATTACCGTGATCATCCCTTGTTTCAACAATTTCATGCAACTGATTTAATAAGATAGTATAAGGTTCCGCTTCTGATAATGAGTTCTTCAAGTAATCAAATGACAGTGTATCATCAACATCAAGGAAAGTTATATAAGAGTAATCGGCATTATTAATACCTGTATTTCGAGCAGTACCTACCCCTTTATTCGAATACAATACTTTATACTTAAATGGTTTGTCCAACCTACTCAATAATTTTTCGCTTTTTTCATATTCTCCGTTGAAAACAAAAACTGCCTCAAAAAATTTGTAATCTAGTGATTGTCTTTTTAAAGAATCCACAAGATTTTCTATAAAATTTTCTCCCTGATGAACAGGAATAATCACACTTATTCCATTTTCCAAATCATTATTTGGAAATAGAGTGACTTCCTCTTGAACTTTTTCATCCGAAAGTATTGAGTTTTTTATTTCTTTTATTTCTTTCAATCTCTCTCTAATCTTTAAATTAGACATACTCATACACTACTTTCTGACAAACTTTATCATTTTCAAACCTACTCTAATTGGAAGAAAACTTTGATACTTCTTAATCTGTCTATTCAATCTGTCATTCTCATTTTTTAAAACTGATATTTGTCTATCGATATTCTTCAGTTCATTTAAAGCTCTTTCTTCCTTATCTAAGGACTCTAAAGCTATTCTTTTTAATTCTTCATAAGTTAATTTATTCATTATATAAGCACCTTATAGATATTGAATTGCTTGTAAATAACCCATCACAACAATAATAACCGAAAAAATCATTAAAAGTATGCTATTCCCTATTCCAAACTTAGTATCATTTTTCTCTGGAAGGTAAGATGTTGTTCTTTGTCCATCAACCATAGCCTTCTTATATCGTTTTTGAATGTGCTTAGGTTTGATATTATATCCTCTGACAAAACGTGCGTACAAACCAACAACTGGCATGCAATCTCCATACTCTTTAAGTTCTCCAAAATGGATCCATGCAGCTTTATTACACATTTGCTGTATTTGAGGAATGGAATGACTTACAAAAAATATTGTTCTGCCTTCTTCTCGAAATTCTTTCATTTTATCGATACATTTACTCGCAAAAGTATCATCGCCAACTGAAAGTGCTTCATCAACTATAAGTACATCAGGGTCTGTGTGAACTGCTATTGCAAATCCAAGTCTAGACATCATCCCACTTGAATAAGATTTTATTGGCTGATTTAAAAAATCTTCTAGTTCGCTGAAAGCTACAATATCGTCATATCGCTCTTCTATATCTTTCTCACTCAGTCCATGCATCAAACATTTCATATGGATATTTTCTTCACCTGTCAGCTCCATATTCAATCCTGCTGATATAGCTATTAGTGATGGTTTACCATCTACATGAATTTCTCCTGAAGATGGTACAGTTACCCCCCCAAGTAAATTTGACAAAGTTGATTTACCCGATCCGTTTAATCCTACTATACCTACTGAGTCCCCAGGTTCAACTTCAAATGATACATTTTTCAGAGCATGATAGTATTCCTGTTCCTTATTCATAAATGGAATCATCATTTTCCATAGTTTCTTCCTGTTACTCGTCGTATTAAAAACTTTTGATACATTGTCAACTTTTACTTTATAATTCATTTATCCCACTTCCAAGTCTGTATTAATTCAGACATTTTATATTATCTACATTATACAATGGCTTGCCAATATTATTAGCAATCTTTGTGAATACTTTACAATATTCATGGTAGTCACGTTGATGAACACTATATAAATTATCTTCTTCAGTTAAATCTAAAACACTATTTTTTTCTGTAAAGGCCCAAATTTTACTTGTACTTCCCCTGTAATCACTAAGTTTAGACGGTACATATGGATTATAGGGTTTAATACCTTCAGTCTCCGCATCAAAAATGAGTAATACATCCATTAAATTAGTTAGATTCAAAAATTCGAAATATGGGGCATACTGATTTATTTCTATATACTCTTTATAATCACTTTGCTTATAGAATCTCATTGTTTTCTTATTAAGATTAGTAAACACATGTATTTTAAAATTATTTATATTATTATCGTATAGTTCTTTAGCTACTAATTCAATTTGTCTAAACCCGCGTGTGTCATAAAAGTTTCCAAAGTAAGCGATATTTATCTCTCTCTGGCTGACTTTGTAGAATGATTTTACAATATTGTACATGTTGGAAGGCAGTGTAGGGTGTTGACTAATCACCGCTTTACTTATTACAAGGGATTTAATTTCCTCATCAAAACGTTCCAACATATAACTCATTTGATACTCATTTGTAAATATTAGCTCATCTGCATACAGGAATGGAATAACTTCACACACATTGAATGAATTATCATCTATCAAATCCCTATATTTTTCGCCAGTGTATGATTTTAGCATTTCAATGTATTCGTCATCTTCAATTGGTGCGTACCTGATATTTGATGATACATCTGTATACAACGGATCTGAAAACTCAGCAATCCATTTAATATTAGAATTACTTTTTTTAATTTCGAAAGCTGCAAAATGAGAGTGCGGGAACATCACTCGCGAATATATTTCTTCGTATTTATTTTCATACATCATGTATTTTTCATACGAACCCTGAATATATTCTTCAATACTTGTCCAGCTGCTGAAAGCCTGCTTGCCTGTCAGTACAATTTGAGAATCTAATAAATGGTGCATTATATTTATTAACTTATTATCCTTATTTCTAATACGGCTCATATCATTTGAAACTACATCCACAACGTCTCCTGACTCAAAAATACGTTTAGCCATTACATTACCACTTGTATCATTAAATGGTGGGAAGCAATATGCAAGTACAAGTTTTTTTGCATCACCTTTATTTAACGTTGAATAATATATATTTTTAATACCGATAGATTTCATTTCATTAATAAGTGTTTTCTTACTAATAAGTCCTTTATCAATATAATTTTTCAAATTTGATGTAAATATTTTATTGAAATACTGAAGTACGTCAGACACCTTTTCATCGTACCGTTTTGATATTTTATGATCTATATATTTTAAACACATTAAAATTTCTTTATAACCAGCAGGAACCCATCTATCAAGTTCACCACTTACACATATGTCTTCATTTATAATAATTTCACCAGTTAAATTCACTACAGCCATTAAATTAGACATCCATATATTAAACTTGAATGAAAAATGGTCGGTGAAAGTATGATGAAAAATTAAATTAGCAGGTATAATGCAATTAGTCTCTCGAATAATTTTTTCCGTTGTTTCTGGATTAAATTGATTAAACTCAAGACTGATTTCATCAATAAATTTTTTATAAATTTTAGCATCCAATGAATTATTGTTGCTTATATCTGTAAGATATATTTTTTCATTGTTAAAATCCAATGTACCTTTTTTAAATTGAAGTGCTAAATTTTCATTTATGATAATAACATGAGAATATTTTATATATATTTTGGCATCTTCAATTGAGCCATAAACTACTGTATCTCGATCATTTTTGTCGACTTTAAGAGCATTATATATTTCTGGTTTTCCAGTGACATATACAATATTAATATTAGTAATTCCACTTAAAGAGGAGGCACTATCCAGTGCTGTTTTCACAGATTGTGATACAAATTGAATGACCGTCAGTCCAACAGGATGAGTTTCTGATAAAGATGAAATTACATTATTGATATATTGTGAGTTTGCATCCGCAGTATTGATTCTATTAATTACCTTCATTAATATCCTCTTTTCTTATTCCAGTATGCAACCTGCATTTTACCGAGTTTAGAACTTCGCAGCTGATCCAGTCTCTTCAACGACTGTTTATATTTCTCCATCAAATCTAAGTATCTTGTTTCTAGATCATTATCATCTACGTTACCAACGGTATGGTACAGCTGCTGTTTTTCCCTCTGGAGCTTATTTATTACTTCATTATTTTTATCATATTCTCTAAGCAGACTTTCTACAATTTCAAGTTCATATGATTTTTTCTTCTGCTTGACATTTATATTAAGAACTCTGTATTTTTCCACCAGATTAATTTCACTTATACCTGGCATTAAATAATAATTATTATTTTTATAATTAATATCTTTAATATTTTGTGTCGATTCTAGTAAGTCTTCATTAATTTGATTATCATCTATAATGAATGTTATTTCTAATTCCCATGATGAAAAATCGTTTATGATTTTCCATGTATCTCCAACATGAAGACTAGTTAAATCAATATATTTTGGTATATTATAACTTGCAAGCTGAGTCAATGAATCATGAAAGCTGTCTGTCTCGCCGGCTCTAAGAATTATGGATTGTCCTTCGCCCTTGTCATCCAGTTCCATAAAAATTTTATTCATCATTTAACATCCTTTTTAAAATTCACCTGTATTTTTTCAAATACTCTTGAATTATCTTTCAAACTTTCTTTGGCATAAGCGGTGATAGTATATCTGCCCGCAGGTATATCGAATGAAAATGCATTTGCTTTTTGATACCCAGTTTTTATGGTTTCTATTTTTCCTTTTCTATCAATAAGATCTATCGCATATTCCATAGTATCTCCTGTCGCATCAATTACGACATCGAGTGTATTCGTTTTTTCAATCAATACATCGTTTAGTCGCAATTTTGGGGAAGCATTATTTACCAATTCACTCGTTTCTCTCATTATTGCTTCTATATGATTTTCTAAGTCATGATAAGCCTTTTTCCAGTTTACTTCTGCCATTAGTAATCACCTCTACTTCTTTGCTTATAACTGTATCTATACCGGCTTGCTGTTTTATACTTTTTGATGCTTGTTCACTGATTTTTTTAAATTTACGCGGATGCTTATATAAGTATTCTAGGTGCTCTACCATGGCTTCTACGTCATCTCGCGGAGCAAGCATTCCAGTTTCTTTATGTGTAATGAATTCAGGAATTCCCCCAATTGCATTAGTCACTGGAACTAATCCGCTGCTCATTGCCTCTCCCAGGGAAACCCCTTGGGAATCATGTCGTGAAGGCCCAAGGTATATACCATGACCTCTATGAATCTCAGGTATATCATCTTGTTTTACGAAACCTTTATGGAGATGAACATTTTCAAAAGTCTTTAATGGATTTGTCAGTACATTAAATAACTTACCATCTCCATATATGTTAAATTCAAGTTTCTTAAAATATTTTTTTCTGCTTAGTTTTTTAATTACTTCTACGGTTAAATCATTTGCATAGTTTTTAGCTGTAAAAGGTCGAATACTGCATATTTTAAAGCGATCGTCACTTGATTTTTTTTGATATTTGAATAGCTCATTATCAATAATATTATGTATTATATAATATTTTTCAGGTACGACACCAACATACGGATCAACATAAAGTTCTTTAAAACGCCGCGATACATAAATAAAAGTAATATTTAAATCTTCTCGTGTCATGATATCTCTCAGAAACTCTCTCTGCGGTTCAAACACAGTATCTTTTCTCTCCAGCATATTATCCAGCTGATTGATATTTTCTAAGAAATTATAGTACCTTCGATGCCAGGCCTCTGCTTCAAATCCATGAAGCCAAACAACAATATACGGTCTCTTCTCTTCAGAGAGCTGTTCTATGCCGTGAAACATTTTCTTATTAATGAAATGAAATAACACTGTCGAATAATCATTTGCTTTTAAAAATGATGCAATCTGGTATTCGTCCATGTATTTAATTTGTACTCCGTCATAATATTTATCCTTCAGTACTTTAGTTGTTATTACGACAATATCAACATGTAAACCTTCTTGTTGATATGCTTTCACTCTCCTGTGCAAGAAGCTGTTTGAATACAAGTTCTCCAGGGTCGGATATGCATTGCATATCATTAAATACTTACGCATGTTTAACCATCCTTATAAATAATCTACTAATTTGTATCGGAATTTTATGTGAAGGTAACTGCCAATCAATAACAATACGATTGTGATTGCCCAAAAATATAAATGCTGTTCGATCGTACCGTAAAATAATCCGTCACCATATATCAAAGCATTACGGAAGTTCTGGACCAAGTAGGCAAATGGATTTAAATCAGATATCATTTGCAGTAAGCCGCCTCTTTCACCTGGCTGCCAAAATATTGGCGTTAGGAAAAAACCCATTCTAATAATGTTTTGCAGTAAATTTCTGAAGTCACGCACTAATATAATTAACGTACTCATTATTAAATTAATCGCAAAGATCAAAGCAAATGATGCAACTACAAAATAAATAAGCATTAAGAAATATAGTGGGTTAACAAAACCTTGAAATACAGAAATCAACATTATAATTAATGTCATAAACGATAGATTAATTAAGCTGTTCGTAAATGAGATAGACAGCAAAACGCTGGAGGGGAAACGCATTTTTGTTACGAGTCCAAGCTGTGCATATATCGCATTTGAACCTACATTAATCGCTTGAGAAATAAAAAGCCAAGGGAATAGCCCAGAAATTAGATACACAATAAATGGTATCTCAGCCTCCGGTGCTGTTGCACCTCTCAGCCCCAAACCAAAAATCAAATAATAGATAGCTGCTTGCATAAGGGGCTGCAGTAAGTTCCAAAATAAACCAAGATAATGGTTTGAATACTCACTTTTTACATTGTAAATAGATAACTTCCATATCAAATGGATATTCTGAAATTGTTCTTTAAATAAAGTTATAGCGTGATTCATTATTTTCCCTCTTATTATGTTCACTTTTTAAAATTAATATTTGTATCTTATTTATTATAATAGTTATTTATAACTGTGTCATTTAAAAACAAATATTAAAGAAAAAAGAGCAGACAATGTCCACTCTTTGCTTAAATCCTATTTGATACCTAGAAAAAGAACTCTAGTAGGTTTAGTTAAACTAAATATATAACCAAGTATTACAGGTATTATTACTCCTAAAATTGTAAATTCAAAAGTCGTTACGTTGTAATCCAATATTGTTCTGAAAAATATATTTACAGGTAAATGCAGATACATGATTACTTATAGAAAACTTCCCAATAACTTTTAACAATTCCTTTATTGGAAATCTAGTTATCAAGTTGCTGATATATATGATTGGCATAAAGAACAACAACGGTATTATTATATCCAGAATAAAATGATTGTAGCTGCTCATTCTCAGATTTAAGTAAAAATCCAAATAGCCGTTCACATCAATTAGAATTGCGAGAACAGCCAAAAATGCTGATACAAATGCAATTGACAATGAATCATGATATTTACTTATAATGTTTCTACAGTAGTAACCTAATGAATAATAGAAAATTGCAATCATAACTACATTGATGTTCCACGGCCAGTCTATTTCTGTAACTACTTGTAAATGACCAGCAATAAACATAACAGCAATGATGGAAAATTGTATCCATTTATAAAAATTAGCGATAATACCTAGAAGAAGTTGTGTAATTAGCAGTACAGTAATGAACCAAAATACACCATAAGGTCCCTGCAGACCACTTCCCCCATATAAAAGATTATATAAATGCTCTGGTAGCAAGCTTAAATTCTGTATATTAAATATTATATAGATCGCTATTCCATATACAAAATACGGAAGCATCATTCTGAAAGTCTTATTACTTGCCCAATTTATATGATTTTTAAAAAGTACTGGTTTAAATAATATACCTGATAAAAAGAAAAATAAAGGCATTCTAAACCATCCTATGTATATATCTAAGTACGCGTGACCAGCATGACCAAGAACAACCAGTATAATACTGATAGCTTTAGCAATATCCAGCCATTCTATTCGTTTTTTTTCCACAATATCACCATTCTGAAATTCTTTAGTTAAATATGCAATAATTAAATCGGGTTTAATCTTAGCACATTTAATCTTTACTGTCCCTCTACGCTTCCACAATTCGTCTCAGCTGTTCCAGTTCAACGAAACCGATTGAATTTTTCTCATTCAGCTGTACGTATGACGGCAGCTTGCCTGCAGCTTCCAGCGACTTTTTACTGACTTGGAACTTACCGACAATGACCATCACTCTATGCACCAGTGTGGCAAGTTCATCGATAATTCCCTGATTCAGTTTGGATACTTCCAAATGAATAATCGGGTTTTTACGTTCTTTTGAAGGGAACATAATCGTCCGAATCCATTTCAGTTCACTTGAAGTCAACTCGCTCTTCGTTTTTAATTCTAAAATTAAGAACGGGAATCTGTCTTCTTCTTTAAATGCATTCTCATACTGCAGTTTAAAATGATAGAGCTCAAATCCATGTTCTTCGTATCGGATTAAGTATTGATGTTTTTCCTGCTGAACGAAAAATACTGTCCCGTATTCTACATGTGAACCTGATTCCTGCTCTTTGAATTTATCGACTACATTTACCAGCTGAGAATAATCCAGAAGCACCTGACCTGCCTTATGCCCTTCTTCCGATTTTTTCTGAGTCACTGTTATTTCCACCTTGTCTGATGACAGTGTCACTTTTTCTTTTCCGTGGAACAGGCTCGATGTTTTTAAGTTGTGGAATTCTCCATATGTATAACCCATCGTTTTTATGTGAGGCAGATAAGCATTAAAAATCAAATCTTCCTGCACCAGTTTATTCAACAGCAGATCTACTGTTGATTCGGCCGGTACATCGACTTTTATAATTGAAATACCACTCTCGTAATCTCTCACTTTAACTTTTAGTTTCAAGTTGCTCTCTCCTTCTCGAACTGAACAAATGATTTTAATATATCCACTCTCATGGCGACTAATGCCGCATCTTCATACATTGATTGTACTTTAACATCCCGCAGTTGAGAACTGTTTGAGGGAATTTTCTCCGTGATAAATTTCATAAAGGTAATTGCATAATCTTCTTTTACATTTGTTGTCTGGTAAGGGACAAAGAAATCCGTCACATGATTATTGTAAAACCCTTCGAGCTGCGGTCTGCTTTTATCGCTGTTATCATGCCAGGCTTCATCATAGTGTGACCAAAATCGCTCTTTGTGATCCGCAATAATCGTACCGTCTTTAGCACATGACATATCCGTCGTCTGACATGATGCATCAAAGTCTTCGATCGGCAGCGAATAAATATGACCAAATTCATGGATTAGATTACGGTACTGCGTCGCCTTATGCATATTGTCCCTAACGTCCATAGCAAGCACTGTACCGTCTCGCTCTATTGAAACATAGGCTGAAGTGTTCCCTTCGCCGTCTGAAAATAATCTAAATTCATTAATATCACTAATATATTGATGAGGAAAAACATAGCTGAAAACATCCCACATCCTGATGAAATTTTTTTCTTCATCTACGGGCAGCGGATTAACCGCTTCTCTTTCGGCCAATTCATAATCTTTTACACTGTAATTAATAAATGTCGTCCGGCTTCTGTTTTCAAAAAAGATATGCGGTTCATCCTGTAAATCAACATATTCTTTTAACTCGCTTAAATACTGATCACCAAGTTCAGTACACTCTTCCACTGTCTGACATTCAGCATGATCAACTTCAAGTTCCCAGTCGATATTCGCCTCCACATGTGAATTGTCACTGTCGATAGTTTCAAGAAGTTTAAAGCCGACTGTAAATATTATTACGAGTAATACTGCGAGTGACAGCAGCTGCAATACAGCTTTACCGGACTTATGGATCTTGTCTTTTGGAATACTGCGGTTTTCAGCAATTTCACTGCTGATAAAATCTCTATCGATTAATTTCTGTTTTATATCATTGATATGATACTGATAATTCGGTATTCCGCTGTTCTCAAGATAGATCATTTCATCTTCATGAACACTCCTAGGCGTGTATTCACCGCACGTAAAAATGACTGTATCTATTTTATTTTTTCTGGCAAAGTTTAATATGCATCTGAAATCTCTCTCTCCGATATCTGTCGTTAAAATAATCTTTTCCACCGTAGTTAAATACTTTGCTTTCGCCTTAAATGTATCGTAAATATTTGAGCTGCCGGTAAAATAGTCATGGGTAATCAGGCCGTAAGGTGCAGATACATCATATGCCGAAGCAGTATTCACGCCGTGCTCCTGCAGCACCTTTTTTAAGTCACTTGTCAGTCGTACTTCCTCAGAACTGAAATTTGTATGAATATAGACATCTTCATAAGTATGCTGTGCGGTCAAAGCGGCTATAAAATGACCGCCGGCAAGGTGCTCTGATTCATCTTTATATATTCCTCCGGCTGTCAAAATAGCCATTTCTACGCCTCCATATCCTTGTCTTTAAAATATCTTTTTAGCGCTCTTTGATGTTTCACTGTCCTGTCTAATATGAATAATGTTTTTTCATATTGTTTCTTAGCGAATTTATAATCATAATCTGTGGCAACTTCACGGCCGTCTGCAAAAGTAATGATCATCTTTCCGGCCTTCATTTTAAAGTCGATCAGCTGGCGCAAATTAACATAGAATGGGTTTTTATATTTGCAGCCGGCAAGCGGAAACAGTACAAATTGAAATTTCTCATCGATTACAATCGGCTGCTGCCTGTGAATATTATGTATCATTTTAACATTTTGACGCTTCACTTTAATACTGCTCGAATAAAAGTATACAAGCGTTTCATCAATCCATTTTTCTGAAGTCTTTCTACAGTATATTATACCATCGGTATGAACCGCACGGCATAAGTACTCCGGATGCACAACGGGTTCAATATATAATACTTGCGGTGTCAGTTCGGGCACAGTCAGCATATCCTCACCTCTTCTTCAATTTGCATAAGCAACTTTATTATACCCTCAAGTTAACTTATTTAACATAAATATAACGAATGTTAACAAAAATGATGAATAACTTAGAGTTGATGTGATATTTTATCGTTTTAGAGATTTTAAAAACTGAATATACTGCCTTATATTACAAGTATCCGGAAATACTTCAGATGAATCGATTCATTTAAGGGACATCTTAAATGACTGTAAATGATAAAATTCTCGCCTACGAACCGATGATTCACAGTATTATTCATAAATTGAATATTATTTACGATACCGATGAATACATGCAAATCGGCCGTCTCGCTGTACTGGAAAGTATTAAGAAATTCGACAGCAGCAAATCGGCCTGCACTGAAGCCCAATTTGTCTATACATTAATCCGCCAAAGACTCATCGACGAAATACGTAAGGTTGCCCGCTATCAATCCCGTGTTTTACCAGCTTCTGATCACGCAGTATTTTATAATAGTATTACTGATGATTACACTACAGAACATCCGGCGGCTGGCAATTTAAATAAAAGAGAAGAACGCTGGCTGACGCTGACTTTAAAAGGATACGCTTTAACGGAAGTTGCAGCAGAACTGTCAGTCAGCGTATCAACTGCTAAAAACATCAGGCGGTCTGCACGTGAAAAATTGAAAGTATACTTTGATAAATAAGGGCTTTAACTTGTTTTAATTTGTATTTATGGTAAAATGTCAGTCATTATCGCTATTGTAGTGGAGGAATTGACATGGACGCAAAAAAGAAAGAAAAAGAAGAATTAGACGTAAAAGTTGGTAACATTGTAGAATTTGATAACATGCTCGGTAAAGTTGAAAAAATTAACGATAACTCTGTAATCGTTGATATAACGATTAATGATAACTTTGACGAACACGAAATGTTCGAAAAGACTGTCGTTAATCATAAAAGATATAAAATTGTAAATGACTCAACAGAGTAGGACGCAGCACACGCGGATGGCTTTAGCCATTCGCTTTTTTTGCGGCTTTCATTGACAACCATACAGATTTAAATATATATTTACATTAACATTGAAAATCTTCCAAAGTGGGTATTTATATGAAAAAAATTCTATGGAGCATCTTTATTATTTTAGGGATTGTTCTGCTATGTGCAGTGATTTACATTCTTTACCTGTTTAACGCTTTCAACAGCGGTGTGTCAGATTCTTATGAGGAAATTGACCGTGACCGCTCCGAACTCCGTGTCGACGATGTCGATGCTTCAAATGATAATTTTACAGTGCTTATCCTTGGTATTGATGCCGATGCTGAGAGAACTGAAGGCGGTCAGATCAATGCTGATCATTTCCGTTCAGACACTATGATATTAGCAACATTTGACCGTGATAATGACGATGTCAAAATGGTCAGCATTCCACGTGATACACTGGCTTATATTGATTCGATGAATTACTTTGACAAAATCAACCACGCTCACGCATTTGGCGGTCCAGTCGGCGCCATGGGTGCTGTCGAGTCGCTGCTTAATGTACCGGTCGACCATTTTGTCAGAGTTGATATGAACGCTGTCGTAGAAATTGTCGATGCAATCGGCGGTGTTGATTTCGAAGTACCATACGAAATGAACGGTCTGCAGCCAGGTGTTCAGCACTTAGACGGTGAACAGGCTTTATCAGTCATCAGAAACAGAAGCGTCGATTCTGATTTAGGACGCGGTGTCCGTCAGATGGAACTGATTGAGGCAGTATTTAAACAGGCCCAGTCATTCAGTACGCTGTCACAAGTTAATGAATTAATTAATATCTTTACAAGCAATACCAGCCACAACTTTGCGACCGGCGATATCCGCTCGCTCGCATCATATTATTTATTTAACGATGTTGCTTTTGAATCATCACAGCTGCAAGGTACAGGATTTACAAGTCAATCCAACGGTGTATACTACGCTTGGCCGGACGAAGAGCATCTCTTCGCCTTATCCAACACTATCCGTGACATTCTTGGACTGGATCCTTCAACTGCCAATGATTTAATCAGCATCAGACTCGGCGAACAAATCCAGCCGGTCACTGAAGTCAGCACAGATCTTCTGGAAAACTACACTCTGGACAGTGAGCCTGGCTATGCCGAAGATGGTGCAGAAAATCAATACGGTGACGGTTTTGGAATCGAATAAAACAGCAAGAAAAAAACGATCTGCTCTGCAGATCGTTTTTTTATATCAATCATTCATTTACAAATATCTATATACCAGATCCAGATATTCTATATCCTCCGCAACTTTGGAAAACTCCTTATCCCTCACACTGACACTGTGTCCAAGATATTCAAATGTATTCACTCTGGTTTTAAAACGCAGATTAAGCTCCATAATATGTCCGTTATGGACATGATGATACAAAGGAACAGCTTCCCCGTGAATTCTAGAAGTTGAATAAGGCGATGTCTGTTTTTCAAAATCTTCTTCGTAAGGTGCACCTGTAATAACTATTCCTACACCTTCTAAACTGTGTTTCAATTTTTCTACCGCTTCTTGATTATCAGTAAATTCAGAGACAAAAACAATGACGTAATCCGGATTTTCTTTGCCGTGTAAATAACGCAGCCATTTTTTTAATGCAGCTGATAAATCCACTGCTGAGATCTGTTTAGTTTTTTCTTCTGCAGGACCGCCGTAACTTCCAACGACTGCAAGTTTCATATTATTCATATTCAGAATTCTGTATGGCTGTCCATAGTATGGTTCATTAGTAAACTTTTGAACAATATTAGTACTGATCCATGGAAAATATGATGTTCTCATCGCCTTGCTTGTACCGCTTATATTTTTAAGATCATTAACATTCAATGTCGCAAATTTATAACGCAGATGGTTCATACTCATTATATTTGGATTTTGCGGACCGTTGGTCTTTGAAGATGAACCGATTGCACCGCCGAGATCACAAAATACCGGACGTTCGTATTCTTTAATATTCATACTGTTTACAGCACTTGAAATTTTACCGAATGTCACGCCTGTTTTTTTACCGAGCCGATCGTTCATATGCTGTGTAATATATAATTTAACGTTAAAGAATTCTGATACCATACATTTCACTCCCTCTGAATCAGCCTACCATCAGGCGCTCTTCAGAATATTTATAAGTCAGTTCGCGCTGTCTGCTGGAAATTGCCAGCAGGAAAGATACAAATCCAATTCTGCCGATAAACATAAACGCCATTACAGTCAGTTTGCTGACTGTGGATAACTGCTCTGTAATACCGGTTGAAGTCCCTGTCGTACCGAAGGCCGAGGTCACTTCAAATATAATTTGCGTCAGTGTAAACTGATGACCGTCTGCAATCAGCACAATCAGCACACCTGAGAAGACAAGACCGACGGCCAGTGTGAATACCGCAAAGGCGCGTTCAATATCTTTTCTGGCAAGTCGCCTTTGAAAGATATTAATATGCTGGCGTCCTCTCGAAAATGCTATCAGGAAGAGTATCAAAATAGCAAATGTTGTAGTCCTGATTCCCCCGCCGGCGCTTGAAGGTGATGCCCCAATAAACATCAGCACACTCATAATCAGCTGAGTGGCTTCGCTGAGCTGATCCACTGCGACAGTGGTAATCCCGCCGCTCCTCGTACTGGTCGATAAAAACAGACTCGATAACAGCGATGAAAATATATTTTTATCGGCAAAGTACCTGGCTGACTCCAGCAGGTATATAACCGCAGCACCGAGCACCAGCAGTATTCCATATGCTGAAACAGCAACTTTTGTAAATAAGGAAAAACGAAAACCCGGCGATTTTTTACTGAAAAAGTGTTTCAGTTCTATTAGTACCGGATAGCCAATAGCTCCGAGTGCAATCTGGCACATTACAGGTATTTCAATAAAAATATTGCCTTCGAGATGAGTCAGTGAATTACTGTATAAATCAAGACCGCCATTAGTCGTTGCCGAGACAGATAAAAATGTTCCGTGCAAGATGGCATGCGATAAACTCCCGGTCTCTATATAAAAATAAGTAATGTATATGAGTGCCCCTGCCACTTCAACTGCAATAAGCAATGTAATAATATCCTGCACCAGTTTGACTGCTCCGGACATTTTATATTGTGCATTATCTGCAATAATCTGCCTGCGTTCTTTGACCCCGATTTTTCTTCCCAATAATATCCACAGCAGTGTTCCCACTGCCATAATACCGATACCGCCAAGATTCATTAAGAACATCAGCAGAATGTAGCCTTGTGTATTAAAGGTCTCAACAATCGTTACAGGGCTTAAACCGGTAACTGAAATAGCCGATGCCGCTACAAACAGCGTATCGATAAATGGAATATTTCCTTCCCGGTAAAATACAGGTATGCTTAAAAGCCCTGTAGCCGCAGCGAGCGCCAAAAAATAATACAGCAGAATTGCTCTTTGCGGACTTAAGTTTTTAAACCACCGCCGTAATTTTTTCAAATGATTATCTCCAATCAATAACAGTATATTTAAGTTGATAGCCACATTATACAATAAAAAAAGGAATCCCGATTAAAGGATTCCGTTAAAATTTATTTTATTTATTCCAGCGTTACAGTTACAGATTGCTGCTCGCCGTTCCGGAAGAAATCAATTGTCATTTCTTCTCCGCTTTCTTTAGCATAGTAGAGATGCTGTCTTAATTCCACCATATTATTAATCGGCTCACCGTCAAGATGAGTGATCACGTCGAGTTCCTGTAATCCTGCCGCTGCTGCAGGAGAATTCTCCTGCACACCGCTCACTATGACGCCGCCTTTAACATCTTCCGGTAATTGCAGCTGATCGTAGACTGGTGAAGATGCTACATTCAAGAGATCCTGCAATGTAATACCAAGGAATGGTCGGATGACTTCCCCATTTTCTTCAAGCTGGCTCGTCACTTCTTTAACTTCATCTACCGGTATTGCAAAACCGATTCCCTCAACTGAAGCAATTCCGACCTTCATAGAGTTAATACCAATTAAACGTCCATTAGAGTCTATTAGAGCGCCTCCAGAGTTACCTGGGTTAATGGCTGCATCAGTCTGAAGCACGCTCGCTTCCCAGTCATTTGACCCGTTTCCGTCCAAGTCAACAGGGACTGAACGGTCTAGACCGGAAATAATTCCCTGTGAAACTGATCCCGAGAATATTTCTCCGAGCGGAGAACCGATTGCTATAGCAGGTTCACCCACTAATAAATTACTGCTTTCTCCAAATTCTATCGTTGTTTCTACAACATCAGACGGAATACTGAGCACTGCCAGATCTGTCCAAATATCTGTACCGACTAATTCCGCGTCAACTGAATCGCCGCTTTCCAGATTAATTTTTATCTCTTCAGCTCCGTCAACGACGTGGTGGTTAGTCACAACATATGAAATGTCGCCGTCAGTTTTATATATGACCCCTGAACCGCTGCCCGCTTCTTCTGCTTCATCGGAACCTTCAGTCATTCCAGGTATAATTGACTGGATACGCTGCATATTAATGACCGACACCACTGCAGGTTTAGCTTTTTGCACCGCCGCAGTAGTATCCGTAATTACTTTGTCCGTATTTTCTTCCTCCAGCTGCTGCTTGACTTCAGATAAGTCCTGGCTTGAGTCTACTTCAGAAGCAGTCTCTTCATCAGTTCCCGTTTCTTCGCTGCCGTCGTCATCACCAGATGTAAATAAGAGATAAAGACCGAGGACTATTAACGCGCCCACGATTCCGGATATAATCGGCAGGATAATAGATTTAAAGCCGCCGCCTCCAGAACCTGCACCGCTGCGTTTGTTATTAGACCCGCTTACATTTCTATTATCTGAAACTTCTTCGTCAGAATTAGAAATGCTGTCGTTTTGAGACACCGTATCGTCTGTCTCAAACTCCCGTTGTGCTTCACGGGATCTGGTAAATTCAAATTGGTTTTCAGCGTCTTCTGCTGATTGATTTTTATCCGTGAAGTTGCGTGCCGTCCGTCTGTATTTTTCTCTGTCAATCGGACGCTTGTTCTCATCGCTCATAATAATCACTCCATCATCAATACTTTACAAATAATTATAAAGCCTTTCAAAAAATCTTTCCAATTATAACCGCTGAAGTTATGCTTCTTTTGTCTGTTCAGTTTTCTTGCTGCCAGCAAACCAGCCGACAAGTACAATAATAACCATTACTGCCCAGAAAATTATTTTCCAAGTTGTTGAGTGCGGAAATTCAGCAGGAATAATACCAACTGCTTCATGTGCAAGTGTCAGTACTGACAGCTTCACGCCAACCCAGCCGACGATTACAAACGCTGCGACTTCAAGTGACGGACGTTTTGCCAGGAGTTCCACAAAGTAATTCGCGAAGAATCTCATTATGATTACTCCGATGAGTCCGCCGATAAGCATCACAGTATATTGTCCGGCATTCACACCGAAAAAGTCTCCGCCGACTGCAGGCAATGCTAATGCGATAGCTGCAGCTGCAAGAATTGAATCTACTGCAAAGGCAATATCTGCCAGCTCAACCTTCAAGACAGTCATCCAAAAACCGGATTGTTTCTTTTCTTTTTGTTTCTCTGCCAGTTCTTCTGAAGGTTCTTCTTTATTTTTTCTAAGTGCGAGAAGGTGTGAAATTGATACGTAGAATAAGTACAGTGCGCCGAGCGCCTGAACCCACCACCATTGTACGAGCCATACGAGCAGCAATATGGCAATCACACGAAATACAAATGCCCCGAGTAATCCGTAAAATAAAGCTTTCTTTCTTCTGACAGGGTCTAAATGTCTGACCATAACCGCAAGTACGACTGCGTTATCTGCTGCCAGCAGCCCTTCGAGTCCGATCAGCACAATCAGCACCCATGCATATTCTAATAATACTGCTGTATCCATATGTGTTGCCTCCTTTATAATTAAACACAAAAAGAGACCTAAACAGACATCTGTGCGTATGTTTCGCATAAATATCTGTTAAGGTCTCACGATACAATAGTTTATATTGCTCAATGCACCGGGATCGCTCCGTAATGACGATACATTGATAGTTTCCTATTCGTTACTCCCCTTAAATGCAGGTTCGTTTTATGTGTTTATCAGTTCTTTATTTATATTATGTTACTTCATGTAAAAAGTAAAGACAATTTTACAGCAGGCTGTATAATTTTATTTCCGGATATTTATCTGCAAACCAGCGCATGGCAAAATCATTTTCAAACAGGAATACCTGCTGATCATAACGGTCATATACCAAATTGGCACGCGGTGAGTTCATAGAATCTTTAATATCTTCTTCGTTTTCAACCCAGCGGGCAATTTTCTTGCCGACGGGCTCCATTATAATATCCGTGTTATATTCATTTTTCATGCGGTGTTCGAATACTTCAAACTGCAGCTGTCCGACTGCACCTAAAATCGGCTGATTTGTATGCATTGATTTATAGTACTGAATTGCACCTTCCTGGACCAGCTGTTCAATTCCCTTATAGAAATGTTTCTGTTTCATTACGTTCTTAGCAGAAACTTTCATAAAGAGTTCAGGGGTAAACTGCGGTAAATCAACGTACTCGCGTTTTTTGCCGGAATATAAAGTATCGCCGATCTGGTAGTTTCCAGTGTCGTATAAACCGATAATGTCCCCAGCGTATGCTTCGTTAATCGTTTCTTTATCGTCAGCCATAAACATCGTCGCACGAGTGATTTTAGATTTTTTCTTGTTGCGGGCAAGTGTCGCATCCATGCCGCGCGTAAACTTGCCTGATACTACTCTCATAAAGGCCAGGCGGTCGCGGTGTTTCGGATCCATATTGGCCTGAATTTTAAAGATAAAACCTGAAAAATCATCATCTGTCGGATCGATTTCCTGACCTTCTGTAGTCTCTCTGCCGGTCGGCTGAGGGGCAAAGTCAACATACGTATCCAGGAATTCTTCTATACCGAAAGTGGACAAAGCAGACCCAAAGAATACTGGTGTCAAATCACCTTTTGCAATTTTTTCTTTGTCGAATTCATCTCCCGCTTCTTCAACCAGCATAAATTCATCGATAGAATCTCTATAAGCAGAATCTGCTTCGATTTTATGCGGTTCTGCCAGCTGATAATCATCATCCAAAGTTAATTTATCTTCTTCTCTAAATGGAGTAATTGTCCGGTCGCGGCGGTTAATAATACCAAAGAAACTTGGTCCCATTCCAATCGGCCAGGTCATCGGGTAGGTTTCTATTTCAAGTGTGGACTCAATTTCTTCCAGCAGCTCAAATGGTTCTTTACCCATGCGGTCAAGCTTATTGATAAATGTAAAAATTGGAATACCGCGCATTTTACATACCTTAAATAATTTCAGCGTCTGCGGTTCTATACCTTTCGCCGCATCGATTACCATGACAGCTGAGTCCACAGCCATTAAAGTGCGGTAAGTATCTTCAGAAAAATCCTCGTGTCCCGGTGTATCCAGAATATTAATTTTATAACCATCAAAATCAAATTGCATAACTGAACTCGTTACACTGATTCCGCGTTCCTGTTCTACTTTCATCCAGTCACTGGTTGCAAACTTTCCAGATTTTTTCCCTTTCACTGTCCCTGCCTCACGTATCGCTCCGCCGAACAGCAGCAGCTTTTCCGTTAAGGTCGTTTTACCCGCATCCGGGTGGGAAATAATCGCAAACGTTTTACGTTTCTTTATTTCATTCTTGATATCCATTATTATCTCCTTGCTCATTTCTGATTACTGTCAGTATTGCTTTACCGGCAGTTTTGCTTTCATTTTCGTCAAACAGCGTAAATAGATGGATAATAATTTCTTCCATCATTTCGTCATCGGTCAACTGTTCATCCACCTGCATGGAAAAAGCCAGTTCCGGTATGCTGATGATATACGTATCTTCAACATTGCTTATATATACTCTGCAGGATATATCATTAAATTTTACTGCTGCCGTCAACATACTCCTCACTCCGGTATTTTCTATACGCAGCATCGAGAGCAATTAAATCATCCCGATGGGGCATTTTAACGTAGTCTTCTACAATTTGATAAGGTTCGCGTCCTTTACATGCCAGAATAATCGTATCACCCGGCTCTGCATTATTCACAGCGTGAATAATACCTTCTTCTCTGTCTGTAAATGATGTGAAGTTGTCGTGTACCGCACCTTCCTCCAGCAGTTTTACGAGCATAGCCGGATCATCATTTGCCGGGTTATCCGGAGTAAATATCGCATAATCAGCCAGCGTTGCAATTTCTCCCATTTCAGCGCCTTTTGAATAATCCCGTTCACCCGTCATGCCGATTAAACAAGTCAGCTTGCCTGAAACGAAGGGCTGCACAGTATTGATGACTTTTCTCAGTGCATCCGGTGTATGAGCAAAGTCGATAATAATATTTACCGGCAGTGACGGATCGAGTACTTCCAGTCTGCCGTCAACAGGTTTCATAGCCGGAACCGCTTCTAATATTCTTTCGAACTCATAACCCTGGAGCCATTCGCTTATAATTGCACACATTAAGTTTTGTATATTGTACTCTCCGACAAAGGGAGAATTCACTTTAAATCTTCCCTCAGGCGTATTTAAAGTAAAATTAAAACCTTCAAGACTGCCTTCAATTTCAGTCGGATAAAAATCTGCAGTACTGTCCATGCCGTAAGAAATCGTTTCAAACGGTGTCATATCTTTATAGACTTCAGACCACTTATCATCGTTATTCAGCACAACATATTTATGTTTTTTTACATCCTGGCCGAGCTGAGAAAATAGCAGGCCTTTAATATGCCCGTATTCGTCCATGCTGTTATGAAAATCTAAATGATCCTGCGTTAAGTTTGTAAAAATTGCAATATCGAAATTGACTCCAAAAGTGCGGCCCAGTTTAAGACCGTGAGAAGATACTTCCATCGTAAATACTTCTGTATCATTTTCATGCGCTTCTCTCAGCCGCTTATGAAGACGAGTCGTTTCCGGCGTTGTATTTGCTGATACAATATGATCTTCATTAATCATAAAGCCATTTGTGCCGAGATACGCACTCTTCTTGCCCAGTGCCATGCTCAAATTATGAATCATAGTCGAGACTGTTGTTTTGCCGTTTGTACCGGTAACTCCAATCATCGTTTGTGATTCGTGCGGAAAATCATATATATACTCTGCAAATAGTGCAGCAGTTTTTCCTGGATCTTTTACGACTAACAAACCGACGTGGTCAGGTAAATCAATATATCTGTCTGCAACTATAAAACGGCAGCCGCGCTGAATCACGTCATCCGCGAAGTACAATCCGTCAGTCTGATGACCTTTAATTGCCACAAAAACAGAATCCTCGTGCGTCTCCCGGGAGTCACTTGTAATATCCTTGACAGTTTCCGGAAAATTTCCGTACGTGGTTTTTATCTTTAACAGAGATAGAAGCATGGTTGATTTCATCTCAATTACCACCTTTCAACTTAAATAATTATACATGAAAATACCCGCTTAAAGATAGAGATAAGTCATTTTTCATAATAAAAACAGGCGGAGTGAGCATTTGCCCATCCGCCTGTTAAAATCTTATCTTATTTCTCTGCTTTCTTTTCGTTCTTTTCCTGCTTTCTTGCTTCTTTTCGCTCTTTTCTCTTAATCAGAATAATACTGAGTTCATATAGCAGTATCATCGGAATTAAGGTCACCATGTGAGTAAACACATCCGGCGGTGCGATCAGAGCCGTAATTACGAGCAGGATAAAGTACGCGTATTTACGCATCGATGTCATAACATCGACAGTTAAAAGTTCAATATGATGCAGGAATAATGCTACGACCGGAAGCTGGAATACCAGCCCAAACGGTATGGTTGTAATGAGCAGGAACGACATGTATTCATCTGCAGTTACCAATACGTTAAAGTTTTGCTCCCCCATTTCAATTAGGAAGAAGTAACTTAACGGGTGGACGATGAAATAGCCGAACGATAGACCCATTACGAAAAGCAGCAGCATTACAGGTAAAGATCCTTTAAGGAACTGTGTTTCCTTGTCCACAAGACCGGGTCTCATAAACTGCCATAAGAACCAGCAAATAAACGGTATGGAAAAACCGATACTGATTGCGCCGGAAGTTCTTAAATAGAAACGGATAACTTCAAACGGTCCAAGAACAACGATTTCAGCACCCTTAGATACAATCGGGAACCACCATCCAACTGTAGAGAAGATGATTAAAAACCAGACAGTTATGGCAACTGCAGATTTTATCAATACTGCTCTCAAGTCTTCCAGATGATCGGTCAACGGTGCATAAGGATCTTCCTTCGTTACTTTTTTCCGTTTAGTTACAAGTTCCGGCTCATTGTTTGTATCCTTCTTTTCCGAACCTTGATTATTATTTTGCTTTGGCTCCATTATATATCACCTTATTCTTCTTCTAGGCGTCTGTTATCTTCAGCATATTTAATAATACCATCTGCACAGCGGTATGCAAGTGCCCCTACTGTAGCAGTCGGATTATATCCGCTGTTGTGCTGGAAGTTTCCGGCACCGACAACAAACAGATTGTCGCGGTCCCAGTGCTGCAGATAATTGTTAACAACACTTGTTTCAGGACTTGCTCCCATCGTTGTCCCGCCCGTGTTATGCGTAGACTGATAAGGAGCGATATTATAGTCCGTCAGTTCAGCATCAAGATCAACTTGGCTCGCACCCATTTCTTCAAGGATTTCTCCTGAACGTTCTGCAAGATATTTTTGTCTTGCTCTGTCCTGATCAGTAAAGTTATAAGTCAGACAAACTAACGGTACACCATATGCATCGGTGTATTCTGTATCCATACTTAAATAATTTTCTTTATGCGGACTTGTGGCACCCTGCCCTGAGACAGAAAGTACTCTTGTATAATTTTTTATAGACTCTTCTTTAAATTCCTCGCCCCATGATGGTGTATCACTTGGCACAGGATTATTTAAAATTGGTCGGGCACCTGTTTGAGTTATAGAAATATTTCCGCCGTGAAGGAAATCTAAGTCTTCATGGTCGAAGTTATCGCCATTATAGTCATCCAGAGCCATGCCCAGTGAACCGGCACCCATGAATGTATTGAACTGCTCATCAAAGAAGCCAGTCGCTCCGCCGAAGATTTGATAACAGTAGTTACGACCCAGCGTACCTTCTTCAGTTTCAGGATCGTACTGCTCACCGATATCTGATACAGCAAGTAATTTATAGTTATTAAAGATATAACTTGTCAGAGCGACGATATCAGCCGGTTGAATAAATTCTTCACCCGTCATAACATCGACAAACTTAACTCCGCTTACTTTTGAATCATCATCTTCATCTGTAATAATTTCTACAACGTTAGCTCCAACACGAAGCTGGAACAAATCGCTTTTTTGAGCTGTTTTAATTACCGTTACTTCGGGTGTTGCCTTAGCGTCGTATTCACAAGCAAAACGCTCACAGAAAGCACAGTACTGACAAGCATTAATCGTTTCCCCGTCCGGGTTCTCATACTGCTGGCTGAGGTTTGCTGAAGGCATCATAATTGGATGTAATTCCATATTAGTTGCAGCTTCTTCAAACATTCTTAAGCTGCGTGATTTTAACATCGGAGGTGTCGGGTACGACTCTGAACGATCTCCACCTAATGGATTGTCTTCGCCTGAAATACCAGCAGTCTGTTCAAAAGTATTAAAGTAAGGTTCCAATTCATCGTAAGTGATGCCCCAGTCTTCCCAGCGGTAGCCGTCATCTTCTTGCAGTTTGTCAGAACCATAGCGCTCTTCAGTCATCGATTTAACTTCAAAATCGTACGGCAGGAATCTCCAAGTCTGTCCATTCCAGTGCGTCCCCGCACCGCCTAAATTTTCACCAAGGAGGAAAGAACCCTGTTGGCGCATCGGTAATGCATCTTGTTCTCTGCTGTTTCTAAAAGTCATCGTTTCCTTTGCAATATCCTGCATTAATTCATAACGGACTGCATATTTCAATTCGTCATGGACGTGCTGATAATCTTCTGTGCCGCGCTTTTTACCGCGTTCCAGCCCCATGACAGATAAACCTGCTTTCGTCGCTTCTGCAGCGATAATACCGCCTGTCCAGCCTACACCAACCGTTACTACATCTACTTTGTCTAAAGTTGTTACCATATAAAGTTCTCCTTAACTAATTTTAATTTTTTACTCTTCCAGTCTCTGTGGTGAATAAAGAAAGTTGATAATCCCTACTGTATATCGGTAAACCAATGCACCTCAATAACTATCTTAAAAAGACAACCCAGACCCCGATGAAGCTCACCGGAGTCTGAAATAAAACATAATGTTTTTTAGTGAGACATACCAAATACCGGTTCCGGTTCAATTTCGTGGAACTCGTCATCTTCAATATACTGAATATATGACATTTGGTGACCTGGGAATTTTTTCATCTTCCAGCCGGCCATACCGCGGTTTCCGCGGTAAACCGGGTCTGCATATGCGCCCTCAATTGTTGCAGAGCGAAGCATTGTAAAGAAGTAGCTTGATGTCGCTGTCTTAGCAGGCACACCAAAGTCCACATCTCCGCTTTCAAAGTCAGTTAAAATCTCATCCATCTGACCATCTTCTAAGTCTGCGAAGTTTGCATCGTGACGGCTGTTCGCTTCTTCATTCAGCTTGTTAATGCCAAGCATGAAGTAGTCGCGGCGATTTAAGTTTGATTGATATCCTTGTGTCGGCAGGCCTTCTGCAAATGGTCCCTGCATGTATTCTTTAGAGTTAAAACCATATTGACCAGTCAGCTGACCGTCTAAATAATATGCACAGCCGAGTTCGATTGCTCCCGGGCCTGATTCGCTTTCCGGGAAGATGCGTTCCATTGCTGCCGATACTGTGTCGAAGTCAGTATCGTTTGAAAAGAAGACGCGTGAGTTATCATTAATTCCGCCTGTTTGCTGTTGTCCTGATCCTGTTTCTTCTGAAGCCGTGTCTTCACTCGTTGATGCTTCTTCTGATGATGATCCGTCGAGGTTAAATCCGACTAATCCGCCGAGTAAAGATCCTCCTATAATACCACCTGTTGCAACACCGGTAGTTTTTAAGAAGTCGCGTCTTGAAAACTGTTTTTCATCTGGTGTTTTTGCCATTACTACTCCCCCTAATAGAACTAATTTATTTTATATTATATACTTATATTTTTAAATGTATATTGATAATTTACAGTTTACACTTTTTTTTATGATTCTAAGCGCCCTGGTGATTTAGAATACTCGATGATTCCTTCGGCACAACGGTAAGCCAGTGCACCTACTGTAAGTGTAGCATTATATCCGCTCATATGTGCATAGCTTCCGGCACTGACTGCGAATAAGTTATCGCGGTCCCAGTGCTGCAGCCAGTTATTAACAACACTTGATTCAGGATCTGCACCCATTTGCAGCTGGTCAATTAACCCGCCGTGAATAAAGTCAAGATCAGTATGGTCGAAGTTATCACCATTATAGTCATCCAGTGCCATACCTAAAGCGCCGGCACCCATGAATGTGTTGAATTTCTTCTCTTCGAAGAATCCTGTCGCACCTGAGTGCAGCTGGTAGCTGTAGTTTTTACCAAGCGTACCTTCTTCAGTTTCAGGATCGTATTGCTCACCGATATCTGACACAGCAAGAAGTTTGTAGTTGTTAAATACATAACTTGTTAAAGCAACAATTTCTGCAGGCTGAATGAATTCTTCACCAGTGACTGTATCTGTGAATTTAACACCTGTAACTTTCGAATCATCGTCTTCATCTTTAATGATTTCTGTTACGTTTGAGTGCAGACGTAAAGTAAAGTTATCCGATTTTTGAGCTGTTTTAATAACAGTGACATCCGGTGTTGCTTTCGCATCGTACTCACATGCAAAACGTTCACAGAAGGCACAGTATTGACATTGGTTAATTGTTTCACCATCTGGATTTTCATATTTCTCACTCAAGTTTGCTGAAGGCAGCATGAATGGATGAAGTCCAAGTGATTTAGCACCTTTTTCAAATAATTTTAAAATTGGTGTTTTTAATAATGGCGGTGTCGGGAAGTCTTCCGAACGCTCACCCCAGAATGGGTTAGTGCCTTTATCTTCACCGGATACACCCATCGTTTTCTCGATTTTAGTGTAATACGGTTCAAGTTCATCGTATGTGATACCCCAGTTCTGCCAGTGGTATCCTTTATCTTTTTCAAGTTTTTCTTCCCCGTATTTTTCTTCAGTCATCGATTCAACTTCAAAGACATACGGTAAAAAGCGGTTTACCATTCCATTCTAGTGTTTACCTGCTCCGCCTAGACCGTCACCCATTAAAAAAAAGCCTAGCTGACGCATCGGTGACGCTTGCTGATCCGGTTCATTACGGAAAGTAAGCGTATCTTTAGATACGTCCTGCATTAACTCATAACGGATCGAATATTTCAGTTCATCATGTATGTGCTGATAATCTGAAGTCTCGTAATTTTTACCGCGTTCCAGACCGACTACTGTCAATCCTTCTTTACTTGCTTCAGCGGCAATAATTCCGCCAGTCCAGCCGACCCCAACTGTGACTACGTCTACTTTATCTAATGTTGTTACCGATTCAAAACTTCCTCCTGTAAATATAAAACATACTAAATGCTTATATAAAAATGTATTTTATAAAAATTGTAAAAACTTTTTATACCATGACAGCATAAGTGGTATAATATATATTAAATCGTATTAACATTCACAAGCTTGCCTGTGAAGTAACTTTTAGATTACCTGCGTTATTTTGATGAATTTTAAATTCAAAATCATTTTCGCCAGGTGTGCTGTCAGCCATATTGACCACCCTTCTAAAATATAATATGATTAGATTATATACTAAATTTGACAATTTTAACATAGGTGGTGGAAATTTTATGTCATTCTTTAAATTATTAACGTGGAATAATAGTCACATGGATTTACGTTTTGTAGAAGACGACTTACACGGTAAAGTGAATATTACTAACGTTTACAACGATGATCGATATGTAAATATGGACAAAGTTAATAAAAAATACGATGCTGAATTAAAATCTGCACAGCGTTCGATTAACTCTAACAGAATTATGATGCTCGTACTTTTTACACTTGCTGTATTTTTACCGGCTGTTCTTTTAGGCGTCATCCAGGGTAATGTACTCTTAGTCGGCGGTGTAATTGTCTATGCAATTATTGCTTACTTCTTAATGGAAGCAATCAATCAAGTGCAGATGAACAGAATAATGTACGATATTTCAAGCGACAAAGAAATCCATACGCAGCCTTAATCAGGTGCGCATGGATTTTTTTATTCCTTTCCTTTCGATGTATCGAGCCTCTTTAATTCTCCATACAATGCAGTTTTAGTAAAAATTACCCCTGAAGTCTTTTTCCCGCACGCGATAAACACCTGTGCACCGTTATCCATACATCTCAGCCACCAAAACCCGTCATTATCATACAGCTTATCGAAACTAAATTTCACATTTTTCTTGGTTATCCCTATTTTTCTGCCTGTTAAAGATGGAAAATCCCGAATATTGATAACATGCTCAGTTTCAAATATTCCCGACCACAGCCAAGCTGCTTTATACTTTTTTTCTGCGATATTTATCGTCAGCGGATTAATACCGCTGCAGACAAAATTCCTTTCCCCGTTAATATAACCGTATTTTTGAAACTGAATATGCAAATGGCTGTCCATTCTGACATTTTGATAATTCGTATTGCTTTGAAACCCTATAATTTCTCCTTGTTTTACACGCTGCCCGAGCCGGACTTTGAGCGGCCTTGCAAGATGGCCGTAGATGACTTGATAACCCAAGTTTTTGTTAGCCACAACAACGGTACACCCAAAATTCCCAAAATTATTCGTTCCCGCGGTAACTATACCGTCAAATACTGCTGGAATCGGTGCCCTGTCGTATTTCACAAGATCAAATGCTCTATGATAGCCGCCGCAATATTGATCATAGTTATAACCGTTTACTGTGTAATTCCTTAATCCCCATATACCGCTTTTATACCTTGCTGGATCCGACGTCACTTTAAAACCCTGACTGATTAAATAAGCAATTGGATTCATTTTATTCCTCCTTTGTGTTCTGTCCTATATATCGGAGGAAGTAAGTAAAAAAGACAAAGAAATCCGTACGTTAGACTCATCGGGGAGCTAACGTACGGATGATTTATTCTGGAGTTATTTATGCCCCAGTCCGGTTCTTTACTGTTTAACTGGATTTAGTAATATCAGTCATCATTGTATTTTTCAAGTTCTGACGGTATTTCCAAATATTTTGTATAATTGTTTTAATTACTGCATAAGTCGGTATCGCAACTAAAATACCAATAAATCCGGCAATATTACCAGCTGCAAGCACGATTGTAATAACTGTGAGCGGGTGCAGTGCTAACGACTGACCCATAACGTTCGGTGTGATTAAATTACTCTCAATCTGTTGAGCAACTAATGTAATAATCGATACCCAGATCAGCATAATCGGATCCTGAATCAATGCCAGCAAACCGGCAGGAATAAATGCTACCCATGGACCGACAAACGGCACAATATTCATAAATAATGCAAATATTGCTAAGAGCAATGCGTAATCTAGACCGATGATTGTATAGCCTATATATAAAATAATACATAATATAAAGGATACCAGCATCTGACCCTGAATGAATGAACGCAAAGTCTGGTCAATATCATGCAGAAGTTCTACAAGAAATTCTTTAAATGTCCCGCTGAACGGCGAAGTCATAGACGGAATAAATTTATTATGATCCTTCAGCATGAAGAAGAAGAAAAATGGTCCAAGAACTAGAGTCAGCAGCACACTGACAGTGCTTGTTACGATTGTAATTGCATTAGAGACAAATCCGCTCAGCATATTCGTACCCATATCCAGTGCATCCTGTGTCACTGACTGCAGGTCGATATCAAATGGCAGGCGTTCTCTTTGACTCAATAAGTAATTCGTTATATTCTGCACTTCACTTTGCAGAATTGGCAGTCTGGAAACTAAATTCTGCACCTGTTCTGTAACCATTGGTGCGACTGTCAGCGCAATAATCGCAATGACGATTAATATTATAATGAAAATTGCAAGAATACTAACGAGCCTGTGCGCCTTGCGTTTTTCTAAAAAGCGCTGTATCGGTTCGGTTATGTAGTATAGCAGTCCGCCTATTAATACCGGGAAAAAAATTGTCATTATTATCGTAATAAAAGGTTCGAATATCACTTGAACCTGCATGACGAGTAAAATAATAACAAAAGTAATAATAAGTGCTATACCGCTTTGAAACCAAAGTTTATTAGTCATAAAGTGGCACCTCTAAAGTCTATTATTTTGTTCATATTATATCATTGCTGGCTGTAATTTCATACCAAATAGAAAGGCTTATTATAAATATATGTTATCTCTATCGACAAATTGGTAATATACAATATAAGGAGGCGTTAATATGGATAAAACACCAGGAAAAGTTCACAGCACTGTTCTCAGCTCGGAGGTGTGCGGTGAAGATTTCGAAGTACAATATTACCTGCCTAAATCTTATTCAGATCTTTATAAGTATAATGTTATTATAACTTTCGATTCGCAGGACTTTTTTAAATACGGGCAAATTGAACGTCTGATAGAAAAAATGGAAAAGGACGAAGAACTGGAACGCACTATCATCGTCGGCATTCCTTATCCGTCTGTTGATTGGCGAAATCACTACTTCAGTCCCAACGGTGAGCATCATGAAAAATTCGTCACCTTTGTCGGCCGGGAACTTAACAGTTTTATCGACAGTAATTTTAAAACACTTAAAATGGCAAACAGCCGTCTGTTAATGGGCGAAAGCCTCGCCGGCAGCTTTGCTTTATCAGTCGCGCTGACCTATCCAAACACTTTTAGCCAGGCACTTGCCTTCAGCCCGTTCGTTGACGGGGCATTTATCGATCGTTTTAAAAATAATATGAGTATGATCAATTTAAATCTTTACCATACTATCGGTACAAAAGAAGATGATTTTAAAACGATTATGGGTCAGCAGGCAGATTTCCTGACTCCCAACCGTGAGCTGAATGAAGTACTGGAAGCTGAACCGCTCGAATACACATACCGGGAATTAGAGGGCGGACATATTTGGAAAACATGGAAGCCTGAGCTGAAGAATGTACTACTTCATTATTTTGGATAGAAAACGTATACATTTATTTTTGTAAAATGATATACTTGAAACAAATCGTTTAGGGAGGCATTTTAAATGAAATTTGGAATAGCATTATTTCCATCAAAAAAACTTCAGGATACTGTGAACCAATATCGTAAGCGTTATGATGCTAGATACTCATATATCGCACCGCATATTACAGTTAAAGAAGCTTTTGAAGCAGAAGAACATGAGAAGCCGCAAATTGAAGAATTTATTAAAAGCGTGGCATCTAAACACCAGCCTACGGAAATTGAAATCAAAAAGGTTTCAAGTTTTGCTCCAAAAAAACAGGTCGTTTACTTTAAAGTTGAACCCAATGAAACATTAACTTCAATTCACGATGCTTTTAACGAAGGCGGATTTTACGGCGATGCAAGTCATCCATTCGTACCGCACTTCACTCTTGCACAAGAGGAAACTGCTCAAAAATTTGAAGACGTACTCAGTCATTTAAAAATGATCGGTATCGATCACAGTGAAACACTGGATAAAATCAGTTTATGTGTTCAGCTGGAAAACGGTATTTGGCACGTCACAGATACATTTAAATTAGGTCAGTAAAAAAGACATAAAAAAACTCCCGCTAGGGAGTTTTTTTATGCCATGATATGGTAACCGCTGTCTACGTGAAGCACTTCACCAGTCATACCGCTCGATAAGTCACTCAAGAGGAATGCAACTGTATTGCCAACTTCAAGCTGATCAACATTACGTTTAAGTGGTGCACGTTCCGCAATCTCTTTAAGAATTGTTTTAAATTCTCCTACTGCAGATGAACTTAAAGTACGTATCGGACCTGCTGATACCGCGTTAACACGGATACCCTGTTCTCCAAGATCATACGCAAGGTAGCGCACACTCGCATCAAGCGCAGCTTTTGCTACACCCATTACGTTATAGTTAGGCATTGCACGTTCTCCGCCTAAATATGTCATCGTTACGATGCTGCCGTTTTCATTCATAATTTCTTTAGCATATTTTGATACAATCGTTAATGAGTATGCACTGATATCGAGCGCCATTTTAAAACCATCACGAGACGTTTCGCTGAAACCGCCTGTCAATTCATTTTTATCTGCAAAGGCAATGGCGTGAAGCACACCGTCTATGCCGTTTGTTTTTTCTCCAATTTCTTTAAATGCTTTTGCAACATCTTCGTCGCTTGTTACGTCACACTCAACGATAATGTCGTGGTCGCCTTCAAGATCAACAAGAAGTTTATCTAACTCTTTGCGGAATCTTTCGCCTAAAATAGTAAAGACAAGGGTTGCACCCATTTTATCTAAAGCGCGGGCTGCACCCCATGCAATACTTCTTTTGTTGGCTACACCCATAACTACATATGTTTTACCTGATAAATCCATTCAGAAATCCTCCTAATTCATCCCTAGTATTAGTACCTACTACTAATCTACATTTTCTTAAGCATTAATGCAAGAAATAACACTACAATAAGCTCGACATAAATACATTTGCGAGTGCAAAATAAATTAAAAGACTGATAATATCATTCGCAGTAGTAATAAACGGACCGCTTGCAATGGCCGGGTCAATACCGATTTTATTCATTAGCAGCGGTACAATGGTACCGATAATTGTCGCTACCGACATCGAAGCAAGCAGGCTGCCGCTGACGATAATGCCGAGTACCGGCTCCTGGTACATCACAATAATAATTAGAAAAATTACAATACCGCAGACAAGGCCGGTTATAAATCCGGACCCCAGTTCGCGGCCGGCGAGCTTAAGTTTGCTGGATTCTTTAATCTCACCGGTGGAAATCCCGCGGATGGCTACAGCCAGAGACTGTGTTCCTGTATTTCCAGCCATCCCGCTTATCACCGGTATAAAGGCGCTGAGCAGAACTACCCGGGCCAGAGTATCTTCAAAAAATGACAGCATCCAAGCTGTGATCATTCCCATAAAGGTAAGACCAATCAGCCAGGGCAGACGTTTTTTAGCAGTTTTAACTGCTGAATCCGACGTACTTTCGTTATCACTCATACCAGCAAGTCTTGAGTAGTCTTCCCCGGCCTCTTCGTGAATAACGTCCATAATATCGTCGGCTGTAATAATACCGACTAAATGATCCTGGAAATCGACAACCGGTACAGCAAGGAAGTCATAGTCTCTCACAATTTGTGCGACTTCCTCCTGGTCATCCGATACTCTAACTGACACGACGCGTTCAGTCATGACATCTCCAATATATTCATCATCATCTGCAATAATCAGTTCTCTTAAAGAAATGATCCCTGCAAGATGATTAGCTGGGTCTGTGACAAATAAGTAATAGATCATTTCCGAGTCCGGCGCAACTTCTTTTAAAAAGCGCATCGCTTCACGTACCGTCATCAAGCTGTTGATGCTGACGATCTCCGTCGTCATGATACCGCCGGCAGTATCTTCTTCGTAATTTAAAAGACTGCGTATTTCCGCTGCATCTTCTTTATTCATGAGCGGTAAATATGTCGTCATTTTTTCGCGCGATATTTCATTTAAAATATCCACGGCATTATCGTACTGCATAGCACCGATAATATGCGCTGCATAACGCGCATCGATTTTATCCAGCAGTTCTTCATACTCGTCTGCTTCAAGTTCAAGCAGATCGAAGAAATCAGAAACTTCTTCCGGACTTAAAAATTCATATAAAGTATTTCTCTGTTCATCAGTTAAAGACTGGTATATTTCACTCTGTTCATAATTGTGAAGGTCGATAAATATCTCTCTGAATCCATCGAGATTTTCTTCATCAAGATAAACAGCCAGACTTTGTCTGACTTCTTCTAAATTTATTTCTCTATCGTCTCTAGACATGTTTTTACCCACTCTCAACAAAATCTTTTATGAAATAAATGAATCGTGCACTCTTTGCCAAAATGGGAATGGCCTGAAGCGTGCAAAACGGATTTTCTCTTCAGCTACTGAGAATTGAATCGATTTTACGCCCTTATGAACTAAATTGACGTGATCAATCGTCATTTGATATTCTTCGCTGTTCACCGGTCTGACGTTGACGAAATGATGCTTCGGTAAAACGAGCGGAGAACCGACCGTTCTGAACACACGATTATTAATCGAAGCGATTTCAGTCATCTGAACCGCTTCAATTGACGGATGTATAATGGCGCCGCCTAATGCCTTGTTATAAGCAGTTGATCCTGAAGGTGTGGAAATACACAAGCCGTCTCCCCTAAATCTTTCGAAGTGGCGGTTCCTGATATCGACATCCATAACGAGCGTCGAACCGTTGGTCATTCTGAGCGTCGCTTCATTTAATGCAAGGTATTTTGTTTCCATGCCTACTTTATCGTAGTGAATCATTACTTCTACAAGCGGATACTCAACGATTTCATAGTTATCATTTTTAAGTGCTACAATCAGCCGCTCAACTTCATCCTGTCCCCAGTCTGCGTAAAAACCGAGATGGCCGGTATGAACACCGACAAACGAGACGTCGCTGACTATATGCTGATAACGGTGAAATGCCTGAAGCAGTGTCCCGTCACCGCCGACAGAAACTACAATTTCCGGAGATTTTTCATCGAGTACCATATCCATTCCAAGCATATAATTTTTCATCTTATCCGTTAAAGCATTCGATTTAGTATCCCCTTTTGAAACTATAGAAAATTTCATTTCATCACCTGATTTCTTTATATATTACGCTTTTTGGAAAAATATTTCTGCGCTTCCTGTACTTCTTCTCTGATTTCAGACATTTCCTTGTCCAGCAGATTTGCTGCTTCTGCTGCATTTTGCAGCCTGTTTTTAATCTCAGGCGGATATTCTCCTGAATATTTATAATTCAGAGTGTGTTCAATTGTCGCCCAGAAATTCATCGCCAGCGTGCGAATTTGTATTTCTGCGAGAATATTAATTTTGCCATTCACACTTTCAACGGGATATTCGATAATTATATGATATGAACGGTAGCCGCTTTCCTTAGTATTCTCAATATAATCTCTCTCTTCAATCACCCGCATATCTTCTCTCGATTTGATATGTTCCGTTATGACATTTATATCATCAACAAACTGGCACATAATTCTAATACCCGCTATATCGTACATTTGTGCACGCAAACTATCGTATGGAATATTTCTTGTGCTCGCTTTTTCTATTATGCTCTGAACAGGTTTAACTCTAGACGTTACGAATTCGACCGGCGAGGACTGACTCGTAATCTGATAATCTTTTCGAATACCTTTCAGCTTGATTTTAAGTTCTTCCACCGCCTGTCTGTACGGGGCTAAAAATATACTCCATTCTTCCAATTCTATTCATCCTCCAGACTCCACTGTAAAGGCCGGTATTTTTTACTTCTGACGATATATATTCTACCATAACCGGTGAATTCTTATATATACAATCTGTTTGCTTTACAGGTTAAAAAAATTTAAGGATAATAACGATGAGGAGTGGTGGTAATGTTCGAAAAAGAAATAGAGTTTAAAAATCTGCTCACTGAAAGCGAGCACAGTAAAATTAAGAACGATCATTTCCCTGAAAAAAAACCGCTGCAGCTGGTCAATTACTACATAGATAATAGTAATCTTGACTTGATTAATAACCTGCTGATGCTCCGCATCAGAGTGCAGGATCAGAAGCAGCTGATGACAATTAAAATCCCGGACCAGCGTCACGTGGTCTATGAATACTCCGGCGAGACCGATATAAATCTTGCTGAGGGCGTTAAAATAAATGAACGCAGTATCCCTGAAAATATAAGAGAGCAATTAATTAAAAGAAACATACCTGTTACAGATTTTGCAATCCAGGGTGCGCTGACGACAGAGCGTTTTGAAAAAGAGTCCCACAGTGGACTGCTGGTGCTCGATAAGAGTACTTATCTCGGGGAAACTGATTATGAATTAGAATTCGAAGCCCCCGATGTCAGCACAGGACAAGCAGAATTCACACATATCCTAAATAAATATGGTATTGTACGACGAGAAGAAATTGTTAAAAGTGCACGTTTTTACAATGCTTTAAAACAGCAGAAAGGGGTGTACTGATGCCTTTAGCTTACAAAGAAATCGGCGAAGAAAAGCTGTATGAAATGATTGATATCTTCTACGGCTATGTAAAGAATGATGACCGGATTAACCATCTCTTCCCCGACGATTTAACAGAAACGGCCTATAAACAGAAATTATTCCAGACTCAATTTCTCGGCGGTCCTAATTTATACAACGAGCAATACGGTCATCCGATGCTGAGAGCCCGGCACGGTCCGTTTATTATTACTCCCAAAGCAGCAGAAGCCTGGCTGGAAAATATGAATCAGGCTATACTGGATGTCGGTATCCACGATGAATTACGTGAATATTTGATGGCACGCTATACACTGACTGCAAAACACATGGTTAACAGTCAAGATTAGATCCCGTCAACAAAAATATAGAGGTGAAATACGTGAGCAAAAATAATAGTGAAGACATGCTGTTATTGGAGCAGTCGGATCACACAGTCGAAATATTTTATTTTTTTGATCCATTTTCAGATGACTGTATTACGATGGAACCCATAATAAATAAATTATTAATAGAATACCGTGGACATATAACAATTAAAAAGATACTGGCACCATCCTTATCTGTATTGACTAAATGCCAGGCACAATCGACTTCGAGCGACGATAACGTCGCGCTGGCATACAAAGCGGCCGAGATCCAGGGACAGTCTAAAGCACGTGCTTTTATCAGATATATTTTTAACAGGATTAACCCGTCTAATACAATATGTACAAAAGAGATGATTGACGACAGTGCAAGACTGGCAGGCATCGATTTAAAATCTTTCCACGAAGATCTGCATTCTTCTTCACTCGATGCCATGCTGAAATATGACTTGTGCGTTTTCAGAGAGATGGATATAGACAACCTTCCTGCAATGGTTTTCTTTTCAGGTGATGCTAAATCTGAAGGCGTTAAGATAGATGGCTCATACCCCTATCATATATACACTTATGTAATTAATGAGCTGGTCGGCATCGAAATAGAAAAAAGACAGCTGCCTAGTATAATCGATTACATCAGAGCACACGAACTCGTCAGCTTTGAAGAATTAAAAACGATATTTGAATGGCGTGCAGGCCTGCTTTTAAATGAACTGAAAAAATTGCGGCTCCAGCGCCTAATCGATGAAGTCAGTTTAAACAACCAATCATTTTATCAGCTTAAACAGTCCTCCTTGCCTCTTAAAACTAAAGTATAAAGTGAAAAAACATCCCGTTACTGCTGAAAACAGCCTATACGGGATGTTTTTTGTATTATACTGAAAGGAACAAGGGGGCACATGTTCATGATTAAAGACTTAATCTCTCAAATTACTATTTTTAATACACTGACTGACAGTGAGCAGGAAGAGATTGCCAAAATTACTCATGTCAGAGCATTTCATAAATCAAATCATTTATTTTATCAGCAAGATGAAATGAAGTATTTCTTTTTTATACTGGAAGGTAATATTAAAATTTACAGAATCAGTTCAGGGGGCCGTGAACAGATTGTTAATTTTTTCGGTGCTGGAGAAATGGTGCCGCATCATGCAATCTTTCGCGATGATCCATATCCTGCCAATGCTGTTTCTATGAATGAAACGACAGTGCTGATGATCAGTAAACAAGATTTTGAGACACTGTTGAAAAACCAAAGTGATATTATGATGAAAATGTTTAAATATCTGGGTTCGATGATCGTCGACCTGCAAAATCGGCTGTATGATAAAATACTGCACCCGGCTGACGAACAGCTGCTGCGTTCAATTTTAAGACTTGCCGGCAGTTATGGCGAAGACATCGATGAAAACAACTCCCTGATAACACTCCGTGTCACAAAACAGGATATCGGCAGTATGATCGGATTGTCACGAGAAACAGTCAGCCGTAATATTTCTCTCTTTAAAAAGCTCGGACTGATGTACGAAAATAAAGAAGGATTTATTATTCTCAATACCGGAAAAATCAATGACTATATTACTGTAAAATAATTAACTGCTGTCCTTTTCAAAATACTGCCGCTGATCTGTAAATAGTATTAGCAGTACATAAATCAAAATACTTATTGCCAAAAACATAAAACCGTAGCCTACTGTTTTCTGATCTGTCATTAAATAGTTATTGCAGAGTGTACTTTCTGAAAAGACATATAAATAACTCATCACAGAAAATATGACACCAAGTACAAGAAAGAACACGACTTGTGATGCTTCACGCAGTTTTGGCCAGCTGTCCCTGATCGGCACTCCTGCCAGAAAAGGCAGCGAAATAAATTTGAAAAGTTCCACTGTCCACAGCTCAAGCGACTCATCCATCGTTCTCGGCAGCAGCCAGTACAAAATAATCACTAAAAACAGCAGCAGCCCCGGATACCCAGATTTATTGAAATTCATAAATAAAGCGGGGAATTTTTTCTGTATAAACGGTGCCATTAAAAGACCTGAAACTAAAAGCAGCATCATCTGCATGTGCATATGCATCGCCATAATAGACTCCAGCAGATGACGGACAGGCGGCAGTGCGAGAAACAGGAAAAGTGCCAAACCATAGTAAAATTGTCTCATCACTTTTCCTCCTGTTCTCTTAGATATTTCTCTAAAATTTCAGCAGCTGTTTCAGGATCTTTATAATCCAGCACTTCTATTAAGCGCCCCTCAGGATTTAAAATATAAAATGACGTATTATGCTGGTAATCAGCATCTCCCTCAGGAATTACAGTCACCCCGTAGACACTAAGCAGCTTTTCAAGTTCCTTATCATCAGGCACTCTCAGCATTTTCCAACTTTCAGCATCTGCATTAAAGTATTCTGCATAGCGTCCGAGTACTTCTACTGTATCCCTTTTTGTATCAAACGAAATACTTAAAAACACCAAATCATCTTCAAAGTACTTACCTTCTGTCAGTTCATATACATGTTTCATATTTGTGGACATCTCAGGACACGCCGCTGCACACGATGTATAAATAAACGTCATCAGTACGTGCTTATTTTCAAATTCTCTAAAATTATATGACTCACCTGTCTGGTCGACAACTTCAACGTCAGGAAATTCTGGAGGCTGTGCCTGTAAATCCTGTACGCGCTGCTGTTCCATCGTAAATGCAGTGAAACCGTTTGTTGTAAAAAACAGAAGGATGATACCGAATACGACGATACCGATTCCCGCAGCAATGTCTTTTTTCACAGTATTCATCCTCCTTTATTAGTTTAATGTTACCACGTTCTGATTGGCGGTGATCCAGGCGGTGCGTTTTCTATAATATCGATTATCGGTACTACATACCCCATCGATATAATAACGATAGCAAGCACAACCCATAAGCCCCAGTTTTCCGTCCATTTCGGCGTATGATGCAGTCCTTCATCAGAAGCCGCCATGAATTCCGTATAACCTTTTGGTGCAAAGAACATTAAGTTGAACACGATATAAACCATGAGAACCACACCTGCAAAGAGCAGTGTACCGCCTGCCCCTACAAACAGCAGGTATGGATCCCAGCCGAGTGCTGTCGCACTTTCACCGTAAGTTGTATATTCTGTTCTGCGCGGTGACCCCATCAGGCCAACCAGCGACATAGATATTGTCATGAACAGCATGCCGACTGTCCAAAACATCGTCTGCCATATACCAAGGTTATGAATTTTAGCGGTCATAACCCGTCCTGACAGATGTGGAATGAGCCAATACATCAGTCCAAAGAAAGTCAGTACAACTGCCACTCCGACAGTAACATGAAAATGTCCAACGACCCACATCGAGTTGTGGACAACCTGGTTCAGCTGGTTATTTGTCTGTGCAATCCCTCCGGCTCCACCGAAGATAAATGAAATCATCGCCAGCATAATCGTAATGAAACGCACATCTTTCCAGGGCAGTTTAAAGAACCAGCCGAACAGCCCCTTGCCGCCTGCATGACGGCCAGCACGTTCAAGTGTCGCAAATAGTGCAAATGCAGTCATCAATGAAGGGAAACCGATAGCAAGACTCATGAATAAGTGCATAAATTTAAGTCCTTCAGTAAACCCTGGATCCACAATCTGATGGTGGAACCCTCCTGGAACGTTGAGTATAACGATTAAAATAACGACCAGTCTCGCCAGACTGTCACTGAATATTTTACCGCCGATTACTTTTGGCAGCACAATATACCATGCCGACACTGCAACCAGATACCAGACGTTAACAAGCGTATGGCCAAAACTCCAAAACAATGTTCTGGTGAGCAGTACATTTATCGTTTCAGTCCAGCCGAATGCCCACGGAATTAACATTAAGACTTCCCACGTCACACCGAGCAATCCGAATGTGACGAGCAGGTATACCCCTACTGCGAAGAAGGCAAACAGCGGCAGATGTTTCCCTCTGTTTCGTTTCTTCCATGTAAAAGCACTAATAAATACACCTGCTGCTGACAGCCATATACTCAGTACTACGAAGACCAAACCGATATAAAACCACGGGCTCGCAGCCATTGGCGCGTAGAATGTATACAGTACTGTTGCTTCTCCTGACAGCACCATCACTGTGACCAGGACCGCTCCAATGATAAAGCTCGAGTAACTCAGCCAGCCGAGCACTCTGACGGATTTAGATAGTCCGCCAAGTACGTAATCCACAGCTGAATATAAATATCCGTTCATAAACAATGTCGTAAAACCTAAAATTAAAAAGATTCCGTGTGCAGTTAACAGTTCGTAATAATTCAGTCCGCCAACAATTTCAAGCACACCCGCTCTGTTCAATCCTTGAATGAGTCCGAACAATCCGCCAAGCAAGAGCAGGATGAAGGCTGTTGCAAAATTTGTCAGTGCCAGGGTACTCACCTGAACTTTTCTCAATTTATCCATGCCATCACCCCTCCACCGTTATCGTTGCGGACATCATATTGTGTCCGGTGCCGCAATATTCATTACAGATCATAATGAATTCTTCTGACTCGTGAAATGTCTGTGTAATTTCTTGTATATGGCCAGGCACGACCATCGTGTTCAGGTTTGTATGAGGCACGTTCACGCCATGTACAACGTCTTTTGACGTCATAATGAATGTTACTTCTGCACCTTGTGGCACAGTAATTTCATTCGGAACAAACTGAAAGGCTTCTAATGTCATAACGACTTCATACTGATTTTCCCCTACTTCGTATACTCCCGGCTTATCAAAAGGAGCTGTTGAATCTACTTGTGCAGGGTCTATCGTTTCTTTGTGACTCGGCGGCCCCATGCCGAGTGCAAATGCCTGATAGCCAGTAATGCCCATAGCGATAATAATTACAGCCACTGACAAAATGAGCCATATTTCTTCATATTTGTGCATTTTCACTTTTATTTCCCCCTCTTTTTAAAAACGCATAATAAATAATATAAGCAGTACGAGTGTCCATAAAACAATTGCCCCGCCGACAAATACAATTGTTGAAAACAGTGTACCTTTCAACGAATCTCTGTTATCAGCCGCCGGCTGTTTTTTACTTTCATATTCCTTTAACATAGACGTCCCTCCCTGAACTTTATTTCCTTACTTTAAGTATAGAAAAATAAAAAAAACCATCTGTGACATATATCACAGATGGTCATAATTATTTAAAATATTCAGTTAAAATTGCGCATAAAAAAAGTAGCACATCTTCTATAATGTGCTACTCAAACAAAGGGGATGGGAGAAATTTCTCACTGTTAACAAAGGGGTATGTTTCAGTGATAAAATTTTCATGAGTTAAATATAGCATGGTTATTAGCACCAAGCAACATTTTGAACATTTTTTCACATTTTTGTCATAATGAAAACGAATTCACAATCTTATTTCTCTAATTCATCCAGTAATTGTTCAAATTCAGACAGCTGCGTTTCGAAAACTGTCAGTGCATTTTCCACAGGCTCACTTGTCGTCATATCGACGCCGGCATTTTTCAGTATTTCAATTGGATAATTTGATGATCCCTTTTTAAGGAATTCATTAATGTAGCGCTGAGCTGTACTTTCCCCTTCTTCCAGTACTTGTTTAGACAAGCTGGCTGCTGCAGAGTAACCCGTCGCATACTGGTAAACGTAATAGTTCATGTAGAAGTGAGGAATTCTTGCCCATTCCACATCGATCGCTTCATCGTAATCTACTGCTTCACCGAAGTATTTCATGTTTAGTGCGCCGTAGACTTCATTCAGTTTGCCCGCAGTTAATGGCTCTCCTTCTTCTTTCATTTTATGAATCGCGTGTTCAAATTCAGCAAACATTGTCTGACGGAACACAGTACCTCTGAATCCTTCAAGCTGCTCATTTAATAAGTACAGCTTCTGTTTTTTATCGTCCAGATTTTTAAACATGTAATCTGCAAGCAGTGCTTCGTTAAAAGTACTTGCGACTTCAGCAACGAAAATCGAGTAGCCGCTCGTATTGGCTGGCTGATTCTTGCGTGAATAATAGCTGTGAACAGAATGTCCAAACTCATGAGCAAGTGTAAATAAATTATTCACATTATCCTGCCAGTTCATTAAAATGTAAGGATTTGTGCCGTATGTTCCAGAAGAATACGCACCTGTACGTTTACCTTTATTTTCATATACGTCGACCCAGCGGTTTTCAAGACCTTCTTTAACGATATCAACATATTCGCTGCCGAGCGGCTGAAGTGCATTAACCAGCCATTCTTTAGCGTTTTCATATGTCATATCGAAATCTGTATCTTCGACTAGCGGAACATACATATCATACATTTTTAATTCATCTACACCTAGGAATTTTTTACGCAGTTCTGTATAGCGGTGCAGTATATGGAGATTATCATTCACAGTATTGACGAGATTATCGTAAACACTTTCAGGAATATGATTATTTGATAATGCCTGATGACGGCTGGATTCGTAACCTCTAACATTGGCGCTGAATACATGAGTATTGACGACACCTGCCAGAGTCTGGCTCAGCGTATTTTTAAATTTGCTGTATTCGCTGTAAAGATTAGTATAGGCAGATTCACGCAAAGTTCTATCCGATGATTTTAACAATTCCACAAAGTTTCCCTGTGTCAGCGGATGTTCTTTGCCATCTGAATCTACGGCCGGTTTAAATTCGATATCTGCATTGTTAAACATGCCATATACCTGTGTTGGTGTATGCATCACTTCTCCAGCTTGTGCCAGCAGCTGTTCTTCAGCGTCACTTAAAACATAAGGTCGCTGCTTATTCAATTTCTCAAGATCAAATTTAAATTCAGCCAGACGCTCGTCTTCTGCAAATTCTTTTAGCGTCTCTTCCGGAATTTCCATAATTGCCGGTACAAGGAAACTCCATGCCGTTGAGTATTTGACGGCTAGTGATCTTGCACGGCTTTCAAGTGCACTGTAAGTATCGTTAGAAGTATCCTGATCGTGTTTTAAATGCGCATAGACAAATAGCTTCCCAAGTTCAGTATCTAGTGATCTTTCAAGTTCCAAAGCATCTGCGAGTTTTGCTGCAGAGTCAAAACCGTCTTTGAATTTCTCGTTATCTGCAACTTTGTCTTCAAGCGCTTTATAAGCTGTCTCAAAATCTTCATCACTTTCAAATATAGTTGTTAAATCCCACGTATTCTCAAGCTGCTGTTCTTCTCTTGTAATTAATTTTCCCATAGTAATAACCTCCGTTTATTGTTAAAGCAATTTTCTCAATAATTGCTTATTTATTCAAGCAATATCTTTCGAAATCCGAAAAACTTTTAAATAGAAAGCGAGCAGCGACTGAATCAAAATATTTTTTTCTGGTGCGTCTGGCAAAGTTCTTACTTTTATATAATCATAAAAGTCTGCACGATTAAAAATCCCTTTCGATAAATGGTAATAGATGTATAACTTCCATTCGACTGGTGAATTTATTATATATTTTTCATGCAAACTGGTAATATATAGAAATTCAGGCAAAGACTCTTGAGTCAGACCCAATTGATACATATATGTCAGCGTCTTATTCTGAACTGATTTTTGAGATTTTTCCCGCCTGATAATCCGCTTCATCATATTTTTTGTTAATTTAAAAGTGTCTTCCCAGCAAGGGCTCCACATCGGTTTAATAACTTCACTGATTTCAATTTTCTCTTTCTTGTATAGAAAATAATTCAGTCCTGCAGTATGACCGATATGCCAGGCATTAATTTCCAGCGTCTTCGAATGAATTGTATAAACAGCATCATTTGTCATCGTCGACATTTGGAAATGATTCAAATGCAAAAATTGCCCTTCCTGTTTTAATTCTCTTTCATCCAGCAGCCACATTACCTTCATTCCTAACTTATAATAGCCCTCAGTTCTCGACAGTATTAATTCCGGGCTGATTCTAGATAATTGTATTTCCAGCGCCCAGTATTTGTTAATTAACAGATCGGGTATTTGTTCAATACTTTCCAGATAAAATTCCATTGCCGTATCATAGTATTTATTCAGTTCGAGGTACAAATCATGCTTGAGCTTTAAATGCAGCATGGATTCCCGTTTATATAAATATCTGCTGCATTGCATTATATGCTGGTGTGAGAAATGCGGAACTTTTATATTTCCAGCCTTTAAAACGACGGGTGTATCACAGACTGGACAAAAATATGACTGCTGTTTTTTGGCTTCCTGTGCAAAAATTTGATTGCCATTTTCATCATTTGCAATATACATAAAAAAACCTCCTTACCCTATATATAGGGAAAAAGGAGGTTTTTTTATTTTTTCGTACAAGTTATTTAAATTTCTTGAAAATATCTTCTAACCTGTGCACGAACATTGTTACTCATTATAATTTTTCCATATTCATCCAGTAACGCACTGGCAATAGATGTCGGTTCGCTGTATTCAAGCAGCTTAGACTCAATGCCTTCCATACTGTCAAAATGTGTTCTGTAATCGAAGAAGACCTGATAATAATATTTACCATCCATTACATAAAATAAATCTTCGTATAATGTTTCATCGACTTCAACTTCATGAGTATATTTTATAAGATTTTCAAAGTCACTAAAGTAAACCATCAGCGGTTCATTTATGACTGGAACATCAAACTTGCTGCTGTCATTTTTACGATCATCGATGGTTTTATCGATAAATGATTCGATTTCCCTATTTTCCATATTCATAGCATAGGGCTCCATACCGTATGGATCATGTTCATGTTGGGATTTAGACACAACGACTTCTATACCTTTGTCGAACGCGTGCACTTGAATCCACAGTGGACCATCCAAAGCAAAGTCATCTGTTTGCTCATTATTTACTTCGTCCATAATCGTCCAGAAAAATTCTTCGCCGCGCTGACGGTTCATCCATAAATCTTCCTTGTTAAAACCGCGGCTCTCAATATCTGAGTACGTTAAAAAGAATTTAATGGTTGAGTCGTTCACTCTTTCAATTCTCATCCTGCTCACTCCCTTACCATCATTTCTGCCTATTATACTAACTATTTTTATATATTACCAAATTTTAGATTTGTCTTATTATTATATGTTAAAACGCCCGCAGATAGCAAATCATCTGCAGGCGTTCTGAACTTCATACATATATCAAATTATTCATCATACTTATATTTCTTATAATTCTGCCAGGCGTTTAGCTTCAATCAGATGCAATGTTCTAATGCTGCGCGGTAAAAAGCGTCTAATTTCATCTTCGTTGTAGCCCACTTGTAAACGTTTCTCATCCATAATAATCGGACGTCTCAATAATCCTGGGTTCTCCATAATTAAAGTATACAGCTCATTCATAGGAAGGCTTTCAATATCAACATTTAATTTTTGGAAAGTTTTAGAGCGAGTCGAGATAATTTCTTCTGTCCCGTACTCTGTCATTCTTAAAATAGATTTAACTTCGTCTAAAGTTAATGGTTCAGAAAATACATTGCGTTCTGTATAAGGAATATCATTTTCCTGCAACCATGCTTTTGCCTTACGACATGACGTACAACTTGGAGAAGTAAATAGTACTACCATGTAACTCACACTCCAATTTTATAATTCTAACAAGAGTCTATACCCGTTTAAAGTCTTCTCTAAACATTCCATCAGTATGTAACTCCGCCTCTTGTTGACAATTCTTATTATAGGTAACAAACATTAAAATAAAATGAGAATATTGTAATAATCTTAAAAATTATTAATTAATCTGAAATTAAAAGTAATGTTTATGTGCTAAGAACTTATGTTAATTATAACATCAAAGTTGGTCAAAGTATATACATCTGACGAATGACTTATACGATTATTTGTTTTGTTTCAATATAAATCCCGTCACTTGATTGCACATCAGTTAAAAGAGTATTAATATTAGGATACTAACTAAACTATGTAGGTGACATAAATGAAAACATTATTTTCAGGCGTACAGCCAAGCGGTATTCCAACACTTGGAAACTATATTGGCGCATATAAACAATTCGTTGAACTTCAGGACGAATACGATTCATATTTTTGCATCGTCGATCAGCATGCAATTACGGTACCTCAAGACCGTTTAAAACTCAGAGAAAACTCCCGTGCCCTTGCAGCAATTTACTTGGCAAGCGGTCTGAATCCAGAGAAAATATCTCTATTCATTCAAAGTGAAGTCGCGGCCCACGCTAAAGCAGCATGGATGCTGCAGTGTACTTCTTATATCGGTGAACTGGAACGTATGACTCAGTTTAAAGATAAAGCAAGAAAGCAAAATCAGCGTGACGGTATTTCAGTCGGCCTGCTGACATATCCGGCTTTAATGGCGGGAGACATTCTGCTTTATAACGCTGACGTTGTACCTGTAGGTGAAGATCAGACTCAGCATATTGAATTCACACGCAATGTCGCTGACCGTTTTAATACTAAATATAATGATATTTTCACTCTGCCGGAAATTAAATTGCCAAAAGTCGGCGGCCGCATTATGAGTTTAAATGAACCGACTAAAAAAATGAGTAAAAGTGATGACAATCAAAAATCATTTATAACATTGCTCGATGATCCAAACCAGGCAGCGAAAAAAATTCGTTCAGCTGTGACGGACTCTGATACAGAGATTAAGTTTGATAAAGAAAACAAACCTGGAATTTCCAACCTGCTTACAATCTACAGTTCTTTATCAGATAAAACCATCGATGAACTGGTAAATGATTATAAGGATTCAAGCTACGGAGACTTCAAGAAAGATTTAGGCGAAGTCGTTAAAGAGTTCCTTATTAAATTCCAGGAGAAGTATAATTACTATCTGGAAAGCGACGAACTTGACGAAATTCTCGATGCAGGGCGCGATAAAGCCGCACTTAAAGCAGACAGAATGGTAGAAAAAATGGAACGCGCTATGGGACTCGGCAGAAAAAGAAGAAGATAATTTAAGGTAAATATATTGATCCGGGCAGAGTTTTTAATTCTGTCCGGATTTTTGTGTTTTGCTGGTGTTATGTATAATTATGGGTCCTGTGTAGGCATGTAAACTTATTTGTGTGTCGTCGCCGATGTGACGACGTCATCCGGAAGGCTGCGGACGACTTCGTGGTTTTGACGACGTCATCCGGAAGGCTGCGGACGACTTCGTGGTTTTGACGACGTCATCCGGAAGGCCGCGGGCGACTTCGTGATTTTGACGACGTCATCCGGAAGGCCGCGGACGACTTCGTGATTTTGACGACGTCATCCGGAAGGCCGCGGACGACTTCGTGATTTTGACGACGTCATCCGGAAGGCCGCGGACGACTTCGTGAACCAGTCGAAGGCACGCAAACCTCAAAACACGGCCAAAATCACAAAAAACACGCGACATATAATATATCGCGTGTCCTTGACAAGGGGTGCACTTTATTTCAATAATCTATTCTTCGTATTTTTTAAATACCAGTGTTGCATTATGGCCGCCAAAACCAAGGCTGTTTGATACTGCATATTTAAGATCTGCAGTTACCGGACCGTTCGGCACATAATTCAGGTCACATTCCGGCGCCTGATTTGTTAAGTTAATTGTCGGGTGGACCTTGCCGTCGCGAAGACTGCAGGCAGTAATGATTGCTTCCATACCGCCGGCACCGCCGAGCATATGACCCGTCATTGATTTCGTAGAGTTAATTAACAAGTTGTCCGCATGTTCTTTAAATACTGTGCGGATTGCTATTGTTTCAAATTCATCATTGTACGGTGTACTTGTTCCGTGAGCATTGATGTACTGCACGTCTTCCGGTTTAATTCCTGCATCTTTCAATGCTTCAGACATTGCACGTGCGCCGCCTTCACCGTCCGGCGCGGGTGCTGTGATGTGATGCGCATCTCCAGTTGAGCCGTAACCAACGATTTCAGCATAAATTTGTGCGCCGCGTGCTTTCGCATGCTCCAATTCTTCTATAACAACAACGCCGGCACCTTCACCCATGACAAAGCCGTCTCTGTCTGCAGAGAACGGACGTGATGCGTAGTCGGGGTCGTTAGAGCTTGATAACGCTCTGTTTGCCTGGAAACCAGCGACACCCATATTAGTAATCGGCGCTTCAGTTCCGCCCGTAATCATAGCGTCTGCCTGACCGCGTTCTATAATTTTAAAAGCATCGCCGATAGAGTTTGTTCCTGTCGCACATGCTGTAACTGTTGCACCGTTTGGTCCTTTAGCACCTTCACGGATAGATACTTGTCCGCTTGCCATATCCGGAATCATCATCGGTACGAAGAATGGACTGACACGTCTCGGACCTTTAGTTGTTAAAGCGATAAATCCATCTTCAAGTGACTGGATTCCGCCGATTCCAGAACCGATCCATACACCAATGCGTTCTGCATTACTGTCGTCGATCACAAGCCCTGAATCTTTCACCGCTTCTTCAGCTGCAATCACTGCAAATTGTGTAAATTTATCCATACGGCGTGCTTCTTTTCTATCTATAAAATCTTCAATATTTAAATTTTTAACTTCTCCAGCAATATGAACATTGAATTGTTCTGTATCGATATTTGTAATTTCTGCAATACCATTTTTACCCATTAATGCATTTTGCCACGTTTCTTTTGCTGTATTACCAATCGGTGTTACTGCCCCTGTACCGGTAATGACAACTCTTCTTCTAGTCATTAAGAATCCTCCTTCTTAGTACCCCAAGTTAAACATACTGCGCCCCATGTTAAACCGCCGCCAAATCCGACTAAGACAATATTATCTCCCGGTTTGATACGGTTTCGTTTCACTTCATAATCCATGCTGAGCGGTATTGATGCTGCCGAGGTGTTTCCGTATTTATCTACAGTTACACTCATTTTATCATAAGGCAGTCCCATTCGTTCTCTCGCTGCATTCATAATTCTAATATTTGCCTGATGCGGAATCAGCATGTCGATATCATCTTTATTCAGACCAGCTTTATCTGTCACTGCGACACTTGATTCTCCCATTTGTCTAACGGCAAATTTAAATACTTCACGGCCGTTCATGCGAATATATCCAAGCTCTTTATCGCCGTACAGATATTTCGCACCCGAGCCTTTGCTGCCGAGCTCGAATGATTTAATACCAAACCCTTCATCTACTTCACCGACTACAACTGCACCGGCACCATCGCCAAATAGTACTGCGGTTGAACGGTCGTCAAAGTCAGTGATATTAGTCAGTTTATCTGCACCAACGACAAGAATATTTTTATAATTCCCGGATTTTACGAACATTTCCGCAGTCGATAGCCCGTAAATAAATCCTGTACATGCGGCCAGCTGATCCATAGACGGCACATTATTAAGGCCTAGCCGTTCCTGAATTAAGTTCGCAACTGACGGAAATTTGTGATCACCGGTAGATGTCGCAACAATTACAAAGTCTATATCTTCCTTATTTAGTCCGGAATCTTCAAGTGCTCTTTCAGCCGCTATAAAGGCCATTTCACTCGTTTCCATATCTTCTGCGAAACGTCTTTCTTCTATACCTGTCATTTCTCTAATCCATTCATCAGAAGTATCCATAATTTTTTCAAAATCAAAGTTTGTGAATACTTTTTCTGGTGTATATGAACCAATGCCGAGAATCCCTACATTTGTCATTCTTCTCACACCTTATAGTCTCATTATATTACTAGGTACTAATTTATCATAAATTGGGATATTGTTCAATTAAAAACACCGGTGAATCACCCGGCCATAAATAAAAAACCGGAGACATTAAATGTCTCCGGTTTAAGATTTCTGTAACTATTATTCTGCGTCTTCAACACCAACGCGGTACCATAATGTGTCTTCGTTCCACTGGTAATCTTCAGAGTAGTTAATTACTCTTTCATTTACAGGTGTAACAAATGCACGGTAAAGTGTTGGAATTACTGGAATATCCTGAACCATCAGTTCAGCCCACTGGTTGTAAACATCTTTTCTGTAGTCTACTTCCAGAGCTTCTTGTGAGTTACCTGCTGTTAACAGTTCAGTTGATTCATCTGATTCATAACGCGTGTAGTTAAATGGTGCAGTTGGACCGTAAAGACCTGAAGGGTCTACATCTGAACCTACACCCCAAGCGCCTTGGTAAATATCGATTTCAGGATCATCGTTTTCAACCATATCGTAGAATGTGTTGAACTCGATTAAACGTCCGTTAGTCAGCTGAACATTAAGACCAACGTCTCTCCAAGATTGGATGTAGTAGTTTGCTAATGGTTCAGCAATATCTCCGCCTGACATTGAAGCAAAGTTAATTTCTAATGGTTCGCCTTCAGGAGTTTCTCTCATGCCGTCTCCGTCAGTATCTTCGTATCCTGCTTCGTCAAGAATTGCATTTGCTTCTTCAGGGTCGTAAGCTGGAACTTCTACTTCTTCATGCCAGTTTGCATGGTAAGGTGTAATTAATGAAGTTGCTTTCCAGCGAAGTCCATTATAGAAACGTTCTCCGATAGCATCGTTGTCAACTGCATGCCACATTGCACGGCGCAGTTCAACATCGCCCATCTTCATTTCTTCCGGTTTGTATTCAACTTTTCCTTCATCTGCGTTCCAAGAACCCAGTTTAAATCCGATGTATGTGTATGAGCCTTCGACGTTAGCTAACCATTCTACTCCATCGATATCCGAAACATCCGGATACTGATCTGTCGGGAAGCTCTTAGCAATATCAATTTCTCCAGATTCAACTGCACTTGCAATTGATGATGGTGCGATAACGCGAACGGTAACTTCAGAAACTCCCGGCTCGCCGCGCCAGTAATCTTCGAATTTAGACATTGAAATTGACTCACCCGCAACGATTGAATCTACTTTATAAGGTCCAATACCGATTGGGTTTTCTCTCGTTTGAGGTGCTGCCGCCATTTCTGAAACTTCTAATCCTTCATAGTAATGAGTCGGGAAGGCATATGACCAGAACCCGCCTGCTGTTAATGATGGAGCAAGTTCAGTATAAGTAAATACTGCAGTTTTATCATCGACGATTTCAATACCTGAGATAGAATCAGCTTCGCCGCTTCTGTACTCTTCATAACCTTCGATTAATGTAAATCCGTCAGTTGAACCGCGAACTCCGTCATAATCCGGATGTCCGATGATTTCATATGAAGAAACGTAATCCTGGATTGTTAAAGGTTCACCATCGTGCCAGTTTACGCCGTCACGAACAGTAAATGTTACAGTGTTGTCGTCTTCATTAAGTTCAAACTGTACTGCACCTTCGTTTGTATACTGGAAATCTTCATCCATTGCAAGTACAGCTTCATCGAAATGAGCCATCATATCTGCATCTGGAGCCCCTTGGTAAAATGCCCAGTTAAGCGTACCTTCAAATGGAGTATCTGATGAATAACCAATATTTAAAGTCCCTTCACCTGATGGATCTCCTGTGTTAGATACTGTTTTAGGAAAATCTTCATAGTTGTAAATTTCCCCGCCAGCAGTGTCCCCTTCTTCACCAGACTCATCTGATGATTCTTCTCCTGACTCTTCTGATGAAGCATCATCCGAAGATGTATCTTCCTCTGAAGAGTCTCCCCCGCATGCTGCCAGCGCTAATACAAGTGCCAGCGTCATAAGGAATAAAAACCTTGACCAAGAAATTTTAGTCATTTTATTTCCTCCTTTGTTTTGATCTTGCTTGATATATATACAAAGCCCAGAAACCCGAACTTTAGTACCAAAATTCAATTTCTTCCATAAAATGTTTGTAAAGTTCACTTAATATTCATAATAGCATAGTTATACATTATATCAATTAAATTTTTAGAAAATTGTGTAATTATTTAAGCGTTACGCTGACGTGCATCTCCGGCGCGTCTGAACGCTTCCCCAATGTTTCTGACACACAGCATTAAGATTAGAATCAGAATGGCTGCAGGTGCCCAAATCCACCATCTGTTTTGCAGTGTCTGAGTCTGAATTGCATATGCCATCAGCGTTCCGAGAGACGGTGTATTTTCAGGGAAACCGAAGCCGATAAACGACAGTCCTGATTCAATTCCGATATTTGCTGCAAGTGATAATGTACCGTTTACAATAATCAGTCCAACCAGGTTAGGCATCAGCTGAGTAAAGATAATTTTAATATTAGAACTTCCAAGTGTTCTGGATGCATTAATATAATCCAATTCCTTTTCCTGCATTGCAACTGACCGGATTAATCTGGCCGTTCCTGTCCACAGGAAGGCTGCCATAATCAGCGAGAATGTCCAAATATCGTATGACGGTACAATTGTTACGAATACTACGATGATCATCAGGAAAGGCAGGACCATAAAGAAGTCGACGATACGCATCATGCCGTTATCAATTTGTCCTCCAAAATATCCTGATACGACACCGTAGACGATACCAAAACCAACACTGATTGCAGTAACGAGAAAACCGATAGCCAGCGAGTTTCTCGTTCCGATAATCAGCTGGCCAAATATATCTCTGCCGCCGTAATCCGTTCCTAATCTGAAGTCATCATTCGGCGGCTGGTTAATGGCAAATAAATCTACTTTAACAATCGCTGCCTGATTTAAGAACATCGTCAAACCGAAAACATACGATGTAATGATAACTAAAATAATAAGTGAAAATAGTGCTAATTTATCACTGACCAATTCTTCAAATATAATTTTCCAGCCCGGTTTTGAACGGGGCAGGTTTTTCATATCCAGTGCACCGTGACCTGCTGCACCATGAGGCAAATCTGCTTTCACACTCATGTCGAGCGTTTTGCTTTCGCTGCTGTCTTTGTTATCGAGTGAATACGCATCCCGCTGTTCAGGCGGGGTGTGCGCGTTATTCTCATTTTCTTCATTAAATTTATAAGTATTGTTCTCTTCTTCATCTAATCGTTTTTTATCGTCTCTTTCATTTACCAAATTACACCCCTCCTTACTTAATGCGGATACGAGGATCCACTATACTTAAAATAATATCTGATAATAATGTCCCGATAATTGCGAGCATGCCGTACATTAAGATTAGTACGTTCGCTACTGAGAAATCCCTGATTGAAATGGATTCAAGGAACAGGCGTCCCATGCCCGGATAACCGTAAATTGTTTCGATAAACAGCGATCCGCCGAGCAGTGAAGTAATTTCATAACCAAAGAATGCTGCAATAGGCAAGATTGAGTTTCTGAAAATATGTCTCGTATATACTTTGCCTTCTGTTACCCCTTTAGCACGTGCTAAAGTGATGAAATCTTTCTGTTTCGTTTCAATAATTCCGCTTCTTAAGTACTGAACCGTTCCAACAAGACCGATCAGCGCAATAGAGAAGCTCGGCAGCACCAGATGCTGTATCTTGCTGACAACATATTCAAGTGTTCCGGGTGTTACTCCCGCTCCGACTGAACCGCCTGTCGGGAACCAGCCAAGTGTGTAACCGAATAAAAGCAGGACAACAAGACCGAAAATAAACGTTGGTGTTGCAAACCCTAAGTATGTGTAACCTGTGATCAGACTATCGAGCGGTGAGTCATTCCAGCGCCCTGATACTAAACCTAGCGGAATACCAATTAAGTAAATCAGTACTGCAGAGAATAGTGACAGCCAAACAGTATTCAGCATTCTGTCTCCGATAACATCAAGCACCGGCTGCTGTTTGAAGAATGAATGACCGAAGTCGCCTTGCAGCATTGCAACAATCCAGTCCTTGTACTGGATATACCATGGATTATTTAAGCCCATCTGTTCACGCAGTCTTTCAATCTGCTCAATCGGTACAGTCGGGTCAATCAGACCGCTCAGCGCATCTCCCGGCATTAATGAACCGAGGAAGAATACGAGTATACTTAATAATATTATTTGCGGAAAAGAAATTATTAACCGTCTAATAGTAAATTTTAACATTCAGCCTTTCACCCCTTTGCCGGCAGGGCTGCTTTATGTGTCGCTGTAATATTAATCAGCGGCAAAGCTCTGCCATCTTCGTCTAAATATTCGTGGAAATGCTGATCGTACTCTTCTTTTACCGATTGACGGATATGAAGGTTTTCATCGATTTTATCCACATTTGTATCAGGAATCGCTGCAATCAGACGTTTCGTGTATAAATGCTGCGGGTTATTGAAGATTTCTTCAGCTGTTCCCTCTTCTACAAGACGTCCCTGATACATAATGCCGATATGCTGGCACATGTGGCGAACAACACCTAGATCGTGCGCGATAAAGAGCATCGTTAAATTGAGCTCCTGCTGAATATCCTGCATAAAGTTAAGCACTTGCGCCTGGACGGAAACGTCCAGTGCAGATACCGGTTCATCTGCGATAATTAATTTAGGATTCAGCGCAATAGCTCTGGCTACACCGATTCTCTGTCTTTGACCCCCTGAGAATTCGTGCGGATATTTATAAAGTGAGCCCGGAGGCAGTCCGACTTTTTGCAGTAAATCCAATACTTCTGCAATCAGTTCGTTTTTCGTCCGTTTATGGTAATTCCGTATCGGTTCACTGACGATATCAAAAACACGTTTTCTGACGTTTAACGATGAATATGGATCCTGGAAAATCATTTGAATTTCCTGACTGTTTTCAACTGATTTGCCGCTGCCGCTAATGGCTTTTCCGTCAAAATATATTTCGCCTTCAGTAATATGATTTAGACCGATAACAGCTTTTCCAGTCGTTGTCTTGCCTGAACCGGATTCACCTACGAGACCGTAAGATGTTCCTTCAGGAATATTCAGCGACACGCCATCCACTGCTTTCACATGGTCCTTAACAGTATTAAAGAATCCCCCTTTAATCGGGTAATACACTTTTAAATCTTTTACTTCGAGAAGGTTCTTCATTCCGTCACCTCATTTAAGCTGTCTTCTTCCATTTGACGCTCTTCTACCAGCATTCCTTTATCCTTATCGGATTTTAAGTAGAAATCTTTATAGCATGTACAGCGGACAAAATGGCCTGGACTGATTTCCCGAAGTTCCGGATTATGTTCATGTGCCTCTTGTGGAATCCAAGGGATTCTCGGTGCAAATCTGCATGATTCCCTTTCCATTTTATTAAGTGCCGGTACAACGCCTTCAATAACATGAAGCTTGTTGCCCATCTGCTCTTCGTTCGGCAAAGAGTTTAACAGCGAGCGGGTATATGGATGTTTTGGATCTTTGAATAACTCATTCACCGGTGCAATCTCAACAATTTGGCCAGCATACATTACCGCTACTTTGTCTGCCATTTCTGCAACGACCCCGAGGTCGTGAGTAATCAGCAGAACGCCTGAGTTCAAGTCATCCTGCAGCTCGCGGATTAAATCTAATATTTGGGCCTGTATCGTTACATCGAGTGCCGTTGTCGGTTCATCCGCAATCAAGAGACGCGGTCTGTTCGCAATTGCGATAGCGATAACTACACGCTGTCTCATCCCCCCTGAGAGTTCATGCGGGAACGCCTCTCCGACCCGTTCAGGATTTGGGATTCCTACTTTCGACAGAAGTTCTATTGCGTAGCTTTCTCTCTCACTTTTTGCTTTAGTCTTATGTATTTTCAGAGTTTCCATAATCTGCAGCTTTATTTTCATTAAAGGGTTCAGAGCAGTCATCGGATCCTGGAAGATCATTGCCATTTCTCCGCCCCTGATATTATTCATCTTCTTCTCATTTAACTTCAGCAGATCTTTCCCCTCAAAATCTACTTCTCCTTCAATTCGGGCGTTGCGATGCAATTTCATTAAAGAAAATGCTGTTGCACTTTTACCTGAACCCGACTCACCGACTAGTGCTACTACCTCATTCGGCTTAATATCCAGTGATACACCATCTACGGCAGGATAATAAGTTCCGTCGATTTTAAAGGAAGTCGTCAAATTTTTAACTTTCAGAAGTTCTTCTCCCACTTAAATCACCTTAACTTTCCCTTTGTTATACATCGTTTTTTCAAAATATGTAAATTCTCAGTTTGTTTTTCTATTGTATATAGACACTCTAAAAAAGGCAATAAGAATAATCTGAAAATTACAAACTTTCTGTATGTAATTTATTAATATGCATCTATGCATAATTTACTTGCACCCTTATTCTATGAGACCGTTTTCAATTTTGCAAGCGTTTTCATAAATTATTTTTTTCACACTATACTTTATTCTTTTTTTCATGTAAAATGAGTGTATAAAATATGTTGAATCGGAGGCTCTCACATATGAGATATCTCGTTACATTTTTCTGGGCTTTCTTACTGACTCAGATGGTTAACTTCATACTTAACAGTCTTGCAGGCGGCGGCCCGTTAAACTTTTGGATCGGTGTCGTATTAGCAGTGGCTATTACACTTGCGGTATTCATACTTGACGGACTGACTAAAATTTCTGCCGATACAAATGCAGGAGATGAACACTAAGCTGGATTTCATTTGAAATCCGGTTTTTTTATTTGAATTTTTTTAAGTGTATTAAAAAAGGGTATACTTATTTTGTATGCTACTTTACCTTTTTGGAGGTCATCTTATGAAAAAATATGTCATGTCTATCGATCAGGGCACGACGAGCACCCGGGCGGTGCTAATCGATAAAGAAGGTAACATCGCCGCTTCAAACCAGCGGGAATTCACACAGTATTTCCCGCAGTCGGGATGGGTTGAGCATAATGCCAACGAAATCTGGAGCTCGGTTTTATCCGTCATTGCGGGTGTGATGATTGAAAATAATGTTACGCCGGCAAATATTGATTCCATCGGTATTACAAACCAGCGGGAAACAGCGGTCGTCTGGGATAAAAATACCGGCTTGCCGATATATAATGCCATTGTCTGGCAATCCAGGCAGACTGCGGATATTTGCTCTCAATTAAAAGAAGAGGGTCATGAACCGCTGTTCAAAGAAAAAACAGGTCTGTTAATAGACCCCTACTTTTCAGGAACTAAAATCAAATGGATTCTCGATCATGTTGATGGTGCCAGAGAAAAAGCTGAAAATGGAGATCTTTTATTCGGCACGATAGACAGCTGGATTATTTGGAAATTTACCGAAGGTCAAATGCATGTTACAGATTATACAAATGCCAGCCGGACACTTTTATACAATATTTACAATCTTTGCTGGGATGAAGAACTTTTATCTATATTAGAAGTTCCCAAAAGTATGCTGCCCGAAGTTAAATCATCGAGCGAAATATACGGTTATACAGCCAAATCTCATTTCTTTGGATATAATATTCCCATTTCTGGTATTGCAGGTGACCAGCAGGCCGCTCTGTTCGGTCAGACTTGTTTTAATAAAGGAGATGCCAAAAATACTTATGGCACCGGCTGTTTTTTACTATTAAACACTGGACAAGAACCGACTCAGAGCAGCAATGGCCTTCTGACGACGATTGCCGTCGGACTGAACGGCGAAGTGAACTATGCATTGGAAGGATCAATTTTCGTTGCTGGCAGTGCGATTCAGTGGCTGCGTGACGGCCTTGAATTTTTCCAGCACTCTGAAATCAGCGAACAATATGCACTGGAAGTTGAATCTTCAGAAGGTGTATATGTTGTACCTGCCTTTACCGGACTCGGCGCCCCGTACTGGGATACCGAAGCACGAGGGGCTATATTCGGACTCAGCCGCGGTGCAACGAAGGCGCATATTAGCCGTGCCACACTTGAAGCTGTCGCCTATCAGACAAAAGATGTGCTCTATGCAATGCAGCTGGATGCCAATATTAAAATCGACAGACTTCGAGTTGATGGCGGCGCATCAGCCAATGATTTTCTTATGCAGTTTCAGTCGGATATATTAAATACTAATGTGGAACGTCCGGAGATTTTAGAATCGACAGCACTTGGTGCCGCATACTTAGCAGGACTTGCAACCGGATTCTTTGAATCTCAGGAAGCACTTGCGGCACTCAGCCAGACCGAATCTAAATTTACACCTTTAATGGATGAAGACGACCGGGATTCACTATATGCCGGCTGGAAAAACGCCGTAAAAGCGACTCAAATGTTTAAACCAAACGAATAGCAGCTTATAAATATACAGGAGGAGTTATATGTTAAACGCACTTACACGAAAATCCCAGCTCGATCATATGTCTAAATTTGAATACGACCTTTTAATTATCGGCGGCGGAATTACAGGTGCCGGTATCGCTCTTGATGCTTCGAAACGCGGCTTAAACGTTGCGCTTGTTGAAATGCAGGACTTCTCACAAGGTACCAGCAGCAGAAGTACAAAACTGATTCACGGCGGACTCCGCTATTTAAAACAAATGCAGGTCAATGTCGTTAAAGAAACAGGACGCGAACGTGCCATTGTATATGAAAACGGTCCGCATGTTACGACACCGGAATGGATGCTCCTGCCATTTCATAAGGGCGGCACTTTCGGAGAATTCACAACAAGCCTCGGGCTGAAAGTTTACGATTCACTCGCTGGTGTCGATAAAAATGAACGCAGAAATATGCTGACTAAAAAGGAAGTCATCGAGCGTGTTCCTAATATTAAAACAGACGGATTAAAAGGCGGCGGTCATTACGTTGAATATAAAACAGATGATGCCAGACTGACAATTGAAGTCATGAAGAAAGCCGCAGCCTACGGTGCCGATGCAGTAAACTATGTTAAAGCGGACGGGTTTTTATATGAGAACGGCATCGTTACAGGTATCTCTGCTAAAGATATGCTGAGCGGTGATGTGTATCAAATAAAAAGTAAAGCAGTCGTTAATGCAAGCGGTCCGTGGGTAGATGAAGTACGCGGCAATGATGTTGCTGCCAAACAGCAGACTAAAAAGCATTTAGTGCATACTAAAGGCGTCCATATCGTTTTCAAACAGGAAGATTTTCCGCTGACACAAGCGATATATTTCGATACTAAAGATGACGGCAGAATGATCTTTGCAATACCTCGTGCAGGTAAAACCTATGTTGGAACTACCGACACATTTTATGGGGAAGATAAAAGCAATCCGACAGCAGAAGCCGAAGACAAAGCCTATCTGATCGACGCGATTAACTTTATGTTCCCAACGTTGAATGCCGACGTCTCAATGATCGAATCATCATGGGCTGGAATACGTCCGCTGATACAGTCATCCGGCAGTAAGAATGCTTCGGATATTTCCCGTAAAGATGAAATATGGCACAGTACCAGCGGTTTAATTACAATCGCCGGCGGTAAATTAACTGGCTACCGTCATATGGCTGAAGAAATTGTCGATGACGTTGCGGATTACTTAAAAAAACACTTTAAAATGAATGTTAAAAAAGTATCGACAATCGATGAGCCGGTATCCGGCGGTGATGTCGGCGGCAGTGTCGGCTATCAGAACTACGTAGAAAATATCAGCCGAAAAGCACCGAGCTACGGCTTGACACTGGAAGAAGGCTTTCACCTGGCAATGAAGTACGGCAGTAATGTTGAAACTGTCTACCAATATGCAGGTATCACTAATGATAATCATGAAAAATATGAGCTGCCAAAGCTCTTATATGCAGAAGTCATCTACGGTATGCTGCACGAGATGGTAATCAAGCCCTCTGACTTCTTCGTCCGCCGCTCAGGCAAGCTTTATTTTGAAATTAATGATGTACTTAATTACCGAAAAGGTGTTGAACAATTACTGCAGGATACTTTATCTTATGATGATAATGCCCGCCAGCAGTATGCAGAAGAACTCGATGCCGCAATCCAGGATACGAAGAGATAACACACTGATAAAATATAGAAAATCCGTACGTAAGATTCCTTTAGCAGGATTCTAGCGTACGGATTTTTATTATAGAGACCATAACTTCCGGTCACTTATATCACTTATTCTATTTCAAATGTCAGTTCATCATTCACATAATCTGCTTTAATATGAAGTCCTTCTGTCATATCTTCAGCAATGAGTTTTCTGGCCAGTGGTGTTTCTATATGTTTTTGAATGAAGCGTTTCAATGGCCGTGCACCGAATTGCGGTTCATAAGCGCTGTCTGCGACCCATTCTTTAACATTTTCTGTAACTTCAAGTGACATATGCTGCTGTGACAATCTTCTGTTTAAATCAGCAATTAGTCTGTCAACAATGGCACCCATGTTTTTCTTAGTTAATGGACTGAACATTACAATGTCATCCATACGGTTTATAATTTCCGGTTTAAAGTACTGATGCACTTCATTCATCACGATGCCTTTAGTTTCTTCACTCAGTTCCCCGTCAACGACAACCGTATCCAGCAGATGCTGGGAACCGATATTTGATGTCATAATTATAATTGTATTTTTAAAGTTGACATTCCGGCCTTTTGAATCTGTCAGACGGCCTTCGTCCAGAAGCTGGAGCAGAATATTAAAGACATCAGAGTGTGCCTTTTCAACTTCATCCATTAAAATCACTGAATATGGCTGACGGCGGACCGCTTCTGTTAACTGACCGCCCTCTTCATGACCGACATAACCCGGCGGTGCACCGATTAATCTCGATACCGAATGTTTTTCCATATATTCACTCATGTCTATGCGGATCATATGTTTTTCAGAATCAAACATAGTGGCAGCAAGTGCTTTAGCCAGTTCTGTTTTACCGACACCTGTCGGCCCTAAAAATAAGAAACTTCCAATTGGCCTGTCAGGATCTTTAATTCCCGCACGCGCTCTAATGACGGCATCCGCAACCAGATCGACGGCTTCATCCTGTCCAACGACACGTTCATGCAGTATGTCAGACAGTTTCAATAATTTATCTTTCTCTGTTTCAACGAGTTTTGTAACTGGAATACCAGTCCACTGGCTGACGATAAAGCCAATTTCTTCTTCAGTCACAACTTCCCTTATAATACGGCCCTCTTCTGCTGAAGCTTCCTGCATTTCTATTTCATATTCTTCTAATTCTTTTTCGAGCTGCGGCAGCTTGCCGTGTCGCAATTCTGCTGCACGTTCCAGCTCATAATTATTCTCTGCCTCTTCCAATTCCTGACGCACTTTGTCTACCTCAGCACGTTTGTCATTCACTCTTTGAATCTGTTCTTTTTCTTTGCCGACTTTATTTTGCAGCGTGCTTTGCTCTTCTTTAATGTCGCTGAGTTCAGCCTGTAATTCCTGAAGTCTGTTAGCCGATACAGCATCTTTCTCGCCTTTTAAGGCTTGCTCTTCAATTTCCAGCTGCATTACCCGGCGGTTAATCTGATCGAGCTCTGTCGGATTAGAACCCATCTCAGTCCGGATTGTTGCACTCGCCTGGTCCATTAAGTCAATCGCCTTATCCGGTAAAAATCGGTCCGTAATATAACGATCGGACAATTCCGCTGCTGCAACCAGTGCACGGTCAGTAATTCTGACACCGTGATGCACTTCATAACGTTCTTTTAAACCGCGTAAGATGGAAATAGTATCTTCCACATCCGGCTCAGGCACCTGAACTTTTTGGAAACGTCTTTCAAGTGCGGAATCTTTTTCGATAAACTCCCGGTACTCATTAATCGTTGTTGCACCGATACAATGCAGTTCTCCTCTTGCCAGCATTGGTTTCAGCATGTTGCCCGCATCCATGGCACCGTCAGTTTTACCAGCACCGACCAGCATATGAATTTCATCGATAAACAGAATGATTCTGCCATCAGACTCTTTAATTTCTTTTAATACTGCTTTCAGTCTTTCCTCGAATTCACCGCGGTATTTGGCACCAGCGACCAGCGAGGTGAGATCGAGTTCAAATACTGTTTTGTCGAGCAGGCTCTCCGGTACGTCTTTACGCACAATGCGCTGTGCAAGCCCTTCAACAATTGCAGTTTTCCCTACGCCCGGCTCTCCGATTAAGACGGGATTATTTTTTCTTTTTCTGCTTAAAATGCGTATAGTATCACGGATTTCTTCATCGCGGCCAATCACTGGATCCACGTTGCCATTTCTAACTTCTTCAACTAAATCACGGCCGTATTTCTCCAGCACTTCATATTGGTTTTCAGGATTTTGTGTCGTCACATGGTTTCCTCCTCTAATTAGCTTCACTATTTCTTCAATGATTTCAGCCTTATTGCCGACTGCACTTTTTAATATTTCATCTGTTTCAACGGCTGCGAGCAGCAAGTGTTCCTGGGAAATAAAACTGTCATCCATTTCCGTCATTTTACGCTCTGCCTGTTTATATAATTCTGAGAATCCTCCGGACATATAGACACCGTACTCTACGTTGTCTCCAGTCACAGCATTATACTTATCAAGTTTACTGTCGTATTGCTTAATAATCTCTTTCGTATCGATATTCGCTCTCGCAAGTATATCTTCAGCCATACTTTCATCTGCTGTCAGCATCGATTTTAAAACTGCTTCTGCTTCAATTGTCTGCAGCTGTAATTCCTGTGACAGCTGCTGTGCACGTTCAATAATGTTCTGCACTCTTAAAGTCATTTTATTAATATCCAATTTACTTCACCTCAGCTAAGTAAAATTAAGGCCTTAAAATATTTGACCTTTTTTGACCTTAATTTAATTATACTCTTTTTACTCTCAAAATCAAGTAATTCATAGCAATATTTAAGCGTTTATTATATATTTATCTATGACTATTTAAGGAGGGATTTTGAAGTTGGATATTATTACTACGATTAAATATATGTTTCTCGGACTGCTTCAGGGTGTAACTGAACCGATTCCCGTATCATCGAGCGGTCACCTTGTAATTGCAAGAGAATTATTCGGCATTGAGGCTAAAGGCCTCTCATTTGAAATATTTTTAAATACAGCATCACTGCTCGCCATTCTGTTTGTCTACAGAAATGATATTATCAGCATTGTTCAAAATTTATGGAGATTTCTTTTTAACGGTGCCAGAGATAACGAAGCTGTCACCGATTTTAAATATACGATCTGTCTTATCATTGCTACGATTCCAGTCGGTGTTGCCGGTCTTTTGTTAAAAGACTTTATCGGTGAAAATATTACAGTCGGCTTTGTCGGTGTAATGCTGCTGGTTACCGGTATCGGACTTTGGTTTATAAAGAATAAACGCGGTAATAAAAGAGACGGCGACCTGACCGTAAAAGATTCAATTATCGTCGGCCTGGCACAGTGTGTCGCCCTCACACCCGGGATCAGCCGCAGCGGTGCCGCTATCGTCGGTTCTATCGCAGTCGGTTTAAGCCAGAAAAATGCTTTGCGTTTCGCTTTTCTGCTGTATATTCCGATTTCTGTCGGGACAGCGCTGATTTCAGTCGGAGATATCGTCAATGACCCTCAAATGAGCACGCTTTGGCTAGCTTATCTGCTTGCCTTTATCGTTACTGTAATTGCAACATACTTTGCAGTTAAGTGGCTGCAAAATATTATGGAGAACGGAAACTTAATTATATTTGTATATTACTGTTTTGCACTGGGTGTATTCTCAATTCTTTATCAATTTATTTGGGCATAAAAAAACCGCGAAGAAAATTTCTTCGCGGTTTTTTCTAATATTTTAGCTGACGCCTAATGCGATTTTCGCATAGCGGCTCATTTTCTCTTTGTCCCATGGCGGATTCCAGACGATTGCAATCTGCACATCTTTAATCTCAGGCAGTTCTAAAAGAACGTGTTCCACCTGTCCCATGATTTGGGGCCCCATCGGGCAGCCCATCGATGTTAAGGTCATTTCTACACCTGCGTTACCTTCGTCGTCTAAGTTTACACCGTAAACTAAACCAAGGTTTACTATATCTATACCGAGTTCGGGGTCAATAACGTTTTCCAGGGCACCGTAGATGCTCTCTTCCATAGCTTTATCCAAACTAATCACTCCTTACTGTAGTGTATGTACTATTACTATAACAAAAATTATACATTCGATAAATATAAATGCTATTATTAAGAAGAAACAATTTATTTAAAAGCAGAGCTAAAGGGAGATTTATATGGACAAGCATTTAATTTGTTTAGATTTAGACGGTACATTGCTGACTGACGAAAAGAAAATCAGTCCGTATACTAAAGATGTGCTGACAACACTTAAACAGCAGGGACATGAACTGATGATCTCAACGGGACGTCCCTACCGGGCAAGCGTTCCGTATTATAAAGAATTAAAAATGACAACACCGGTCGTTAATTTTAACGGTGCTTTCGTCCATCATCCGACAGATTTCAATTTTGTAAATAAACATGAAACACTCGACCTTGATGTGACTAGAGCAATTGCAAAAAAGGTACCGGAATTAAATATTAAAAATATTGTTGCTGAAGTAAAAGATAATATATATATTCATTATCACGACAGCGTGCTCTTCGACGCTTTTAAAATGGGTGACCCAAAAATCAGTGTCGGCAATCTTTACGATACACTTAATGAAGATGTGACAAGCATACTTGTCCAGGCTGAAGAGTCAGAGATGGCTCACATTCGACAAACGCTGGATGAACTGTTTGCTGAAGTCATCGAACAACGCCGCTGGGGCGCACCCTACCCGGTTCTGGAAATTATTAAAAAAGGAATTAATAAAGCGATTGGCGTTGATTATGCCAGAGACTTTTTAAATATTCCACAAAGCCGCACGATTGCATTTGGCGATGAAGATAACGATACTGAAATGCTTCAGTATGTAGAACACGGTGTTGCAATGAAAAATGCCACTGATGATATCCGAGGCATTTCAAAATATATTACTGAGAAAAACAATAATAATGACGGCATTGGTCATTTCCTGAATGAATTTTTCGATCTCGGTATGAAACCATAAGGAGGAAATTAGTATGAAACTCATTATTGACAGCTGTTCAGATTTATCACTTGAACACGCGCGTGAAATAGATGCAGAAGTATTGCCGCTGACCATACAAATCGATGGCGACAGCTATACAGACCAAATTGAAATTTCCAGTGAAGAAGTGCTTCAAACGATTAAAGACGGTAAAAGACCGATGACCAGCCAGCCTAACCCTGAAAAATTTGTAAGTATATTTGAAAAATATGTTAAAGAACAAGAGAGTATTTTATATATCGGTTTTTCAAGCGGTTTGTCCGGTACATTTCAAAGTTCAATGATTGCCCGCGATACCGTTCTTGAATCATATCCCGATGCGGAGATTACATTAATCGATTCTCATTCTGCCAGCTACGGACTCGGTATGATCGTCGAACGTGCATCATCTTACATAAAACAAGGTGATGATGACGAAAGTATCATCGCCAAAGTCAATGCTGATATCGAACAGATTAGACATCTGTTTACCGTAGATGATTTAAATTATTTAGCAGAAGGCGGACGTTTATCAAAAGGTTCAGCTTTCATCGGCAGCTTGTTAAATATTAAACCGCTTCTCCATGTTGAAGATGGGAAATTAGTACCGATAGAAAAACACCGCGGTTTGAAAAAAGTGTTCAAACGTATGACTGAGCTGGCGAAAGAAGAAGGTGCTGCCGGACGCGGTCATATCGTTCACGCTGATGCTGCTAAACATGCTGAAGACTTAAAACAGCAGCTGCTTGACAATACTGGCCTCGATAACATTGAAATTTCCAGTATCGGCCCAACAATCAGTTCTCATACAGGTGACGGCACTATCGCGCTGTTTTACTTTAAAAAGGGTCATTAAATATGACTAAAGTAATCGCTGTCGGCGGTGTTGCAGGCGGTGCGACTGCAGCCAGCCAGTTGCGCCGTCTGGATCCCGATATCGGCATAACTATTTACGAACGCTACGAGGAAATCAGCTACGGCTCTTGCGGCATGCCCTATCACATCAGCGGTGAAGTTGAAACCCGCGACAGCCTGGTCAATATGACACCGGAAAAATTTAAGCAGAAAAATATCGATGTAAAGACCTGCCATGAAGTGATTGCAGTTCATCCTCATAATAATACTGTGACTGTTCTTGATAAAAAGAACAACATAGAGTTCATCGATTCATATGACTATTTAATACTGTCACCTGGCGGTTCACCTAGAATACTGCCTGTTTTAAAAGATACACCGCAGACATTTAGCTTAAATAAAATAGAAGATCTTGATGATTTAATGGCTTATATAGAAACACACAATATAAGTGAAGCCCTCGTTGTCGGCTCTGGTTTTATCGGCTTGGAAGTGACAGAAAACTTATCAGAACGCGGTATCTCTGTCACTATGCTGCAGCACGACGACCGGATTTATAAAAATATTGAAGCAGATATGAACGGCATGCTGTATGAAGCAATGAATGAACATGGCATCACGCTGAAACTGAATACAGAAATCACAAAAATAGATGGCGAAACAGCTGAGCTGTCGAATGGTGAAACGATTAATGCGCCTTTAATTATTAGCGGGACGGGTATTTCACCAAATACTGGATTTTTGAAATCATCCGGCATTACTTTGACAGATAAAGGCCTGATACCTATTAACAAAAACGGCCAGACAAATTTTGATAATATTTATGCACTCGGTGATGCGGCCGTGACACGCTACCAGCATGTGCCCGGCTTAAATATGCAGTCTGCTTTAGCATGGCCGGCACATAGACTGGCACATATTATTGCCAATCAAATATCCGGTGATTCATCTATTACACATGAAGGCTTCCTCGGCACGAATATCGTTCAATTTTTCGACTGTCACATCGCATCATTTGGATTATCGGAAAGAGAAGTTGCTGATATTCCTCATTTCGTTGTCGACCAGCAGCAGAAAAATAAGTCAGGCTACATGAAGAACGCCGCGCCGATACGTATTCGTATCTACGTCGATAAAAAGAGCGGCTTGATTTTAAGAGCTGCAGTTACCGGTACAGCCGGTGTCGATAAACGTATCGATGTACTCGCTGCTCATACTAGACTCGGCGGCACTGCATTTGATTTAATTAATATTGAGGTTGCTTATGCACCGCCGTTTTCCAGTCCTAAAGATGTTATAAATATGGTCGGTTATAAAGCTATAGAAAAAGCTAAAGAATAATATAAAAAAAGCAGCAGAGAAAAGATGAATATCTTTACTCCGCTGCTTTTATTATTTTTATTTATTATTCATTCTTGCTGCTTTGTTTTTTCTGCTCCGTTTTGCTGCGACCCAAACGAATATTGCAAACAAACCGAATATTAGAATTGCCGAGTATAAGTAACCATTGTTAAAGCCGGCTTCTTCTATTATAGAATACAATTCTGTTTCTTCTCTATCCAGTACAGCGATGTATGAACTGTCATGCGGACGAATCATATCTCCAATCAGCATGCCGCTGTAAACTTTTCCTTCTTCTTCAGCTGTCTGATCGAGAGTGACACTTTCCGTCTCAGCAGTATTATTAATATTCAGCACATAATCGACATCATCTGTAAAATATCTAACCAAATACTGGCCGCCTTCATTTAAAATGGTTTCAATCTCTGTTTCTTCAGCCTGCATAATGTCATGGTTGCGGTAGACTACAGCAATGTTCTCTAAGTATTCAATAACTTCTTTATCGCTTCTGAAATCCATTTGCGGGTGAATTTCCGGGTAACTTGAACCGTTAAAGGCCACTTCTGTGCCGTAAGTCATGGCGCTCGGCCCCCGATAAGCATACAGGTAATTCGCCATTTGCTGAACTCTTGTACCCGGGAACATATTTTGCTCTGCTGCATGATAAGTAAATCGTTCGGAGAACCAGTGGTCCGCCATGATCAGCTGTTCATCCTCGGGGAATTCAGGAATTTCTTTTTCAATTCCGCCGAAAGTATCTGCAAAATTCGATCTAAATTCTTCTGTTGCAATTGTATCGAACCCTTCAGCAGTTAACCCTTCCTCTGATAAAATACCGTAAGTTGCTACATCTTCAGGTAAAAATTCAGAAGCATCCAGACCTTCCTGATTTACGAACATGCTGATGCCGTCCACTTCATAAGTATCGACAAAGTTCTGTACCATTTCACGGTAAGTATTCTGATTATCCGCATCAGTTAAATCAATAATTTCTCTGTCGATGCCTTCATAGTAATCGGTCTGCACTTCATTTAAAACAGGATTTTCAGCTGCAGTATAGTCATCCGTTGCTACTGCCGGCATGTCTACAACGACTTCCAAACCAAATTCATGTGCCTCATCAATCAGATTTTTAAAGTCTTCCTGTGAACCATATGATTCAGCAATAGCACCGTAATCCGTTACATCGTAACCGAGATAATCATCTTCAGCACGTTCAGAAACCGGTGATAACATAACCGTGTTAAATCCCATATCTTTAATATATTCAAGATATGGTGAAATACCATCAAAGTCACCGCCGTATGGCTGGTACGGATCTCCATCTTCTGTCACACCTACATCATTCGATGTATTGTTATTAAGAAAACGGTCCACCGTAATCATATAAATTCTGTCGTATGTATTTCCTTCAGCAGATGCACTGTTGCCGCCAATAAGCGACATCATTAATATCATGCTGACGAGCATTAATATTTTTCTCATAATTTTATCCTACCTTTTATTCGTATAATCTTAATTATACTAAACTTTACTTGATTAGTTTCTCGTTTCACTAATTGTTCATAATTTTATTATGACAAATTAAAAAACCGGTCCGTTAATATATCAACAGACCGGTTTTAATTCACTAAACAGTTTAGAAACTAAGCATACCTAACGGCAGCGTAGATCCCATAATTACAGCTGCAATAATCAGTATTAAAGTCACAACTAAAAGCACATTTGCAGATGCAGAATGTTTTTTAAGTCTAACGACAGCAACTTCCATAAATACGACTGAAAGAATACCAAGCAATGCTTTAATACCGTACTGCATATGTGATCCTGCAGCACTAATGCCTTCCATATTACCAACGTAGATCATAATTCCGCTGAATAATACGAGCAGGTAGAATACTCTTAATACCATATGCAAAATTAATGCCGGTTTATTATCGCTGCTGTTGTTCTTTTTATACATTGCAAAGACAGCAATAAATAAAATCAGCGACACAATAATCGCAGTTAAGTGTAAATGTAACACAGCATAGTCCCCCTCTACAATAATGATTCCTGTTGTAGTATATCACGTAATCTTTATTTAATGTGTGTCGTTAATGTTCCAATTCCATCGACTGAAACACGTACTGTATCACCAGATTTTAAGAATCCAGTCGGATCCATACCTGCGCCCACTCCTGCAGGTGTTCCCGCAGCAATAACATCACCCGGTTCAAGCGTGATGTATTTAGACAGTTCAGCAACCAGTTCATCAATTTTTCTAACCATTAATGAAGTACTGCCGTCCTGACGAATGTCATCGTTTACTTTTGTGACGATATTTGTATCTTGAGGATTCGGAATCTCATCCTTCGTTACGATATATGGTCCCATCGGTGTTGCAAGACTTTTAGAAAGGAAGGCCTGCTTATGAGACTTTTGCAGTTCTCTGGCAGAAATATCATTCACAATCGTATAGCCGTAAATGTAATCATAGGCCATTGAGCTGTCGATATTTTTTGCTTCCTTACCGATAACGATGCCGAGTTCTCCTTCGTAGTCCAATTGCTCAGTCACATCGCTGAATGAAGAAATTGTATCTTCATCTCCGACCAGACTTGAGTTTGCTTTTGTGAAAACGTAAAGCTCAACTTCGCTTTTCATTTCTTCAGTATGAGCTTTAAAGTTACGGCCAAAACCGATTGTATTATTCGGCGGTTTAACCGGAGCTAAAATGTTAATTTCATCAAATGGTGCTTTATATTTCGATGCATCGTCAGACGCCTCTGCACTTTCCACTAATTTTCTGACCAGCTCCTGGAAATCCAATGTGTGGTATTCAGTAATCCCTTCAAGCAGCGTTCTCGGATAATCTGAAACGTCACTGAAATCCTGGAAAAGCAGTGGAATAATCCATGCACTATCTTCACGTTTTACTTTAACACCATAATAATTCTTGTCTTCATACTCAAAAGTTAAAAATTTCATTGGACAATCTCCTTTGTTTTCTTTCATACAGTATAACAAATATTATTTAATTATTCGCGTTTCGCTTTCTTATTTATCAGAAAAGTCTGTTCTAATACACGGATATTGTAATGTGCCAACACATTGCTAATAATGAGCAGCAGTATATACAGTGCTAAAACAGTTAAAATCATCATTTGGAACGATACTTGCCCGTACATCGCCAGACCAAAACCGTAGAAGATAAACATCATAAATATATTAAATAGGATATACACAGATAAGCTGTAACGGCCCATATTATAAAATATATTAAAGACCGGCTCTGGTATGCTGCCCGCAATATAAGCCAGCAGCATGAAATAGCCGATTGCTGTAACTGGACCGCCGAAGCCTTCCCCAAGTGTTTCGCCAGTAATCGATCCGAGCATCAGTATTTGTATCAGCTTAGTTGAGATTCCGCCTGCCAGGAGCACCATAATAATACCTGCACTAATAAACGGACTCGTTTTAATAAATTGAGTCAAATTCAGTTCTTTTAGTGCAACACCAAGCAGTATTGACGGCAGAATTATAAATGCCGCATCGAACAGCATGTCCCCGCCGCTGGTCAGTGTGTCAATATTCATATTAACGATGGCCAGGTAATCACTGCTGCGGTAGGTGCTGATAAATGCATTCACCTGCTGAATACCTGAGTACATGCGCTGGATATTAGAATTCAAGCCGTTAATAATTTCAAGCACTACATTAAACATCAGATGTATTGCGAAGAGGATGAGTGATGCAGCCAGTGAAATAATCCAGTGGCGGCCGATGAAAATTAAGCCGATAAAAGCCATCAGTATAATAAACGGCATTTTATCGAAACCGGAAATTAATACAGCATTAAGTGTCAGTATAATCAGTACAATGAACAAAACTTTAGCTAAATGTTTCTTGCCGGTATTTCCGTACTGGCTGAGCAGAAAGCCTGTAATAATACCGATTAGCGGTATGACAGACCCGCCTGTAATAATATCCGTAATGTTAAATATATTTAATTCACTGCCGAAAAAATATTCAAAAGGATTGATTTCATTCAGGGGAACCAGGAAATACTGTCCGCTGAATATAAAGAGCAGAATCAGCGAGACTCCGCCGATAAAATATATATGTTTATTTGAATCAGTCAATTGAAATCGCCCCATAATCAAAAAAGTAAAGTACAGCATCCACCGGTTTATTTAGTGAAACTGCTGCTGATTTTTTATAAATGTCCATCTGTGTGCTGTAGCGTTCTATAAGCTGTGACTCTGTAAAATTTCTGCCTTTCACGCGGTCAGTCTTATAGTCGATAATTGTATAGTGATCGTCGAATTCTAAAAGACAGTCGATAATCCCCTGGACAATTTGCTTGGGATGCTCTGCATAGCCGATTGCTTCCTGACTCATTATAAATGGCAGTTCAGTATGAATGCCTGTTTGCTCTTCAAGTAATGTAATCATCGTCCGGTCGTTAAAGAAAAGTGCTGCATTCTCTTTCATCTTGCTAATATGCAGAGGTGAGAGCATTTCCTGATGTTCGCTGTAATTATCAACAAGCGTATCAATATAAGCTGTTTTGGCATCGATATCCATCAGACTGAGCGTCGGCCAGTGATGCATGATGTGCATCATCATTTCGTGCATCATCGTACCAAAAACTGGTGCTTCTAATGAATTGGATAAGAAGTTCGGCTCTCTTAAGTTAACATCACTCGTATGACTCACATATGCTGCACCGTCCGGAATCGATTCATTTCTGCGCTTAATGGATGTGACGGACTCTTTTGTTGTCACTTCCGCGTCATCCATATTTGGATACGTATAAAACAGCCGGTCTTTAACTTCAGGATCGATATCTGCAGGCAGTGCATCAATATCTGCCAGTGTGGCAAACTCCGTTTTTTCTGCTTCATCTCCTTCAGTTGTAAGGATCGTTTCTTTCACTTCTATAAACGGCGCCTCTGACTGCATTAAAATTGGTGCTGTAAAGTCCATGGCAGACTTCAGTGCTGCTCTTGTTTCAAATGACGGCTTCTCTAAATTGCTGAAGTCGTATTTAAAGACTGCTTCATCTTTAAACATTAAAGGCAGATAAAGTTTTTCTTCTGCCCGAGTCAGTGCAACATAGATCAATCTTAATTCTTCACTCAGCTCTTCTATATTTAGAAAGTCATTCGCTGTATAGCCGTGGATACTTTCATAATGATAATTAAACTCTGAATTAAAGTTATTAAAAACAATGCCAAGTTTCGGATGAACATGAACCCGGGATATATTTGTCAGCGTAAAATTCTGTTTTAAGTCAGCGTAGATGACGTGTTTGAACTCCAAGCCTTTTGAGCTGTGCACTGTCATTACGCGTACCGCATTATCGACAGCTTCAAGAGAGCCTTCTTCTCCGAAATCCTTGCCCTCGGAAATCAGAAAGTCTATATAACTGATAAACTGATAAAGACTTGTATTATTCATCTTCTGAAATTCCATGGCTCTGTCAATTAAGCCGTTTAAATTCGCTCGGCGGGCAGAACCGCCGGGCAGGCCGCTGAAAAACTCCAGAATATTAAGCTCTGAGAATATTTCCGAAATCAGTTCGGGCACACTTAAATATTTTGCATGCAGACTCAGTTCTTTAAAGGTACTTATAAACTCCTCTGTTTTTCTGACAATCATTTCATCTCCGCTATACTCAAGCAAAGCTTCATACAAATATTTTTCGTCTGAAGCAGCTCTAACGCGTGCAATTTCTTCCTCGCTGAAACCAAACATCGACAGTCTCATTACGCCGGTCAAATGATCGTCCTGCAGCGGATTGTCAATCAATGATAATATGCTTCTCATCGTTAAAATCTCAAACGTTTCAAAGTATCCTTTATTAACATCAATACTGATTGGAATGTCCGCTTTTTGAAATTCATGACGCATGACATCCGGTGCAAAGCGGTTGCGGTTTAATATAACGATATCTTCATATGCTGCACCTTTTTCAGAAATATGTTTAACCATTTTAACAATATGTCTGACCTCAATTTCATCCGCTTCATCAGATTTTAAATGTTTATCGTAAATAATTGGATGTACTTCAACGGGCGATTTTGGCTCAGCCTGTTCAATACCTTTAATCAGTTTTTCTTCATCTGTATAATCTATTTCCCCGAGCGGCTTATCCATAATATTTTCAAAGATTAAATTAGTCGCCTGAAGAATTTCAGAGCGTGAGCGGAAGTTGCGGTTCAGCTGAATCAGTTCTCCGCTCTCTTCTTCGTTAAAGCGCTCGCTTTTATCGATAAATAGATCTGGGGCAGCCTGTCTAAAACGATATATTGACTGCTTAACGTCACCGACCATAAATAAGTTCCCGTCTGATTCACCGCCAGATTTCAAGAGCTGAATAATCGCTTCCTGCACTCTGTTAATATCCTGATACTCATCGATCATCACTTCTTTAAATTGTCTTTGATAAGAAAGTGCGATTTCTGAATCATTTGCTGTTAAAATATCGAGTGCAAAATGCTCATAGTCGTTAAAATCCATTTCATTACTGTCGAGCTTATCTTTTTTATACTGTTCAATAACATCGGCGGCAATTTGAATCAGCTGATTATTCATACCGTTTAATGGTGCCAGTTCTGCCCGAACCTCTTCTCGCGAGTATTGTTTTAAACTGCTGATTTCCTGATAGAGTGCATTAGCCGGTTTATTATAGCGCTCATTTAAATCACTGCCATAAGCAGTCGCGCTTTTAATGAAAGCATTCGCCCCTGTAACGAGTTTTGCTGAAGGCAGTGTAAATACCCCGTCACTGCTGAAGGAAGCCAAGGCCTGAACGACATACTTGTGCATCACAGCCAGTTTTTCATATGCATCGACAATCGCTTTTTCTTTTAATTCTTCATCGCGCTCTGCATGATCGTACTCCGTTTTTAAAGTATAGAGATTCTCATCCAGTTTCGTCAGTTTACGCTTTAGAATATTTCTGTAGTCATCCAGTATATTTTGAAGTTTGTCCTCATTTATATATTGGTCTTTCATACTATTTAAAAATTCAGCCGGTTCTTTCGTTGCAATCGCAACATGATAAAGCTGTTTAACGAGAGAATGCAGCGCACTGTTATCTTTAGTACTCGTTACAAACTGATCAAGCTGCAGAAAGTCTTCTTCCGCACGGTCGTAAAACTGCTCAAGAACATTGCTGATAATTCTCTCCAGACGGATTTCCGATTCGACCTGGCCTAGGGTGCGCATATCCGGCGGCAAACCGATAGAGTTATAATGTGTTTGAATTAAATACAGGCAAAAACTGTGCAGCGTCGATATATGTGCATCATTCAGTTTAATGATTTCTTCGTTTAATCTCGGCTCCATCGTCTCATTATAAGTTTCGCGGAGGGCCTTCTCGATTTTATCTTTCATATCTTTGGCGCTTTTATTCGTAAATGTGGATACGAATACTTCATCTATAGAATAGTTGCCGTCGATTATATTTTGTTTAATCCGCTCTACCAGCACCGCTGTTTTTCCTGAACCAGCTGCTGCGGATACCAATATGTCAGATCCTTTAGCTGTTATGGCTCTTTCTTGTGCTTGTGTGAATTTAACCATCGTGCACCTCACTTTCAAATGCCTCTATATCGTCATCTGAAATTCTGTTTGTCCTGTAGTCTCCTGCATTAATCAGTTTATCGATATGGCAGGCGGCTTTAAAATCACAAAAACGGCACGGCAGTCCGCCATTAGTATCAATCGGATTAGCGAGTGTATTGCCGTCGTAAATTTCATCTGTGGCTGTTTTAAATTTATTCATGACGTAATTCGAATAATGCTCAAACATCGTTGATGACATCACTCTTTTTTGTGAATAACTGTCAAAAGTACCGTCTTTTTTCTCTTTGAGCGGATAGTAGTCATTAATATTTTCAGAGTCAGAAATCAGCTTCATCAGACCGCTGTTACCGTCTATCTGACTGGCGTTGTCATCGCCGACAAATAATCCTTTCGGCTTTAAAGCGCTGCGGCGTTCTTTAAACGCTTCTTCTTCTGTCTCCGCTTTTACTTTCGGCTCATTGACATGGTAAAAAAGCATAGCATTCGGCATGACCTTACCACCGAGTATTTTTTCAGCTTTGTTCATCAGTACATACATATAAGTAATTATCTGCAGCTCTACACCGTTTAAGACATCCGGTTTTCTTAAATCTCTGGCGCTGGATTTGTAATCGATAATATTAACGTACACCTTGCCGTCAGCATTATAAGTATCGACACGGTCAATTTTACCCCGTAAAATAATTTTCTTGCCATTTGGACTTGTCAGTGTCAGTTCACCAAGTTGATCTGACGCTTTACCAAATACCGCTTCAATCATCTGCATTTTATAATTGCCGAGTTTTTCTATATCCTTCATAAATAGCAGTGTCGTCGTAATGGCCTGTACCGCTTTTTCTTTCAGCGATAAATAGTACTCCGATCGTTCAAAAATTCCGTAGCTGATCGTTTGCAGTACTGTTTGCACTGCTTCTTTTACCGAGGACATAATCACTTCATCATCGTGCTGCAGTGTCATATTTAAATCGGAAGCCACTTTCTCTAGTGCATTATGGTATAAATTACCGATTTCAAGCGGTCTGACTGTATAATCCTGTCTGACATTTAACTTTAGTCCGTAATTTGAAAAGTGCTGGAAGTGACAGTTAAAATAAGATTGAAAGCGGGACACACTCGCCTTCATTTCCTCTCCGTAAAGTATCTCTGCGGTTTCCTTATTAATTTTTTCTGCTCTGTTTTTATAAGTTAAATTTCTGATCATCCGTTTCATTACAGCCTGCCGGCTGTCCTTCTTCAGCAGATTATAAACAGAAATGAAGTGCTTATACTGCGGTACCCTGCTTAAATCTGCAAGATACTTCTTGTCTGCTGACATCAGCTGGCGGATTTTATAATGTTCGAGTGCTTCCATACTGCGTACACTCGATATTAAACGAATAGAATTTTCAACATCGTAGTGCGCTGTTTTTCTATAAGTATAATTTAGAACCCTCTCAGGGTCTTCAGGTAAAAACTCAGATACAAAAGGACTGAGTTTGGTCGTCTCTTTGTTGTGCAGCGTTTTCGACCAGCTGATATACAGTTCGTCAGTCGGCCGAGTGACACCGAGGTAAAAAACAAATCGTTCGTCCTGTGCTAAAGTTCTCGCACTTGGTGATAAAGTAATCCCTCTGTTTTTTAGAACAAGTTTTTCCTCATCCGTAACAATTGTATTGCTGCGGGACTCCTGAGGCATAACATTGTAATTCATACCAATGATAAAAACATATTTTTTATTTTCCACTTTAGCAAGATCTAAAAGACCGATAATGACCTGATCGATAGTTGCCGGCCGGGTATTAAAGGCAGCAGACTTCAATCCGTCCATAAATGTTTCATAGAATAGTGAAAAATCGACTCTTTCATCTTTGAATACTGTATAACTGTCATCAAGAAGCCGGATAAATAAGTTATATGCCTGCTCAGTCTCATTTCTAAGGCGCATATTTGTTTCTTCAAGTTCTGAAATTTCCGTTTCAAGTTTATTGAGAATACCGTTATTCACGATAAAATTATAAATTGCTGAAACATAATCCCTGACATTTTCACCGGTTTTTAAGTCGTTAAATAAGGACTGCAGCTGCTGCAGTTTTTTATTTTTATAAGCAATCATTTCACTGAGTGCTTCTGTATTATCAATCCGCTCGATCATACCTTCTGCGTCCAGGCGGTATTCAATCGCAAAACGTTCATCATCAAATAGTTCGTGTCCTGTTAAACCGCGTTCGATAATAATATTTTCGAGATGAGCGAGCAGTTTATCGTCCATTTCATTATTTAAATAGCCGGTTTTTAAAACATTTAAAAAGGCAGCACTTTGAAATCTGTTTTTATAGCATTCGAGTACTGCGATAATAAGCGATGTAAATGGATTAGAATGCATAGAGTGTTCAGAATCCATATGAAAAGAAATATTAAATCGTTTAAATATCGTTTTAATATACTCTTCATAGGCTGAGTCCCGGTATAGAATCCCTATATCAGAATAGGCTGCCCCCTTTTCTCTGACTAGAGTTTCAATATTTCTTGCCACCTCGGTGACTTCCTCCTGGACCGACGGTGATTCAGTAATCGTAATCCCGTCGTAATTGCTCATTTTTTTACCTGTTTTTATATAACTTTCAAGCTGAGTCAGCCCCGGACGTTTCGACCGCATAAATTCATCATCAAAATGTCTGAACTCTGCATAATCCTCACCAAAAATTTCCTGGATTCTTGTAATCACGGCTTCAGTTTTTCTAAACAGCTGCAAGTCTCTTTCCGCCTGCTCTGTGCTGTCTGATTTACTGTGAGTTAACAGCAGATTAATCTGGCTTACCTTTTTCTCCAGAGCATAAATTAAGTCAAATTCACTCTCCGTAAAGTTATGGAAACCATCGATATAGATTACTGCATCATTTAAAGTCCGTACGTTACCAGTCTGGTTAATTTTATCGATAAAATGAGGAATCATATTTAAATCTTCTATATTATATTTAGATATTTGCTCGTTCCACATCGTATATATTTTATTTAAGTCTTCATATTTTTCAGTTGTGCGGCCTTTATCGAACGTCATATCATTTAATTGGCCAGGTGCTACACTGTAAGCTCTGAACTCTGTAATCTGCTCCAGTACTTTTTCTGAAAACTTAATATAGCCCTGTGATGTATGATAATAATTTAAAACATCTTTCATATCGTCCATCAGTTTATGCATGAACATCACATGCCCCGCTTCAGACAGCGATTCTTTTTCCGGCTGGCCGAGTTCATTGTAAACATGCCACATTAAACGTGTAAAACTGAATACGCTCGTCCTCATACTGCCCCCAGCCAGCCCGTTTTTCGGCTGGGTGATCAGCTGTTCGTATGACAAGGTGTTTTGAGTTGGTGTAATAATATATATATTTGACCCGAGTGGTGAGTCTTTGGTCAGTGCTTCTATTTCATTGAACATTTGACTTGTTTTACCCGTACCGCTCGTTCCGGTCCATATAGTTATCCCCATGCCGCAAGTCTCCTCACTTGAATAAAGGAGATATTAGATTTCCTAATATCTCCTTTTTAATAATATTTAAAATTAAAAATCAATCGCTATTTCATTCAGCGGCCAGAATCTTAACTGAACTTCACCGATAATAGAGTCCTCTGTAATTAAACCAAAATCTCTTGAGTCCCGGCTGACCGGACGGTTATCTCCTAACACTAAATATTGACCTTCAGGGATGACGTCACCTTCCACGCCGAGTTCACTCAGCGTAAAGTTATCCATATAAGATTCACCCTGGTGTACAACATAGTCTTCCTGAAGCGGTTCACCGTTTACATATACCGTTCTGTCCACCATTTCAACAGTATCTCCCGGCACGCCGATCACACGTTTAACGTAAGCCGACTCTTCATTTGAGTTAAAGACTATAACATCATCACGTTCGACATCTGAAATATCATATATAAATTTATTTACAACGACTCTGTCGCCGTCTTCTAAAGTCGGATCCATGCTTAAGCCGTCGACTGAAAACGATACGAAGAGAAACATTCTGATTACAACAATAACCACTATCGCAATAATAATAGCAACTGCCCATTCTCGAATTTCTTTAATCAATGATGACACCTCTTATTTTTTCATTTTTCTTTCAAGGTATTTCTGATACCATTTCGACAGTAAGTATAACAGTACTAAAAACACCAGTGATAATATCATTTTTAAGGGCGAGTCAAAAAATGAAGTAATATCATAACCGACAAGTGTCATCGATAAAATCATAATAAATTTTGACGCTAATAATATATATAAGTATACATGTCTTCTTATGTTAGATAAAGCGGTGATAACATTCACAACTGAGGACGGCGTAAACGGCAGCGACAGCAGTATAAATAAAAATGTAAATCCTCTTTCATCTATAAATTTCAGCATTCTCTCAAGCTTTTCATGCTTCTCTATATATTTATGAGCAGGCTTTCTAAACAAGCTTCTGACCGTCAGAAATACAAGATAACTTCCCGCTACACTTGCGGCATAGCTGACTAAAAAGCCGACGATTACGCCGTAAGAATTAATATTTAAAATCACAATAAAGACCAGCGGTAAAATCGGTAAAAATGCTTCGGCAAAAACAAGCAGAAAGCCGACGATAAAACCTAAGTCTCCAAATCTTTGAAACAGCATTTCTATGCCCTGCTCAGTCGTTAACAATTCTATAAATTCGTTCACTAGTGTCCCCTCATTACAAAAATACTAAAAGACTATATTTGTAATATAGTCTTTTAGAATAGAATATCAAATTATTTTTATTTATTATAACACGATTAATGACGATTTATCGTTATTTAGCATGCTGAGCTGTTTTTCTCGGAATGAGTGCTTTAATTTTTTCGCTTTCATTATTATGAAAATAACTGACAATTTTTGAGCCGACAATTACGCCGTCACAAGACGCTCCAAGTGCGGCTGCCGCTTCAGCTGAAGCAATACCGAATCCTGCACATACAGGCACCCTGCTCTTACTTTTAATGCGCTTAAGATTATCAAAGACTTCCTGGCTGTAACCTGACTTGCTGCCTGTAATGCCATTAACTGTCACTGCATAAATAAACCCTTCAGCATCTTCTGCAATTTTCTCCAGTCTATCGTCAGTTGTCGTCAATGTTGCCAGTCGAATAATTGCAATTTCGGTATTTTTCAGAGCATGTTTTAACTCGTCTTCTTCTTCAAGCGGCACATCCGGAACGATCACACCGCTGACATTTGCCTCCGCACTGTCTATAGCAAACCGTTCCAGACCATAGTGGAAAACTGGATTGTAATATGTCATTAAGACATAAGGGACATGAATGTCATGTTTGATTTCTTTAAGCTTGTGCAGAATATCTTTCAGACTCGTATCTTGTTCTAAAGCACGGATTCCCGCTTCCTGGATGACAGGTCCGTCTGCAGCAGGATCGCTGAAAGGGATGCCGATTTCAATTAAATCTACACCTGCGTCCTCTAAAGTCTTAATCTGTTTTGGCAGCTGGTCCAAGCCGCCATCACCGGCCATAATATACGCGATAAATGCTTTATCATCACTGTGATTTAACGTTTCAAACATATCTTTAATACGGGCTTTAGTCATTGTTTCTCCCCTCCAGTTCTGCTTTAACAATTTCAACATCTTTGTCCCCTCTGCCTGACAGAGATACGACAATGATGTCATTTTTAGGAAGTTCGGGCGCGATTTTCATAACATAAGCGATAGCATGTGAGCTTTCAAGGGCAGGGATAATGCCTTCTGTTTTTGACAATTCTACAAAGGCTTCCAGCGCTTCTTGATCATTTGCATATTCATAACTGGCGCGCTTGGTATTAAATAAATGACTGTGTTCAGGGCCGATGCCGGGATAGTCCAGACCTGCTGAAATCGAATGCGTTCCCTGCAGCTGGCCGTTTTCATCCTGCAGCATGTGCATCTTAGCACCGTGAGCAATGCCGACCGAGCCTTTATTAATTGCTGCCGCTACTTTAGAAGTATCTATACCTTCACCAGCCGCTTCAACACCGATTAATTCAACGTCTTTATCTTCTATAAAATTATAGAACATCCCAATGGCGTTGCTGCCGCCGCCGATACATGCTACAACTTTATTTGGCAGGCGTCCTTCTTTTGATAAAATCTGTGCCTTCGCTTCGTGAGAAATAATACTCTGGAAGTCTCTGACGATTTCAGGAAATGGGTGCGGTCCGAGTGCTGATCCGATGACATAATGTGTATCTTCCATATGCTGGACCCAGTATCTCATCGCTTCGTTTACAGCATCTTTCAATGTTGCAGTCCCTTGGTCGACTTTAATGACTTCAGCACCTAAAAGCTCCATTCTAAACACATTCAATTCCTGGCGGGCGGCATCTTTACTCCCCATAAATACTTTACATTCCAGTCCAAGGAGAGCGGCAATCGTCGCTGTCGCCACACCGTGCTGGCCGGCACCTGTTTCAGCAATCACTTTCGTTTTACCCATATATTTCGTTAACAGGCCTTGCCCGATGGCATTATTGATTTTATGAGCGCCGGTATGATTTAAATCTTCACGTTTTAAATATATTTTAGCGCCGCCAAGCTTTTCACTTAAGCGTTCTGCATAATACAGCGGATTTTCACGGCCGACATATTCTTTCATCAGATAATCGAATTCCCGCTGAAATTCCGGGTCTTCTTTTGCTTTTTTATAGGCTGTTTTTAATTCTTCTAATGTAGTAATTAGTGATTCAGCAACATAAGTCCCGCCAAATTCACCATATTTACCTGTTTCATTCGGGAAATCATATGTCTTAGTCATGGGCTCCACCTCTAACATTTTTTATAAATTTGCGTATAAGTTCCTGATCTTTCTTTCCGTCTTTTTCTACTCCGCTTGACACATCAATTAGAGCCGGCGTAACATTTTTAACTGCTTTGTCTACGTTATCCGGATTTAAACCGCCAGCCAGCCCCAGTCTATTGCGGTCCAATAATTCCAGCGGGAGTTCTGACCAGTTAAACACCGTGCCGCTGCCGCCGTAATATTTCTCTCTCGGACTGTCGATCAGTATATATTCTGCTTTATAATCAAAACGTTCTTCGTATGACAGTTCTGAATTTGAAGGAAATGCTTTAATCGCTCTATTTTGATACTGTTCAACAAGAGCTTTATCCTCATCACCATGAAATTGAATATAATCAATAGCGGTCTCACTGAAGGCCCGGTCTGCTTCATCTTTAGTCGGGTTAACAAACACTCCGACCGTTTTAATGCCGCTGTCTATTAAAGCATCCGTAATCTCTCTGGCAGTACTATAATCAATTTGTCGTTTACTCGGTGCAAAGACCATTCCGATAAAATCCGGCTTTTCTGCTGCCGTCATCAATGCCTCTTCTACTGTACGTATTCCGCAGATTTTAACCTTCATTTGTGTCACCTAATTTCAGTTCTTTGATTTTCTCTTCAATGCTGTCCGACCGCATTAAGGACTCTCCGACGAGCATGCCGGATGCGCCCGCGGCTTTCATGCGCTGTGCGTCAGCTGCAGAATGTATGCCGCTTTCGGCAATAAAATGTATATCCTGACTGCCATATTTTTTAAGCAGATTTTCAGTATTGCTGATATCTACTGTAAAGGTTTTTAAGTCTCTGTTATTAATTCCTATAATTACAGGAGAAATCTTCAGCGCCCGTTTCAATTCATCTTCATTGTGAACTTCAACGATAATGTTGAGTCCAAGTGAGTCAGCATACTGATATAAATCTAGCAGTGCTGCATCATCTAAAATGGTGACAATCAGTAAAATAATATCTGCTCCGTGATTATAGGCTCGGTTAATCTGGCGTTTGTCGATAATAAAGTCTTTGTTTAAAAGCGGTACGTCAGCAATTTTTGAAATCTCTTCTAAGTCTGAAAAACTGCCTTTAAAAAAATGATGCTCGGTCAGTACGCTGATAGCATCTGCCCCGCCCTTCATATAGGCTTCCGCCTGTTTCAGCGGGTCCATTACAGCATTAATATCACCTTGCGACGGGGAGGCTCGTTTTACTTCGCCTATAAGAGCGATGCCGTCCTCGGCTTGAAGTCTGCCTTTAAAATCCTTCGGTTTTTTTCTTGTAATTAATTGTTCTTCTTTTGGATAGGCTAATAATTTTTCTTTTTTTACTGCAACGATATCATCAAGTATTGTCATTGTGCGCCCTCCTCATTATTTTTAATGACTTCGTTTAATTTGTCATAAGCATGTCCGGATTCGATGGCTTGTCTCGCCGTTTGAATGCCGGCGCCGATTGATTTCGCCTTATCTGCTATAAATAAACCGATGCCTGCATTCAGCAGCACTGTTTCTGACTGGGCGCGTGTGGCTTCGCCTTTTAAGACTGAAATCAGAATATCTTTATTTTCTTCACCGTCTCCGCCGGCGATGTCTTCAAGGTCGCAGAGTGTGAGGCCGTAGTCTGTCGGATCAATGATGACTTCTTCAATATTGCCGTTTCTTAGCAGCACGAGATGGTTTTCTCCTAATAGTGTCGCTTCATCCATATGACCCGCACCGTTCAATACAACAGCATTTTTACGGCCGAGACGCTGGAGAACTTTTGCCATTGTCAGTAATTTTGTACGGTCGTAGATGCCGAGGAATTGATAATCCAAGTCGAGCGGGCTGATACATGGTCCGATAAAATTAAACACCGTCGGCCGTTTCAAGGTCTGTCTCACTCTCATAATCTGTCCCATTTTAGGATGTACATGCGGTGCGCTTAAAAATGTAATGTTGGACTGATTGAGTTCTTTTGCTACTCGCTCAGCATCGAAGTTTAAATTCACACCGAGTGCTTGAAGCACATCTGAGCTGCCGGTTTTACTCGTAACACTTTTGTTGCCGTGTTTTGCAACTGTGACACCGGCACTCGCGAGAACAAAAGCTGAAGTCGTCGAGATATTGAAACTTCCAGAACGGTCGCCGCCGGTTCCGCAGTTGTCCATGACTTTGTCTTCCACTCCAGGAATATCTTTGGCATAAGACTTCAGCACTTCTGCAATTGCAGCAATTTCATCCACCGTTTCACCTTTATTACTGAGTGCAACGATAAAACACTGCAGCTCATGATCAGTGACTTTATCGTTTAAAACATCTGTAAAAAATTCATGCATTTCCTCGTATGATAAATCCTTATGCTCTTCTGCCTTTTCAATAGCTCTTTCTGTGATTGATTTTGTATTTACTGTCATTTTTTCTTCCTCCTATACTTAAAAATCCTCCATGACAAAAATGTCATGGAGGACGATAATATACCGCGGTACCACCTCGATCGAAGTTTTCACTTCACTCACATGCATAACGGCATTACCCGAGCAAACTTGAAAACCGGACCCCACTTCGCTGCAGAACACGCTGCCGGTTCTCACCCTGCCGGCTTTCTGTGAAACGAAAAACTGCTGCTACTATATCCATTTGCTTATATTGAATTGATATAAATAAAAAAGCTCCCCATACTTAATATAAAAATATTAAGGACGGAGAGCCGCGGTGCCACCTATATTGACCGAAAAACCGGTCCACTCATTAAAAGTTATATTGAATTAAATTTTATAAAAGAAGTCCATTCGCATATATGATCTACCGGTTCACAGCACCACCGGCTCTCTTTTAAATCAATATATGTTACTACTCTTCCTTCGAATTGATTCTAATATTAACAAGATAAAAATATAAGTGCAAGGGATAAATTTTATTTATCTGAAAATTCTTTCTAGATTAGTAGAGAGGATTTAGTGAGAGCGCTTGTGATTCAGGGGTTGCGGCCGCTTGTGATTTCCTCATGCGGTCGATAACTATTTTGCGGCCGCTTGTGATTTCCTCATGCGGTCGATAACCAGTTTGCGCCCGCTTGTGATTTCCTCATGCGGTCAATATCCAGTTTGCGGCCGCTTGTGAATCGCTCATGCGGTCGATAACTATTTTGCGGCCGCTTGTGATTTCCTCATGCGGTCGATAACTATTTTGCGGCCGCTTGTGATTTCCTTATGCGGTCGATAACCAGTTTGCGGCCGCTTGTGATTTCCTTATGCGGTCGATAACTATTTTGCGGCCGCTTGTCACCCGCTCATGCGGTCAATAACCAGTTTGCGGCCGCTTGTGATTTCCTCATGCGGTCAATAACTAGTTTGCGGCCGCTTGTGATCCTTTCATACGGTCAATATCCAGTTTGCGCCCGCTTGTCACCCGCTCATGCGGTCAATAACTAGTTTGCGGCCGCTTGTCACCCCCTCAACCGGTCACAAAAACAAAAAATCCATCCAAATCCTAAAAAACAAAAAAAGACAAAACCCCGAAAGGTTTTGTCTTTAAAATTTAAATATTATGCCCAACCGCGGTAACGTGAGCCTTCTGCTGTACGTTTAAGACCTACGATGAATGCTGCAAGTCTCATGTCGATCTGACGGTTTTCGTGCAGGTCATAAATTTCGTTAAATGCTGCAACGAGTTTTTCCTGCATTTTTTCGTTAACTTCGTCTTCAGTCCAGTAATAACCTTGGTTGTTTTGAACCCACTCAAAGTAAGATACTGTTACTCCGCCTGCTGATGCAAGTACGTCCGGAACAATCAGAACGCCTCTTTCAGTCAGAATACGTGTTGCTTCCGTAGTCGTTGGACCATTGGCCGCTTCACATAAAATCTCTGCTTTAATATCAGGCGCGTTTGCTTCAGTAATCTGGTTTTCGATTGCTGCTGGAATGATGACGTCACAATCTAATGAGAATAATTCATCATTTGATAAAACATCATCGAACAGATTCGTTACCATACCAAAACTGTCGCGTCTTTCTAATAGATAATCAATATCGAGTCCTTCCGGATCGTGGAGTGCACCGTTTGCATCTGAAATACCTACGATTTTCGCACCTTTGTCAAATAGGAATTTAGACAGGAAGCTTCCTGCGTTACCGAATCCCTGAATAACGATGCGAATTTCGTCCATCTTCATGTTGCGTTTTTTAAGTGCTTCTTCCAGACAAATAACAACACCGAGTGCTGTTGCTCTGTCGCGCCCTTCTGATCCGCCGAGTACTAACGGTTTACCAGTGATGAATCCAGGTGAGTTGAACTGGTCAATCGCACTGTACTCATCCATCATCCATGCCATAATCTGAGAGTTTGTAAATACGTCTGGTGCTGGAATATCTTTAGTTGGTCCCACAATTTGAGAAATTGCGCGAACGTAACCGCGAGATAATCTTTCTACTTCATCCATGCTCATTTCGCGGGGATCGCAAATGATCCCGCCTTTACCGCCACCGTATGGCAGGTTAACAATACCTGCTTTAAGTGTCATCCACATAGATAATGCTACAACTTCATCTTCTGAAACGCCCGGGTGGAAACGTACTCCGCCCTTAGTAGGACCGACTGCATCGTTGTGTTGTGCACGGAATCCCGTAAACACTTTAACCGAACCATCATCCATTTTTACTGGAATACGCACTTTTAATGTACGTAACGGTTCTTTGATTAACTGATACATATCGTCGTTATAACCAAGCTTTTCCAGAGCTTCTTTTATGATTTGCTGTGTAGATTGTACTAAACTAATTTCCTCTGACATTTTATCCGCCTCTTTTTGTAACTGTTTTCAACTCATATTGTATCATAAAGAAATGTTTTAGAAAGTACCTTTATCAAAAACTTTTTTTACACGCTCCAGTGCCCAGTCAATTTCTTCTTTTGTAACAATTAACGGCGGTGCAAATCTTACGACAGTACCGTGAGTTTCTTTACAGAGCACACCTTCATCTTTTAATTCTTCACAGAACTTGCGGGCGCTCTTGTTTAGCTCGAGGCCGATAAAGAGCCCTCTGCCTCGGAGGTCTACAATCGCATCATTTTTAATTTTCTTCAGTTCACTTAAGAGATATTCTCCCAGCTCCAGCGAACGCTCGGAGAGTTTCTCATCGATAATAACATCGAGTGCTGCTTCAGATACTTTTGCAGCCAGCGGATTCCCGCCAAATGTCGAACCGTGTGATCCTTCGTTAAGCACACGCATTACTTCGTCATCGCCGAGTACTACCGAAACAGGGAATACGCCGCCGCCCAGTGCCTTACCTAAAATATACATATCCGGTACAACATCGTCCCAGTCCGTTGCAAACATTTTCCCTGAACGGCCGAGCCCTGCTTGTATTTCATCCGAAATAAACAATACATTGTTGCGGTCGCAAATTTCTCTCACTTGTTTCAAATAGCCTTTTGGCGGAATATTTACGCCAGCTTCACCTTGAATCGGTTCCAGAATAACTGCTGCGGTGTTGTCATTAATCGCATCTTCTAAAGCATCCGGATCGCCGTAATCAACGATTTGGAAACCATCACCCATCGGGCCGAATCCTCTTCTGTATTCAGCTTCTGACGACATCGACATTGGGATGAGCGTTCTGCCGTGGAAATTGTTCTTCATGGCGATAACTTCAGCCTGGTTGTCCGCTACCCCTTTAACTTCATAAGCCCAGCGTCTTGCGACTTTAATAGCAGATTCGACTGCTTCTGCACCAGTATTCATTGGCAGCACTCTATTTTTACCTGAAAGTTCACTCAGTTTGTCATACCAGTCACCGAGACAGTCCACGTGAAACGAACGGGATGTCAGTGTCACTTTATCAGCCTGATCTTTAAGCGCCTGAATAATCTTCGGATGGCGGTGCCCCTGATTCACCGCAGAATACGCACTCAGCATATCCATATACTTGTTACCTTCCGGGTCTTTCACCCATACGCCTTCCGCTTCTGAAATTACGATTGGCAGCGGTTTGTATATATCCGTATCATGCTGCTCTGTCTGATTGATAATTTCTTCACTTCTCATTTCCATATCCCCCTTTAATGTTTAAAAAATGTTAAAATATACATTTATTCATGTATTCATATCCATCATGACGTGTATTCATATTATTTTCAAGATATTTATTTAAGTGCATCTCAGAGCGTCTAAACAATATTGAAAACGTATACATAAAAGCGGTTCTTTATACTTTTAAACATTGGAATTAAATGATAAAAATGAATTTATTATGAATATATATTCATTTGTAAAAATAATAAAAACCTGTGGATTTCACAGGTTTTTTTACTGGTATTATTCTTTCATACGTACTTTTGCCTCTTCTATCCAGCCCGGCATTCTTTCCGCCAATGTCTGGAAACCGTACTTTTCGGTATCTTTGATCTTCTCTAATACTGAACGCTTATCTCTTTTTTTCTCTTCGTTCTTAAAGTATTCATTTTCTTTTAATGACAAGCTGATTTTACCGTTTTCATCAATGCTGACAATTTTAGCCTTGACTATTTGGCCTTTTGATAAATATTGATTCACATCGTGAACGTAATCGTTCATCACTTCAGAAATATGGATCAGACCATCACGATTATCAGGAGTTTTGACAAAAGCACCGTACGACTGAATACCAGTAATTTTCACTTTAACGAACTGGCCGATCCGGTATTTTTTTGCCATTTTATCCCTACTTATTGACATCTATATTAAATCCATCACTATTCTAACATATAAAACAGCATTAACCAAAAAAATGAACGCAACAAAACACATATACCCAAGTCAGGGCATATGTGTTCTCACATTCATATTATGTATATCTTCAGATTGCTATGTTGTCACACAGAAAAATCGAGTGTTTATTATAGCTGATTATTTCCGTGTGACGTCATCATCATGTTCATATTCGAGTCTTTCCAGAACTTTCTCTTCGAAGTCTTTCATCTTTTCTTCTTCATTGCGCGAATATTTTTTAATAATTCTGTAAACCACAAACGCAAGTAAGATAAAGAGAAGCAACATGATTAGAGCTGGAATATATTCCGTTTTGTCTTCCGGGAAATAAAGAAACGGCATCATCTTTAAATCACTCACCTTTACACAAACAAGTATATCAGAGTGATTTATAATATATATAATATAATAATGACTAATTTGTGATACTTTTTAAAGATTTATAAAAAATAAGTCCTGACCAGTATGTGTCCCGGTCAGGACCTGCTTATATTTTAGAAACAATTATTCAGCCACTTCAATTGTTTCGATAATCACATCTTCTTTTGGCTTATCCTGTCTGCCAGTTTCAACGTCTGCAATTTTTTCAATAACATCCATGCCTTCAATAACTTGGCCAAACACTGTATGTCTCTGATCGAGCCAAGGCGTACCGCCGTTTTTCTTGTAGCTCTCAATGATTTCAGCAGGGTAGCCCGCGCCTTCTAATTGTGAAATCATATCACCTGGTACATCTTTTAATTGGACGATAAAGAACTGTGATCCGTTTGTGTTCGGACCAGCATTTGCCATAGACAGTGCGCCGTACAGGTTAAATGCATCAGTTGAGAATTCATCTTCAAATGCTTGTCCCCAAATACTCTCTCCGCCCATGCCGGTACCTGTCGGGTCTCCACCCTGGATCATGAAATCTTTAATAACTCTGTGGAAAATTAAACCATCGTAATATTTATTTTTTGCGTGAGTAACGAAGTTTTCCACTGTTTTTGGTGCGACATTGTTTAACAGCTTAACTGTAACGTCACCCATGTTAGTTTTAATTACCGCTTTTGTTTCGCCTTCTAAAACTTCTGTGCTTAATTGTGAATATGCCATAAAATAGGCCTCCTGGAAATTTTATTAATTTCATTTTTGAAGCAGTAAATTTGAAATATATATTTTATAATATATAAATCTATAACTACTGTCTTCCATATATACAGTATACGAGAATCGACAATAATTTCAAACCGTAAGCGTTTATTTACATTTAATATTAATGTATAATGATTAAATATAATAACGTTTGAGGAGGATACACTTTGACATTGATACATTTAGCAATATTTTTACCTGTGCTTGCTGCAATCGTAATTGCTGTCATATACAGGTATGTTAAAGATGTACATCTCGGTTGGTTTGTTTTACCTATCCCGACTGTGATTGTCGCATACTTATTTAGTTTGGTACCCTCTATTGCAAATAATCAGGTTTTCCATCACACCTTAAATTTGATGCCCCGAATCGGGTTGAATTTTGACGTCTACATAGATGGTTTAGGTTTATTATTCGCAATATTGATTTCCGGTATTGGTGCGCTCGTCGTGCTGTATTCAATCGGATATTTATCTAAAGATGAGAAACTTGGTAATTTTTATGTTTATCTGCTCATTTTTATGACTGCTATGCTCGGTGTCGTATTAAGCGATAATATACTTATGCTTTATTTTTTCTGGGAGCTTACTTCTATTTCCAGCTTCCTGTTAATCGCTTTCTGGTTTACTAAAGATAAATCAGTTTACGGTGCTCAAAAATCTATGCTGATCACTTTCTTCGGCGGATTTATGATGCTTGGCGGTTTCATTGTACTTTATTTAATTACAGGTAAATTCAGCATCAGAGAAATGATAGCTAACGTCGATTTAATTACTGCGAGTCCGCTCGCACCGCTTGCAGCAGTACTCGTACTGCTCGGCGCATTTACTAAATCAGCCCAGTTCCCATTCTACATCTGGCTGCCGGATGCGATGGAGGCGCCGACACCGGTCAGTGCTTATCTGCACTCGGCAACAATGGTTAAAACTGGTCTTTATCTGGTTGCAAGATTTACACCAGTATTTGCTTTTAGTGAATTATGGGTATGGCTGATTTTAATTACCGGTCTCGTTACCTTATGCTGGGCTTCATTTAATGCTGTAAAACAGGATGATTTAAAAGGCGTCCTGGCATTTTCAACTGTATCTCAGCTCGGTATGATTATGAGTCTGCTCGGTGTGGGTGCACTGGCTGTATCTAGCGGTGCCAACGAACAGATTTTTACTGTCGCAGTCGTTGCAGCAGTATTTCACATTATCAACCATGCCACATTTAAAGGTGCTCTGTTTATGATTGCGGGTATTATCGATCATGAAACCGGCACGCGCAGCATGGGGAAACTCGGCGGTCTGCTTGTACTTATGCCGATTTCGTTCACAATGACATTAATTACAGCCTTATCAATGGCAGGTATTCCTCCATTTAACGGTTTCCTGTCAAAAGAGCTTTTCTTAGAAGCAATGTTTGAAATAAGCAATGCTAACTTTAGTGCCCTGGCAGACTGGAGCATCTTGTTCCCGGTACTGGCTATTCTCGGCAGTATATTTACATTTGTTTATTCTATTAAATTAATTCACGGCATCTTCTTCGGAGATCGCACACACGACACACCGAAGGAGCCTCATGAAGCGCCGGCACTGTTACTCATATCACCAATTATTTTAACTTTGCTTGTAGTAATTTTCGGACTGTTCCCAAATATTCTGTCCGGTACAATTATCGATCCGGCAGCAATGAGTATTCTCGGAACAGATACTGCCTTGAATACTGAAATTTCTCATTGGCACGGCTTTAACAACCCTGCGCTTTGGGCTACTGTAGCAATCGTTGTGATCGGTACAGCACTTTATATTTTCAGAGCAAGCTGGATGTTTATTTACGATTATCATAAGGAACAATTTACATTAAATCACTTATACGATCAGGGCTTAATATACAGCCAGCTCGGTTCTGCCAAAGCAACTGACAGTGTCATGACCGGCTTCCTGAGAGATTACATGGTTTATATTTTCGGTTTCTTCGTAGTCATTGGTATCGTTACGACGTTCTATACTGGTCTGCCGATTACTTTTGATGACTTTGCAGATGTCGGAATACAGGACATTGCTCTCGTTATAATTATGCTTGTCTCACTTGCAGTTATTATGATGACACGCTCACGCATGGTTTCGATTATTATGCTTGGAGCGATTGGTTTTGCAATGGCTCTGTTCTTCGCATTCTTTAGAGCACCAGACCTGGCTTTAACTCAGCTGGCAATTGAAACGGTCACGACGACTTTATTCCTTGTCTGTTTCTACCATCTGCCTAAGAAATCAAAACACGAAGAAAGCATGCAGTTTAAATTTACGAACTTTATCGTGTCTGTCGGTGTTGGTGCGATTGTGATTCTGTTTGGTCTGTCAGCTTATTCCAACAGACTGTTTGAATCAATCAGTCAGTTCCATATCGATCATGTATACGATCTTGCAGCCGGCGGAAATATGGTCAACGTAATACTCGTTGACTTCCGTGGCTATGATACCTTATTTGAAACACTCGTATTCGGAATTGCCGGAATCGGCATATACGCTTTAATGAAAGCAAAAGTATCAAGAAAGGATGATGACAATGAAGAGCACGCTTAAGAGAGCTGGCTACAGTAAAGTACAGCGCCAGATGAATGATGTATTTATTCATTTCACTTCAAAAGTGATATTTCTCATCATCCTGCTGTTCTCGATCAACTTATTCATGGCGGGGCACTACACACCAGGCGGCGGATTTGTCGGCGGCCTGCTCGCTGCATCCGCGATAATTTTGCTGTTAATTGCTTTTGACTATGAAACAGTCAGAAAAATGATACCCGTAAACTTTCATTTCATTATTACTCTCGGACTGACTCTTGCAATTGTCGCACCGACTCTGCTGTTTTTCTTTGGCACACCTTTCTTTACACACCAGCACACATACATTAATGTGCCGGTATTTGGTGAGGTCGCAGTCCATACCGCAATGCTGTTCGATGCAGGTGTCTTTCTTACCGTATCTGGAACTGCATTGATGATCGTTACACTGGTAGGGGGGACGGACGAATAATGGAACTCGTTACAATTATTTTATCGGGGATTCTCATCGCCAGTGCGACCTATTTAATTCTGTCAAAAAGTGTTCTCCGCATCATTATCGGAGTGTCTATTTTATCTCACGGTGTTCACTTAATGATTCTGACAATGGGTCAGCTGAAACGCGGTAATGTGCCCGTGCTGGATGACAGTGTCAGCTCGTATTCTGACCCCCTCCCCCAGGCTTTAATTCTGACAGCAATCGTTATATCGTTTGCACTGACTGCTTACAGTCTTGTACTGCTGCTCAGAAATTATAAAGAACTGGGTACAGATAATACAGAAGATATGAAAGGAGTGCCACATGACGACTAACATATTACCTATGCTCCCGATTATTCTTCCGTTTTTAGCCGGTGTCATCATGCTGTTCTTAGGAAAACGGCCGATGCCGCACCGAATGATATCAGCTGTTACAAGTTTGATAATGGTTGGGGTCGCAGCGTTCAATGTTTATTATGTATACGTGAACGGCACCATGGTCACTTTTATCGGCAACTGGTCAGCACCGTTTGGGATTAGCGTAGTCTACGATATGGTAGCTGCATTACTGGTTTTAACGACATCAATCGTCACATTTTTTGTCGTTGTTTATTCTTTCCAGTCCATCGGTTATGAAAGAGAAAGATATTACTATTATCCAATGGTTCTGTTTATGATCACAGGAATTATCGGCGCATTTACAACTGGAGATATATTCAATATGTTCGTATTCTTTGAAGTATTCCTCCTTGCGTCTTATGTACTGATAACACTCGGCAGCAGAAAAATTCAGCTGCAGGAAGGGTTTAAATACCTGGTTGTAAACATCGTGTCATCAAACTTTTTCCTTGTTGGGCTCGCTTACTTGTACTCAGTGACAGGTTCACTCAACATGGCAGATATACACATTAAGCTGTCAAATTACGATGGAAACTTAGCAATAATGACAATCGTTGCAGTCGTCTTTCTGTTCGTCTTTGCAACAAAAGCCGGCTTATTCCCGCTTTATTTCTGGATGCCGGGTTCTTACAACGCACCGCCAATGCCGGTTATTGCACTATTTGGGGCATTATTAACTAAAGTTGGTGTATACGCTATTGCAAGAACCTACTCACTATTCTTTACTAATGATGTGGGATACACACATCAAGTGCTGCTGCTCCTCTCCTTGCTGACAATTATTGTCGGAAGTATCGGGGCTCTGGCGTATACGAATATGAAACAAATCATTATTTATAACATAATGATCGCTGTCGGCGTTATCATGGTTGGTTTTTCAATGATGGATTACGCTGGAACAGTCGGCAGTATGTATTACTTAATTCACGACATGATTATAAAAGCAGCGCTGTTCCTCTTAATTGGGTTCATAATATACCGAACAGGTAAAAACGATGCCGCAGACCTTGGCGGTCTGATCAGACAGCATCCGGTAGTCGGCTGGACATTCTTTATCGCGACGCTGTCACTGGCAGGTGTGCCGCCATTCCCAGGCTTTTTCGGTAAATTATATATCGTAGAATCAGCCTTTGATAATGGTCATGCTATTGCTGCAATCCTTGTACTGCTCTCCAGTCTGGTTGTCCTGTACAGTGTCATTAGAATTTTCATCAAAGTGTTTTGGGGTGAACCGGCACAGCCGATTGAGCTTAAAAATATTAAATCAGATAAACTGCTGTTCTCAGCAGTTGGCCTGGTGATTATATCAGCTGTTTTCGGACTGTCGGCCGACTTCCTCTTCCCAATCTTTGAAATGGCGGCAGAGTCGTTCTTCGACCCGTCATCATACTCGAACTACTTGATGGGGGTGGAGTAATTGTCATTTCAGTTATTAATTAATATTCTGCTGGCCTTCTTATGGGTATTCATGAATGCTGAGTACACAGTTGGATCTTTCGTCACAGGTTATCTCATCGGTTTAGTGGCAGTTTATATTCTTAGAAATTTCCTGCCCGGACGTTTTTATTTAAAACGTTTGTACTGGATGATTCGCCTGCTGTTCATCTTTATCAGCGAACTGGTTAAAGCGAACATAGATGTTGTAAGGATTGTAATGGCGCCTAAAATCGACATTCACCCCGGCTTCTACGCTTACCCGAATGATTTGGAAGAAGAATGGGAAGTTGCTCTTTTATCTACATTAATTACGCTGACACCGGGTACGGTTGTTGTCGCAATTTCTGAAGACTATTCAATTATTTATATTCACGGTCTCGATATGGAAGATGCCGATGAAGAGATTGAAAACATTAAAACTTCTTTTGAAAATGTTATAAAAGAGGTGGCTAAACCATGACGAACTTCGTTAATATAATCGTAATCATATGTATTATTGCATTCGCTTTTGCTATGCTCGGCATGCTATACAGAATACTTAAAGGCCCGACACTTCACGACAGAGTAATTACGCTCGATGCATTTGGCGTCACACTGATGGGAATGATCGGACTTGTGTCGATGGCACTCGATACATCATATTTACTCGTTGTCATTATGCTGATTGGTATGATCGGTTTTATCGCAACAATCGGCTTTGCGAAATTCCTGGAGAAAGGTGTGATTATTGAAAATGATAGAGATAATAACAGTTAGTCTAATCGCAATTTTCTTAATCGGCGGCGCCTTCTTCACGATTGTTGCTGCAATTGGTATTATCCGATTGCCGGATACTTATACCAGACTGCACGCCGCATCAAAAAGTTCAACACTTGGTGTCGGCCTGACTTTAATCGGGGTATTCATTTATTTTGCATACTACCATGCTGAAGTCGACACACAGCTGCTTCTTGCTGTCATCTTCATTTTCATCTCAGCACCTGTCGGTGCACATCTGATTGCGAGAAGTGCCTTTCACTCGGATGTTGAACCCTATCAGCTGACGATTTTAAATGAGCTGAAACGTGATGAAACAGGTTCTGAAGTTGAAACAGAAGAAACTGCTAGATTAAAAATCGAACGCAGTAAAAATAAAGAGCTTGATGATTAACACAAAAAAGACTCTGGAAATATTCCAGAGTCTTTTTTGTGTTTACAGCTATCTTTTTTTTCTAATTGCGACGGTACATCTGCTGAGCGCAACGAGCGCATCTCTTTCGTCTGTTACTTCAATCTCCCATACCTGAGACGTTTTACCGCCGTGCTTTAATATGGCTGAAGCAGTCAGAACACCGTCTCTCTTCGCTTTTAAATGGTTCGCATTGATTTCCATACCGAATGCAATTTCATCGTCTTCTATCAGGCTGAATGCCCCCATACTTGCTGCAGTTTCTGCAAGGACGACGTTCACTCCTCCGTGGACATATCCAAACGGCTGAAGAACCTTTTCAGTTATCGGCATCTCGACGATACACTTGCCCGGTTCATCAGCAATAATTTCAATCCCCAGCGTTTCCAGCAGTCCTTTATTCATAAAGTGTACCAGATTCAATCAAATCAACGATTGTTCGTATCATTACTCCTGTAGAACCTTTCAGCGCAAATGGTGTTGCAGATGAAGTATTGCTTGTTCCAGCAATATCAAAATGCACCCACGGTGTATCCCCGACAAATTGATTGATGAATTGCGCTGCAAATGAAGCACCGCCCGGTTTAAAGTCAGCATTAATTAAGTCTGCAATATCCGACTTTTTAACACGTTCTTCTTCAATCTCAGACATCGGCAGATGCCATATATCTTCCCCGGTTACCTTGCTGCTGATCAGGAGGTTGTTGATGAATTTTCTGCCCTGATTAGTAAATACTCCGGTACGGTCAGTACCGATTGCCTGAATGACAGCACCTGTCAAAGTAGCAAAATCCATCATGACGTGTGGTTTATATGCAGTTGAGGCATAATAGACCGCATCAGCCAGCACGAGTCTGCCTTCTGCATCAGTATTTGAAACTTCAACTGTTTTCCCTGACAGCGACTGGTATACATCATCCGGACGCATACCGTTTCCGTCTACCATATTTTCAGCAAGTGCGAGCACGGCAACGACGTGAACCGGCAGTTCTAATTTTGATACTGCATCGAGCATACCGACGACATTTGCCGAGCCGCTCATATCGTATTTCATCGAACGCATGCCATTTCTTGTTTTAAGCGAATAACCGCCTGTGTCATAAGTAATGCCCTTGCCGACTAATGCGATCGGTGCATTATCTGCTGCATCTGGATGCTTGTATTCAATAGTGACAAGACGCGGTTTATGTACAGATGCCTTGCCGACTGCAGCTAACAGGCCAAAGCCCTCCTGTACAAGTGTGTCGAAATCTTTCACTTCACCTTTAATATAATTGCGGTCTTTAAAGTGTTCTGCTAATTCATCTGCATAGCTTTCCGGGTATAGCAAGTTCGGAGGCATCGTCGCAAAATCTCTGGCAAGTGTAATGCTGCCGCCGAGTGCCTCGCCATGTCTGAACGCCTCTTCTACATTTGTATTTGATACAATTGTTAAATCCAGTTCTGCCAGGAAAGACGGATCCGATGATGAATTATAGCCCATTAATTTATGATTGCTGATTGCTGACATTAATCCTGCCGCGTCAGCAACTTCTGCCGGTTCAAATGCAAAAGTGTGTAAAATCAGCTGAGCTTTAAGATCTTTATTTTTCGCCATAAATTGAAATAGTTTACCGACAGCCTTTTGGACTTTTAAAGCTGTTAAGTCGCTGCTGTCCCCTAAACCAACAGCAATGACTTTACGGTATTTGCGTTGAATCGTCACACCTGTTGTTGTCACTTTGCCAAAAGTATCTGACAAAACATTTGCTGAAATAATTTCTTCAGTCAAACCGTTTAACAGTGTGTCGAGTTCATTAAAGTTTTTTAAGTCCTTAACATTTTCAGGTAAGCCGATTACAATCGCTGAATCATCAGCAATGTATTTTTCTTCAAAATTAATATTCAAAATGCATTCCCCCTAAAACATTTGATATCCTGCTTTTCTTAAGTAGCGGATAGTCATTCCCGCTAAAATAATTCCGATAAAACCGCTGCCTAAAATGATAATATCATATACTGAAATACCGATAATATTTTGCCATAAAATATTAAACGATTCACCGGGTTCTGATATGTAATCAAACAATGAAACTCTGCCGATAATCCATAGAACGATAACAGGGTAAACATATGCCATAAGCCAGGTCATCTTTAAAATCATATTTAATATAAAACTGATGCCGTAAAATAAAACGAAATACAGCAGGACTGATATAAACAGCTGGACGATATTCATTGCCATAATTGTTGCCTCCAAAAAAATAAAAGCATGGGCATTATATACCCATGCATAATGCTGATTTTTAAATTACAGGAATTTACCTTTTGTTGCACCTAATACAAGGCCGCCAATTTTCACAACTGCACGAGTATCGATGACTTTCTTCATGAATGCTGCAGACTTGCCTTTAATTTCTTTGCCCATTACGACACCGATGCCGTCACCGTTACCCAGTGAGCAGACAGTTCCTTTATCATCGTAAACAAACGGTTCCATTTTTTCACCGTTCAGGCTAAGTTTAATATTTTTTGCAGTATGTTCACCTAACTGCATTGCAATTTGTGCTGTTGTTGGATACGGACGGGCATTTTCGCCAGTGCCGTTCATTACTGCAGCAACATCACCGATTGCAAAAATATTCGGGTAGCCGTCAATTGTTAAATCATCTTTAACGACGATACGTCCGCGTTTAACACCTTCAAATGATTCTTCCATCAGTCTTGAACCGCGTACACCAGCTGTCCAAATAACACTTGAGGCTTCAAGCTGCTGCTCTTCGTCGTTGATTTTAACAACAAAGCCGTTTTCATTAGCTGCAACAATTGGATTGCCAAGCATAAATTCAACACCGCGTGATTCAAGGAAATCAACTGCATGCTGAGTCAGTTCGTCAGAGAACATTGGCAGCATAGAAGGCATTGCTTCCACACAAGTGATTTTAACCATGCTGTAATCAATACCATGCACTTTACAAAGCTCAGGTAATGTCTCAACAAGCTCACCCAGGAATTCTACACCTGTGAAGCCTGCTCCACCAACAAGGATTGAAAGATCTTTAGGATCTTTAGACGATTTATAATTAATGAAGTTCTTTTCAATAACTTCGCGCGTGTGAACTGCAGTTTCAGGGCTGACGATTGATGTTGCAAATTCGTCCATGCCTTTAATACCGAATGATTCACTTTCAAATCCGAGAGAAACGACCAATGTATCAAATTCAAATTCACCCTGTGTCGTTTCTACTACTTTTGCATCGCGGTCAATTTTAGTAACTTCCGCTGGAATAAAACGCACTTTCATATTGTCTACGACTTTGGCAATCGGGTAGACACCCTCTTCCCAGTTCATAGAACCTGCTGCAGTTTCATGCAGCCATGTCGATTCATAGTGGTACTCATTTTTGTTAATTAAAGTAATATCTGCTTCTTGTACTCCAATGACTTTTTGCAGTTTAGCAACTGTGGATAAACCTGCATAGCCGGCACCAAGTACTAAGATTTTTTTTCTTTCGTAGCTCATAATTTATTTTCCTTCCTGCGAATATGTTTTATATACATGAATAACTGTTATATCAGTTATTATATTAGCACTAAATGGTAATATTTCAAGCGTTTCCATGAATTTTAACAGTCTGCCGGCGCACCTGCATTTTCTTTCGTTCTAAACGATGAACCGCAGCCGCAAGACAGGCTCGCATTCGGGTTTTCAATTGTAAATCCGCCGCCGACAAGCGACTGTTTAAAATCGATAACAGTCCCGTCAACCACAGGCAGATCCAGCTTATCAACAAGCATTTTCACACCGTAATATTCAAAGATTTCATCTCTGTCTCCCGCTTCATGTTCGGCAGCCATTCCATATGTTAAACCTGTGCATCCGCCGCCCTGCACTTTAAACCGCAGGAAACCATCTGTCATGTCATTCGCATCCAGCATATCTTTAACTTCATACGCCGCACTTTCTGTCAGTGTTACTGTAGACATAATATCACTCCTGTTCCTTACTTTGTTACAAAATTCTCAATACCTCAATTATACTACACGTAAAACTTAAGCACCAACGATGAGTTTACTCATCTAATGCCTGATTATTTTTATCAATTCTTTTATAAGTTTTTTCAAGTAGCTGCTCATTATTTTTAGCAGCTACAATTTCTCCGTCCACAAGAACGAAATAACTTTTGCTGCACAAACCGCAGTTGTTTGTGCATTCATAATCGACGACATCGATCTCCGGATTTTTATCCAGCTGAGCATACACATCGTGAGTTCCCTTTTGCATGTTAGCATTGCAAAACTCTACAATTGTATACATAATACATTCTCCTCATTAAAAATAAAAAAACTAGAGACACCGCGTCTCTAGTTGTAGTTTAAAATACCTGTTCGATCTCAACAAATCCTGGAACTTCTTCCAGAAGTGCACGTTCGATACCGGCTTTAAGTGTAATTGTTGAACTTGGGCATGTTCCGCAAGCTCCGAGTAGTCTCAGCTTGACAATGCCTTCTTCAACATCTACAAGTTCAACGTCTCCGCCATCACGTAAAAGGAATGGACGTAATTTATTTAGTACATCTTCAACTTGTTCGTACATTGTATCTTGACTGACTGTCATTATACTTCACTCCAATCAATTTATGAGCATTTTCTTTATACAGTATATTATAAGGGAAAACACTGTAAAAATCCATCATTTGAAAGTCCTATTTTTACTGAAGAACGAGCCCTCTTTTTGTTAAAGTTCTCGCGAACAGTACAGTCAGCACAGCGAGGACAAAATCTTTAATTAAGAACGGCACGACTGCGACCATTAAAATTTCTGACAAGCCCATCGGCGTACCGACAACATTATGCATAATAAAAGAAAAGTACAGTACTCCAAAAATAAATATAACGATCATGCCGAGTATTGAAAATAAAATCATTTTGCTTAAATTTTCCTTACCACCCATAGCTGTCACAACAACAGCCGGGATAAAACCAAGAACGAAGCCGAATGACGGTGATATAAGAGAGCCAAGGCCGCCGGAGCCTGCAAATACCGGGACTCCAATCAGTCCGACTGCGATATATACGATGACTGAAATCAGTCCATATTTTTTTCCGAGCATCATACCGCATAAGAGCACCATAGGTGCCTGCAATGTAAATGGCACCGGCCCAATAGGCACTCTAATTTGTGCTCCGACAGCGATTAATGCTGCAAATACAGCTGCAAATACTAGTTGTTTAGTTTTCATGTCTATTCTCCTGTAAATTTAATAGTCTTATCATAACAGGAAAAACCCTTCGTGTTAACCTTAATTTTAAAAAGGATAACACGAAGGAGCTTACAGCTGCCAGTCCGTCAGCAAATTAACACAATGTGCAGGAGGCAAAGCTCTGCTGTTAACATAGTCTTTACTGTGCACACCTGTCCCAACATGTATTGTACTCACACCGCCGTTAATTCCAGTCAAAATATCTGTATCGTAGTTGTCACCGATCATGGCAACATCTCCTGCTGTCATATTTAAACGCATAAGCGCACCGTTTAAAATGTGACTGTACGGCTTGCCGGTAATAATCGGCGATTGACCCGTGACTTCACTGACCAGTCTGACAAAAGAGCCGTTACCTGGAGAAAAACCGTAATCTGTCTTAATTTTTATATCCGGATTTGTCGCTAGAAACAGCGCACCTTCCTGAATCAGTTTGCAGGCAGCCGTAATTTTATCAAAGGTGATTGCAGGATCCAGACCCATTACGACCGCATCCGGCGTTTGATTATTTAATACGATTCTGCCGTCTTTTATAAGTGTATCTTTAAAACTGTCAGTACCGATTACAAAAACTGACGGGCTATCAAACGCACTGTTTAGATACTCTTTCATGGCCATTGCTGAAGTATAAAAATGGTCTTCAGTTGTCGTAAATCCCATATCCTTCATCTTTTTTAAAATCTCTATCGGGGTCCTTGTCGCGTTATTCGTTAAGAATAGATAAGGAATATCCGCTTCATTTAAACGGTCGATAAAATGAATAGCCCCGTCAATAACACTATTGCCATTAAACATCGTGCCGTCTAAGTCAATGAGGTAGCCTTTATACATCCGTATCACTGCTGAACGCTGTGACTGCCTGAGGATCATTTTTAAAGAAATGTTCAATGCTGCCTTTTAGATTTTTATAGGCACTGATATTCTCTTTGAAATCTTTCTGCATTGCTTCGTGGTCGAGAGACTGATAATTTCTCGTCAATTCAGTTCTCCACTTCAAAGTATTTTTTAATTTTTCAGCATCTTCTTTGCTGACGACACCTTCCTGATTTAAAATATCGATGACATCTGCATAGTTGCCTGGATCTCTTAAAATAAAAGCATCGATAATCATATTGCCGACATCAACCGCTGCTTCGATCAGCATATGACACGTTCTCTCAAGTGCCAGAAGATTGTCCGTATCGATGGATTCAGTTAAGTTTTCTATGTAATCCAGACGCTGGTTTAATACATTTTTATCTACAAAGTACATAATTACACCTCATTAATATTAGTCTCTCTAATCATATCATATGAAAAAGAGACCGGATATTATGACCCGGTCTCTTCCTCGATTTCTATTTTTGTCTCGGCTTGTTCAGCCTGTTCTTTTAATTCCTGCTTGGATACTTTTCTTAAAATAAAATAAGCGCAGCCAAAGTTGCAGTATTCATTCAAATATTCCTGAATAGCGTTAACCCTTTTATCAGGTTCTACTTTCCGTTTATTATTTTTATAAAATCCTGCAAGTCTTAATTTTTCATAACCGACATCGCCGACTATAAAATCATACTTATTCAGCAGCTCGCTGTATTTATTTTTAAAAGTTTCTTCATCAAATGCTTCGCGGTAATTTTCCACGAGTTCAAAGTTCATATGATCAATCGTAATCACAGACGCTCACCCTTTAATCAAACTAGTACATCCATGATAGCATAATATTTACCATTATGTGTTCTGTTTAGTTACCGGCCGGTACATAAACTTCACGATAATGAAGACTACAATCAGCCCGGCGAGAACACCCGTTAGGGCCAGCATAACATTTGCAGTCATACCGAGAATAATAAAGCCGACCAGGCCGATTAAGGCTGAAATTACAGCATAAGGCAGTTGTGTCATAACGTGAACGATGTGGTCACTGCCCGATCCTGTTGACGACAGAATCGTCGAGTCTGAAATCGGTGAACAGTGGTCTCCGAATACAGCACCTGCAAGCACTGCAGCAACACTCGGCAGCAGCAGTTCTGTTTCGCCGAGTGAAATAATAATTTCACCGGCAACAGGAATCAGAATACCAAATGATCCCCAGCTTGTTCCGGTAGCCATCGCCATAATACACGCTACAATAAATATAACACCCGGCAGCAGTTCAACCGGAAGACTGGAACTTTCAACCATGGCACCCAGGAGCTCTCCTGTACCGAGCTCGCTGATTAAGCCGCCGATCATCCAGGCAAATGTTAACACTAACATCGCTGGGAACATCGCCAGAAAGCCTGTTTTAATGCCCAGTAAAATGTGTCTGCCGCTGAAGTCATCGTCACCTTTAGTATGTTTAAAGTAATAAAACATAGTCAGTATCAGACCGACAATGCCCCCTGCCACTAATGAATGTGTAATCAGTGTGTTTTCCATAACCGAAAATACGCTCCAGCTGCCGCCTTCAAGTGCACCAGTAATGTACATCGCAATAACAACAGTCACTGCAAGTGCGATAATCGGCACGATTAAAGCCGTAGCTCCTGACCCTTCATGAACAGGCAGTTCATCTTCCTGTTCTGCAAATTCTGGTACTTTATCACGCAGAATCCCTTCATTGATTGCAAGTTCTTCCTGTTTTCTCATCGGTCCAATATCAAATTTAAAGATAACAACGATAAACATCATAATAATTGCTGAAATGACATAAAAGTTCATTGGCACCATATACATAAAGCTTTGGAATGGTGAAATATTTGTCGTTCCTGCAGCCACCAGGAGTGGTGCCGTCAGTCCCATAATTCCCGCACCCCAGCTTGATACCGGCATCATTACTGCAACCGGTGATGCAGTCGTATCGACCATATAGGCCAATTTAGCTCTTGAAATTTTATATTTATCTGTAATTGGTTTGGCAACCTGGCCAACAATTAAAGCGCTGAAGTAATCATCGATGAATACGATAATTCCTAAGACAGCGGTCATTAAACCTGCACCGCGGCGCGATTTAACTTTTGTCAGTGCCCAATTGGTAAAGGCCCGCGCACCGCCTGACATATTCATAAATGCGGTCATTATTCCAAGCAGTGTTAAGAAAATTAATATGTAAGCATTCCACGTATTCAATCCGCCGTCTTCAATAAAGATCGCTATAAATGAATCAAACACCAGACGGAAAAATTCTCCAAAGTGTCCGTTCGCTATAACAAATGCCGAGGTAATAATGCCGGCACCTAAACTGATTCCGACTTTTCTCGTTACGATGACGAGTAAAAGCGTTAATAAGGGGGGAATAAGCGGCATGTATTCCCAGTTTAAAAATGATTCCATCTTTTTTCCTCCTAAAATTTTCAATAAAAAAAATCATAAATACGTTAATATATGCACGCATTTATGATTCATCTATTAAATGTAGCGCATCATATCACTGACAGTGCCCAGCCTCTTAAACTGAACCCCAGAAACGATACCTGCCGATATCTTTCTTCGGCACTTTCCCCTTTTAAGTATTCTCCAAACGCATGCCTGCTGAAATACTTTACTGTTGAAAAGTGCAACCTCTACTTTTTTATTTATTCAATTGTTATACAGTATAGCATACATCAGCCCAAACAGACTACAGGTAATTAATATATTGTTTGACAATATCGCGGAGCAGGTCCGGCATAATGTATTCTTTCTTCGAATATCTGAACTGCGGGAAGATCCTTCCGAAAGTATACATATCAAGCGTTCCGAGTGTATATGTTTTCTTTTCATCTATCAGTTCTTCTCCGATAAAATACTCGCGTTCAGATTGTACATAACTTATATTGTCTGTGACAAAACAACCGAAAATATCCCCTCTGAAACCGAGTCCCCGTACAATTTCATCTTTGTATTCGTGGCGGTTTGCCTGGGTAAATATTTCTTTCATTTCACGGCCGGTCAATTCAATTTTAACAGCGTTAATCGCATGCGGCAGCACTTTATGAAGCGAATACTCTGTCAGCACGCCGCCTTCAAATGGACTCGCAATCAAACCCGTATGAATCAGCCCGGCATCACTCTTCGTAAAATCTTTAAGAATATAAGCAAGGAGCGAGCTGAAGCGCCCGGCAGAATACAGTCTGCGATCAATCGGCAAAGCATCTTTTTTAATAACCATATCCTTTAAGATTGCTTTTCCTTTATTATAATAATCATTTTCTACCTGTGATAATATATCCGATTCGATCAGCACAGCTTTTTTATTGACCAGCTGACTGCCTTCAAATTCAAGCGTCACTTCACCGATATACTCACCGTATCTCCCCGCGGCTGCCAGCAGCACACCATTAATATATTCACCTTTTTCAAAATGATGATGCGTATGCGACGATAATATCAAATCGATTTCCGGAAACTTATTCGCAAGTGTTTCATCATCATACATGCCTAAGTGACTCATCATAATGATGACATCCACTTGAGGTTTAAGTTCCTGTAAATATTTTTCGATTCTTTCAAATGCACCTTCAACTTCCCAGTCCAAAGCCAAATAGAAAGGTGTAAACTCAACAGTCGCAGCGATAAAGCCAATCTTAATTCCGTTTGTTTCTTTAATTGTGTACGGTTTAAAAAATGGTTCCTGTGTGCCGACTTCACGCAAGTTCGCACAGATGACATCAAAATCAGCATCATCGTATAAATGTTTCAGCTGATTTTTAGTCAGTGTAATCCCTTCATTATTTCCAAGTGTTGCAACATCGCATGTCGCCTGATTCAACAGTTCAATATTACCTTTGCCGAGTGTCGCTTCCGTGTATGGATGAGAGCGGTCAACGTGATCGCCAATATCAACATAGAACATATTATCTCTGTACTGGCGTCTTTTATTTTTAATGAAGCTGGTGAACTTCATGTAATTATGTAATGCACTGTGTATATCATTAGTATGATAAATTTTCACTTCCATACGAGCACTCCTTAAAGAATTGTTTGTAGAATTAAGTACACTCCGAGAATAAACAGCACGGTGCGGAGAATCACAACTAAACCGTCAGAACTGAATCGCTGATTAATTTTCACACCGATATTGGCACCGATTACAGCTGCTGGCACGAGTAATATAATATAAAAGTACACGACGTTATTCTGCAGCACGTGACCAAAGGCCGACGACACGCCGGAGAAAAAGACCATCATCATACTCGTACCGATTGCGATTGCCGGCGGCATGCGAAAGACCATAAGCATTAACGGCGTCATCAGTACTCCGCCGCCGATACCGAACAAGCCGGTAATAAAGCCGACGACAAACGTAATAGAAATTGCGAGATAAGGGGGAAAACCGTAGTGATATATATTCCCCATATTATCGCGGTGAGGTTTTAAATATTTAGGGTTCTGGAAGATTTTCATCGGTTTGATTTTATTTCTTATCACTAGCAATATGCTGATAAAAATTAAAAACATACCGAAATATAAATTAAAGCTGTCTACTGTAAACAGGCTGCTGGCATAAGATCCGGCGAAGGCGCCCGGCATCAGTCCAATGAGAAATAATATACCATTCTGCTTGTCTACCTGATTTTTTTTGGCATAAGATATCATCGCACTCATACCTGTAAATATTAACAGCATACTCGACGTTCCGACGGCAGTCTGCGGTGTGATTGATGGTAAAATTCCAAGCGTTACACCGAAAAACATTAATGCCGGCACGACGATAACACCCCCGCCGATACCGACGAGAGAACCCAGTATTGAAGACAGTAAACCGATCAGTATTAGCACTAATACTTCCATGACCCCAGCCCCTTAGAATAGTTTCAGCTGCTTCGGTGCAAGACCGCTGTATTCTATATTCAGCATGCTGATAAACTCTTTTGCATTTTTTGCTGCGTGCCCCCCTGAATTATTGTTAAATACAATATATATATCTTTGGTTTTATGCTGCAGAATATTGACCTGCTTTTGTAACCACTCGAGTTCCTTTCTGTTATAATCATATAAATATCGGACATCCCGCCACTCTTCAGATGTACGGTTCTGCTGAGTCCAGCCGTGAACATTCCTGCCGTGCAGGCGGATAAAAGCAGTGTCATCTGTTACACGGTTAACGAAGGGAACCGAGCCGATGCCGGCCTGCGGCTCATCGCATATACTGTGAATAACATTCCCGCTGTGTAGAAATTCGAGCGTATCTTCTTTATAATTATCTTGAAACCACGTCTGATTGCGGAATTCCACTGCAACTTTAAATGGTTTCAGCAGTTCAGCCGCAAATTTAACGTAACGGATGTTTTTACTGTTAATGTCAAACCACGGCGGAAACTGCAGCAGGACAAAAGTGAGTTTATTTCTATCATACATAGGCATCAGCATTTCTTTATATGCACTGAATACATCTTTTATAGAATCGTAATGCTCGCGGTAATCACTGTGCCCCGTCATAAACTGGTGTGCTTTTACCGCAAATTTAAACGTGTCAGGCGTCTCATTGCACCACTTTTCTATAGTGGACTGACGCTGGACTGCATAATATGTTGAATCGAGTTCAACAATTGGAAAATGTGACGCATATGTAATTAATTTATCTTTTTTATTTGATAGCTCAGTGTAGAGCGAATCGTGATCGCCCCACCCTGTCAGTCCTATATAAATCATTAAATCACCTTACTTCATTTTAGCACATTTACTTGGGAGGATATTAATCATGGAGATTATTGAATTTAAAAATGTCAGCCATCGGGAAATACTACATAATATCTCAGGGTATTTCCGCGAAAATAAAATTACGACATTTATTGGCCCGAGCGGTGCGGGCAAAACGACATGCTTGAAACATATCAACGGCCTCTTGTCTCCAGATTCCGGCGATGTATTTTACCGCGGTGAAAATATCGCTTCAGCAGATATCATCTCGCTCAGAAAGAAAGCCGGCATGGCTTTTCAAAGTGCACCAATGCTTGCAGGCACCGTATACGATAATTTAAATTTACCGTTAAAAATCTTTAACAAAGAACTGAATCAGGGCCGCGCTGTTAAACTCCTTGAAATGGTTGATCTCGACAAAAGTTTTTTACAGCGTAAAATTAATAAACTATCCGGCGGAGAAAAGAGCCGGGTTTCTTTAGCCAGGACTTTCGTTTCAAAACCTGAAGTGCTGCTGCTCGATGAAATCACGTCCAGCCTTGACTATACACTTGTTAGAGATATCGAACGTCTCGTTAAAAAACTGCAGCAGGAACATAATTTAACAGTCGTCTGGATCACCCACGATCTGGCCCAGGCTGAACGTGTCAGCGATGATATTTGGTTTTTAAATCAGGGCGAGCTGCTGCTTCAAGGCCCGATTGATTCACTGTACAGTTCTAGTAACACTATTATACAGCAATTTCTAAGGGGTGAACGCTGATGGGCTTTCAGGAACTTCTGCTCTCCGGGATATTTGTTATCATTCCGCTTGTCATTGTCGTTGTGCTGAAGCTCGGCTTAACGAAAGATATTTTAATCGCCTCAGTCCGTTCGATTATACAGCTGCTTATCGTCGGTATGATACTGACCTTTGTTTTCGACAGCGACAGTATTATATATATGCTGCTGATGATAATAGTGATGATTGCTGCTGCCAGTCAAAATGTCATTAAGAAGGGCGTTCGTATTCCCGGGATCAAATGGATTATAATCTTAACGCTGACAGTAGTCGAAGCAGTCTCCATGATAATAATGCTGGGCTTCGGCATTATCGATTTTATCCCCCAGCAGATTATTCCGATCAGCGGAATGCTGATTGGTAACTGCATGGTGCTGTCACTCTTATTCGTCAATAAATTTACAGATGAGCTGGAAAACAGCGAGGAAATGATTGAATTGATTTTGTCATTTGGCGGTGAGCCAAAAGATGCGGTGTCCCGCAGTTTAAAATCAGCGATCCAAACGAGCATGATTCCTACGATCGAATCCCAGAAAACAATCGGTCTCGTCCAGCTTCCAGGCATGATGAGCGGACTGATTATCGGCGGTGCCGCACCGATGGAAGCCGTCATGTATCAGCTGCTTATCCTATTTTTAATACTTACTAACGCCACTGCGGCTTCTGTGATGGTCGGTTATTTATCTTATCCGAAACTGTTTAACAGCCGTCTGCAGTATATTGGTTTAAAAAAATGAATAAAGGCAAGACTGCTATGAAAAATCCTACTCATATTAAAGGTTTAATATTTGTTATTATCGGTGCTTCTCTGTGGGGTATCGGGGGCACTGCGTCCGACTATATTTTTACAGCGACACCTGTCGATGTAAACTGGTACGTCACCGCAAGACTGACTATCAGCGGTATTATCTTATTATCTATATACACTTTATTTTTCCGCCGGAAACATCGGACGGTGTGGAATAAGCATACTGTCTTAATGTTTGCCGTCTATTCCATCTTCGGCATGACGATGGTTCAGTATACATTTATGGCTGCAATCGGCTTTGGAAACGCTGCAATTGCGACTGTGCTGCAGTGTACCGGACCAATCTATATCATTCTTTATGCAGTAATGAAAAAGTACAAACCTTGGACGAAAGCCGAAGCATTGATTATCGCTGCAATGATTATCGGCGTGATCCTGATAGCGACAAACGGTAATCTGACGAATCTCGCTGTATCACCTGCTGCACTGATGTTCGGACTCGCATCCGGTGTTGCACTTGCGTATTACACGCTCCATGCACCGGTACTGCTGCAGGTTATCCATCCGCTCCAGCTCGTCGGCGGTTCAATGCTGACAGGCGGTATTCTAATGAACTTTATTCATCCGATCTGGGTGTTCGATTTCTCATTTGACTGGACTGCAATGCAGGTTATTATTCTTGCACTGTCCATTTTGCTCGGTACAACACTCGCATTCTACCTGTATATAACAAGCATGAAATACATCAGTTCAACAGAAGCCGGCATACTTGGTCTCCTGGAGCCGGTATCTGCAGTACTGACATCTGTCTTACTCCTAAATGTCGGCCTCGGCATGTATCAGGCTGCAGGTATTATTCTGATTCTCGGGGTCGGGGTATTTATCAGTACAAGAAAAGCCGAAACAGTGCAACATTAAATGAACAGCAAAAATCCGCTCCCATAACGGGAACGGATTATTTTATTTCTATTATTTAGTCTCCAAAGCATTTTCGCCAGAAAGCGCTTCTGAAGTATCTTCTTTTTTCTTCCACAGTTTTTCAAGTTCCTCAAGAGTTTTACCTTTAGTTTCAGGCAGGAACTTCCAGACGAACAGTCCTGACAGTACACACATCAGACCGTAGAAGCCGTATGTCATCGCACCGCTGACTTCCATCATGTACGGGTAGAATGAAGTAATGGTAAAGTTTGCAAGCCATTGTACCGCAACTGCGATTGCCATAGCAGCACCTCTGATTCTGTTAGGGAATATTTCTGATAATACAACCCAGACAATTGGTCCCCAGCTCATCATGAACGATGCTGTAAATATTACGATAAAGATTAGTGTTGATATACCGATTACGTTAAACGCTGACAGCATGCTGACCCCGCCCATACCGATTGCCATACCGATTGAACCGATAATCAGAAGCGGTTTTCTTCCAATCTTATCAACATATTTAATAGCAATAAGTGTAAAAATTACGTTTACAAGTCCCATTACTACTGTCTGCACCATCGATGCATCAGCACCTGCACCCAAATCTTCGAAAATTCTTGGAGCATAGTAAAGTGCAACGTTGATACCGATAAACTGCTGGAAGAACGACACCATAATACCGACAATAATCACTGTTTTACCAAATGCAAACAGCGGAGTTTTCTTTATATTTTTCTCAAGATTACGTGTTTGAACAATGTCTGCAAGCACTTTTTTAGAGTGATCTGCAGAATGATAAATTCGGTTTAATACAGCCATCGCTTTATCATCCTGTTTGTTAAGCGCAAGATATCTCGGTGTTTCCGGCACTGCAAACAGCAGCAGGAAGAACAGAAGTGCCGGTACTGCCTCTGTCAGGAACATGTATCTCCAGCCCATAGTTTCAATCCATGCTGCAGATTCCCCAAAAGCGATGCCGTAGTTAACAAAATAAACGACCAGCATACCGAAAATAATTGCGAACTGGTTCCATGAAACGAGTCTTCCCCTGATGCCTGACGGTGCCATTTCCCCGATGAACATAGGTGTTACAGCTGATGCCAGCCCGACACCGATACCGCCGATAATACGGTAAATATTAAACATAATCAAAAGTCCGAGACTTGCTTCTCCCACTTCAAAGAATAAGAGTTCAGGATACGCTGAAAGTAACGCTGAAATTGCAAGTAGAACAGCTGCAAGCTGCAGTGATCTTTTTCTTCCAAGACTTCCTGCAATTTTACCTGAAAGTAGTCCACCGATTACACACCCGATTAATGCACTCGATACTGTTACCCCGTGTATGAATGAATTATAGTCGGCTGTTATGTATTGCTGAAGGGATTGTTCTGCTCCGGATATAACAGCTGTGTCATAACCAAATAATAATCCTCCCAGTGTTGCGATTAACGTCATAGTGATTAAAAATTTCACATTATAATGCGGTTCCATCACATGACACCCCCAAAGTTTTATTTAAATTCCAATAGTTTTCCTGTAAGCCCCTGCGTCTTCTCATAAACTTCTCTGTATAATTCAAATAATTTCTTATATTGCACTTTGTTTTCAGTTATTGGAGTGAATGTCTCTTTGTAATCAATCCATTTTTCAGTAATCACTGAAAAATCTTCAAACCATTGTTCACCTATCGCTGCAATCATTGCGGCACCGTAGGCAGGTCCCTGTTCTTCAGTCCGCGTCAAAATCTCTGCATCGAAAATATCCGCCTGCATCTGCAGCCATTGACGGTTCCCTGCACCGCCTCCGATAGAAACAATACTGCTGATATTCTTGCCATTTTTACGCATAATTTCAATACTCTCATTAAGCGAGAATGTAATCCCTTCGATGACTGCTCTCTTCATATCGTTAGCATTCGTATTCGCATCAAGACCGATGAAGCTCCCTCTGATTTCTGCATCGTTGTAAGGCGTTCTTTCACCGAGAAGAAATGGAGTATATAACAACCCTTTCGCCCCGAGCGGAGACGTTTTTGCTTCTTCCATAAATTCACCGAATGTCTGGTCATCACCAAGCATTTTTTTCAGCCACTCAAGACTGTATCCTGCTGATAATGTCACACCCATTACATAATTCTGACCGCTGACACAGTGGTTGAAGTAATGTACTGATCCGTCATTCATATAATCATCTTCTTCTTCCGAAGAAAGTACAACACCTGAAGTACCGATGCTTACAAGCTGTCTCGATGAATCGGTAATACCCGCACCAAGTGCACCGCAGGCATTGTCTGCGCCGCCCTGATAGATTGAAATATCCTGTTCAATATCAAACAGCTCTTTGTTAAGTATGCCCGATTTACCATGTGAAGGAATCACTTCAGGACAGATATTTTTATCTAACCCGAGCTGTTCCAGAAGAGTCTCTGACCATTCACCCTTCTTCACATCAAACATCACTGTGCCCGCTGCATCAGACGGCTCTGCAAACACATTGCCTGTCAGACGGTAGATAACGTAGTCTTTCGGCATCATGAATTTATCGATTTTTTTATAATTTTCAGGTTCATTCTTTTTAACCCATATCAGTTTAGACAGTGTAAAACCTTCCAGAACTGTATTCTGTACATGACCGAGCAGATTATCGAGACCGATGTCAGCGATAATTTCCTTACACTCTTCTGATGTTCTCGTATCATTCCACAGTATTGCCGGTCTGATTACTTCTCCGTCTTTGTCGACAATAACCAGGCCGTGCATCTGTCCGGAAAAACTGATGCCTGTAACTTTGCTGCCGTATTCACTGTCAAGTAGGCGGCCGAGACTGCCAGCTGCCGCTTCATACCAATCTTCGGGATTCATTTCACTGTAGCCCGTTTTCTCGTGAATAGTATCGTATTTTACTTTATCACTTTTGACGACTTCTCCGTCACCGCTGACTATAATGCTTTTCAGTCCGCTCGTGCCGATATCAATGCCAATGACGTATTCCAATGTTAGACACCTCTGTTGATATTAAGAATGTACTGGTTGATTTGCGCTTTAATAAGTTCAAGATGATCAGAAGTATTAGTAATATCACTGTTGTCTAAAGCATACGCTTCTAGTTCTTCAAGGCTCGTTTCACCATCTACAATCTGACGGCCGATACCTTCTGTATAAGATTTATATTTTTCATCAACAATGTTTTCAAAGAAATTATCTTCAATCATCTGGTGTGCAACGCGCAGTCCAAGTGCAAATGCATCCATTCCTGCTATGTGAGTCAGAATCAGATCTTCCTGTTCGAATGAAGTACGTCTGGGTTTCGCATCGAAGTTAAGACCGCCTTTATCAAGTCCGCCGTTTTTAAGAATTTCATACATTGCCATAGTTGTTTCATACACATCTGTAGGGAATTCATCTGTATCCCATCCAAGAAGCGGGTGACCCTGATTGGCATCTACTGAGCCAAGCATGTCATTGTCGCGTGCGTATCTAAGTTCATGCTGGAAAGAATGACCTGCGAGCGTTGCGTGGTTAGCTTCGATATTGAATTTGAATACATCTTCCAGACCGTGTTTCTGAAGGAATGCATGTCCGCTTGCCACATCAAAGTCATACTGGTGAGATGTCGGCTCTTTCGGTTTAGGTTCAATCAGGAACTGTCCTTCATAGCCGATCTTATCTGCGTAAGCTTTAGCCAGTTTGAAGAATCGGGCCAGGTTGTCTGTTTCAAGTTTCATATCTGTATTAAGCAGGCTTTCGTAGCCTTCACGTCCGCCCCAGAATACATAGCTGCTTGCACCAAGTTCTTTAGCAATATCAAGCTGTTTTTTAACTTTAGCTGCCGCATATGCAAATACATCTGCATTTGAAGATGACGCTGCACCCAGTACGAAACGTTCATGTGAGAAGTTGTTAGCTGTATTCCAAAGCAGTTTTTTGCCTGTTTCAGCCATTTTTTCTTTAATAAGCGCAACAATCTCATCCAGGTTTTCGTTTGTTTCTTTTAAGTCTTTACCTTCCGGTGCAATATCTGCATCGTGGAAACAGAAATAATCAACGTTAAGGATTTCAAGCAGTTCGAACATCGCTTCAACTCTTGCTTTAGCTTTGTCCATTCCTTCAAGGTGATCCCAGTTACGTTTTGCAGTACCGCCGCCGAACGGGTCAGACAGGTCTTCAGTAAATGTGTGCCAGTAAGCAACACTGAACTTCATATGCTCAGCCATAGTCTTGCCGCCGATTACTTCTTGCGGATTAAAATATTTAAAACTTAAAGGATTATTTGAATATGGTCCTTCGTAGTTAATTTGTTTCTGATTGAAATAAGTCATGCTTTTTCCTCCTGAAAGTACTTTGTTTATTGGATAAACAAAGAATACATGTATTTGAAATCGCTGTCAAATAAAATTTACAAATTGTGCTATACTTTGAAGAAATCTCATTCAAAAAGACACAGGAGAACGTTATGAATAAAAGTATAGTTAATCAGCAATCCATCAAACAATTCAATACAAATAAAATTTTGAAACTGCTCACTTCGACTGAAATGATTTCAAGAGCAGAACTGGCTAAACAGACCGGTCTGAACAAGGCGACAGTCTCAAAAATTACTGACGAACTGCTCAATGAAAACCTGATTAAAGATCTTGGATACGGTATATCCAGCGGAGGCAGAAAACCGAAGTTGCTTAAATTTAACCCGGATGCAAAATATATTGTCGGCATAAAAATCGACGGCACCGATATTTACTTTACAGTAATGAATATGAAGCTCGAGAACGTTTTTACGCAGAGAATTGAAATAAACAATAATGATACTGGAATAATTGCAGAACTGCTTAAGGAGTCATTTAATCACGCCGTTAAGAAGCTCGGTATCGAGATAAAGCATATTATCGAAGTTGCCGTAGCAGTTCCTGCAACTGTAAATATTAAAGGCATGATATTACACGCGCCTAACATCGGCTGGAAGAATATCGATCTGTCTGAAGAATTCAAAGACGTATTTACAGACATCCCGATTAATACATTTAACGAAGCGAATGCCGGGGCTCTCGGTGCATTGCATCACATTACCAATCCGGAAAATACAAATCTGGTCTACGTCAGTGCCGGCATCGGTATCGGTACAGGAATTATTATTTCCGGTAATCTCTACAGAGGAAAAATGGGGCTCGCCGGAGAATTCGGGCACAACGTTATCGTCGAAAACGGGAGACAATGCCACTGCGGAAGAAAAGGGTGCTGGGAAACCTATGCATCCGAGCAGGCATTTTATGACTCTCTTGAGCGAAAAGGTCTGAAAATGGAAAAGGATATAGAAAAAGTTTTCACGGAACTGAAAAATAACAATCCCATAGCGCTTGAAGCAATGGATGAATTATCGTCATATATGAATATCGGTCTGGAAAATGTTGCACGTGCAATGAGTCCGGATTACATCATCATAGGAAACAAACTGAGACATTTTAAAAATTACTTAAATATATACGATGAAATTCAGGGCTCAAAAGTTTTATTTATAGACAAAGAAAGCCATACTACAATCGAAGGCATGGGCTTTGTTATCGCCAGAAAATACCTTTACCACGACCGTTATAATGTTAATAATTAAAGAACTAAAAAGAGTCTGCTCAAAATTTTGAGCAGATTCTTTTTAGTTCTATACTTTCGCAGCAAAACTGAATATTGTTTCTTTCTTATAAGGCACTCCTGCATCTATTCTGACATCCTGTTTTAAAGGGAGCTTCAGAGCTGCAGGCGTACATTGTGTTTCCATGCAAAATCCGGCGTGCTTTTGTGCCTTTCTGTCTTTCAGATTTATATTCTCATCAATATTATTACCCGTATAAAGAATCATGCCGGGGAAAGTTGTCGTCACTTTCATTATACGACCGCTTCTTTCATCTGTAATCACAGCAGACTTGTCATCTTCATTAAAAATGAAATAGTGATCAAAGCCTCCATTCGCGATTTCAATCTGCTCATCATCACTTGAGAAAACATCGCTGAACAAACGTCTCTCATTCAAGTCAAACAGCCCTTCAGACTGCTCAATACTCACCGGAATCAGTTCCTTATTCATCTTCAGCCATCTTTCAGTATTGCTTTTAATTACATGATTTCCTGTATCCTCAGCCGGCTCACTGCTGAGGTTAAAGTATGTATGGTTCGTCGGTATTGTGACACTTTCCGACTCAGCAGTCACTTCATATTCAAGGTTCAGTTCATTGGCCTCAGTCAAACTGTAAATAACTTTAAACAGCGGGCTGCCCGGAAATTCATTACCGGTTCTATACTGGAAGATAACTTTGTTACCTTCTATTGAACTGTCCCAGATTTTGTTGTACGGATTTAATTCACCGCTGTGGAGCAGGTTCTCCCCTTCATTGGGTGTAAATGAATACACTTCATTATTAATTATGAATTCTCCATTCTCCACTCTGCCGGCAACTGGTGTAATGACCGATCCCAGGAAATGTTCATTGCTGAAATATTCTTCAAGCATTTCATATCTCAGTACCACATTGCTGTAATCACCGTTTTTGTCAGGAACAAATATTTCAGTAATACTGCATCCGACATTGATTATTTTCACAGTCATTCCGCTGTGGTTCGTCAGAATATATTCTATAATTCCTTTATCATGCTCTTTATATGTCACACTCACAAAAACATCTCCTGTCGTAATACTTTTCATAATTATGATTTACAGTTTAGCATATAATTTTTTGAACGGATAAACGTATTTCAGAGATAAAAATAAAATCTCCTCAAAAGCCTGCGGCTTCAAAGGAGATTCTTTTTATTATTTTACTGCTAATGTTTGTTTTAAATCTGTCTCCACAGCATCCCAAAGTTCTGGTGAAGTCATGAATTTTTCTTTCATTTCTTTCTTAACTGCTGTAAATGCTGCGTCGTATTCTTCAGTACCTTTTTCCGGCATATCTTTCATAATATCTTTTTGAATAACTGCTGTCATCGGTGCACGCGGGCCCCATACAGCTGCTTCTTTTTCTTCGTTATCGATTGCGATAACTTTTGGAATTACTTTATTGCCGTTTGTTAAATAAGCGTTCATTAACTCTTCGTTATCATCTCTCAGTGAAACTTTAACGTCGATTTCTGCTTCTTCAGCGAGTTTGAAAAGAATTGCCAGGTTAAGCATGCAGTGTGAACACCATGGTTCTGCGATTACAAGCAGATTCATGTCGCTGTTTTTAAAAGATTCAAAATCATTATCTTTTGTTATTTCATGTTCGTCGTAAATTTTATCGAAGCCGTCTTTTAAATCAGTCAGCTTAGTACGATACTCGTCCGGTGTTAAAGCAATGTCATAAAATGCTTGTAAATTTTCCATTTATCTCCCTGCCTTTATAAGTTTACTAACTTCATTATAAGACCTGGATCATAAATGATACAAACATTACACTTCGCGTTTATATTTTTCAACGTCTGCATCTTTTAAATTCATAAATAAATTGACACCAAATAATATAATTGCTAAAAGGAACATCGGTCCGCCGATAAATGTAAAGATGTGCGCGACACCCGGATTGACTTGAACAAAAAATGTGCTGAAAAGGAAAAGCGGCACACCGATATGATATAACCAAAATGTTGCCGTTCCCAATCCGTTTTTCGCAAGGTGAGGGTAAATCGATAAGACAGCTCCGATTCCGAGGGTAGACAGCCAGCCGACTACGTTAACATGAGCGTGTCCTGCCGCCCAGTTCAGCTGTATCGTGTAAGACATAAACAAACCGACCGAAATACCAATAACAAGATAAAGCACCGACAATTTAATCCATGTATGACCCATTTACAGTACCTCCCATTTTCTGTATATACTTAAAGATTATCACTCTTAATAATTGTGTCAATTTTTTGACAGAATAATCAGACTAAAGTATTACAGATCAGGGAGATAATTGTTCTCAAACTTTATTGCAAGTTAATCAAGGTCGCTGCAACTAAGGCAATCGCTGCAATCACTAACCAGATGAGTACCAGTTTCCAAACAAATTTCACCCATTTAATGTAAGGAATCCCTGCGACTGCAAGTACGCCCATCAAGGATGCAGATGTTGGAATAATACTATTTGTAATCGCATCGCCATACTGATAAGCAAGTACTGCCACTTGTCTCGGTATTTCCTGCAGATCAGAAATCGGCACCATAACCGGCATTGTTGTCATTGCCTGGCCAGATCCTGACGGAATAAAGAAGTTAATGACAACTTGTACTGCCAGCATTCCTATCGCTGTCAATGCATTTGGAATATAGTCGAGCGCTGCACTCATACTGTAAATAATCGTATCGATAATTAGTCCGGACTCCAGCACAACTAAGATTGCACGGGCAAACCCTACAATAATCGCACCGTAAACAACTATCTTCATACCATCGATAAATGCATCGAATATGTTATTAAGTTTTAAGCCTCCGACAAAACCGATAATAATTCCGACAGTAAAGAAGTTCGCTGCAAGTTCTGTTAAGAACCAGCCGTAGACAAAAATACCGTAAACGTTTATCGCAATAGTCAGTGCGAATAATGCCACGATCACAATATGGCGTTTAGTCAGTTTCTTAAATTCCATATCATCTTCTACAAAGTTAAGCTGTCCGTTCTGTGCTTCTTCATATACCAGACTGCGTTTAGGATCTTTCTTCACTTTTTTAGCATAATTCATAACGAATAATATACCGGTAATCAAGACTGCTAAATAAACAATTGTCCTGAATCCCCATCCTGAAAATATCGGCAGTTCGGCAATACCATGTGCGATACCGACTGTGAACGGGTTAAACATACCGCCTATGAAACCAGCAGCAGCACCGAGTGTTACCATCGCTGTACCGACCATAGCATCATAGCCCAATGCGACAGCCAGCATAATTCCAATCGGGACAAAAATAATTGTTTCTTCTGCCATACCGGTTGTAAAGCCAAGTATAGAAAAGACTGTCATTATTACCGGGATTAACATCATTTCGTTCTTTCTGACGTTATCCATAACTTTTTGAATAATGGCTTCAATGGCCCCTGTTGCTCTAATTACTCCAAAAGCACCGCCGATAAGAAATATATAAAATATAATATCAGCAGCTTCGTTAAGTCCTGTCGGGATTGCCATAATTAAATCTAAAAATGAAACAGGATTTTGTTCCACGCCGTGGAAACTTCCGCTGACTACTTCTACTCTGTCTTCCACTTCCTGGCGGTCAAATTCACCTGCAGGAATAATGTAACTGAGTGCTGCCCCTAATATAACGATAAAGAGCAGTATCGCATATGTATGTGGAAACTTCTGGCTGATGTCACCCTTATTTTGTTCTTTCCCCTTTGTACTTTCTCCCAAATTAATCACCCCTAAAATGATATTTTCTACAATACCCTAAAGTTTTAAATCATACACTAAATATTCAAATTTATTTAAAACAGGAGCAAAGCAAAAAAACCGCCGCAAATAAATGCGGCGGTTCTAGATATATTAAAGTGTATTAACCGATTGAACCTTCCATTTCGAATGAAATCAAGCGGTTCATTTCAACTGCGTATTCCATAGGAAGTTCTTTTGTAAATGGCTCGATGAAGCCCATAACGATCATTTCTGTCGCTTCTTCTTCACCAAGACCGCGGCTCATCAGGTAGAATAACTGCTCTTCTGATACTTTCGAAACTTTCGCTTCGTGTTCAAGAGAGATATTATCATTTAAAATTTCGTTATACGGAATTGTATCCGAAGTCGATTCATTATCCATAATCAGCGTATCACATTCGATATTAGAACGTGCGCCGTGTGCTTTGCGTCCGAAGTGAACTTGACCGCGGTATGATACTTTACCGCCGCCTCTTGCAATTGATTTAGACACAATTGTTGAAGATGTGTTTGGCGCTAAGTGAATCATTTTCGCACCGGCATCCTGCAATTGTCCTTTACCAGCTAAAGCAATAGATAATGTCATACCGCGTGCGCCCTCACCTTTAAGGAAGACAGACGGGTATTTCATCGTAATTTTAGAACCGATGTTACCGTCAACCCATTCCATCGTTCCGTTTTCGTCAACGAAAGTACGTTTTGTAACCAGGTTGTAAACGTTGTTTGCCCAGTTTTGGATTGTTGTGTAACGGCAATATGCATCGCGCTTAACGATAATTTCAACGACTGCTGAGTGCAGTGAGTTCGTCGTATAAGTCGGTGCTGTACACCCTTCAACATAATGTACGCTTGAACCTTCATCACAAATGATTAAAGTACGTTCAAACTGACCCATGTTTTCAGAGTTAATACGGAAATATGCTTGCAGTGGAGTGTCGAGTTTAACTCCCGGCGGGCAGTAAATAAATGATCCGCCTGACCATACTGCTGAGTTTAAAGCAGAAAATTTATTATCAGAGAATGGTATAACTGTTCCAAAGTACTCTTTAAATAATTCTTCGTTTTCTCTTAATGCAGAGTCCGTATCTTTAAAGATAACACCTTTATCTTCAAGGTCTTTCTCCATGTTGTGGTAAACAACTTCTGATTCGTACTGTGCTGATACACCAGCTAAATATTTCTGTTCTGCTTCAGGAATACCCAGCTTGTCAAACGTACGTTTAATTTCATCAGGTACTTCATCCCAAGAGCGTTCAGTTTGTTCAGATGGTTTTACATAGTACGTAATTTCATCGAAATCAAGTTCCGATAAATCTCCGCCCCATAAAGGCATTGGTCTGTCGTAGAAATGCTGCAGAGATTTAAGACGGTAGTCCAGCATCCACTGCGGTTCTTCTTTCATTTTAGAAATTTCACGGACGATTTCTTCAGTTAATCCTCTGTCAGAACGGAATATAGAAACGTCCTTATCGTGGAAACCATATTTGTAATCGCCAATTTCTGGTGCTTGCTTAACCATATATGATCACTCCTCAATACTAATTTGTTGTGGATTCTTTAAATCCTTTTTCCAGTGCTTTCCAAGTGAGCGTCGCACATTTAATGCGTGCAGGAAATTGGCTGACTCCCTGAAGCGCTTCAATGTCTCCCATATCATCTGTAATATGGTACTCCTCACCAAGCATCATGTTTGAAAACTCATCGGCCATCGACAGCGCTTTGTCTACGGGCTGGTTCATGATCGCTTCTGTCATCATCGATGCGCTGGACATGGAAATTGAGCAGCCTTCTCCTTGAAACTTAACATCTTTAATGATGCCCGCTTCAACGTTTAATGTGAGCTGAATCTCATCTCCGCAAGTCGGGTTATTCATTTCAACTGTCATCGAACCATCTTCAATTTCACCTTTATTTCGCGGATTTTTGTAGTGGTCCATTATTACAGAGCGATACAGCTGATTAAGGTTGTTAAAATTCATACGAGAAAAACTCCTTCGTTTTTTCCAGACTTTCAATAAATTGATCGATCTCTTCGATCGTGTTGTATATATAAAAACTTGCTCTGGCTGTTGATGATGCCTCGCACCATTTCATAAGCGGCTGGGCACAATGATGTCCGGCGCGTACAGCAATACCTTCTGAATCAAGTGCAGTCGCAAGGTCATGCGGGTGCACACCTTTAAGATTGAAAGTAATTAAACCGGCACGTTTATCTTTCGCCGGACCGTAAATTTCCAGTCCTTCAATCTCAGACATTTTATCGTAAGCATATTGAACAAGTTCTTTCTCATGCTGATAAATATTATCGAGGCCTATCTCGTTAATATAATCGATGGCTGCATTCAAACCGACCGCTTCTGCAATCATCGGAGTACCTGCTTCAAATTTCACAGGCAGATCCGTCCATGTCGCTTCGGTTTTATAAACATAATCGATCATATCTCCACCGTATTCAATTGGCTCCATTTTATCAAGTAACTCAGCTTTGCCGTATAAAATACCGATACCTGTCGGTCCAAGCATTTTATGGCCGCTGAATGCATAAAAGTCAACATCTAAGTCCTGTACATCTACTTTCATGTGAGGCACAGCTTGTGCACCGTCTACAGAAATATATGCACCGTGTTCATGAGCGACTTCAGCTATTGATTTTATATCATTAATGGTGCCGAGTACATTGGATACGTGAGTGATGGCAACGATTTTCGTTTTGTCTGACATCGCTGCTTTAACGCTGTCCAGTGCGATTGTCCCGTCTTCTTCAAGTGGAATAAAGACAAGTTTTGCACCTTTACGTTTTGCAAGCTCCTGCCAGGGAACGATATTCGCGTGATGTTCCATTTCATTGACGACAATTTCATCGCCTTCCTGGATGACCAGATCGCCGAGACTGCGGGCAACAAGGTTAATTGCCGCAGTCGTGCCACGTGTATAAACGATTTCTTCAAAGCGTTTAGCATTGATAAAACTGCGTACTTTCATACGCGCTTTTTCATATGCATCTGTCGCTTTTGTACCGAGCGTGTGCACGCCGCGGTGTACGTTGGAATTGTATTCTCTGTAATAATCGTTCATCGCTTCGATAACTTTCAGCGGTGTCTGGCTCGTCGCTGATGTGTCTAAATAAATGAGGTCTTTTCCGTTTACCTGTTCACCAAGTATCGGGAAATCCTGACGTATTTTTTGTATATCCATTCGTCAGAGCCCTCCCTTCCTTAAGATAATACCTTAAGCTCGATAACCTCTTTCAGCTGTCTTCTTACAGTTTCAATAGGCAGTGCTTTTACTACCGGATCTAAGAAACCGTGAATAACTAAGCGTTCCGCTTCTTTTCTCTGGATACCGCGGCTCATTAAATAGAAGAGCTGCAAATCATCCACACGGCCGACAGATGCTGCGTGTCCAGCTGTTACGTCATCTTCATCGATAAGGAGAATCGGGTTCGCGTCACCGCGTGCTTTTTCACTGAGCATTAATACACGTGATTCCTGCTGTGCATCTGCACGTGTTGCGCCGTGTTTAATATAACCGACACCGTTAAAGATGCTCGATGCTTTATCTTTCATCACACCGTGTTTAAGAATATGACCATTAGAATCTTTACCATAGTGAATGATTTGTGTCGTGAAGTTCGCTTTCGTTTCACCGCGGCCAACTGTAACGATTTTAAGATCTGATTCAGAACGGTCACCGTTTAAGTAAGTCGTGTTGTCGTAAATAATATTTGAGTCATTCATAAGTCCTAAAGCCCAATCGATGTTCGCATCATCAGATGCGACACCGCGGCGGTTAACGTACCCTGTCATTTCTTTAGGCAGGAAGTCAACTGAACCATAAGTGACTTTAGCGTTATTTAAAGCAATAACTTCTGAAATAATGTTGATTTTCTCAGTTGAAGATTCAAGGTTTGAGAAGTAATTCTCAACGTAAGTCACTTCAGAACCTTCGTCTGCAACAAGCAGGACGTGGTTGAATAATGAAGCATCTTTATCGTCGTGAAGCACAACCATTTGAATTGGGTCTTCAATCTGCACATCTTTAGGCACGTATATGAAAATACCGCCGTTTAATAATGCAGCATGATAAGCTGATAATTTATTTTCATCGATTCTTACACCATCTGTCATAAAGTACTTCTCAAGAAGTTCAGGATGATTTTCAGTTGCGTCGATGATGTTTTCAGCAATAACACCTTTATTTTTTAAACTTTCATCCAGGCGGAGGAAAGCCGGTGTATTGTTATGCTGAATATATATATTTTTACTGTTTTCAAGGTCTATTAACTCTTTAACGCCGTCAGGCAGCTCATCTAATGCACTGTATGTGCTGCTTTCCACTGCAGGTGAAGTGACGTTAAAGAAGTCCCATTTGTCTACTTTAGTCTTGTCAGGTTTAATCATGTCAAGACTATCAAATTTTTCTACTGCTTCTTTTCTTTTACCGAGCAGGAATTCAGATTCGCCTCTGCTGTTCGCATTAGCAATAATTTCTTCCTTATTCAGTTCGAATGCATTTAATTCAGTAGCCATAGTGATCCTCCCGTCTTATTTATCTTCTGCGCTGGCAGCTTCGTCATCGATGCCCAGTTCTTCTTTAATCCAGTCGTAACCTTCAGACTCTAAACGTTCAGCAAGTTCTTTGCCGCCTGATTTAACAACTTTACCTTTCATCATTACGTGAACAACATCTGGTGTAATGTAGTTAAGCAGACGCTGATAGTGAGTAATGATTAAAGAACCGAAGTCCTGTCCGCGTAGTTTGTTGATTCCTTCAGAAACTACTCTTAACGCATCAATATCAAGACCTGAGTCAATCTCATCCAGGATACCGAATTTTGGTTCAAGCATCATCAGCTGAAGAATTTCATTGCGTTTTTTCTCCCCGCCTGAGAAACCTTCGTTTAGGTAACGCGTCGCCATGTCCGGGTCCATTTCAAGGTATTCCATATTTTTATCCAGTTTTTTAATGAACTGCATTAAGTTGATTTCGTCGCCTTCTTCGCGCTGTGCGTTAATTGCAGAACGCAGGAAATCAGAGTTAGTTACGCCTGAAATTTCAGAAGGATACTGCATTCCAAGGAATAAACCAGCTTGAGCACGCTCGTCCACTTCCATTTCCAGAATGTTTTCACCGTCAAGAAGAATTTCACCTTCAGTAACGTCGTAGCTCGGGTGACCCATAATAGCCTGTGCTAATGTAGATTTACCAGTACCATTTGGCCCCATTACAGCGTGAATTTCACCCTGTTTAAGTGTTAAGTCAACACCCTTTAATATTTCTTTACCGTCTATTTCAACGTGTAGATTCTTAATTTCTAAAACAGATGCCATGTCTAATCCTCCAATTGAAATTTAGATTTCTAATACTACTATAGTTTATAATAATTCTAATCTATAGTCAAAGTACCAGACTCTTTGCAACACCTGTATATTATACCTTAGAAAGTGCGGAGTTTAAAGGTTTCAAGCTTTGAAAAAGATAAAACTTATAAAAAGAAAAAAACACTTCTAAATGACTTTTATATCATTTAGAAGTGTAAAATTTCTTTACTTATTTAAAGATATCAATTGTAAACGGGGGCTTATACGCATTACCGTTAATCGCTTTAACGATCCCGATAATCGCAAATACGTAAAACACCACTGTCACAATCGGGCCAATTACAAAACCGATTAGTATAACCGACGTTAACCAGGCAACGAACATGTAAATTGTGTACGATAATCCAAAGTTTGCCACATCACGCAGTGCCGTAGCCGTTGCAGGATCATCATCCTTTTTCAACGCCCATATTAAAAGCGGGCCGACTACCGCTGTAAATAGAGAGATTATATATGAGACGAGAACTAAGGTGCTGTCAAAACCATTTCTGTTTTCATTGTTAAATTCATTCATTAGATTTCCTCCTCTTTTACAGAGTTAAATTACACTTTAATCATAACATTTCTAATCAACCAGAACAAATATTTGGAGTAAAAAACCAGACAGCATCTGCTGTCTGGCAAAGGGGTATTATTTTATAAAATCAATCGTAAACGGCGCTTTGTATATTTCACCGTCCGATGATTTAACAATGCCTATAATAATGAAAATGTAAAATGCGACAGTAACTGCCGGAGTCAGTATATAGCCAATCAGTATAACTGTCAGCAAGCCTGAAATAATTAAATAAATAGTATACGAGATACCAAAATTAACGAGGTTTCGTAAAGCTGCTTCTGTTGCAGGGTCATCATCTTTTTTAATTGCCCATACAATCAGCGGTCCGATTACAGCAGTAAAGAACATTAAAACATACGTGATAATGACTAGCGTTTTATCAAATCCGCCATGAACTAAATTGTAATCCTGCCAATCTTCCTGAGCCATGAAAACACTCTCCTTTATTTGTTAGTACTATTAGTACCCTGTATTTTAGAGGCAAAAACATTTGAAATTCACAAAAACTATGATTTCATACATTTCGCTAATCTGGGCCTACTGGTATAATGTACTGTACACGATTACGACGATTATAATACTTGCGAGGGAATTTTTTGAAAACACATAACGAATCTTCTGATACTGCATCTAAACTTATAAATTTTTTTACGGATATAAAGTATTTACTTAAAGGCAAAGTACTCGTCGCGAATGTACTTCCTGTCTTTACCGCCTATTGGCTGGCACTGCATTTTAATAATGAAAGTTTTTCAGATCACTGGCTGCTGTTCGTATTAACCATGATCGGCAGCACGCTGGTCATTTCCGGCGCCCTTATGTTTAACAACTGGTTTGAACACGACCTCGATAAAAAAATGGACCGTACCCGGCGCCGGCCGACCGTTACCGGTTCCTTTACATTAAAAGGTGTTTTGACCGCTGCAATTATTACTACTGCTGCCGGTATGCTCATGATGATGTTTACAACACTTGAAGCTGCATTGTATTCATTTTTAGGCTGGTTTTTCTATGTTGTCTTATATACCTTTTGGTCCAAGAGGAGATACACGATTAATACGATCATCGGAAGCATTTCAGGTTCCTTTACACCGCTGATCGGCTGGGCTGCGATTGCACCAGCAAATCATGTCATCCCTGTATCACTTTTTTATATATTATTTATATGGCAAATCCCCCATACGCTGGCGATTGCGATTAAACGACTTGAAGATTACACACGTGCCGGCGTGCCAATGCTGCCGGTCGTTATTGGGGTTAACGCAACAGTCAGGCAAAACCTGTACTACGTTATTGCCCTGCTGCCAGTTCCATTCGTTTTACTCGGCACCTTCGGCTGGATATTCTTTATTGTATCAATGCTTTTGACTGTCGGCTGGATTCTGCTGTCGATTCGGGGCTGCACTATTCAAGATAAAAAACGCTGGGCCAATATTAATCTGAAATACTCATTAATCTATTTAATAGTGTTATTCATGTTAATGATTGTCCTGACAATATAACTCTTTTTAAGAACGGCCAAATGTCGGCCGTTCTTTTTTTAGCTGTAGGGCAAGCTAGATAATTCGGGTATGGTTTTCATTATGAATGAAACAAAAAAAGCACCCCGCAGGGTGCTTTTTCATCATCTTATTCAGCCGGTATAATCGTACCGCCGTATTCTTCTTCGATAAACTGTGTAATTTCTTCAGATTGAAGCACTTCGATTAATCTTTGCAGTTCAGGGCGTTCTTCATCACCTGATCTTACCGCGATAAGGTTAGCGTAAGGTGATTCTCCGTCTTCAACGACGATTGAATCTTCAACAGGGTTTAAGCCAGCGTCGATTGCAAAGTTAGCATTGATAATGACTGCCGGTGCTTCATTATTTTCGTACATGCTGACTAACAGCTCAGGTGCTGTATTGTTGTCGAACTCGAAGTTGTGCGGGTTTTCTGTAATATCATCAAATGTTGCATCTTGAATGTCGATGCCTTCTTCGATTTCAACTAAGCCTGCATTAACGAAGAATGACAGGAAGCGTCCTTCTTCGGCCGGGTTATTTGATACGAGAATTGTCGAGCCGTCCGGGATGTCTTCCAGTGACTCGTAGTCGTTTGAATATACTGCCATTGGCTCGATATGTACGTTGCCGATGCTAGTCAGGTCGTAGCCGTGTGATTCTACTTCACCGTCTAAATATGGTGTATGCTGGAAAAAGTTAGCATCTACTTCTTCATCTGATAACAGTCTGTTTGGCGTTGTGTAGTCGTTAACGATTTCAACATTAACAGTCAAATCTTCTTCAGCTAAGATCTCAGCTGCTTTTTCTAAAATTTCAGCGTGCGGTGCCGGTGATGCTGCAACTGTAATTTCAGCCGGTTCACCTTCTGCGCCGCCTTCTGCTGAGTCAGATGACTCAGATTCATTTCCGCAAGCTGCTAATACTAACACGAGTGCAAATAGAGTAACAAAACTAAATAATTTCTTCATGCAATGGCCTCTTTTCATATTGTTTTATATTTGATAATCAGCGTTTATCGACTGCTCTTGATGTAAAGTCTCCAATAATCTGGATGATAAAAACGATGATCAGAATAACTACTGTTGCAACAAGTGTGACGTCCGGCTGGTTTCGGGTAAAACCGACCATATACGCAAGATTACCGAGCCCGCCTGCACCGATTACTCCGGCAATTGCAGTTGAACCGACGAGCATAATTGATGTCACTGTAATACCAGAAATTAGTGCTGGAAGTGATTCCGGTATCAGCACTTTCCAAATGAGTGTCCAAGTATTGGCACCCATCGATTCGGCTGCTTCAATCACACCTTTGTCAATTTCTTTCAAACCGATTTCAACGAGTCTGGCAAAGAAGGGGGCGGAGCCGATAATTAATGCTGGCAAAGCACCGTTCGATCCCATTACTGTTCCCATAATCGCTTTAGTAAACGGCATGATTAAAATAATCAGGATAATGAATGGAATGGCTCTGAACAAGTTAACGATAAAGGACGTCGCCCCGTAAACCGGTGCTGACACTGCATTGCTGCTTTTCTTCGACATAAAGAGAATAATTCCCAAAATCAAACCGATAATAAATGCAACAACTGTCGCAATGACCGTCATATATATCGTTTCATAAGTCGCTTCAAGCACATCTTCCCACTTCACATTTTCGAAAGTGAACATTTCTTTAAGAGTTGTTATAAATTCATTCATTGACTCTCAACCTCCAGTGTGACATCGTGTCTCGCAAATTCTTCAGTAATCGTTTCGAGCGTCTCTTGATTAATATCGAGTGCGATAAACAGGTGACCGTACGATTCCTGATTCGTCTGCTTTATATTTCCGGACAGAATATTCATGTCGAGGCTGTAATTTCTAATCACTTCAGAAACAATCGGCGATTTTGTCTGCGTGCCGACAAATGTCAGTTTAACGATTGTCGACGTCGGGAATGCCTGCTTAATTTCATCCATTGCCACGGTGTGATCGTCATCTGAAATATCATCTTTAACAAAGCGTTTCGTGACTTCCGACTGCGGATTTTGGAATAACTCTATTACAGGTCCGACTTCTACAACTTTACCGTTTTCCATGACCGCAGCGCGGTCGCATATTTTTCTGATGACATGCATTTCATGAGTAATTAAAACAATTGTTAAATTCATTGTTTTTGTAATATCGACGAGTAGATCCAGCACTTCATCAGTCGTTTCCGGGTCGAGCGCGCTCGTTGCCTCATCACATAAAAGTACTTCAGGTTCATTCGATAAAGCCCGGGCAATACCGACACGCTGTTTCTGACCGCCTGACAATTCACTTGGGTAGTTGTTTTCCCTGCCTTCAAGTCCAACCAGTCTAATCAGTTCTGCAACGCGCGCCTCGCGGTCTTTTTTCGGTACGCCGGCAATTTCTAAAGGAAAGCTGATATTTTCTGCTACTGTCCGTGACCACAGCAAGTTAAAATGCTGGAATATCATCGAGACTTTCTGGCGTTTTTTTCTCAGCTCCTTCATCGTCATCTTGCTGATTTCATCACCTGTGACGGTGACGGTCCCTTCAGACGGCTGCTCCAGACCGTTCAAGAGTCTGATTAAAGTCGATTTGCCGGCGCCTGAATATCCGATAACGCCAAAGATCTCTCCTGCTTTAACGTTCAATTCCACGTTATCTACAGCAGTGATATTCTGGTTTTTAGTTTTAAATATTTTACTGACATTACTAATATCTATCATAATAAATTTCCCTTTCTTATTTAACGGAAAAATTAAAAAAGCCTACTCCAAAAATGAGTAGGCTTTCTAACGTTCATTCGGCCTCTCATCTTTGGATTTTAAATCCAGTGATTTGGCACCTTGTCACAATGACGGTTGCCGTGGCTTCTTAGGGCACATCCCTCCACCACTCTTGATAAGAGTTTCTATTCGATTGAAATTCATATTATCAGACTATTCAATATTAGTCAACAAGGAAATCTTCCAGCACTTCGTTTAAATAAGTAACGGATTGGAAGGCGTATACTTCCTGGACCAGTTTGCCCTTTTTAAACAGCAGCAGGGCCGGTGCAGAACGAATCTGATACTGATCAATCAGCCCTTTGTAATAATTCAAATTAATCCGTTCGTAGGACAGCTGCTTCGTTTCAGTCACGACTTGCAGCATGGTCTCTGAAATATCACACGTTTTGCACATCGTTGCATAGCCGAATATAATATACCGGTCTTTATCCTGTATATTCTTTAATATATCTTCCGTTGAAATTGTTTCCTTCACGATAAAACTTACCTTTCATAATTAAGCTGTTGTCGACATAAAAGCCGTGGCGCAATAAGAGGTTTGCCAGGTAGTCATGCGGACAGCGGCCGACTTCGCCAAATTTAGGATCTATATAAATATGAGTACTCTCACTTAAATGTTTTTTAAACCATTTACGAATTTTTCTTCCTTCTTTATCCGCATCGGATAAAATAAATATTTGAGAATCACCAAGCTGTTCGATGATTTCGTCTAATTTTGAAATTCCCATCGTGCCGAACGTGCATATAATCTGCACTGGCTCCACCAGCACTTCTTCCAGTCTGCCCTTATCAGTTTTGCCTTCGACAATGAGTACTTTATCAGAAAGATTCATTCGTATCACCCTTAGTTAAATTTTTAATACAAATTCACTTTAAGCAATAAATATTTGGCTTTAAAAAAAACTCCGGACAGAGTCCAGAGTTCACATTTATCCTTCGATAACCGCCTGGTAAGCAGCAGCATCAAGAAGATTATCCAATTCACCTGCATCTGAAATTTCAACTTTCAGCATCCAAGCACCTTCGTACGGATTTTCATTAACTAATTCCGGACTGTCTTCAAGCTCTTCATTAACAGCAACAACTTTACCAGACACTGGTGCATAAAGTTCAGAAACAGTTTTCACTGATTCTACGCTGCCGAATGAATCACCTGTAGAGATGTCGTCGCCTTCTTCTGGAAGTTCGACGAATACGATATCTCCAAGTTCAGACTGTGCAAAATCTGTAATACCAATCGTTGCAGTATTTCCATCAACTTTAATCCATTCATGATCTTCACTGTACTTTAAATCTTGTGGTAATGACACGCTAAAACCTCCCTTTTAACTTATCATATTCATTGTTACATAACTAACATGATTTAAGCAAGCGGAATTATTTCAATAATGTATTTTTATAAGTTTCTTCTTTAAAGCCTAATAACACCTCATCATCAAGCACAACAATTGGGCGTTTTATCAGCATGCCGTCACTTGATAAATACTCTAATTTTTCTTCTTCACTCAGTTCAGGAAGCTTCTCCTTTAAGCCAAGATCTTTAAATTTAGTCCCGCGTGTGTTAAAAAAGTCATCGATTGAGTGAGATGACTTATCGAGAATTCCCTTTAGTGTATCTCTTGAAGGAACGTGCTTTACCATATCTATAACAGTAAAATCGAGGTCATTTTCTGTTAGAAATTTTTTGCCTTTGCGGCAAGTCGTGCATTTCGGATATTCATAAAATGTAATCATAGTTCTCCTCCTGAATAAGAAATCATTCTTACATTTATAATACCCCAGATATAGACATTTATACAAAATAAAAATGAAAAAAGCCCAAAACCTTTGGGGGAGGTTTTGGGCACAGGGGCTGGGGAGAAGAGTTGTTGTATTTATATCTTCTGTAATTTAGATTATCATGACTTTATTATCCTCACATTAAGACAATGTAAAGAATTATTTACGAACTAATGCGTCAATTTTTGACGCAGTTCAGATACGTGAATCTGACCGGGCGCCGCATCCCTCATAATGAATCCGTAAGTCAAAGCCGACGATTTTTCACCTAAAGCAGTGCGCGTCTCTTTTCCAAGCTCGCCCATGGAGATCCCGATGACCTTATGACCATATAGAACTTTAGCCTGCTCTACCGCTGAAGTGACATGATCGACATCCTCTGATGACTGCGGGAAGAAGGCCGCCTTATATAATTCACCGCCAATATCATCCATTTTCTTAAAGACTGATAAAATCCCGTCAGTATCCGGCGTCTGTTTAAAATCATGATGACTCAGCAGGCGCTTCACATTATGCTCTGCAGCTGTTTTTGTAACGGAAGCGATGATTTTATCACCTGAATTCACTTCAATGTCGATATAGTCAATGTCCATAAGTGTGCAAATTGCATTCAGCAGCGCTTCGTACTCAACAGTTGTCTTAGAACCGCTGCCGCCCTCTTTCGCCGTACGGTATGTATATATAATTTCCTTATTCAGCGGTTTGAACACATCGATGATAGATCTGACATTTTTAGCATGATCCTCCCGGTTTAGAGCATCGAACACATCACCGCGTATTTCCACGATATCAAAATCGTTAATATTCTCTTTCGCCGCTCGTATTTCTGCATTAATCTCGTCGTCATTGTGACCCGTAAATGTGACGACAATTTTCGTTGTATTCATAAGTCTTCCCCTTTGTGCTTTCCAAGTAGTAGATAACAATTCACAACAATAATATCATAAACCGCTTCAGGATTCTGTCTTAAGTTTTTGGAAAAGATGAAAATTGGTGCCTGCCTGGACAATGAGGTGCGCTCATTGGCTGACTAGAGGCCTTACCTGGACAATGAGGGATGCTCATTGGCTCACTAGGGGCCTTACTCGGACAATGAGAAAAGCTCATTGGCTGATTAGAGGCCTTACCCGGACAATCAGGGATGCTCATTGGCCAGGCGGCTCCAAAAGCACCAATAAAAAAAGAGCCCGCAGGCTCTTTTAATCAAATCATTATTCTATTAAACAACCTCTACTGATAAATCAACATCGATGTTACCGCGTGTTGCTTTAGAATATGGGCAGAAATCATGCGCTTGTTCTAAATATTTCTCAGCGTCTTCCTGAGACATGTTTTTAACTTTAGCTTTAATATCTACGCCTAGCTTAACACCTTCACCGTCTTCTTCCAGACGTACAGTCAGATTCACTTCCGGCTCTGCGTCTCTAACGCCGCCTTTTTTAATCATTAAATCAAATGCACCGTTAAAGCATGATGCGTAACCTGCAGCGAATAACTGCTCTGGGTTAACCCCTTCACCGTCTTGATCCGGCGGAATTACCGGTGAATCAATTGCTTTATCCTCTGTTGCAACATGACCTTTTCTGCCGCCTGTGTTTACTGCACTAATTTCATATTTAACTGCCATTATAACTTCCTCCTAAAAATTTATACACTCCATGCATTTTTAAGCACAAAATGAAGCTACACAAAGCGCAGCTCCATTTTAAGAAATATTATTTTTTAAATTTGTCAGACAGATTATCAATTGCATCGTTTGCTTTGTCGCTGCCTTTTTCTACATATTCTTTCGCTTTACCAGCAAGTTTTTCTTGTTTGCCTTCTTTTTCAGTCTCTTTATCTCCCGTTGCATTACCAACTGTCTCTTTAATGTTACCTTTTGCTTGTTCTAATTTGCTGTCTTTTTCTTCAGCCATTCCAAAACACTCCTTAATAAATAATTATTATTTTGTGTACAGTTCATATATTCCCAGTCAAATTTATCTTAAACATAAAATTCAAATTTTTCATAGAAAAAATCCAGCCCGTATTTGGGCTGGATTATAAAATATGGAGACGGCGGGAGTTGAACCCGCGTCCAGAGACCTCGCAACATTTCTTTCTACGTGTGTAGTTCATTATTAAGTTTCACATGGATGATGGTAATGAACGAACCTCATTCCATGCTAGTCCGATTAATCTCTTCTCCCAGTCTTCCGACCGCAGACTAAGGAGCGTATCCTATTATAGTTGGATCATCGTCACGGGCCATAGGAAAGCTCATGGGATGATGCAGAGTGCGCTTAGGCAGCTACTGCGAAGTTGTTTTGTTTGCCAGTTATTATAACTGAGTATCGTTGATGACGAAGCCGAAACCTCCGACACGCTTAAAATGCCCGAATAGCCCCTGTCGAATCCGGAACGTCCCCGGATTAATTAAATACTGGTGTATTTCACCGAGCATTATATATTATAACACGATAAAAACCCGTTGCCAAATTAACGGAACTGTTCTTTCATTGCACGGTCAATCTCGCGTTTCATTTGTTTTTTCTTCAAATCCTGGCGCTTATCGTATTTTTTCTTACCGGTCGCAATGCCTAAAAGGACTTTGCACATGCCGTTTTTAATATACAATTTCAGCGGTATGATCGCATTCCCCGGCTCCTGCATATGTCCGCGGAGCTTATTAATCTCCTTGCGGTGCAGCAGCAGCTTGCGTGTACGAAGGGGTTCATGGTTAAAACGGTTGCCCTCTTCGTACGGTGCAATATGCATATTGTAAACGAACATTTCGTCCTGGTAAATACGCGCATACGAGTCTTTTAAGTTTGCCGATCCGCGCCGGATCGATTTAATTTCTGTACCGCGGAGCACAATACCTGCTTCAAGCGTGTCATCGATCGAGTAATCATGACTCGCTTTGCGGTTTTGTGCGAGCGGCTTTGTTTTCTGGTTGCCTTTGCTCATAAGCCTCTACTTCTTTCCTTTACCTTTTTTCGCCACTGATTTATAGAAAGGTTTTTTACCTCCGCCTTTATTAAAGCTGCCTTTCTTTTCACGTGAGCGTGTCTTTTCTTTTTTATTGCCTTTAATTTCTACAGGTGCTTTTCTTCGTTCCTGGCGTTTTCTTTCAGGCATGCCGACGACTTTAAAGTCGATTAAACGTTCATCAAGATTAACACCAAGCACCTCAATCTCAACCTTGTCACCGATACGGAACATCGTTCCTGTGCGTTCGCCGATCATTGCCATTGCACGTTCATTAAAGTTGTAATGATCGTCCGTCATATGACTGACGTGAATCAGACCTTCTATCGTATTCGGCAGTTCTACAAACATACCGAAGTTCATTACACCTGAAACCACACCTTCGAATTTTTCTCCGACATGTTTCATCATAAACTCCGCTTTCTTCAGATCATCTGTGTCGCGCTCAGCTTCCTGGGCGCGGCGTTCTCTCTCTGAAGTATGCTTAGCAATTTCAGGCAATTCGCTCTTGTTGCGGCGGATCGTTTTCGCATCGGTCTTCCCTTTAAAGAGATACTCTCTAATTAACCGGTGAACAATTAAGTCAGGATAACGGCGGATTGGCGACGTAAAGTGAGTATAAAACTCCGTCGACAGACCGAAGTGACCCAGTGACTCAGGTGAATATTTCGCCTGCTGCATTGAACGCAGCATCAGAGTAGAAATTACCATCTCTTCCGGGCGTCCTTTGACCTCTTCAATAATCTCCTGCAAAGCGTGCGGATGAATTTGATTGCCTTTACCTTTAACAACCACACCGAAACCAGTTAAGAAGTCGAAGAATTTATTCAGTTTTTCTTCTTTTGGTTCTTCGTGAATTCTGTACATAAACGGCACATCCATCCAATGGAAGTGCTCGGCAACAGATTCGTTCGCTGCGAGCATGAATTCTTCAATCATTTTTTCGCCGGTACCGCGGTTTCTAAGTACGATATCTTCAGGCGTACCATCGTCACCGACAACGACTGCGGCTTCATCGAAGTCAAAATCAATCGCACCGCGCTGTTCGCGTTTTTTACGCAGTGCAGCTGCCAGTGCTTCTGCTTCTAAGAGCGGCTGATAGACTTCTTTATATTCATTAATTACGATCTCGTCTTTATCTTCCAGCATCAGATTAACGTCGCCGTATGTCATACGATAGTCAGAATTAATCACACTTTCGAATATTTCATGATTGATTGCCTTGCCGCCCGGTGTAAATTCCATACGGCAGCTCAGCGTCAGACGGTCGACGTTTGGATTAAGTGAACAAATCCCGTTCGATAAACGGTGGGGAATCATTGGTATAACCCGGTCAACCAGATAGACACTTGTTCCTCTGTGATACGCTTCTTTATCGATTGCAGAGTTCTCAGTTACATAATGGCTGACGTCTGCGATACTGACCGTTAATTCATAGTTGCCGTTTTCCAGTGTTTTAACACCGACAGCATCGTCCAGGTCTTTAGCATCTGCGCCGTCAATCGTAATAGTAAAGTCATTCCTTAAGTCAACACGGCCTTTCGTTTCATCCTGATCAATCACTTCAGGTACCGCTTCTGCCTGTTCCAGCACTTCGTCCGGGAAGTCGATGTCGATGCCGTGCTGGTAAATAATCGACAGAATATCTACACCAGGGTCATTTTTGTGGCCGAGAATTTGAATCACATGCCCTTCAGGGCTGCCCTGGTCCGGACCTTCCGGGAATTTTGTAATTTCTACGAGTACTTTGTGGCCGTCTATCGCCCCGAGATTATTATCCCGCGGAATAAAGATATCCGTTTTAAAAGTTTTTGAATCAGGCACAACAAAGCCGTAGTTTTTATTAGCATTGTATTCCCCGACCAATTTCGTCACGCCGCGCTCGATAATACTGATCACGTGACCTTCTGTTTTATCTCCGCGCGAGCTCGATTCTACTTCAACAAGTACCGTGTCCCCGTCCAGGGCGCCGTTTACAGCTGTCGGCGGAATGAATACGTCTTCGACTTCTTCCTCTTCAGGGCGCAGGAAACCGAAACCTCTTTTGTGCATAGATAAAGTCCCTTTCACTCTGTTTGAGTCAGGCACTTTAATATATTTATCTTTCTTCGTGCGGTATATTTTGCCGGATTCTTCAAGAGAGACTAAAGTTTTCACCATATCTTTGAATTCGTCCGAGTCATCCGCTCCAAAAGATTCTTTAAAATCATCAATTGTCATCGGTTTGTAGTCACTGCTGTTTACAATGGCTAATATTTCTTCTTTAAAGTCTCTCATTGTAATCCTCCATATCTGTATTTAGTACTGCAAGCTGTCTGTTTTAATAAAGTTATATATATCTTCAAATAGTTCTTCCTTTGATTCATCTATTGTTAATACGTGGCCGCCTTTATCGTACCACTTAATCTTTTTGTCATCCGTGCCGGCATGATTATAAATAATGCGGGCGCTGGCGGGATCAATGACTTGATCATGCTCAGCCTGGGCGACATATAAAGGCACATTGATATCCTCTAATTTCCCTTTTACCATTTTAATAAACGTACTGATATCATCAAATACAGCAGTCATTTCAAAGGACTCAATTTCTTCTTCAATTTCATCAGGTTCAAGTTTTTCAAACATCTTCAAATATTTTTTAGCATAGACGATAAATTGACCATATAATGTCTCAGCATCTTTTAAAACCATCGGGCTGCAAATCGTTCCGATACCGGTAACATCGCGTTCTGTGGCTAAATTAAGCGCCATCACACCGCCCAGCGATACTCCCGACACAAAGATATGATCAAAACCTTCATCCCGTAAAAAGTCGTAGGCTTCAACGACTTGTTTATACCAGATGAACGGTGTGGACTCAGTAATCTTCCTTGGATGCTCGGCATGGCCTTCGTAGTTTATCGAGTACGATGTCATATCTTTTTTCTGAAGATAGCGGCCGAGCTGTCTGACATCAGAAGTATTACCGGTAAATCCGTGCAGCAGAAGGACTGCTGAATCGCCGCTGTCCGCTTTAAAATAAAATGTTTCAGGCAGTTTAAAATTCATGAGGTCACCTCAAAGTATTGTTACTTTTATTGTACGCTAAAAAGCGATTATTCTAAAGAATCATCGTCCTAAACATAAAAAAAGAGCCTAAATCCGGGATTAATCGGATTCAGGCCCACCTTTTATCGTATTAACCTAAGTATGTCAGTAAAAGCATAATCAAAAAGAACAATATAGCTAAAATTACAGTTGCTCTATGTAAGATCAAGTCCATACCGCGCGCTTTTTGCTTGCCGAACATTTGCTCAGCACCCCCGCTGATAGCTCCTGACAGACCGGCACTTTTCCCGGATTGTAGTAACACTACAGCAATAAGCGATATACACACGATAATCAACAGAACGATGAGTAGTGTCTGCATGAAGATACCCCTCCGATTTATATTAACAGTATAAATAGTACCAAAAATTTAGTATATAAGCAATCTAATCAGATGTTTTGTAATACAGTTGTTACATTAGGTACGACATTCTATTTGCTGAAATTTGTAATTACCGTGCTGCAATTTTTAAATTTTTGCTGTTTGGAGATAATTCATTTTGCTCTTATATTTTAGACATGCGTAAAATACCTTTAAAACTCAAACAATTACAAATACTGGAGCAGCGATCGACACTCGGTGAGACCGAAGAAAAAGAAAAGGAGAAACTGAGCCGCGGTTATGCCGGCGAGCTTGAATTCGATAAAATTCTAGATGCTTATGTCAGCGGGCTGGACGTCTATCATCTTAAGGACTTTCGTTTTAAAAATGATGACGCACGAGATTTAACAAAGGTCGTCAGCGGATCGAGCGAAGTGCAGATTGATAACGTACTCGCCGCCGGTGACCGCATTTACACCTTTGAAGTGAAAAACTTTGCTTTTGATTTAATATACGGATCGAAAAACTGGCACTTCACCGGCGGCAGCGAATATAAAGACTTAAGCATGCAAGTCAACCGGCAGCGGTCGTCGCTTAATTTTCTAATTCGAGACGGCGGTTTTAACTACGAAGTCATTTCTCATCTCGTATTTGTGAACCCTCAGCAGACCATCTACAACATGCCCAATTTGAAAAATTTGATCGTGCCGAGCAATATGGGGCGGCGGCTCGCTAAAATTTGTGTTTCCAATCGTTATGACCAAAGCAGTGTCGTTGATTATCTCGACAGCCGCCGCCTCGTTAAATCAATGTACGATCTGCCGGCAAATGTTAGTTTTGAGGCGCTCCGCTGCGGCGTTTTTTGTTATCGGTGCGATTCGACTGCGGAGCTGGAACGCGTTAATCCATACAAGTATTGCTGCTCTTCATGCACTAAAGAATTTACTGTTCTCGAAGTGATACTGGTCCTTATTGATGAATTGAAGACACTAAACGAATCATGGGAGGTCTCTCCTGCCAGAATTTCTGCCTTTAGCGGAGGAGCTGTTAGCAGTTCCACAATTCGCCGATATAAACGTGACGGGAGGATCTTATTATAAAAATTTCCTATATACAAAAATTGCATTTCTGCGAGCAATTTCGTTTATTATGAATTGCTCTTATACTCTTAATTATTGCGTGAGCAAGGTCGCCAGTTTTCGACTCCCCTTGCTCACTTTCACATCATTTATGAGCAAGGTCGCCAGTTTTCGACTCCCCTTGCTCACTTTCACATCATTTATGAGCAAGGTCGCCAGTTTTCGACTCCCCTTGCTCACTTTTGCATCATATATGAGCAAGGTCGCCAATTTTCAACACACCTTGCTCACTTTCGCACCAACTATGAGCAAGCTCGCCGATTTTCGACACACCTTGCTCACTTGCGCATCATTTATGAGCAAGGTCGCCGATTTTCGACACACCTTGCTCACCCACACACCTATCAAAATAAGAAAAACCCCTCATCAGAGGGGTTTCAAACGTTCCATCACTTATTTATTTAAGTTATAGAATGAAGCAAGGCCTTTGTATGTGCCTGTTTCATATAATTCGTCTTCGATGCGGAGGAGCTGGTTGTATTTAGCGACGCGGTCCGTGCGTGACGGTGCACCGGTTTTGATTTGGCCGGCGTTTGTTGCGACTGCGATGTCAGCGATTGTTGTATCTTCCGTTTCACCTGAACGGTGTGAAATCACTGCTGTATATCCTGCGCGCTGGGCAACTTCGATCGCTTCGAATGTTTCTGTCAGCGTACCGATCTGGTTTACTTTAACAAGAATTGAGTTGCCGACACCTTGTTCGATGCCCTGTACTAATTTCTCAGTATTGGTAACAAATAAATCATCACCGACGAGCTGGACTTTATCGCCTATTTTGTCTGTCAGAAGTTTAGTGCCTGACCAGTCGTTTTCGTCTAAACCGTCTTCGATAGAAATGATTGGATATTTAGATACAAGTTCGCCATACCAGTCCACGAGTTCTTCAGATGAGTAAGTTTTGCCTTCACCTTTTAACTCATAGTTGCGTGTCTCTGCGTTAAAGAATTCACTTGAGGCAGCGTCCATAGCGAGCACGATATCCGAACCGAGTTCATAGCCTGCTGCTGCAACAGCTTCACCGATAACTTCCAATGCTTCTTCGTTCGATTTAAGGTTAGGTGCGAAGCCGCCTTCGTCACCGACTGCAGTGCTGTAACCTTTAGATGACAATACTTTAGCCAGGTGATGGAAAATTTCAGTTCCCATGCGGAGTGCTTCTTTAAATGTTGCAGCACCTACAGGCATAATCATGAATTCCTGAATATCGATGCTGTTGTCAGCATGTTCGCCGCCGTTAATAATGTTCATCATCGGCACTGGCAGCTGAACTGCATTAAATCCGCCTAAGTATTTATATAAAGGCTGGCCGAGAATATCTGCTGCTGCTTTTGCTACAGCGATTGAAACACCAAGAATTGCATTGGCACCGAGTTTTTCTTTATTTTTTGTACCGTCTAACTGAATCAGCATTTTATCGATTGAGACTTGTTCTAAAACTGAGAATTCTCCGTCGATTAATTCCGGTGCAATAATTCCGTTTACATTTTCTACTGCCTGCTCTACACCTTTGCCTAAGAAGCGTGATGAATCACCATCACGAAGTTCTACCGCTTCGTATTCCCCTGTAGAAGCGCCTGAAGGAACCAGTGCCCGGCCGAAAGCTCCGCTTTCTGTCAGCACTTCAACTTCAACTGTCGGGTTTCCTCTAGAGTCTAAAACTTCACGTGCATATACGTCTGTAATTAATGGCATGTCATCCTACTCCTTCATTAGTTAAGTTCGAATTTATTATAACGTATTTTTAATTAAAAGGCTCTTACCTGTCATATCTTTCGGCTGATTAATTTCCAGCAGCTCAAGCATAGTCGGGGCTAAATCTGCTAATCGCCCGCCTGATCGCAAGGTTACTGACTGGTCTGTCACGATAACCGGCACGGGATTGACCGTATGTGCTGTCATCGGTTCACCGCCGAGTGTCACGACTTCATCGGCGTTGCCGTGGTCGGCTGTAATGACCGCAGTCCCGCCGAGTCCAATGATTTTATCGACAATTTTACCGAGACATTCATCGACTGCTTCCAGCGCCTGCACAGTCGGTTCAAGTTTGCCGCTGTGACCGACCATATCCGGATTCGCAAAGTTTAAAATCACCATATCGAGATCACCGTCGAGTGCTGTTAACAGCTGGTCTGTCACTTTATAGGCGCTCATTTCCGGCTGTAAGTCGTAAGTCGCTACCTTAGGAGAATTAACTAAGATGCGGGATTCTCCTGCAAATTCTTCATGGCGTCCGCCGCTCATAAAATAAGTTACATGCGGATATTTCTCAGTCTCGGCAATCCGCAGCTGAGTTTTACCTGCATCAGCAACAACTTGACCGAGTGTATTAACGAGATCGACTTTTTCAAAAACGACATCTGCCTGAGCTACCTCACTGTATTTAGTAAAGGTGACAAACTTTAAGTTTTCTACCGTCTTACCGCAATCAAAGCCGTCGAATGTCGGGCATGTATATGCTTCGCTCAGCTGCGACGCACGGTCAGGCCTAAAGTTAATGAAGATTACAGCATCATTATCGGCAATAGACTTACCATCTTCAACGATAAACGGCTCGATGAATTCGTCGAATATTTCCCTGTCATAACTTGCCTCTACACCTGCTGCTGCACTTTGAAATACCGGTGCATCGCCGTGAGTCATGGCATCAAAAGCCAGTTTTTCGCGGTCCCAGCGCTTATCCCGGTCCATAGCATAGTAACGTCCGCTGATCGTCGCAAACTGACCGATTTTATTATCGGCAAACTGCTTTTCAGTTTCTTCTATGTATTTCAGTGCAGATTTCTTGCTGACATCCCGTCCGTCTAAAAATCCGTGGACGTATACATCAGACAGTTCATTTGCTTTGGCCATTTTCAACAGTTCAAACAAATGTTTATAATGCGAATGGACCCCGCCGTCACTTAAGAGTCCCATAATATGAAGCTTGCTGCCATTTTGCTTCACATGGTTCAGTGCATCTAACAGCACTGAATTTTCATGGAATTCTCCGTCTTCAATCGACTTATTAATCCGTGTTAGGCTCTGATAAACCACACGGCCAGCACCGATGTTTAGATGGCCGACTTCAGAATTCCCCATCTGGCCAGCAGGCAGACCGACGTCAAGACCGCATGCACTTAAACTTGCATGCGGATATTCGCCGTGAAATCTTTTAAAGTTCGGCATGTCTGCGTGGGCAATAGCATTGCCGAACGTTTCATCGCGTTCTGCAAATCCGTCCAGAATAATTAAAGCTGCAGGTTTTGTCATTGTACTGCACCTTCAACGAGTGCCGCAAAATCAGCAGTTTTCAATGATGCACCGCCGACCAGTGCGCCGTCGACATCATTCTTAGACATTAAGTCTTCAATCGTCGCCGGTTTAACTGATCCGCCGTATAAAATTCTAACCTTGTCAGCAGTGTTTTTATCGTACAGTTTTTCAATTTCACTTCTGATTGCAGCACACATTTCATTCGCGTCATCGCTCGTCGCACTTTGACCTGTACCAATAGCCCAAATCGGTTCATAAGCAATTACCAGATCTGCCGCTGCTTCTGCTCCAACATTTTCAAGCGCTGCCTGCACTTGACTGCGTACTTTTTGCTCATGCATCTTGCTGCTGCGTTCATCGGCAGTCTCCCCGACACAAACAATCGGAGTCATGCCCGATTCAATAACAGCTAATGATTTTTTGTTAACATCAGCATCTGTTTCACCGAACAGTTCTCTTCGCTCTGAATGACCTGTGATGACATATTTTATTCCGATATCCGCCAGCATCGGTGCTGAAACTTCACCAGTATATGCACCCGCCTGCTCAAAGTACACATTTTGTGCCCCGACAGCGACGCTGCTGTCTTGTAGTTTTTCAAGCAGGACAGCAAGGTCGATAAAGGGCGCACAAAGCGCCGCTTCTACTTCGTCTGTCAGCTTAATTTTTAACAGTTCATCAGTAAAGTCAGCTGCTTGAGAAACTGTCATATTCATTTTCCAGTTACCTGCAATTAATGGTGTCCGCATATGCTTATTCCTCCTCGGCATCGTCAATTGCCTTAAGACCCGGCAATTCCTTACCTTCTAAATATTCTAATGATGCGCCGCCGCCAGTTGAAACATGGCTGAACTTATTAGCAAATCCAAGCACCTGGGCAGCACTTGCTGAATCTCCGCCGCCGATAATTGTCACTGCATCTTCTAAATCTGCAATAGCCTGGCAGACTCCGATTGTACCCTGTGCAAAATTCGTCATCTCAAAGACACCCATCGGTCCGTTCCAGACGACAGTCTTCGCACCGTTTAGTGTTTCTTCGTATAATTTCACTGTTTCACTACCGATATCCAGTGCCATCATGTCTTCTGGAATGCTGTCTACAGACACGATTTTGTGGTCTGCTTCATTTGAAAATTCTGAAGCCACTACGACATCCACCGGCAATACTAATTTGCCGTCCGCTTTTTTAAGCAGCGCTTCGGCAATTTTAATATTATCCTCTTCGACTAGTGATGTGCCGATTGAGTGTCCCTGTGCTTTTAAGAATGTATTTGCCATTCCGCCGCCAATGAGAATTTTATCGGCTTTGTTAATCAGATTATCGATGACATTAATTTTGTCTGATACTTTTGCCCCGCCAAGAATCGCAACGAAAGGTTTTTCGGGATGATCTACCGCACCGCCAATAAATTCAATTTCCTTTTGCATTAAAAATCCGGAAACTGACGGCAAGTGTTTGCTGATACCGACGTTGGAAGCATGCTCACGGTGAGCAGTTCCAAATGCATCATTGATAAAAATATCTCCGAGCGACGCCCAGTATTTACCGAGGTCTGGATCATTTTTGCTTTCTTTAGAACCGTGCAGATCTTCATAGCGCGTATTCTGAACGAGCAGAATTTCGCCGTTTTTCATATTATTAATACCTTCTTCTAAATCTTTACCGCGTGTTTTATCGCTGAACAGCACTTCTTTGTCCATCAGGTTGCTTAAACGATCCGCAACCGGTGCTAAAGAGTATTCATGCTTATCCTCTTTTGTTTTAATGCGGCCAAGGTGAGAGAATAAAATAACTTTGCCGCCCTTAGCAAGCACATAAGAAATTGTTTTTACAGCAGCTTTAATACGCGTATCATCCGTAATTGTTCCATTTTTCATCGGGACGTTAAAATCTGCCCGTATTAATACCTTTTGGTCTTTTAATTCAACATCTTTAAGAGTCTTCTTCATGAGTGCGCCTCCAAATATATATTCATTTTAATTATACATATCTCACCCTGTGATTAAAACATTAAAAGCGCTTTAAAGGTAAACACATCAAAAGCAGGCTGGAATATGAGTATCTCTACACAAAAATAATCCGTACGCAAGACTATGAGAAGTCTGACGTACGGATTTATATTTATCTTTTATTAAATAGATTATATTCTATGCGGTTTTGTTCTTTACCGCTATTTTAAGGCATTACTTATAGTTGTCTTTTACGTAATCATATATAGTTACAAAATCCAGAACGCCTTCTTGAATCACGTTACTGCCGTCACTGAGGACAGGTATCCGCACCATGTATTCTTCCTGCAGTTCATCATCGCTGTCGATATTCACTTCTGTCAGTTTTACTACGTCGTCTCTCAGTTCAGACAATGCCAGTCTGATCATTTGTTTTCCTTCATTACACAGTTGACAATTATCGCGTGTGTAATAAGTAAGATTAAGCATCAGGTTAAGCCTCTTTCTTCCGCATATTTTTAACTTCCCGTTTAAGCGTCTGGAATAATGAATCGATCATTTCAGTTGAAATAATACCCATGGCAATCGCCATCGATACGAGTGCAACTTGAAATCCGTAGGCCAGGGCCATATCGTAATTCTGCAAAACGACGCTGCGCATCGCATTGTAGGCCACTCCGCCAGGTACAAGCGGAATGATTCCGCAGGTAATAAATATAATTATCGGCGCTCTCAGTTTTCTGGAGCTCACAATTGACAGCATCGTCAGCACGATGGCACCGAAAAATGATGCGATCACCGGCTCTATGCCGAATTCTGTAGCAGCAAAGTATACCAGCCAGCCGCAGGCACCGCTTAGGCCGCCTGCAAAAATCGTCCGGCTCGGTGCATTGAACAGTATTCCAAATCCGGCAGCAGCGAAGAAACTCAGTATAAATTGAACGACATACAGCATTGTTCCCCTCCTACATTACCATGAATACTAGGCCGACACCGGCACCGATTGCAATCGCCGTCAGCAATGCCTCGGCCCCTTTCATAGTGCCTGCCATTAAATGCCCCCGGATCATTTCCCGAATAGCATTGGTGATTAATACACCCGGTACAAGCGGCATTACTGCAGCAATAATAATTGTTTCCAGCTGTATGCCCGGACCGAACTCTACATATAATACAGAAATTACAGCGATAAACAGCGCTGCAAAGAATTCGTTGAAAAATTTTATTTTAGTATAACGCTGAATGCTTTCGGTAATCAGCACGCCCGCCATGCCTCCGGCCGCAGCCACAGGTATATCCACCGGCTGGCCGTTAAATAACAGGAGAAACATAATCGCGACGACACCGCCTGTAAATACAACGAGCCAGAAAGGGAACATCTTTGTTTCATGAATGTTCTCTATTCTATCAATCGCTTCATTTAAAGGCAGTCCTTTCGTAATACTCCGCGACAATTCGTTAATACTGACTACTTTTTCTAAGTTGTTGGCACGTTCATCAATTCTGATCGTTTGAGACAGGGCGTAGTCGTTCATCGACAGTATGATGACCGTCGTTGTAACGAAAACCTGGACGTTATCGATACCGTAATTATTCGCTATACGAATCATTGTATCTTCGATGCGGTAAGTTTCTGCTCCGCTTTCAAGCAGGATCTTTCCGCTGTTTAAACTAATGTAGAACACTTTTCTTACAAAGGCCTCGTCTAAACTGTCATCGGGTTTATCGACTGTTTCAAGCTCTTCGACTGACAACTCGCCCACCTCTTTTGCTAGCACCCCCGAGAAGAATTGAACTCCCATCTTAAGAACCGGAATCTTACGTGTTATCCATTACACCACGGGGGTAGATTTATAAAATTTAAGCACATTTCATTATAGCAAGGAAAGACTTTATAATAAAGTCTAATTATTGACGAAATACGTAACTAAATAATATGATAAAGTCATTAATCAGTGAAGTTCTTTCTTTTGACCTTATTTGACTAATGTGGTATAAATATAATATAAAATAAATTTAGTTCACTAAAAACAGGAGGCAATATTATGAATTTAATACCTACAGTTATTGAACAAACGAATCGCGGCGAACGTGCCTACGACATTTATTCAAGACTTTTAAAAGATAGAATTATTATGATCGGCAGTGCAATCGATGATAACGTAGCAAACTCAGTAGTCAGCCAGTTATTATTCCTGCAGGCTCAGGACTCTGAAAAAGATATTTATCTTTACATTAACTCACCGGGCGGCAGCGTTACTGCTGGTATGGCAATTTACGATACTATACAGCACATTAAACCCGATGTACAAACTATCAGTCTCGGACTTGCTGCATCAATGGGATCATTCCTGTTAACAGCAGGTGCAAAAGGAAAACGTCACGCGCTGCCTAATGCTGAAATTATGATTCACCAGCCGCTTGGAGGCGCTCAGGGTCAGGCAACTGAAATTGAGATCGCTGCAAAACACATTTTAAAAACACGCGAAAAACTCAATAAGATTTTAGCAGAACGCACAGGTCAGCCGCTTGAAAAAATTGAAAAAGATACTGACCGCGATAACTTTATGACAGCTGAAGAAGCAAAAGAATACGGTCTAATCGACCATGTCATGGAACCGGAAAAATAATACAGGTTTAAGATAATTAAGAAGAGTTTAAGTCACCCGCGTGACTTAAACTCTTTTTTCAATTAAAATGAAAGAAACAATTACCAAAGGGAGGCCGACCACTTGAATATTCTTATTACTGGAGGAACTGGATTTATAGGATCACGGCTTGCAAATGCCTTTATTAAAGACCGCCACCACGTATATATTTTAAGCCGCAGCAGTGCAACTTCGGAACACCCTTATATGCATTATATTGAATACAGTATGGATAATATAAATCAGCTGTCCTGGACTAAGGAGCTGCCGGAAGATATCGACCTTGTTTACAACTTCGCAGGTGCCACTTTAAATAAAAAATGGACAGAAGCCTACAAAGACGAAATTGTAAATAGCAGACTCGATATGACCAAAATGCTGATTCAGTGGCTCAGCGATTCAGGTGTAAAACCGCTGGCTTTCATTAATGCCAGCGCGATCGGCTATTATCCGACCAGCGAGATTGTAGAATACGATGAATTCGACCGCCTGTCTTCATCCAGCTTTTTATCAGATGTTGTCAACCGCTGGGAAGCTGCCGCTTCACAGGCAGAGTCTCTCGGTATCCGTACAGTCTTTTCCAGATTCGGTTTAGTGCTGGATGCCGATCACGGCGCCATGGTACAATTAAAAACTTTATATCAAGCTAATCTCGGCGGTAATATCGGCAGTGGACGCCAGTGGTATTCCTGGGTGCACATTGATGATGTCATTAACGCACTCTTGTTTATCGGCGTCAATCAGGACATCAGCGGTCCGGTGAATATCACGTCTCCAGTTCCTGCCAGACAACGCGAATTTTCAAAAGTGCTGAGCGCGGTACTCGGCAAACCGAACTTCTTTAAAACACCATCTTTTTTAATCGATAAAGTACTCGGTGAACGTGCTTTGCTCGTTACCGAAGGACAAAAAGTCTATCCGAGCGTTTTGTTAAATAACGATTTTAAATATTTATACCCAACACTCGAGCAGGCTATGGAACAAATTTTCAGCGAAGCATAAAATCCCTATAAAAATAAGCATTGTAACAGATTTAATCTGTAACAATGCTTATTTTTCTTTTTATAATGACAGCTCTCCGCCGCTTCTCAGCTTATCTGCAATTTGATCGAGTTTTCTCAGGCGGTGGTTAATACCAGACTTAGAAATGGTGCCAGTTGATACGGCTTCGCCAATTTCTTTTAATGTCATATCCTGATGCTCAACCCGGAGTCGCGCGACTTCTCTTAAGCGTTCAGGCAGTTCGTCAATGCCGATTTCCTCATCGATAAACTTAATGTTTTCCACTTGCCGCATCGCTGCATTAATCGTTTTATTTAAGTTTGCCGTTTCGCAGTTAACCAGCCGGTTAACAGAGTTCCGCATATCTCTGACAATCCGTATATCTTCAAACTTAAGCAAAGCCTGATAGCCGCCGATTAAACTTAAAAATTCCGCAATTTTTTCGGCTTCTTTTAAGTAAATTGTATAGCCGCGTTTACGGTCGATGTATTTAGCATTCAGTTCATAATCGTTCATCAAGTCTGTTAAGGCGCTGGCATGATCTTCATATAAAGACGCAATTTCTAAATGATAGGCAGAAGTTTCCGGATTATTGACAGAACCTCCTGCTAAAAATGCGCCTCTTAAATAACTGCGTCTGCAGCAGTCCTTACTTTTAATTTCATCAGTGATAGTATTCGTCAGCATACCGCTAGAAAAAATATCTAAGTCTTCAAGTACATCTTTTGCCTCTTTTTTAATCCGGCAAATGTAGACATTGTTTTTCTTAAGCTTCATCTTTTTTCTGACGAGTAAATCTATTTCAATCTTATATACATTTTTAATCAGCGAGAATATCCGGCGGGCAATCGCAGCATTTTCCGTCTGGACGTTAATAACCCACTGTCCTTCAAAGTAACTGACAGCACCATTCATTTTAATTAGTGCGGACAATTCACTTTTCATACAGCACTCATCCACTTCGATTCTCGTTAATTCATTTTTCATTTCGGAAGCAAATGACATGCTACCACGTTCCTTTCAAAATCTTCCCTAGTACTCTAAAGTTCTCGACTCGTCGATTACAATATCGTATATTATTTCCGCAAGCTGCTCGTTATTATGACGTACAACACCTTCATCATCAACGATAATAAGTTTATCGTGTGTGATGACTTTTACGCCGCGAGCTTCCAGTTTCTCACGGTCGCTTTTTATAATATGGACACCTCTTTTTTTATAAGTATCCGCCATTTGTGCATATACGTCGCGTTCATTTAAAATCACATAATCAATCACTTGGGATTTTAAATGTTTTTCAATGGCATGTAAATGATCATAGGCTGTCATTCCCATAGTTTCCCCGGGCTGCTCAAGCAGATTTGATACATATACTTTAATTCCGTTCGATGCAGCGATAGCTTCTGATATGCCTTTTGGCAGCAGATTTGGAATAATGCTCGTATACAATGAACCCGGTCCGAGAACGATAATATCTGCATCCATAATGGCTTCAGCTGCAGCAGGTGTCGCATCGATATTCGTCGGGATTAAATACATTTCTCTGATTTCTTTTTTAATTTTAGGAATATAGCTCTCACCGATAATAATCGAATCATCGTACATTCTCGCTGCGAGTTTCGGACTGACATTCGTCGAAGGGATAACAGTCCCTTTAACATTTAATATTTTTGATAACTCGCTGACTGCTGTCGCAAAATCACCGCTGATATCGTACATGGCCGCAAGCATTAAGTTGCCGAGCGAGTGTCCAGAAATTTCATCTTTTTTAAAACGGTAGCTGAATAAATGATCGAGCTGGTTTTCCACTTCGCTTAATGCGGACATGACGTTTCTAATATCTCCGGGTGCCGGCATATCGATCTGATCGCGGATAATTCCCGTAGAACCGCCGTCATCTGCAACAGATACAATCGCAGAAATGTCTACTGGATATGTTTTTAAACCGCGTGATAAAACAGCCAGACCGGTACCGCCGCCGATCATCGCAACTTTAATTTTTTTCATGCACAGTGCCTTCTATCATAGCATCGCGGTGAGTCGTATTGACTGTAAATGAAAAGATATTTTTCAAATCTGCTCCGAGACGTTCTGTCAATGCTACCGACCGGTGCTGGCCGCCTGTACAGCCGATGGCGATTGTCAGCTGGGATTTGCCTTCTTTTATATATTGAGGGATTAAATATTTAATCATATCAAAAAGCTTCTCATAAAACGTATCTGTATCTTGCCATTTCATGACATAATCGTAAACTTCATTATCGAGTCCTGTTAAAGAACGATACTCCGGAATATAAAATGGATTCGGTAAAAAACGCACATCGAACATTAAATCAGCATCGATGGGTATACCATGCTTAAAACCGAAGCTCATGACGTTAATTGCAAAATACTCTTCACGTCCGCCGCTGTATAAAGAAAAAATTCTTTCTCTCAGTTCTTTTGGCGACAGGTCTGTCGTATCGATAATGACAGAGGCGCGGCCTTTTAAATCATCGAGCAGTTCACGTTCTTTCTTAATTGCCTCGAGCACTGATACCCCTTCATTTAACGGGTGGAAGCGCCGGGTTTCTTTATAGCGGCTGACCAGTCTTTCATTATCCGTATCTAAAAATAATATTCTCAGCATAATATCTTCGTTATCCAGCACAGCCTGCAGCTTTTTAATTAAATCATCAAAAAATTCTTTACCGCGTAAATCGATGCCCAAAGCCACTTTGCTCATTTTACCGTCGGTAGTCTCCATCAGCTCAACGACTTTCGGAATAAGAATCGGAGGCAGATTATCGATACAGAAAAACCCCGTATCTTCGATTGCTTCCAGTGCAACAGATTTTCCTGATCCGCTCATACCTGTTATTATGATTAAATTCTTCATAAAGCCACACCCTCAAGTTTACTTGTTTTCATAAATAGACATTCACTTATATTATAACGGATAAAGCTATGAAAAAACCCCCTGACGGGGGATAATTCATATTTATTTACTCATTATCTTCAAGTTTTTCTAAATAGCCCTGAGCGTTTTGTGCAGCAAGACTGCCGTCGCCTGTTGCTGTAACAATTTGACGCAGTGATTTCTCTCTGACATCACCTGCAGCAAAAATACCTGGAATGTCTGTTTCCATTTCCTCATTTGTTACAATATAACCATTTTCATTCAGAATACCTAGGTCTTCGAACGGTGAAGTTAACGGCAGCATACCGATATAAATAAATACACCGTCTGCTTTGTAATCGTACGTTTCACCTGTGTTTTTATTTTTCAGTGTAACGGATTCTACTCTGCTGTCTCCGTTAATCGTCTGCAGCTCAGTGTCCCAGATAAATTCAATTTTATCGTTTTTAAACGCGCGGTCCTGTAAAATCTTTTGAGCTCTCAGCTCATCGCGGCGGTGAACAATCGTAACCTTGCTCGCATATTTAGTCAGGAACACCCCTTCTTCAACTGCTGAGTCTCCGCCCCCGATAACGACAAGTTCGCGCTCTTTGAAGAAGGCGCCGTCACATACAGCGCAATAACTTACACCGCGTCCGCGAAGCAAGTCTTCACCTGGTACGCCAATTGTTTTGTACTCTGCACCTGTTGCAATAATAACGCTCTTCGTATGGATTTCTTCTGAAGATGTTTTTAGAATTTTAATATCGCCATCTACTTCAACACTTTTAATGTCGCCATATTTATATTCGGCACCGAAAGTCTGTGCGTGTTCGAACATTTTAGACGATAATTCCGGCCCTGTTGTCATTACGAAACCAGGGAAATTTTCTACTTCTTCTGTATTGGCCATTTGCCCGCCGGGCACACCGCGTTCCAGCATTACTGTTTTCAACTCGGCACGGGATGCGTAAACAGCTGCTGTCATGCCTGCTGGGCCTGCACCGATTATTACTACATCATATATTGTTCTGCTATCCATAATCGTTCTCCTTTAAAAATTGCTACATATAATTATATAGGCTTCCGCCATTTAAATCATTATATCTGCTTAATTTTATCAATCGCTTTGTTCAGTCTGTATATTGTTGTGTTAAACATTTCAGACAAGCTTTTTTTCGTCAGCTTGCGGTCAGCCGGATATAAGTACAATGCAGCTGCTGCATATGTTTCCACATCATCGAACTCTTTATATTTTTCATATAAATCATGAAAGACGTTAATCCACATCAACAGCGTTTCTTCATCTTTAAACGATAAATCGTACAAGAGCTGCAGACCGATGTGCATGCGTCCGAGCCTGACAAGTTTCAAACCCTGGAATAAAAATGTCACATAGAGCTTTTCATAATCATCCATCGTTTCGATATGGTCCCAGAGCGGCAGACCGATAATTGCTTCTCTCGGTTCTACTTTACTGATTAAAAATAAACCTAACAGCCGCTTATGCTGATCGTTATCGTATAAATAATAACTTTCTATAGCTGATATTTTATCTGCAGCCTGCTGTTTACTCCAAGGACTGTATTTTTCATCAATCGGATTAAAATTCTGCATACGCGCCCAATATATTTTAGATTCTTCCGTCTTGCCGATATGGAAACTTGAAAAACTGAGTGCATGAAGCAGCTGGAAGTTGACGATTTTCTGTCTTTTATACAGCGGGAATAAGAGCTTATAAGCATGCTCGTATTTCTGCAGGAAATTCAGCACCAGGCCGACTTTAAATCGGGCGTCATCATCAAGCGGCTCGACAACTTCAAGTTTTTTTAAATACGCTTCATATTCATCAATCTTGTCGTTATGATAATGCAAAAGCGTCATGTGGCTGAGTGCGTGCATATCTGTCTGATCGTCTTCTAAAAGTTTTTCAAGAAGCACTTCTGCTTCATCAAACCGGTTTAAAAACAAGTAAGCCATAGCTTTTAAATTTCTAAACTCGCTCTCTTCCTGTATTTCCACAGGCAGTGAGTCGAGATAAGCCAATGAATCGTCCACCTTGGCATTCATGAATAAATGCTGGAAAATCTGCTGGCCGATAAACCGCTCCGCTTCTTTTTCAAGTTCTTTCTCATCGTCGATTTCAACATCGAACATTTCTTCGAGCGTTGAGTCATAGTCTGAATCCGGATGGTGATTTGAGTACTGCACACCGTATAAGAATGCCTTGTTGGCATCGTGCTTAATTATATTAATCTGGCTTAAAATATAAAAGTATTCGATATCGTATCCGTCTTTAACAAATTGCTCAATTATAATATGTTCCGCTTCATTGCCTAAGCCGTTTTCAGCCAGAACGTATACATATTCTGTCAGATAATCTAAGTTATCAGGGTTTTTATCGTGTGCTTTTTTCAGCAGATTGAGTGCCTCTTTTTTATTATTCTGCTGGCGTTTTTTAATACCTTGTTTGTAGTAATGCTCTCCGTTTTGATTGAGAGAGATTACTTTATTGTTATTCATTCTGTTCTCTCCCTTATAATCATCGGATTGCCGTATGCGAGTGAGTGATCGGGCACATCTTTTGAAACGACAGTTCCGGCGCCGATTTTAACACTGCTGCCGATTTTAACACCCGGCAGCACTGTCACGTTGGCACCAATCATCGTATGGTCTCCGATATCTACTCTGCCGATTCTGTATTCATCGGTTAAATATTCGTGTGTCAATATCGTCGCGTTATAGCCGACAATTGAATTTTCACCGATTGAAATTAATTCCGGAAACATTAAATCGGGCATGGCTTTATAAGCGAATGACACGTTTTCGCCGAGCTTGATCTTCAGCCCTTTTTTATATAATTTATGTTTCAGCTGTGTAGACGGCAAAAAGCGTCCGATTTCTATAACGATAAAGTTCTTCGCCACTTTAAACAGCGAGACTGTACGGTATAAATGCCACAGCGGATTAATTTTAAAGCCCGTATGACGGGTTAAGTTTCTCATACTACTTCTTCCTTTTTTTCTTCTTATTCACCGGCACGGATGTTTTTCTCGCTGGTTTAACCGGCTTGTTTACAGCTGCGAAATTACCGTGAATGTCTCCGTACTTCGGCAGGTCGTAATTTTTCTGACGGTAAATCATAATGATGATTGCACCGATAATCATAATGACAGAAATGACCTGAGCTGTTCTGAACATATCGAACATCATCAAGCTGTCCGTGCGCATTCCTTCGATAAAGAAACGGCCGACTGAATAGTATATCAAATAAACGAGTATCGTGTGGCCGAGCGGTAATTTTGCCCGGATTAAAAATAGAATCACAACACCGATAATACTCCAGATTGATTCATATAAAAATGTCGGATGATAATATGTTCCGTCGATGTTCATATGATTAATAATAAAGTCGGGGATCATTAGATTCTCTAAAAAGTCGCGCGAGACCGGACCGCCGTGCGCTTCCTGGTTAATAAAGTTACCCCAGCGGCCGATAGCCTGGCCGAGTAAAATACTCGGTGCAGCAATATCTGCTATTTGGAAAAAGCTGTAGCCTTTCTTTTTCGTATAGATTAGCCCAGCGAGAAAACCGCCGATTAAACCGCCGTGTATCGCCATGCCGCCTTCCCATACTTTTATAATATCTAAGGGATTAAAGAAATAATAATCAAGATTAAAGAAGACATAATACAGTCTTGCGCCTATGAGCGAGAAAATAATGATATACATCATTAAATCCATAAATAAATCATCGGGCAAGCCTTTTTTTATCGTTTCTCTGTTTGCAAGAAAATAACCGAGCAACATACCCGCTAAGATGATAACTCCGTACCAGTGAATCGATACAGGTCCGAGCGAAATAGCAATCGGATCAATTGCGGCGTTTAAAATCATGTTGAGCGCCCTCCGTTGTTTTTAATCTTTTCATTTAAGCGGTCGTTAAATTCCACAGCTGCATTGTGTCCCATTTGATTCAGACGGTGATTCATGGCAGCGACTTCAATAATGCCGGCGAGACTCCGCCCCGGTCGAATCGGAATCACTTTTTTGGTCACTTCGGAATTTAAAATTTTAATCTTTTTATCTTCCAGCCCCAGCCGGTCATAGGTATTGTTATCCGTCCAATTTTCCAGATGAACATTCAGCATGACCCGTTTTTCGGTCAGGATACATCCCGCACCAAATAGCGTCATTACATTTATAATACCGAGTCCGCGAATTTCAAGCAGATGCTGGATCAGCTCAGGCGCCGATCCCATCAGAACATTTTTCGTCACTTCTTTAATTTCAACGTTATCATCCGCAACCAGTCTGTGACCATTTTTAACAAGTTCCAGTGCCGTTTCACTTTTACCGATGCCACTTTCTCCGGTAATCAGCACACCGATGCCGTAGACATCCACCAGTACACCGTGCATATTTGTTTCCGGTGCCAGTTCTTTTTCTAAGTATGTTGTAATCCGGCTCGTAAAATTAGTCGTATTATCTTCGGTAATTAACAGTGCAGTATTCGTCTGGTTGCACGCTTCCATTAATTCAAGCGGCGGCTGCAGACTGCGCGTGACGATAATGCAGGGTGTTTCTTTTCTGCACAAGCGCTTGGAGCGATCTTCCCTTTCCTGATCTGACAAAACGCGCTCAAAAAAAGATATTTCCGTCATACCTAAAATCTGTACGCGGTCGGATGAATAGTGGGAGAAATAACCGGCAATCTCAAGACCCGGCCTCGATAAATCAAAACTTGGGATCTCATTCTCCAAACCGGTGTTGCCGCCCCATATTTTTAAGTTGAACTCTTCAACTAAATCTTTCACTAATAGCATCGATGCACCTCCAGCCAGCTATGTATTGTATTTTAATGTTATTTTTATTATAGCAAAAAATGGGCTGGCGAACGCCAGCCCCTTACTTTTATTCTGTGTTTTTAACTGCGGTGCAATGTTACGCTGCCGACTTTAGTGCCGACTTCTAAAAACATGCCCGGCTCGTCTGTATTGTTAACGAGCATCAATTCTTTAAAGCCGATATCCTGCTGCTTCATATAGCGCGCATCCAGTTCCGGCGGATAGTTAATCTGTCCAAGTACAGTCGATAAACGTCCTTCTAATTCTCTGCCTTGAGGCACGCTGAGGTTAATGCTGCCCATGTTGGAATTAATCGTCGCTTCTTCCGTTTCACTCTTCAGGGCAATATTAACAGAGCCGTTGGATGAAATATCGATTGATTTCGCATCCAGATTATCTGTCATAATCGTCCCCAGCATAGAAACAATTTCGATGCCTTTATATTGTCCTTCAGTTACTTTAACATTCCCTCTTGATGTACGGACAAAAGCATTTTTCGCTGTAATTCTGTCGAGATCAATATCACCGTTTAAAAGATCTACAGTAACATCTGTGAACGATTTGTCTGCAATTTTAACGTTGCCGTTCGACGTAGATAAAATAATGCGGCGCAATGTTTCTTCCGTCACTTCAATCACAACGTTGACCCGTGCTGATTTCACATCAGAAACAATGACGAGTTCATCATTTTTCACATCGCAGATAATGTCCTGGAAGTAATTTTTTTTCGTATCCAGTTTTCTGTAAAATGGCGTGACTTCAAATTTAACTACATTTGTACGCTCTGCCGCCTTCAGCTCTATGTTGCCGTTTGCAATATCTACAGAGATACTGTTAAACGGTTCATCTACTGTTTCGATTAAACGATTTTTAGGACCTTGTGAAAATACGGAATCAAACGATGAGCCGACAGAATCGAATGCTTTTTCAAGACCGTCAAACACTTGTTTCGCCTGACGCTGACTGCCTAATTTACTTTTGACATTCGTATACGTATCATTGACTTTGTCTTTGTTGACGTATTTATTAAACTCATCGACAAACTGTCCCACATAGTCGCTGAACAGACCGCCGGATGAAGTATCTTCCCCGTCGTTCTGACCTGTGCGCTGCTGAGACTGTTCTGTATTTTGACTATTTTTATCATTCAATGCTGACATCAGTTCAATTGCTTCTTCAGAAGATATCTTTCCGTCTTCAAGCATTTTTAAAATACGTTCTTTACTTTCCACTAAAATTCCCTCCTAATGGTTTCTGTTTAACCACTTTTTAAGATGCTGTCCTGTATAGCTGTTTTCATTGGCGATTACATCTTCTACTGTACCACTTACGAGGATGTTTCCGCCACCTTCACCGCCTTCAGGACCGAGATCAATAATATTATCTGCGACTTTAATCACATCGAGGTTGTGTTCAATAATGACAACTGTATCATTCTGATCGACCAGACGCTGTATTACCCCGATCAGATTTTTAATATCTTCGGAATGAAGACCTGTCGTCGGTTCATCCAGAATATAAAGCGTCTTGCCGTTCGAACGTCTGTGCAGTTCACTTGCCAGTTTTACACGCTGGGCTTCACCGCCGGATAAAGTGGTCGCCGGCTGGCCGAGACGAACATAACCTAAACCGACGTCTACCAGGGTTTTAATTTTACGTTTAATTTTAGGCAGATTTTCAAAGAAGTAATATGCTTCTTCCACTGTCATTTGCAGGACATCTGCAATATTTTTATCTTTATACTTAACTTCCAGCGTTTCTCTATTGTATCGTTTGCCGTGACACACTTCACATGGAACGAAAACATCCGGTAAAAAGTGCATCTCTATACGGAGAATACCGTCGCCTTTACATGCTTCACAGCGTCCGCCCTTAACGTTAAAGCTGAATCGGCCTTTAGAGTAGCCGCGTACTTTCGCTTCATTAGTCTGAGCGAAAACATCTCTGACATTATCAAAAACACCGGTATAAGTTGCAGGGTTGCTTCGCGGTGTCCGGCCAATCGGCGACTGGTCGATATCGATAATTTTATCGATATGCTCAATGCCTTCAACCTTATCGTGTGCCCCCGGCACTTCTTTCGTTTTATACAGTTGATGATGCAGGCTCTTATATAATATCTCATTGATTAAAGTACTCTTGCCTGAGCCTGATACACCCGTCACCACATTCAGAATGCCGAGCGGAATGTTGACATCGATATTTTTAAGGTTGTTTTCTCTGGCACCTTTAATTTTAAAGACCTTTTTCTTGTCCGGTTTACGATAGTTTTCAGGCAGCGGTATTTCTCTTCTGCCGCTTAAATACTGTCCTGTAATCGAATTTTTATCTCTCATCACTTCTTCAGGGGTACCGCTGGAGACGACCTCACCGCCGTGCTCACCGGCCCCCGGTCCGATATCGACTAAATAATCACTGGCGAGCATAGTATCTTCATCGTGTTCGACGACAATCAGCGTATTGCCGAGTTCTCTCATCTCTTTCAGCGTACTGATCAGTCTGTCATTATCCCGCTGATGCAGGCCGATTGACGGCTCATCAAGAATATATAGTACACCGCTTAAACGGGAACCGATCTGTGTTGCCAGACGGATACGCTGGGCTTCACCGCCGGATAAAGTCCCGCTCTTTCTGTTCAGCGTTAAATAATCTAGGCCGACATTCCGGAGGAATGACAGGCGGCTGTCGATTTCTTTCAAAATCGGTTCGGCAATTTCTTCATTTTGAGCCGATAATGAAATGTTGTCGAAAAAGTCGATGCCGTCTTTAACTGACCTTCCAACGATTTGTCCAATATGCGTCCCGTTCACTTTAACTGCGAGCGCTTCATCGTTTAGACGATAGCCGTCACAGCGCTTGCAGACGCTTTCTCTCATGTACTGACTCATGACATTTCTCGTATATTCAGACGGGCTTTCATTGTAGCGTCTCTCAATATTTTTCAGCACGCCTTCAAAGGCCATTTTACGTTCTCTGACGACACCATTATCCTGAGTGAATTTAAAGGTAATTTCATCTTTGCTGCCGTTAAAAATAATATTCTTTTCTTTTTTAGTCAGGTCTTTAAAGGGCACAGTCATATCGATATTAAAATAATCCGCAGCCTGTGTTAACAGTTGATTATAATAAGTCGAACTGATCGGCTGCCAAGTCACTACTGCACCGTCCTCTAATGATAAAGTCTGGTCCGGCACGACGAGATTTTCATCGACTGACATCTTCATGCCGAGTCCGTCGCATTCTGTGCAGGCGCCGTATGGTGCGTTAAATGAAAATAGGCGCGGTTCAAGTTCAGAAATAGTAAAGCCGCATTCAGGACAAGAGAAGTGTTCTGAAAAATGCAAATCCTCACCGTCGATGACATTCACCGTTACATTACCGCCTGATTTTTCCAAGGCCACCTGAAGCGAGTCGCTGAGACGGGATTCAATGCCTTCTCTGACAGCTAAACGGTCAATGACGACATCGATATCATGCTTTTTACTTTTGCTGAGTTCAGGCGCTTCTTCGATATCATACATTTCGCCGTCCACGATAACGCGGGCATAACCTTCCTTGCTTAAATCAGAAATTAATTTCTTATGCTCGCCTTTCTTGCCGCGCATCAGCGGTGCAAAAATCTGAATACGTGTCCGTTCCGGCTGCTGCATAATAATATCTGTCATCTCTTCAATCGTTTGTGAAGAGATTTCAATATTATGAATTGGACAATACGGTGTACCTGCTCTCGCATACAGCAATCTTAAGTAATCATAAATTTCCGTAATCGTCGAAACTGTCGACCTCGGATTATTGCTGGTCGTCTTCTGATCAATCGATATTGCAGGCGATAAACCTTCAATTGCATCGACATCCGGTTTGGACATTTGTCCTAAAAACTGACGGGCATACGAGCTTAGCGACTCGACATAGCGTCTTTGCCCCTCGGCGTAAATCGTGTCGAAAGCCAGAGACGATTTACCGGACCCCGATAAGCCCGTCATGACGACGAGCTGGTCTCTCGGTATATCAATATTAATACCTTTTAAGTTATTTTCTCTTGCCCCTCTAATACTGATGAATGGATTTTTCATGTTACTCACCCTTCTGCCTGAATCTCAAATATTGCATCTCTTAATTCGGAAGCTGTTTCAAAATCGAGGTCTTTCGCAGCTTCTTTCATTTCTTTTTCAAGTTTCTCAAGCAATTTTTCTCTTTCTGATTTCGAAAGTTTCTTCGTAACTGATTTCTTCTCTGTTTTCGTATCTTCTTTTACATCGATATGCGCACTGATAACGTCGCGTATTTCTTTATTAATCGTCGTCGGTATTATATTGTGTTTTTCATTAAACGCAATTTGCGTTTCACGGCGGCGCGCCGTTTCATCCAGTGCATACTGCATGGAATCCGTAATTTTATCGGCGTACATGATCACGTGGCCGTTGCTGTTTCTCGCAGCACGGCCAATCGTCTGTACGAGTGCGCGGTTTGAGCGGAGGAAGCCTTCCTTATCCGCATCTAAAATGGTAACCAGTGATACTTCTGGTATGTCCAGCCCTTCACGGAGTAAGTTAATACCAACAAGCACATCGTAAGTCCCTATGCGAAGCTCTCTTAAAATTTCAATTCTTTCCAGGGTTTTAACTTCGGAATGAAGGTACTGAACTTTGATACCAGCTTCTTTTAAGTACGTTGTTAAGTCTTCAGACATTTTTTTAGTCAGCGTTGTAATTAGGACGCGTTCATTTTTCTCAATTCTCGCATGAATTTCTTCCATTAAATCATCAATTTGATGTTCGGACGGTCTGACATCGATCGTCGGATCGAGCAAGCCGGTCGGCCGTATAATCTGTTCGACCATTTTTTCTGTATGTTCAATTTCATAGGGTCCCGGCGTGGCTGAAACATAGAGCAGCTGCTCTGCTTTTTCTTCAAATTCAGAAAACATCAGCGGTCTGTTATCGAGCGCACTCGGCAGCCTGAAACCGTGATCGACAAGCACTTGTTTACGCGCCTTGTCACCGTTATACATTCCCCTGATTTGCGGTACGGTAACATGAGATTCATCGATCATAATCAGAAAATCTTTAAAGTAGTCGATCAGCGTATATGGTGTTGAGCCCGGATCGCGCAGCGTAGTATGCACCGAATAGTTCTCAATTCCTGAACAGAAGCCCATTTCACGCATCATTTCCAAATCGTAGTTCGTTCTTTGTTCAAGACGCTGAGCTTCCAGCAATTTATCTTCTGCACGGAATTTCTTCAGCTGTTCTTCCAGTTCTTTTTCTATACGTTCAATCGCAACTTTCATTTTTTCTTCGCGCGTAACGAAGTGGGATGCCGGGAAAATTGCCATGTGTTCCCGTTCAACCAGCACTTCACCAGTTAAATAATCAATTTCTCGAATGCGGTCGATTTCATCGCCGAAAAACTCTACCCGAATACACTGTTCGTCCCGGGATGCTGGAAATACTTCTACAATATCCCCGCGTACTCTGAACGTCCCGCGTTTAAAATCAATATCGTTTCTCGAATATTGAACATCGACGAGTTTACGTAAAAACTGATTTCTGTCGAGTTCCATACCTGTACGGATACTGACGACCATATCTCGATATTCATCCGGATTACCCAAACCGTAAATACAGCTGACAGATGCGATAACAATAACATCATCACCTTCAAATAAGGCACTTGTTGCCGAGTGACGCAGCTGATCAATTTCATCGTTGATCGATGCATCTTTTTCGATAAAAGTATCGGTGCTCGGCACATATGCCTCCGGCTGGAAATAATCGTAGTAACTGACGAAATACTCCACTCTGTTATTTGGGAAAAACTCTTTAAATTCACTGTATAATTGCCCTGCTAAAGTTTTGTTATGCGCGATAATTAGAGTCGGCTTGCCGATTCTCTGTATCACCTGGCTCATCGTATATGTTTTACCAGTCCCCGTTGCACCCAGCAAAGTCTGGTGCCGCTGTCCGGAACTGATTTGTTCTACAAGTTCTTCAATCGCTTGAGGCTGGTCTCCAGCCGGCTCGAATTTAGAAACTAAATCAAAATCTGCCATTGTTTCGCCTCCAATTATTAATCTATACTATTTTAACAAATAAAGAGCAGAAATAACAAACATTTGTTCGGTCATTTCTACTCTTCATCTTCACTATTAAAATTATCAAGCTCAAAAATTTCTACTATTATATAACCGACAAAAATCGACGCCGAATCTATGTAAATGACCCATTCAGTAGGATAAAAACCCCTGTAAATTGAAGCGCCAAAAACGACGAAGGTCAGCATCACCCCGACGTATTTATTGCGCGTCAGCCTTGTAAACACTATAACAGTCGTTGCGGGAACGACCATTGCCATCATGTACCAATATAAATCCATAGGCTTACTCTCTGTTCAATATAGAATTCGTTATTTCAAAAAGTTCATCTTTCGGGATAAAACGCTCTTTCAGCATTTCAGTTAAAATATTTTCTAAAAAGTCCTGCACAGAAAGCAGGTGATCAAATCTTTTAATCGTTGCGAGCGACTCTTCGTATATTTCGAAAAACAACGGTTCGGGATTACGCTTTTGAATTTCGCCAAAAGATTCGTACAGCAGGTCAATTTTATCAGCAACTGAAAGAATTTGACCTTCAAGTGTACTGTCCTTGCCTTCTTTTAAACGTTCCTTGTAAATCTGCTGATATTCCGGCGGGAACTCTGCCTCAATAAATTTCGTCGTCATCGTCTCTTCCACTTCTAAAAAGAGCGTATTTAGTTCAAGAGACGCATATTTTACCGGCGTTTTAATATCCCCTGTGAAGATTTCAGGATAATCGTGGTTGAGCGCCTTTTCATAGAGCGAACGCCAGTCCACTTCATTTCCCTTATGCTCCTCAACAGTTCCAAGATATTGAGCAATCTTAGTCACCTTAAACGAATGTGCCGCAACATTATGTTCCTGATACTTAAACTTGCCTGGACATCTCACAAGTTTTTCAAGATCATTTAAACTTTTAAAATATTGGTGTACTCCCATTTACTGACGCTCCTTTACATAATTGATATAATTCGTAATCAATTCCGGACTGATTTCCCCGATATACGCACGAACGACTTCACCAGATGAATCTACGAAGAAAGTCGTCGGCATCAAGCTGATTTTAAACGTTTCAGTCATTTCTGCCTCATCAGTCAGTTCATACACTGGATACTGCACGTCATATGTTTCTAGAAACTCATCGCGATTTTGAACACTGTCATCAATATTTACCCCGACGACTTGAACACCCTCACCCGCAGTATCCTGAGCATACTCATTCAATTCCGGTGTTTCCCGCTTACACGGCTCACACCAGGAAGCGAAAAAATTCACGACTGTCACTTCATTATCTTTTATAATATCATTCAGCGGCTGCTCACTGTTAATCACCGCATTCGAACCCGTATCAAGTAAATTCAGCCCCACGGCATGATGATTATCACGCCCTTCAGAACTCTGCAGCGTTTCAAGACTCTGCTCTCTCATCTGATCATCCGACACATTAATCACCGCACCGATACTCACACCGACGAGCAGAAAGAACGCGATAAAAATTACCGTCCCAATAAGCTTTTTTCCCGTCATTCAAAACACTATCCCTCTAATATCATTTTAATCATTTTAACATACCGGTTATAAAAGTACCGCTGATGCAAGTTAAGAAAATGTGAAGAATACGTGAGCGGCTGAGAATTGGGACAGCCGCTGGTTACTTTGCTGTGGTTGTCGGGATGCTCGAATACCGGAATGTTAGATTCACTAAACTGTTCGGTCAGCTGAACATTTTCCTGATAAATACCGGTCAGATTTTGTGATTATCACTCTGTCTGTCTTTTTTCCATTGCTCATGCATTTCCTTCACTTTCTTATCGAGCTTTTTTATCTTCTTAAATGTAATTAAGTTCAAAAAACCAAGAATAATCAAAGAAGTGATTGAAACAGCTGTGTTATGATCCTGGGAAATGATTTTCATGCAGAGAACCTCCTAATATTAGATGATATAGTTGTGTGTTTTTGTTGGATTGTCCTCACACTGTCAGTCAAATCACTTTGAATGACAGTGTCGGATGTTATGAGTCCTTTTATCGTGTGTTTTTTTTGGATTTGGCGTCACACTGTCAGTCAAATCACTTTGAATGACACTGTCGGATGTTGTGAGGCCTTTTATCGTAAGTTTTTGCTGATTTGCCCTCACACTGTCAGTCAAATCACTTTGAATGACACTGTCGAATGTTGTGAGGCCTTTTATCGTAAGTTTTTGCTGATTTGCCCTCACACTGTCAGTCAAATCACTTTGAATGACACTGTATTTTATATATTAATATCCTATTTTATAAAATTTAATCTTGTATATACAAATAGCGGGAACCAAATCTATATAGCATAGACTGGATTCCCGCTGATTTATGAATAATGTATTTTAGTGGATAAAGTTATGGCTTGATACGTTTGAAGCACTGATTGTTCTAGTGCTCTTATCTCCAAGTCCGCCACCGAATTGCATTTCTGAAACTAAGATTGATCCGTCACCATTAACACGTTCTACAATTGCAACGTGACCTTGTCCATATGAACCATTAGTGTAAGCTGGTGCTTGCATAATTGATCCTACAGATGGTGTATTGTTCACTGAGTAGCCTGCTGCCTGCGCATTTGAAGCCCAGCTTTTAGCATCTCCCCAGCCATTTCCAACACTCATGCCCATTGAAGAGCGTTTTTCGAATACGTACCAAGCACAGCTGCCCCATGTATAGTAGTTAGTTCCGTTGCTTGCACTAGAAACCGGCGTTGCTGCTGCAGGTTGTGCCTGTTCAGCTTCCTCAGCTGCTGCTTGAGCTTCAGCTTCTTCTTGCGCTCTTTGTTCAGCAGCTCTTTGCTCTGCTGCTCTCTGTTCAGCTGCTGCTTGAGCTTCAGCTTCTTCTTGTGCTTTTTGTTCCGCTGCTGCTTGTGCTTGAGCTTCAGCTTCTTCTTGTGCTTTTTGTTCAGCTGCTGCTTGAGCTTCAGCTTCTTCTTGTGCTTTTTGTTCAGCTGCTGCTTGTGCTTGAGCTTCAGCTTCTTCTTGTGCTTTTTGTTCAGCTGCTGCTTGTGCTTGAGCTTCAGCCTCTTCTTGTGCTTTTTGTTCCGCTGCTGCTTGTGCTTGAGCTTCAGCTTCTTCTTGTGCTTTTTGTTCCGCTGCTGCTTGTGCTTGAGCTTCAGCTGCTTCTACTGCTTGAGCTTCAGCCGCCGCTTGTGCTTCAGCTTCTTCTTGAGCTGCAATTTCTTCAGCTGATGGTTCTTGTACTTCTTCAACAACTTCAGTTTCTGCTTCTTCTACAGCTGGTGCTGCAACTTCGACTTCTTCTGCCGGTGCAGTTTCTGCTGCTTGTACTTCTTCAACTGCAGGCTCTTCAGCCGATTCAGTTTCTGCAACTTCTTCTACAACTTCGACTTCTTCAGCTTCTTCTACTTCTTCAACAACAGGTGTTTCTGCAGATTCTTCAACTGCTACAATCGTTGATCCGTCTAAAGTCAGTTCTTGACCTGCAAAGATCAGGTCTGAAGATAAGTTATTTAATTTCATGATTTCATTGTAATCTAAAGATAAAGCCTCTCCGATTTCAGAAAGTGTATCTCCAGGTTTTACTATGTATGTAGATTTTTCATCATTTGCAGGAGCAGGTGCCGCTTCAACTTCAGCGTCCTTTTCAGCTTCTTCCGGGTTAACTGTTAATACATCCCCAGGGAAAATGACATCACTTGAAAGTTTGTTATCAGTTTTTAAATCTGCAACTGATGTACCAACTTCATTAGCTATCCCCCATAAAGTATCTCCGCTTGATATTGTATACTCATCTGCTGAAACCGCTGTTGCTGCTACACCTGTGATTGCTGTTAACGTTGCTACAGATACTACTGTCTTTTTCATAAAGTGAATTGCCTCCTACTGAATAATTTGTTTATATGTTTTATATGTATTTTGTCTGAATATCTCCGCTCGATATATCTATTACGGTACGAATAAAACTATATCATACTAAAATGGAGAAAAACGCTTTGTAATATACTTGTAATATAAAAGAAATTTAATAGAAATCTATACATCTAAAGTTTACAATCCCATTATCTTCTTCACACTTCTTACACGATAAACCCCCAAACACCATATAGTTATTTATTTTACCCATATTGACTCATAAAAAAATCACGGCAGTTAAAATAACTTACCGTGATCATAATTATTAATTTATTCTTTTCCTGCCAGCCATTCAACCAGTGCATCAAGTTCTGCCGGATCTTCTACCAGTCCGCCCGGCATTACATCTGTACCGTCCTCGATTGTCGTGCGGATTTCATCTTCTGATAATCTCGCACCGACTTCTGTTAAATCGGGTCCTGATGCACCTTCTAAATCAGCACCGTGACAACTGAAACATGAGGCGGCGCGGTATACCGCTTCACCATCAGCAGTTGAGGCGCCTTCGCTGCCTGTTTCTTCACCTGAACCGCATGCGCCGAGTAAAAGTACTAAGCCAAAACTTGCACTAAGCAGTATTTTTTTCATTGATCCATGACCTCCACATTTTACATACTCCAGCGCAGATAGGCGTGAATAAATGGTGATAAGTCACCGTCCATGACTTTGTCAGTATTGCCGACTTCGTAATTTGTTCTGTGGTCTTTTACCATAGAATACGGGTGGAATACATAGCTGCGTATTTGACTGCCCCAGCCAATTTCTTTTTGTTCACCTTTTATATTGTCAATTTCTGCACGCTGTTCTTCAAGTTTACGCTGATAAAGTTTTGCTTTTAACATTTGCATTGCCTGTTCGCGGTTTTTGATTTGTGACCGTTCATTTTGACACGTTACCACGACGCCTGTCGGCTGGTGCGTAATTCGTACAGCTGAGTCCGTCGTATTAACGTGCTGTCCGCCTGCCCCGCTCGAGCGGTAAGTATCAATTTTAATATCATCCGCATTGATTTCAATTTTTATGTCCGTATTTTTAAACTGCGGTGTCACTTCACAGGACACAAAAGATGTGTGACGACGGCCTGACGAGTCAAACGGCGAAATTCTAACCAGTCTGTGAACACCTTTTTCGGCTTTTAATAAACCGTAGGCATTCGGTCCTTTTATCGATAAAGACACGCTTTTCACACCAGCTTCGTCACCGCTTTGGTAATCAAGTGTATCAACTTTAAATCCTTCGGATTCACTATAGCGCTGATACATTCTTAAGAGCATCTCCGCCCAATCCTGAGATTCTGTTCCGCCGGCGCCGGGGTGCAGTTCCAGCATAGCATCCAGCTGATCGTGCTCACCGTTTAAGAGCAGATTTAATTCGTACGCTTCTATATTGTCCGAAGTTTCTTTCACCGATTCTTCCAATATTTCTGCCAGCTCTTCATCGTATTCTTCACGCAGCAGTTCATGAGATGTTTCAATATCATCTACAGCTGCTTCCAGGGTATTAAATCCATCTACAATTTTCTTCAGGTGGTTATTTGCCGCGATTATTTCATTTGCTTTGTCGCTGTCATTCCAAAAGTCCGGATCCAGCATCAATTCTTCATTTTCCTGAATTTGAGTCTCTTTATCTTCTAAGTCAAAGAGACCCCCTGAAGTCATTTAGTTTTTCTCTCGAGTGCTGTATAAAGTTTTTTACTTCGCTTAATTCCATATTCTGTCCCCTAACTTATTGTCCGTGGCAATTTTTATATTTTTTGCCTGAGCCGCAAGGACACGGATCGTTGCGGCCGACTTTGACCTGACGTTTAACCGGCTGTTTTTTAGCTTTCACTTTGCCGTCGCCTGTCTGCATTTGTTTTTTATCGACGACTTGTTCACGTTTCATTTCTTCATCTGTACGGACATTTGTTTTTATTACAAATTTCGCAGTATCATCTTCGATGCTGACAAGCATGTTTTCAAACATTTGTATCCCTTCGTTCTGGTATTCGCGAAGGGGATTAATTTGTCCGTAAGAACGTAAATGAATACCTGTTCTCAGCTGATCCATGCTGTCGATATGCTCGATCCATTTCTGGTCCATCGTACGGAGCATCATCATACGTTCGAATAAACGCATTTTCTCTTCGCCGAGTTTCTCTTCTTTTTGCTCGAGCTGGTCTTTAATTTTACCGATAACTGTGTCATAGATTTCGCTTGAATCTCTGCCTTTAATGTCATCAGCGCTGATGTCCTCTTCAGGCAGATACATATCAACCAGTGTTTTAACGTACTGATCATAATCGATATCATCTTCATTATCGAGATCGTAAAAGTCTACAGTACGCTGCACTGAGCGTTCGATCATATCATTTAAAAGATCCGACACATCATCCTGATCGATAATCTCATCGCGTTCACCGTAAATAATTTCACGCTGTTTACGCAGCACTTCATCGTATTCGAGCAGTTTTTTACGCGCGTCGAAGTTGTTTCCTTCTACACGTTTTTGTGATGATTCCACACCGCGTGAAATCATTTTACTCGTCAATTCTTCTTCGCTCATTCCCATGCGTTCCATCATCGCCTGAATTCTTTCAGAACCGAAACGGCGCATCAAATCATCTTCCAGTGACAGGTAGAAAGTACTTTCACCGACGTCACCCTGACGTCCGGAGCGCCCGCGGAGCTGATCGTCGATACGTCGTGATTCATGACGCTCCGTGCCAATCACAGCTAAACCGCCGAGTTCCTTAACGCCGTCACCGAGTTTAATATCCGTCCCGCGCCCGGCCATGTTTGTCGCGATGGTTACCGCGCCTTTTTTACCGGCTTCTTTAATAATTTCCGCTTCACGGCCGTGATTTTTAGCGTTCAATACGTTGTGTCGAATGCCGTGTTTTCTCAGCAGATTTGAAATCAGCTCACTCGTTTCAACTGCCACTGTACCGATTAAAATCGGCTGGCCTTTGCGGTGGCGCTCGATTACATCTTCGACCACTGCACGCAGCTTAATTTCTTCTGCGGCGTAAATTTTATCCGTATTATCAATTCTCGCTACCGGTCTGTTCGTCGGAATTTGCGTAACCCGCATGTTGTAAATATTCATGAATTCTTCTTCTTCAGTTTTCGCTGTCCCTGTCATACCTGACAGTTTATTAAAGAGACGGAAGAAGTTCTGGAAAGTAATCGACGCCATCGTGCGGGATTCATTTTGAATGTCTACGCCTTCTTTAGCTTCGATCGCCTGGTGCAGGCCGTCAGAAAAACGGCGGCCTTTCATCGTACGTCCGGTAAACTGGTCGACGATTAAAATTCCTTCATCTTCAACGACGTAGTCCACATCTCTTTCCATTGAGAAGTTCGCTTTCAGCGCCTGGTTAATATGGTGAAGCAGGCTGACGTGTTTAACATCGTATAAGTTATCGATCTTAAACCATTTCTCAGCTTTCTCCATACCGGATTCATTCAGCTGAATATTTCTTGTTTTAATATCGTATGTGTAGTCTTCATCTTCTTTCAGCATTTTAGAAAACTGATGCGCCTGTACATAATACGTTTCTCTGTCTTTTGCCTTGCCTGAAATAATTAAAGGCGTCCGTGCTTCATCGATTAAAATGGAGTCTACTTCATCGATCACGGCAAAGTTTAAACCGCGGAGCACGCGGTCCTGTTTGTAGGTCACCATGTTATCTCTTAAATAATCGAAACCGAGTTCGTTATTTGTCGTATACGTAATATCCGCTGCAAACGCCGCACGTTTTTCCGTGCTGTTTTTAGCGTTTAAGTTTAAACCGACAGTCAGGCCGAGGAAATTATAAAGCACTTCCAGTTCAGCCATTTGTATTTCTGATAAATACTCATTGACCGTAATTACGTGAACACCTTTTTGCGTCAATGCGTTTAAATAAACGGGCATCGTCGCTGTCAGAGTTTTACCTTCACCGGTTTTCATTTCAGCAATATCGCCTTTATGCAGTGCAATACCGCCCATGACTTGTACTTCGAACGGCTCCATGCCGAGCGTACGCTTTGATGCTTCTCTAACGACTGCAAATGCTTCCGGCAATATCTCGTCGAGCAATTTATCTTCCTGTTTTCTATCGTCTGCTGCTGCACTTAATTTCTCTTTGAATTCTGCTGTTTTATTTTTAATTTCATCATCGCTTAATTTTTCTATATCTGCCGACAGCTCGAGTACTTTCTGCGCCTGTTTACGGAGCGCCTTCAGTTCTCTTTTGTTGCCGTCGAACATCTTATCCAAAACACCCATGGATTTTCTCTCCCTCATGAAAAATTACCTGTTTATACATCATTACATTTTACCACCATTATAAAGGAAAATAAAATATGTAACATTAAAAAGCCCCTGAAAGCGACTAAACCGCTGTCAGGAGCTCGTGAATCACATATTAATTTGTTTCAATTAAACCGTATTTACCGTCTTTGCGGCGGTAAACAATACTTGTACCATCCGTTTCTCTATCATTAAAGACGAAGAAGTCATGGCCGAGCATATTCATTTGCAGTACTGCTTCTTCTGAATCCATCGGTTTTAATGTGAATTCTTTAGAACGGAAAATTGCAATGTCATCGCCATTTCCACTGTCTTCTTTTTCACCGTTTTCAAACGCTGATGCATTAAAGAAATCGGCTTCAGGGTTTTTCTCTCTGAATTTGCGGTTGATTTTAGTTTTGTGCTTGCGAATTTGTCTTTCCAGCTTATCGATTACTAAATCAACTGCTGCATAAAGATCATCGTGTCCCTCTTCCGCACGCAATGTTAAATCTTTCATAGGTATCGTAATTTCAACTTTACCGCGTTTGTTATTACGTACCTTGATATTTACGTGTGCATGCGTGTTTGGAACATCGTTGAAGTAACGTTCCAGTTTTGCAACCTTGTCCTCGATATGTTCGCGGATTGCATCTGTTACCTCAATGTTTTCGCCTCTGATTTCAACTCTAATCATGATGAGCCCTCCTTAATAATACCTTGTTCTTATCTTTATTATATCAAATGTGCTGCGTTTTTGAAAACGTTAACACATCAATATTCTGAAAATTTAAAGTGCTGATAATCTCAGCTGCCTGATGGACTGTTGTTCCTGTTGTATAAATATCATCGATGATGACTATATTCATACCCGAAAAATCATCCGCTCTAACATTTTCTTTTAAATAAAACGGATTTTCACTGTTCAGACGTTCATGTCTCGTTAAATCCGACTGCCGTTTCGACTTCTTCGTCCCAAGCAGTTCGGCATATTTGATCCCCAGCACATCGAGCACTGCCGATGTCTGATTATAAGTTCTTTCTTTTAAGCGCACTGTCGACACGGGAATCGGCACGACAGCATGATACGGTTTAAACGAAAAGCTGCACAAGAGTGCCAGCACCTCAGCCAGCGCATAATCTTTTACAAACTTATAACGGTGCATCAGCATCTTCGTTTCTTCATTATAGTCGGTCACCGTATATATTTTATTTATATGCGGATAAACTCCTATCAGCAGTTCGCAGTCACTGCATACTTCAGTTTTCTTATTAACGAGCTGATGGCAGCGGCCGCATCTTTCGCCCGGAAATTTAAAAGTCAGTTTTTCCCGGCAGGTTAAACATAAAGGCTCATCTCTTTTAAATAGTGAAACAAGTGTCGGCTCAGCAGCAATGACCGAATGACAGTACAGACATCTCATATCGCAGTCATCCCTTTGTTAAATTGTTTAATGGTTTTTATCGTCTGGCGAATACTGCCGGTATTAAAATCAGTCATCAGCCATATGCTGCCCGTTGGATCTTTAGGTTTTCGCCCAACCCGCCCGCATATTTGAATCAGGCTAGCGCTGTCGAAATCATGAGCATTCACAACGATGACGTCTAAATATAAAAATGTGACGCCGCGTTCTAAAATGGTCGTCGTCAGCAGTATATCGAGTTCTCCATCCCGCATTTGCTGCACTTTTTCATAGCGTGCTGGATCTTTGCTGTATACGGAATCGATACGCTTATATTGCTTTTTAAGCACTGCCGCTAACTGCTCCATCAATTGTATATCAGGGAAAAAGACCAGCACTTTTCGGTCTGCTGCAACAATTTGATCCAGCAGAACATTTAATTTAGGCGGAATTTTATCTTTTTTTATATATTTTTCAGCGTTGTGCCAAATAACTGATGGAATTGCGAGATCATGACCGTGATATCGTCTTGCAATCGTCACGATATTATTTTTGCCAGCCAGAGCTTTCATATCCGCAGTCGGCGTAGCTGTCATTAAAATAATGGACCCGTTATGTGCCGCAGCACGTTTAATCGTTTCCATAAGGAGCGGCTCTTCCGGTAAAGGAAACGCATCGACCTCATCGATAATAATTAGATCGTAGTGATTGATGAAATTAAAAAGCTGATGAACAGTGCAGACGGTAAAAGTATATGAAAATACTGATTTAACACCGCTGTACATTAAATCTATCCGCGTATTTTTAAACGCATCGCTCAATCTTAAATAGACTTCTTTCACCACATCAATTCTCGGTGATACAAATGCAACATTTAAGCCGTTTTCACGGGCGTATTTAATGCCTTCAAATGTAATTTCAGTTTTGCCCGCACCAGTGACAGCATAGAGCAGCAGATTATGATGGTTCTTTACAGCTTGCAGCAGACGGTCACTTGCCTGTTTTTGGACATCATTTAATTCAAAATCGAGCTGATATGAGATGTTATCTTTTTGCCGACGGGTCTGATATCCATAGAGCGGATTCACAGAATCCGAACGCCCGAGGGCAATGCAGTGCAGACAGTATGTCACGTTAAGCGCATCGTATTTAGAATAATAAGTATAGAACAGCTGTTTGTCTGTGTTGCCGCAGCGTCTGCAGCAGCTGTCTTTCACACCAGTCTCAAACATAATGTCATTCGCATGGTGATTTAAAATCATAAAATTCCCTCCAATAAAAAAACCGCAGCTTAAATAAGCTGCGGTTAAAATATATAAAATTATAAGCCTGTAATATCTACCGGATAGTTCGTATAACCGATACCAATGGCACCTTCGCCGACATGAGTGCCGACAACCGGACCGAATTCCTGCAGGACAAAAGTAATGTCCTGAAACTTCTCTTCAAATTCTTTTTTGATCTGCTCGCCAAATTCTTTTGCATTGGCATGAATAATGCAAACGGTTAATGATTTCTGATCGTGCTGTTCAAACTCACTTTGCAGCAGTGCTTCGATTTTCTGCAGTGCTTTTTTCTGAGTGCGGATTTTCTCAATCGCCACGATTTTTCCATCGTGGAATTCAAGTATCGGCTTAATTTTTAACAGTCCGCCGATCATTGCCTGAGCATTCGATAAACGGCCGCCCTTTTGCAAGTTCGTCAATGTATCGACTAAAAAGTAAGCATTCATATTCTCTTTACTCTTCATAAGATCTAAATCCGCTATAATCTCTTCGATGGATTTTGTCTTCAGATTTTGTGCAGCATACATCGCCATAAAGCCGAGCGGAGCTGCTGCAATGCCTGAATCTACGACGTGGACATTAATTCCATCTACACTGGCTGCAGCTGCTTGAGCACTCTGATGTGTTCCGCTGATTTCAGCAGACAGATGAAGGCTGAGCACATCTGTGTAACCCTCTCTGTAGAGCGATTCAAGCAGAAGAATATAATCTCCGATAGACGGCTGACTGGTCGTCGGCAATTCATCCAGTTCCTTCATCTTATCGTAATACCATGTATAATCAATTTCATTTTCTTTATAAATATCATCGCCGATAATAACATTCAGCGGGATTGTATATATATCATGAGCCTGCAGTATATGCTCAGGCAAATAAGTCGTCGAGTCTGCGACTACCGCAACTTTCATATGTGTCTCCTCCAATTCATCTCGATACTATTCTACTACATTACAGTCCTGTGATAAACTAATATGGAGGTGTTTTTATGGAACAAAAATACATAAACAGCAAAAATACAAATAATGAGATTGTTATTAAAAAATCCCGTTTTATAACCCATATAAAACGGACGGTATCAGAAGAAGAAGCGAAGGATTTTATCGATGAAATTAAAAAAGAACATAAAGCTGCCAACCATAATTGCAGTGCTTATATTATCGGTAAAAGTGCGCTGATTCAAAAAGCCGATGACGACGGTGAACCCCAGGGCATGGCAGGCGTGCCAATTCTTGAAGTGCTGAAAAAAGAAGAACTCTACAATGTTACTGTCGTTGTAACACGTTATTTCGGCGGAATTAAACTGGGCGGCGGCGGTTTAATCCGCGCGTATTCACAAAGTGCTTCAGCCGCAGTTGAAGCGGCAGGGAAAGTCATCGAAGTGCCGGTCGTCCCGTTGACTGTTTCACTCGATTATACCTTTACAAGCAAATTCGAACATTTCCTCGGCAATACAGAAGCATCTATAGTGTCGACGGATTATACCGATAAAGTGACTTATTTAATTCATGTTAAAGAAAAAGGTGCCGACGATATCGTCAACACCTTAAAAGAAATTACCAGCAACAGTTTTGAATATGAAGCGGGAGATATAATTACCGCGCTTGAAACTGTCTGATTATGGAATTCTGTTAAATATTTTTTGGAAAAAGTTCAGTACCGGCCGGCGGTTGGAGCCGATCAGATTGGTCGCTTCGACGACCAGATTCATAGTAAATAAGAGCAGTATAGCGATAATCACTGCCCCCGGCACGGTTGCAAGATACATAATCACTCCGCCGATTGCAAACAGCAATGCGATGAAATAAATCAGCACAACTGTTTCTCTGTGGGAAAAGCCGAGCTTCTGAACTCTGTGGTGCAGGTGATTTTTATCTGCCCGCCAGACGGATACACCTTCCCTGTACCGCCGGACTGCTGCAAAGAAAATATCCATAAACGGCACCCCGAGTATAATAATCGGGAAAAACAGCGATATGAATGTAATATTTTTAAAGCCGATAATCGACAGCACACCGATAATATAACCGAGCATCATTGCACCGTTATCACCGAGAAATGTTTTAGCCGGATGGAAGTTGTACGGTAAAAATCCGAGACAAGATCCGAGTAAAATTATACAGAGCATCATGACAAATATATTTTGCTGGAAGATGGTAATCACCGCGATACTCGCCAGTGCAATAATGACAACACCCGTTGCCAGACCATCCAGACCATCAATTAAATTAATTGCATTAATAATTGCAGCCATCCAAATCACCGTAACGAGAATTGAAAAGACACCGAAGTTAATTTCAAAACCAAACGGTGAAATCGTATCGATGACAATACCGTATGAAATCGGCACTGCAATAGCGATCAGCTGGCCGAAAAACTTAACGAGCGGTTTTAAATCATACTTGTCATCAACCAGTCCGATCAGGCAAATTAGCCACGCGCCGATAATAATCGGTTTATATTCAGTTTCAACAGGCTGAGCAAACAGCGTAACAGCTGTAAAACTCAGCAATATTGCAACGCCGCCGAGATATGGCATCGGCACTTTATGCACCTTGCGGTAGTTTGGATAATCTACAAATCCAAAACGCTTGGCCAAAAAGATAAGCAGCGGCACTATTAATAATGATATCGCGAACGATATACATAACATAAATAAAGTATACATTTTCTCACCCGTATTTTTAATCCAATTAAATATACCATATTCGGTATATTTTGTTCCCTTTTTATTAAATGCGTTGTTAATTTTCCTAAATGAAAAAATCATTGTATAATAAAGACAATCATTCACCGGTCAGGAGGCGCACTATGTTCATAGATTTTTTACTTAATATCGCATTGATCATCAGCGGTATCTACCTCTTTTACCGTATTCAGTTTTTCGAAGATAAAAAGATTGTGGAAACAGGTCTCTTTCAATCGTTACTGATGACAACTCTATCAATTTTATCACTGCTGGTCCCGTTCAGCACGTCACAAGGAGAATTTGCGCTGTACTTCATTCCTCTCCTGATATTGGCTGCCTATAATGCCTTTTATTACGGACTGATTTCAGCAGTTGTCGTTTACTTTTTTTATCATTTTATTTTTGATCACAGCATTGCGACTTACATTGTGTTTATCGTACTCTACATGCTGTATTTAATGGCTGTGCCTTTTATACGCAAAATTACACATATCAAACTGGTGGCCGTGAATATAATATTTACGTCGCTCTATATGATTATAGTGAACCAGTTCTTTTACAATATATCATTAATGACGGGTATAATACTACTCGTGGTCACATCTCTCATTATATTTGTGGCTCATATGATGTACGAAGATATCAATACGATCTACAAATTAAATAAAAGAATCGACGACGATGAGTTTATCGACTACTTGACTCAGCTCGGCAATGTTAAAATGCTCGACAAATATGTCGATGAACATTTTGAAAACGATGATACTTTAAGTCTGCTGCTGATCGACATCGACAGTTTTAAAAACTATAATGACAAGCACAGTTATGACTCCGGCGATAAAATTATCAGCCAGATGGCTTCGCTATTAAAAAATTACGTCCCGACCGGCGGTCATTTATTTAGAAACAGCGGCGAAGAGTTCGCCATGATTATTCCAAATCTGTCTTTCGATAAAACCGTCCGTCTCGGCGAAGCAATTCGCAACAGTGTGGAATATTCAAAATTCCACATCAATGAAATTGACACAGTGAATGTAACTGTATCAATTGGCGCCGGTTATAAAAGTACAACGGGCGCAACGAAACGCGATCTGGTCAAAGAAGCTGAAAGCGCACTGTTTGAAGCCAAAAAAATGGGACAAAACAGAGTCATGTTTGCCCCAATCGGATAATAAAAAAACGAGCCTGCGCTCGTTTTTTTTAATCTTCTACACTCGCAAGTGTAGTCAATGTAATTTTTCCGTGTGAATCATGCCATTTTACTTTTCCGCCGGAGAAATAAAATGCCTGCGGTGATTCATGTTTTATGTCGTAAGATTCTGAAATGTAGTTTGACAGTTCCCGATGATCCTGAACGATTAAATAATAACCATCCATATCTCTTTCGTAGTGGAACTTTTGAAATTCTTCAAATGCCGAAGCAGATATCGGGCATGTATTACTGTGTTTTAGAAAATAGAATTCAGATTTATTTTTAACTAGATTTTGAAATGCATCTATACTGGTGATTTTAGTTAACATTTCATCACACCTTTCATTAACTTTATATAATTTATCACTTATTTAAAAATTTAGCAAATCGGCATTATGACATATGATATAATGCAACTGTACTGGAGGATGAATTATGACTAAAAAATTAAAGCGCTGGACGTTTCTCGATTCACTGAACGCGATTCTTTTTATCGTCGTCGTTCTGTTCTTTTTAGATTTTGAGAACAACAACTTAATGTCCTGGATTCTGCTCGCAGTTTTTGCTTTTTGGCTCATTACTGTTATTTTAAGAAATGTAATGATTTCCAAAATCGAAAAAGATCCGAAGCATCCATTGCATAACATACAGACCGGTAAAAATAACCCCGGCGAAGTAAAAAAATGAGACTCTAGCGAGCCTCATTTTTTTTAGTTTCGAGCGTTTCCTGATATTGTTCATCGAGCGTCGAAGCTGTTTCTACGAGCGGCAGTAAATTCTCCAGCGAGATTTCCTGCAGGTTTTCAACCGATGCCATCACATTTTTACGCTCTTCAAAATACGTCCGGTAATTATAATACATTTCCAGCGATATCGTCCGGGCTCTCGTTGCCTTATCCGTCGATAAGTTCAGTGCGTTCAGTGCACCGATCTGCTCATCGATTAAAGGCAGCAGAATATCATTGGCATACTGTTCTTTTTCTTCTGCACTTTTTTCTTTATGAAATACTGTCGAATGCTCGTCCAGCGCTTCGCTGTTATCATTAAGCACTTCGATTAAACGATTCATTTCCTCAATTTCTTCATCACTTTCCGCCGATTCTATAATATCGTCACGTTCTTCCTGATGCGTAATAAAAGACTGGCTCAGCGTGACCAGCTGTGAATTCGAATCGATAGATAAAACATAAGAATTTAAAAATGATGACATTTGCGCTGCGAAATCTTTTTTAACACTGACGCTCTCCTGCATAATGCTGTGCAGTTCCTCAACTTCCGGATTATCCACTTCCACCTTATCGATTTCCGCTTCTAAATCTTCCGCAATCGGCAAGAGCGTTTCATCCACTTCAGTCTGCAGCTGCTGGAGATATTCCAGATTTTCTTCTTCATCGCCGTAATACATGGCCTGAAGTTTATCAAAATCCATTTCATTAATCGTTTCATTATAATCATTATTTAAATCGGTGAGCGCCGCTGTACTTTCTTCATAAGTATGTAAATCAGCTTCCAAATCATCCCCGCAGCCCGCAAGTATAAGGACCAGGATAAACACCGGATATATTATCAGCGATCTGACATTCATATAAGAACCTCGCTTTATGAATATTTTTGATTCTTTTAATACGGTATATTATATCATAAATTATCTGAGTTTAAATTTATCCTCTTTTAAACTATAATGTAAAGTAAGTATGATTTGAGAGGAAAATTGAATTGACTAATATACAGCTTGAGCAAGAGCTTGAAAACTTATTAACTTCATCGATTGTTAAGACCGATGAACCATTATATAAATATACTTATACTGAAACAGGCGGTCCTGCCGACATATATGTGGAAGCCGGTACAATCGAGGATACTGCCGAAGTGATCCGCTTTGGGAAAACGCATAATATTTCCGTCACTTATCTCGGTAACGGATCGAATATTATTATTAGAGACGGCGGCATCCGCGGCATTGTGGTCAGTCTTTTAAACTTAAATAATATTTCGGTCAACGGCAATACACTCGTTGCTGAAAGCGGCGCGGCAATTATCGATGCATCTCAGACAGCTTTGAAGCATCACTTGTCGGGACTCGAATTCGCTTGCGGCATTCCGGGTTCAGTCGGCGGTGCAGTTTATATGAACGCAGGCGCCTACGGCGGCGAAGTGAAAGACTGTTTAAAACACGTCACTGCCATTAACGAATACGGCGACTTCGTTAACCTGACACTGGAAGAACTGGAACTCGGCTACCGCACCAGTCGTGTACAGACAGAACATCTCGTTGTCGTATCTGCTGAGTTTGAACTCTCGGCGGATAAAAATCACGAAGATATTAAAGCTGTGATGGATGACTTAACAGAAAAACGCGAATCCAAACAGCCATTAGAATACCCGTCATGCGGCAGTGTCTTTCAGCGTCCGCCCGGTAATTTCGCAGGCAAGCTGATTCAGGACGCCGGCCTTCAAGGCCACCGCATCGGCGGCGTTGAAGTATCGAAAAAACACGCCGGATTTATGGTCAATGTCGACGGCGGAACAGCTGGAGATTACGAAGCACTCATTCACTTCGTTCAGGATACAGTCCAGGAAAAATACGGCGTTGTCCTGCACCGGGAAGTCCGAATTATCGGCGATCATTTAGAAGGTTAAATAATATATAGGCAGCGAACGCGATGGCGTTCGCTGTTTTTGTTTTTAGGGGTTTTATCATGTCTGGTCGGACAATCAGCTCCCCTCATTGGCCGAGTAAGCGCCCTGGTCGGACAATCAGCTTCCCTCATTGGCCGGGTAAGCAAGGCACGCCCCCCGACCCTAACCAACAAAAAAACCGAAAACCCATATGGGTTTTCGGTCCGTAATCTTATATCATATTAAATATTATTATTCTGCTGTTGCGCCCTCTACGGCAGCATCGAGTTCTTCAATCTGACTCATTGCTGTTAAGTAACCGCCTGCGTTTAAGTACCAGTTCTGAGGGTTTAATTCATAAACGTTGTCGTTTTCAATCGCGTCAACGCCTGAAGTTACTTCATTAACTAATACGTCTGTTGATGTTGCTTCGCCTTCAGATACTGCAGCACCGCGGTCCATTAATAGAATAAGTGCCGGGTTAGTTTCTGCGATAAATTCGTAACTGATTTCATTACCGTGGTTATCAGTATTTTCTTCTGCTTCTTCCTGCTCACCGGCAGATGTGAAACCGAAGTCGTTATATAAGAAGTCATAACGTCCGCCAACACCGTGGAATGATAAGTTACCGCCGTTAGTTTGTACGAATAGCATCGGTAATTCTGCAGCTGTAACTTTTTCGTTCACTTCTGCAAGTTTCGCATCCATTTCATCGACAAGTTCTTGAGCTTCATCTTGTTTATCGTACATTTCACCGATAAACATCGTCATTTCTTTAACGTCTTCAAAGTAGTTTGAGTTGTCTGCTGCAACGTGAATAATTTCAGCGTTTGGCGCTGCTTTTTCAAGCTCGCTGATCACTGCTGAGTTTGACTGGCGTCCGTGAATCATAATGATTTCAGGGTCCAGCGCTGCTAATGCTTCGTAATCAGGCTCTTTTAAGCCGCCAAGGTTAACGTAGTCTTCAGATTCATATGTATCTGCAATCGTGTCACCTAATGAAGCATTGTTTTCACCTTTTGGCAGTCCCATAATATTTTCTTCCAAACCAAGTGCTTTAAATGTAGATGCTACCCCAAGGTCAAATATAACAACTTTGTCCGAGTTTTTAGGCAGTTCAACTGTTTCATCAATTTGTGTTGCTTCGCCTTCTTCGCCGCGTTCACCGGACCCGATTTCGAATTGGTTTTCATAAGCAATTGTTTCTGCAGATTCTGAAGCTTCTTCGTCTTCAGCAGTCTCTTCTTCTGCTGATTCTTCCGATGCCGCTTCTTCTGATGCACCTTCTTCTTCAGTTGCTGTTTCTTCTTCTGAACCGCCGCTACAAGCAGCCAATACTAAAATAATTGCCATAGTGAGCATTAAGTATAATTTTTTAAATTCCATTTCACGTTCTCCTCTTAAATGTTTTTTCAGCCCCCGCTAAAAAATACTTCGCTACTTACTGAACACATTCGAAACCGCGTCTTCACCTCCTTTAATGACAAGACAATTTATGCGTTGCCGATTAAATAGTTCGCTGCGAGTTCTGTCGAGTCTCCTTCAATTACCCCATCGAAGTAGAAACAGATTCTGTGTCCGCATATTGATTCAATATTGATTTCCATTTCATAAATGCCTTCGAGTACTTCTTTTGTAATAACTTCATTCGCAGTACCGCTGATGGCAATTTTGCCGTCTTTTAAAGCGACGATATTATCTGAGTAACACGATGCAAAGTTAATATCATGAATAACGATAATAATCGTTTTATTTTTGTCCCGGCACAGTCTGCGTAAAATCTGCATGATCTGTACAGAGTGTTTCATATCCAGGTTGTTCAGCGGTTCATCAAGGAAAATATATTCCGTGTCTTGTGCAATCGTCATTGCAATATACGCGCGCTGACGCTGACCGCCGGATAATTCATCGATATAACGGTCTTCAAACTCTTTCATTCCCATATAATTAATTGCTTCATCGATAATTTCTTCATCGCGGTCAGTCAATCTGCCTTTTGAATACGGGAAACGGCCGAACGAGATTAACTCTCTGACTGTAATTTTCAATTCCAGATGGTTGGCCTGTTTCAAGATCGTAATTTTCTTGGCGAGTTCACCATGCGGCTGAGTGAAAATGTTGTCGCCTTCTAATAAAACTTCTCCGCTATTTTTATCGAGTAAACGTGTAATCATTGAAATAACTGTACTTTTACCAGCACCGTTCGGACCGATAAGTGAAGTAATCTTACCTTTTTCTATATCAATTGAAACGTCATCAACGACGGTTTTACTGCCGTATTTTTTAGTGATTCCCTTGACACTAATCATGTACGATTCCTCCTAAGCATTAAGTAGATGAAATAAATTCCGCCTACTAAGTTTATGATAACACTTAATTCAATGTTATTCCCAAAAACGAACTGAACGATCATCTGGCCGATAATCAGTGTAATAATACTGATTAAAGCTGTACCGAGCAGTAAGTACGAGTGTCTGAACGTTTTTAAAAGCTCGTGGGCCAGGTTAACGACCAGCAGTCCCAGGAACATAATCGGTCCGACAAGCGCTGTCGACACAGATACCAGCACCGCGATAATAATAAGCAGGTACGACACTTTACGATCGTAATTAATACCGAGATTCAAGGCGTGATCGCGGCCGAGCGACAGAACATCCAGTGCGTGAAAGTCTTTGAAAACAAGTATCAGCATCAGCACGACAATTATTCCAGTAATACCGAGCAGCGATTCATCGATTGCATTAAATGAACCGAATAAGGTGCCCTGTAAAATCGAGAAATCTTCCGGACTGATTAAAATCTGCATGAATGTCGATAAATTTCCGAAAAATGTACCTAATATAATCCCGATTAAAAGCAGCAGGAAAATGTTATTATTCGTAATTTTAAACAGAAATTTAAAGACAAATAAAGTAAACAGAACGAGTATACCCATACTTAAAAAGTAGTTATACTGCGTATTTAATAAGAGCGGCGAGCTCACACCGGCTACAAAAACAATTGCAGTCTGGATAAAGGTATAGACCGAATCCAGCCCCATAATGGACGGTGTTAGAATTCTGTTTTTAACGATAGTCTGAAAGATTACGGTGGATACCGCAATAGCTACTGCAACTAAAACAATTGCCAAAATACGTTTAATTCGCGACGGCAGCTGATAAAAATATATGTCAGGGTTTAAGTCGTACAGCATATAAAATGCGATAAATCCGACTGACAAAATTGACAGCAATATAATCATTTTTGTGTTCTTATGCATTCTTAACCCTCCTGAAAATGAGGAATAAGAATAAGGCGCTGCCGATTGTTGCAATCATCAGACCGACAGATATTTCATAAGGCGCGATGATTACGCGGCCGAGAATATCGCAAATCATAACAAAAATCGCACCGGTGACTGCTGTCACTGTCAGTGTGCCTTTTAAATGATCTCCCCGGAATATCGAGACGATATTCGGCACGATCAAGCCGAGAAACGGCAGCATCCCCACTGAAACAACGACAATAGCTGTCATTGCTGCTGTTAAAAACAGTCCGATATTGACGATTAACTTATAATTCATACCGAGGTTTTTCGAGAAGTCTTCACCCATGCCTGCAACTGTAAATTGTGCAGCATAGAGAAAGACGATGATAAACAGCGGAATACTGATATATAAAATTTCATATTTACCGGAAATTAAAGTTGAAAAACTCCCGTGCATCCAGCCCGAAATAGCCTGGAGCATATCCGCTCTCAAAGCTAAAAACGTTGATACACTTCCGATGACACCGCCGAGCATTAAACCAATCAGCGGTACAAATATGACATCTTTAAATTTAATACGCGTAATAATGCTCATGAACAGCATTGTTCCGAGCAAGGCTAAAGCAACTGCGAAAAATAATCTGCCCATCATGCTGATCGCCGGGAAAAAGATTAACCCGAGCAAGATACCAAGCTGTGCCCATTCTGTTGTTCCTGCTGTTGTTGGAGATACAAACTTGTTTCTTGTCAGCTGCTGCATAACGAGACCGCAGACTGCAAGTGACGCACCTGCAATAATAATGGAAACTGTCCGCGGCAGGCGGCTGTGTATAAGTATGGACATTTGGTTTTCAGATAAACTGAAAATGTCCGTAATATGTATTTGACTGACTCCGACTAACATAGAAATCATTGATAAGACGATCAGTAGGAAAATTAATACATCTAATCTGAATAACTTTTGAATCATTGCTTTCCCACCTTAATTGAAAATGATTATCAGTGATAACCATATCTGTATTATACACCGGCATAATTTACAATTCAAACCCTTTATGTATATCAATTTCTTATTATAAAAATAAGCTGCCTCTGCAGGCAGCTCTGTGTCTATTTTAACTGATAATAATGGTCTCACCTGTAGGTATATCTTTATCGTGATCTAAAATTGCTTTAATTTTTCGAATGGCTTTTTGATTCGCACGTTCTTCTTCCGTCGTTTTATAAGTCGGACGGTAGCTGAGTGCGTACACGTCGACATCTTCACGGCGCAATTCAACAGATGTTGAGTGCGTCAGCGCTTCAATCGCGCCGGTCACCGTATAGTATAAATTTCGCTCGAATACTTCTTCAAATGCCGGTTCAATTACATTAATAATTTTAGCATCGTTCTCTACTTTCAGTAAAGGACGCAGGGTGCGAATCCCGAGATACGTTCCCCAGACGTGTTCATACATTACTTCGCTGAACTCATTGAAGCTGACATTGTAAACTGTTTTATCGTCTGTAAATATTGAATGCACTAAAATAATACCATTCAATGAATCATAGTTTTCTTCAATTTCTTCAACGATGTCCAGCCAGTCAATTTCTTTTGACTGTTCCAGCATAACTATTTTATGCTGGCCAGAAGTTTCAGAAAGTGAATCGTATACCTCTTCAAGTTCGCTGTATTCAAGGCCTGCAAGTATGATATTCGCATTACTCTCAGCCAATTCCAGCACAGTTTCTCTTCCAAGTAACGTCGCTGCGCCTGATACGATATAAGTTTTGCCTGTTAAATCCATAATATCCTCCTAGAACTGACCATAGTGTTATTACTATAATAATACACTATTACTCAACAGTCACGGCTTCTTCAGGCATTGTATGCAGCTGATAAGCATCAACGTGCGCAATGACAGAATAGTCTCCAGGTTCGTCAAATGTATATTCAAGTGTGTATTCACCGTTCTCTTTGTGCTCTGTTTCGATCATATCAAGTGATTCATCTCCAGACAGCACTTCAAACATTACCTGGTCTGCATCAGTGACATCCTCTTCGTTTGAAGTAACGTGTGCTGTAAACTCAGCCGGCTCACCTGCCTGAATGCTTTCAGGTGTTTGCAGATCGACTTCAAGTGATCTCACTTCATCGCTTGACGGGTTGTCATGATCCATGTCGCTGTGGTCTTCTTCACCATTAGAACATGCAGCAAGCGTCAGGCCTGACAGCAATACTAAAGATAAAATACCTGATTTAAATTTCATTATTTTCTCTCCAATTCAAATAATTTCATATATCTATCATACATTAACCGTTCCTGCCTTTAAATTACAGGAAGTGACATTTCTATGACTAGGCTGATAAAAACCGCCGGCACATAAAAAAACATACGCCAGTTCCTCGGCTGTTCCGGGAGTCTGGCGTACGGGTCTGTGACTGTTATTTATTCATCAAAAATAAAATCATCATCAGTAATCGGTTCGACGTTTAAGGCAAGAACATAGCCGTCACCTTTAACACTGAAAAAGTCGTGGTTTTTAGTCGTTGTATCCAAAGCATTTTCGATAATCGGATTGAAGCCTTTTTCTTCGAAATAAGGTTCGAAGCCGAGATTAGCTAATGCTTTATTGGCGTTGTACTGAAGATAGTTCAGCACGTCGTCAGTCAGACCGAGTTTATCATATAAATCTTTAGTATAAATGACTTCGTTATCATAGAGTTCTTTTAGCAGTGTATACATTTCTTTGTCTGCACGTTCCTGCTCTTCAGCAGTCAGTTCTGCTTTAAGAACCTGTGCATCAAGTCCGGTAAAGACACCGTGAATCGATTCGTCTAAAAGAATCTTGCGGATAATTTCCCCGCTTGTCGTCATACGGCCGTTGCCCGCTAAATACAACGGATAATAGAAGCCTGAATAGAATAAGAATGACTCTAAAAATACAGACGATACACGTGCCATATACTGATCGTAGACTGACGGGTTTTTATCGAGCAGTTTGTAATAGTTCGTCACTATTTTGTCTGCTTTATATTTCAGCTGTTCATTCTGGATTACCCAGTTATCGAGCAAATCATCCGTTTCTTTAGTCGGCAGCAGTGTCGTAAAGATGTGCGAGTATGATTTTGCGTGAACCTGCTCCATCATACCCATGAATGAGTAAACTGCTTTTTTTCTGAGATCCTGAGTATGCAGCATAATTAACGGCATGCCGTCATCTGCCTGGTGTGTGTCCAGTCCTGTCAGGCCAGCCAATACTTTCTTGAAAGTATCTTTCTCATCGTCGGACAGACCTGCCCATGACGATAAATCTTTTGACACTTTAAACTCTGTCTCGACCCACATCTGAGAGATGTTTTGGCGCCAGAAGACATTAGTCATGTCATCTTCTTTGTTCCAGTTAACTGCAATCATTGTTTAATCTCCTTTATACTGCACAGCTCGTACATTCTTCAACACTGAGTAATTTATTTCTAGTATAGTACAGTGATTTTAATCCTTTGTGATGTGCGTAAATATAATATTTCGCTAATTCTCTCGTAGAAATTTCCGAGTTTACATATAGAATTGTGCTGATGCCCTGGTCGATGTGCTGCTGAATTGTAGCAATCATATCAATCAGTTTCATCTGATCTGTGTTGAAGGCACTCTTGTAGTACCACATTGTCTCTTTAGACAGGAACGGCATCGGGTAGAATGTTTCCGAGTTGCCGTATGTTCTTCTTTCAATCGTATCGACAATCGGCATCACTGAGCTCGTTGCGTTTTGCACGTAAGAAATACTCTGCGTCGGTGCAATCGCTAGACGGTAAGCATGATACAGTCCGTTTGTTTCAACTTTCTGCTGCAGCTCCGCCCAGTCTTCTTTAGTCGGAACGTGAATATGTTCAAACAGTTCGGCAACCTTTTCGAATTCAGGTTTAATATCTTCTGCTGTATAGCGTTCGAAGTATTTGCCTGTCGCATAGTCTGAACGTTCGAAATCTTTAAAGGTCACACCGCGTTCTTTAGCAATTTCCATAGATTTTTCAATTGAGTGGAAGTTCAGCATCATAAAGAAGATATTCGCGAAGTCTCTCGCTTCAGCTGATTCATAAGAAATTTTGTTCTTAGCAAGATAACCGTGCAGGTTCATCGCGCCAAGACCGACAGAATGCAGTTCATCGTTTGCCTTTTTAACACCTGGTGCATTGGCAATTGCCGTATCATCGCTGACCAGTGTTAACGCTGCAATACCTTCGTGAACTGTTTCTTTCACTTTCCCTGAGTCCATTACGTTAGCAATATTCATAGAACCGAGGTTACATGAAATATCACGCTTAATAACATCATCCACACCATAATCGTTAATTTCAGAAGTTTCCTGAAGCTGGAAAATCTCAGTACATAAGTTACTGATTTTAATTTCACCGATATCGCCTAATGGGTGTACTTTGTTGGCATTATCTTTAAACATTAAGTATGGATAACCTGACTGCAGCTGAGTTTGTGCGATTGTATTTAACATATCGCGCGCATCATATTCACGTTTTTTAACGTTGTCGTTTTCGACAAGCTGATCGTACATTTCATCCATATCCATATCGTCAAGCGCAACGCCGTATTCACGTTCTACCGTATGCGGGGCAAACAGATTAAACGGTTTGTTGTCGCGTGCCAGTTCAAAGAATTTAGACGGTACAACAAGACCTGTTGAAATTGTAGACAGGCGAATATCTTCATCCGCGTTTACTTTTTTAGTATCCAGGAATTCTGGTAAATCGTAGTGGAAAATATTTAAATATACCGCTCCGGCACCCGGGCGCTGACCGAGCTGGTCCGCATAGCTGAATCCGCCTTCGAGTGATTTCGCTACTGGAAGCACACCTTTTGCCACGCCTTCGATGCCTTTAATTGCTTCACCGCGTGCGCGCAATTTAGATAAGTTAATCGCGACACCGCCGCCGATTTTACTTAGCTGTTTAGCAGTTGAGTCAATATAATTAATCGAGTTTAATGAGTCGTCAACTTCGAGTAGGAAACAAGACACCATTTCACCGCGTCGCGCACGGCCTGCATTTAAGAAAGTCGGCGTTGCCGGCTGGTAACGCTGTTCCATCATAGAAGTAATAAAACGCTTCGCTGTCTCAGTATTGCCTTTAGAAAGGTAGAGACTGACGATGACGACGTGCTGTCTGTAATCTTCTAAGTATTGTTTTTTATCGTTTGTTTTTAAAGTGTAATCTTTAAAGAATTTACTTGCTGCCATGTAACTCTTGAAATTAAATTCAATTGAATTTGCATGATCGATAATGTCCTGAAGTGCTGCTTCGCTGTATTCCTGGAACACATCGTAGTAAAAATCGTTGTCTACGAGGTAGTGCAGTCTTTCCAGTTCAGTGTTGAAGTGAATTGTCTTCGATTCAACTTCCTCCATAAATACATCGAGTGCTTCAAGATCTTTTTCTAGTTTATAAAAACCGGTTTCGTCGCGCTGCGTGACTTCGTTATTCAGTTCAACGTGATTATAAGTTTTTTCATCTAATACTTTCATGCAATTCCCCTGCCTTTTCTAATTCAGCTTTAAATTGTTCTCGTTCTGCCGGTGAACCGTGCAGTTCAAATTTCATTAAAAGCGGTACACTGTAATCATTGCTGATAAACTCTCCCGCCCGGGCAAAATTCTGACCCCAGTTGCGGTTGCCGCTGGAAGCGACTGCATGCATATTGCTCGAATTGACCTGCAGAAAATTTTTAACAATATCCGGTACTGCCCCGAACCCGTAGGTCGGTGTCACCAGAATAAAATCATCATCGATTTTATCTCTGACATTTGCCGGAGTAATTTGATATAATTCAAAGGTGTCCGGAATGTCCATACTTTTTAAGAAACGACGGATATTACCTGTCATTGAATAATAAACAATTAACATTTTGTCATCTCCTTTCAGCATATCACAAACAGAACGTATGTTCTATAATGAAGCTTATCTTCTTATTTTTTTATACTTTTTTGTATATACCACTACATATAGTGCTTTACTATATTATTCAACACAATATATATGGTTTAACATGTTCTATATTCTCATATTAGAAAGTGATTAGCAATGTTAAAAACTGGAGCTTCATAAAATTTCATAGTGTTTAAATGAAGATAAAACGCCGTAAAGCACGGTGGATATGTGATAGAATGATTGAAAGAATTTCAAAAAAAGTTTGTCGAAATTTTTCGCTGTTTTATTTAGTGGAAAACCTGAAATTATCGTACAAATTATCTTGGAGTGTTGTAAATGAATAATGTAGTTAAAGGAATTATCGCGCTAATTATTTCGTCACTCGGCTTCAGTCTGATGTCCTTTTTCGTCAAATATGCAGGCGATTTGCCAACTGTACAAAAAACGTTTTTTAGAAATTTCATCTCTATGCTGATTGCACTGGCACTCGTTTTGTATCACAAAGAAAGCCTATTTGGGAAACGGGAAAACCAGGGCTGGCTGCTGCTCCGATCCGGACTCGGTCTGGCCGGTGTGCTTTTAAACTTCTTTACAATCGACCGAATGGTTTTAAGCGATGCCGATATTCTGAATAAGCTGAGTCCATTCTTTACTATAATACTTTGTGCCATATTTTTAAAAGAATACATCCGGAAATTCCAGCTGATTTCTATAATTGTTGCTCTGGCCGGTGCTGTATTCATTATTAAACCGTCATTCTCGAGCGATACATACTTTGCCCTGCTCGGCGTGCTGGGTGCAATATTCGCAGCCGGTGCCTATACCGTACTCCGCGTGTTGGGCAGCCGTGAAAAATTTTATACCGTTGTATTTTATTTCTCATTCTTCTCGACCGTGGCATTGCTGCCGTTTTTCATCTACCAATTTGAACCGATGACAGCAAGCCAGTTTTGGATGCTTATACTATCTGGTATATTTGCCGCAATTGGCCAGTTCGGACTGACCATCGCATACAGTTATGCGCCTGCTAAAGAAATATCGATTTTCTTCTATTCGACAATACTCTTTACAGCACTGCTCAGTATTATCTTCTTCAATCAAGTCCCTGATATGCTGTCCATACTCGGCTATATCATCATCTTTGCAGCAAGTTACTACATGTACATGAAAAACCGTCCCCGGAAACTTAAAGTTGCCGGAAAAAAATAAGGTTTTGTTATCCTCAGCTCCCGACTGGAGCTGGGGATTTTTTGTTTGGACTGCGCTTGGGGGGGCGCGCGGGCGACGTCGTGATTTTGACCACGTCATCCAAAGGCGCGCGGGCGACGTCGTGATTTTGACCACGTCATCCAAAGGCGCGCGGGCGACGTCGTGATTTTGACCACGTCATCCAAAGGCGCGCGGGCGACGTCGTGATTTTGACCACGTCATCCAAAGGCGCGCGGGCGACGTCGTGATTTTGACCACGTCATCCAAAGGCGCGCGGGTGACGTCGTGATTTTGACCACGTCATCCGAAGGCGTGCGGGTGACGTCGTGATTTTGACCACGTCATCCAAAGGCGCGCGGGTGACGTCGTGATTTTGACCACGTCATCCGAAGGCGCGCGGGCGACGTCGTGATTTTGACCACGTCATCCGAAGGCGCGCCCAGCCCGCCGCAATGGCCACAGACAAAACAAAAATGCCGGGACTCTTGTCCCGGCTGTCACGCCCTCTGTGCTTATACGCTCTGACCGTCGACACCGTGTTCCTGGATTTCCTCCAGGAAGTACGGGCAGTAGTGTTTCAGCTTGTAGTTACCGACGCCTTGTATGTGCATCATATCCTGTTTCGACTGCGGCATCTTCTTAGCAAATTCTTTTAGAATCTGGTCGGTAAAGATTGCATCTTCATCGAGTTTATATTTATCCGCCAGATTTTTACGGGTGCTGAGCAGTTTATCGTACAGCACTTCGTTTGGCGATGAGTCTGTTGAAACGTTAACTCTTTCGTTGTAGTGCTTGCGGTAAGGGACTGTATACAGTTTGACTTTCCGCTTCAGAATATCAAAACTTTTCTCAACAAGGTGCATCTTATAGCCTGAATAGTGAACGTATCCCCGCATAATCAGTTCTTCGACGAGGTGGTTCACATCGCTCGTACGGTAGGAGTCCAGCACGCCGAAGCGTTCCTGGCCTTCCAGCCCTCTGGCAAGTATATTATCGGCATTCTCGCCGCGGAGTACTTGAATCACGAGTTCTTTTGACAGCTTGCCGTCGTTTTCCTGGATCAATTCCAAAATCAGCCTTGCTTCTGTGGTCATCGGTTCTGTCCGTTCATTAGACAGACAGCTCGAACATTGACCGCATGCTTCGACGTATTCGTCGCGATTAAAGTACTTAACAATAAAACTGCTCAAACATTTGCTCGTCTTGTTATACTGCAGCATCAGATCGAGTTTTTCACGCATATGATCCTTATACTGATCGGAGGCGTTTGAGCGGTCGATAAAGAATTGCTGTAAATTCACATCGCGCTGGGTCGACAGCAAAATACAGTCACTTGGCTGGCCGTCACGGCCGGCACGCCCGATTTCCTGATAGTAGCTCTCGATATCGCCCGGTAAGTTAAAATGAATAATATAACGAATATCCGGTTTATCAATCCCCATACCAAACGCATTAGTCGCGATAACGATTTTCACTTCGTCCGCTACAAATTTCTGCTGGTTGTCATTCCGTTCTTTTTTACCCAGTCCGCCGTGGTAAATGACGTTTTCTACATCATTGTCTGTTAAATAAGTCGACAGCTTCTCAACTTCTGCCCGTGTCGAAACGTAAATAATACCGGATGCAGCCGGCCGTTCCTGAATGTAAGACAAGATAAACTGCTCGCGCTGATAAGTGCCATTGACCGCCAGTTTTAAGTTGTCCCGTTTGACGCTCGTCTTAAATACTGTATCGTCTTCAATGTTCAGCAGTTCCTGAATATTTTCTTCCACTTCCTCCGTCGCTGTCGCTGTTACAGCAATGATCTGCACATCAGGCAGCAGTGCTTGTAAGTTTGGAATAATACTCTGATAGCTCGGTCTGAAGTCGTGTCCCCATTTAGAAATACAATGCGCTTCATCAAACGCAACAAGCGATATTTTTGCGTGGCGCACCGCTGTTTTAAATTCATCATTATTAAAGCGTTCAGGTGCCACGTATAAAAATTGCAGTTCTCCTCGTACCAGCTGTCCCATTACATCATTCAAGTCGCTTTTTGTCATCGTCGAGTTAATACACTCTGCACGAATGCCGCGGCGTTTTAATGAGTCGACCTGGTCGAGCATTAAAGAAATCAGCGGTGAAATAACCAGCGTTGTACCTTCGAACATCAGGCCGGGAATTTGATAACATAATGATTTACCCGAACCCGTCGGTAAAATGCCGAGGGCGTTCCGTCCGTCTAATATATTTTCTATAATTTCCTGCTGGCCGTATCTGAATTTATCGTATCCAAAATATTCTTTTAAGATGGCTTCCATAAAATATCATTCCTATATTTATGTATGTCGTTCTTATATAATTTATCTGCTATATTATACATTATTTTTATTAATGTTTGTTGTATTTTGTGTTAATAATCCATAGAAAAGATCCCCTGTCAGCCATTTACTCTAGTAAGAGTCCGCTTAAACAGGAGATCTAGTATAATTGTGTAATCTTTACATTTTCTCTTTTACAAGTTCTTTTGAAATTTTATAATCGATCGCTTTAAACAGACTATTCACCCATAAGTAATAGCCGTATGTTTCTGCGTGCGCGTCATCGATATCAATCGTCTGAAACTTAATTTTTGACCCGCGGCGCTTCTGGCCGAGTTTGTGCATATGATAACTTGGAATCGTACCGATATGCGTCAATGATGTTTCTGCATCGAAATCGTTCAGTGCAATAACCGGTAATTGATCGTTCAAGTAGACTCCGCCGAGAATACCCGGGTTTACGCAGTCTTCCCCAGCGAATTCAATCATCTGTCCGTCGACAGACAGCTGGATGCGGTTGTCTTCCTGTGTCACAGTATACTCACGCTCTTCTAACTGCTCGTATACTTCGTCCGGCACATCAGGACGTTTAACAATATGGTAAATATCAGATAAGTAAACTTCGACCAGCGAGTAAATGCCGATACCCCAGCTGACTTTTCTTTTATTGCTCATCATATGGAAAATTTCATCGTGGAGTGCCGTATAATTACGGCGCATTGTCACTTCATCTCCAGATTTCAAGACGTTAGATTTCTCTACTGCTATACCGCCGGCAACAGCAAGGTACAGTCTGCTGCCGCGCGTCGATTCTCTAAACGATAAAACATCTCCGCGGTCCATATGGTAAATGCGGTTCGGCTCAATTTTTTCTCCATTGACCTGACCTTTAAAATCTCCGCCGGAGTAAGCGATAATCGTCGGCTCTGTAAATTGAATAACACCCGGCTGACCTGACATTTCAAGCGTCGGCTCCTCGACGTCATTGCCGACCAGTTTATTCGCCAGCATCGGAGACAGACTGTCTACCGCACCGTTGTATTCATTATTCTGCTGTTCTGTGCTCGTCTGTTTTTTGACGGTTTGCATAATCGTTAACAAACCGGCATCTTGTATAATTAAGCTCATATTATTTTCCCTCACTGACACTGTCAAGCATTGGTTCTACTATAGAAATGATATAATTTGCCGGTTCGATTGTATTCTCATTTTCCATCACTTCGACCGGATCATAGTAAAAACTGACTGTATTTTTCGTAAACGCCACTTCCCCGATATATGGATTATTTACTTTCAGCGCTTCTTGATCGTATTGTGCTTTAATGTTTTTAATGACCGACGCATCGTCCTGATACGTAATCACTTTATCTCCGTTTGTAAATATCATAAGTCCACTCCTCTTATCGGTAAAAGAATTCCAATTCGCCGGCAACGTAATCTGTAAAGCTGCCCATGGCGATGCCAAAAACAATAATCGCTGCAATAACGCCGACAAAACCTATAGCAATTCCGACGATTTTTATATCGTTTTTTAACAGATAAGTAACGATTAAATGCGTTACTATAACGATTGCAACAATCAGTAATATTAAAAATAATGTAAACATAAGCCACCTCATTCCAGGAGTGTGATTGCCACACATTCTCTCACGCTGTTAATCATATAAATCTCAATCTGACCCTGCGCGTATCTATGACGTAAATCTTTAAGCCTTATATTCTCTTCAGTTATTTTACCATCATCGATGAGCGCCTGTCTCATCACACCATTTAAAATGCCTGTTGCTAAAGGCGGTGTGTAATAACGTCCCGCTTCCATAACAACGATGCTGCCGATATTAAACTCGGTAATATCTAAGTCATCATTATAATATAAAACGACATCAGAATCATTTGTTTTACCGGCATAGTGATGTCTCACTGTCGTTTTATTGCCGATAAAGTCCGCTGCACCGACCATCGGACGGTTAAAAATCCGGCCCGTGGTCAGCTTTCTGTTGTCCATCAGCGGTTCAGCAGTGAGATTCATCTCACCTTCTTTATTTACTGTTGCACGCAGTTTAAAGATGCCCTGCTGTAAATGATTGTCTTCAATGTATATTTGTATGTTCCGCTTAAAATCAGGCATTTTAAATTCGAAATGGCCAGCACTGTTTTTCAAACGGTCCGCATGATAATCAAGGCGTTTCACTATACCCTCTTCAAGCCGCATCGTTTCAATTAATTCATACTGACTCTGTTTTAAAAACGATGTCTTATGAAGGATCTCTTCGAATTCAGAAGCCGGAATAGAATCGTAAGTAATCCCCCCGCCTGCACCGTATATATAACGTCCATCTTCAATCACCAGGGTGCGGATCGGCACGTTAAAAATCATCGACTGGTCGGGATATAGCATGCCGAGTGCGCCGCAGTAAAAGCCCCGCGGTGTTTTTTCAAGCGTCTCGATTAAATGCATCGTCATCTGTTTCGGCGCGCCAGTAATCGAGCCGCATGGGAACAATGCATCAAAAGTATCATTTAATGTCACGTCTTCCCGTAAATTCGCCTGCACTGTAGAAATCATTTGATATACCGTCTGATACTTTTCAATAGTAAACAGTTTTTCTGCCTGAACGGAATCCGGCTGAGCCAGTTTAGATATGTCATTTCTTAAAAGGTCGACGATCATGACATTTTCTGCCTGATCTTTTTTTGAATGCCTTAAAAATTCATAGCTTTCTTTATCTTTTTTAGGATCTTCAAATCTCGGCGCTGTCCCTTTCATGGGCTTGGTCGAAATTGTCCTGGCAGCATCCACTTCAAAGAAGAGTTCCGGCGACAGGCTGACAATTTGTTTATCCTTATCATCGATATATATCGCGTAATCCCCGTTGTTCTCAGTACTCAGCTGCAGGAAGAGCTGATGACTGTCACCTTTAAAATCACCGGACAATCTCGTCGTATAGTTCACCTGATATGTATGGCCGTCCAGTATATAATTTCTGACCTGCTCAATATTATTTTCAATCTCTTCACGCGTTTCGCTGAGTTCAGGTTCACTCATCCGATATGACTGCGGTCTGTCGCCACCTAAAAATTCCCGGTATGACACCGGCGCTTCGAATACACCGATAATATAATCGTCCTTTTCATATGTCACACCCATAACAACGTAACGGCCTGCGGCCTGATGTGCCTCTGCCGACTGCATCGCTTCATTAAAAGGTGTGTCTGCAGTAATGACTTCAAGCGGATCGGTAAAGTACAGACTTTCTATCACACCATTTTTCTTAAACTTTGTATGAGCTCTCATGACTGGCCTCCACTGCAATTCTAATAAAGTTGTTGAGCTGCGCTCTGCCCGCTTCAGACAGTATTGCTTCAGGATGATACTGTACACCAAAGACAGGGTAATTCTTATGTTCGATTGCCATATTAATGCCGTCCTCAGTCCGCCCGATGATATTAAATGCATCTGCTTCGCCGAAACATGTCAATGAATGATAACGGCAGCCGGCTAAAGGTGACGGCAAATCTTTGTAAATACCCCGGCCATTATGAAACACATCAAAAGCATGGCCATGTACCGGACGCTCGCCGCGGCTGACTTCACCGCCTGCTAAATGCCACAGCATCTGGTGACCGAGACAAATACCTAAAACCGGCAGTTTCTTATAATACTTACCGATAAAGTCCAGCACCTCCGGCCGGTCTTTCGGATGTGACGGACCAGGTGAAATAATAATACCGATAATATTAAATTCTTCTATTAAGTCATCACTCAGCTGGTCCGGTGTGACCACTTTAATACCCGCCTGATATGGATTGCTCTCGATATAATGCACGAGATTATATGTAAATGAATCGTAATTGTCTATCATTAATAAATTCACTGGACTGCTCCCTGTAAGTAATTTATTTAATAATATCATATACAATTCAATTTCAATAACACAATAGGTACAGAGGAGGATGAAAACCGGAGGCCTATCATGTAGACTTGAGAGTAAAGAAATAAATATCGTGATTTAGTTAGAAGGGTGATCTATGTCTAAGGGGAAGTCCAGAATCTGGACGAAAGATTTTATTATTATTGTTATCGCGAACTTTTTTATTTTTACATCATTTCAAATGACACTCCCGACACTGCCGCTGTACGTTCAGGAAATCGGTTCAAATGAAACCTGGGTCGGTATCATCGTCGGGATTTTCACTTTCTCCGCTTTGTTAATCCGGCCTTTTGGAGGAAAGATGCTCGATACGACGGGACGTGCGCCCGTATTTATTACCGGTCTCGCTATTCTCGTTATCTCCTTATACTCGCTCGCTGTCAGTACGACGATATTAATCCTTGTCGCCGTGCGTATTGTCCAGGGTATCGGCTGGGGACTGTCGAATACAGCTTCCGGTACAATCGCTTCAGATTTAGTTCCGAAAGACCGTCGGGGAGAAGGCCTCGGATTTTTCGGCTTGAGCGGTAACCTCGCACTCGCTATCGGGCCTGCTCTCGGGTTGTTTTTAGTAAATCATATCGAATTCTCGACTTTATTTATCATCTGCGGATCGCTTACCTTAATTGCTTTGCTGCTCGCTTTAAATGTTAAGTACGTTAAAGCCGAACCGCTGACACAAGCAGAAATTGAAGAGGATGAATTAAACACTTCCCGCTTTAATTTCTTTGAAAAAAGAGCGCTGCCTGCATCGGCGCTGCTCTTCTTCATTACCTTTACATTCGGAGGCATCGCGACATTCTTACCTGCCTATACTTTCCAGCAGGGCTTCGCGCCTCACTATATTCAAATTTATTTCGTGCTCTATGCTTTAGCACTCGTAACGACGAGATTTTTTGCCGGCCGCATATACGACCGTCGCGGTCTCGCAATTGTGTTTATACCGGGCAGCCTATTAATTATTGCCGGACTGACTCTGCTCGCCATCTTAAACAGCCCGGTCTATCTATTTGTCGGTGCGATTTTGTACGGTCTGGGTTTTGGGACCGTTCAGCCGGCGCTTCAGGCCTCAGCGATAAATACCACACCGCCGAGAAAACGCGGCATGGCTAATGCGACTTTCTTTTCAGCCTTTGATTTAGGTGTCGGCCTTGGGGCCATGACTTTTGGCCTCGTCGCACAGTACGACGATTACAATATGATTTACTGGGTCAGCGCAGCCAGCGGATGCTTATCGTTAGTACTCTTCTTTATTTTGCGAAGTGCGAGAAAAATTGTATAAATATTTGTCACATATGTTTAAATCCTCTAATAAAAGGTAATGTATTAAAATAGAACACAGCATTTATATATTATTTAGGAGGTAATAAGAATGGGTTGGTTATGGACAATTATTGTAGGCGGTATTTTAGGCTGGCTTGCGGGCTTAATCGTAAGTAAAGATATCCCATTTGGTATTATCGGTAATGTTTTAGCAGGTATCATTGGCGGATCAATCGGTAACGCACTTGGTTTAGACTTTGGTCCAACGATTGGCGGCATGAGTGTCATTGGTACACTAGTCGGTGCAATTATCTTAATTCTTGTTGTATCATTCATCTTTGGAATGTTAAAAGGCAACAAAAAAGCATAAATCAATGATTTTAATCTGAAGCGGAATCCTGATATGGATTCCGCTTTTTTTGCTGTGATTTTGAGCAAGATCACCTGGAAATTCGCAATCTTGCTCACTTTTCATCATATTATGAGCAAGGTCACCTGGAATTTCACAACCTTGCTCACTTTTCGTCACATTATGAGCAAGGTCACCTGGAATTTCACAACCTTGCTCACTTTTCGTCATATTATGAGCAAGGTCTCCTGAAAATTCACAACCTTGCTCACTTTTCGTCATATTATGAGCAAGGTCTCCTGAAAATTCACAACCTTGCTCACCCTCCATCACATTATGAGCAAGGTCACCTGAAAATTCGCAACCTTGCTCACTTTTCGTCACATAATGAGCAAGACCACCTAAAAATCCACAACCTTGCTCACTTTTCATCACATTATGAGCAAGGTCTCCTAAATATTCACAACCCTGCTCACTTTTCATGACATTATGAGCAAGGTCACCTCTAATTTCACAACCCTGCTCACCCGCCACCACTCAGACAAACAAAAATCGCCACATCAAACGTAATGATGTGGCGGGCTGGAGTATTCAGCTATATATTTTCTTGAATTCTTCTATAACAATGATTTCTTCTTCATTAAATATTAGTCCTACTGTGTCGTATTCTGGTATAAAGAACTCTAAATGTGCCTGTCTCCAGTATGCTAAAGTCCTGTCACCTTCGCCTTCTTTATATGCAATAGTTTCGTCAACATCTTTAAATGCAACAGTATAAACTTTAGTCGTTTCTATTACGCACACTGCTTCCTCTGAAGTGTTCAAAACTATACTGACTTCACCCATTTCTGGCAGCGGTTCAGCATCCGCTTCATATAATTTCAAACCGCTGCATGTTAAGGTTTTTCTGCCGCTGACAACCAGCTCGGCGAGTTCATCCGGTTCTGCCCCAAATGCCCAAGCGGTATATTTCATTTCTTTATAGTCCGGATATTTATCTGTAAATTCATTCCAGTACTGTTCTGCATTCATGTCTGATCATCCCATCTGCATATTATACATCGTGCTGTAATTTCTTCCGAGTGCAATCAGTTCCTTGTGGTTGCCCTGTTCTTTAATTTCACCATTTTCCAGTAAAATAATCTGATCTGCATGCTGAATCGTCGACAACCTGTGCGCAATAATAAAGGTCGTCCGGTTTTTAGAGACTACGTTCATGGCGTATTGAATCAGCTGCTCTGTTTCTGAGTCGATGTTGCTGGTTGCTTCATCTAAGACAAGCACTTTCGGATTAAATGCCAGTGCTCTCGCGAATGATATGAGCTGGCGTTCGCCGAGAGACAGTGTCGCGCCCCGCTCTGCGAGCTCGGTATGAATGCCGTCTGACAGCCGGTCGAGGAGCGGGCCGGCACCGACATCTTCCAGCGCCTTTAATACTTCTGCTTCACTAATATTTTCATTGTTCAGCCGCACGTTATACATGAGCGTGCCGCTGTATATAAACGGATCCTGCAGTACGATCGACATAAACTGCCTGATATTTTGTTTATCGATTGTTTTTGTATTTTGATCATCAAAGTAAATAGCTCCGTCTGATGGATCGTAAAATCGCATCAGCAGATTAATAATCGAACTTTTGCCGGAACCGGTATGGCCGACTAAAGCAACAGTATCCCCCTGCACGGCTTCTATATTAATATTTTTTAAGACATCTCTTTTACCGTCATAAGAAAAATTCACATTGCGGAAGGAAATATTCCCGTTAAATGAAGACAGTTTGCCGTCTTCTTTTTCTTCAGGCTGAGATTCTAGCATTTCAAATACTTTATTTGCCGCCACTCTTGCTGTTTCAAAAATGCTGAGCTGTCCGATAATGTTAAACAGCGGGTTGAAGAAGCGCGTAATATAGTCGACCAGCAAATACATAACACCGACGGTTAGAGCTGTCGAATCACTTAAGAATGTCGCTGCAAATATATAGACAAGTATGGCAAAGACGATGGAACGAATCGTATTTGCCAAATTTTCCCCGCTTAAACTTTCAAGTTTTACAAGGCCTTTGGCACTGTCGTAATATTCATCATTAATTTTCTCAAATTCGTCTCTGATTTGCTCTTCACGGTTGAATACTTGAATAATCGGCATGCCGTTAATTGATTCATTGATCATCGCATTCATATCGCTGTTTCTTTCCCGTTTAATATGATTATTTTCATTAGAGTATTTTTTATATAATATTCCCCATATGAGAATTACCGGAATAAAGAGAAGCATTACTATCCCTGTCCAAAAATGAACGTAGAAGACGATAGCTGTAATGCTGAAAATCGTTAAGATACTGACCATGAACATCGGAATTACCGATGCAAATAACTGTAAAATAGACTCGGTATCGTTCGTAATCCGGGCGACCACTTTGCCAGCCGGTAAATTATCAAAGTAACGAATCGGCAAAGACTGCACGTGTTTAAAAACGTCGTGCCGCATTTGCTGGATGGCTTTAGTTCCGGCACATACGAGTACAATCTGGGCAAAGTAGCTGACGACCGCATGCAGCAGCTTTATCGTTAAAAATAGTCCGATTAAATAGAGAATCGGTCTGAGAAGTATATTCCCCTCGCCTAGTTTAATATGATTATCGAGTATCGATGCTGCAATCAGCGGACCGGCAAGTTCAAAGCCCACCATAAGAATCATCAGCATAATACCGCCTAAAAACATCAATTTATATTGTTTGATATAGGGTAAAAGTTTTAACATCTCTTTCATTCCGAGTCACCCCCTGTGAGGAAATAATCATTTTGTTCTCCGTACCAGCCGCGCCCTTTAGACAGCATGTCATGCGTCCCTTCTTCAACAATTTTCCCTTTGTCGAGAACGATAATTTTATCGGCATGATGCACTGCAGATAAACGGTGCGTAATAATAATTGTCGTTTTGCCAGTACGGTTTTCTTTAATATGATTAATAATCCGCTGCTCTGTTCTAGCGTCGACAGCACTGAGTGCGTCGTCCAAAATTAAAATATCCGGCGACTTAATCAGACTTCTGGCGATGGAAATCCTCTGTTTCTGACCGCCGCTTAAAGACACACCTTTTTCTCCGACCAGCGTATCGAGTCCGTCAGGCATACGTTTTAAATCCTCATCGAAGGCGCTGAGTCTAATTGCTTCGTCCAGCTCTCGCGGACTGGCATCCGGTTTTCCAAAGAGAATATTTTCTCTGACTGTCTTAGAAAATAAAATATTTTCCTGGGAAACGTAACCGAGCTTATCCCGCAATTTCTTACGGTCCAGGGTCGAAATATTTAAACCGTCGATGATTAAATTTCCTGTCCCTTCCGGATAGATTTTTAAGAGCTGCTTGATAAAGGTCGATTTACCGCTTCCGGTTTTACCGACGATGCCGAGTGTTTCTCCCTTATTTAATTCAAGCGTAATATTTTCTAAGCTGTTGTATTCTCCCGATGGATATTTAAATGTGACATCATCAAAATTAAAAAGTGTCCCGTTAATTTCCTGATCTCCCGAATCATTTAAGTCATCACTTTCATCCAGTACGCCCTGAATTCTGTCATAGGATGCGTTGCCACGTTCCATAATATTAAACAGCATACCGAGCGCAAACATGGGCCAGATCAGCATATTTAAATAGACGTTAAATGTAATCAGCTCGCCGACAGTAATCACGCCGTTGTTGACAAGTACCGCCCCATATCCAAACGAAATGGCGATACTCAGCGAGACGACGATAATGGTCAGCGGCTGGAAGAAAGCATCCAGCTGCTCGACTTTCATAAATTTCTTTAAATAATTATCCGTTAATTTGTGGAATCGTTTGTTTTCAGCGCTCTCCTGCACGTAACTTCTCGTTAAACGCACACCTTCCACGACTTCCAGCACCGCATCGTTCATTACGCCGAACGCTTCCTGAGAAGCCTTATGCCGTGTGTTGATCATCTTACCGAGCCGGGATTCTACCACCGCTAAAAGTGGCAGCGGCAGGAGCGCAAAAATTGTCAGCGGCCAGCTGATAGTAATCCCCATGACTAAAATAATCGTCAGTAAAAATGTTGTCGCATCGAGCAGAGTAATAATACCAAAACCCGTTGCCATATTAACCGTCTTTAAATCATTTGTTGCTTTCGCCATTAAATCACCGGTCTTGCTGCGTTCATAAAAACCCGGCGACAAAAGTAGAAACTTACGCATCAGTCTGCTGCGCAAAATCGATTCAATTTTAATGGCCCCTTCAAACAGTAAATAGCCCCACCAATAACTCACAACGTAAGTCGAAATAATTACACCGATAAAAATCAGTAAAATATTACGGGTCATCGCTGCGGTCAGTTCTCCGTTGTTAATTAAATCAATCGTCCGTCCGATCAGCTGAGGCGGTATAATATCCAGCAGGTTAGCAAGCATTAAGAAGATAACAATTAAGATATACCGCTTTTTATTCGAAACAATATACCAGCTGATTTTCTTGATGTAATCTAACATAATTCACCTTTTTCCCAAAGTCCCCTTTGAATGATTTGAATTGAACATCATTTATCCCCTCAAAAAACGAAAAAAGCGCGCACTATTATTGTGCACGCTTAAAAATTGCATAAAAATAGAGAGGACATACCTCTCCATTTTCAAATATATCTTATTTAGAATAATTTATAATTGTGAAAGTAGAGAGGTACGGATATTTGTTTTTGAAATTGCATTTTTTTGAGTTTGCTGTAATAATTTCATAATGCCTTACCTCCTGTTCATATTTTTGTCACAACACAAGCATAAATTATCTTTTTACAATTTGCAAGCAGAATTTTCGAATAATTTAAAAATTATAAAGTAAAGGCAATCTTGCCCATCATGCCGGCATTTTCGAGATAATCAAATGCCTCTTTGTAATCTTCGAGTTTAAATGTCTTATCCATTACCGGTTTAATGTTGTGTTTTTCGATAAAATCAATCATTTCGTGAAGCTCTTCAGTACTCGCCATCGTTGAGCCGAGCAGATTGAACTGACCGTAGAAAAACTTGCGCAGATCAAAGTCCACAGTATCCCCTGCAGACGCACCGAAAGCGACCAAAGTACCGCCGCGTTTAAGCTGGTCCAGAGACTGATTAAACGTTGCCGCACCGACACTTTCAATAACGAGATCGACCTTTTCACCGCCGAGCTGCTCACCCCAGTCCGCTTCGGAATCAAGCGCTTTATCAGCACCGAGTTTCAGCGCTTCTTGACGTTTTTCTTCTGAACGCGAAGTAACATAGACTGTTGCCCCGGCAGCCTTAGCAAACTGCAAAAGATAAGTCCCTGCACCGCCTGTTGCACCTGGAATCAGCACTGTCTGTCCGGCTTTAAGCTGTCCTCTCGTAAACATCGCACGGTAGGCAGTCATCGCAGATAAGGCGAGCACTCCCGCTTCTTCCCAGTTTAAATGTTCAGGCTTCGCAACAGCATTTTCTTGAGGGATGGTAATGTACTCTGCGAAGGTGCCGTTGAACGGAAAGCCGGTAATTTCAAAACCTTCCGGCGGCACCGCGCTGTTTTTCTCCCAGCCGAGTGACGGATTGATAATGACTTCGTCGCCAATTTCCACGTTCTTAACGTTAGCACCAATCTGGTCAACAACCCCTGCACCGTCGGAACCAAGCACAATCGGCGGATCGTTTTCACCGTGCCTGTTCGGGATAAATAAGTCTCTGTGATTTAATCCTGCTGTTTTTAATTTAACGATGACCTCATCGTCTCCCATTTTATCCTGTTCCACTTCACCGAATTTAATACCTTCAAGACTCTGTACGCCTTCATGATATACAGCTTTCATTAAAAATAACCCCCTCGTAAGATTTACTTTGCCGGTTTAACAGTTACGCCGCCAGCTTCACTTTCCAACGTCCAGTTTGCAGACAGAATATTCTCTAAATCTTTCTGCTGGTTTTCATCGAGTTCAAGTCCTGAGATGACAAATTCATCGACCTGGTAATCTTCATCAGCAAATTTGCCGAACTTCATTTTAATTAAGTTTTTAAGACCATTGAAAGTAAGGAACTTCACTTTGTAGCCGTCGTTTACAATAGCCTCAAAGTCAGCATTTTTGCTCAGCTTCACTAAAGCATCAAAATCCATATTCTCTTTAACTGCCTTGAATTCCTCAAGATCATTTGCTTTAATATTTTCAATAATTTTATCGTTGCTTATGCCATTTCCTCTCAAAGTTTCAATCGCATAAGCTTCCATTAACGTAATCGATTCCATCTGTGTGCCTCCTAAAATAATGTTACCGCTATTGTATCATTTAGAGAGTTTTATGAAACGGTAAATAGCTTGGGATAAGTATTCGTTTGCGAACGTATGCGAGTGCTTCATCGGGACGATAATGGGTATGCACACATAATTAATATTGTATAATGTAATAAAACACTCGTAGATATTTACACCAAAATGACTTCAGGGAGGTTTTCATATGATATTTAAAAGCTACATAGATTTCTGGAAACGCACTTTTGATTTCAGCGGAAGATCGACCCGTTCTGACTTCTGGGTACCTTTTCTGATTCATATTTTTATCTTTCTTTTTGTTTTTTACTTTAGTGCAGTTATACAAATTCCGCTTGCGAGGTATGTGGTACTGCTGACAATGGTGCCTTCTATTACGATCACAGCAAGACGGCTGCATGATACAAACCGGACAATGCTGTTCGCGGTTCTGTTTCCAATCAGTGCGGTTGCTGCACCTTACGGTTTAGTTGCCGGTTTTATCGGAATTTTTGCCTGGCACGGTACTGACGGCGATACAACTGTTGGCATCGTATTAGTCATCAGTATTTTATGTCTCGTTTTTGGAACGATTATTTTCATTTACTGTTTAATTCTGTTCGTCCTGCCCGGTGATAAAGAACCAAATAAATACGGTTCAGGCGGCAGCTGTTTAACATCTAATTCAAATAAATAAACTCACAAAGATATCGGTCTAATCCCTATTTGTCGCGGATTTTCATGTGCGAATCCAGTACATAATTCTTTAGTTTTCTGAAAATTGTGATAAAATTAATCTAAAAGACACTACTATTTTAAGAAGGGAGAGGAAACAATGCCGAAAGTTTCATCGTCGAGATTATTGTTCTTTACAATGCTAATCTTTGTATTGGCGTTGGCAGCATGCGGCAATGATGATAGTACTTCAGAAGAAGCAACGACGGATGAATCAGAGACTGCAACAGAAGAATCAGCTGACGACTCGGAAACTGCAACGGAAGAAAGTGCTGAAACTGAACCAAAAGTAACTGAGTTTGAACCAGCATTTCCAGAACAAACAAGAGCGCCTAAAGTAGAAACTGAAACAGAATTGAATGTGGAGGTTGTTGCTGAGGGTCTTGATGTGTCCTGGGGTATGGAAGAGTTTGATACGAACCGTTTGCTTGTTACACAAAGGGACTCCGCAGAACTTCTTATTTTAAACCTTGAAGATGGTTCTGTTTCAGATCCAATCGAAGGTACACCGGAAGTAAATAACGAAGATCAGGGTGGTTTACTTGATGTAACCATTGCACCTGATTTCGACGAATCAAGGCTAGTGTTTATGACTTTTTCCGAAGATAAGGACGATGGTACTTTAACTGCTGTCGGTAAAGGCGTGTTATCAGAAGATGAGACCTCACTTGAAGATTTTGAAGTTATCTTCGAGGCAGAACCAGCCTATGATGGCACCTTACACTATGGCGGGCGTATTATATTTGATGAAGATGGCAACCTGTTCTTAACAACTGGCGAACGCTCAGATGATCCAATTCGCGAACGTGCACAGGACTTAGATGCTTATTTAGGTAAAGTCATTCACATTACACAGGACGGGGAACCAGTAGATTCGAATCCATTTATTGAAGATGAAGACGCACTTGATGGTATATACAGCTACGGTCACCGTAATATTCAAGGTGTGGACTTCAACCCTGAAACGGGAGACTTATGGATTGTTGAGTTCGGGCCACAGGCCGGGGATGAATTGAATATTATTGAACCGGGTTCTAACTATGGATGGCCGACTGTGTCTTACGGTATCGAGTACAGCGGTGAATTAATCAATGATGGTATTTCAGAACACGAAGCGCAGGGCTTTGTTGAACCAGTATATTACTGGGATCCAACGAGTGCACCAAGCGGTATGTCATTCTATGATAGCGACGCCATTCCTGAATGGGAGAACAACCTGTTTATCGGCGGTCTGGCGCCAAACTATATTGTACGGGTCGTCATTGAAGACGACATGATTGTTGGGGAAGAACGTCTGTTAACTGACGAAGGCCAACGTTTCCGCGATATTCTTGTAACTGAAGACGGCGCGCTTGTTGCAGCTACTGATGGCGGTATGATTTATAAGGTTACTGCAGCAGGTGAATAATTAAAGTTTCAAAAACACCGGAGCAAATCTCTATTTGCTCCGGTTTCTTTATTGTTTAGTATTTAAAATCCTCTGCAGTAACCTCTTCCCCTGCAGCCAGCATCACTGCGAGTTTCAGCCTCGCTTTTTTACTGTCGTAAGTGCCGCCGTTCACTGCACCGTCTTTTTCAAATTGCGAAATACCACCGGAAAAGTCATAGGCTACCTTTACATCGCCGTCATCGGAAGCGGAAGTAATAACAACCTTAATTCCCGCATCGACCGCTCTTCTCACTCCTGCAGCAACGAGGTCATTTGCATGCCCCCGTCCCATTGTTTCAATAACAAGTCCCTCGACTTCATGGTCAATTGCGCAATCGATAAATTTCGCATCAGTACCCAAAGCACATTTAATAATATCGACTTCGGGCAATTCTCCTTGAACTTTATATGTACTGTTATGTGCCGGATACTGATAAATTTTTACATCATGGCCATCCACCGTTCCAAGGTATCCTGTGCCTCCGCCGCCAAAACCGTCGACGTTCATCGCGTTCACTTTTTTTACAAATCTCGGCATAAATACTTTCGAATTAAATAAGACACTGACACCGATTTTTGCCGCTCCTTCATCTGCTGCCAGTGTAATAGCATCCTGCAGATTGGCATAAGCATCGGTCCCAATCAGCTCCGGTCCGCGCTGTGATCCTGTGACGACGACTGCTTTCCCTGCCGGTATAACCTGACTTAGAAAATAAGACGTTTCTTCAAGCGTGTCAGTACCGTGTGTAAGTACGATGCCATCCACATCGTCGTCATTGACCGCTTCCAGAACAGCGTCTTTTATCGTTATCAGATTTTCAAAAGTAATGGCACTGCTTGAGACTTTAATAATCTCCTCTACGCTGATGCGGATATCATCGTGTAAATCCAATTTTCCCGCCAGTTCCTCTCCTGTTATCAAGCCGGTTTGCTGGAGTCCTGTAACAGGATCGCGTTTGCTGGCAATCGTTCCTCCTGTTGTCAGCAGTTTAATATGTGGCATAATCATTCCCCTTTTTATGTAAACTTAAAATCATTTACAGTATAACAATAACCAAGCAGCGTCTCTATAAAGAATATTTCATCAAGTCTACTCCTAAATAAAGTTTGAGGCATCTCCAAAAATTATTGAAGATGCCCGTTTTTAAGTTTAATTAGCTTTCTCTTCTTTCAAATCTTTCGCAATACCAATTCCTGTATATCCTAGAATAATAGCAAAGATAAATCCAACGTAGCAGAGCACGGCCCAAGGGGCATAACTTAAGGTTGGTATGCCGAGTGTTCCTGCCATAAATACTCCTGCAGATGACCAGGGGATTAAAGGAACGATAACTGTTCCTGAGTCCTCAAGTGTTCTTGACAGATTTTTTGCAGCAAGATTTTTCATTTTATAAGTATCTTTGAACATTTCTCCCGGGACGATTATAGACAGGTAAGAGTTACCTGTTACTAATGCCATAGTCAGACAGGATAAGACGGTTGTTAATATTAAATCTCCCGTACGTTTAACGAATTTAAGAAGATATTCTATAATGACTTCCAAGGCACCTGATTTTGTCATAATTCCTGCGAAGGCAAATGCCGAGAAGGCGATTAAAATCACACTTGTCATAGACTGCATGCCGCCCTGATGTACTAAATCCAGCACTTCTGGTATGACAGAAGAGGCTTCGAATCCATTTTTGTTAACCATGCTGACATCAAAGCCGCTAACTGCAGATGCAAATACATCTTTTAAGCTGAATCCTTGTATAAACATTCCCAAAACTCCTGCCAGCACTGAAGAGAATATAATGACCGGCAATGTAGGATATTTTTTTACAGCTCCGAATAATATAAGAGCAGGCGGTAATAATAATAGTATATTCCAGTTAAACATAGTATTTAAAGTTGTCAGCATCGCAGTCATCGTTTCCGGTGCTGTAACTTCTTTGTCAGCAATACTTAATCCTGCGATTAAATAAATAACCATCGATACAATAGCTGCCGGAACTGTCGTCCATAACATATGCTTAATATGTTCATACAATCCACTTCCAGCAGCAATCGGAGCAAGATTTGTTGTGTCGGATAAAGGAGATAATTTATCTCCAAAATATGCACCTGCAACTATCGCCCCGGCAGTAGCCGGAAGATTGGCTTCGAGGCCTGTCGCAATTCCCATCAAAGCGACACCAACTGTTCCGACTGACCCCCATGATGTTCCCGTGACTATAGATATAATGGCAGAAACGACAAAGGCAATTAAAACTATGAATGTCGGATTAATCAGTTCCAGCCCGTAGTATATTAACATTGGAATAGTGCCGGATATCATCCAGGTACCAATTAAAATCCCGATGGATATGAGGATCAGAATGGCAGGCATAGCCAGGCTCACTTTTTCCTGTATTCCTTTCATCATATCTTCCCATGAAAATCCAAGACGAAGAGCAATAAATCCTGCATATACGGAAGAAAGTATAAGCAGCGGTTCAGGGTTTAATCCGAATACTCCAAAACCGATTGCCAGCAACAGCAGCATTACGGCAATAGGTGAAAATGCTTCAAATAAATTTGGTTTTCTTTTCATATATGTACGCTCTCCCCTATTCAAAAGTCCCTTTTACGAGTAAATTGCCGTTCTCAATCATATGCTTTCCTTTCGCAAATACATGTTCAATTTCAAAGGTATCTTTCGACAGCACTAATAAGTCAGCATCACTTCCTTCTTGAATCACACCTTTGCCTTCGAGTTTCAGGGCCTCTGCAGTGTTGGCTGTCACCAGCCTCAAAGTTTCTTCCAAAGATAATTCTCCCGCTTTAATCGTTTCAATAACCTGATTAAATAGGGTGCGCGTACTAGCGACCCCAAAGCCGATCAGTTTTCCTTCTTCATTAAATTTAGGCAGACTGCCGTTGCCATCAGAGGATATAGTCAGTTTACTTAAATCACCCTGGTTCTTTTTATAATAGGAGATCCATTCGTAAGTCGTGTCATCAGCGGTAATATCGACAAATGCGCCCCTTGCTGCCAGTCTGATGGCATCATCAAATAATTCCCTGCTTCTAGTTATATGAGTCACATGGAGATTCGATGCAGGCAGTTCGTATTCATCCAGCAGCTGGTGAAGTATTGATAAATATCCTTTTCCGGGACCTGTATGGAAGTGAGTAATTCCCGCCTTGCCGCTTAACATGCCGCCTACTCTGGTTTGACCGGCAATTTTTGCAAGTTCATGTACACTTGGCTGGCCGGATCTCGAATCAGATATTGCAATTTCGGCAGTACCGATTACTTTATCGATTAAAATTGCATCATCCTTTACATTGTCAGTAAAAGTCGGTGTCGGCACATCATAATTACCGGTATATATATATGTAGAAATCCCTTCGATTTCCAAACCCCGGGCTTTAGCAAGGAGAGAAGTCAAATGCCGCGTAGTCCCGTCTGTTCCGATCAGACCGGCCGCCGAAGTAATACCCGACTGAATTAAATCACTGATTTGAATTTCCGGAGTGCGGGTCGCAAATCCGCCCTCACCTCCGCCTCCAAGGAAATGTACATGAGGATCGATAAAACCCGGTGTGACAAGAGCACCTTCGGCGTCAATGATTTTATAGTCAATCCCAAGGCTGGATACTGCGTCCTCATCGATATCTCCAATTTTTGAAATTTTACCGTTAATCACTAAGACTGACTGCTTGCCGATAAAGTCCGGAGCATAAAGCTCTGCATTTTTAATTAAAGTAATCATAAAACCATCCTTTTTAGTATGAATAATTAGAAAATTTTAAAAACATAATCTTATACTAAATCTGTAATTGTATATAGTCAACAAAATGTAAAAAGTCCCTGTTTGGTGAAAACCAGCAGGAACTTCTTGAATTACTTATTTATGCAGAATAGCATTTCTTCTTATAGATTCAAAATCTGGCCTCTTACATTTTTAATAAGAAGCATTTAATTTTAACTGCTTATGCATCCGTGACAGCATCAGTGTAAATATTAAGGCGATGACTGCAACAACAAAGATAACCGTCATGACTGTCGATACCCCGTACATATCTGCGATTTTACCTAAAACCGGTGCAAAGACTCCGCCTGCACTGACCGATAAGCCGAGAGTGACACCTGATGCCAGGCCGACTCTGTTCGGCAGATATTGCTGTCCCAGCACAACGAGTGAACTGTACGGCATAAAAATTAAAAATCCTGCTGCGATTATCATCAGTGCCGAGAGTGCAAACGATTCTGTAACAGAGAGGATAAACAGTACCGGTACAACTCCTGTAAAGCTGTAGCGGATTACTTTTAAGTAACCTAAACTGTCTGCGATTCTTCCTCCAAAGAGTGTACCCGCTGATGTCGAGATCAGGAAGATACTTAAGAGTATATTCCCCGATTCATTGGACTGGAGAATAATCGTAATCCAGAACAGCGGAATAAAGGTGTTCAAACTTATAAAGACAATGGAACGAGTAATCAGCACAACGCTTAAAAGCGAGAATGGTTTCCACTGGTCTTTCGGAAGTACCTGAGCTGTGGCTGCAGAAGAAACAGGTGCTTTTTGCCCTGCCGGTTCACTGGTGACTTTCCAAATAATTAAACTCATAATCAGCGACGGGATAATTAAAATTATCAAACCCTGCAAATCCCACAGCATGAGCGTGACAGTAGCGACAATGGGTCCGAGTGCAAAGCCCAAAGTACCGCCCAAAGAAAATATGCTCATATCCGATGCTTTGTTTTTTCCTGCATTCAAAGTCACGGTCTTTGCTGCTTCCGGGTGAAACAGTGCTGTTCCAAGCCCGCTGATCATAATGGCAGCAAAAATTGCCCAGTAGTTATCTAAAAATCCAATAACCGCGAGCCCTGAGCTGCCGAGGATTAAGCCTAAAGGCACCATCCATTTTTTAGATATAATATCTGAATATATACCAATAAAAGGCTGAGAGACTGACGAGACGATATTTGCTGCAAATATGAGGGCCGCTGCCGCTGTATATGTAAAATCATAAGCAAAAATTAAAAAAGGCAGCAGAGCAGGCAGAATGCCTGAGTTCATATCACAAAATAAATGACCTGCTGCCATAGAGTATGTTTTTCTATTGGCTGATTTAAACACTGTATCCCCTTCGTTTCTTCTTTATTTTTGGTATTTCTCCAGATGCCTGAGCGTTTTTTCATACTCCTGTTTTTGACATACAGACAGATTACCTTCTTCCAGCCTGTCTTTAGCTGCTTGTATATTTCTCTCAAGCTTTTCCTGATTGAGACTATCTACATACTCTTTTTCTTTTCCCCCGGTCAGTCTGGAAATTATTCCGCCTAAAATATTTATATTTTTCTGCTTCATAAAACCACCCCGCTTATATTATATCAGTCCGATATCTCCCTTATCGATGTTTGCAGTCAGCACATCGATAAAATTCTGAGCTGCTTTAGACAGACGATGATCTTTCAGCCAGATTAAACCAATATCACCCGATAGCTGTTCGGAATCTGCAATTTTGTGAATATGCACCGGATACTCCTTGTAAAGATGAAGGAGAGATTCCGGCACAATCGAAACACCAAAATCAGTGGACACAAGCTCCATCATCAGCTTCAGATCGGAAAACTCCGCAATAATTTCCGGCTGTATTTTAGCTTTGGAGAATGCTTCATGGATGGAATAATACACACCCAGTCCTTCGATACTAGGCAGGACGAGCGGATAGCGGCTCACTTCTTCAAGTGTAGCATCTCCTGTAAACAGTTTTTTCTCTTTAGAAGTGATAACGTAAAACGGTTCGCTGTGCAGATGCTGCAGTGTAAATTCATCTATTTCAAGCGGCAGGCGGACGATTGCCATTTCTATTTCGCGCTGTTTCAAAAGATAGCAGAGCAGGGATGATTCATTCTGCTGAATTTTATATTTTATTTTTGGATACATGCTTCTGTACTGATGAAATACTTCATTTAAATTGCCTAAGGAAAAAGTATTAATACCGACTGCGAGCCTGCCGTCTACTCCTCCCCCGACATCTGCAACTTCATTTTTAGCCTCTTCCATCATCTGTGTAATTTGAATTGCGTATTTATATAAAGTTTTACCCGCTTCAGTCAGCTCTAAAAATTTCCCGCTCCTTTCAAACAGTTGCTCACCGAGCGATGCTTCCATATTTTTCAGCTGCTGGCTGAGCGGCGGCTGGGACATATAAAGCTTCTTTGCTGCTGCTGATATCTGTTTCTCTTCTGCGATAACGATAAAATACCGTAATTGCCGAATGTCCATAAATTCACCTCAAGTATATGAAAAAAGTTATTTTAAGTAATTTTATTAATATTTTATGTATATCATGTCTAATGGTATCATAAGTATTACTATATGAATAATATGAAATTCGGGAGGATAAGAATTGGGTAAAATATATAATAAAAATACTTTTCTGCTGCTTTTTGTCATTGCTGCCATTTCACTAAACCTCCGTCTCGGCATTACATCAGTCGGTCCTCTAATGGATTCGATTCGCACTTCCTTATCACTCTCCAATGCACAAGCCAGTCTTCTTACGACTGTTCCAGTTCTTTGCATGGGGATTTTTGCGTCACTAGCCACTGTACTTAATAAAAAATACGGTTCTAAATTTACTTTGATACTTATGCTGGCAGTGCTCGGTCTTGCTACTGCGCTCCGCGGTTTTCTGCCGGGCTTCTCAACGCTCTTAATCACTGCCTTTCTAATCGGTCTTGCTATTGCAGTACTCGGGCCGACAATGTCTGCTGTGATTAAAAAATATTTCCCGGGGCACGCGGCTATCGCAATTGGGATCTCAACCTTCTTTATGAGTATGGGGTCGGCTGCCAGTGCAGCCCTTACAGGCATTTTCTTCGAAGTTTCAGACTCTTACATGTTCGCCCTCGCGATTTGGGCAGTGTTTGGTTTATTCGGAGTTCTGGTTGTTGCTTTTGTCTTAAGAACAGGTGCCAGCAGCACGCTGCCTAAACAAAATGTTACTGAAGTGAAGTACAACTTCCCTTCTCCATGGAAACAGTTTACACCATATCTGTTCATGCTGTTCTACGCACTGCAGGCGGCTCTCTACTTCTCGACAATTACATGGCTTGTGCCGATGTCAGTGGAAAACGGTATGACGATGATTCAGGGCGGTATGCTCTTAAGCGCAGTCATGTCTGTACAGGTTATCTTCAACCTGCTGCTGCCGATAATGATGGAGAAATATCCGGCACGCAGAAACTGGATTTATTTCATTCTCGTATCAGGAACTATCGCAACCCTGCTATTCTGGACAGGGGACCACACCTTGATGTGGATCGGCGCCTTTATGATGGGTATTCCGCTCGGTGGACTGTACTCTGCAGCACTGATGCTGCCGCTCGATGAAACTGTAACAGCAGACGGAGCGAATTCATGGACAGCCATGATGCAGACCGGCGGCTGTATTCTCGGCGGACTGTTCCCGTTTGTAATCGGCTTTATATACGATGGAACACAGAACCATAATTACACGATGTCTATACTGCTGGCAATTTATGCCTCTGCCTTTATTCTGATTACAATCATCGGTAATAAAAAAGAGAAAAACTATGATGACTATATAGTAAAACCTTCTGACAATTAAGTCAGAAGGTTTTTTAATTACTGCATTTTTACTTTTCTTACGGGCATCCAAATTTCACTGTAAGCGTAATCTTCTCTTTCAGCATCCATAATTGTAAATGAAAAACCTGGCGCTTCAACTAATTCATAATTTGATGAGGGCAGCCATTCTGAATACGTGCGGGCCGTCGTCTGCTGCATTGTTTCCGGGAATGGACCTTCATTGGGAAATACTGCCCAAGTGTGTGCATCTACACTAACCGTATCGAGCACTGGACTGATATTCTCTTTAGTCGTCAGCACACCAATCATGTGCGTTAAACTCCCCTCGTCTTTCAAAAATTTCTCATCTGCATCATACGATGCATTAATAATCTGCTCAGGCTCAAGGTTCTGCAGTCTGTGCATTTCTTCTCTCTCTTCTGCAGTAATACTTTTAGCAAGTTCCATAATCTCATTGTTAACCCCTTCAAACTGCATCGGTACTCTTCTGCTCACTCCGGCAATCGTAAATGCAGGCATTTCTTTTATACGTACTTCCATATTTTCTCCTCCTCTGACATCGATATAAAATGAAAGTTTAGGGTAGGTTAGGTGAATCTTTGTCTTCTTAATTTCAGACGGCAAATAGCCGCTCCATGTTTTGAAAGCTCTGGTGAAGCCGTCCACTGATTGATAGCCGTATTTAAAAGCAGTATCTGTAACACTGCAGCCATTCACCAAATCCTGATTTGCCACAGCTAATTTCCTATTTTTAATATATTCACTGAGCGGTATGCCGCTGATATACTGAAATACTTTTCTGAAGTGATAGTCAGATTCCCCTGTATATGCTGCGACATCTTCTAATTTAATATCATTGGCAAGGTTATCTTCAATAAAATTAATAACATCATTTAAAGTTTTAATCATCATTTCCACCGTCCTTTCAAATTACATACTACAGAGTTGCCAAAAAGTTCTCTCGATATTTTCATAGTGAATTATATCGGTCAGCATTATATGATTATTAATTTTTATATAAGTGTGTTTATATTTACTGTAAGGGTATTAAGTTATTACTTAAACTTACAGCAGAGGGTGATTAAATGAGCGAAAATATAATGGCAATTACAGGGCCAACATCAGGCATCGGGAGAGCGACTGCCTTGGAATTAGCTGATCAATTCGACCGAATCGTTCTTCTTGTCCGTAATTTAAATAAAGGAGAAGTATTAAAACAGGAAATAAAAACAAAATCACCTGTTCAGATAGATGTGATTCACTGCGATTTGAGCGAGTTGTCATCAATAGAAGCTGCAGCAAATAAAATGAAAGAAAAATACGATTCAATAGATAGTTTAATATTAAATGCGGGAGTAGTTTCTTTAACGAAGCAGGAAACGAAAGACGGTTTTGAAATGATGATGGGTACAAATTATATCGGTCATTTTTATCTGACACACCTGCTGCTGCCGCTTGTCCTTGACAGCGAAGCAAAACAGATTGTTGTTGTTTCATCGAATGGATATAAATTCGCACCGTTAAAAGCACCTTACTTTAAACGAAGAAAATTTAACCCCGTAACGAACTACGGCCAGTCGAAACTGGGTACTTTGTATCTGATGCAGGCCCTGTACGACTCGTATCATGAAGAGGGGTTAAAAACGACGGCTGTACACCCAGGAGCAGTGTCGACTAACTTAGGAAAAACACCGAAAAATGAACGATTCGGCAACCTGGTCTATAAAGTACTGACACCTTTTTTTCTTACTGCGGAAGAAGGCAGTTTTTCGACAGTAATGGCTGTGAAATTCCCTGAAAAATACAACGGTAAATATATGCATAATGGTAAAATTCTTAAAGTGCAAAAACACGGGAATGATATAGATGCAAGAACATCTCTTATGACAGCGACATTAGATGTGCTGAACCTGACTCACCTTTAAAATACAGGGAAGGTACAGATCAAGACACCTGTACCTTCTCCATGCTGTTAAATGTTTTTACTTATCTTCCTTCTTGCTTTTTGTTTTCATATAAATTGCCGATAGCAGGTCACTCCCAAAGCCGCTAAGAATTGAATAACCTATAATCTACATCATACTTTCACATGCCGGCACTATATCCATAAGAAAGTAGATGAATAAACAGAAGACAATAAATAATTTTATTATCTCAGGTGTCTTATATAGTGTTTCATGAATTTTTTCATATACGTTCTTCTCACTCCTACATAAATCCTTCTTATTTCTTTTATTTTAAATTGCGGTCATGATTCGACAGACCGAAAATTCTCTAATTTGTATATCAAATGTAAAACAAATAAAAAAACGACACAAAATCTTCTGCTTAAGAAATCTGTATCATTTTTTAGCCTTATTCATTCTTTAATTAAATATCCACCTGAACACTTGCATAATCAAACGAGGAATATATAATATTATCTCTAATAGTCCGAATGCTGTATCAGCCTTACTCATAGGTTCTGCAAGCTGTCTTTTATTCTTAGATCGTAACTTGGCGGGATCAATGTATTCAGGATCTTTTGATTGATTCATATCCTATCCTCGCTCCTTAACATATTCATTTCGTTTTCTTTAATTTTAAGTTGTCTGACTTTCTCTTCATCTGCCATGTCAGAGACTAAAACATCAAAACTGGTATCGTAAATTTCTTTCGCTTTCAACTTCACTTCATTAGAGTTCGTATCTGCCGTAATTTCATATTGTATATTCTGTATCTGGTTGAATAAATTATTTGCTCTGACTTGTGCGCTTAACTCAGATTCGTTCACTTTAGCTTCAATCAATGCTTGTCTGACTGCATACTTGATAACAAAATAAAATACGAAAGCTGCAAATAATATTGCGATAAATGTACCCACTATGAACTACTCCTTAGATGAATTATTTTCTATTACGAATTTATATGAATTGAAGAAAAAGGAGATGATTATAAATACAACAAATATTATAGTGACTGCTATACCGCTAACCTTTAAAAAATCTGATGGATAAGGATAGCTTTCAGTATATATATTCAGTCTGTTGCTCACTATAAAAAATAGCAATGATACGACAAAAACTATATTCAGAATTTGACTTATCACTGTTTCTTTAACTAGTACTAAGTCACCATCTTTGACTTCAATCCGGTCGGTGCGATCCAGCGGTTGATAGTAAGTCAGCGTACCAGATTCTTCGGGTATATCCATAGTTCTTGTATGAAAACCGCCGACAGAACCGATTATTTCAGAGTTGAATTTTATACTGATAGGTAGCAGCCAGCCGAGAAACCAGGTTCTCCTCTTAACAGTAATTTCCATTCCTTAATCTCCTTTCAGTATTTGAGACAAACGTATCATGTCTCTGCAATGAATTCCGTTCTCAAAAATATCTTCATCATAGTTTCTTACAAAAAAGTCTTTATCAATATCTGATATTCTAAAGCCGCATTTTTGATATAAGGCAAGCTGGCCAATGCTTGAATTACCGGTGCCTACTTCAATCTTTTTGTAACCCATATCTGCAGCTTTTTGGATCGCATCTTTAACAAGGGCTTTGCCTATTCCACTACCCTGGTACTGTTCATCAACTGCGATATTTATGAGTTCGATAGTGTCATCACTCGTTTCAAGCAACACGTACACACCTGCTGTGTGATTTTCAATTTCTGCTGTATAACATTGTCCTCTATCCAAATATTCTTTCACAAGTTGCTCGGATGGGTCAGCTGTCAGCAGTAATTCCATCGGCGGCTGTTGATTTCCCTTCAGTAATTTCGTTTCCATGCTTTTTTCCCCTTTAAAGCATTATTCCGCAATATCCGCTTCTGATGATTTCTTCGCTTTAACCGCTCTGTAAGTAATCGTAAAGATTATTACCAGTAAGTTCAGACTGAGCATTGTAATGTAATATGAGCTTGAGTGACCTTCCAGGATGTAAGTTCCGTAACGTAAGGCGTTGAGTGTGAGCAGAACATATAAAATAATAACCGACCCATTATTCATAGTCTTTATCCCCTTCGTTATTACACTCTTCTCTATTTATGTATTTATACTTATCTTATCATATTTTATATGTGGTAAACTCCTAATAATACTAGTGTCAGGAGGATGTTCTTATGAAGATAATATTGATATTTGGTCCGCAGGCTGTTGGTAAGATGACTATCGGAGAAAAAGTAGGTACGGCATTCAACCTGCCGCTGCTGCACAATCATGTCACACTGGATGCGATTTGGCCGTACATCGGCTGGAACAAGGATACGTTCAGATTGTCAGATCAGATCCGTATGGAGATTTTTGAGCATATAGCTGAAGATGACTCACACCCGGGAATCGTTTTTACATTTGTCTGGGCATTTGATATGCAGGAGGACTGGGATTACATCAATACAGTTAAAAACATCTTTAATAAAGACTCACATGACATTTACTTCGTGGAACTGGCAGCTGATTTGGATGAGAGAATCAGACGGAACACGACTGAGTACAGGCTGAAGAAGAAGCCTTCGAAACGGAATGTGGAGTTCTCACATGCAGAACTGACGAGTTCGGCTGAGAAGCACAGACTGAATTCATACGACAATGAAATTCAGGAAGATAAATATCTCAAGCTGGATGTGACATCGTTAAGCGTTAAAGAGTCGAGTGAGAAAATAATTGATTGGATTAATAACAACTAGAATAGATCAGAGGATTTTAAAATGGAAGTAGTTATAGAATGGCTTATTATTTTCCTTCTTTTTCTTGCAACAACCTTTGCAGTTTCAACTTTTGTTAACTTTATGAATCGTGATGACAAAAGACTGCCGTGGAAAAATGTAATTATCTTTGCAGTGAGTTTTAGCGTAATATTCTGTGGCGTTGCATTAATTTTGGAAATATTTAGAACTTATTAATTAAAAATTAATCCCACAATCCGGGCTTTCGGTTTGTGGGATGTTTTGTATCTCTTACGTGTTCAGCAAGACCAGTTTATGTGTTTTAAAGAAGAAGCCAATTAATGCGACAATCAGTAATCCTCCCAATGCAATACGTTCGGCACTGAGCAGCTGTTCATAATTGGAATAGCTTGTAAAATCTATCACCTCAAATATACTCAATGTTAAATAAAGAAAGAATAGAATCAGAAGAGTACTCAGTACTTTTCCAAACATTGTTTCTTCAATCTGTACAACATCACCTGCTTTAACTTTCAGTTGATCATCCCGACCAATGGGCTGATGGTACTTCAGTTCTCCTTCATCTTTTCCCGGAATTTCAACTTCCTGAGAGCCGTATAATGTGCCGACTGATTTATTGTTATATCTTATCCGCAAAGGAATGAATGCTGCAAATATCCACAGTTTCCTTTTAACTTTAACACTCATATTTCTTCATCCTTTGTATCTAGTTAGCTAATAGTTAAAATTATCATAATGATTAGATTTGGATTTTTTATTAATGTTTTCTTTTGAAAATTTTAGACAAACATTTCTTTCTAACATGGTATGTTTTTCTGCTGGGTAGCTCCAAACAATTTAACTGACCGCCATATGTCGCAGCTCCATCAATTCCTATAATATTATTCTCACCAAAGTAAATATTGTGATTTTTCTTTTTACGGATTATAGAGACCGGTGTATGATCAAAGACAACTGTTTTATAATCCGAGTATTTCTCATAAAATAATTTACGGATCCATAAAAATGTGTGACGTTCGTTTTCTTCAAACAGAATATCCGGTCTGATACCTGCATGAACGAATATATAATTATCTTGTTCATAAAAATAATCCATTTCTCTTATGAACGCTACATGTTCTTTAAACTCATCCGATTCAGGCAGCTCCATGCTCTTGATAGATGAATTGTAACTCTCCAATGTAGAAAGTGCCCCTGCTCTTTCCCATCGTTTCCATTCATCCGGTTTATTATCTACAGCAGCGATCATCATGTCATCATGGTTTCCTTTTAAAACAATTGCACCCTGTTTCTTTAATGCCATCACACGGTCCAATACTCCTTTGGAATCCGGACCGCGGTCTATGTAATCACCAAGTAAGATTAGCTGATCTTTATCAGCATTATATTTTATCTTTTTCAGCAATTTATTAAAAAGCTTTAACTCCCCGTGAATATCACTAATAATTAATGTTCGCTGCATGAATTGCCTCCATGATGTTTTTGATTATCCGTGCATTTGCGTTCAAGTCTTTATTTAAGATTACTATAATTAGTAAACGTTTACAAAACAGATAGTAAAGCTATAATTGAATAAAATCGTATTTACTAGTTCTACTTAAAAGACAGGGTGAATTTATGTATATAGATATTTTTAATGAAGTTGTTGATATTATGCAGAATGATTATGCCGGACATAAGGATAAACAAGGATGGGATTCACCTGATAGATATCGTGAGAATATTCGAGAATTAAGTAATCAACATCAGTTAGATGATTATACTTTTATAAATATTATTAATGATTATCTACTAGACTTTAAAGATCCACATATGTTTTTCATTGCTAAAGATGAGCAATCCAAAACAAATAAGGATATCGGCTTTAAAGTAAGACGTTTTAACGATGTTCTCTACGTTACTGAGGTTATGAGCGAAACAAGATTGAATGCAGGAGATAGAGTAATCGCTTTAGATAAGCTTACAGTAAGTGAGTTATCTCTTAAACATAAAAGAGAATTGAGAGATGAAATACCTGAACGGCAGAGATGGGAAAATATTATTGAAAAGTACAATACATTGTACATAGAGAATAATAATCGCGAGGTTACAAGTTTCAATCTGAAACTTTATGATAAGCAGCAGTACACACCCATTCATTCTTTAGAAAAGCTAAATCATAATACTTTTAATATGACTTTAACTGATTTCTTTTCACCGGATCCTATAGAAAAGATTATAGCCTCAAATCAGGAAAGATTAAGTGATTTGGAAAACTTAATTATAGATGTACGTCAAAACAGAGGTGGCAGCGATTCAAGCTTTGAACAGCTTTTACCTTTACTTTTTCCAGAAGGAAAAACAATTATTAACCTCGATAATTATAAAATGGATTTTAATATCACAAAAAGAACGGCAGATTTGCAGATTAAGGGGCTTAAATCATTACAAGACAAGACAACAGATACATCTTTTAAAGAAAGCTTAGATAACATGATTACTTTCTTTCAAGACAATTCCGGTAAAGGTTTCGTTTCTTTTGAAAATGGTGGAGAATTTGAAGTTGAAGGTTCTGAATTCCCTAAAAATATAATTGTACTAGCCGATGTATATTGCGGCAGTGCAGGTGATATATTTGTAGACATTGCCAGCAGATCGGCTAAAGTGGCTGTCATAGGAAGGCCTACAGCTGGGTTAAACGATTATTCCAACTTAATTAATAAAGATTGGGAGGAAAAATTCTCGTTGTATTACCCAACGTCCAGAATGGTTTCTCTCGATAGTGGAATCAAAGACACGGGAGTAAAGCCTGATACTTACGTGAAATGGACACCAGAACATCTTCAGGCAGATATAGATATGAACATTGCTTTAAATTTTTTAGAAGAACGATAATTTAAAATCTACTTATTTTATACTTTGAGGAGAGGCCAAAATGAAACCGGAAATTATGATTGTAGGCACTCAGCATTATCATGAAATTTTCAGTCACTCTGACCCAGATGAGCAGTTTTTAGACAGTGTGAACATTTTCAGAGATTCATTAATCAAATTCCAGCCAACTCGTATATGTATTGAACAGGAAGAAAAAATCCAGGACGTTATTAATGACAGCTTCAATAGATATAATCCAGTTGTTTTCTATAAAAATGAAGCTTATGATTTGGGATTTTATACTGCTAAACAGTTAAATCTTAAATCTGTCATTGCAATGGACTGGATGGAACAAGGTTACGGGGTTAATGGAATGAGTGGTGTTTATGAATGGGCTCAAAACAACGATGTATCATTCATTGAACTGATTGAAGAGATACAGTCTCATCATGATAAACTCAGTAAATTGAATGACTCATATAAAATCACTTTGGAACTGAATAAACCTGAAAGCTATAAAATGGATGAAGTATTGTATGGTCAAATGATGCTACTTGGGGATGATTGGAATATTTCAATCCCCTGGCTGACATGGTGGTATAAAAGAAATATGATTATGGTTAATAACATCACTCAGAATTTAAATAACAATGATCAAGTAATAGTTATAGTCGGTTCTGGTCACGTTTATATTTTAAAACAATTTTTGGAAGCATCGAATAAGTTCGATGTCATGACTTTTTATGACTGGGTTGAAAATAATAATATGGGAGGCACTCTTGATTAGAAAAGCAAATTTAGATGACGCTGAAAATATTGCACAAATTTTAGTACATAGCTGGCAAGTAAATTTTAGAAATATTGTTCCCGAAGACTATTTAAACCAAATGAGTGTACATAAGATTACCAAAGGTATTAGAAAATCGTTAGAAGTAAATACTTTATTCGTATATGAAATCAATGATGTGATAGTTGCCTTCGTTGGATGCGGTTCAAACAGACTTCAAGAACATCCAGAATTTGAAGCAGAATTACATACTATTCATGTTCTCCCCGATCAAAAAGGTAAAGGTATCGGCAAAGATTTATTCGAAATTGTTAAAGTAACTTTAATCGAACAAAATTATACAAATATGATACTTTCCGTATTTGAAGATAATCCCACTACAATATTTTATGAAAAACTAGGCGGAAAGTTTATAGGTACGAGAACAGTTGAATACGGTGGAAAGCAGTCTATAGAAAGATTATACGGTTGGAATCTTAGCTAAATATCAATTATTTTTTCGGAGGTCACCATGTCCAAAGCAGAAAAAGCGATAATTACAAATATGTGTATGATAGAAAACGATAAGGGTCAAATATTAATACAGGATCGGATCAGCAGTAATTGGCCGGGTGTTACTTTCCCCGGTGGAAAAGTTGAAAAGAATGAGTCTTTTGTGGATTCGGTGATTCGTGAAGTGTTTGAAGAGACAGGTCTGGTTATAAAAAATCCGCAAATATGCGGTACGAAACAGTTTCAGACTGAAGATGATGAAAGATATATTGTACTGATGTATAAAACAAATCAGTATTCCGGTAATCTCCGTTCATCTGATGAAGGTGAAGTATTCTGGATTGATAAGTATGAACTTGGTACATATAACCTGGCCAATGATTTTGATGAGATGTTCCGGGTAATGGATTCTGATACTCTTTCCGAATTTTATTATGATGAATCTTGGAATGTGCAGCTTAAATAATATCGAAATTACACACTGTATATAGTATACCGTATACAATCTTATTCTTGCTGGAACCTCTTTAATAGTTAACATATATTATTTGTTACTTTTATGAATTTCCTAGCCAGATGCGTTTACTAAATCTCTATTCCTCCCATATTCTACTCTCATTTGGGTATATGCATAAGATATGAGGAGGCTTTTCTATGACACAAAAACGCTGGTTTCAAACAGCAGTCGCTGTAATTTTTACTTTAATCATTATTTTACTACTTATTCAACTGCAGGGGATTTTCTCTCCAATTTTCACCGTGATACAGACTATATTTGTACCTCTGCTGATTGGCGGAGTACTTTTCTATTTAACCCGCCCGATTTTGCATTTTCTGATGAATCATAAATTCCCAAAGTGGTCAGCTATCATCATTATTTTTGCTTTGATGGGATTACTTATTTGGTTATTTTATATTCTTATCGCACCTATTGTTACTCAGCAGGTAAATTCGCTTATCGATAATGCTCCGGAAATTATTAACACTGTAGAAGGTTACGTAGAATATTTCGTGACACAGCGTGAACACATGCCAACCGCAGTTCAGGATCAGATCAGCAATGTGTCCGGGCAATTAACAGACTGGGCATCAACTATCGGCTCAGGTATCGGTTCATTCATAATGAGCCTGTTTTCGGGAGTGCTTGCACTGGTACTCGTGCCGTTTTTCCTGATTTATATTATGATTGACCACAAGAAGTTCGCACCTTTTGTTTCAAAATTCTTCTCCGGAGACAGAAAAGCATGGGTTCGTAAAACACTTGGCGATGTAGACCACACTTTAAAATCATATATTGTCGGGCAACTATTAGTCAGCTTAGTTGTAGGAATTCTGCTACTGATTGGTTACTTAATCATCGGTCTGGATTATGCATTCTTACTCGCACTTATTGGTGTAGTAACCAATGTTATTCCATTCCTAGGACCTTATATTGCAGTAATTCCGGCAATCATTATTGCACTGTTCCAGGATCCGATTATGGCTGTATATGTAGGAATCATTATGCTTATTGCACAGCAAATTGAAGGGAACCTCATAACGCCGAATGTGATGGGGAATGCGCTGAGTGTTCACCCATTGACGGTTATTACTTTGATACTCGCAGCAGGTAACATCGCAGGTATTTGGGGAATCATCCTGGCAATTCCATTCTATGCTGTAGTTAAGACTATCGTTATTAACATCTACGAGAAACGTCAGGAAATTAAAGACACCGCAACAGAAAATGTCTCATAACTGAAGAATCAAGAAGAGCACACTCTCCAAATGGAAAGTGTGCTCTTCGTATGTGTAAATTTATTGATTAGTTATTTAACTACTTTAATCCTATACGACAGACACTCTTTCAGCGAAGCATGTTCATGATACTTCATACTTTCATAATCCATCGCACCATGCGGAAAATAACCAGTGACATTTAATCCTGCCCGCCTGCACAAATTATGGATTTCATCAGGTGTATAACACTTCAAATACTGAGTACTGTTAAGTTTTTCATCTTTTTCATGCCACCAGGTATCCATCATAATATCCGCTTCAAAGTCATATGAATATCTGCGTTTAATGTGAGGCATATCTCTTCGATTCAAATACATTTCAACACCATCAGCTTTTTTCCAATGCTCCGGCTGATATACATCAATAAGTGCACAGCCGTCATCCTTCAGCCAATGCTTAATATTCTTGAGCAGTTTTAACTGATCATCATCTGTACCAACACCAAAACCGTCTATATAAATAATCACATCAAATTTATGTTTAATCGTCACATCATAAAAGCTGCCATGAACTGTTTCAATATTATCCGGATTAAGAGATTTTGCTTTTTCGACCATTTCTTTTATTAACTCTACGGTAGTAATTTGACCTACTTGATTTGAAAGTGCACGTGCTAAACTTCCATCCCACGCGCCAAGTTCAAGCATTGATTCTACCGGTTTACCAGCCTGTTCCAATATTTCATTTGCTGCTTTTGTATGATATCCCTCAGGATAATTACCTATAAACTTATACTGCATTTTATAAAAATCGTTTGCCCAATTACTTTCCATTTTCTTATCTCCTAGAATTTAATATGCGGCTAAACCATTCTACTTTAAGTTTCTAATCCCCATAATAATCCCTGCTTTCATATTTCACTTCGTTTACTCAAACCACATCGTGATTAGAATAACCGGAAAATTCATCATGCCGTGTATAAATATCAACAGCCATATGTTCCGATATTTCGCCCAGAAATAACCTAAAAACAGACCCATCATTCCATGCAGTACCAGTGCATGTGCAGTTGAATCAATCCAACCGCCGGAACCTTGAATACCAGTATGCCATAAAGCCCACAACACTGCACTCACACAAATCGCAGGCCAAATTCCAAGAGCCGCTTCTAATCTCGACTGCAACCACTTTCTATAAAACAACTCTTCTAATACTGCATTCAAAATCAATGAGATTAGCGCACCTAGCAGCAAGGTAAGAAAATCTATTTCGTAGGTAGACGCTTCAGACAAAGGACTCAACATGTAAAACACGAGCCACACCACAACAACCAGCAAGGGTTCTTTCCATCGGCGAACGGTTTTTATCGTCATAATCTCTCTAACTGAATCCCTTTTAATAATAATTAAAGGAATAACGAAAAGGAGAATCAGTTTGTATATATAAAATAAGTCGAACACATATGATTTCGGTGTCACTATCATCAGTAATATCAGAACGATTGCCAGAGTTACAAGGGCCCAAGTGGACTTTGGCACTTCTTTATACAATGGTTGTATTTGTTCCTTATCCCATGGCCTCAGTGTCATCAACAAAGGAAACAGAGCAATTATCCAAACTTGCCAGATCGCAGTCTCCTCTTCAAAATCTGCACTGACTTGAACCATACCGTTGTGAACAAGAAGCATGTATATCAATGATATGAGAATCAAAAGCATAGTTGAAATAACAATTGTAAATCTGACAGTCCTGTTCTTCATCACATTTCCCCTTTACATAAATCTTTTATAGAATCAATCATCTTAGTATGAGAATACATACTCATTCTCTTCATAAGAATATCTTCATTTGTTTTAATAAGGACTATTTTATATAAATTTAAAGAGGAGACTATTATAAAATGGAGACTATAAATTAGACAGTGATAAAAAAAGAATTTATTTAATATGAGCCCAAACGAACTTACTTTAAGTTTCTAATCCCCATAATAATTCCCCCGGAATTTATATTAGCTTCTACAATATCTCATACTTTTTCTCAACTTCTTCAAACATCCTCATCATTTCTTCTGCTTCTATAATATGATTTGCAATTTCCGAGTGTTTAAAACTTTTTCCATCTACGAAAACTGTGTTGATATCCAGTATATTTTCGAACTGTTCAATAGGATTTCCATTAAGAAGCAGATAACTATCATCTTCTCCGGTAACTGCTTTCGCTTCTACTGTTGCTTTTTTCAGTATGTCAAAAGCATCTAAGTTAAAAGACTTAAATTCATGCAGTTCTTCTATCATGCTTAAACCAGGGTATACCCATGTGCCGGCAGGTGCATCAGTACCGATATATACTTCCCCGCCAATTTCTAAGTACTTTGCAGTAATAGCTTTAACTTGTTCATACTCCCACTTCTGCCTTCTTCTAAAATCGTCCTTAAGCTGAGCATCAATCGCATTAAATTGATCATTTACAGTAAATATCGTGTCCTCACCCAGCAGTTTCATTTGTTTCGACTTTTCGAGCTCTGACGGATTAAAAGGCCGCCCTTCTGCCAAATGTCTGTACAGTGATAAAGTCGGTACAATTTTCACTTCTTTTTCTCTTAGATGAGTCAACACTGCTGTTAATCTCTGCTCATCCACTTCAATTTGGCTGATACGCTCAAATTCTTCCGTGGGAATTTGAGTATTATAACCAGGGTAAAGACTGTGAACAATACTCGATGCATGTTCAAGCCACTTTACTCCGTAAGCTGCGGCTTTCAGGGAATCAATAGATTTTGTATGTAGCAGGTCAGCAGCAACTTCCAAATTCAATTCACTGCTCTTTTTAACGACTGCCTCTAAAACATCTTCCTGAATATTACCGTATACTTTGATGAATTTAGCGCCTTGTTTATGCAGCTCTTCAACACCAGCTAGCGCGGTATCGATATTATTCGTAGAAATATTTCCATACGATGAAGGTCCCCATAACCCCGGTTCACCGTCTATAAAACGATAAGTCGCATATACTTTAGGAGATAGACTATCAATCATATTGAGCAGTTCATAATTGCCGCCTGTGTTTCTCACTGTTGTAACCCCGCTGTATAAATAATGCTTTGCACTGGCCGGTGTAATATGCGTATGCATATCTGCCAGACCCGGTATTAGAAATTTACTTCTGCCATCAATTTCAATCTTATCTTCTGAATGAATACTGATATCTTTCATTTCAATTGTTTTGTTTTCAAGATTAACCCAATTTATATTTTTGATTTCTATCAAGCTGACTCACTCCCCTATGTTTCGCTCAAGTTGCTTTAAACTATATCTATTCTATAAACTCCAGCCTGTTACCAAATAGGTCTGACGTGAAGAACCTATTAGCATTTTCCAACTCATTATCTTCAATCACATCTATCCCCTTTTTTCGAAGCTGAGATTTTAAATTACGAAACTGTGCTTTCTAAAAACTTCTTAAATTTATCTTCCTCTTCAATATCCGGCATATGATTACTGTATTCAAAAGTTTCTAATGTTGCATTAGGCATTAAATCCGCTGCTTCTTTACTGAAAACGTAAGGACATTGTGCATCATGACGGCCGCAGTATATGTATGCACGCATGTCACTATGCTTAAGTTCATCCCTAACATCATATTCTTTTAATTCTTCTGTAAAGTAGTCTATTTTAAACATTAAAGTTCTGCCGCTGTTTTTTCTTTTCAGCATATCGTAATATGCATCTTTCCTGTAGAGTGACATCATAATCCATTCTTTAGCCAATTCATTTCGTTCTTCGCTTGTCGCTTCCGGCGAACGCATTTCTGTAAATATATCTTTCATACGCTGGTTATTCGGATTTTTTGCGCAGTATATACTATCTGGATGGTTCATATATTCACCTGAAGCACATAAGCCGCCTGCTATTATTTTAGTTAATGACTCCGGATACATAACGGCATATTTCAAAGCTAAAAACCCGCCGGTAGAATGACCAGCAAAGGCCCATTTCTCTATATCAAGCGCTTTTCTTACCGCTTCCAGATCATGAATCGCATCATCCATACTGTAGGTATAGTCTTCAGTTTGGTCATCAGATTGCCCCGCACCCCGCAAGTTAATCACATATACTTTATAATGATCACTTAACTGCTGAGACATAATATCTCCGTTTGAATTATATTCGCTGTACAAGTGAGTATATGCTAACGGTTCCCCTTGACCGTAAGTAAACACTTCGAAAATGCCTCTCGCTGATTCCACTAATTTAGTTTCAAACATAATCCATTTCCCCTTTTAGGAAAGATGCTTCACAATAAATTGAGAATCTTCCTTATTTTTCGCCACAGAGTACGTTCTTTTATCAGGTAGTTCAAGACAATTGAGCTGTCCGCCATAGGTCGCTGCTCCATCAATACCGATAATATTATTTCCTCCAAAATAAATATCATGATTCTTTTCCTGCCGGATGACTGATGTTGGTGTATGACCAAAAATCACAGTCTTATCCCCTGAGTATTTTTCATAAAATAATTCTCTAATCCATACGAAAGTATGCGGATCAGTTTTCTGAACAGGTGTATCCGGCCTGACGCCCGCATGAACAAAAATATAATCCTTTGTTTCATAGTAATAATCCATCTCTCTTATAAGAGAGATATGTTTCTCAAATTCGGCTCCAGCTGAAAGTGTTACGTTCTCTATAGATGAATCATAACTTTGCAACGTTATAAGTGCACCGTTCCTCTCCCACCGTTCCAGGGCTTCAGGTACTCCGTCCACAGCATTCAGCATCATCTCGTCATGGTTACCTCTCAATACAATGGCACCGTTTCTCTTTAATTCACTCACTCGATTCAAAACCCCTTTGGAGTTTGGACCCCTGTCAATGTAATCTCCCAAGAGGATTAACTGATCCTCGTCTGCATCATATTTCACCTTTTCCAGCAAGTTGTCAAAAAGTTTTAATTCACCATGAATATCACTGATAGCCAGTATTCTTTTCATGAGCAGTCCCCCAAATAAATTTTTTGCATCTTCTGCGTGTTTAAGTTCTTTTATCGATTATTTCATTAACAAATGCCTCTTTATAATCCGTGTATTCCCTTATCCCCTCAGAGTTGCTTCTTAGAAACTCCTCTTTAATATTTAAATACCGATTACGTGCATGTTCATTATTGTTTAAATAATCCCTGAAAAATATAAGTTTCTTCCACAATGGCTTCTGATACTCAACCAGGTGGATATAGTGAGTTTTTACCTGATAGGAATCATCTTCAAATTTTGCCAGAACAATCTCTCCCGGCCGTTCCACTTTCAGTCTTAAAAAAACCTGCTTTTTTAAAAGACTGCAGCAGCGGCTTATCAACTGACTCCAAATTATCCACTCCAACCAGCAGATCAATAATCGGCTTGGCCGGCATAGCTTTTATTGCCGTACTTCCAATATGTTCAATACGATTTTCTTCAAGCCCTGTACTTTCCATCAAATCTTTTTTAATCCTTTCAAACTCAGCCTTCCAATCGCTGTTGTAATCAACAATTCTTACTTCATTACGTCCCAGCCCTAACTTCATCAAATGCATCTCCTTCGATTAAATTTGATAAGTTTTTATCTATCTTATTAACCAGTATATAAATCTAAGGGCATTCTTTATAGTCTTAAAATTCAAAAAATATTTTGCTATAATGGATGTAAGGAAAATCGGTGATACGTTTTAAACGTACTCGCGAAAAAGGGGAAGATTTTTTGAGAAGCATTGCAGAACTATTTGACGACTGGGCAGGGACTTATGATGAAGAAATTGATGACATCGGCGGTCCTTTAACCGGTTATCGCGACAGTATTAAAAAAGCATATAAGAATTACCCTGAAGCAGCTGGAAATGTTTTAGACATTGGCATCGGTACAGGAAATTTCATTGCTGAATATATTAAAGATGCGAAAAATGTTTACGGGGTTGATATCTCAACGAAAATGCTTGAAGAGGCTAAAAAGAAGTTTCCATCTATTAAAGTGGAAACAGGAGATTTTAATAATATTCCATTTGAAAGTGATTATTTTGATTTAATCACATCGAGCTTCAGCTTCCATGAAGTACCTTTATCGAAAAGAGAAGATGCTTTCAAAGAAGTCAGCAGATTATTAAAACAAGGCGGCACCTTGAATTTGTTAGATATTGGCTTTAATAATAAAAGCGATATGGATGACGCTAAAGAGAAATACAGAGAAGAATGGGATTACTCAGAACAATACCCTTTCGAGTATGAACTCCGTCAGTACGCTGAAGATGCAGGCTTAACAGTTGATAAAATAGACTATCCATCTGGATTGCATATCAATTTAATTGCGAGTAAGAGGTAGGGATTTGATGAACCTAAACAGATTAATACTGTTTAGGTTTTTGTTTTTATTATTAAATATCCCCTGCATACTCTTCTTTATCGTGATTCAATGCAACAAATCCTGCGTTAAGATAAGTTGCATAAGCAGTCCAAACTACATACGGCACCAATAACAAGCCTGCAAATTTATTCGTCTTGTAAAACGCAACAGTTGTCAGTAAGACGCTCGCAAATAAGACATAGCTTTCAATTAACGCTGTTCCTCTCAATTTAAATCGGAAGTACAGAATGCTCCATAAGTAATTCAGCCCGAGCTGCGAGTTATACAAATAGGCATTTTTCGAAGAATCTTTTCGTGATGACTTAGTGATTGTCCGGGCAATTCCCATCGTTGCATAAAGAATCGGCCATACAATACCAAACGCTTCTTTCGGCGGTGAAAACGCAGGCTGTTTAAAGTCCTGATAATCCTTTTTTGCATTTTTTGTCGAAAGTAAACCTACAATACTGCCGCCTATAACTGGTAAAGCAATATCAGTAATACGTTCCAGCTTGTTCATTAAAAATCCTCCTTTAACCATTAGTCATATATACCCTTAATTAAAAATATGACACGGAGGAATTGCTGAAAGAATAAGACCGCATCAAATCATGCGATCTAAATCTTTAACACCATTCTTACAGTTTTCAAAATATGACCGTCAAAATTATCGTCATATTCATCCACTACTTTAAATCCTTTTGCCTCATAAAAATTCGTACCAATGATATTGTCTTTTTCAACATCAAGATGAACTTCTTTCAGATTCCCAAGCATTGTAATACCTTTATCCAAAAGTGCCGATCCTATCCCATATCCTTGATATTCAGGATATAAATATATTGCACTCAGTTCTGTCTGTCCTTGTTCATTAACCGGAGAGAAGTTGGCAAACCCTGCGATTTTGTCCTCCGCTTCAGCCACCAGCAGCAAGGAGCGACTCAAACGTTTCTGCATCATCTCGTCATTGTAAGCACCTTTTAAAAAGTTCTCCTGAATGTTGTTTGGTATAATGCCTTCGTAAGTCGCATTCCAGCTCTTCTTCGCTACGTCTTGCACCTGCTTCGTATCTTCAATCAGCATTCTCCGTATAGTACAGTTCATTGCTCTGCCTCCCTCAAGCTTAGTAAGCTGCGATATGCCCGTCCGCCCTATTTTCCGTACCGCCGTACAGTATGCCTGTTTCCGGATCTCTCCATATAGCTTGTCCCCGGCCAAACGCGCCCGAGTCCAGTTTCATTTCTATATTATGCCCCCGTTTAACCAGGTCTTCTGCAATCTGATGCGGGAAATTCCTCTCCACCCATACTGTCTTATCTTTAACCCACTGCCAGCGCGGCGCATCCAGTGCTGTCTGCGGGTTATGGTTAAAGTCGATTGTGTTCATCGCCACCTGTACATGACCCTGCGGCTGCATGAATCCGCCCATGACGCCGAACGGTCCAAGGGCGTCTTTTCCTTTCGTAATAAAACCCGGAATAATTGTATGGTAAGAGCGTTTATCAGGTCCCAAAGCATTTGGCGATTCCGGATCCAGATTAAAGTCGCAGCCCCTGTTCTGCAGACCAATCCCGGTACCAGGTACAACGAGTCCTGAACCGAATCCCATATAGTTGCTTTGTATAAACGATACCATGTTCCCTTCTTCATCTGCCGTAGACAAATATACCGTGCCGCTCGCTTTCGGTTCACCCGCTTCAGGCAGTCCGGCTTGATCGGTGATTAATTTCAAACGTTCTTTCGCATACGCATCATTTAGCATATCTTCAGCTGTAACATCTTTCATATACGCCTGATCTGCAATGTATTTCTCTCCGTCTGCGAATGCCAGCTTCATGGCTTCAATCTGCTTATGATATGTATCTGCCGATTCCTTATCTTCAATGTCCATGTGTTTAAGTATATTTAAGGCCGATAAAGCGATAATGCCCTGCGTGTTCGGCGGGATTTCCCAGACATCATATCCCCGGTAGTTCACTGATATCGGATCCACCCATTCAGGTTTGTATGCTGCTAAATCTTCTTTTGTTATGTAACCATCATACGCTCTCGAAAATTCATCTATTTTCCGGGCAATATTTCCGGTATAAAAAGACTCGCATTCAGTTTCAGCAAGTTCTCTTAACGTATCAGCCATGTCCTGTGACTTCCAGATTTCACCGACTCTTGGTGCCCGGCCGTTTGGTGTGAATGTTTCAAACCAGTGGTCGAATTCTTTACCTTCAAAAGCTTCTTTAAATCTGACAGCCGCTCTGTCCCATAACTTTGCGAGCACGGGTGATAGTGGATAACCCTCTTCTGCGTAATGAATGGCCGGCTGCATTAAATCTTTAAAAGGCAGTTTGCCGAAACGTCTGGACAGCTCAGCCCATGCACCAGGCTGGCCGGGAACAGTAACTGGAGTAAATCCGTATTTTGGAATCTCATTGTAGCCAGCAGCGCGGACTTTATCGATTGAAATGGACTCGGGTGATTTTCCGCTGCCATTTAAACCGTAGAGCGTATCCTTCACCCAGACGAGCGCAAAAGCATCTCCCCCGATACCGTTAGTCGTCGGTTCAACAACCGTAAGCGCAGCAGCAGTGGCAATCGCAGCATCAATAGCGTTGCCGCCGTTCTGCATAATCGTAAGCCCGGCCTGAGCAGCTAAAGGCTGCGACGTGGCAACCATCCCCTTTTTAGCGACGACAGGATTACGCTGTGAATGATAAGGATTGTAGAGCGTGTCGAAATTTTTCATTAAAATATCCCCTTTGTTATGTAGCGGTTGTTTATATCAAGATTATCATAATGGGAAATTGCTGAACAATTTTTAATCTGAATTTTGAGATAATAAATAGAAGTCATTCTGTATAAGTAAAACAATTTAAAATAAAGCGTTTACAAAATAAACTTTTGTGTTATATTAGTATTAAGATTTGAGAGGAGGGGTTACTATGACTTATCTAAAACATAATGAGAAATTTATAGTACCCAATCACTCCGTAAATATCGACGTGCATTTAGATCCAGAATGTATATTTCTGTTTATTTAAGTAAGGCGTCTTAATAATATTTATAAAATACATTTAATATACCAGTTTGTTATTAAATATATTTAAAGGCATTCCTTAAGATTTGGGTAATACTAACTCAAATTTTAAGGAATGCCTTTTTCTATTGATTATGTATAAAAATAACAGAAGTTAAGGGGATTATTTTATGTATGGAATAAATAACTATAAAAATGAGCTAAATATTGCAGAGGAAGTAAACATAGGAAGAGTAATTGAAAAAACAAACTATATATATACTATTGCTGACAGTAATTATGAATTTAAAAAAGCTGAAACAGTGAGTAATTTAAAAAGTAATGAAGTGTTTGTCGGAGATTTTGTAGAATATACACTATTTGATGACTATAATCTGATCACATCTGTAAAACCCAGATTAAATTCAGTTACTAAAAAGGCAAGCTACGCTGCTAAGAGTTTTCATGAAGCAGAGAATGAACAACTGCTTGCTGCAAATGTTGACCAGCTATTCGTTTTGATTGCAGCTGATCAAAGATTTACATTATCAAAATTTGAACGATATGTATTTACTTTTCAGCAAGACAATATTGATATGCACGTTCTTATATCCAAAGGTGATTTCGAAGACTTGGCTGAGGATATAAAACAAAAAATACTGTCTGTATATCCAAATTTTAAAGTAACTGTGTTCTCGAATTTACGTGAAGAGTCGTTAATAGATATTAAAAAATTATTCTTAAAAGATAAGACTTCTCTGTTAATCGGGGCTTCAGGAGCCGGTAAATCCACTCTTATAAATAATTTATTAAATGATTATAAAATGAATACTAATGAAGTTCGTATTGATGGTAAGGGGAAACATACTACCACTACTACAAAAATGTTTTACTCAGATAATCTCAAATCATACATTATCGATTCACCCGGATTTAAAACAATCAGTACTACTAGAGATATTGATAAAAGTGTATTGTTTGAAGATATTCAGAAGCTGTCATTAGATTGTAAATTTAACGACTGTACACATACCCATGAACCTAAATGTGCAGTTTTAAATGCCATAGAAAACGGAGAGATGAGCGAAGCATATTATAAAAGATATAAGGAAAATTTAAGAGTAGCCAAAGGACAGTTACGCCATGAACAAAGAAAAAAAGTTAAATAAGCAGCTAAGTTTAAGGACGTATTTAAAGAGAAGCTGGAAACCCAATGTGTTAATGTTTTTCATAATTATACTTGGCTCTCTGTGCTTAACTTTATGGGGATTATCCAGTGCAAATGCTCTCACGGCTTTAGCAGATTATAATATTAAGGGATTCTTTAAATGGATACTAATAATGGGAGTCATTTTCTTATTTTGGGTTGCACAAATTTATCTGGAAACATGGCAATTTTCTGCAACTGTTCAGCAAATGAATATAGAGATGCGGAAAGATATAAGTAAAAATGTTTCGGATTTAGATTATGAAACATTTTTCAAGAATGAAAGCGGCACATATGTTTCCTGGATGATTAATGATGTAGGTACAATCAACGAATATGGATATGCTAACTTATCGATGGTTACCTCTCAGGTATTCAATATAATGTTCAGCAGCATTGCCCTGCTTTCTTTCCACTACACTTTAAATATCTCTGTTATATTACTTGCAGTGATTATGCTGATAGTACCAAATCTATTTAAAAGAAGATTAAATAATCAAATGCTCAGTGTAACAAGTGTAAATGAAAAAATGACCACTAAACTAACTGACTTAATGAATGGTTTCAGTACAATACTATCACTAAACTTAAAAGATTATATTATAAATAACACTGTTAGAGAATCACAGAAAGTAGCTAAAGAAAAAGTCGCTTATGCAAAGTATTCCGGAGTAATGTCAGCAACTACTAACGGTGTAAGTTTAATTAGTCAGGTACTTATTATTAGTCTGGCAGGCTACTTATTCTTTAAAAATATAGTGCCCATTGGTACTTTGACTGCAGCACAATATTTTTCAGCAACTATCTTCTCCAGTTTGACAGGTCTAAGCGCAAATCTTGTTGAGTTTAAAACAACTTCTCCGATTTTCGAAAAATTTAATGTGAAAAATAAGTTATCGAAGAACACGAATAGTTCTTATCAATTTAAAAGATGCATTGAAATGAAAAATATACAGTTCGCATATGACGATGTCCCCATTTTAAAAGATTTTTCATTAACGGTTCATAAGGGAGGAAAATACGCTATTATTGGTGAATCAGGATCTGGAAAAAGTTCTATTTTAAATTTATTGATTGGGTACTTAACTGAATATCAAGGAAGTATTCAAATGGATGGTATAGATTATGATGACATTAAACCAGAAGCTTTGCGAGATAACTTTACCTATATAAGTCAGCAGCCACATATCTTCAGTGGATCTGTTAAAGAAAATATAACGTTAGGTGTGGAATATTCTCAAGAAGAGATTAATCAAGTTTTAGAATTTACGGGCCTGACTAACTGGATAAAGTCATTACCTGCTCAGGAAGATACCTACATTTCTTATAATAGTCAAAATATTTCGGGAGGACAAAAGCAGAGAATCGCACTCGCCAGAGGGATAATAAGAGGACGGGAAATCATACTGCTTGATGAGGCGACTTCAGCTATAGACAAAAGCTCATCAGTTGAAATAGAAAGAAGGCTGGTAAGAAGTAATTATACTGTAGTAATGATTACACACCGGCTAAATGATGTGATAAGTAAAGAACTTGATTATATATATCAGATAAAATAAATTATAATAGTTATGCTTAATAAAGCCTGTAGAAATTTATCTACAGGCTTTATTATAATCACATATCATTAATCTAATCTGGCTATTAATCTATTGCTTTCAACACTTCATACAAATGTTCTTTGAATAAATCCCTATCCACTTTTTCACACACTCTGACATTAGGCTCTTTACCTAACCGGCCATTGATATCAACTAAACTGTAGCCGCGCGTCAGTTCTCCCTTTGTTTCAACATCAACATAATATTTATTAGACTTCTCCATAATCCTTTCATCAGCTGCAATTGCAACCAGCAGCGTATCAGGATGCGTCGTTCCATTCAGTTTATGTACTTCTTTATTAAATTTCTTCACTACTTTGTTCACGTCTTTAAAGAACTGTGAACCTGCGGTACCAAAACTTTCAATCTCAGTATGCTCTTCATCGAACATCAGAGAATAATCCGTGCACATATCCCAGCCGACCATAGTCATTTCAATCCCTGACTGCAGCACTAATTTAGCAGCTTCGGGATCAACGTAAAAATTATACTCAGCAGCGGGCACTATATTGCCGAGCGCATTATTCGTTCCGCCCATAATATAAAGATGTTCGATTTTATCCGTGATACTTGGATCTTTTTTAATCGCCATAGCAATGTTAGTCAAAGGCGCAATCGCGAGAAGCGAAACTTCACCTGGATTTTCGTTAATCGTATCGATGATAAAATCTATCGCATGCGTCGATTCAGCAGAACGCTCAGGTTTGGGGAAGAAAGAATCACCCATACCATCGCTGCCATGAACATCCTCAACAGTTGTATGTTCCTGTTCAGTATTATCGAAGATTGGGCTACTGTATCCCGGATAAACAGGGATATCAGTTCTACCAGCAACTTGAGTCGTATATAACGCATTATCAATCTGCTGATTAAAATCAACGTTACCGCCGGTAATAGTAATACCCAGGACGTCGAGATTGTGTAGAGCAGTTAGAATTGCTATCGTGTCATCTCCTGCAGTGTCAGTGTCTATGATTACTTTTTTCATTATGTTCTCCTTGATAATTATCTTTATTCTAATTATTTGAATAATATAACAATTAGTTTAGATAACCTCTAAAAAGACTTTAGTGAGGTTAAGATAATTAGAGTATACTTTAATTATTTTAATTTTTGTTCTTCTTTTTCTTTGTATAAACCATTATATGATTAGAAAAACTAAATTTTATAAATGAGTTCTCATTGAGTACTAGACACATATAATCTTCGAGTGGATAATATTTTAAAAATAGAGACTAGCAAAAACTAGTCCCTATAACAAGGTAATTTTTAAATTATGAATCACTTGCTCATAGCCGGATGTTCATACCAATTTAATGCGATGTTAGGTATATTATCCATTACTGTATACTTATTGTCAGGATTAATATTTTCCAAGATTGTGCTATCATAATTCCCTCTCATTACCACTGATAGCTCTTCGTTACCATATTGATCAATCAATGGTAATTGAGCCATTAACGTAATATCTATAAATTCATAATCTAATTCTTTAAGACTAAATAAAATATTCGACATGTTTTCATATATACCACTCTTCACCATATTCAAGGTCAAATTATCACGTCCTTCAAAAGTTACAGATACTATAGCCTCTGTGCCATCCGTAGTAATGATAAGATCATTTATAACTGCTCTCGGATTATCTCGGACAGCTTCTTCAATTTCTTGTTCTGGTGTCAATTCTTTTTCAGCTTCTTCTTTCTCACGCTGTTCTTCTGCTGCTTTTTCAGCTTCTTCTTTCTCACGCTGTTCTTCTGCTGCCTTTTCAGCTTCTTCTTTCTCACGCTGTTCTTCTGCTGCCTTTTCAGCTTCTTCTTTCTCACGCTGTTCTTCTGCTGCCTTTTCAGCTTCTGTGTGTTGATCTTTACTCTCTACTTCGTCCATTGCCGCTTCATCATTTGATTCAACCTCATCTGTTTTACTAACCGGTTCATTTTCTGTTGGTGTAATCACCATATTCAATAATACAAGTACTCCAAAAAAACTAGTAATAATATATTTAGGTTTTTGTCCCCAATCAGAGTATCTCCACATTAAATAAATACCAACTGGAAAAAAGATAATTAATAACAAAACAATAAACCAATTCTTTTCCTTATTACTGTGCCAAAAACTAATGAGTTTGTTCATCTTCCTGACCGCTCTCTTTCTTTAAATTTTATTAAAGCAAATAGTTACAAAAATATCTTTAGTTTTATTTTGTAACTTAACACCTATATTATACCACTAAGTTAATCTCATTTTTGTATAATTTATATCTTTATCATAAAATTTTCCATTTGATAAATTTAAATCTAAAATAATAATGTTTAGATAAGTTATAATAGACTCAAATCACTCAAGGAGCTTATATATGGAAGAGAAAAATGTAGAAATTTCAACTTATGAATTTAATAAGAATTCAATTTCAGATTTAAGCAGCGCAAAGTTTAATAACTACCCTGTTGTTTACATACTTCATAATGATAAAAAGAAATCCAGTGCCTATATAGGTGAGACTGTGCAAATCAGAAACAGATTAAACAGCCACATTAAAGATCCTGTTAAAAGTAAGTTGGAGAAAGCTGTAATTGTATCTCACGACCTCTTCAACCAATCAGCAACATACAACATTGAGACTAACTTAATTAACTTCTTTATAGCAGATCAAAAGTATCAAATTTTAAACAAGAGTCAAATTACTTCTGCTGTAACTCATAATTACTATGACAAACCTAAATATAATCATGATATTTTTAAAGAACTGTGGGAAAAACTCAGAGAAGATAAGCTTGTTGATGGTACTTTAGAATATCTGCAAAACAAAGATATATTTAAATTATCGCCTTATAAAGAGTTATCAGAATCTCAAATCGAATTAAAAGAAAATATTCTGGATTTCTGTAAAAGAAATATTAAATCTGACAAACCATCTGTTTATTTTATTAAGGGTGAAGCTGGTACTGGAAAAAGTGTTGTTTTAAGCTCAACTTTCAATGCCATACAAGATTTGTCTTATACAAAAGACTCGAATGATTTACAAGGGACGGAGAATTATCTTTTAGTTAATCACGAAGAAATGATAAAAACATACAAGGCTATTTCAGACAGTCTGCCAAACCTGAAAAAGAAAAATTTTATGAAACCAACATCTTTTATTACAGCTTCAAACAATGAAAAAATTAACCCTGATATTACATTGATAGATGAAGCTCATCTCCTGCTTTCTAGTGAAGATGCATTTAACGGATTTAAGGGCGTAAATCATTTAAATGACATCATTCATAACAGTAAAGTCACAATTATAGTCTTTGATGAAAAACAGTTCCTAAAGCTTAAAAGTTATTGGACTGAAGAGTTATTTAATGAGATTACTCAGGATGCTAACGTTGAAACATTTGAACTGACAGATCAATTCAGAATCCAGGCTGATACATCTGTAGTTGACTGGATAGATAATTTTGTCGCACGTAAGGTAACATCAATCCCTAAATCTACCGGTGACTATGAACTCAAAATATTTGATGATGCTGGTAAAATGTTTGAAGCTATTGATGCAAAAAACGATAAACATAAACTTTCCAGAATCGTAGCCACCTTTGACTATGAGCATAAAAAAGATGGCGGGGATTACTATGTAGAAGAAATCGGCTTCAAAGGTTTGTGGAATACCACTAACGACAGTAGAACTTGGGCAGAACGACGTGAAACAATTAAAGAAGTTGGATCTATCTATACAGTCCAAGGCTTTGACTTAAATTATGTCGGTGTCATACTCGGGCCTTCTGTTTCATATAATGAAATGACTGAGCAGCTTGAAATTATTTCAAAAAACTATAAAGATAAAGGTGCATTTCAGGATTTCAAAAATAAATCAGTTGAATATATTGTTGAAGATACTAAAGAACAAATTATATTAAACTCCATTAACGTACTGATGAAACGCGGAGTAAAAGGTTTATATATCTATGCCAGCGATGACAAACTGCGCAAAGCTTTAAATAAAGCAAAACGAGGTGAACTGTAATGAAAGACCTGACAGAAAAGATTAATGAATTCAGGGATGAACGTAACTGGAGACAGTTTCATAACTCAAAAGATTTAGCACTATCCTTGTCATTAGAAGCATCCGAACTGCTGGAAAACTTTCAATGGGTTTCTGCAGAAGAAGGTGCGAAGAAAAACAGGGAGAACATTAAAGATGAACTTGCCGACGTATTCATTTACGGTTTAATGATGGCAGACGACTTAGACATCGATATGAATGAAGCTATATTAAATAAACTTAAAAAGAACGCAGAGAAATATCCAAGTAAAAAACAGTAATAAATATTTAAACAAGGAAGGGACTGGAATCATCTCTCTCCTTGTTTATTTTTTTATTTCGCCTACACTACTATCTTCTTTTTATAATGATTCCCCCAAAACCGACAATAACAATATAAGAAAAGAAGAATATCCATAAATACAGTGTTGGAATTGCATCACTTCCTAAAACTGTATATGCTGCTAAACCAATAAATAATACAGCTATAAAAATATGTGATCCATATGCCATGAAGTTAAATACATTTTGAGTTACCCTCTCATCGGTTTCTGGCATATTATCTGTTTTACGTTTTTGTTTTATTAATTCAATAATTATTAGAATAATAACTGCTGTTGATCCACCTGCAAACACCTCATATGGAAACTCACCTTGTATAAAATAAACTAGAAGTGTTCCCAGAACGGTTCCGATAAAAGCACAAGCAATCATGAACAATGTGCTGTACTTTTCTGGAATTAATGCTTTCTTTTCATACTTAGTATTCATTCGTCATCCTCCTTTAAAATAAATAACTCCTCTATCGTCACATCGAAATAAGCTATCAGCTTTAGTGCTAACTCCAGACTGGGATTATACTTATTCTTCTCAATTGCGTTGATAGTCTGCCGTGTTACCTGTAAATCTTCAGCCATTTTAACTTGAGTTGGTGTGTCAACAGAATATTAGACAGTTTTTATAGAAGTTTTCTTTATACTCCTTTGGCGTGAGATAATTCAATGCACCATGGGGTCTAATATTGTTATACCAGTTTACGTAGTCGAATAGTTCGATGTTTAATTGTTTTAATGATATAAAAGTATATTGGTTAATAAATTCAGTTTTCATCGCTTTGAACGTGGTTTCAGCCACAGCGTTGTCATAAGGACAGCCTTTCATACTAAGTGATCTTTCAATATCAAAGCCATCTAAAACTTCATCAATCAGCTGGTTATCGAACTCTTTCCCTCTGTCTGTGTGAAACATCTGCACATCTCTTAAATCATGCTTAATGGTGCTGATTGATGACAAGACCAGCACAGCACTCTTTCTTGAACCTGCACTGTACCCAACAATTTCTCGATTAAAGAGATCAATAAATACACATATGTAATGCCATTTTCCTGCTACTTTTACATATGTTAAATCACTGACAATGACTTCCATTGGTTGTGCTCTGTTAAAATCTCGGTCTAGACCATTCGTGATCAGACGCTCGTTCGACTTCGACGGATAGGGCCTATAGCTTGCGATAGTATAGGTTGACACCAGATTATTCTGTTTCATGACCCGACCGATGCGTCTTCTCGAGACTGTCAAACCTAGTTTATGTAACGCATTTTTTATTCTTCGGGTACCAAAACATTTTCGGTTTGAATTAAATACCTGAATAATCGTTTCATTGATATCGTTATCGCGCTCACACTGATTGTTGGTCCTTTGTTTATTAATTTCAAAATAATAGGTACTTCTAGAGATTTGCAGGACTTTGCACATTGCTGACACTGAATATTTGTGTGCATCCTTACGAATGACTTCTATTTTCGTCCCATGATCAGCGCTGCTTGCTTTAGAATCTCGTTTTCCATTTTTAACTGTTGAATGTCTTTGCGAAGTCTTCTGAGTTCACGCTCTTCTTCAGATAAATTGTCAATATGATTAAATGAACCTGTGTTCTGATGATTTTTAACCCATTTATCTAAAGCTGAAGCCGTGAGATCATACTCCCGTACAATTTCAGATTTTGATTTACCATTTTCAAATAATCGGACCATCTGTAGTTTAAATTCAGGGGTAAATGTTCTTCTCGTTCTTGACATAAAAAAACGCCTACTTTCATTGATTTAACAATAACCTCCCTCATAGGAGTTGTCCAATCAAGTGTAGACGATTCATAATACATATTAGACTTCGCCATAATCCTGTCATCAGCTGCTATCGCAACCAGCAGCGTACCAGGATGCATTGTTCCATTTAGCTTTTAAGCTAGCTTAAATACAAACTTTTCCCTTTACCAATATGTGTTTCTAACATTCTTTCAGCTTTATCTAACTCTTTTTTTCTAATATAGTTGTTAAGTAAAATATGATCATTATATGACTCTTCCAGCCTTTCTGGATTCTTCGTAAATATTTTTATACCATGTAAGAATATTCGATCCGTAATGTTATCCAAAACTTTTAAGAAATGATCATTATCATATATACCTATGAATACTTTATGGTATTCAATATCCGATTTAATAAAATTGCTTATTTCATTTTTATTAATGAAGACTTGTTGCTCTTTAACCAGTTTATCTAATACCTCTAGATGATGCTCATTTAGTGAATATCTTATCTTTCTAAAAGAGAAGAGTTCTATCGCAAGTCTTAAATCCATTAAGTCTATTGTTTCTTTTACAGATAATTCTTTTATTAAAATACCTCTTTTCGGTAATATTTCGATAAGATTATCATTATTGTCTAATCTTTGAAGAGCATCTCTAATTGGAGTTCTACTAATATTCAACATATCAACTAGTTGTTGTTCTGTAATGACTGGCCCGTTAATGTCACCCAATAATATCATCTCTTTTAACTGTTCATATGCAATATCCTTCAGATACTTTTTCTCCATATTGATCAGCTCCCATCTCATCCGTTAATATCTTTAGCTATATACGACCGATTTAATTTCAGTTTTATATATTATTTATATCACAAATAATACTGATACAAGTGTGCAATTTAAAAATTACACACTTGTAAAATCTACCATATTTATTATTTAGTTAAATCTTTGTAGTACTCTGGCTTTCTATTTTGAAGAGAAGGAATACTTGTACGTGCTTTTTCTACTAGACTCATATCAAGATTTGCATATATTACTCCAGTACCTTCTGATGCTCTAGAAATTACTACTCCCCAAGGATCAACAACCATACTACTTCCATAACATTCTTTGCCAGGAAGATTTTCACCAAATTGTCCTGCAGCAATAACAAAACATTGATTTTCTACTGCTCTAGCTCTCAAAATTAATTCCCAATGCAACATTCCGGTATATCTTGTGAAAGCAGCGGGTATAAATAATACCTTAGCACCTTCTAACGCGTAACCTCTGTATAATTCAGGGAATCTCATATCATAACAAATACTTAAACCTGCTTTACCAATAGGTAAGTCTACTATCTGAGGCGATTCACCATTTATAATACTATTTGATTCCATATATTTAGATATACCTTCAATTTCTATATCAAACAAGTGTATCTTTCTATATTTTCCAATCATATCACCATCAGGGTTCACCATAAATGATGTGTTGTATGATTTGTCTTCACTATACTCTTCTAAAATACTTCCTACGTGTATAAAAATGGAATGTTTTTTTGCTAGATTACTTAATAATTTAAAAGTCTCTCCGTCTGGTATTAATTCTGCATGTTTGCTCTTGTCTTCGTCTTTTCCTAAGTAAGTACAATATTCAGGGAGCGAAACTAGTTCTGCTCCATTGCCAGCTGCTTCATCAATAAAATTTTTAATATCTTTAATATTCTTTTCTTTGTCCTGCTTTGTGTTCATTTGTACAAGTGCGATTTTCATATAAAATCCTCCTATAAATTTAGTCTGCTAAAAGTGACGGCAACCACAGTGAAATCTGTGGGAAAAACGTAATTAATATTAGTGCAATTATTAGCGGAATGTAGAAAGGTAATACTCCTTTCACAACTTCTTCAAACTTGACTTTACCAACCTTTGAAATTACGTATAAACCTATACCTACTGGTGGAGTTATCATACCTAACAGTAAATTATACGACATGACAATTCCAAAATGCACTCTATCTATTCCCAGTGAGTCTATTATTGGTAGAAGGATAGGGACCATGATTAATTTGATTGGAATCCCTTCCATAACTGCACCTAAAGCGAGGAGTAGTATATTGATGATTAGTAACATCACATACTTATTTTCTGTCATGTAAAGCAGTACATCTGACAGTAGTTGCGGTAATTGTTCAGCCGATATGATCCAGCCCATCGCTGTTCCGACACCTACTAAAAACATAATTAATGCTGTTGAACTCACGCTGGCTAAAAATCCTTCTTTTAAATTCTTAAAGGTAAATTCTTTATAGATTGCAGCACAGATTATTGCATAAGCAGCTGCAATTGCACCTGCTTCTGTCGGAGTTACGATTCCACCAAGCATACCTCCAAGAATCACAACGGGTGCTAATAAAGCAAAGAATCCTTTTTTAAATGTTGTCCCTACATAACTAATTTTAAATTCTGATGCTTCAGGCGCTTCCGTTCTACCAGAAACTATTTGTATATAAACAAAAATTCCAAGTGTTAGTGCTATAAATAAGCCTGGAATAACCCCCGCAATAAATAGTTCTTCCACTGAGACTTCTGCTAAATAAGCATATACAATTAACGGCACACTTGGTGGTATAATCCCGCCAATTACTGAAGATGCTAAAACTAACGCAGCACTATATCCTTTCGAATATCCTTTCTCAACCATTGCTTTCATCTCAATTGCACCTAGGCCAGCTTGATCCCCAACAGCAGTACCAGAGATACCAGCAAAAATAACACTGGCTAGGATATTTACTTGAGCTAGTCCACCTCTAACAAATCCAATAATTGCTACACAAAAATCAAAAATCTTTTGAGTAATTCCTGCAGAGTTCATCAAATTACCTGCAAGTATAAACAGTGGTACTGCTAATAAAGTATAGCCGTAAATACCTTCTACGGTTTGAATTGGAAATACTTCAAGACTGTAGTTGCCCAATAACAAAGCCAGTAATGTAGATAAAATCATTGCGAAAGATACTGGAAACCCGACTGCTAGAAGTATTAAAAATACTACGAACATTACAATACCTAATATCATTTTTCACCCTCCTGACGAGCGATGAAAATATTTAAATTCCCTCTTTTTATTTGTATAAGATGCTCAATCATTATTAGCGTCACTAGTATCATTAAAAATACTAATGGTAAGTAATACACTGTAAATGGCGCTTCTAAAAGTAAGGTCGATCTATTAAGTCCCTTAATAGAAAGACTTATAGATGTAATAGTTAATACAACAGCGATAATCAACATTAATGTAGTATTGATATACATTATTATTTTATGAGTCTTAGCACTGAATTTTTCAACTAAGAATGTAATCATTATATCTTCCCGATTGGCTACAATTTTTCCAAAGCCTAAAAAAGTAATCCAAATAATTACAATTCCTAAGAATTCATGCAACCATATTATCGAGCTACTAGTAAAATATCTCATTATTATCTCAAAAATCATTGTCGTAATAAGTATAATCAGACCTGCGAGCGCAATTATTACATAAATATTTGCAATATTATCGATTAGTTTTCTCACAAAATCATTCCTTATTCTATGGACTTAATAGCGTCTATTGTACCTTCAGGTGCTATCCCATCATCTTCTAACTGATAATGAAAATCTTCAAATGCTTCTGCCCATTCTTCCTTATCAATCTCATGCATTTCAATGTCATGTTCTTCTTTCATTAACGCCAATTGTTCATCAACAACTTCGTTAATTTGCTCGTTATTTACTTCTCCTGTTTCATTGGCAACATCAATTAAAATATTTTGATGTTCTTTTGTTAGCCCTTGAAAAAATTCCTCATTCATCGCTAACACAACATCCTGTTGGTATTCATCAACCATTGACATGTGAGGTGCAACCTCAGTAAATTTCATTCCCCATACTAAAGATAGAGGTGATGCAGCTGCATCAACTAAATTTTGATTTAATGCCAAATATGTTTCAGTCCATGCAACTACTGTTGGATTTGTTCCTACATGTTCATAAGCTTGTGAGTATGTTTTAGATTCAAAAGATCTAATTTTTAGTCCCTGTAGATCATCAACTGTAACTACTGGTTCTTTTGAAAGTAGTACTCTTTCTGGACCTCTTCTGAAATTTCTTTCATCATTTAAAATTCTTACATTATTTTCTATTAAGGTTTCTTGAATATCTTGTCCCATCTCACCCTTGTTAAACTTTTGATAATGATCAAAATCTCTAAATAGAAATGGTACAGAACTGAGATTCACTCTAGAGTCTAAATCACTAAAATATGTGATTCCTTCAGCATATATTTGTTGAGTGCCATTTAATACATTATCTACTTGAGTATTCCCTTTACCGAGTTGTTCCGCGGGGTATAATTGAATTGTAATTTCCCCATCGCTTCTTTCATGAACAGTATCTGCGAAATATTGAAACATACGCCCCTCAAGTGACTCATCTGGCATCTTCGTCCCCATCTTTATCACAACATTGTTTTCATCATCATTCGTCGCATTATTGCAAGCGCTTACAATTAAAACTAAAAAAATTATCGAGATTAATGAGAGATATTTATTCATATTAACCATCCTCATTTAATTTTTTTTCAATTAATTCATCAGCCTTTGTTAAGCTACTGAGCTCTTCTCCCTCATCAAGTTTTCTTTTTGTGATCGGCTCTCTTTTTTCACTTTCCATCGCTTTCTGCAATATAGAATTATAATCTAGATTCGAGTCTACTACTAACACACCATTATCATCAGCTAAAATTAAATCCCCAGGATGAACAGTTACACCACCACACTGAACAACAGTATTGATTTCTCCACTTTGACCTTGAAGTTTAGTTGTAATTGGTGAAAGTCCAGTTGCAAAAACCGGCATATTTATTTCTTTAATTGCTTGGATATCAGTACATGGTCCATCTATAATAATCGCTTTTACTTTTCTAGAATTTGCTGCATAGGCCACCATCTCTCCTACTGCCGCATGCTTATCATCACTCGTTCTGTCAATTACTATGACATCCCCTTCAGCAGCCATACTTACAGCTTTATGGACTAGTGTTGAATCATCTACCGAAGTACGTACAGTAAACGCAGTTCCCACAACTTGAACATTCTCTAGCATACTTTTAATTCTTGGGTCCATAAATCCATAATGTAAATGATGGCCAATTGTGGCTGGCTCTACATTGTGGAAGTCTTCTCTAAGTTCTGCTGTCAATTTCTCGTTCTCTACCCTTTGATTGATAATCATTTTAAATCCCCTTTGCTTTTTATTGTATATATCTTGTATACAACATGAATATATCATAAGCAACTCTAATATACAATGACATTTCGAATTTTAAAACTTATTTGATAATAGCGCTTTCATAAGTTTTGTTTACTAATTAATTTCTATCTTTAATATAGTTGAGAAATAATACGAAGAATAAGCTGAGTTATAACTCACACATATATTCAAATATTTAACATCTTAAATATTATATACTAGAAATAGAAAATCTGATAAAATTAAACGGATGTTGAGAATATTATAATGGGAACAGCGTAAGTTGGGAGATGTTACTTAGCAATTAGATTACGGATTAAATGCTAGTGCAAAAGAGTATGATGGCTTAAATAAATACTTAAGAATTACTGATATAAATGATGAGAATCGTAAGTTCGATATGAGTGCTGTAACTTCACCAAATATAGATTTACAATCTTCCGATAACTATTTACTGAAGGAATGAGATATACTTTTTGCACTTACAGAAGCAAGTGTAGGTAAATCATATATTTATGATATCAAAGATGGAAAAGTGTACTATGCAGGATTCTTAATAAGAGCAAGGATTAATGCTACTACCAATCCAGAGTTTATTTTTCAAAACACATTAACAAAGAAATATAAAAAATTTGTTAGTGTAACTTCTCAACGATCTGGTCAGCCCGGAATCAATGCAAAGGTGTATAAAAATTATTACATTAGTATGCCGCAAATTGATGAGCAAGATAAAATAGGAAAATTCTTAAAATCATTAGATAATAACATCATTCTTCATCACAGTAAAGCTAACCTAATTAATCTAATAAAAAAAGAATACCTTCACAAAATGTTTTTATAATCATATCAAATCTTCTAAAATCGTTTACGTTGATTGTATTTTATCAACGTTACATTTTAGGAGGTTTTTTTATGGTTGTTAAAAAGAGAGAAAATCAATTACTCTTTAGATATTTTGAGGATTGGATTGAGTTGTATAAAGTGGGGGCAGTGCGGGATGTGACTTTAAATAAGTACTACATGACGTTGCAAAAGCTTGAATTGCTTGCTCCGAATTTGAGAATGTATGACTTGGATCGTCAAAGTTATCAGCAGATTTTAAATGATTATGCTTTTACACATGAAAAGCAGACCACAATGGATTTTCATCATCAGCTAAAAGGTGCAATTTTAGATGCTGTTGATGAAGGGATTATCGATAAAAATCCAACGCGTAAAGTGATTATAAAGGGACGAAAGCCACGACCTAAGAAAATTAAATTTTTAAATCAATTTGAACTTCAAGCATTGTTAAAGCACCTTGATTTAAATGAGGGTATCAATTGGGATTGGTTTATCTTGCTTATCTCCAAAACTGGTCTTCGATTTTCTGAGGCATTAGCACTAACGCCAAATGACTTTGATATTTCAAAACAAAGTATTTCTATTGATAAAACATGGGATTACAAATCTTCTAAAGGCGGCATGCAGGAGACAAAAAATAAATCTTCTAATCGAAAAGTTATTATGGATTGGCAGGTCGCAATGCAATTTTCACAATTGATTAGGGAATTAGATCCTGAAAAACCTATCTTTGTTAAAGGTAGAATTTATAATTCTATGGTCAATAATAGATTACGTGCATTGTGTATTAAAGCAGATATCCCAATAATATCTGTGCATGGTTTGAGACATACTCATGCGTCATTACTATTATTTTCAGGTGTATCCATAGCAAGTGTTGCTCGTCGCCTTGGTCACTCCAGTATGATAACGACACAAGAAACTTATTTGCATATTATTAAAGAACTAGACAATCAAGATAACGATAAAATAATAAGACATCTATCTACATTGTCATAAAAAATATCTAGAGAGGATACTCCTCTCTAGATAAACATTTTGTTTAAATAAACTTGTTTTATTTTAGTTAGATTATCTAATTTCTTCTGCTGAATGCTGTTCCAAATGCCGTGCCTTTTATAAACGCACCCTGGCCTTTTTCACCAATGTATTTGCCGTCTTTGACAACCGGTGTGCCGCGTAAAAAGACCGCATCGCATTCACCAATCTGATCAAATCCTTCATAGGCTGTGTAATCCAGGCCATTTAAACTGTCTTCTAAGGTCACTTTTTTCTTCACATTCGGGTTATAGATTACGATATCCGCATCATATCCCGGTGCCAAGTGCCCTTTTCTATGGTCCAGTCCGTTATTTTTCGCCGGCATGGTTGAATAATAATCTACCAGTTCTGAGCGCGTAATTTTACCCGCTTCAACGCCGTGTGTCCATAACATCGGCAGACGGTTTTCCAAGCCCGGTGTTCCGTTTGGTATTTTCCTGAAATCATCAATGCCCATTTTTTTCTGTTCCGTCGTAAAGCCGCAATGGTCTGAGCTTACTGCATTAATCGAACCGTCTCTTAACGATTTCCATAGATAATCCTGATCTTTCTTATCTCTTAAGGCAGGTGAGCATACATATTTAGACCCTTCGAAGTCTTCTTTCGCAAGATACTCCTTATCGAACAGCAGATACTGCGTACACGTCTCACCATATACCGGCAGTCCTTCTTCTTTCGCTTTTTTAATCGCGTTCACTGCACCTTCAGTCGTGACATGAACGATGTAAATTGGTGCACCCGCAAAACGCGCCAGGTTAATCGCACGTTCAGTCGCTTCTGTTTCTACAATCGGCGGACGTGTTAGTGCGTGATAATACGGATCCGTATTCCCATCAGCTATAGCTTTCTTCTGCATCAGCTCAATTAAATCCGCATTCTCAGCATGCACCATAACAGTAACGCCTGCATCTTTCGCTTCTAAGAGCGCGTTCGTTACCGCTTCATCATCAGAATGGAAGAACTGGCCTTTATACGCCATAAACAGCTTAACCGTCGGGTAACCCGCTTCCGGCAGGTTTTTAATATCTTTAAACGTTTCAGGCGTCGGATCTGTAATCACCGGGTGGAAACTGTAGTCCACCATAGAAATACCATCCACCCATTCTTTACGGTACGCTTCCACCGTTTCAACCAGACCCTTGCCCTGTTCCTGGTTGACGAACTCAATAACCGTCGTTGTACCGCCAAGTGCCGCAGCATTCGTCGTTTCAAAGCCTTTCGTTCTTTCTCCCATAAACTCAAACGAAAAGTGCGCATGCTGATCCACGCCGCCAGGTAAAATATACATACCTTCAGCCTCGATTATTTTGTCCGCTTCAACTCTTAAATTTCTGCCGACCGCTTCAATTTTAGTCCCTTCGATTAAAATATCGCCTTTATATTCATTTTCCGTTGTTACTATAATGCCGTTTTTAATTAATGTTTTCATTTTAATGACTCCCCTTTTAAACTCTTTCTTTGTCTTCACTTTCCTCGATCAGCCAGCGTTTATTTTCCTTACTGTCCAACGCTTTTTCTTCTCTTAATTCCCGCTCTTTTTTAATTTTTTCGAGCTCAAGCGCCATCGATTTATTCTCTAACAGATAGTTATCCTGCTTCATTTGTTCCAGCTTCTGTTCTTCAACGATTTTTTTAATTTTCAGGTTCTCGTCACTTTGATTATAACCGCGCCGCATGGCATACAAAGGAATACTCACTACACCGCCGACCAGCACCAGAGCTGTGAAAAATACAAATTCAAAAACACCCATGTCATCCCTCCGAATTTTCTTACTTTAATTTTAGCACAAGCCGGGTGTCTTAGAAAAAATTAGGTGAGGACATATAAAAAAACCGGGACAGCTTGTCCCGGTCTCATTCAATCTAGTTAGCTTCCGATGAGTCTTCATCATCTTCTGCTTCTATGTCTTCAGATACGACATTATAGTTTTTTAAGTAGGCCACTTGTTTAATTGAGTGGCTCTCAATTTCAAGTACCTGCCAGCGGTCTTTTTCTGTATCGATATATTCGCCTTCTGTAATGTCAGTATTATTGCTCTGCATCCAGCCGCCAATCGTATCGATGTCTTCACTTTCATCGAAAGTAATTTTAAAGTCATCTTCCAAATCGTCCAGCAGGACGCGTCCATTAATATGATATAGGTTGTCGTCGACTTTAATGACGTCCAGTTCTTCATCCTCATCGAACTCATCCCGGATTTCCCCGACGATTTCTTCCAATATATCTTCCATTGTGACCATTCCGGCTGTACCGCCGTATTCATCAATGATTAAAGCAATATGCACACTTTCTCTCTGCATTTTTACTAAGGCATCACTGATGCGTGATGATTCTGTAATTACCGGCAGTTCATGGATGTAATCTCCTGCTGCAACTTCTTCATCTGATACGTGATTTGTTAAATATTCTCTCACGTTTATAAAGCCGATAATATTATCTTTGTCCCCGTTACTTTCTGTGACAGGGTATCTTGTAAAGTTATATTCTTTAATCGTTTCAACGACCTGCTCAACCGTAACAGGTTCTTCTAAAGTAATCATTTGAGTTCTCGGCACCATAACATCCTTGGCCGTTCTTTCATCAAATGAAAATATATTCTGCATATATGCAAGTTCGGTCTGGTTAATTTCACCGCTCTGATAGCTTTCAGTCATAATCACTTTCAGTTCTTCTTCAGAGTGGGCTTGTTCTGTCGGCATTTCTTTAATACCGGCCAGACGGACCAGTCCTCTGGCTGCCCCGTTCATCGTCCAGATGAATGGTTTTAAAACGACACCGAAGAAATACAGCGGACCGCTCAGTGTCAGCGCCATTTTTTCAGCATATTGAATTGCCACTGTTTTTGGTGCCAGTTCTCCGACAACAACGTGTATAAATGTCACGATTACAAAAGCAGCTGCGACTGTTGCAACGGTTGATACCGAATCCGGTATACCGATAAAGTTAAACAGCGGGTGCAGAATGACTTCGAACGTCGATTCACCAATCCACCCGAGTCCAAGTGCTGTGACTGTAATGCCCAGTTGACAGGCAGATAAGTAATAGTCCAGATTGTTAATCATTTTCTCGACTCTCACTGCTCTTTTGTCTCCCATTTCAACCAATGCATGTATTTTAGACATGCGTGCCTTAACGAATGCAAATTCAGATCCTACAAACAGCATTGTCAATATAATTAAAAGTATAAATAATAGTAAATTTCCTATAGTGGATATATCCAATCAGTTCCCCTCCGACGGGGTTCACCTCCGATAATTTGTGACCGCCTGGGTCGTTTGTTCATGAGTTTGAAATACCGCTTTTAACACAGTATCCTTTGAAGTTCTTTTCATATACACCTTCCCAACAGCCGTCACCTCCACTAATTTCGTTAAATTAAGAACATTATATCATATAAAAATTCGTTTTCATAAGGTTACATACATTGTTTAAATTTCTTTACAATGCATCATTATAACGCTGATAGGCTTCGTGAACCGGCCCCTTGTTTTTTAGTACTTGATCCACCGGCCCGCTTTCTGTAATCGTTCCGCCTTCAAGGTAGTGTACATAATCGAATGACTCGAGATGGCTGAGATCATGGGTCGCAGTAATGACTGTTTCTTTTTTGAATATCTCTGCCCATATTTTATCTCTGAGACGGACATTTAAACTTGCCGTCGGTTCATCCAGTATCCACGTATTTTTGTCTTCGATATACATGCGGATCAGATGCATCCGTTTTTTCTCACCAAGGGATAAGTACTCACTCGAGGTAATATAATCGTCCGGACTGAAGTGTTCCAGTTCGAACTGTTCAAGAAGTGTCTTAATCCGACTGTCTTCTGCCTTAAAGTGATTGAACATCGTTACGTTCTCTTTTACCGTCGCATTGTAAAAATCCAGATGCTGCGGCATAATCCCTGCATCTGATTGTTTAATCAGCTGATTTAACAGCGTCGTTTTACCAGACCCGCTGCTGCCGATCACAGCATGTTTTTCTCCTGTTTTGATGTCGATATTAACGTTTGTCAGCACGTCGCGTTTCGTTGACGGATAACGGAAATTCATTCCGGACAGCGACAGCTTATCCTGTACTTTTTTAGGCGCTTCACTGCTGTCTTCGCTGACCGCTTCAATCCGCGCTTTAACCGCCTTGTACTGACTCGCCGGCTTAATTACCGGCACCGCAAGTTCAAAAAAGCTCATCATTAATAATATAATCATCGGTATTAAGAGCGGATAATCGTTCTCAAATAATACGATGACCAGTACGATGACACCGAGCTGGATCAGCAGACTGACCGTGTCGATGATTGCATCTAGTAATGCTTCTTTCTGTTCATTCCCGGTTACTTTTTTATAAGTGTCTTTAATATTAGCGCTGATTTCACTATCTTTTTTCACTGTAAACAAGTTAGTAAAGTCCTGTATATAGTGATAGAGCCCGGTAAATAATTGATCTTCTGCTTCAGTTCTTTCATCGTAAAGCGTTTTGGAGCGGCTGCTGATAATTAACGGCATGACAACGAGCAGTATAAAGACCGCTGTCAGAATGATAAGGAGCAGTTTCGGATCGATTAACAGCGACAGAATAGTTAATATGAGCGAGATAAAGACCGCAACGATGTAAGGATAGACAATACGGATATAGTAATCTTCAATATCATCAAAGTAGCTCGTCAGCTTTTGAATGTAGCGCACGCTGTGGGTCTCTTCGTCGTTGTTTACGGACTGTTTGAAATATGATGCTCTTAAGCGGCCAATCATTTTAAATGTCGCATCATGACTTAAGAGCCGTTCTAAATACTTGGCCGTCCCTTTTGTCAGACCGAACATTTTAATGACTGCAATAATTAAAATAATGAGGAAGAACGGCGGTTCAAAGAAACTCAGACTGATCATATAACCGCTCAGACCGAATATTGACACCCCGACCAGACCGCCGGCAATGCCGAGTAAGATACTGTAGAAGATATGCATCTTCTCACCTTTTAAATAACTCATGCCGGCTCACCTCTTTTCAGTCCGCCGTCTGACAGAACGTAATGGTCATCTGCGATTGACAGCAGCTGACGGCGGTGAATGACTGCGATAATGGCAGCATCCTGTTTTAATTCACTTAAATATTTCATGACTAACTGTTCCGTTTTTGCATCTAAGAACTCTGTCGGCTCGTCCATTATAATGATTGCCGGCCGCTCAATCAGCACTCTCGCCATTTTCAGCCGGACGATTTCCCCGCCCGATAACGGTATATCGTGATTAACAATTGGCGTATGAATGCCCTTCTCTAAGTTATCGATACTGTCCGCTAAGTTTAAATCCTCTAAAATTTGTTTTACTTTGCTTGCGTCGTGGCTGCCGGCTGAGACGTATTCGTAAATCGTCGTATCTGAGAAATAGACCTGATCCGATACGTAGCCGATATCCGTTGTCAATACTTCCAGCTGGCCGCTTTTTGGTTCATGCAGACCGAGAATGCTCCGGAGCAGCGTCGTCTTTCCGGCACCGGATTCTCCTGTGATGGCTGTCAAACCGATCTTCTTAAAACTGAAGTCTGCTTCATTTAAGAGAATTTTATCGTCGTGACTGATCGTAAGATTATGTCCCCTCACTGCCTCTTCTGTCGTCTGTCCTCTATAGGCCGTATTCATTTTCGGCTGTTGAATCAGCGCTTGAACTCTGTCGTAGCTGCCGAGTGCGAGTTTGCCGTTATGAAATTCCGTACCGAGCACTTTGAGTGCATTGTAAAATTCAGGTGCTAACAAGAGGACGAAAAATGCAGTATAAAACGATATATTTTCAAAAATAATAATTCTAAGGGCAATTTCTAAAGCGACCAGACCGATACCGAGAATCGTTATAAATTCAAGCATCATCGTCGACTGAAAGGCATATTTTAAAATATGCATGGTTTCTTTAACGAAACCTTCATTATCTTCTTCCAGTCTTTTAGTCACAGTTTGTTTGGAATCCGTATTTTTCACCGTATCCTTGCCGCGGATTAGATTTAAAAACAGCGTGCCGATATTATCAAATCGCGTCGCCTGTTTCACCGATTCTTCCTGTGTCTGCAGGCCGACAAGCACGTAATATAAAGGAATAAACGGTGCCGTAAACAGCAGTATAGCCCCTGCGTATATGTCGATGAAAAATAATGCCGCAATGATAAGCACCACTTTAACGCTCGTTTTAATAATAGTCGGTATAAAAGTTGTTTCATACGGCCGGTAGTCTTCTAAGTGAACGAGCAGTGCATTCATCATTCTTTCAGATTCACGCCGTGTTTTTACATCGATGCCCTCGATCAGCCATTCGGCTTTTTGCTCTATAGACTGGTTGGCTTGTCTTTTTGTATACAGATCATACAATTTGTCCGTCACGATAAACGATAAAAAGAAAGCACTCATATAGAGCAATGACTGACTCATATTCAAATCAGTATCCATAACGATACTTTCCAGTATGAGAGACAAATGATGGCCAAAAGCAATGTAGCATATAATGCTCGCTGCAACGATTAAACTGTATAGCATAATATGTTTTTTTGATATACTCAATTTCATTTTTTTCCACCTTCAGACACAAAAAACGTGAAGAGTCCCCTTCACGTTTTTAGTAATTTATCCGCCGATGTAGCTCATGTTGATTTTCTTTCTCTTTTGGCGCATTTCTTCTGTAATTTCAGTTCTGATTTCCGAATAACGGTCATCACGTTTGTCCCATACACCCGTCAGCACTTCTGTCAGTTCCTCGTCACTGATACCATCCCGCATCAGTGTCTTAATATCGAAACCGTCGACCGCAAACAGACAGCCGTAGAATTTACCGTCGGATGACAGTCTTGCTCTTGTACACGTTGAACAGAAACTTTCCGATACACTCGTAATAAAGCCGAGGTAGGAATCAGCAGCATCGTTATGCTTGTACACTTTCGCCACTTCACCGTAATATGCCGGGTCCAGGGGTTCAAGGTCAAATTCAGTCTGCAGTGTTTCAAGTATTTCTTTTTTGCTGACTACTTTATCGAAGTTCCAGCCGTTGTCGTTACCGACATCCATAAATTCAATAAAGCGCAATGTGACCGGCAGATTTTTAAAGTATCTCGCCATCGGCAGTATTTCCTGCTCGTTTAAGCCTTTTTGCACAACCATGTTGATTTTAATCTGGAATCCGAGACCGATCGCATACTCAATTTGTTCCAGTATGCGTGACGTACCGATACCGCGGTCGTTAATCTTGCCGAACAGTTCATCGTCCATGGCATCCAGACTGATATTAATGCGTCTGAGTCCTGCATCGTACAATTTCTTGCCGTGCTTTTTAAGCAGCAGTCCGTTCGTTGTTAAACCGATATCTTCAATTCCTTCAATAACAGTTAATCTTTCGATTAACTCATGAAGGTCTTTTCTCATCATCGGTTCCCCGCCTGTTAAGCGTAACTTCTTCACACCAAGACTTGCATAAATTCTTGCGAGCCTTTCAATTTCATCAAAAGAAAGCAGCTGTTCGCGCTTTAAGAATTCAAAATCATCGCCGAAGATCTCTTTCGGCATGCAGTATCGGCATCTGAAGTTACATTTATCAGTGACCGAAATTCTGAGGTCCCTTATCGGACGGCCGAATTTATCTGTAACTACCTGAGCCATGTAATTCCTCCTTATTTAATATCAGTCTTCCGATTGATATTAACCAGCGTCGTACTATTGAGATTATAGGACTCAATGTTTATGTAATCGACATTGAGATTCTCGAAAAACGCTTTTAAACTTAACCTTTTCGTCTCAAGCTGTCCTTTTAACAGGTCAGCCAGAGTGTCATGCTGATAAACCCCGATGAGCGGATGTGCTCTGTCGTTATCAGTCGTAATTGTCGTATTGCCTGACTCCTCTGCTTTTTCAGCCAGTATATTCAGCCATGCTAAATCCACATACGGCGTATCACATGAGATCACCATTAACGGTTCTCCCGGATATTCTTTTGCCGCAGCATACAGTCCGCCGAGCGGTCCGTGATCGATATAGTCCGGATCGTCGACAATTACTTTATAATTTTTAAAACTTGTCTTAAGTTTATCATTTGTGTTGATGACAATCTCGTCTATTGCTTGAACATTTTCCAACTTTTGTGCGACATGTTCATACATCGGCATGCCGTCGAGTTTATAAAGCGATTTGTCCTCACCGAAACGGCTCGATTTGCCGCCGGCTAAAATAACTCCAATCATTCTAGCCTCCGCTGACCGGCGGGATTAATGCCACAGTGTCGTCCGATGTAACGACTTCATCATCTTTTACAAATGATTCATTTTTAGCGACCTGGAACACTTCGCCGTCCAGTTCAGGATAGTCGACAAAAATATGATTTTTTAATTCGCCGACAGTAATTGAATCACCGACAAACAGGTCAATCGTGTCGCTGCCGATTTTTTCTTTTATACTTGCAAAAACTTTAATTTCCATTTAGTTTTCCTCCGCCTTGGGATGATATTTGCGGGAATCGCCAATCCACTCTTCGCCGTCTTCCCAAATTTCTTTTTTCCATATTGGCACGATTTCCTTTAAGCGTTCCACAGCATATTCATTGGCACGGTAACTATCCGTGCGGTGCGGCGCACTCGTCACAATCACAACTGCGATATCGGATATTTCCAACTTGCCGATCCGGTGGCCAATGGCTGTAATCACACCCGGCCAGCGTTCAGAAATTTCATCTCCGATTTGCGCGAGCATTTTTTCAGCCATTGGAACATAAGCCTCGTATTCCAAATGAACTGTACGCGTCCCCTTCGTCCACTCGCGGACATGGCCGGTAAATGTGCAGACCGCTCCCTGATGTTCATTGACGGTCATTTGATGATATTTATTGATGTCCAGTTCGTCAGAAACGACTTCAAACATTTTCATTACTTAAATTGCTCCATTCTTTAAACCACTGTTCTGCCTTTTCTTTATCATATCGCATATCAAAACGGTTTAACACATTCGTGAGACCTATTTCGTTAATATCCGTGTCGCCGTCTGTAAAAGAATAGGTCAGTATAATTTTTGAATAGTTTTCATTTTTAAAGCCTTCAACAAGAACGAAATCCACACCCTCATTTTGGTATCGCTGCAGCTGGACTGTTAACGGTTTTTCCGGCTGCTCCATCATTACTGAGTATCCAGGCATGTTTAAAGCAGTATAATCTGCACCTGCTTCAAAAAACTTGCCCGTATCCGTCGAAGGATTGACCGATTCAGCAGAGTGATGCCTTTTGATAATGGCAACCGTCTGTCCGTGTGATTTTAAAAATTTAACGAAATCGAGAATCAGCGTCGTTTTGCCGGTGTTTTTAAAGCCCGTTACTTGTAATGTTTTCATTTACTCGACCCCAAAACTGTCTGTCCCTGTAGTTACATCGGTCAGCATAACCTTCACTGCATCCCCTGATTCAAAACCGCGCGTACCGCCCGGCAATACGATTACACCGTTACTTTTTGCGATCGATGTCACTGCATTCGATTTATTAAAGCCAGACGGACGTGCATAGATTTTACCTGCTTTAAAGAACAGTTCTGCACGGATGAAACGCGTGAACGGATTCGCTTTAGTGAAATCTTCATCGAGCACTGCATCGACAAAAGGTGCAAAAGGCAGTGCCGCTTCCTGCATTAAATTCAAGGCCGGCCGTGTAAATAATTCAAAGCCTGAATAGCAGGCAGACGGATTGCCGCTGAGTCCAAAGAGCAGTTTATCGTCCAGGGCGCTGACGGTCGTCACACTGCCCGGGCGCATGGCCACTTTGTTGAACAGAACTTCAGCACCGAGCGCATCGTAAATTTTCGGCAGCAAATCATAATCACCGACCGACACACCGCCGGTCGTAATAATCACATCGACCTCGTCGAGCATTGCTTTAATACGCGTATAGAGCGTGTCGAAATCATCCGTTTCAAGTTTGTAGTGCTTGCCTTCGATCCCCATGCGGCTAAGCTGGCTTAATATCATCGGCGTATTGGAGTTGCGGATTTTGCCGCGTTCGAGTCCATCTTCAACTTCCAGCAATTCCGTCCCAGTCGATAAAACACCGACCGCCGGCTGTTTAAATACTTCCACTTCGCTGTAGCCGAAAGTCGCTAAGGTAGCCACAGTCCCCGGATTAATCATGGTCCCTTTTTCAACGATTACGTCGCCCGTCCTGCACTCCTCACCCTGTTGAGCGATATTTTCATAGGGCTTAAACTCACGGCGGATCGTAAAGCCCCCGTCAATTTCTTTCGTCTGCTCAAACATAACGACAGTATCCGCTGATTCAGGAATTTCAGCCCCTGTCATAATACGGAATGCTTCATTATCTTTTAAAATATAATCACTGGAAGACCCTGCCGGTACTTCCTCAACGACTTTAAAAGGCACTCTGTTGTCGCCGGAAGCCCCCGCCGTACTCGATGAATGTACTGCAAAACCATCCATCGCAGATTTCGTAAATAACGGCACATCGGACGTAGCAGTTAAATCTTTAGCCAGCACTCTGTTGTAGCTTTGATCGTAGCTTACCGTTTCCGTGCCTGTTGATTTTACACGTTCCATCACTTTGGAAACTGCATCATTAACGTGAATCGGCGTTCTGTTTAAAGTCATTATTATCATCCTCATTGTATTTAAGATATTTATCGTTATGTCAAAATGTCTGATATAATTTATTTACTTATACTTATTGTACTAAATGGGAGGATGGATATGTCCAATTTTACGCATTTTAATGAAGAAGGCCGGGCAAAAATGGTCGATATATCAGATAAACAGGTGACTAAGCGAACCGCTACTGCACAATCGCTGCTGGAAGTCCCTGAAAATATTTACCTCGGAATTACTGAAGGCACCGTTAAAAAAGGAGATGTACTTGCGGTGGCCCAAGTTGCGGGTATTATGGCTGCAAAAAATACGCACCAGATTATTCCGATGTGCCACCCGCTGTCACTATCCGGCGTCGATGTATCATTCCGCTGGGACACTGGTGAAAATTATGTATTGATCATCGAAGCAACAGTTAAGACGACCGGAAAAACCGGAGTGGAAATGGAAGCACTGACAGCCGCAAGCGCTGTCGCGCTCACCGTTTATGATATGTGTAAAGCCCTCGATAAGGGCATGATTATTAAAGAAACAAAACTCCTTGAAAAATCCGGCGGTAAATCCGGAGATTACAAAGCTTAAATATGAATGAATCCGTCTGCCGATGCTGGCAGGCGGATTTTTTGGGTTTGGTGGGTGGGGGTTGGGTTTTCCGTTTGCGGCCGCTTGTGACTCGCTCATGCGGTCGATAATTCGTTTGCGGCCGCTTGTGACCCGCTCATGCGGGCAATAATCTGTTTGTGGCCGCTTGTGACTCGCTCATGCGGTCGATAACTCAGTTGCGGCCGCTTGTGGCCCGCTCATGCGGTCGATAATTCGTTTGCGGCCGCTTGTGGCCCGCTCATGCGGTCGATAATCTGTTTGCGGCCGCTTGTGGCCCGCTCATGCGGTCGATAACCCGTTTGCGGCCGCTTGTGGCCCGCTCATGCGGGCAATAAACCCAGATACTCACTCAAAAACCGCCAAAAACCGCACTCGCACCCAAATCCCCCATCAATTCTCCTTGTTCAGCTCAAATACTAAGTGATTCAGCTCAGGGATCACGAGTTTTTCCATAGCGAGCTTAACTGCGCCGCTCGAGCCGGGCAGAGAAATAATTAATTGGTTATCGTGTGTGCCCGCCGCTGCACGGGACAGCAAGCTGCGTGAACCGATGTCTTCTGTGTAGCTCAGCATACGGAAGAGTTCACCAAAGCCTTCGATTTCTTTATCGAATAATGGCGTGACTGCTTCGATTGTGACGTCGCGTTTCGCGATTCCTGTCCCGCCTGTTGTAATGACAACATCTACACCCGCTTCCAGGTGTTTCTTCGCAGCTTTCTGAATTCCGTCAATTTCGTCCTTCACGATTTCATAATGTTCGTCCGGCACAAAGGCGTTTACCGTTTTTATATAATCGATGACCAGTTTACCGCCCTTGTCCGTGGTCTTGTCGCGCGTATCGCTGACGGTCATCACCGCCACTTTAATATCTCTGTCAATTCTGTCCACAATACTCATATTTTTTTGCTCCTAACCAAATAGTTGATTGATGATCGTCCGTGCCTTATTTAAATTAACGACGTGATGCATCAGCAGTCTGCCGTTTGAAAAACTGACAATCCGCACATCGCCGTAGTTGAATTCGATAAAATACGGGGTCCGTTTAAATTCAATGCCCGCCTGTTCGAGCGCGGCTGTAACAACGTTTTCTGTTAATCGTTCATCGATGACTTGAATCATATCGCGCCCGCAAAATTTCATAGCGTTTGATTCCGTCCGGCTGATTTCCGGGAAGTCACGGGTCTGGCATGTTGGACAGTTTGTTTCGGTCATCTTGCCGATATCAATTTTCATATAATCCATATCCCAGACGTTGCCGATATGCAGATGATACGGGGCTGAATATTGTCCTGTCAAAATTTTAAGGGCTGTTGTAACTTGCTGACTCACTGCCATATGGACTGCCGGCGAGATAATTCCCGCAGTGTCGCACGTCAATGTGGCCGCCGGCAGCACCGGTGTTAAGCATCTGAAGCACGGCGTTTCTCCCGGTATAAAGGCCGCACTGGAGTATGATGCTTCAACACAGGCAGCGTAAATCCACGGAATCCCCAATTTAAAAGATGCATCGTTGATCAGCATGCGGGTATCAAAATTATCCGTTCCGTCGATTATAATATCCGCATCTTTTGCGAGCGACACCAAAAGTACCGCATCGCAGTGGGCAATATGGCTTTCAATGTCAATGCTGCTGTTGATTTTTGACAGCTGCTCATGGGCTGCTGCCGCTTTTGGTTTTTGTGCTGCTGCATCCTGCTCGGTATACAGCGTCTGGCGCTGGAGATTAGTGACTTCGACGTAATCCCGGTCGACTAAAATTAATTTCCCGATTCCGGCTCTTGCCAGCATTTCAGACGATAAAGACCCGAGTGCCCCAAGGCCGACAATGACCGCTGTTTTTTCACCCAGCAGCCTTTGGCCGTCACGGCCGATATTTTTATATAGTAACTGTCTAGAATATCTGTTATCCATTTTTTTCACTCATTAATATATTAATTTTAAGTAAATCCTGACTCTCCGATTTTATCACAGCAGACAGGCGAAATCATTTTTACGGTTTACATTAAATGGGTGCAGCTGCGCTATGTTAAGAAGATGTAAACTTCGTCTGTTATTTGTATAAATTGTGCTAAAATATAGTTGTTATATTATAGAGTAATTTACGGAGGGCATATAGATGAAAAAGCTTCTAGTTGTTGATGATGAACCATCAATTTTAACATTACTGAAATTCAACCTTGAACAGAGCGGTTTTGAAGTCCTGACAGCAGAAAACGGCAACGATGCACTTGAGATTGCGACGACTGAAGATCTGACTTTGATCGTCCTCGATTTAATGCTGCCCGGAATGGACGGTATGGATGTCTGTAAAACACTCAGACAGGAAAAAATTAATACCCCGATCTTGATGCTGACAGCTAAAGACGATGAGTTCGATAAAATTCTCGGTCTTGAACTCGGTGCGGATGACTATATGACTAAACCGTTCAGTCCAAGAGAAGTCGTGGCACGCGTTAAAGCGATATTACGCCGGACGACACTAATTACTGCAGAAGCTAAAGATGAGATTATTAAAATCGGCGACCTTGAAATTCATCCCGACAAGTATATGGTAATGTTCAAAGGCGAACAGCTGGTGCTGACGCCTAAAGAATTTGAACTGCTGCTTTACCTAGCCAACCACCGCGGTAAAGTACTGAGCCGTGACCAGCTCTTAAACGGCGTCTGGGATTTCCATTACGACGGTGATACACGTATTGTCGATGTCCACATCAGCCACCTGCGTGAAAAAATCGAATCGGATACGAAACAGCCTGTCTATATCCGGACGATTCGCGGATTTGGCTACAAGATGGAAGGACAAGACTAAATGCAGCGACTGTGGCTGAAAATCACAGGCTCGTATTTACTTTTATCGATCGTCTTTATACTGGTTCTCTGGTTTTTTATCAGCTCGATCATCCAAAATACATATACGGATATGACAGAAGATCATTTAATAGAAAATGCTCAGCTGGTATCAGAAGTCATTACGCTCGGCGGACTGGACAAAGACAGGCAGACACTTGATGAATGGATAGCTCGTCTGAATGATGAAATCGATCTCCGTTATACTATCGTCGGTAAAGAAGGCGCGGTCATCGCAGATTCAGAGAGCGACATTGAAACGATGGATAACCATCTAAACCGGCCTGAAATCGAAGCCGTCCTCGTAAAAAATCAGGAAATCGGCACATCTACCCGTCTGAGTGATACGAGAGATATGTCCATGATGTACGTCGCTATTCCTGTCATTTCTAATGATGAGATTATTGGCGCTGTCAGAACATCTGTCTCGACTGAATCGATTGAAAATGCAATTGGTGCGATTTGGAAAACGCTAAGTACTATACTGTTTATTATCCTGCTGATTTCAGTCATTTCTGCAGCCTTGTTAAGCTACAATATTACGAAACCGATCAACAGAGTAATCAACGTGACGAAACGACTGCAAAACAAAGATTACAGTGCCAGAATTAATGCGAATTATTCCGGTGAAATTGGTAATTTAAATACGTCTGTTAACGCACTGGCAGCGAGCCTTCAGTCTCACGTTAACGAGATTGAGGAAAGCGAGAAACAGCTGAACAGTATTATGTCGAACTTGGTCAGCGGTGTTGTCTTAATTAATGATCACGGCGAAGTCGTGCTGACTAACCATGCGACAGAGCGTTTTTTATCGAAACATACATCTAAAATCGAAGGTAAAAAATTCAGCCTGGTCTTTGGCCCGCTCGGCATCGATCACCTCATTGAGTCCGTGATTGAAGACAATGTAAAATCGCATGACGAAGCTCATATTTACTTCCCGGAAGAGCGTATTCTGGATGTCCATATTGCCCCGTATTACAGCCAGGGCTGGCAGCAGCGCGGTGCAATTATGGTGCTGCACGATATTACCGCTATCAGGCGCCTTGAGAAAATGCGCAGTGAATTCGTAGCCAATGTGTCACATGAGCTGAAGACGCCGATTACTTCAGTTAAAGGGTTCGCAGAAACGCTGCTCAGCGGAGATGTGCCCGATGAAAAAACGGCGAAACAATTCATGCAGATTATTTACGACGAAAGTGAGCGGCTGAACCGGCTGATTACCGACCTGCTCGAATTATCCAAAATTGAAAAGCAGGCTATGCCGCTTAAAATTACCGATGTGGACGTCAATGAAGTCATTAAAAACTCCACACTCACCATCTCTAACATTGCGAGCGATAAAAATATCAGCCTGCATTTACCAGATAACGATCAGCCGATTCACATTGAAGCTGACAGCGACCGCCTTGGACAAATTGTCTTAAATCTTGTTGCCAATGCTGTAAACTATACTTCTGATAATGGCGATATTTTTATCGACGTAAAAGAAGAGCCTGAAACACTGATTCTTAGCGTCAGAGATACCGGCATGGGGATTCCTAAAGAAAGTCTCGGCCGTCTTTTCGAACGCTTTTACCGGGTCGATAAAGCCCGGAGCCGCCATTCCGGCGGTACCGGCCTCGGCCTCGCAATCGTCAAACACCTGATCGAATCCCATCACGGAGAAATCCACGTGGAAAGTGAAGAAGGCGTCGGTTCCACATTTAATGTGGTACTGCCTAAAACTCAAAAAGAAACATAAAACTGAGACTGAGACAAAAAAATCCGTAGGTTAGACCCCTCGTGGGAATGCTAACCTACGGATTATTTATGCTGGAGATATTTATCTTAGTATACGACTTAATTTTATCTAAACGGAGTAAACAGCAGATTATTTTCCAAGTGCAGAATCGTCATAATATTATTTTCGTTTTCTTCTAATTTCTTCATCACGAAAACATTTAAAGGTTCATTGCTGTCTACAGGCGTATAGCCATTTGTCAGAGAACGGATCTGCTTAAACCAGCTGACGATATTTTGATGCTCGTCGATTAATCTTGTAATGTGCGGTTTTAATGCCTCGTGCGTGACCTCACTTTGCTGTTCATAATAAGTCGTTAACAGCGGGTAAACATCTGTCTCTTCTGTTTCAATATGCACCGTCATTTCCCGGTAAATATTATAGAAGAGATCTGAGACTTTATCGTACTCAGCATCTTCTTTTTTATATTTCTTAGCCAGTTTTTCAACATAATCATTCAGGACCGGCAGTTCATCCAGCAAGTCATCGTTATATTTACGGCCGATATATTTAATAATGCTCGGTTCATCCATATACGACACGTCGATGCCTTCAATACGTTCTTTTGATAATTCATTCACTTCATACAAAATGTTTTCAAGATTAAAGTGCCCTGCATCGTATGCATCCTTCAGCGTATCGCTGCCATTGTTAACGAAATCGATGTTCACTTCTCTGAACACATCCGCCGCAGCCGGCACTTTAAATAAGATATCTTTAAGTTTCATGTTTTCATTTATATTTGACATGTTGAATCCTCCTCGTCTATTCTTTATATTCATACCATTATTCGAAATAATTTAAACCTCAAAACCCGTTTAATTCATTATCTCGCCGGGTATTGTATAATTAATCTAAACACCTATTTTGATGGAGGTCAGAACTCGTGAATAAAAATATAAAAATGCTGGCAACAATCATACCGCTGATTGCAGTGCCCTTAATCAATGAACGCAAAAAAATTAGCAAACATCCCGACATGCAAAAATTAGGTGCGGTATCTAATACTGTCTATACACGTGTCAAAGACAGCAGCAAAGATGCTGCTTCAAGTGCATATGAATCGACTAAGCACACTGCACAATCAATCGGTTCAAAAGTAAGCAGCAGTTTAGAAGAGCGCAGCTACAATAAAGAAGTTAAAAATTATCAAAAGAGTTTAGACAAAGAAGATTCTTTAGAAAAACGCTTTGAAAAAGAAAAAGCAGCACATAGAGAAAAACGCCTCGATAACGATGGCACTAAAAAGCGCTCATCTTTCGTGCCTAAGATTTTTAAATCGCATCAGGAAAAATCACCAGAAGAGATTGAGGACGGCATGACAGTTTCAGATGACTATATGTCAAACTCCGAAATCACTCCGGATATTAATACTGACAAATTAACTGAACCGGACAACCAGGAACCGGATTACGGCGAAATGTATATGTTCGAAGAAACAGAAGAAGAACAAGAAGAAAATAATACACAAAACGAACTGGTTCCTTACACAGGTATGCCGGTACAAACTAACGAAAGCAGTGAAAACATGACAAACATCCAGAAAATGAATGAAGAAAAAGTACTCAGCAACACTGAATTTACTAGGAATGACTCAGCTGACAGCAGTAAGGATTTACCGCTTCGCCAGCAGCATAAAAATCTTTTAGATCCGCGCAGTGCAGCACGCGATAAATATATCGCTGAAAAGAAAAAAGAAAAAGAAGAACTGCGTCACAGCAACTCTCTCTTTAATCAGCACCGCCGCATGAATTTCGAACATGCTAACAAATACGGCCGCCGTATCGGTGACGGCAGCACCTATATTAAAGATGAAACCATTAAAAACTATGAAGAATTAATGTTTAATAAATAAGTTTATCATCTTAGGAGCAAACATTATGAACGTCAAAAAAATTACAGTATTTTGCGGTGCTAAAACCGGTAAAAATGAAAACTATGAAAAAGCAGCCTTTAAGCTTGGACGTGACGCTGCTAAAAGAAATATTACTATCGTCTACGGGGGCGGCGCGACCGGCTTGATGGGCGCAGTGGCAAACGGTGCGCTGTCTGAACAAGGACACGTTACCGGGGTCATCCCTCAGTTTTTGGTCGACCGTGAAGTCGCTCACCCTGGCGTTAAAGATATGCGCATCGTCCAGTCTATGCACCAGCGCAAACTGGAGTTGGAAAACGAAGGCGATGCTGTTATTATGATGCCCGGCGGTGCCGGCACGCTTGAAGAATTTTTTGAAGTCTTCACCTGGGGCCAGCTCGGTCTGCACGAAAAACCGATCGGTATTTTAAATGTTGACGGTTATTTCGATGCCTTAAAAACAGTAATAGATAAATCAATTGAAGAAGGCTTTTTGGAAGAACGCTATTTAGATATGCTGTTCATCCACGATAATCTGGCAGATATTGTTACAGGCTTTGAAAACTATGTCCCTGTAGCAGCAAGAACGAATGCTGACTTAAAATAAGCACAAAATAAAAAGAGCACAGGTTCAAAATTATAATTTGAATCTGCGCTCTTTTTTTGTCGATTTTTTAAAGAGAACATGTTGTTTTAATGAATGACCATCAATAATGTCCGGATGGTCAAATGTTTTTACAGGCTCCATGCCAATTTTCTCCATAATATTAATCGATGGTATATTGCGTACTGCTGTATAGGCATAGACTTCCTTAATATCCGTCTGACGTTCGACGAATTTTAAAACACCGCGGGCTGCCTCTGTCGCAAAGCCCTGGTTCCAGTGTTTTTTCTGCAGCCGCCAGCCGATTTCAATACATGGTAAAAATTCAAAGTCCAAACTGTCATCAGCTTCCAGCACATGAATGCCTGTAAAGCCAATAAATTCATTGGTATCTTTTCTTTCCACCGCAAACAGACCGAAACCTCTGTCGACAATGCACTTTTGAGCTGCACGTGCATATTCGACAGATTCTTCAGGCGAACTGAGGGACGGAAAATAGCGTCTGACATCGGGATCTAAATTCATTTTAATAAATGGCTTCAGATCACTTTCCTGCCAGTCGCGCAAAATGAGACGTTTTGTCTTAATATACTTCATTTCACTTCAGGCCTATCTTATTAAAGTTCTGCTTCATTTTGAATCGGCACATCCCGGCGGATGTAGCTGACTAAACGCACCGTATACTCACCATTATCAAAGTCGTAATCTTCAAGACGTTTCTTCGTATTATTCGTCGTTACAACCACATCGATAAAGTCCACTGTATGTTTTACTTTAAAGGTGACCGTGAATGCTTCAAAACCGCGTTCCGGTGCCGGTTTTTTAACGACAACTCTGTTGATAGAACCTTTAACATCTTCCAGTTCACCGCCGATAATCGCTTCGATTTCTTCAGCTAATTCAGTCAGTGTCATTTTTTTATTTTCGATTAAATAAAATTTCTCTTCATGCATGTTAAAACTCCTTTACTCTTCGTTTTCTTCTGTGTCTTCAGCCTGCTGGCTTTCTTCGAACTCTTTTTCCAATGCTTCAAGTTCAGATTCTTTCTGATCAACATTTTGCTGCAGTGCTTCATTATCCCCCTGCAGGTCATTAATTTCTTCTTCGAGTTCAGAAATGTCTCCGTTGATCGCTTCTAAATCCTTTTCTGCCTGGCTGGCCTCTCCGCTGCATGCCGAAAGACCGATTACTAATACAATCATCATCAGTTTTTTCATTATCTTCACCTATAGTTTATCTTACCCAATATTATACCATTCATATGTATATTTTAAAATTTATAGAAAAAACCCGGCAAAATTTGCCGGGTTTCCTATATGTGATTATTCTCCGATTGTTACTTCATCAAGATGATAAATACCTTGAGCATCTACCCAGAAGTTTTGAACGTTTGAGTTCATACCTGTTAAGTAGTTCTGGTGGTGAATGTAAGCCATAGGCGCTACATCTACAAGGTGATTTTGAAGCTCAGAGTAAATTTCAAGTCTGGCTTCTTCATCAGCTTCACGGCGTCCTGCCTCAAGCAGTTCGTCTACTTTATCGTCTGATAAGAATGAACGGTTACCCGGGTCACCATGCATAGATGAATGGAACAGCGGATACGTGCCGTAGTCTGCATCACCTGTTACAGTAGACCAGCCAAGGATAAACATATCGTGGTTACCGGCAGCTGTTTCTTCTAAGTACGCGCCCCACTCTAATTGTTCAACCGTTAAGTTAATGCCGATTTCCTGCAGTGATTCCTGCAAGTAAACTGCTGTGTTAACACGCTCAGGGCTGTCGTTTGTCCAGATAGACAAGTCGAGGCCGTCTTCGTAGCCCGCTTCAGCCAGTAATTCTTTCGCTTTTTCAATATCGTATGAGATACCTTCAACGTTTTCATCGTAACCGAATACCCCTGGTGCCAGAGGTCCTTTTGCAGGAATTCCTACACCGTCATAAACACCGTTAATGATCTCTTCACGGTCGATAGCATAAGAAATTGCCTGACGGACTTTTGGATCATTTAATGGTTCTTTTTCAGTATTGAAACCAATGTATGATAATGACATTGATTCTGTTTCATCTAAAGCTGTTTCAGCACCGTTTGCAATGCGGTCAGCGTTGCTTGATTCAACAGTGCCTGCAATGTGAGACGTGCCCGATTCAATTTCAGCGATACGTGAAGCTGTTTCAGGAACAACTTTAAATGTCACTGTATCAAGTGTAGCCGCTTCACCATAGTAGTCATCGTTACGTTCTAAGACGACTTGTTCACCCGGTGTGCGCTCCTGTAGTTTAAATGTACCTGTACCGACAGGATTTTCTGTGACATATGTGCCCAGTTCAGATGAAATAGCATCTTGGACTGCTTCAGCTTCACCGCTGTCACGCAGTTCGTAATACTCTTCTGCAGTCATGTCTTCACCTGCTGCATCAAGCGCCTGCTGGTAGTCAGCATCGATAACATCTTTACTGATCATACCGCCGCCGTCATGTGCAAGGTGAGCCAGTAATGGTGCGAATGGATACTCAGTTGTAATTTCTACAGTGAACTCATCCACTGCTTCAACTTCAGTAATCATTTCGTATAAGAACATACGCGGTGATGCCATTGCCGGATCAAGTACACGGTCTAAGTTGGCAACAACAGCTTCAGCATTAAATTGTGTACCATCGTGGAAAGTGACATCATCACGAAGTGTAAAGCTCCAAGTTGTGTCATCGACCTGCTCCCATTCAGTCGCAAGACCAGGTTCTACTTCCATATCTTCATTCAGGACAGTCAGTCCGTCATATAAGTTGTAACGTACGTTTGAAGATGGTACGTCGTTATTGCCGTGCGGATCCATCGATACGATGTCACTCATTTCCGAGATCACAAGATCCTGGCCGCCAGCTGGAGTACCTTCCGCGCTGTCTTCGCCTTCAGGCTGAACATCGCTGTCGCTCGTACAAGCTGCCAGTACTAGTGTTAAAAACAGTACCGCACTTAGAGCGAGCAGTTGTTTAAGGCTCTTCATTATGTATTTCCTCCTCAAAAAATTTTAAATTTTAAGACAATTTAAAATCCTAAAATTTCACTCTTTTATACTACCCTAAAACAATTTTTCTTACAAGCTTGAATTTTGAAAATATTAACACTACAAACAATTACTTATATATCATCAAAACTCAGCCTTTTTTTACTATATCACTCTCCTCTTATAAAATAAAGCGCTTTCAACAATTTTATAAATTCTTGAAAGTAACTGAAAATTCTATTAATAAATTTCGAAGATTCCCTCTTTTTTGTGAAATTTACTATACTGTCAGGCTTTAAAACGATAAAAACCGCCAGCCTTTTTACGGACTAACGGTTTTTATCTTGTAAATTATTGCGTCATCGAAGTTCCTCTGAAATCGAAGATGTTATACGCATCGCCTTCGAAGCCTTCGACATTATTGTTGTGTGCGTTTAAGTTTTCACCGTGGCGGATAAAGATTGCCGGTGCTTCATCAACTAAGATTTGCTGAGCCTGCATATAGAGCTCTTCGCGTTCAGCTTCTTCTGTTGACTGTCTCGCTTCGTCTAAGATGCTGTCAAGTTCAGGGTTGCTGTAGAATGAACGGTTGCCGTCCGCACCGATGTTATCGCTGTGGAACAGTGGTGCAATTCCGTTATCTGGGTCACCGGTTGAGTTGCTCCATCCAAGGATGAACATATCATGCTCCCCGGCACCAGTTGCTGCTAAGTACGCGCCCCACTCTACTTGTTCAACGTTAACTGTAATGCCCAATGTGCTTAACGATTCCTGCAGCCATAATGCCACGTCGACACGTTCAGGATTATCATCATTGACCATTAAGTTGATTGTTAAATCTTCAACACCCGCTTCATCGAGAAGTTCCTGTGCACGTTCCATGTTGTAGTCCAGTCCTTCAAGGTCCTCAGAATAACCGAGTACTCCTGGTGCAAGCGGTGCTTCAGCTGGAGTACCTGAGCCGTTATATACACCTTCTAGAACTGCTTCGCTGTCAAATGCGTGCGTGATAGCCTGACGGACTCTCGGATCGTTAAATGGCTCTTTTTCAGTGTTGAAACCAATGTAGTCTATCGATACTGATTCGTTACGTAATAACGTCACGTCTTCATTACTTTCTACACGTTCAATATTACTTGATAAAGTGGCGAGAATCGCATTAGAAGTTCCAGATTCCAGTTCAGCAATACGTGAACCGGGTTCAGAAACTACTTTGAAATCTACACCGTCGAGCAGTGCAGTATCTCCCCAATAATCATCATTGCGAACGACTGATGTCTGTTCGCCGGGACTTCTTGAATCAAATTTAAAGTAATTCGTACCGACCGGCTCAGTTTCAACGAGCTGGCCGACATAAGAGCTGATTTCATTCGCTACAGCTTCATGCTCATCTCCGCCTTCAGCACGGAGGTCGTAATACTCTTCAAGTGTTAAATCACTGCCCGCTTCATCCAGAGCATTCTGGTAATCCGCATCGATTAAATCTTTACTGATCATTTTACCAGCACCGTGAGTTAAGTTATTCACCAGCGGTGCAAATGGATATTCAGTAATTAATCGAACTGTATAATCATCCACAACTTCAACTTCAGTGACCATGTCCAGTAAGAAAGAACGCGCTGAAGCTTTTGCCGGATCTTTTATGCGCTCAACATTCGCTTTAACCACTTCTGCATTAAACTCACTGCCATCGTGGAAAGTAACACCTTCACGTAATTTGAACTCCCATGTTGTATCGTCAACTTGTTCATACTCTTCTGCCAGTACAGGAACGATTTCAAAATTTTCATCCTGCGTTACAAGCGGTTCGTAAATCGTATCGCGAATCTGTTCTGATGGAACATCATTACTTCCGTGCGGGTCCATCGACACCGCATCACTAGGTATAGCTAAAGTTAAAGTCCCGCCTTCAGCAGCCGCAGACTCTTCCCCTTCACTCGCTTCCTCTTCTACATTGCTGTCGTCAGTACATGCCGCAAGGATAAGTATCAATACGCCGAGTAACGTCAAAAAACTAAATTTCTTCATTTGATTCCCCCCAATTTAAAGAAGTCGATAAACTTCTTATAATATTCAGAATTTTACACTATAAGGAATGGTTCTACAACAGCTAATTCAGAAAATTGTAATTATTGGAGGCGTTTACTTATTGGGACGTGTTGAATATTGATGATTTTGAGCTTGAAATGAGTTTGGGTCCGCTTGGCCGGACAATGTTATTTTCTCATTGGCCGAGTAAACGCCTTAGCCGGACAATGAGACTCTTTCATTGGCCGAGTAAGCACTCTAGTCGGACAATGAGACTTTTTCATTGGCCGAGTAAACGCTCTAGCCGGACAATGAGACTCTTTCATTGGCCGAGTAAGCCCCCTAGTCGGACAATGAGATCCTCCCATTAACCAACCAGACCCTCAACCGCTACAAATCCAAACAAAAAAACAGCAGCTGAAGTCAATTCAGCTGCTGGTATCATAATTCTATAAAAGAAGCGGAATCACAATTCCGCTTCCAATCTATTGGTCCAGTTCCAGTAATATATTTACAATCTGTCTTCTCGCTTCAATGCCCTCTTTAATAGGATAGAGCGGGAAAACGTGATTCTGCATGTCATATTCATAGTATTCGAAGTCCGCGCCTGCTGCTTCCAGCATGTTTGCATACTTTCTCGCATCCGGCAAAATAATTTCACGGGTGCCGATAAATAAATGCAATTTCGGCAAATCTTTTAATTCTCCAAACATCGGCGATACTTTATAATCATCCGGTTTGGCATCACCCGACCATATTTTCCCGATTATTTTTAAATTATCGCTCTTCAGCATCGGTTCAACTTCTTCATAATCTTCAATTTCCGGATTAGATAAAGTAATATCCAGCCAGGGCGATATGGCAATTTGAGCTTTTGGCATTTCAATATCGTTTTCCTTCATCCATTTAGTCAGCCCAAGCGTCAATCCTCCGCCGGCTGAATCTCCCATGATGACCAGGTTTTTATCTTCTTTAATCAGTTTTTTATACAGGGATTGAAGTGATTCATATGCCGTGTCGTAACTGTACTCGGGTGTTTTCTGATAGATCGGCACGATAAACTCCATGCCTGTTTCTTTAACCATCTTGCTTAAAAATCTCCAGTGAAATACTGACGGCTGATGAATATAACCGCCGCCGTGCAAATAGAGAACGCGCTGTTTCGACGGTTCATGCCGCGGTGACATGTTAAATACTTTCATCCCGAACAGTTCTTCGCTCGTGATATGCGACTTGACGATACTGGCAGGAATTTCATATTCCTTGCGGTTTTCTTCCGCTTTCTCTTCCAATATCTCTGCATTAATATCCGGCTTATCAAAGTTGACTACTCTGATTAGATCTTCCGCCAGCTCACTGCCGACACTTCTATGATGTACAAATATTGACCGGTATACGTACATGATGACACCGGATACCGCCGCAAAAACTGCAGTGCCTCTTAATAATTCCCTCATTATATATTGCCCTCCGCTTATATATTAATTTAAAAGTGAAATCTTCGGCCCAGCTGCGTCATAAACGACGCGTTGCCGATCAGCAGCATAGCTAAAAATGTAGCTATGCTGAATGATGCTGCCGATATGCTCGGCCACAGGACATTTGCCAGACCTGAAAAATACAAAATTAAAGGCAGGAAGCCAAGTGCAATCATCATGAGTAAAAAGCTGACATAACCCGTCCATTTCAAGCGGACTTTAATAATGATGATAGATATCAATAAGATTCCTGCAATGATGACGAAAGGGACGACATAGTTGACTGACCACTGCACCGATCCGGACATGCCGTCGATTACAAGCAACAGCACTGTCAGACTGACGACCTGGGCAGTAATTTTACCGCCGAGATGTGCTGCTGACAAAATAGTATGATTCAAAGATACTACCAGATAAAATACCGCCACTGCTACATAGAATACCCATAAGAAGTGCGGCATAACAATCATATTAATTAAGAGGCAAATCAATATGGCTATAATACCGCCGATCACAGTCATCCTTGAAATCTGTGCCCGCAGTTTATATTGCCGCTGATTGTAGACCGGATACGCTCTGTCTTCTGTTTTTATATCCGTATCTGACAGCAGCTGGTGGCAAATAGGACACGTCGATTCATTCGTATAAATTTCGCAGTCCTCGCAACTGTTCACGCTACTCACCCCATCCATTTGAAACTGCTGTAACATCGAGTCCTGTCATTCTCGTCAGCTCTTTGAAAAATCTTTTTATAATTTCATTATCTTCAATTGAGCGCGAAAATGTAATCGTTAATTTATCATTGACTGTTGCCGTACCGCAGTTTATCGGACTTTTATTTGTCGGATAAAGAATGACATCCATAGAATCGACGTACGGCTTCATAGAATCCGGCAGCTTAATATTACCGAGATTCGACAAGGTCATTGTTTTTGCGCGTTCACCGAGCTGGTTAAAGGCAAAACGCATTACAGGATATTTAATGAAGACAGGCACAATTCTCAGCCAAATATGACTTTGAAATGACACGAAACGGTTAATGCCTGCCTGCAAAAATGCCTTGTCTGTTTTCTCAATCAGCTGCTCAGTGACGCTGCGAATTACATCATCAAACGGAATCTGATCGTTCATTGTGACTCCGATGTTTGAAACTGAAAAGAAGTTTCTGACTGATACCGAAGGAAAATGCCGTCTTAAACTCACCGGCATGGCAATCGTAATTAAATCCGCTTCAGCTTTTCTGCGCCGCTTTTCCATATGAATGGATTTGATCAGAAGGCTCGTCAGAAAACCTGTTAAAGATGTACCTTGTGCTTTGGCATAGCTGTTGAGCGCAGCGGCATCAACAAATCCCTGAATCACATTAATCCCCGGCGGATTGAGCTGTGTTCCTTTTAGCTGATACGCTTTTTTATCGTTTGTTGCAGGATTTTTAACGTTAGTGACGGTTGCATACTTTAAAAAGCTGTCTTCTGTCTCTTCTGTCTTCGGCGGTGCATTCGGCAGCATCAGCTCCGTCTCTTCCGCTGAAACATTCTCCTCTTTTAGCTTTAAATATTGATAGGTCAGCGTTTTTACGAACTCCGCTGCACCCCCGCCGTCTGTCAGTGAATGGAATACTTCGACTGCAATCCGTTTGCCGAAATACAGTACGCGAATTAAGAAGGCATTATTTTCTTTTCTGTCGATCGGTGCACACGGATAATCCGTTTCTTCTTTAACTTTCAGCACCTGATCATTCTGTTCAAGGAAGTCCCAAAAAAGCCCTTTTCGCACTCTGACATTTAAAGTCGGAAAACGCAGCACGACAATATCGAGCGCTTCCTGAAGGATTTTAGGATCAATCGTTTCATGAAGCGTAATCGATACGCGGAAAACTGCAGAGTTCGATGCATTCGATACTGCATGAAAAATTTTCCCTGTATTATCTATTTTATACCACTGATCCATAACCTGACCTCCGTCGTGCAAATTCATTTTATTACATCTATTAAATTGTATACTCAAAAGAAAAAAAACAGAAGCAAAACCTGCTGGCACACTCGCAGATTTCGCTTCTGTTTTATATTTACTGCTGTTCTTCTAAAGTCACTGTTCTGAAATCAGGTTTACCTAAATGTCCTGGATCTAGATTGCCGACTTCAGCACGTGATGCATGAGCACTTGCTGCTTGTCTGATAAAGATTGAAGGTTGTTCTTCAACTAGAATTTTATCGATTTCCTGGTAAATCTCTGCACGTTTTTCTTCATTAGATTCCTGACGGCCCTCTTCAAGCAGTGCGTCTACTTCTTCATTATCGAAGAAGGCACGGTTGCCGCCGGACCCTTTCATTGAAGAGTGGAACAGCGGCCATAAGCCCTGGTCCGGATCACCGACTGAATTCGGCCAGCCGAGAATGAATAAATCGTGTTCGCCGTTTGATATCGCTTCTAAGTAAGTCCCCCATTCGAGCTGCTCCACCGATAAATTAATACCGATATCCTTGAGCTGCTCCTGCAGCAGAATTGCAATATCTATTCGTTCAGGCACGTCGTTAGTCATAATTTTCAAATCCAGACCGTCTTCATAGCCCGCTTCCTTCATTAACTCTTTGGCACGTTTGGGATTGAGATTTTCATCTAAATCAAACAAACCTTCATATAATACATCTCTTCTCTGGTCAGACGGCAAATCATTTTGACCGGCCGGATCCAGTGATGACGTATCACTCGCATAAGCAGCGATGAAATCTCCCCCTGAAGTATTCGTTTCACCATTTTCATCTGAGACTTCCACATTGGCATCACTCGTACATGCGCCGAGCACCAGTGAAATTATCGCAAGCGGCAAGTATTTTAAATACTTCATATTTATATCCCCCTGATTTAAAACCGAATTTATGATGCGTGAACGCTACTGCTCATTAATAGTGACATTTCTGAAATCTGGTTTATTAAAGTGGTTGATATACAGTCCTTCTACTTCAGAACGAATTGCATTCGCACTTTGGGCTTGTCTGATAAAGACAGACGGCTGTTCTTCAACGAGTATTTTATCGATTTCCTGATAGATCTGTTCGCGTTTCTCTACATCTAATTCTCTGCGTCCTTCTTCAAGCAGGCTGTCCACTTCTTCATTGTCGAAGAATGAACGGTTGCCGCCTGTGCCCTGCATAGATGAGTGGAACAGCGGCCAGATGCCCTGGTCAGGATCGCCGACCGGATTTGGCCAGCCTAAGATGAATAAGTCGTGTTCACCGTTTGATACTGCATCTAAGTACGCGCCCCATTCGAGCTGTTCGATGCTTAAGTTAATACCTGCTGATTTAAATTCTTCCTGAAGCAAAATCGCGAGATCGACACGTTCAGGTGTATCGTTAGTCATAATAGTTAAATCAAATCCGTCGCCGTAGCCCGCTTCTTCAAGCAGCGCTTTGGCACGTTCCGGGTCGTAGTCAAGGTCTTCTAAATCTTCATTGTAGCCGAGAATTTCTTCCTGCAGCGCACCTTTCATCGTTCGTCCGACGCCGTAATAAATACCTTCCATAATGGCTTCTTTATCTACAAGGTGGCCGATTGCCTGACGGACTCTCTTATCTTGTAAAGGTCCTTTTTGCGTATTCATGCCGACATATTCGTTTGATAAATTGTAAACTGGATAAGTTTCCATATCCGGATGGTTTTCTATACGATCCCACTGGGCATTATCGAAGCCCTGGATAAAGTGGGATTGTCCGCTTTCCAGTTCAGCAATTCTCGACGCGTCTTCAGCGACTACTTTAAATGTAATCGTATCGAGTTTTGCCGGCTCGTCCCAATATTCATCGAAGCGTTCAACGACAACATTCTCACCGGGTGCTCTCGACTGGAATTTCATGTAGCCGGTGCCGACTGGTTTTTGTTCTACAATTCCACCTGTGTGCTGACCAACCTGATTAGCGACTGCTTCGTATTCTGTTCCGCCTTCACTGCGAAGTGCGTAAAATTCATCGAGGGTGATATCCGCTCCGCCTTCATCAATCGCGTTTTGATAATCTTCATCGATGACAGCTTTTGAAACCATACCGCCGGCATCATGTGCTAAATAGTTCGGCAGCGCTGCGAAAGGATAGTCCGTGACGATTTCAACAGTGTAGTCATCGACTACATTGACTTCACTCACCATTTCAAAAATATTGGCACGGCTTGAAGCGACTGCCGGGTCGACAATTCTTTCGATATTCGCTTTAACCGCTTCGGCATTAAATTCTGTGCCGTCGTGGAAAGTGACACCTTCACGGAGGTTGAATACCCATGTCGTATCATCTGTCTGTTCGTAATCAGAAGCGAGACGCGGTTCCGGCTCTAAATCATCATTCAGATAAAGTAATCCTTCATATATTACGTTTCTTCTCTGATCTGACGGCAAATCATTTTGTCCCGCCGGATCCAGTGATGATACATCCGTTGCATAGGATGCAATTAAATCGCCGCCTGACGACTCTTCTGCTGTATTACCTGCTTCGTCTGTCACTTCTACATCAGAATCGCTCGTACATGCAGATAATATAAGAAGCAGTGCAGCAGCTAAGAAATATGTATAAAATTTCATTGTTTATTTTTCTCCTCCTGTTTATACTGAAATCAATTCATATCTTTTTTGTATGTATTGTAATCCAGATTATAGCACTAGGAATTAAAGATAAGCAAGATAAATTTTCTGTTTATATTTTCCTTCAAGCCTTGGTATATATAAGGAAACGCTTTCAATTATCTACACTTTTTAGAATATTGGCAGTAAAAAGTATAGACGGTTGTCGATAATTCTTGTTATAGTCTATACATCGATGTATTATGAATAAATATGTCAGAATTATTTGTATTTATATTAATTTTCAGTTTTTAGAGGGGGTTTATGTTACATGTCAAATGTACAACCAAGTCAGGTTCCAGTTAAAAAACCTGCCAATCGGAGAGTCGACAATTTCAAAGACTTCTACAGAAGACTTCGAAAGAACAAAGCAGCACTTGTCGGTCTTTACGTATTGGTGTTTTTATTTTTAGTTTCAATTTTCGGCGCTCTGGACGCCAACTATAATATATTAGGCGTCAATTCAAACGCTACAAACCTTACTGATAAGCTGATGGGTCCTTCGGCGCAGTACTGGTTTGGTACAGATCACCTGGGCCGCGATATCTTTTATCGTATTCTTCACGGTATGTACATAACACTGGGTGTAGGTTTTGCAGCGACATTTATGGCTGCTTTAGTCGGAGTACCGATTGGTCTCTTAGCAGGATATTACGGCGGATGGCTGGATACAGTTATTATGCGCTTGATGGATATACTGCTTGCTTTCCCGGGTATCCTGCTTGCACTTGCAATCGTCAGTGTACTTGGAGGCAGCACGATCAACGTAACAATCGCCATCGCTATCGGGGCGCTGCCTCAGTTCGCCCGTATTGTCCGCGGTTCAACGCTGACAACGCGCAAACTTGAATACGTTGATGCGATTAGAGCACTCGGAGCCAAAGATGGGAAAATTATTTTCCAGCACATATTACCGAATATTTTATCACCGATTATCGTCAATACGACGCTGTTTATCGCAACAGCGATTTTATCAGCAGCAGGTCTTTCCTTCCTTGGATTAGGTGTACAGCCGCCGACTCCTGAGTGGGGGGCAATGCTTAATGACGGCCGTAACTATATGTATCAGGCAGCTCATATTACGTTCTTCCCCGGTATGATGATCGTGATCGTCGTACTTGCATTTAACTTGTTTGGGGACGGCTTAAGAGATGCTTTCGATCCGAAGGCCAAAAAATAGGAGGAGGATATCATGACAAAATTTATCATTCGCAGATTACTGCAGCTTATACCCGTACTCCTTGGAGTTACGGTACTCGTGTTCAGTCTGATGCACCTCACTCCGGGTAACCCGGCTGTAATTATGGCCGGTGAAAGTGCGCCGGAAGCTACGGTTAAAGCAATCGAGGCTAGACTCGGGTTAAACGACCCGCTTTACGAACAATACTTTAGATTTTTAGGGAATGCGGTACAGCTGGACTTCGGTTCATCTATCCGTGATAACATCCCGGTCTTTAATCATATCAGTGCCCGCTTCATGATCACTTTAGAATTATCCGTTATGGCAATGATTTTCAGTATCTTCTGGGGACTTTTAGCTGGTATTATTTCAGCAGTCAGAAAATACACTTTTGAAGATGTTGCAATGATGGTCGTTGCACTATTCGGTCTTTCGATGCCTAACTTCTGGCTCGGACTGATGTTAATTCAATGGTTCGCAATTGAAATTCCAATCTTTAAACCGACAGGCTGGGGCAGTCTTGAACAAAACGTCCTCCCGGTGATTACGCTTGGTACTGCCGGCGCTGCGATTATCGCACGTATGACAAGAAGCAGTATGCTCGACGTTATCGACCAGGATTACATCAGAACAGCCCGTGCCAAAGGGGTTAAGGAAGGTTCAGTAATATTACGTCACGCACTGAAGAACGCGATGATACCTGTTATTACAGTAATCGGTATTCAGTTCGGTTCATTCCTTGCAGGATCTGTCCTGACTGAAAGTGTATTCGCAATTAACGGTCTCGGAAGATTGATCATCGACTCAATTCTCCAGCGGGACTTCCCTGTCGTCCAAGGGGCAATTCTTGTTATTGCAGTTATCTTCGTTATCGTTAACTTAATCGTTGATATTTCGTACAGACTGCTTAACAAACGCGTGGACTTAAACTAAGAAGGAGTGAAAATCATGTCAGAAGATGTAATTCTCGATATAGAAGATCTCCGCACTTCCTTCTTCGTTGATTCAAACGAAGTTAAGGCAGTCGACGGAGTTACATTCCAGGTGCCTAAAGGTAAAACTCTGGGTATTGTTGGAGAAAGTGGTTCAGGTAAAAGTATCTCTGCCCTTTCGATTTTAAGATTAATTGAACATCCCGGAAAAATTATCGGGGGAAGCATTAAATATAAAGGCGAAGAATTAACAGAAGTTAAAAATGCCCGCATGCGTCAAATTCGCGGTAATGAAATCTCAATGATTTTCCAAGAGCCGATGACATCACTGAATCCGACTTTCACTATCGGCCAGCAGCTTCGTGAGTCTTACAAAATTCACGAAGGTCTAGGTAAAAAAGATGGGACGAAACGAGCAATTGAAATGCTTGAACTCGTTGGTATTCCATCCCCTGAAAAACGTGTGGATCAGTATCCTTTCGAACTTTCAGGCGGTATGAGACAGCGTGTCATGATTGCTATGGCCTTAGCATGTAAACCAGATCTCCTGATTGCCGATGAGCCGACAACGGCACTCGACGTAACCATTCAGGCACAGATTTTAGAACTCATTAAAGAACTTCAGGAAGAAATCGGCATGAGTGTTGTAATGATTACTCACGACCTTGGTGTTGTTGCAGAAACGTGCGATTACGTTGCTGTAATGTATGCAGGTAAAGTCGTAGAATTCGCCGATATTAATACACTGTTTGAAAATCCGAAACACCCGTATACAGTTGGACTCTTAAACTCACTGCCTCGACACGATAAAACTCAGGATGAACTGATTCCAATTAAAGGCAACGTGCCTGCACCTGACGAAATGCCTTCAGGCTGCAGATTTGCACCGCGCTGCCCATTCGCTTCAGATATTTGCAACACATTGCCTGAACTCGAAGACCTCGGCAACGGCAACGAAGTCAGATGCTGGATCCATACAGATCAGTGGGACGGAGACAAGGAGGTACAGCTGAATGCCAAATAAACCATTATTAAATGTTGAAAATCTCGAGCAGCACTTCCCGATTAAAGGCGGATTTTTCGGCCGTACAGTCAACCACGTTAAAGCCGTTGACGGCATCACTTTTTCAATCGATAAAGGTGAAACTGTCGCTGTCGTCGGTGAATCCGGCTGCGGTAAATCAACGACCGGCCGCGCTATCCTCCGTTTGGACGAACCGACCGGCGGTAAAGTTGAATTTGAAGGCCAGGATGTTCTCGCCATGTCTAAAGATGAAATGCGCAAGATGAGAAAAGATATGCAGATCATCTTCCAGGATCCATATGCATCATTAAACCCGCGTAAAACAGTCAGACAGACACTGTGGGAAGCCATGGATATTCAAAAAGTCGTTCCGAGAAAAGAACGCAATGCACGCATTATCGAGCTGATGGAAACAGTTGGGCTGCAAAAACACCAGATTGACCGCTACCCGCACGAATTCTCAGGCGGACAGCGCCAGCGTATCGGTATTGCCCGTGCTTTATCAGTAAATCCTAAACTCATCATTTGTGATGAAGCAGTATCAGCGCTGGACGTTTCAATCCAGGCACAAGTACTCAACCTGCTGAAAAGATTGCAGCGCGAACTCGGCCTGACTTATCTCTTTATCTCACATGACCTTGGAGTCGTCCGTCACATTGCTGACCGTATCGTCGTAATGTACCTAGGTAAAATTGTCGAAGTCGGAGATACAGAATCTATTTTTGAAAACCCTCAGCACCCGTATACAAAAGCATTATTATCAGCAATCCCTGTACCGGATCCGAAGAAAAAATCACAGCGTATATTCCTGCGCGGTGACGTTCCTTCACCTATTGATCCGCCGACAGGCTGCCGATTCCATACGAGATGCCCGTTCGCGACAGACCACTGCCGAACAGCTGAACCGCATTTGGAACAAAAAGATACTCAATTTGAAGGTTTCCACAAAGTATCTTGTCACTACGCCCTCGATATTCAGGATGGAAAACACGAACCGCAGTATGAAATGTACAACGTTCGTAAAATTCTTGATGATGAAGGCGAAGAAGCAGCAACAGAAGACAGTGAAGCATTTTCAAAAACAGAAAAATAGTATGATGATAAAGCCCGGTAATCCGACATTTGGATTGCCGGGTATTTTTGTGCAGCTGGAAAGATCGGATTATCTTGACGTTGGATTTCACAACATTCATACAAAAATCCCCCGCTCACATGAGCAGGGGATTTAACCAACTAATATAAGAATACATCCAGCAGGAAGAACATAATCAGGAAGATGTATACAATAATGTCGAAGACAGCACTGGAAATAAAGGCCAAGAATGAGCCGATCGATGCTTTCAGCGCTTTGTTCATATCTTTAATCTGTATAAATTCTACGACGAAAACAAATACAAATGGTACGAAGAGAACGCCAAACGGCGGGTAGATAAACATACCGATAACAGCTCCGATAATGGCTGCCAATTCCCCTTTTTTACTGCCTCCGAATTTCTTAACAAAATAGCTGTTCGCAGCGACGTCGCTAATTAGTGCAACGACCGTCAGCGATGCTGCGATTACCCAGAACATCCATGACAGTTCGTCACCGATGAAGAAGTTATATACTAAAAATCCGACCCAAAACATGAGCACTGACGGGAGGACCGGGTAAATAATACCGGCGAATCCCAGTACAAATGCTGCAATGACGATGAGCCATAAGAAAATGTCCATCAAATGTCTCCTTTTCTTACTTCTTTTTTAGTAAAGAAGAAGAGTATAAATGCTGTAAATAAAAATGCGGCGCTGATATAAAATGAATTCTCGACGCCAAATGTATCGTTAGCAATACCGCCGAGCAAGTTGCCGAGCAGCTGGCCGACGATCATTGCGTTCGCAAACAGCGTCGAGGCGTATCCCGGAAATTGCGGCAGCAGGTCTTGGAAATAACTGATACCAAGTCCGAGCAATATTGCCAGGAATAAAGCTAAAGGCAGCTGACCGATTAACATCATCGTATAACTCTCAAATATGCCAATCGATAAAAAGTAAAAGCCGCCGATAAAGCCTGCGACAATTAATAGTGTTTTCGATGAAACTCGTGATGCGATGTATCCCATAAATATCATCAGAGGGACTTCAAGTCCCGCACATAGACTGGCGAGGATTCCGACTGCACTGTCCGCTTCGCCCAAATAGCCGGTAACGAACAGCGGCATATTTAGTAAGTACATCCATTGTCCCACGTGCAGGAAGACAAATGCAATAAAAGGAATAAAGAGTGTCAGACTCTTCATCAAGTTAGGACTTTTCGGCTCTTCATAATTCGTAATTTCAATCGTCTTATCCACTGCGGGCGGATTTGAGTTTTTAATTAAAAAGCTCGCTATAAAGACGACTATAAACATAATCACCGTCCCAAAGAATAGGCCGGTAAAGTCGTAACGGGCTAAGAGCAGTGACCCGACTAACGGTCCGAACAGAAAGCCGAAGCTGAACATCGAACGCAGTATAGTATTCGCCATCACAGCAAGGCTCGATCGGTACTGGTTAATCGATTCACGGGCTGATGCGTAAAGCTGCGGCATTGCTGGTGCGCCGAGTGAAAAGAATATGATATAAGAAATGATCAGTATCCATGTATTTGGAATAATTAAGAAGCTGACAAATGCCATAATCTGCATGAATAGAGCAGCGATGATTAAATATTTCCTGTCGAATTTCAGCCTGTCGCTGTATCGCCCAATAATAGTATTAACGAAAAAACTGCCGACTGCAGCTGCGGCCATGAATATGCCGTAGCTCGTCGTGGACATGCCATGTACTTCAGTCATAAATATAACGAGGAACGGCGTCGTAATTGCCACTGCCATTCCAAGCATAGTCATATTGGATAGGAACAATTTATAGTTTTGAATTTGGAATAAGTCTTTTATCATCTTCGTCCCCCGGTTTTACTGCTCATTGGATAATGAGTCCTGTTTAATTAAGTTGATAAACGACTCTACCTGCGGCAGCATTAATACGCTTTTGTCGTATGAAATGTAAGTGTCGCGCGTTAACGGTTTGTCACCCGCCATCACTTCTTCAATATGATAATTATCGAGGTCCAGGCCTTCCAGCACCAGTTCAGGCAGTACTGTTATGCCGACTTTTTTCCTGAGTAGTTCGCGGCAGGTCGTAATCTGGTCAACGAAGATCTGCGGTTCGTACTTCGTATTAAAACGCTCTTCAAAGTAGTTTTTAATATGTGTAATATAATCGGGATCTGCCTGGAATTCAATCACTGCCAAGTCTTCAAAATCCACATCTTTCGGTGTGACCAGATAGTGCTTATCACTGTAGAGCAATTCGTTTTCCTTATTTAAAATCCGGGAGCCGCGCACAATCGATAAGTGATAGTCGCCCTGATTGGCAATAATATCCTTCGTCGAACCCACATCAATTTTAACATTAACGCTCGGAAAATCATTTAAATATTTCGCAAGAATATCCGGTAAAATCGTATAGCCGATTAACGACGATACACCGATGGAAATTTTCCCTTCGATTTCTCCTTCATTCGCCTGGATATAATCTTTCACCAGACGCTCTTCATCGACAACTTTTTTAGCATGGGCAATAATTCTCTCTCCGACGCCTGTCGTATATAATGCTTTTTTCGTTCTGATAAAAATCTGCACGCCCCACTCGTCCTCTATTGACTTCAGACGCTGACTGACTGCCGGCTGAGATATGTATAACTTTTCAGCAGCTTTACGCAAGGTTTTCGCTTCGCTTAATGTTGCCAGTAAACGATAATCATCCACTTTCACGACATTACCTCCAGATAATAAGCCATCCGGCGCTTTGTGCGGATGGCTACATTAATTTTTTAAGTTCTTTTAAACATGATGCTGCAAGTGTTTTAAACTGGCTGAAATCCTTATCGATTTCATTCATAAGAGCGCGGGCAGTTTTATAAGCAAAATCTTTTTCTTCCTCACTGATAATTCCTTTTTTAAAGGCACGCTTAATATCGTCTTCGTCGACCAGTTCGTAACGGCCGTCCGGCAGGACGAGCACATCCAGGTAAAGATCTTCCCGGCGTGCCTTGCCAAGTTCTAAAGTGTGAGAATAATTTATATCAAAATAATATTGAATTTCCTGCCATCGTTCATCGTACATTACTGTAATACTGTAATTCCTTTTCTCAGGAAGGAGCTGCATCCATTTAAAATTGTTTGCCACAACTAACGTATCTTCACCGACGACGGGAACAGTCAACGGTTCACGGACTTTATGCATATGAATCATACCTGCCAAAATCTTTTCATTTTGATAGGTCAGGATTGTTTCGTCATATTTTGAGCGCACAAGCCGCCGCCATTTTTTCTTATCCAGATACTTAGTTTTCATGGCATTCATCTCCTAAATATAAGTATACAAAAAAATGAAAACAAAAGTATAGAGATAGGCATTAATTTTACCTATCTCTATAACTTTTTCTTATATTCTATTGGATAGCGATTATGCTGAAATCTATGTCTGCAGCATAATCCTCACTTGTTGCAGTGTAATTTGGATAGCTGAACAGCAGCAGTTTATTCCCTTCAGGTGCCAGTTCTCCATTATTTACTGCCGTTAGAGTCTCTTCTTTCTCTGCTTCGGACAGGGCTTTAAGATTATACTTCTCAGTCAGTTCTTCTATATTTAAGCTGTGGTAGTCTGTAAAGAAGTCCGCCATATCTGCCTGCTCAGGTTCTGCCACATACATTGCACTGGATTGATCAAGAAATAGTGTATCTGAAACCGAGATGTCAGATGCATGAATTCTATCGAGCACTGCCGAATTGTAAATAGAGCTGAAGCCTGATTCATAATTATTTTTATAATTTGCAGACATTTCGACTTGGCCGGTCTGGTTAACAATATACGGATTATAAGACATTAATGCATCCGTGTTTTCTTTATAATCATCGATGAATGATTTGTCTGCATTGACCATTCCGCTGAACAGAATTAAGTCAATCATGTCAGGATGCTGTTTTAAGTTCGCCAGAAAATCAGAATTAATATCGTACTGACTATTTTTCAAGTTATTCACATCTGCAAATAGCGGTGCATCCGCTTTAAGCGTACTGAAACTCCGGCTCATTACAGTCCCGTCTGTCATCTTATATTTGATATTCAAGATTGCAGTTTCTTCACCGCTGTAATTACCGGGAACGGATTTTTCTTGAACTGCCGCTTCATGAATATTAACGGCATTTTGAATCGTTCTTGGATGATTATCATATAAAAATCCATCTTCAAAATATTCTTCGATTGATATATTCGTATAATATTCATAGTCAGATGACACATAGACACTGTCGACTTTTGAAGCCTCCGGCACGCTGCTTGTATAATTGCTCCATGCAGGGATGAAGATTGCCCAGAATACACCGATTACGATTAAAGTAAGCAGAAAAGTTTTCCAGTTCATATCGATTTTCGCGTTTTTCTGGAACAGCATTTCCGCAATGATATAAGTGACAATTGCCCCGATAATAAAACCGACGATTGATATCGTCACGGATAAAGGAATAAAAAGCAGGGATACCGCCGTCCCCATGGCGAGCATTCCACCTGTACTCAGCACTGCAACTAAAGCAGATTTCAGCCACTGGTAATTAAAACTGTCAGTGACATATTCATTTTTTCTGTAACGGTAAAGTACGAAGGACAGCAGGAGCAGCACTGCAGCAATTATCGCCCAGACTAAATTGAGTGTTACATCTAAGCCGCTGTACAGCTGAGTGACTGCAATATATGGAAAGGTCGCATTTAATACAGGCTCAGAATGTTCGATAAATGACTGCGAAATACCATCAAATAGTACCGCTGCTGCGCCGTATATGAGTCCCCATAGAGCCAGCGGCAAAAACAGCGCCAGCAGAATCATTTGCAGATGCAGGAAAATACCATTTACTAAAAATCCCGCGAACACTGATATTAAAAAGATTACACAGTTAACAAAGATTGAATACAGCAGCCACTTCCCTATTTCCATCAAAGCAATTTCCGGTATAAAAACAATGCGTTCAAGGAGCAGGATCACTGCTGTAATAAGCAGCGGAATTGTGATTGCTGCAAAACCAGTCATTAAAGCATGCGTCAATACAGCAGTGCGTTTTATCGGTAAACTGTGCATGAAATCGGACGATGCTTCATCGTTTAAATAGTTGAGTAAAAACATTGCTAAAAACACTGCGAAAATCATTCCGATAATAATTTGTCCCGCTGACATCTGAAACAGCAAATTGTCCGGCATTGTATAACCCGGTATTAGATCACGGTCATAAGTGACAATCCAAAGCGACAGCGGCAGCGCGATAATATTCATCGCCATAAAGACCACTGTCAGCCAAAATATCGTCCCGCTGAAATGGGAAAACAGTCCTTTATTCAACAATGATGTTTGAGATTTCATAACCGAGCTCCCCCATTTCATAAGTAAATATTTCTTCCAGTGTTAAAGGCAAAATGTCGTACATCAGCGGATTGTACTTCGTCACCTTTTCTTCCAGCTGATCGATATTCCCCTTAACGATACATGTAATAATACGTCCTTTAGTTTTATGATGGACGATGTTTAAATCTGTAAAAAATTCATCGCCAGGCAGTTCTTTAAAAGCAATCTGCAGTTTGCAGTGTGTGCCTCTAATATCTGTCAGCTCTTTATGATACAAAATTTTTCCATCGTGCATAATCGACACGGAGTCACACAGATCTTCCATTTCTCGTAAGTTATGGCTCGAAGCGACCACTGTCATATTATGATTGGCAATATCCTGCATTAATATATTTTTGACCTGCTTGCGCATAATCGGATCCAGGCCGTCGAATGGTTCATCAAGCAGCATAACTTTCGGTCTCGCTGAGAAAGCCAGAATGAATGCCGCCTGCCGCTTCATCCCTTTTGACATCTGATTCAGCTGTTTGTCAGTCACAATGCCAAAATGTGCAGCCAGCTGTCTAAAGCGGTCATCTGACCAGTTTTTATACATCGTTTTATAAAACTTAGCCATCTTTTTTAAAGTCGCACCCTTAAAGAAAAACGGTATATCATGCATGAAAATTACGTCGCTTTTAACTGAAGGATTTTCAAAAATATTGTTGTCATCATAAGTTACACTGCCAGTGTCAGCCTTATAAATTCCCGACATCACTTTCATTAGCGTCGTTTTCCCCGCCCCGTTTGATCCCAGTAAACCGTGAATTGTTCCTTCTTCAACACTTAAATCTATATGCTCCACTGCTTTCTTTTTGCCGAAACTTTTGTCTGCACCATTTACTGCGAGCTTCATTTCTTTCCCTCCTTCTCCTGTTGCACTTTATCTATTAATTTTTTTAAGTCATCTCCCGGAACTTCCAGAAAAACCAGTTCTTTTATTAAACGCTCAAGTTCTTCAGTTAAGCTGCTGATTCGCTCTTTGTTCATTACATCTGTCATATCATTCACAAAGCTCCCTTTTCCGGGACGGGAAATCACATACCCTTCCCTCTCCAATTCTCTGTAAGCCTTTTGGATCGTGTTGGGGTTTATAGTGAGTTCCTGGGCCAGACTTCTGACTGACGGCAGCTGCTCACCCGGCGTCAGCACCCCTTGAATGATTAAACGTTTTACATTTTCGGTCAGCTGCTCATAAATCGGCACACGACTCTTCACATCGATATCAAACACGTATCCACCTCCTGTCAGTTTTACTGCAATAGCTGTATTACTTAATATAGTACAGATAGTACAGTGATCCGTCAATATATACATTATCCGTTTAAAAAGAAATAAGTCCTTGATTTACAGACGGATTTTGTATATGATAAACAACAACATTTTAATTATATTTATACAGTATAATGTATATTAATTATATAAATTAACGAAAAAGGAGTGTTTTAATGCATTTTCAAGGAAAAAGTTTTTTAACAATCAGTGATTTTAATCGAAAAGAGGTCGAATATTTAATCGATTTCGCAATTCATTTAAAACACTTAAAGAAAAATAATATTCCTCACCAGTATTTAAAAGGCCAAAATATTGCGCTGCTGTTTGAAAAATCTTCAACGCGCACCCGTGCTGCATTTACCGTTGCAGCAAATGATCTCGGCGCTGCACCTGAATTTCTCGGTGCCAATGATATCCAGCTCGGCAAAAAAGAATCCGTCCAGGATACTGCAAAGATTTTAGGGAGCATGTTCGACGGCATTGAATATAGAGGCGCCAGCCAGGCAGTCGTTGCTGATCTCGCCGAATATTCAGGGATTCCTGTCTGGAACGGTCTGACTGACGACTGGCATCCGACGCAGATGATCGGAGACTTTATGACGATTAAAGAGGCTTTTGGTACATTCGACGGCATTAAACTCGTCTACTGCGGAGACGGCCGAAATAACGTTGCAAATTCACTGCTCGTTACTGCTGCAATTCTCGGTGTTGATGTCACTATCGCTTCACCGGAATCTCTTTTCCCTGAAAAATCTTATATTCAGATGGCACAAGAATTTGCCAAAGAGAGCGGCTCTGCAGTAGAAATTACTGCCGATATTCACACTGCTGTTAACGGCGCTAACGTAATATACACCGACGTTTGGGTGTCTATGGGTGAAGAAGAACATTTTGAAGAACGCGTCAATTTGCTGCTGCCTTATCAGGTGAATGAATCATTATTAGAAAATGTCAGCGGAGACTTTATCTTCATGCATTGTCTGCCGGCCTTTCACGATACAAATACTGTTTACGGTAAAAATGTCGCTGAAGAGTACGGCATCGAAGAGATGGAAGTCACATCCGAAGTATTTAATGCTGATTACGCCAAACAGTTTGAACAAGGAGAAAACCGCATGCATTCCATTAAAGCAATTATGGCAGCGACGAACGGTCATTTATTTATACCGGATTTAAAATAATCATCATCAGGAGGTCATATTATGATCAAAGTCAGTATTATCGGTGCGACAGGCTATACAGGGAGCGAACTGCTCCGCTACTTAATTCCCCATCAGGACGTTGAATTAATCCATCTGACATCGCGCAGTCACGCAGGTACACAGGTCACCTCTTATTACCCTTTTCTAACCGGCAGCATTGATTTGAAATTTACAGAGTTAAAACCGGACGCAGTATTTACAGACAGCGACCTGGTATTTATTTGTCTGCCTCACGGTCATTCCATGGAACTGTCCGCTCTTGCAAGCACATTTGATGTGAAAGTGATCGATTTAGGTGCAGATTTCCGCCTGAAAAATATTGATGTCTATGAAGAAACTTACAAGGTGGAGCAGGCTGCGCCGAACTTACTGAAAGAATTTGTCTACGGCCTGCCTGAAAAGTACAGAGAAGATATTAAAAATGCTCAATACATCGCCAATCCCGGATGTTTTGTGACCAGCGCCCTGCTCGGTTTGTTACCTGCTGTGGTTCATGCACTGATCGATCCTCAATCGATTATTATCGACAGTAAAACAGGCGTCAGCGGTGCCGGACGCAGCGCTTCGGTGGATAAGCTGCTGACAGAATTAACAGGGAATTTTAAAGCTTATAACCCGCTCCTCCATCGCCATATTCCTGAAATAGAACAGGAGTTAAACAGTGCGTCAGAGCATACAGTTCAAGTACAGTTTACGCCGCATTTAATACCCGTAGAACGCGGCATTTTTTCAACGATATACGCCTCGGTGGAGGATGGTATTACAGAAAGAGACATTATCGACTCTTATAAGAGCGCCTATCAACATGAGCCCTTTGTTCATGTTTTAGACAAGGGTGAACTGCCTCAAATGAAACATGTGTCGGGCACTAACAATTGTCAGCTGTCCGTTCAGCTCGATGAAAGAACCGGCCGCCTGATTGTATTGTCAATTATCGATAACCTGGGTAAAGGTGCTGCCGGACAAGCAGTACAAAATATGAACATCATGTTTGGACTGCCTGAAAAAACCGGGCTGGCTGCCATTGCCATGATGCCTTAAGGAGGATTTTTAATGCAGATTACAGAGAAAAAATTATCAGCCTTAACAAATGGCCTGAATGCGGTTGACGGCGTTATGTCAAACGGTATACATACCGGCTTTAAAGCACTCGATAAAGACCTCGCCCTGCTCTACTTTCCGGACGGTGCCACTGTGACAGGTATCTTTACGAGAAATAAAATAAAAGCGCACAGCGTAATGTACGATATGGACATGCTTAAGCAGTTCACAGAGTTTAAAGCCATTCTCGTCAACAGCGGCAATGCCAACGCCTGCAACGGTTTACGCGGCGAACAGGATGTCCATGAGATGACACGTTCACTTGCTGAAAAATTAAATATCGCCCCGCACCAAGTCCTCGTCAGCTCAACCGGTGTTATTGGCGAACCGATGAATTTACAGCCCTTTTATTCCGGCCTTGATGCACTCATTGATGGTCTGTCGCACCAGCACTCTACTGCAGCTGCAGAAGCGATTATGACGACAGATACGATTCCAAAAGAACTGTCTATGCAGACAGTGATCGGCGGAAAAATGATTCACTTCGGTGCCATTATTAAAGGCGCCGGTATGATTCATCCGAATATGGGCACGATGCTCAGCTATATCGTAACCGATGCAGCGCTGCCGCAGAACGCTTTGAATACCGCCTTGAAATCAGCAGCGGATGACAGTTTTAATGTTATGACGGTAGATGGTGATACGAGCACAAATGATACTGTCTTACTGGCTGCAACAAACAAAGTTCCGCTCGATGCTGCATATTTAGATGACTTTACCGCATCGTTGACTGAGATGTGCCGCGAACTGTCCCGCATGGTGGCACGGGATGCCGAAGGCGCCACAAAATTCGTCACAGTAAAAACTGTCAATGCAAAAACTAAATCAGATGCGATCAGCGCTGCAAAGGCTGTTGCAACATCCAGCCTGGTAAAAACAGCGGTCTACGGCCAGGATGCTAACTGGGGCCGCGTTATTATGGCTGTCGGCAACAGCGGGATTAAAACGCTTGATCCAAATGCTATAACGATTAAGTTTACCTCCGCAGCCGGTGAAGTTCTTGTCTGTCATGAAGGACTTGCTGTTCCCTTTGACGAAACGCTGGCTTTTACCGTACTGAGTCAGACAGATGTCGGGATATTTATCAATTTAAATACAGGAGATGCTGCAGCTGAAGTGTGGACATGTGATATGTCGATCGATTACGTAAAAATCAATGCGGACTACAGAAGTTAGGATGATAGCTATGAATGATACTAAGAGAATCGATATATTGATCGAAGCACTGCCCTATATCAACGTCTTCCAAAATAACATTATCGTGTTGAAATACGGCGGCAATGCCATGGTGAATGATCAGTTGAAAGAATCTGTAATGCAGGATGTGCTCCTGATGAAATCTGTCGGCATCAAACCGATTATTGTTCACGGCGGCGGCCCCTTCATCAACGATATGCTGACCGGTTTAAATATTCATACTGAATTTAAAAAGGGGCTTCGTGTGACTGATGATGCGGTAATGACAGTCGCTGAAATGGTGTTGTCGGGTCAGGTAAATAAAGATATTGTGAAGTATTACAACAAGCTCGGCGGCAATGCTGTCGGCATTTCAGGCAAGGACGGCAACATGATTAAGGTGAAGAAGAAGTTTATCCAAGAAATGAATGACAATGGAGATATTGAACACGTTGATATCGGACTGGTCGGTGAGATTGAAACGATTGATACCGCTCTGTTAACCTTGCTGATTAACAATGATTTCGTACCGGTTGTATCACCAGTCGGTGTCGATATGAACGGTGATACGTATAACATTAATGCAGATTATGTTGCCGGTGAAATTGCCGGAGCCATTCAGGCGGATAAATTTATTCTATTAACAGATACTAAAGGGGTATATGAAAATAAGGACGACGAGACAACGCTGCTGTCCGAGCTGACTTTAGAGCAGGTCGAAAACTATATTTCAAACGGTGTCATTTCAGACGGAATGATTCCAAAAGTTGAATGCTGCACACATGCGATTAAAAAAGGCGTTAAGCAGGCGCATATTGTCGACGGCCGCATTAAGCATTCGCTCCTCTTGGAGCTGTTTTTCGATGCAGGTATCGGCACGATGATTATGCCGCATGAAGGAGGCGGAGTTTTATGAAGACAGAAGATCTTTTAGCAATGGGCAATGAATCGCTGTTTAATACTTATAAGCGCGATGAAAAGTTATTTATTTCCGGTAAAGGGGCTTACCTTAAAAATAATAATGATGAAGTGTATATTGATTTTGTGTCCGGCATTGCAACGAATATTTTAGGTCATGCCAATGACAAAATTGTTGAAGCAATATCGAAGCAGGCTGCAAAACTGATGCATACCTCAAACCTCTTTTGGAATCAGCCGGCAATTGAATTGTCACATAAACTGGTGAACAGTACAGGTGCCGGTAGTTTAGCTAAAGTATTTTTTACGAATTCAGGCGCTGAGGCAAACGAAGGAGCCTTAAAGCTCGCCCGCAAATACGGCAAAGATACACACGGTGACGGCTGCACTAAAATTATTTCTTTAACCGATTCTTTTCACGGCCGCACTATGGCAACTCTGACAGCAACAGGTCAAACGGATATGCATGAATATTTTAAACCCTTACTGCCGGGATCGGTCTATGTGCCTTTAAATGACAGCGAAGCTTTAAAATCAGCAGCAGATGCAAAGACGTGCGCTGTATTATTTGAAACGATACAAGGCGAAGGCGGCATTAACACCCTGAGCAGTGAATTCATTGCCACCTTAAAATCTCTGCAGCAGGAGAAAGATATCCTGCTCATTATCGATGAAGTACAAACGGGTATGGGACGTACCGGCACGCTCTTTTCATTTGAACAATTCGGTTTTAAACCGGATATTATCACCTTAGCAAAAGGCCTCGGTGCAGGTTATCCAATCGGTGCCTTTGTGGCAACAGATGCTGTCGCTGATCATTTTAAATCGGGCGATCACGGTACAACACTCGGCGGCAATCCTCTGGCTGCTGCCGTCGGCAATGCCGTATTCGATGAAATCTTTCAAGCTGATTTGCTAAATAATAGTAACATCCGCGGTCAACAGCTGGCTGACGGCTTAAGACAAATCGCCAAAAATACAGGTGTCATTGCTGAAGTGAAAGGTCTCGGTCTTTTAATCGGCGTCCAGTTTACTGATGCTGTATCGTCAGCTGATATTTTAAATGCCTGCTTCGAAGAGAATATGCTCGTTGCCGGTGCTAAACATAATGTAATTCGCCTGCTGCCGCCTTTAAATGTCACTGAAACTGAAATAGACGAAGCGCTGTTAAAATTCGCGTCAGCAGTAGAAAAAAGTCTTAAATAAAAAGAACTCCGGCCATTTTCTATGAAAGAAAATAGCCGGAGCTTTTTGTTTTACCATGCGTGGCCGCTGCCGCCGTCAATGTTCACAGCAGTGCCGCTCACGTATGACGCGAGGTCAGAACATAAGAAAGTAATGACATTCGCCGCTTCGGCTGTATTACCGATACGGCCAAGCGGAATCTTCTCTCCGCTTCGAGCTGAGAATTCTTCCCAGCTTAAATCAGGCGCCTGCTTTTGCCAGCGTTTTTCTATTTGGTCGCTCCGGATTAAACCGATGCATACTGCGTTTACCCGAAGATTGTATTTCCCTAAATCTTTACTCATCGCTTTAGTCAGTGCCAGTCCTGCACTTCTCGATACAGTGGTCGGCAAAGAATTTGGCTGCGGTGTTTTGCCCATCACAGCCGTTAGGTTTAGTACTGCTCCGCCTTGTTTTTTCAAGTGTGGCAGTGCTGCCTTAGACATTTTCACTGCAGACATAACTTTTAAATCGATGTCCTGTTCCCAGTCACTCAGTTCAACATCTTCAAAATTCTCTGCAAAAGAACTTCCCGCATTGTTAACCAGAATATCCAGTCTACCGAATGCCTTAATCACTGCTTCAACAATAGTCTCGCCTGCACCCGCTTCAGTAATATCCTGTGCGATATATGCCACTTCACCATATTGACTCAGTTCGTCAGCCGCTTCTTTTAAGGCAGTCTCACCGCGCGCAACCAGCATAACTTTGGCACCCAGCTTCACCATTTGTTCAGCCGTTTCACGGCCAATCCCTTTACTGGATCCAGTAATCACTGCAGCCTTGCCCTCATAGCCGAAATTCATTAAATCTGACACAGAACCACTCCTTTTGTTTTAGTCTCCTAAGTTTACATTATGAAAGACATTAGATACATCTTCCAAGTCTTCTAAAACGTCAACGAGTTTTTCAAACTGTTCAAGGTCTTCTTCTTGTAAAGAGACTTCGTTTTGAGCAATCATCGAATGTTCAGCGACTTCATAGTCTTCGACTCCAAAGTCGTCCAGCGATGTTTTAATATCATTAAATGCACTCGGCTCACCGTAAACGACTGTCATGCCGTTTTCTTCTGCCACATCTTTAACATCGACTTCTGATTCCATTAAATGCATGAGTACTTCTTCTTCATCGAAGCCTTTAAAGACGAAGACAGATACGCTGTCGAACATGTAGCTGACTGCACCGCTGACACCCATATTGCCGCCGTTTTTGCCGAAGGCTGCACGGACGTCGGATACTGTACGGTTAACATTATCAGTCAGTGCATCGACGATCAGCATAGAACCTCCTGGCCCAAAGCCTTCGTAGCGCATTTCATCGAAGGATTCTTCGTCGCCGCCTTTTGCTTTATCGATTGCCTTATCGATAATATGTTTTGGCACTGAGTAGGTTTTAGCACGATCCAGAACGATTTTAAGTTCCTGATTTGTTTCAGGATCCGGTTCGCCCTTTTTAGCTGCAACGTATATCTCTCTGCCGAACTTGGCATATATACGGCTCGTATTCTGATCTTTTTGTGCTTTTTTCTCTTTAATGTTATTCCATTTTCTTCCCATCAGTCATCTTCCTCATAATTGATTTATTCTTTAATATTTTAACACTTTATTTATTATTGTGCGGACGGTGTTCCGGCACATCCTTATTAATAATCATTTCGACCTGGTAAATTCTGCTGACCAGGGAATGAATCGGTGCCTGAGTCATTTTAAATACCGGCCAGGGCAGCGCCGGTTCAAAATCATGCAGCGCCATAATAAACTCATCACCTGACGGCAGTTTCCTGAATTCAAAACGCTGCGTTTTACTCGTCGAGCCTTTTTTCAGACTGCCGCCTGTAATTTCAAAAATAACGATATCTTCATCCGATATTTCTTCATTATATTTAAATATCAGCACCGGTTTCGGTTTATCCAGAACATAAATACAGACCGTGTTATTTTTAATCTCAGTATTGACGAGACCATAGACGATTTCATCCAGCCAGCCGAAGTAATACCAGGCGATGTTTTCTACCGTCCATCCCGGCGGCGTTTGTGCCCGCTGAACACTTCTGACGCTGTTGTAATCCTTTGTTTTATAAGTCAGATTTTTACCGTAGCGGCGAATCGGTGTCGCTGTTTTTTTAACTGCTGTCCCGTATGCGCCTAAGACGGATAAAATACTGCCGTCAGACAGTTCATCGGCGATATAAATAATCTGCTCAACACCGGTATTTTTAGAAGCTCTGGCAATATTATCTGCAATGAGCAGATACATATCATTAAACTTGCCTTGGGTCAGCCGGTTCAAACGCATGATTGGATCTTCAAAGAAGATAACGACATTCATATCCTGCAGTGCTTCTTCGACTTCCGGCAGGATAAATAAATCTTTTTTAATCAAAGTAATATCTTCGAATACATCATCCTGATTTGGGCTGGAAAAGGAGAATAGATTGACTGAATCTTTCAGCTCTAAATATAAATGTTCCCCGATTCTGCCGTGTATTCCCATCAGCATTACATTTTTCTTAGTCATAAAGGACCTCCTATGGACGGTTCATTTCTAATTTGTAACGGATAAACATCAGAACAGCCAGCATTACCAATGTAACGATACCGATGCCGAGAAAAGGCAAGCTGAAGACCGTTGCAAAATAACCGGCAAGAATCGATCCGGCCACTGAACCTAGTGAAAAGTATGAGTAGAAAATTCCGTTTGCCTTGCCGCGTTCATTCATTGCAGAGTGCTCTGCAATAATTTTATTCATGGACGGGAAGATTAAACCAAAGCCGAGGCCGTATATTACCATAACGCCGAATATCGTTCCAATGGTCGGTACGAAATGCAGCAGAATCATGCTTAGACTTAAAACTAGAATCCCTGCTGCGACCAGGCTCTCACTTTTATAAATCGAATATATTTTATTAATCGGTGATGCAAATACAATAATTGCTGTGACACCAAAGACGCTGAGCATCATCCCCGTCATGGATGCGTCGGCATTTAAGCTCGCGGTTTTTATCGGCAGACCAAAAGCGAGTGTGCCCTGAGCTATCATCAGTGTAAATGATGAAATATATGCCACATTTAATGCCGGACGAAGCAGCAGTTCTATGAATGGCGTTGCCATGTGACTCTGTCTGCTTTCTTTGGTCGAGCTTTCTTTAATACTGAACAGCGTTAACAGTGTACCGAATACATATACCCCCGATAGGACGTAGTACACCATTTCGTAGCTGACAGTGCTTGAAATAATGCCGCCGGCTGCCGGTCCGAGAATGGCTGCTGAGCCGATTGCTACACCTGTCAATGCCATCGATTTACCAATTGCTGATTTCCTTGAAATATCAGCGACTAAACTGAAGGCTGCCGGGGTCAGCAGGCCGCTTGAAAAGCCGTGTATTGCTCTTACTGCGAGCAGTATGCCGAGCGACGGTGTCGTCGTATAAATCAGCACGAAAAATACCTGCATAATCATACCGAATAAGAGTGTGTTGCGGCGTCCGAACTTATCGGAAAAATAACCCCCTGCAACGTTTCCGACCATATTAAACAAGGAATACATTGCAACGACGATACCCGCCATAAATTCAGATGCACCGAGTTCCAGTGCAAATGGTGTAATAATCGGCAATTGGATAAATAAATCCAAAAAGCAGATTACGATAACCATATATAAAATAACTTTTGACTTCACATTATACCTTCTATTCTAATTTCTCATTTTCTATCCTTTTAATTATAACGAAAAAAAGACAGCAAGGCACGTCCGCCCGGCTGTCTTTCAAAATACATTTTAGATTTAAGCTTTTTTGTTCAATTTTTGTTCATAAGCATCGATCATCGCTGCGACTGCACCGTCACCGGTAACATTTGTCGCTGTACCGAAGCTGTCCTGAGCAACGTATAAGGCGATCATGAAGGCAACTGCTGCATCGTTGAAACCTAAGTTGGACATGAGCACGCCGCTCGCTGCCATAATCGCACCGCCCGGTACACCCGGTGCTGCAATCATAACGACACCTAAGAGCAGTATGACGCCGAGCATTTCCCATAGTCCCGGCATATCGTATCCAGGTAAAATTGTCATAACCGCAATTGAACAGCTGACAATTGTAATCGTACTGCCGGATAAGTGGATTGTCGCACCCAGCGGTACGACGAAGTCAGCAATACGTGCGCGAATGCCGTTTTCCTTCGTACGTGCTAATGTTACAGGTATTGTCGCTGCACTGGACATCGTCCCTAATGCTGTAAAGTATGCCGGCAGCATGTTTTTCAGCATTTTAAATGGATTTTGTTTTAACAGTGAACCCGCAATTGTATATTGAACCGTGAGCCATACCCAGTGAAGGACGATTGCAACAATCAGCACGACACCAAATACGAGCAGGGTATCAAATACTGTACCCGTCGCTGCCATGTCTGCAAAAACACCGGCGATGTAGAACGGCAGTATTCTAATAATGACTTTCTCAATAATAAATTCAGTAATATCTTTACCTTGATCGAAGAATTTAATCATCAGATCCGCTTTAATAATATTCATAACAATACCGACTGCAAATGCAAGAACAAGCGCCGGTAAAATATCTATGATCGGCGGTATATCAAATTCCAGGAATGGTGCAATCTCGCTGCCTTCTTCAGGCACTGAGCTGCCGGCAGTAATACGCGGCATGATAAAAATTGCAACAGCGTAAGCAAGTAAGCCTGCGCCGAGTGTCGACAAGTAGGCTACCCCGAGCGTCGCTCCGACGACTTTACCTGAACCTGAGCCGATTTTTGAAATCCCTGATGCAATAAAAAACAGAATAATAAATGGAATCGTAAAGAAGATAAATGCCCCTAAAACTGATTGAACTGTTACGAATAATCTGACGATGAATTCCATGACAGAACCCATTACACCGTCATTGCCAGTCAGATAATAAATGCCCCCGATGACGATACCGGCAACGATACCCGCAATTAATTTTGCTAATAATTTCACTCTCAAACACCCCTCGAGTTTTTCATCTCACCAAACATAGCTTTTTGCGCCTTTAATTGCAAGCGTTTTCTTAAAATATTTTCTCGTAGGCTGCATACCAGTTATCTAAATTTTCATCCAGATTCAATTTACCTCTGAATTCAAATCCCAATTTTTCAAACAGCTGCTGCATCGGTTTGTTTTCCATCGATGTATCCGTATGTATACCGTAATAGCCTTTCGCTTTTCCTTCTTCGATTACACCGTTTAAAATTTTCTGCGCCAGACCTCTTCCTTGAAAATCGGGATCTACAGCTAGTCTGTGCAGCGCCAGACAATCGAACCTGGCAAGGGCCCAGGGAATATCGTCATAGGCGTATGCATGGTTGTCATCCGCTACGATGCAGCCTTTAATTACACCCGCTTCATCAAATACATATAAAGTATCGTTCTTAATATCTTTTTGGAATGTTGCCTCAGTCGGATAATATTCATCCCACTGATAATTTCCCGCTGCGTGCATTCTCGGTAAAACCTTCCGGATTATCCCCATAACATAAGGAACATCATCACTGACTGCTAGTCGTAAAGACATATGTTTTCCTCCATTTAATAAAATATTTCTAAAAATACCGTCAATAAGCTATGCATTCAATTATACATTGATGTATACTGTCTTAAAAGACTAAAAATGTAAGGGGTTTTATAATGTTTAAATTTGATAAGAATACTGTGCCGTATCATATTTCAAATCTGGTATTCTATTTGGTCACTTTAGCTGTTGTCGGTCTGATTTATTATTTCGCATTTTTACCGCCGCTGCTTGAAGTCACAACAGACGAGTTTTTCTCATCATTTGGATTCGGTGAATTTATCGGGTCATTGTTCTTCCTTGTCCTGATTATTGTACCGATTTTACTTATCGTCGGCGCGGTGTTCCATTTAATCAGACTGATTAAACCGGAAAAAAATATACCGGCAGAAAATTAATTTCCATGGGGATGGAATGAAAAAGCTCCGCAGTCAAATGACTGTGGAGCTTTTCGCTTATTTTGATTTTAATGTTTTATTGAGTGCGATTGTATAATGACGCGGCTCGCGGGCACCGCTGATTGCAAACTTATCATCGAAAATATAATACGGCAGCGTACGCACTTTGTTCACTTTCGCCATATTGAAATCGCCAATTACATTTTCTAAAAACAGGCTCGGATCATTAATCACTTCTGCCGCCCGCACTTCAGGAATTCTATTGTCTTTTGCAATTTCCAGAAGGACGTCTTTATCGTTGATATTTTTCCCCTCGATAAAGTACGCCTGCTGCAGCGCATCCAGCATGCTTTCGCCAAGACCAAATTCATAAGCTAATTTTAAAAGACGGTGCGCATCGCGCGTATTGACAGGAATGACCTGATCCATATTGAAATCGATGCCGGCTTTTTTACCCTCTTCAACGATATGAGCGACCATCTCTTTAATTTCTTCCATGGGTTTCTCATGCTTTTCCGCCAGAACTTCATACATATTTTTGTCCGTCGACTGCGGTGCCTGATTATCCAATTCATAACTTGCATACTCAACATTAATCGGTTCATCTGCTTTGAACTCAGCTAATGCTTTCTCAAAGTTCTTTCTGCCGATATAACTAAAAGGACAGGAAATATCGGTATATATTTTAATGTGCATTCAACCACTCCTCATCTTCTATTAAATTTTAACACATTTGTTCAAGAATTCAGTAAAACTGTCACTTTACTGTACAATATTTCGTACTAAAGCACGTCAAAATCTGATACAATAACTCTTGTAAAACTATCAGGATTTATCCTGCAAATAAATTTGATAGGTGGAAAATATAATGAAATATCGAGTTTTACTTTACTATTACTACACAGATGTAGAAGATCCGGAAACATTTGCCGCAGAACACTTGAGATTCTGCAAAGACTTAGGGCTGAAAGGCCGTATCTTAGTAGCCACAGAAGGCATCAACGGTACCGTATCAGGCGACTACGAACAGACTGAGCGCTATATGGAATATATGAAATCTCACCCTCTATTTAAAGATATCGTCTTTAAAATTGATGAGGCTAAAGAACATGCATTTAAGAAAATGTTTGTCCGTCCGCGCCCCGAGCTTGTTAACTTAAGCCTGGATGTCGACATTGATCCGCGCGAACAGACTGGAGAGCATTTATCCCCTGCTGAATTTTATGAACAGATGCAGCGTGATGACACTGTCGTTTTAGACGTTAGAAATATTTATGAATACGATGTCGGCCACTTCCGGGGCGCAATTAAACCCGATGTGGAAACATTCCGCGACACACCCCAGTGGGTCCGTGATAACCGTCACTTATTCGAAGGCAAGAAAATACTGACATACTGCACAGGCGGCATTCGCTGTGAGAAATTCTCAGGCTGGTTAAAAAATGAAGGCTTCGATAATGTTGCCCAGCTCGACGGCGGTGTAGCAACTTACTCAAAAGACCCTGTCGCTAAAGGTCAGCTCTGGGACGGTCAGATGTACGTCTTTGACGAAAGACTGACAGTGCCGATCAACCAGGTCGAACATGTTGTTGTCGGCCGGGATCACTTTGACGGTGAACCGTGCGAACGATATATTAACTGCGCTAACCCTGAATGCAACGCACAAATTTTAGCATCAGAAGAAAATCAGGCATATCACTTAGGCGGCTGTTCAATGGAATGTGCCGAACACCCTAGAAACCGATATATTGTCGAACATAATATGACTACTGATTTTGTTGAAGCGCGTATTGAAGAATTAAAACAGACTGATTTCGCAAAAACAGAACCTGTCCTAAGTCACAAAGGTGCATAATATAAGTTACAACCAGCCCGGTCCTCCGGCGCTGGTTTTTTTGTGCTGAAAATTTATGCTGTCAGGTCATTGAACATACCTCATCTGCCTGATAAATCTTCTGTCAGGTCAATGAGCATACCTCATTTGCCTGATAAACCCTCTGTCAGGTCAATGAACATACCTCATCTGCCTGATAAATCTTCTGTCAGGTCAATGAACAGACCTCATCCGCCTGATAAATACACACCACCATAAATCCTAGTAAAAAGATAAGATTTATCTATTAAATAATTGAATTATTCCAAATACGTGATATCATTAATTTTAATTCATAGTACATAAGTAGGAAAAAAGTTCTAAAGAAATCGTCCGAAGGGAGAAGTTTATGGAGTTTAATATTTTGAACCAAAGTCCCATTTTAAAGAATCATTCTGTTCAGGAATCACTGCAGCATACGGTTCATCACGCCAAACTCGCAGATGGTCTCGGCTATAAGCGCTACTTTTTATCAGAGAACCATAATTTAGATAATGTTATCGGCACTGCGCCGGAGGTTTTAGTCACTCACCTTATCAATCATACGAAAATTATGAATATCGGAGCCGGCGGGGTTATGCTGTCTCACCATAATCCTTTTCACGTGGCGGAGCAGTTTCAGCTGATTAGCCACCTTGCACCCGGACGAATTGACCTCGGTATAGGCAAAGCTCCAGGCGGTACACCGCTCGCAACTCAGGCACTGCAGCATGAGCTTCGTCCGGATATCGATTCGTTCAACGACCGGTTTTTATCGTTGAAATCGTATATTGACGGAACGCATGAAAATTCCGGTTCTCTAAAAATTTCACTGGATACGGACTCCAGCCGCCCGACTATGTTTCTTTTAGGCGGCAGCACTTCATCTGCATAATTCGCAGCAGAAAATCAGACCAATTATATTTTTGCTCACTTCATTAAAAATGATCCTGTCTTACTTAAAGAAGTGACGGACATATACCGCCGGTTTAATCCGGACGGCAAGCTGATTATTGCCCTATCCGTTCTCGCCGCAGAGACTGAAGACGAAAAAAACCAGGCGCTCAAAGAGAACGAGTTTTATCAGCTGAAATTCCCGGACGGTAAAACACTCCGCGTGCAAACTGAAAGTCAGGTTAACGAGTTCATCAAAACATCTGATGTAAAAATTGAAGTGGAAAAGAAACGTCCAGATATGATTCTTGGTTCACAAGAAGAGATTCTCTCTCAGGTAAAAGCACTGAGTGACGACAATGATATTGATGAGTTTATGTTCCACTTGCCGACAGCTCAAGCTGATTTACGTGACAAGACGATTCAAACACTCGCACCTATCCATACCATACACAAAGAAAAGGCTGGGATATTATGAGTAAGAAAGTACAATTCGGAGTCATGCTTCACGGACCGGGCGGTCATATGAATGCGTGGAGAAGTCCTGATGTGGCAAGCGATGCCAGTGTCAATTTAGAGCATTACAAAAATATTACTTTAAAATCTGAAGCAGCAGGTTTTTCATTTGTATTCGTTGCTGACGGCCTGTTTATAAACGATAAATCTATTCCTCATTTCCTAAGCAGATTTGAACCGCTGACTTTACTCGGGGCACTTGCACCGATTACTTCTCACATCGGCCTTGTCGGAACTGTTTCGACATCTTACAGCGAGCCGTTCACTATCGCCCGCCAGCTGGCTTCTATCGATATGATGTCAGGCGGACGTGCCGGCTGGAATGTTGTCACATCGCCTTTAGAAGGCAGTGCTAAAAACTTCAGTAAAGATAAGCATCCCGAACACAGTCTCCGTTACGATATCGCTGATGAGCATTTAGCAGTCGTTCAAGGCTTATGGGATTCATGGGAAGATGATGCATTTATACGCGATAAGGCATCCGGCCAGTATTTCGATAAAGACAAAATGCACGAATTAAATTATGAAGGTGAGTTTTTCAAAATTGCCGGTCCTTTAAATATTGAACGTTCGCCCCAGGGTCAGCCGATTATATTCCAGGCAGGAGCGTCACCTAAGGGTTCAGCATTTGCGTCAAGAAATGCCGATGCAGTATTTACGAATGCCAGCACTTTAGAAAAAGCTCAAGCAACCTATGCTGACCTTCGCCAGCAGGCAGCAGACAACGGCCGTAATCCAGATGAGATTAAAGTTTTTCCAACGCTGCAGCCGATTGTCGGCAAAGATCATGAAGAAGTCAGAGCGCGTTATGACGCGATTAAAAATCTCGTAACGATTGAAGAAGCACTCGCTTACCTCGGCCGCTACTTTGATCATCACGACTTTACACAATACGATGTCGATGCCCCGTTCCCTGAACTTGGTGATATCGGTAAAAACAGTTTCCGCTCGACAACAGATGAAATTAAACGCCGTGCAAAAGAAAATAATTTAACGCTGCGTCAAGTGGCTATGGAAGAAACAACTAGAGAAAGTGCCTTTATGGGCACATATGATGAAGTTGCCGATCAGATAATTGAATGGATCGATAACGATGGTGCAGACGGTTTCGTTCTGACACCGCATATTCTCGGCGATTTTTTCCACGACTTTATCGACAAAGTCATTCCAATCCTGGTCGCTAGAGGCTACTATGACATTTCATATGAAGGACAGACTTTAAGAGATGAACTCGGTTTGCCGTTTAAAGAGAACCGTTATGTCAAATAAATAATTAAAAGCATCTAAGCTGTTGAGCCCCCTCTCCTCATCCGCTTAGATGCTTTTTTATCGTTTTATTCTTATGAAAGCGTTTTAATTTTCTATTTTATCAAAATTATCAGAATACTTATTGACGAAGTATATACCTCTTGCTACACTTAGCATTAAATTTTTATTTTCCCAATGGCAGGAGGACTCATATGCTTACATTTTTTATCGCTTTATTTTTACTGATTGCAGGATACATCATTTACGGTAAATTAGTTGAGAAGATTTTTGTTATCGATAATGACAATCCGACCCCGGCATATAAAACTAACGACGGTGTGGATTACATGCCGATGCACCCGATTAAAGGATGGCTGATACAGCTGTTAAATATCGCGGGTCTTGGCCCCGTCTTCGGTGCTGTTGCTGGTGCTGTGTACGGTCCGCCCGCTTTAATCTGGATCGTTGTCGGCTGTATTTTTGCCGGTGCAGTCCACGACTACTTCGCCGGAATGCTCAGCTTAAGACATAACGGCTCCCAGTTCCCTGCTTTAGTGGAAAGATATTTGGGCAAAGGTGTAAAAGCATTTATCTATATTGTGTCACTTGCACTGATGATTTTAGTAACAGCGGCATTTACTGCAGGACCTGCAGAATTAATTTCTTTAAAAACAGATGGTGCGATTCCATTCTTTCTTGCACTAGTCATTATTTTTGCTTATTTTGTAATGGCAGCTGTACTGCCAATTAATAAAATTATCGGACGGATTTACCCGTTCTTTGGTGCAGTACTGATTATCATGGCTGTATCGGTTATGATTGGCCTGCTTGTTTCAGACACACCGATTCCGAACTTAACTTTAGAAAATCAGCATCCGGAAGGACTCCCTGTCTGGCCGCTCATTATGGTGACTATTTCATGCGGTGCGATCAGCGGATTCCACTCAACTCAGAGCCCGATTATCGCCCGGACAGTTAAGAAAGAATCGGACGGCAGAAAAGTATTTTTCGGTGCAATGATCGCTGAAGGTGTGATTGCCTTGATCTGGGCAACTGCCGGTATGACATTTTTCAATGGCACAGGCGGTCTTGCTGATGCATTAGCAGCAGGCGGTCCAGCAGGTGTTATCGATACAATCTCAATTGAAATGCTCGGTTCAGCCGGTGCAATCCTTGCATTTTTAGGTGCAATTATTTTACCAATTACAACTGGAGATACAGCACTCCGTTCATCCCGCATGATGTTAACAGAAGCTGTTACCAGCATCAGAAAGAGCGGTAAAACGCCAAAAATGATCTGGATGACAATCTGTGTCGGTGTGCCTGCCTTTCTCCTTTCAACGATAGATTACACTTTCCTGTGGAGATATTTAGGATTTACTAACCAGACAGTTGCAGCTACCATGCTGTGGGTTGCGACCGTTTATCTCTTAAAAGAAGGCAAACTGCACTACATTGCAGGAATCCCTGCCTTGTTCATGACAGGCGTCGTCGGCACATACTTCCTGTATGCCCCTGAGACGCTGAATTTAGACTACGGTATATCCGTAATTGGCGGACTTGTTCCGGTCGCTGTCACAGGCTTCCTGTATGTCAGAGCGATTTTTAAACAGCGCAGCATCAGAATTGAAAATGCAGCCTACGAACAATAACTGCACTCTAAAATATGTAACTTTAAGTTTATTATTTTAATAAAAGCATGCCCTTATATGATACTGGGCATGCTTTTTTTATATAGTTTACAAGGTATGGATTTTCGGGTGATAACGGTGATTTCCCGTTGTGATTCAAATCTCAAAATTCCTCTTAAATCATTATCAAAATAAAAAAGCACCCCTAAAGCTGAATGTTAGTGTTCAACTTTAGGGGTGCCTATCATCTATATTAGACGCTTGCTATTAAAATTTGTAATTAGAATCTGTAGTAACCGTCAACGTGACCGTGTACGTAAGATACAGCGCGTTGGCCAACGCCTTCTGATGGGTTAAGTGCATCTACCATTTGGCCATTTCCAATGTAAACTCCAACGTGTGAGAAGTTGTTAAAGAATACAAGATCTCCAGGTTGCGGGTTAGATACTTGCGTACCAGCTGCTTGCTGACCGTAAGTAGTTCTTGGAATTGATTTACCATTGAATGCAGCCATGAACTGCTGAGTAAATGCTGAGCAGTCTACTGCTGATGCAGAGTTGCCGCCGTATACGTAGCTCTTGCCAGCTGCTAATGAGTTAGCAACTGCTGCTGCGTTACCGCCAGTTACTGCTGGTTCTGCTGCAGGTGCTGCAGGTGCTGCTTGTGGCTGTTCAACTTCTTCAGTTTCTTCTACTTCAGGAGTTTCTTGAACTTCTTCTACTTCTTCAACTGCTGGTGCTGCTGTTTCTTCAACTTCTACTTCTTCAACTTCCGCTGCTTCAACTTCTTCTACAGCAGGTGCTGCTGCTTCTTCAGCTTCAGGAGCTTCTTGAACAGATGCCGCTTCCGGTGCAGCTTCTTCAGCTACAACGATAGTTTTACCAGCGATAATTAGATCTGAAGATAAGTTGTTCCAAGCTTTGATTTCATCGATAGAAATATCGAATTGGCTTGCAATTGCAAATAAAGTGTCGCCAGCTTCGATAGTGTATGTAGTTGCATCATTGTCAGCTTCAGTTTCTTCTGCAGGTGCTGCACTTGGTGCTTCAGCGTCTACTTTAAGAACGTCGCCAGGGAAAATTAGATCTGAAGATAAGTTGTTTAATGACTTAATTTCTTCAACGGATTGTGATGCGCCAGCTGAAATGCTCCAAAGCGTGTCGCCTGATTCTACTGTTACTTCTGATGCTGATATATTAGCTGCAGCTACTGCTGATAATGCCGTAAGCGATGCTGCAGAAATGATTGTTTTTTTCATGTTTAAATCCTCCATAGTTTGGGAATATATTTATTAAACTCTGTACGAGTTATTTCCACGAGTCCTACTATAGCACATGATTTAGGCATTTTGGCTTTTGTAATTGACTTGTAATATAATAGAAAAACTAGTGAGATTAGAATAATAGGACGTCACAAATATTCATATTGTTAATTCCATATTAAAACGCCGAACCCCTTGTCATATCAAGTGGTCTCGGCGTTTTATCATATAATTTAAATTCAAAGTAATCTAACTTCCGTAACATAACTGTAATGTTCTAAATAAATAATAAATCAAGTAAAACCAGTGTCACACCGGCGACAACTCCTCATATCACAGATGTCTGTTCGGCAATCTGCTCCAGATCTTTCTGGCTCATAGAGTCATCTGTAATCATTCCTGTAAAATCCTTTAGGTCACAAATCTTAGAAAACGCAGTGTGATTCAGCTTGCTTGAATCGACTACGAGATATGCTGACTGGCCGCACTTCATCATCAGCCGCTTCACCTTGGCTTTTTCAATCGTCGGTGCAAATATTCCTTCGCTGATTGTCATAGCCTGAGTACCGACAAATGAGACGTTCACTTTAATATTATTCAGCATGTCTATCGTCTGTGAACCGTACATGGATCCAACATTTTGCTGGACAGTGCCGCCTAAAATAATCACTTCATGCCGGCTGTCGATTAATTCCGCCGCAGCTTTAATGTCATTTGTTACGATACGCACAGTATAATCAACAGTTTTTAACATTTTACAAATTTCCAGCGTCGTCGTACCCGCATCGAGTAAAATCGTTTCATCCGGTTTAATAAACTGCATTGCTTTTTTGGCAATCAGTCTTTTTTCTTCTATATTCACAAGCTGTTTTTTTACAAATGGCACTTCATTTAAGAAGGAATCCTTGAGCAGAATAGAATGAGAGGTTCTGATAATCTGTCCTTTCTCTTCAAGTGCCTTTAAATCACGACGCACTGTCATTTCTGAAACATTTAGTTCATTGGCCAGCAGCTCTATCGTGACATTGCTGTCTCCAGCTACCCGGTTAACTATATATTGCTGTCTTTTACTTTTCACAATCGATCACCTTGAGATTCATTATATTGTCCAATTTTCACATTGTAAAGTGAATAGTGTGATATTTTAACAATTAATTATTATTTTTGTTCACTTTTAACATTTATATCACATTCAGCTATAAAAAAAGTAAAACCCGTTTGTTCGGATTTTACCAATTCTTTCTCTATTTTTTTATAATGACTCCGCGTGCCTTCAGTTCACGTTTTAGATCTGCCATACGGTCCGCTTCTCCGTTTTCCTTGGCCTTGTGGTACTCACTCAGCATATCGGTCACTTCATCTTGAGTGCCTTGGATTTTATCTTCTTTGTTTTCATCCTTATAGATGAACTCTACTCTGAAAGTTACGAACAGCATTATAATACCAAATACAACAGCGAGTCCTAGGCTCGATACGCCTGCAATATTATCCAATGTATTATTGCTGATGACTTTTTCCGATAAAAACCCGGCAATTTCCGGGGTAATAAATCCGACAGCCATCCCAATCAGAACTTTAATCGGATCAAAATGATATTTCTTTTTATCCGGACGTCTTTCATCTTCTTCTGATTTTAAAAACATAATATGCTCCTTAAATATCTTCTTTGTCTTGTATTATACTAAATAAAGAACGGAATGACGTTAAAAAAGTCATATCGGGACATAATTATCTCCAGAATAAAAAAATCCGCGTGTCAGCTTGAGGGTCATCGCGCCAGATAGGTATCTGATGCTGATGCTATTCCCCAAAGTGTCTAACACACGGATTTTATAAGTTTAATATCTGCTTATTCTTTTTCTGCAGTTACTGTAAAGCGTTCTTTCACATGATTCGCATTCTCTGCTTCATCTACAATGGCAATCGCGTAGTCAGCATAGCTGATATAGCTTTCTCCCGCTTCATTCACCAACAGTATATCACTGCCTGACTGGTATTTACCTGTACGTTTTCCTGCTGCATCAAATTCCGCAGAAGGGCTCACAAATGTCCACAGCAAGTCTTCTGTTGCCTGAAGTTCTTTCAAGTTTGCACCTTGTCCGCTGGCTGTCGCTTTAAACATATCCGGGAAGTTCGGTGTATCGATAACTTGAGTTGTTTTACTGTCATCTACATATAAACTGCCGGCACCGCCGACAACGATCAGACGAGTATCCGTTCCGGATAAGGCACTAATCAGTGAACGCCCCGCTTCAATATGAGCATCTTTTTCACCAAGCGGTGCACCAAATGCATTGACGACAACGTCTAGTCCATTAAAATCTTCTTTAACCAATTCCTGAACTTCTTTTTCTATTACTTTTACATCTTTATTATTTAACTTATTCGCATTTCTGACGATTGCAGTCACTTCGTGACCTCTGTTTTTCGCTTCATCCAAAATTAAACTGCCTGCTTTTCCTGTTGCACCTACGATTCCTATTTTCATAAAAATCCTCCTCTTATGCTATAATTTTGTACAATACAATTATATACCTCACGCTTACTTTTCGAAACATAGATGCTTATAGTAAGGAGAATGATCATGAAGAAGAAAATACAGAAAACCAATGCCATGCGAGTGCTGGAAAAACATAAAATAGATTACACCGTTCATGAGTATCCGTGGAATGATGAACATACTGATGCACAGTCTGCTGCAGATAAAATCAGCATGCCTCTTCATAAAATTTATAAAACACTGGTAGCTGTCGGCAGCCAGACCGGGGTACTTGTAGCCTGCATCCCTGCTTCTTCGGAACTCGATTTAAAGAAATTTGCCAAAACGAGCGGTAATAAAAAAGTGGATATGCTCCATATGAAGGATCTTGAGAAAACGACTGGTTATATACGCGGCGGCTGTTCACCGGTCGGTATGAAAAAACTATTTCCTACCTACATTGCACTTGAAGCACAGGATATGGCAGCGATTGTCGTTTCTGCCGGAAAACGCGGCATGCAGATGGAAGTGGATCCTGATCAATTAATAACAGTAGTCCAGGGTGAATATGCAGATATTACTTAAAACAAAAAGTCCTTAAATCCTATATACGGATTTAAGGACTTTGCTTTATTATGCTTTAACTACTGCTATTTCTCCATCTTTAATGTGAGCTTTCACATTATGAATGTCAGGATCTTCTAAAATTAAGTCTGTCAGCTGGTCTTCGATTTTATCTTGGATGACGCGTCTGAGCGGTCTTGCACCAAATCGTTTGTCATAACCCAGACTCACTAGTTTTTTCTTAGCATCATCAGTAATTGAAATGCTGATTTCATTTTCTGATAGTCTATCTTGCAGTTCTGTCATCATTAAATCAACGATTGTCATCAGATGATCTTCTGAAAGCTGGTTGAAATTAATAATGGCATCGAATCTGTTTAAGAATTCAGGTTTAAAGTAGCTGCTTAAGTTTTCAAGCGTACTGACTGATTCATGCTGGTCCGCATTAAAGCCGACACTTGCATTGTTATCACCTGTACCTGCATTACTTGTCATAATGACAACAGTTTCTTTAAAGCTGACCGTTCTGCCATGAGAATCTGTTAACTGTCCGTCTTCCATAATTTGCAGGAACATGTTCTGTACGTCAGGGTGTGCTTTTTCAATTTCATCCAGGAGAATAATTGAATAAGGATTATGGCGGACTTTTTCTGTCAGCTGTCCTGCTTCTTCATGACCGACATAACCTGGAGGCGAACCGATAATTTTAGATACCGCATGTTTCTCCATATATTCACTCATATCCAGTCTGAACATCGCATCTCTCGAACCGAACAACTCTTCAGCAAGTGCTTTCGTTAATTCAGTTTTACCGACACCCGTTGGACCAACAAAGAGGAAGGAACCAATTGGACGGTATTTAGATTTCAGGCCGGCACGGCTTCTTCTGACAGCTTTAGCTACTTTATCCACCGCTTCAGTCTGACCAATAACTTTGGCACTCAGATTATCACCGAGTTCTCTCATCTGATTCTGTTCTTCAGATTGGAGTTTCGTTACCGGTATACCTGTTTTTTCTTCGACGATCAGCTGAATATCTGATATATCAACATCCATTACCTGCTGTTCATCTGCTGCAGCTTCCAGCTGTTTCTCAAGCTGAAGTTCTTGGTATTTCAAGCGTGCAGCTGTTTCATAATCTTCCTGTTCTGCCGCTTCATCTTTCTCTTCTGCAATTTTCTCCAGTTTCTGTTTAATAGAATCCGTATCATTCTCTGCATTGGCAAGATTGAGTCTTGAACCGACTTCATCCATTAAATCTATGGCTTTATCCGGTAAGAAACGATCTTGTATATATCTGTGAGATAAGTTTACGAAAGCTTCAATGACTGCATCAGAGTAACTTACTTCGTGGAATTTCTCATATCTGTCCTTAATACCCTGCAAGATTAAAACCGATTCCTCCAGTGAAGGTTCTTTAACGATAATCGGCTGCAGACGGCGTTCGAGTGCGGCGTCTTTTTCAATTTGACGGTATTCTTTTAATGTTGTCGCACCGATAATTTGCAGTTCACCGCGTGCCAGAGCTGGTTTAAGAATGTTGCCTGCGTCCATTTGAGAACTTTCAGCTGAACCTGCACCGACGATTTGGTGAATCTCATCTATAAAGAGAATGACTTCTTTACGTTCTTTCAGTTCTGCGATCAACTGCTTCATGCGCTCTTCAAACTGTCCGCGCATAGAAGTGTTTGCAACAAGTGAAGCGACATCGAGGACGTAAATTTCTTTGTCCATCAGTTTCGCCGGCACATTGCCTTCTACGATTTTTAGTGCCAAGCCTTCAGCAATCGCTGTTTTACCGACACCGGGTTCACCGATTAATACCGGGTTGTTTTTGTTGCGTCTGTTTAAAGTCTCGATTACACGTTTGACTTCTTTGTCACGACCGATTACCGGATCGATATTGCCTGATCTTGCTTCATCAGAAATATTATTGCCGAGCTGATCTAAGAGACCGTCGCGCTGATTGTTTTGACGTTCGAGTGTTTTCGTACTTGTTGATTTGTTTCCTTGTCCATTAAAGTATTTATTATTCATATTATTATTTTCGAATGGTGATCCTTTAAAAAAGTCATTTGAGTTCATCATTTGACCTTGGATTTCCTGGAAACAGCTGTCACATAAATGAACCTGCATTTGCTGATTATTGAAATTCATTGCAAGGTTTACATTGGCTTCGTTAATACCGCAATTTTGACATTTCATATGTGTTTCCTCCTATTGATATATTCGTATTCACAGTCTATTTGACTTTGACTATATTTGACTATGATTACAGTATAAAGGCCTGGAAAGTTATTTTCAAATATGATGCTTACTCTGAATTTGTTTCAATTAAATACGTTGACCTTCTTTGACCTTATATACATAGTATACATTGACCTTATTTGACTTTCAACCTTTTTGATTAATTTATATAAAAACTATTTACAAAATATACTTCACAATGTATAGTTGATTACACAACTAATCAACCACTCATCAAGAAGGGAGGCGGAATACTTTTGAAAGCTGTATTAGATGATTCAAGTCCGATATTCCAGCAAATATACGAAATGATAGAAGACGACATTATAGAAGGCGAACTGGATGAAGGTGATCAAATCCCTTCAACAACAGAAATTTCTAAGTTTTATCAGGTTAACCGTGCCACTGCACAAAAGGGACTGGCTGTCCTGGTCGATGAAGGTTACGCCTATAAGCAGCGCGGTGTCGGTATATTTGTCGCTGAAGGCGCCACTGCCAAACTGATTGAAAAACGTAAACAGGAATTCCGCCTGCAGTTTGTTAAACCGCTGCTTGAGGAATCTAAAAGACTTCGTATGACAACCGACGAAATCATTCAATTTATTAAGGAGGATAACAATGATTAAAGTCAATAATTTGTCGTTTGCCTATGACGGCACTAACATATTAAAAGACGTAAACTTTAATGAATCTGAGCCGGTGATAATCGGACTCTGGGGCAGAAACGGCTCCGGTAAAACAACATTGATGAAAATTTTATCAGGCTTGGAAAAACCGGGGCACGGCACTGTAGAAGTAGACGGTGTTACACCTTATAACAACAGTGACGCGATGAACCACGTTGCGTTCATGCAGGAAGATCATCCCTACTCGGATATTTGGAATGTTAACGATGCTTTAAAATTCGGCAAAGAGTTTAATGCGAACTGGGATCAGCAGCTGGCTGATGACTTAATCGATATTTTCCAGCTGCCTAGAAAGAAAAAAATCCGCAATTTTTCAACGGGGATGAAAACGATGATTACCATTGCGATTGGTCTCGCCAGCAAAGCCCCGCTTACCATTTTTGATGAGCCATCAAATGGTTTAGACGCTCATATGAGAAAACAGTTTTACGAAGCCCTGCTCGATTCATACGATGAACACCCGCGGACGATTTTACTGTCTTCACATCACATTGAAGAAGTTGAACCGTTATGTGAAAAAATTGCAATTATCGATAACAACACTCTGATGCATTACGAAGAAACGGAAGAACTGAAAAACAGCGGCGTACATTTAAGCGGTTCTGTCGATGCGGTCACTGCGTTTGCAGGATCATATCGCATTCTTGAATCTCGCAAACTTGGCAAACAATTAAACGTAATGATTGACGCACCTATGACAGACGACTTGAAAACACGAGCTGACCAAGCCGGTGTGATGATAGAAAAAGCACCATTTCAAGATTATCTCGTTAATTTAACTAAGAAGGAGGCGAAACAAAATGAACACGCTTAAAGGTCCCTTCAATGTAGTCAATAAAGAAATGTCTCTGACCTTTACTATTAATGCTTTTCTGACAATCGCATTATTCGCTTTGTATATATTTCTTGGTACAAGAGCAGATTCTGACACGATGCTCGGTGTAATATTCGGACCTTACTATGTCGTATTTGCTGCTTATCCGTTTGTATTTTTTAAAGCATATAAATATATACTCGCACTTGGCGGCACACGTAAACAATTTATGATATCAGCGGTCACAATATCACTTATCTACTTAATCGCTGCAACAATATTATTGAATCTCTTGCACCTGATCGGCAGCAAAGTGCTGCACAATGGATATAGCTTCCACATGGCTAATATTCTTGGCGACCCTGGTACTGCGATGTATTTCTGGGTAGACTTTCTGTGGCTGTTTATACTATTTGGTCTTGGAATGTTTGCACAGGCCATATACTTTAACTTGGGTGCGATTCGCACTTTAATATTAGGTGGCATTTTAATTCTTGCCGGCGTTACAATCTACTTCTTCACAGATTTAACTCCGCTGTTTGAATTTATCGTACGCGAGCACTTGATGTTCCTGCACCTGTTTGCGCTGCTGTCATTAATACTGATTGGACTGTCATATTTCATGATGAGAAATGCGCCAATTGAACAAGGTGACAGAAAAATATTCAGATCATATTAATCGTTATATCATGAACCACCTGCCGTTTAAGACGGCAGGTGGCTTTTTTATGAGCAAGGTCGCAAAAAATAATACCACCTTGCTCGTTTTCACTCTCATTATGAGCAAGGTCATACAAATTAACTCCACCTTGCTCGTTTTCACTCTTGTTATGAGCAAGGTCGCACAAAATAACATCACCTTGCTCGTTTTCACTCTCATTATGAGCAAGGTCTCAAAAAATAACGTCACCTTGCTCGTTTTCACTCTCGTTGTGAGCAAGGTCGCACAAAATAATATCACCTTGCTCGTTTTCACTCTTATTATGAGCAAGGTCGCACAAAATAATATCACCTTGCTCATTTTCACTCTTATTATGAGCAAGATCGCAAAAAATATCACCACCTTGCTCGTTTTACTACTTATTATGAGCAAGGTCTCACAAAAAAAGATCACCTTGCTCGTTTTACTACTTATTATGAGCAAGGTCGCACAAATTAACATCACCTTGCTCATCCCCCGTCCACTACCCATAAACAAAAATAGCAGATACCCTCGTCAAGGATATCTGCTTAAACATCTCTATGTTCATTTATCTTTCTTCCCCAGCATATCAAGCGGGCTGAGTTTTGCTTCGATTTCGGCTCTGTCGACTTCCATATAAGGCGGCAAATCTAATTTTTCTCCAGCTTCAATGCCCGCTGTCGTACCGACGAGCCCCGGTCCATCAGTTGCAATCTCAAACATAATGCCGTTGGATTCCCGGAAGTAAAGACTCTTAAAGAAATGCCTGTCGATGATACCCGTTGATCTGAATCCTTTTTCCATGACTTTTTCATGCCAATAAGCCAGTTCTTCATCATTTTTTACATTAACAGCTAAATGATGGACACTGCCTCGGCCGGGTTGTTCTCTTTTATCGTCTTTAAATTTCGTCAGAATTTCTCCTTCGAATTCGCTCCCTGCGGGACGGTATAATCTTACCGATTCGTCACCGGATACTTTCACGTAATCGAACATTTCTGTCAATGAACTTTCCAATTTGTCCATTCGTCGGACTGTCATTTCAACTGTGCCAATACTGATAATTTGATGTTCTTCTGGAATCACGGAATCTTCCCAGCTGTCAAAGCGCTCAGCCATTTTTGCGTCTGCCACTTGCAGCGCCAGTCCGAGTCCATCATTATCTTCAAACATCAATGCGTGTCTCCCTGCATATTCAGTCACCGGCCCGCTATTGACACCGAAGCTGTCGAATCTTTCTTTCCAAAACGATAAACTCTCGGTACTTGGAACAAGTAGACCAATCCTTGTAATCGCATTTGTCCCGCGGTGTGTTTGTCCTGCCATCGGCATTTCAAAAAAAGATAATTCTGTTCCAACCGACCCGTTTTTATCGCCGTAAAACAAATGATACATCGACGGGTCGTCCTGATTCACTGTCACTTTAACTCTTCTCATACCGAGCACCTGGGTATAAAATTTATTGTTTTCCTGAGCATTCTTCGTCAACATTGAAATGTGGTGGTGTCCTAAAATTGTCTTCATAATATTAACCTCCGTTTAGTTACAGCTGAAAAGCATTTATTAAAACAAATTAATCATTACAACACCGGCCAGCATAATCATCAAACCGATCAGCTGTACCGGCACGACTGTGACTTTGGCTGATTTAAACAAGCCGAACTGCTGAACTAAAAGACTGCCGAAAATTTGTCCAAATAAAACGAGGACCACCGTCGGGCCTGTACCAATTTCACCGACAAGAAAGATATTGATCAGCACGTAAAAGCCGCCGAAGATACCGCCGAGCCAAACCCAGAGCGGCGCTTTTTGTGTCACAGGATATTTTACGGGCACCAGTGTTTTATCGCGTACTAAAACGATAATAATCAAAGTGGCCGCACCGACAAAGAATGAAATAAATGATGCTGTAAATGGCGAATTTACTGCTGCACCGAGTTCACCGTTAATTGCTGCCTGGACAGAAAGGAGTGCGCCGCCTGTAAAACCAGCCGCACGCCATGGCCACTTATTAATACTGCTGTTGACCGGCTCCAGCTTGTTCCGCCGCTGCTTAATAATATCCTGCAGCACCACTGCCAGAAAAACGCCTGCAAAAATTAAGAGGACACCGAACAGCCTGTTTAAACTAAAGGCCTGCACATAGGAATTAAACCAGCCGAAATGATCGATCGCCATCCCAGTAATAATCATACCGATAATAGGCATAATCGCAGTTTCTACACTGCCAATTTTGGGAAAGATAAATATATTTGTCGTCAGAGCGATTACCCCGCACACACCGCCGAGCCATATCCAAGCTGGTTCCGCAGTAAAACTCCCTGCTGGCGGTGTTAAAGGCAGTCCATTCACCATCACTATAATACTTAAAAATATTGTCCCGATAATAAATGAAATCATCGAAGCAATAAAGGGAGATAAGACGTAAACTCTAAGTCTCGAGTTAATGGCAGACTGCATCGACATACCCGCACCGATTGCCGCCCCCAGTACAGCTGTAAACATGGCTTTCACGCTCCTACTGTTTGCATATCATCGTATCACTTATTAAAACAAAAATCCCTTTTGAAAATTCAAAAGGGGTTCTAAATTAAGCTCGCTCTTACGTTGCTCTCATCTGTTCAAACTCGTTCAGCAATGCACGAACCTCATCGGTGGTGTTCGTCTGCATGAGCTGATTTCTTAATTCGCCGGCACCTCTAATACCGCGGACGTATATTTTAAAGAATCTGCGCAGCGGTTTAAATAATCGAGATTCTTCTTTTGAATACTTATCGAAAAGATCAAGGTGCAGTCTTAATAATCCAAGCAGTTCCTCGCTCGTATGCTCTTTCGGCTCTTTTTCAAAAGCGTAGGGGTTATGGAATATTCCCCGTCCGATCATCACACCGTCTATGCCGTATTTTTCTGCCAGTTCCAGACCGGTTTTTCTGTCTGGTATATCGCCATTAATCGTGAGCAGTGTATCCGGAGCAATTTCATCGCGCAGCTTTTTAATTTCACCGATTAATTCCCAGTGCGCATCGACCTTACTCATTTCTCTTCTCGTTCTTAAATGAATCGATAAATTCGCAATGTCTTGTTCAAAGACATGTTTCAGCCAGTCTCTCCATTCCTCTATTTCAGAATAGCCGAGGCGTGTTTTAACGCTGACGGGCAGACCGCCTGCTTTGGCCGCCTGGATAATCTCCGCCGCAGTTTCAGGTCGCTGGATTAAGCCTGCACCCTTACCTTTTGCTGCAACATTCGGCACCGGGCATCCCATATTCAGATCGATTCCTTTAAAGCCCATCTCAGCCATGCCGATACTCATTTCTTTGAAATGTTCGGGTTTATCTCCCCAAATATGAGCAACAATCGGCTGTTCATCTTCAGTAAAAGTCAACCGGCCGCGAACGCTGTGCACCCCTTCCGGGTGACAGAAACTTTCCGTATTCGTAAACTCAGTAAAAAACACGTCAGGACGTCCCGCTTCACTGACGACATGGCGGAATACAACATCCGTCACATCTTCCATCGGTGCCAAAACAAAAAATGGACGCGGTAATTCACGCCAAAAATTTTCTTTCATATATATTTAAACCTTCTCATCTATTAATTTTTTCGAATTTTAATCCATGATGATATTACCACAAAAAGTCATTTTACACAAAGCAGCCGTTCATATAAAAACCTGCAGAGACTAGTAGTCTGCAGGTTCGTTTAATTCACTTCTCATTTTATTTATCGCAGTAATCCAGTCGTTCCGCTTGAACACACTGAACTTAAATACATCATTATTATGCGTAATAATTTTAATACGGTTAGGAATCATTCCCATGCTGTTTTTCGTTTTTATTTCTTTAATATCTTTTAAATCAATAACCGTTTCCACCGATTCAATATGCTGGCCGATTGACCCCTCATGAAATAATGTCGTTTTAGTCAGATAAAGCGGGCCTTCGACACCTCTCATCGGACGTCGCATATGCGCGTGCCCCGCCCGTATTATGTCACCTTTATTCAGCCTCATCTTATATACCTCCGCCGCTATTTATTATTTATACTCCGCCTAATGCTATCATAATTGTAAAAATTAACAATCCAGCAATGACAATAATTAAAAATGCCATGAACCATTTGTTCACATTATCCGCTCCTTTAAGAACACATAATTTAAGTATACACGTAAAAAAATCACTTCATTTAAAAAATGAAGTGATTTCATAAATTATTCATTATTGCTGTCTTTTTTATCCGGTGCAGCCACCAGATCTTCGATCGGTGTCGCACGGTATACGAAGAAGGACATAACAGCAGCGATGATAGCGATGATAAAGATAATGAAGTAAACTGATTCAACACCATATACCATAGCATCCGTTATTACTGCCTGTGACTCCGGATTTTCTGCCGAACTTAAATAGCTGTCCTGACGCGAGTTAAGCAGTCCGATAAAGACCGATACACCTATTGCACCTGCCAATGGCTGCAAGGTCGATACGACTGCTGTACCGTGAGGATACAAGTGTTTCGGCAGCTGGTTTAAGCCGTTTGTTTCCGCCGGCATCATCGTCGCTGAGACACTTAGCATAATCAACATGAAGCCTGCAATAATTACCCACTGCGGCGTATCCGCTGTTAAGTTGCTGAACATAAACATCGTTGCAGCTAAAATAATCGTTGCCGGAACCATCATGACTTTGGGTCCGACTTTATCGAATAATGCACCCATAAACGGGCTCATCGCACCGTTTAAAATACTTCCCGGCAAGAGCAGAAGTCCTGCTGCAGCTGCAGTCAGACCCATCGGCCCCTGCATAAATACAGGCAGAATTAATTCCGATGCAAACATCATCATAATAATGATAATGAAAAGGACGACCGCATGCGAGAACATAGGAAATTTAAATACACGAAGATCCATTAAAGGCTCTTCCAGTTTAAACTGACGGAATATAAAGAGCAGGATTGCAATAACACCGATAATTATCGGAATGAATACAGTCGGCGTCATAAATCCGTTTGCACTTTCACCTGCATGGCTGAATCCGTAAATTGTCGCACCTAAACCAATCGTAGAAAAAAGAATGGAAATCCAGTCAATTTTAGGTTTAGTAATTTCAGTAATATTAACCAGATATTTTAAAGCAAATAATATTGAGAAAATCGTAAACGGCATAACGAATATAAACAGGAATCTCCAGCCGAAATATTCGACTATAACGCCTGACAGCGTTGGTCCGAGTGCCGGTGCGAACATAATAACCAGACCGACAATCCCCATAATTTTCCCTCTTTTGTGCGGCGGGTAAATTAACAGAAATACATTAAACATAATCGGCATTATAAGGCCTGTACCAATTGCCTGAACCATCCGGCCAAAGAGCAGCACACCAAATGACGGTGCAATTGCTGCAATGACTGTTCCGATGAAGAAGGTTACCATGGTGCCGATAAAGAGCTGTCTCGTCGTAAACCAGCCCATCAGGAGCGGTGATACCGGTATGACGATAGCCATAACTAGCATAAATCCGGTAGCGATCCATTGAACAGTGGACAGAGAAATATCAAATTCTGCCATTAAAGTCGTTAAAGCTATATTAAGCAGTGTTTCATTTAAAATCGCGAAGAAGGCACCGATAATCAGTGCCACCATAATCGGCAGCGTTTTTGCATTCGGATCTTCCGATAAAAATTCGTACTTTGTACTTTTAGTCTCAGTCATTTTACACCTCTGTTATTTAAATATGATTGTATTTCACGTGAGATTTTAAAATACACATCAAAACGATGACCTAGTATAATATAAGCTATATGGTAACTATACAGTCAAGAGGTGAGTCCTATTCAAACAGAAATTTATTTTACGACCGGAGATTTCGCCAAACTTTGCGAAGTGACGAAACAGACACTGTTTCACTACGATAACATCGGTCTCCTTTGCCCCGACCACAAGGATAGTAAAGGCTACCGCTACTATTCTTATACGCAATTCGATACGATGTACGTCATTGAATCATTAAAAGAAATGGAAATGTCCCTAAGTGAGATTAAGGTCTTTATCAGCAATACAACACCGGATACTATGATTGATCTCTTTAAAGAAAAATCGAACCAGCTGTCAGAAAAAATTAATAATCTCATCAGTATACAAAAAACTATTGAGAAAAAAATACAGATTACCGAACAGGCTAAGACAGCGGACTTTAGCAAGATTAAGCTGGTGCAAGCCGAAGAAGAATATTTGTATTTAAGCGCGCCGCTGTTAAATTACGACGACGATGAAAACAGGGCGTCCATTTCATATTTCTATAAAGAATGTATGAGAACGCTCCATGAGAAGTATTCAATTGGAGTAATCTTAGAAAAACATGAACTATTATCAGGAGAGCACCACAGTTTTAAACATCTGTTTGCAAAAACCGATTTTACTGATGCACTGCCTTTAGTAAAGAAAGACGCCACTTTACAAGTCGTCGGCTACCATATCGGCAAACACGAAAATATTGCAGATACATATAATGAAATGATGCATTTTATTGAGTCAGAAAAGCTGGAGATGACTGACTTTTCATATGAAGAACCCTTGATGGACCGTATTTCTGTTAACGACAGCAATCAGTATGTCACTAAAATTACAATCCCTGTAAAGAAACTTAAGTAATACAATTCTTTGCTATATGACTGGCATTGATATATATTCAAAGAAAAATACGGCATGTTTGAGAAAGGAGCATTGCAGTGAGCAGTAAATCCACTTCAGTCGTTAAAACAGGTGTCGGTTTTGGTACGGTACTTGCCGTCACAATTTCCTGGAGTTTGCACCAGTCTATACTCTGGGCTATTATTCACGGTATCTTCAGCTGGTTCTACGTTATCTACTACATTATTGTAAGATAGAAAAAGCGTCTGCCGGATATAAATATATCCAATATAAATAATCCGTACGCCAGACTCCCCGGAGAATAGCGTACGGATTTTTTCGTTTCTATAATAATATTACAAGTGCATTGTTACATCTGCATCTGCTTTAAGTTCTTCAACTAAAGCTTGTGCAGCTTCGCCTTCTTTTTGCATAACAACCTGTTCTTCAAGCTGAGGTTTCATTTCTTCAAATGATGGCGGTTCCTCTTCCGTTTCCATCTGCTCCATTTGTTCTACCTGCTGATCGTATAATTCCTGGAGTTCTTCATCTGACGGATTAATTTCTCCTGATTCTTCAGCAATCAGCTTATCAACTTTAACTTGCATTTCAACTTGTGACATTACTTCATCTTTAGGCATATCCTGTTCTTCAAATGCTGCAAACAAGTCATCCTGTGACTCCATGCCGTTTTGTTCTACCAATTCGTCTAAGACACCATTCGTATCTTCTTCAGTGACTTCAAGCTCGCGGTTATCCGCTTCCTGGATTAAGAGTTCCTGTGAAACCAGTCCATCAGCAACTTGTGTTTTCAAGTCATCCTGATTGACTTCTTCACCAGACATTTGCGACATCATTGCCGCCTGCTGGAACTGCATAGTATACGCTTCTTCAAACTCAGGTTTTTCAATTTCAGTTCCGTTCACTTCTGCAACAACATCCGGCACCCCTTCTAAGTCAGGTTCCGGCTGTTCAGGCTGTTCAGCTGATGCACTTTCTGCATTTTCTTCCCCTTCAGCTGCTGCACCTGATTCCTCAGATGCTTCCGGAGCTTCTTCCTGCGCTGCGCCGGTATCTTCTGTTTCTGCTGCTTCTTCATCACCATTGCATGCACCGAGCAGCAGCAATGAGCCTATTATTGTTAAACTTGATAACCATTTCTTCATTTGTGACTCTCCTTTTATTCCTTACTTGTTGGTCATTCTAACGCAGATTATCTACAGAGGCATGTAAAAAGCGGCTATGACGAAAATAAATTTCTTGAAATATGTTGAATTCATGACATTGTGAATCACCTCACTAGAAAGAAACCCCTGCAGCCGATATTTTCATATCGCTGCAAGGGCAGTGTTCTCATTTATTATGCTTCTTCTTTATTCCAGCGTAATACCGGTTTACGTGACGCTCTTGTTTCGTCTAAACGTTTAACTGATGTTTTGTGTGGTGCTTCGTGAATGATGTCCGGATTATTTTCCGCTTCATCCGCGATTTGAAGCATTGTATTGATAAAGTGATCCAGAGTTTCTTTAGACTCTGTTTCAGTCGGTTCAATCATCATCGCTTCGCCTACGATTAATGGGAAGTAAACAGTCGGCGGGTGGATGTCAAAGTCCATCAGACGTTTAGCAATGTCTGCAGTTCTGACTCCAAGTGCTTTTTGTTTGTTTCCGGAAATAACGAATTCGTGTTTACAGTGCTGTGTGAACGGAAGTTCGTATTTCTCCTGCAAGCTGCGCATGATGTAGTTAGCGTTAAGTACTGCGTACTCACTTGCTTTTTTAAGTCCTTCTGCACCTAAAGTACGGATGTAAGTGTAAGAACGGACGTTAATTCCAAAGTTACCGTAGAAATTCTTAACCATACCGATTGAATCCGGACGGTTGTAATCTAAATCGTATACACCGTTTTCTTCTGTCACAACAGGTTTCGGCAAGAATTTAGCCAGTTCTTCAGTCACACCGATCGGGCCTGAACCCGGACCGCCGCCGCCGTGAGGACCTGTGAATGTTTTGTGCAGGTTCAAGTGAACTGCGTCAAAGCCCATATCTCCAGGACGTGCGTAACCCATGATTGCGTTTAAGTTTGCACCATCATAGTACATTTTACCGCCGGCTTCGTGAATAATGTCAGCCATTTCAAGGATTTGTGTTTCAAATAAACCTAAAGTGTTCGGGTTTGTCAGCATTAATGCTGCAGTGTTTTCGTTAACGACTTTCTTAAGGTCTTCAACGTCTACGAGACCTTTATCGTTTGATTTAACTTCAACGATTTTAAAGCCGGCAACTGCTGCTGATGCAGGGTTAGTACCGTGTGCTGAGTCAGGAACGATGACTTCGTTACGGTGTGATTCACCATTCGCTGCGTGGAATGCTTTAAATACCATCAGTGCAGTCCACTCACCTTGAGAACCGGCAGCCGGCTGCAATGTGATTTCATCCATTCCTGTAATTTCTTCAAGATGAACTTGAAGATCGTACATTAACTCTAAAGCACCCTGGATTGTTTTAGTATCCTGGTAAGGGTGAATATGGCTGAAACCAGGTAATCTGACTACATCTTCGTTAATTACCGGGTTATATTTCATCGTACAAGACCCTAAAGGATAAAATCCTGTGTGAATACCGAAGTTGCGGTTAGATAAACCAGTATAGTGACGCATTAATTCCAGTTCATCAACTTCCGGAAGGTTTGCATCGACTTTACGAATGTAAGCATCATCAATTTCTTCTTCTAAATTAACTTCTGGAACATCAAGTGTCGGCAGGCTGTATCCTACTCTGCCTTCTTTACTGCGTTCAAAAATTAATGGAAAGTTTTCATTAGCCATTGTTGATATCCCCCAATTCTTTAACAAATGCATCGATTTCGTCTTTTGAACGGATTTCTGTCGTTGCGATCAGCATGTGGTTTTCGAACTCAGGGTAAATAATACCAAGGTCAAATCCGCCGACAATTCCTTTTTCAAATAACTTCTCGTTAACCGTCTTAACAGGCTGTGAAAGCTTAACTACGAACTCATTGAAAAATGCGCCCTGGAATGCTGCCGGTAAACCAGCTGCTTCAAGCTGCTGTTTCGTATATCTTGCTTTCTGCATGTTTAATTTAGACATGTCTTTCACACCGTTTTTACCAAGCGCACTCATAGCAGCAGAACTTGCTACTGCGTTTAATGCCTGGTTAGATGTAATGTTAGATGTCGCTTTTTCACGTCTGATGTGCTGCTCTCTCGTTTGAAGTGCAAGCACGAAACCGCGCTGTCCGTCTTCATCGACAGTTTCACCAACGAAACGTCCAGGTACTTTACGCATTAACTTATCAGTTGTTGCGAAGTAGCCGCAGTGCGGTCCGCCGAGCTGTGCAGGGATACCGAATACTTGTGTATCACCGACAACGATATCAGCACCGAACTCTGCAGGCGGTGTTAAGTAGCCTAATGATAACGGGTTACTTGAAACAATCATCATTGCTTTAGGCTGAGCTTTAATTAATTTATTAATTTCTTCAAGCGGTTCAATCTGACCTAAGAAGTTAGGGTACTGAACAATCACTGAAGCAGTATTTTCATCGATTTCTTTTTCAAGCTGCTCTAAGTCTGTTTTACCATCAGTTAAACCGATTTCAACAATTTCAAGGCCTTTACCTTTAGATGCAGTTTTAACTAATTGACGGTACTCAGGGTGTAAAGCTTCTGATACTAAGATTTTGTTCTTTTTAGTCTGAACATTACTTAAGTACATCGCTTCAACAACAGCCGTTCCGCCATCATATAATGAAGAGTTTACGATAGGCATGCCTGTAATTTCAGAAATCATCGTCTGGAACTCAAACATCGCCTGAAGCTCACCTTGTGTCATTTCCGGCTGGTAAGGTGTGTAAGATGTATAAAATTCTTGTCTGGAAATAACGTGGTCAACGACTGATGGAATGAAGTGGTCATAAACACCAGCACCTAAGAAAGAGCTGTATTCCTGCAAGTTGGCATTTTTAGCAGCCATAGCAGTCATTTCTTTTTTAAGGTCGTACTCACTCTTTGGTTCTTTCAGATTTAATTTTCTGTCCAGTCTCACTTTTTCAGGAATATCTGAAAAAAGCTCGTCTGTGGATTTTACACCGATCTTTTCTAACATCTGTGCTTTATCAGCTTCAGTCGCTGGTAAATAACGAAAATCCATTACAATTTCCTCCCTGTTCTTCACATTTATAATATAATAATTAAAATATTATTATTTTACTCCCACGCTCTATATTAACATAAGGATTTAAAAAATAATCATTATGATAGCGCGCTGATATGGAAAACAGAAAAATAATACAGCGCTTTCAGAAAGCGTTACAATAAATTGCCCGTTATCTGACTATTTCCCCATACATTGTTTATTATAAAGTTTATTAGGGTATAAAGCCAGTCTCATATAAGTAAAATGAACTTTATTTGTATAAAAATTATGACTTGATACGCTTGAGATAAGAATTCATTATTTTTGTGAATAAGGAGAATGCAAGATGAAGATTACTATACTTGGAATGACAGGAAGAGTTGGCAGTCAAATCGCCGCCTTGGCTTTACAAGATAAAAACCAGGTCACCGGATTGGTACGCAGCCCAGAAAAAATTACCGTTGCTGATGATAACCTGACGGTGATTAAAGGAAATGTTTTAGACAAGGAAAATATTGAGCAAGCAGTGAGAGGTGCCGATGCTGTGATCAGCGCTTTAAATACAGATGGAGACGATACTTTATCGAAAAGCATGCCGCTGATTATTGAAGCTATGGAGGAAGCGGGAGTTAATCGTCTCGTTTCAATCGGGACTGCCGGTATTTTAGAAAGCAGAATAGACGCCGACCGCCTCCGCTATCAATCCAGTGAATCCAAACGCAGATTGACACGCGCCGCAGAAGAACATCACAAAGTCTTTGACTTGCTGGAAACATCAGGTTTAGATTGGACCATTGTTTGCCCGACATATTTACCCGACGGCAAAGCTGTGGGTGAATACCGTGAGGAAAGAAACTTTTTACCGGAAAACGGCAAACAGATCAGCGTCGGAGACACAGCCCACTTCGCTTATAGCCAGCTTGGCAGCGACGTGTATGTGAAATCGAGAGTGGGACTGGCGTATTAAAAAAAGAGATCTCCAGTGCTTTGTCTGGAGCTCTCTTTTTATATTATTCCACTGTAACCGACTTCGCCAGGTTACGCGGTTTATCAACATCGTTGCCTCTGTGCAGCGCTGCATAGTATGAAATTAACTGGTAAATAACTACAGATACGAGCGGTGTGAGCATTTCATCCACTTTCGGTATGACATATGCATCACCTTCCTGTTCCAGTCCTTCCATCGCTACCACACACACATTCGCCCCTCTTGCTGCGACTTCCTGTGCGTTACTTCTAATATTTAAATCCACTTTTTCCTGTGTAGACAGTGCAAACACCGGCGTGCCTTTTTCAATTAAAGCAATCGTTCCGTGTTTCAGCTCACCGCCGGCAAAGCCTTCTGCCTGAATATAAGAGATTTCTTTCAGCTTCAATGCACCTTCTAGACCGACGTAGTAATCCAGTGCTCTGCCGATAAAGAACGCATTTCTCGCAGTTTCCAAATAACTTTTAACGATTTCTTCGATTTTTGAAGCATCATCAATTACCGACGTTATGGCCGTAGTGACTTTACCGAGTTCTGACATAAGGTTCATATCTGACACTTTGTTCAATTCTCTGGCTGTCACAGCTGCTGTAATCGCCAATACTGCAATTTGTGCCACATATGCTTTTGTCGATGCTACCGCTATTTCAGGGCCGGCATGCAGGATCAGCGTCTCATCCGCTTCACGTGACAATGTTGATCCCGGCACATTCGTAATCGTTAGTGATTGATAACCTTTGTTTTTAATATCAACCAGTACGGCACGGCTATCTGCTGTTTCTCCTGATTGGGAGATAAAGATAAACAATGGACGCTCGGATAAGAGCGGTGTATTATAAACTAATTCTGAAGCGACGTGTACTTCTGTCGGCACGCCTGCCCATTTTTCGAAGTATTCTTTACCAATCAAGCCCGCATGATAACTCGTACCGGCAGCGATAATATATAAGCGGTCAGCGTCATTCAGCTGTTTAACAATATTTTTATCGATTTTTAATTCACCGTTATCATCCTGATATTCTTTAATGATTTTGCGCATGACCTGCGGCTGTTCATTAATTTCCTTAATCATATAATGCGGGTAAGTCCCAAGCTCCGTATCGCTCGCATCGATTTCTGCAATATACGATTCACGTTCGATTTCAGTGCCTTCATTATCGCTGATGAGCATTTTATCGTCCATTACCTGAATGACTTCGCCGTCCATCAGTTCAACAAATTCATTAGTTAAATTCAGCATTGCCATCGCATCTGATGTAATCACGTTAAACCCGTCGCCTTTTCCTAACAGCAGCGGTGATTTGTTTTTCGCAGCGTAGATTGTGTGATTGTCTTCATTATCTAGCAGCCCGATGGCATATGAACCGTGCAGTAACGATAAGGTTTTACGGAATGCTTCAAGTGTCGATGAGCCTTCGTCAGCAAACTTAGCAATCAGCTGAACGATGATTTCCGTATCTGTATCTGATACCAGATCAACATCGTTTAAATACTCTTCTTTTAACTGTTTGTAGTTTTCAATGACGCCGTTATGCACCAAAGTGAATCTCTGATTGTGACTCTGATGCGGGTGAGAATTCGTCACACTCGGCTCGCCGTGTGTTGCCCAGCGTGTATGACCGATACCGATTGTACCGTTGAAATCATTATCAACTTGTTTTCTAAGATCAGCAATTCTCCCTTTTTCTTTAAAGACTTTCGTTTCTTTATCGTTTTTTACCGCAATACCCGCTGAATCGTAACCGCGGTATTCTAATTTTTCAAGACCATGCAATAATATTTCCTTCGTATCTTTCGTTCCAATATAACCAACTATTCCGCACATAAGATAAACTCCCTTTACACTTGTTTTAAGTTTTATGGGATATCTGCTCTGTCAGACCGGTTGCCCGGCAGTTTTAACAGATAAACTTACGAATACTTTAGTATCCGGGACAGCATCCGCCGAATTTTCGATCACTGTCCTCCTCGTCAACAGCATACTCTGCTGCTCAGGCGCTATTCCGATTTAGTTTACAAATTTCACTCCTTTTTTCTTCAGATTAAAAGTGTAATTTATTTTTTTAAGGATTACAAGATTTTTTTACCTTTAAATGGAAAAAAAGTTTGGATTGGGATGAGAGATTGGCTGAGGACTGGTTAATTGGCTAGTACACTGTCAGTCAAATATGTTTGATTGACAGTGTAGACCAAATCAACGGAAAATCTGACAAAAATCCTCGCCTGATTCTTCACACTGTCAGTCAAATACCTTTGATTGACAGTGTAGACCAAATTAATGGAAAATCTGGCAAGAATCCTCGTCTGACTCTTCACACTGTCAGTCAAATATGTTTGATTGACAGTGTAGTCCTCTTTATCAAAAAAACAGGAACGATTCTACTATCGCTCCTGTCCAAACTTTCAAAATCTCTTATTCTGCTATTTCCTTCACTCTGCCAACTATGCCGTCTTCTAATTTAACTTTGATCCCGTGATGATGATTTGCTGAATTGGTTAAAATTCTAGCCACAACGCCTTCAGTCAGTTCCCCGGATCTCTGGTGATGTTTCTGCACAACTTTTACTGTGCTGCCCACTTTAATATCGGCTCTTTTTGTTCCATCCATATTAACTCTCCTCGCGCTTCCTTTATATTATATTCATCATAACATTTTTACTGTTTTTTTATCGAAATTACTCAGCAAGCAATGACTTAACATTACCAAATATATGTTCGATAAAAGTTATATTTTTGTCTTAAAAGTGTTATAATATACAGGTCAGAGGAGGTCGCATCATGAAGGGTAAAACTCATATCATCGGTGGTGTCGCATCCAGTCTGGCGGTCGCTCATTTTACATACGCCGATCCTGTTTTATTAATTGGCGCCGGCATTGCCGGGGCTTTACTTCCCGATATTTGCCACGGCGGCAGCAAGATTGGTAAGACGTTTCCGGTTCTGTCGAAATTAATCAATTTCGTCTTCGGTCACCGTTCGTTTACACACAGCTTGTTATTTATCGTTTTGATCGCTTTTCTTGTCGACTACTTTTTTCCAAACGACTCGATAAAACTCGGTCTAATCACAGGAATGATCAGCCACTATATTTTGGATATGGCAACTAAAAGCGGGATTCAGCTGTTTTTCCCGATTAGTTTTAAAGTGAGGTTTCCTGTCACTACCAGAACCGGCAGTTTTGCAGAAAATATTATTTTCAGCCTGCTGTGTCTCGTTTCTTTATATTTTGGTTTTCAAGTATTAGGTGTATACATATTTAATTTTATCAATGATTTTAATATGGGCGAGCTTTTAGCAGAGCCCGTTTATTAATCCCGTATTTGATAAGAAAAAAGTGCTGTTTTCCAAAATGGAAAACAGCACTTTTTTTATTTTACTTGTCGAGACCCATTTCAGCTTCTACAACTTTAGCAATTTCTTTGCTGTATTGCGCTGCAAGTTCTTCAGTTTCTGCTTCTACCATTACACGGACTAATGGTTCTGTTCCTGAAGCACGGACGAGAATTCTTCCGTTACCTGCCATACGATCTTCAACATCGTTCATAATTTCTTTCACTGCCTCATTGTTCGTCACGTTGTGTTTATCGTTTACACGCACGTTTACGAGCTCCTGAGGGAATGTTTCGACTTGTGCTGCAAGTTCACTCAGTTTTTTACCTGATTCTTTAATAATTGCAGCCAGGTGAATACCTGTTAACAGACCGTCTCCAGTCGTATTATAGTCCATCATAACGATATGACCCGATTGCTCACCGCCGAGTGAGTAGCCGCCCTGACGCATTTCAGCAACGACGTATCTGTCGCCGACTTTAGTTTTATCGGACTTCATACCGTTTGCTTCAATTGCTTTATAGAATCCAAGGTTACTCATTACTGTCGATACAACAGTATTATCTTTCAGCTGGCCTTTTTCTTTTAAAGACTGAGCAAGGATGAACATTATTTTGTCGCCGTCGACGATTTCGCCGTTTTCATCTACTGCGATAATTCTGTCGCCGTCGCCGTCAAAGGCAAGACCGAAGTCGCATTCTTCTTCTTTAACGAGTGCTTGAAGTTTCTCCGGATGTGTTGAACCGACTTCAGCGTTGATATTCGTTCCATCCGGATTGCTGCCGACAGTTGCAGTATCCGCTTCTAAATCTCCGAATAAATATGGTCCCAGGTGATATGTTGAACCGTGGGCACCGTCAAGACCAATTTTCAGTCCTTCAAAATCTGTATCAATTGTTGATTTCAAGTAACTTAAATATTTCTGGCCGCCTTCAAAATAATCTGAAATTGTTCCTACAGACACGCCTGTCGGTCTAGGTAGTGTATCTTCATCGCTGTCCAGCAGCGCTTCGATTTCATTTTCCTGTTCGTCCGTCAGTTTAAAACCATCCGGTCCGAAAAATTTAATTCCATTGTCTTCAACCGGGTTATGTGATGCAGAAATCATGACCCCTGCATTTGCTTCCATTTCTTTTGTTAAGTAAGCCACTCCCGGTGTAGAAATGACACCCAAGCGCATGACTTCAGCACCGATTGATAACAGTCCTGCAACGAGCGCAGATTCCAGCATCTCTCCAGAAATACGTGTATCTCTGCCGACTAACACGCGCGGATGCTCTTCGCCCTTTTCAAGTAATGTATAACCGCCGAAACGGCCTAATTTAAATGCCAGTTCAGGGGTTAATCCTTCGTTTGCAATACCTCTAACTCCATCTGTACCAAAATACTTTCCCATAGTAATCTCCTTTTTAAGCAGCAATTATTCGTCTTCTTCAATTGTTACATCTGCCTCAAGTACGGCAGGTTCACTTTTCGTTACATTTTCCGGCAACTCAAGCCGGACGTCTTTCTTACCAGATGATGACATTCCGCCGACATCGACTTCTGCAGTTACAGAAGAGATCGAACTTAAGGTTTCTCTGTCACCATATATTTCAATTGTATCATGATTTAATTCTACATCCGATAGCCTGTTTCCATCTGCAACCTCACCGGTTGTTTCCTGGTAAACAGGTACTTCCTTACTCAATTCGTTAACGTCAATTTCAATTCTAACAGTCGACGGTTCAATTTCTACGTCCAGTTTATTATACTGTGCATCAAATGCGCTGACCTCTGCTTCTTCGACTCGTTCCTCTGTAATCCTTGAAGTATCTGTCATCATCGCACGTACATATTGTATACGATTCATCGTACTTTCACCACCGCTAACTGTCACAGTCGACGGTTCAACATTCACAGAGTCAAGCTGGTAGCTGGAGCCGACGCGTCCTTCACTGACTTCAACCTGCACTTCAAACGTTTGAGTGACAAGATTTTGAATCGTTACATTCGCTGTTTCCGGCTGGACTGTTCCCGAAACATTTTCCGGCAGTCCATTTACAGTAAAGAAGACTTCATACTCCCCAGGTTCGCGGTTTCTAAGGTCTAAGACCACTTCAAAATTACGTGTTGCCTGCAATCGTTTAACATTAGAGTTCGCTCCGCCAAGTTCCACGGTGACTTCCTGCGGTACACCTGAGACGTAATAAGATTCTTCATCGTATAGCACCTCTACTGGCACGCCTTCGATAAACTCAGTATTTTCCTGGTTTTCAGCCTCATCATTAAACAGGTTCATATCCTCGAATACATTATTCGCATTAACGAACATAAACAGTGCCAGTAACAAAGCAACAATGCTTACACTTAGTTTATTTTCGAGCAAATAAACCGCCTCCTTCTTTACTGCTGGATGCAATCAGCCAATGTTTTTGAAGGTATTCTTCCAACTCTTCCAGGGTAATCTCTTTAGATAGTTTGCTATCGTATGTAACGGAAATGTTACCTGTCTCTTCTGAAACAATAATGGTAAATGCATCTGTCACTTCTGAAATACCGACAGCTGCCCTGTGGCGCGTCCCGAGATCTTTAGCAATTTTATTACTTTCAGACAGCGGTAAATAGCTGCCAGCGGTTGCAATTTTATCTCCCTGAATAATCATCGCACCGTCATGGAGCGGCGTATTCGGAATGAATATATTGATTAAGAGCTGGGATGATATTTCCGAATACAGCGGTACGCCCGTTTCAATATAATCTTTTAGTCCTGTTTCTTTTTCCAGCACGATTAAAGCCCCGATCCGGCGTTTTGCCATGTAACGGACTGCGGTCACCATATCCTGCCGTAATTTTTCATATTCAGAAGCTTCGTTGCCGCTGCTGCTTCTGAACAGGCTGCCCCGCCCGAGCTGTTCAAGCGCCCGTCTTAATTCAGGCTGGAATATTACGATGACTGCAAGGAACCCCCATTGCAGCACCATATCGAACAGCTGTGTCGTCGTTGTTAAATCAAAAAAGTTACTTAATGCCCGTCCAATAATTATGAAAAATATCCCTTTGATCAGCTGTACAGCTTTCGTCCCTTTGATCACTGTCAGTATTAAGTAAAAAACGTACCATATAATCAGTATGTCTATAATACTGGTTATGACAAAAGAGGTAGAGATATTATCAAAAAAGTTGGCTGTTTCCATAATGATTATCCTTTCTATTATGTTATAAGCCACCTAATCTCCCGGTAAGTTCTTTATACAGACTACCTGTTTGCGGTATGCTGAAAGAGTCCTTAGCAGGCTCTGGTATCGCTTTTAATAATTGATCAGCTTCTTTTACCTTGTCCAGCTGCCACAGACTATATGCTCTCATAATGCTGATTTCTGACTCGCTGTTCTCCCCTGATAATTCCAGTACTTCTTCGTACCTTTCCAGCTGGAGGAGCAGAAATATTTCAAATTTTTTCAAGTCGTCTGCTTTATAAGTCACGTTTAGTCTGGCTGATATATGATTAATATCAGTAACCAGTCTGTAGGCAGTGTAATACTGTTTAAATATAATATAACATTTTACAAGTGCAAATCGTAATTTAATATCAGAAACATTTAATTCATCAAATTTTGTTAACAGATAAACGGTTTCTTCCAGAATATCTATTGCTTCGTTGACTGCATCATCTTCTGTCAGCAATTCGGCTTTCAGAAGCACAGCATTGACATAGTGCTGGTTCACAGCGACAGTTGACAGCTGCTGAATTGCCTTGTCTGTGTGCAGGCGCGTTCGTTTTAAATCATGTTTAAATTTGTAGTAACGCGCATAAATTAAATGTATTCTCCCGCTGTCCGGCAGCGGCACATCTTCAATCTGCTCATATTCTTTATCGATAAAATATTTTACAGCTTCATAGTCCCCGTTGTCTACTTTTAATTCGTAATGACCGATTTCCCGCAGAATTTCAAAATTATTATATTTAAAATGTGAAACTTCTGCCATGAAGTCATTCACAGTACAGTTCAAACGTTTGCTCAGCTTGACTAATACATTGGTCGACGGCTGGACTGTACCTTTTTCAATCAGACTTAAATAAGTGCGGGAGATGATCCCGTCCGCGAGCTCTTCCTGAGTTAGATTGTTATTGTTGCGTATCTCTTTAATTCTTTGACCTATCATACTCATCCCCCTAAGTACTTAACATTTTAATAATACCAAATTCACAAATGTGTAACAAATATTCACATTATTTAAAATCTGTTTAATTGACTATATTTACATTTTACATGATAATAAAAGAAAAATTACACGGAGGATATTGATGAAACCATTGCTTGTCATTACTGAGCTGGAACAGCTTAAGTCGATCAGTGATCCCTTTAGAATACAGCTGCTTTCTCTTATGGCAGATGGCCCGAAAACCGGACAGATGCTTGCCGACACACTCGCCTTGCCGAGAGCTAAAGTTCATTACCATTTAAATCAGCTCCTGTCCCATAATATTATCACTATTCATCACACTGAAGAAAAAAATAGCATTATCCAAAAATTTTACCAGCCTGCGGCAAGAAAGATTATACCGTCTGCCAATATTTTTAATTTTAATCATACAGATCAGCAAGCAGCACCCGCTGTATATAATATTAAAATGAACAATGCTGACTATGAAAATTTCAGTAAGCTTTTATCCGATAAAGAACAGAGAAAAATTTCCAAAAAAGAAACAGCTACTGCTGATGAGTATGCTGTCTATGTATTGAATATATAAGAGAAGCATCACTGCTTCTGTGTTTAAATTTGGCTTTGCCCAAATATGTACTCTGCCAATGTCACTGCTTTAACTGCTGTTTTATTGCGGTTATCAAGCAGCGGATTCACTTCAACTAAGTCTGCTGATACAAGCTGTTCAGTTTTACTCAGTATATTTAAAGCTAAAAGCATATCCGATAAAAATATTCCGCCGTCGACTTTAGTTCCTGTTCCCGGCATTTCCATCGGGTCCAGGCTGTCCACATCAAGCGATAAATGAATACCATCGCATTCCTGCAAATGTTTCAAAGCTTTAGTGATGACTGTATCGAGACCCAATCTCGCAACATCACTCATAGTGTAACATTTAATACCGTGCTTTTTAATATAGGCTTTTTCACCGGCATCCAGATCACGTACTCCAACTAAAACAATATTTTCATGTTTAAGTTTTGCACCTTTATGATTAATGTTTACCAATGCTTCATTGCCCTCGCCTAAAAGGACACCTAAAGGCATGCCGTGGATATTTCCACTTGGAGACGTATCACTGCTGTTAATATCACCGTGCGCATCAATCCATAAAACACCGAGATTACTGTAGTGATGACTTACTGCGCTGACTGAGCCGATTGACAGGCTGTGATCTCCGCCAATAACAAATGGAAATCTCTTATTCTTTAAAGTATTGTCTACAGCTTGTGATAAGTGTTCACTGAAGTCTCTGACTTCATCAAAATTGATTAATCCCTGGCCATCTTTAACATTGTCTTTACGGTAAACCGTTTTATAATTTCCGTATACATTTCCGAGATCTGAAACATCATGACCTAAACTTTTTAAATTCTCCTCTAATCCTGAAAAACGCACCGCATCCGGTCCCAAAGATACCCCTAACTTTGGCTGCCCAAATGCTGTCGGTGCGCCTATGATGTCTATTTTAACCACTGACATCCCCCCATAACCTATTCCTTTGTCTAGTAACAATATACTAAAGAAAGCGCTTTTATACAAGTGCTTATAAATATAAATTTAAAATAAAATTATGCATAAAAAAAGAACACCTACAAAAGTAAGTGTTCGATGATGAGCCATGCAGGATTCGAACCTGCGACCCTCTGATTAAAAGTCAGATGCTCTACCAACTGAGCTAATGGCTCTAAATAAAATAATTATACTGGGCTGGAAGGATTCGAACCTTCGCGTCACGAGACCAAAACCCGTTGCCTTACCGCTTGGCTACAGCCCAAAATCTATGGTGGAAGGGGGCAGATTCGAACTGCCGAACCCGAAGGAGCGGATTTACAGTCCGCCGCGTTTAGCCACTTCGCTACCCTTCCAGACAAAAAATGGAGAATGACGGGCTCGAACCGCCGACCCTCTGCTTGTAAGGCAGATGCTCTCCCAGCTGAGCTAATTCTCCATATTGAACTATTGAATTAAATGGTGACCCGTACGGGACTCGAACCCGTGTTACCGCCGTGAAAGGGCGGTGTCTTAACCGCTTGACCAACGGGCCAGACAAAAAAATGGCTCCACAGGTAGGACTCGAACCTACGACCGATCGGTTAACAGCCGATAGCTCTACCACTGAGCTACTGTGGAATAATAAATAAAAATATTAGCCTGGCAGCGTCCTACTCTTGCGGGACGTCAGTCCAACTACCATCGGCGCTGGAGAGCTTAACTGCTGTGTTCGACATGGGAACAGGTGTGGCCTCTCCGC